>CAWHEN010000008.1:0-352431 GCA_963828595.1 uncultured beta proteobacterium
GCCTTTGTCCTTGACCTAGCTCGCAGTGTTGTATAATCGCGCCTCTTTGCGTCTGTCTGGCAAAAGCCGGTCGGACGCACGCTCTTTAACAACGTGAACAACCGATAAGTGTGGGTACTTGGGGTGATGGTGGCCTTGGGTGTTGGGTTGGCTGGTGGGGCTGGGGGTGACTCTGGTGGCTTGCTGGTGTGGCTGGGTGCTTCGAGGGCTCGATAAGCATCACGAGAAGTACTCATGCTGAAGGAAGCGGGTCTGGTGGCGGACAAGGCCATTGGGCTCGTGACGAAGCTGGAAGGGGAAGCTTGCTGGTCTGGGGGAACCTGGGTTGGTGGGTGGAAGCGGAAGGCTTGGTCGACGTCAGAATGAGTGAAGTCTTGTACAGGTATTGAACTGAAGAGTTTGATCCTGGCTCAGATTGAACGCTGGCGGCATGCTTTACACATGCAAGTCGAGCGGCAGCGCGGGGGCAACCCTGGCGGCGAGCGGCGAACGGGTGAGTAACACATCGGAACGTATCCCGTAGAGGGGGATAGCCCGGCGAAAGCCGGATTAATACCGCATATGCTCTACGGAGGAAAGCGGGGGACTCGCAAGGGCCTCGCGCTATGGGAGCGGCCGATGGCCGATTAGCTAGTTGGTGGGGTAAAGGCCTACCAAGGCGACGATCGGTAGCTGGTCTGAGAGGATGATCAGCCACACTGGGACTGAGACACGGCCCAGACTCCTACGGGAGGCAGCAGTGGGGAATTTTGGACAATGGGGGAAACCCTGATCCAGCCATGCCGCGTGCGGGAAGAAGGCCTTCGGGTTGTAAACCGCTTTTAGTCGGGAAGAAAGGGTTCTCTTGAATAGGGGGGATCCATGACGGTACCGGCGGAATAAGCACCGGCTAACTACGTGCCAGCAGCCGCGGTAATACGTAGGGTGCGAGCGTTAATCGGAATTACTGGGCGTAAAGAGTGCGTAGGCGGTTGCTGAAGTCCGCTGTGAAAGCCCCGGGCTCAACCTGGGAATGGCAGTGGAAACTAGGCGACTTGAATCTGGCAGAGGGGGGTGGAATGCCGCGTGTAGCAGTGAAATGCGTAGAGATGCGGCGGAACACCGATGGCGAAGGCAGCCCCCTGGGCTGAGATTGACGCTCAGGCACGAAAGCGTGGGGAGCAAACAGGATTAGATACCCTGGTAGTCCACGCCCTAAACGATGGCAACTAGGTGTTGGGGAAGCGATTTCCTGGTACCGCAGCTAACGCGTGAAGTTGCCCGCCTGGGGAGTACGGTCGCAAGATTAAAACTCAAAGGAATTGACGGGGACCCGCACAAGCGGTGGATGATGTGGATTAATTCGATGCAACGCGAATAACCTTACCTACCCTTGACATGTACGGAACCCTGCAGAGATGTGGGGGTGCCTGAAAGGGAGCCGTAACACAGGTGCTGCATGGCTGTCGTCAGCTCGTGTCGTGAGATGTTGGGTTAAGTCCCGCAACGAGCGCAACCCTTGTCCCTAGTTGCTACGCAAGGGCACTCTAGGGAGACTGCCGGTGACAAACCGGAGGAAGGTGGGGATGACGTCAAGTCCTCATGGCCCTTATGGGTAGGGCTTCACACGTCATACAATGGCCGGTACAGAGGGTTGCCAAAGCGCGAGCTGGAGCCAATCCCCATAAAAGCCGGTCGTAGTCCGGATTGCAGTCTGCAACTCGACTGCATGAAGTCGGAATCGCTAGTAATCGCGGATCAGCATGTCGCGGTGAATACGTTCCCGGGTCTTGTACACACCGCCCGTCACACCATGGGAGCGGGATGTACCAGAAGTAGGTAGGCTAACCGCAAGGGGGCCGCTTACCACGGTGCGTTTCGTGACTGGGGTGAAGTCGTAACAAGGTAGCCGTATCGGAAGGTGCGGCTGGATCACCTCCTTTCTCGGAGTCAGGTAACGGTGGTGAAGGGCGAAGGCGCCAGCGATGGAGCCGAGGCCGGAGCCGCTGCTTACCCAACGCTGTTGCTTCAAGTGCTCACGCTTATCGGTTGTTCGTCAGGTGTCGACTAGGAATCGGGCCTGTAGCTCAGTTGGTTAGAGCACCGTCTTGATAAGGCGGGGGTCGATGGTTCGAATCCATCCAGACCCACCACTTGGGGTGCGAGGCCGTTGCGAGGGCGCGGCAGCCACGAGTCAGGAAGGTATGGCCGGCAACAGCGAGTTATCGGGGCTGTAGCTCAGCTGGGAGAGCACCTGCTTTGCAAGCAGGGGGTCGTCGGTTCGATCCCGATCAGCTCCACCAGATTTAGAGCAGGCGGACGGCAGAGGGCAGAGGTAAGCGAGGAGCGTTTACTTCTGATCTTTGGATCAGGGCCGAGAAGGTTCGGTGGTTCTTTAACAAAACGGAAGAAGTAAAGCGTCTGGCTCGGAAGGGCGGGATCTGTGCGCGAGCACGGGTTTCGAACGACGAGCGAGACTGGGTTAGATTGTATCGAAGCCTGTTTGGCTCTTAGTCGGAGCGAGGCGGGTGACAAGCGCGAACACCTGTAAGGCGAGGCGGAAGTAGTGCGTAGCGTTATGGGGTCAAGCGACTAAGTGCATGTGGTGGATGCCTTGGCGATCACAGGCGATGAAGGACGTGGCAACCTGCGAAAAGCTCCGGGGAGCTGGTAAACGAGCATTGATCCGGAGATGTCCGAATGGGGAAACCCACCCCTCCATAGATGGCTTTCAACGCGCGCGCTAGTTCGCGGCTATCGAGAGTCATGTATGGAGGGGTACTCCCGGCTGAATTCATAGGCTGGGTAGAGCGAACGCGGAGAACTGAAACATCTCAGTAACCGCAGGAACAGAAATCAACCGAGATTCCCCGAGTAGTGGCGAGCGAAAGGGGAGCAGCCGGTACCTTTTAGCTTTCGACTTAGCGGAGCGCTCTGGAAAGGGCGGCCAAAGTGGGTGACAGCCCCGTACGCGAAAGGTTGGGAGTGGAACTGAGGGTACGAGAAGTAGGGCGGGACACGTGAAATCCTGTCTGAAGATGGGGGGACCATCCTCCAAGGCTAAATACTCGTGATCGACCGATAGTGAACCAGTACCGTGAGGGAAAGGCGAAAAGAACCCCGGAAGGGGAGTGAAACAGATCCTGAAACCGCATGCATACAAACAGTGGGAGCCCCAGCTTTATTGGCCTTCGCAAGGTTCTTTGCCGCACGTCAGTGCGGCAAAAGACCTCGACGATGAAGCAGATCCGATCGGCGCATAGCGCTGGCTGGCGACGCTTCATTGAGCAAGCGAGGGGTGACTTTCGAATCGCGCAGCGATGCGGAAGACACACGAGTGGAGACACCAGCTTGAGTGGGTGATGAATCGGAGCGATGCGGAAAAGCGAGCCGTGAACTCAAGCTAGGGTGACTGCGTACCTTTTGTATAATGGGTCAGCGACTTACGTTGCGTAGCGAGCTTAACCGAATAGGGGAGGCGAAGCGAAAGCGAGTCCGAACAGGGCGATTGAGTTGCGTGGCGTAGACCCGAAACCGGATGATCTAGCCATGGCCAGGCTGAAGCGGGGGTAACACCACGTGGAGGGCCGCACCCACTACTGTTGAAAAAGTAGGGGATGAGCTGTGGCTAGGGGTGAAAGGCTAAACAAATCCGGAAATAGCTGGTTCTCTCCGAAAACTATTTAGGTAGTGCCTCACGTATGACTTGCGGGGGTAGAGCACTGTTATGGCTAGGGGGGCATGGCGCCTTACCAAACCATGGCAAACTCCGAATACCGCAAAGTTTAAGCGTGGGAGACAGACTCCGGGTGCTAACGTCCGGGGTCGAAAGGGAAACAACCCAGACCGCCGATTAAGGTCCCCAAGGTCTAGTTAAGTGGGAAACGAGGTGGGAAGGCTCAGACAGCCAGGATGTTGGCTTAGAAGCAGCCATCATTTAAAGAAAGCGTAATAGCTCACTGGTCGAGTCGTCCTGCGCGGAAGATGTAACGGGGCTCAAACTATGTACCGAAATCGCGGATTTATTCATCCTTCGGGGTGGGTAGATGGTAGGAGAGCGTTCCGTAGGCCGGTGAAGGTGACTCGTGAGGGTTGCTGGAGGTATCGGAAGTGCGAATGCTGACATGAGTAGCGATAAACAGAGTGAAAAGCTCTGTCGCCGAAAGCCCAAGGTTTCCTGCGCCACGTTCATCGGCGCAGGGTGAGTCGGCCCCTAAGGTGAGGACGAGAGTCGTAGCCGATGGGAAGCGGGTTAATATTCCCGCACCGGCCTGAGATGCGATGGGGGGACGGAGAAGGTTAAGCGAGCCGGGTGTTGGAAGTCCCGGTTTAAGCGTGTAGGCGTGGTCCTTAGGCAAATCCGGGGATCTTAGCCGAGGCGTGATGACGAAGGCGGGCTTGCCTGCCGGAAGTTGCTGATACCCTGCTTCCAGGAAAAGCCTCTAAGCTTCAGTTTCAGGTTGACCGTACCGCAAACCGACACAGGTGGGCAGGATGAATATTCTAAGGCGCTTGAGAGAACTCGGGTGAAGGAACTCGGCAAATTAGCACCGTAACTTCGGGATAAGGTGCGCCCCTGGTAGGTGAAGGCGTACAGCTGGAGCCGAGAGGGGCCGCAGAGAAATGGTGGCTGCGACTGTTTAACAAAAACACAGCACTCTGCAAAGACGAAAGTCGACGTATAGGGTGTGACGCCTGCCCGGTGCCGGAAGGTTAAATGATGGGGTGCGAGCTCTTGATTGAAGCCCCGGTAAACGGCGGCCGTAACTATAACGGTCCTAAGGTAGCGAAATTCCTTGTCGGGTAAGTTCCGACCTGCACGAATGGCGTAACGATGGCCACGCTGTCTCCACCCGAGACTCAGCGAAGTTGAAGTGTTTGTGAAGATGCAATCTCCCCGCGGCAAGACGGAAAGACCCCGTGCACCTTTACTGTAGCTTTGCATTGGACTGTGATGGGACCTGTGTAGGATAGCTGGGAGGCATTGAAGCGCTGTCGCTAGATTGCGTGGAGCCAACGTTGAAATACCAGCCTGGTGTCATTGCGGTTCTAACCCAGGACCGTTTAACCGGTTCGGGGACCGTGCATGGTAGGCAGTTTGACTGGGGCGGTCTCCTCCCAAAGAGTAACGGAGGAGCTCGAAGGTCTCCTAGGTACGGTCGGACATCGTACTGATAGTGCAATGGCACAAGGGGGCTTGACTGCGAGACTGACAAGTCGAGCAGGTGCGAAAGCAGGACATAGTGATCCGGTGGTTCTGAATGGAAGGGCCATCGCTCAACGGATAAAAGGTACGCCGGGGATAACAGGCTGATACCGCCCAAGAGTTCATATCGACGGCGGTGTTTGGCACCTCGATGTCGGCTCATCACATCCTGGGGCTGTAGCCGGTCCCAAGGGTATGGCTGTTCGCCATTTAAAGTGGTACGTGAGCTGGGTTCAAAACGTCGTGAGACAGTTTGGTCCCTATCTGCCGTGGGCGCTGGAGATTTGACGGGGGCTGCTCCTAGTACGAGAGGACCGGAGTGGACGTACCGCTGGTGTACCGGTTGTGACGCCAGTCGCATTGCCGGGTAGCTATGTACGGAAGCGATAACCGCTGAAAGCATCTAAGCGGGAAACGTGCCTGAAGATGAGATCTCCCGGGGACTTGATCCCCCTGAAGGGTCGTGGCAGACCACCACGTTGATAGGTCGGGTGTGGAAGGGCGGTAACGCCTTGAGCTAACCGATACTAATTGCCCGTGCGGCTTGATCCCATAACGGTGCGTGCTAAGCGCCAGCGTTACGGTGTGAGCGCAATACGATCTAACCCAGCTTTGCTTCTTCCTTTCGCGTTGGCCGAGCCGAGACGAACTCTCTCCCTGGCCGACACCCAAGTCAATGCCTGACGAACTTAGCCCGCTGGCCCCACCCCTTCCCATCCCGAACAGGACCGTGAAACGGCGGCGCGCCGATGATAGTGCGGATTGCCCGTGCGAAAGTAGGTCATCGTCAGGCACCCTTAAACAATCAAGCCCACGCAAGTGGGCTTGATTGTTTTTGAGCGGCACTAAACGCCGGTGACGCCCAGCTTCCCTTTCACCCCAACGCCCATTTGTCTGTCCAAAGCAATGCCTGACGGCAGGCGTTATCATTTACCTCGAGCTAACAGAGGGAAATGACGGAGGCAGTGATGGTGGCAGAAGACTATTGAGGCGTTGGATGCGCCTCTCCACTAAGGTGCTTGCGATCTGCGGGTTGTTGACCGCTGCCGTCCTTTTGAGAATTTGGGCAATCGACTACGACCTTCCATACATCTATCACCCGGACGAACCGGTCAACGTCGTCATCACACATAGAATACTTGGCTCCGGCGATCTGAATCCCCACTTCTTCGGTTATCCGTCACTCTTTTATTACATCAACTGCGTTGCGTATTACTTGTACAGTTTCGTAGGCCACTTGACCGGCTTGCTTCAACCGCAGGTTCTGATGCCGCTCACAATGGTCGACATGGGAGTAACGAGGTCTCCGCAACCGGACTTGGTGCTCCTCGCGCGAGTTATCACGACCTTTTTTGGAGCCGGGACAGTTGCGCTGACCTATGTGCTCGGCACGCGCGTCCTCGACGACGACCGCAGCGCACTATTGGGTGCGCTCGTCGTGGCGGTCGCGCCGACCAATGTGGAATTGAGCCGTCTAATGGCGCCAGACACGTTTGCGACGTTTTTCGTGGTCGCAACCGTGGTGGCGGCAACTTACGTTCAGAAGACGGGGAGGCCAATCGCTTATGCCGTGACCGGATTTCTCGTTGGGCTTAGTGCATCGACCAAATACAACACCGCGGTCGTCCTATTGTCGCTGGTCGCCGCCCACTTCTACTCGAACCGAAGCCCCAGACGTGACGAACTCCTTCTGCTTGGCGGCGTTGCCTCTGCCATAGGCTTCGTGCTCGGTACGCCTTTTTCCGTCCTGGACTGGTCCACATTCATCGCCGCCATCCAGGCTGAGGGGAAGCACTATTCGACCGGTCATCCGGGAATGGAGGGCAACGCCCTGCGCTGGTACTTGTCGTACATGTGGGCTACCGCTGGGCTCCTGTACATGTGCTCCGCGTTCGAAATGATCCGCGGGGCTGTTGCACGCTCGAAAGGTCTATTGCTGCTTTCCGCTTTTCCGATCGGATACTTCATTTTCATAACCAGCTTTGAAGTGCGCAACGATCGAACGCTATTGCCGATGACGCCGTTCCTGTACCTCTTGGCGTCGTCGTTCCTGTTTTACCTTTTACGCGCTGCCACCAAGATAGGGTCGTCCGGAACGCGGAGGATTACGCTTGGAATCATACTCGCTGGCGCTCTCGTCGCGCTGTTGCAACCTGTTGTCAACACCTTTCGCGATACGACCCAACTGGTGCGCAGCGATTCTCGACGAATGGCGCGCCTTTGGATCGAACATGACATCCCACCGGGAAGCCACATCGCCCTTGAGGCGTATTCACCGTTCGTCGATCCTGAGCGCTACGTAGTGCAGGGGTTTCGGATCATCACGGTGCATCCGCCTGAGTGGTATATGCAAAACGGATTTGAATACCTGATCGCAAGCGAAGGGATGTATGGTCGATTTTTTCGCGAACCAAATCGCTACCCGAAGCAAATTGCGGCTTACAACGACTTGTTCGACCGACTTGTCCCCGTGAAGACCTTTCCAGATGATAATTTCGAGATTCGCATCTACAAGTTGGCGGATGCGGACCCCGCAACGACAACGAGCCGCAATCCGGCTACCGCCCGGTGAACTCCTTGCCAAACCACATCGGCTAGCCGTCGCGTGGCTGCCCGTAATTCCTGAACTTCTCGAGCACGACGTCCATCTCCGCATCGGACAGCAGGTTCGGCGTTCCCGTTTGCAAAGTGCGCCAGTACTGCTCGGCCAACGCTTCGACTTCGACCGCGAGCGCAAGCGCGTCTGCCAGCGAGGCACCGACGGCGATCATGCCGTGGTTGGCGAGCAGGCAGGCCTTGCGCCCCTCCAGCGCGACCAGTGCGTGATCCGACAAGGCCTGCGTGCCGAACGTCGCGTAGCCGGCGCAGCGGATGTCCTTGCCGCCGGCCACCGCGACCATGTAGTGGAAGGCGGGGATGTCGCGCCCGAGGCAGGCGAGTGTCGTCGCGAAGGTCGAGTGCGTGTGCACGATCGCGCCGACATCGCGCCTCGCGGCGTAGATGTCGCGGTGAAAGCGCCATTCGCTCGAAGGTTGCCGCGGCCCGCTGGCATCGCCGGCGAGCGTGACCGATGCAATGTCCTCGGGCCTCGTTTCCTCGTAGGGCAAGCCGCTCGGCGTCACCAGAAAGCCGTCGCCACGCGCGCGCTGACGTTGCCCGACCTGCCGCGGTTGATGCGCAGCTCGTTCATGCGCAGCGCCGTCGCGATGATCTGCTGGCGCAGGCCGAGCTCGTTCATCGCCTGGCCCCGCGGTGCGAACAGCGCCGCGAGTCCGCCGGCCGTTGCGCTGCAAATGCCGCGCTCGGTGACGATGCCGGTCAGCAACCGTCCCGGCGTAACGTCGAACGCCGGGTTGAGAACGCGCGTGCCGGCAGGCGCGATCGCATCGTCTTCCAGTCCGATGACTTCGTCGGCGCCGCGCTCCTCGATCGGAATGGCGTCCCCGTCCGCGAGCGTCCAGTCGATCGTGCTCGACGGCACGGCCGCGTACATCGGAATCCGGTTGTCGTTTGCCGCCAGTGCCTTCTCGTAGGTTCCGATCTTGTTGCAGACATCGCCGTTGGCGGCGACCCGATCGGCGCCGACGAGTACCAGGTCGACTCGGTGTTGCCGCATCAGCGCCGCGCCCGCCGCGTCGACGATAAGCGTGTGCGGCACGCCGTTCGCCCGCATTTCCCACGCGGTCAGCTTCGCGCCTTGCAGACGCGGCCGCGTCTCGCTCACCCAGACATGAACCGGAATGCCGGCGAGCGTGGGCCAGATAAATCGGCGCGGTCGCAGTACCCCAGCCCAATGTCGCCAGCGCGCCGGCATTGCAATGCGTGAGCACCTGTACCGGCGAGCGCCTGGCAGCGAGCTCCTCGATGATGGCGAGACCGTGCTCGCCGATCGCGCGATTGGTCGCCACGTCCTCGGCGGCGATTGCGTCCGCTTCATCCCAGGCGGCTTCGGCGCGCGCGAACGCCGCCAGCGGCGCGACCGTCGCGCGAACCCGTTCGAGCGCCCAGCGCAGGTTGACCGCGGTCGGTCGCGACGCCAACAGCATCGTGTATGCATCGTGCATGCCGGCATCGGACGGATCGGTCCCGAGCGACAGCGCGAGTCCATAGGCGGCGGTGACGCCGATCAGCGGCGCGCCGCGGACCTGCATCGTGGCGATCGCACGCGCCGCATCGGCGGCTGAGGTCAGGCTGACGGAAACCTCGTCCCGCGGAAGGCGAGTCTGGTCGAGGACCTCGACCAGGCGGCGTTGACGAAACGCGCGCAGCGGCAGGATTGCAGGCGCCAGCGCATCGGGAGACAGCGAACGCAACATGAGGGAATTCTAGCAGTCGCGTCGAATTGCGCGCCGCAACGCCGGAGCCACCGATCGCGCCGCTCGAACCGATTCGACGATGCCGGCCAAGCCTATTTCAGGACCTGCACGATATTGTTGAAGTCGTCGGTCCACGGCGCGCCAGTCGCGACGCGGCTCGATCGGCTTGGCTGCTGCGGCGATCAGCGGGACGGCCAGCGAGCCGACACTCTCCGACACCAGCACCCAGTCGCTGCGGCTGCTCAGGCCCTGCTCGCTGTCGTCGGTGACCAGCACCGCGTGCAAGCCCTCCGCGTCGGCAAGACGCTCGACGACCGGAATCAGGTCCAGATAGCGATTGGTGACGTGAAAGGCGATGATGCCGCCGGGCTTCATGTGCCTGCGATAAATCGCCAGCGCCTCCCGGGTGATAAGGTGAACGGGGATCGAATCGCTGGAGAAGGCGTCGATCGCCAGCAGATCGAAGCCCTGCGCCGCCTCGCGCTCGAGATTGAGCCGGGCATCGCCGAGCGGTGTCTCAACCGTCGCCTCGCTGTCGCTGAGATAGCTGAATTCGCGGTTGGCGATGCGAATCACCGCCGGATTGATGTCGTAGAAGCGATAGATGTCGCCCCGGCTGCCGTAGGCTGCGATCGTGCCCGTTCCCAACCCGATGACTCCGACCTTCAGCAGTCGCGTCGTCGGATGCATCGAATCGAGCGCTCGGCCCACGCCTGAGTTCTTCGTGTAATAAGTCGTCGGAATACGCGCCAGCTCCGGGGCGAGATACTGGTTGCCGTGCAGAATCGTCCCGTGGATCAGCGAGCGATGACGACCCGTGCTGACGCCGCTTTCCTGCACACGAAGCACGCCATAGAAGTTGCGCGTCGCCAGAATCGTGCCGTCGTAGAACTCGCGAATGCCCCAGCCCGCCGTGCCGAGAGTGAAAAGCACGGCCGCGACGGCGAGCATGACGAACACCGGATGCTGGCGGCGCATCTGCAGTGCGAGCAGCAGGGCGCAGGCGACGAGGCCCGCCGAAAGTTCGAAGTACGCAGGCAGGACCAGTGGCGCGACGATGCCGACCAGCGTCGATCCGAGCGCGCCACCGGCCGAAACCATCAGATAGAAGCGGGTCAGATAACGTGGCGGCGGCTTGAGACGGGCAAGCTCGCCGTGGCAGAACATGCAGGCGATGAAGAGTCCGATGCAGAAGACGGCGATCTGAAGCTCGAGCCTGTGCGTCAACCCGCGGCTGGCGAGCGTCCAGCCCATGACACCCAGGGCGGCCGCAAGCGTCGCGGCGATCAGGTCGCGGCGGTACCAGCGCGAGCTGTCGAAGCAGAGAATGAAAGTCAGCAGATAGATCGACAGCGGCACGATCCACAACAGCGGGATCGACGAGATGTTCTCGCAGATGTGGTTGGTCACGGCGAGCAGCAGGAATGATCCGGTCGCGGCGAGCACTACCCACAGAACTTGCCGCGCGACCGTCGGCCTGCCGTCGGACGCGAGTGCAGAGCGGTCCGGCGCCTTCACATCGGTTGGCGGTAGAGTCCGCAAGCTGTACCACGCGCATGCGGCGCACAGCAGTACGAACACCAGGTAGGCGGCGGACCATCCGTAGGACTGCATTCGGGTCGTCACCCAAGGCTCGAGCGCGAACGGATAGCCGGCCAGCGCCAGCATCGACGCGAGATTCGACAAGGCGAAAAGCCGATAGGGGCTGCGGCCGGGAAATCGTCGCGCGAACCACGACTGAACGAGCGGACTGGTCGTCGACAACAGGAAATACGGCAATCCGACCGTCAGCAGCGAGCAGACCGAGGATCAACGGCGCCGGACTCTCGCCGCCCAGCGGCTTCCAATGCGCGCCGGGAACGATCGGCAGCATCAGGCAACTCAGCGCGAGCAGCGCCACGTGCAGCCGCAACTGCGGCGCGGGCGTGAAGCCGGCGCACGACCAGATCGGAATAGGCGTAGCCGAGCAGCAGGACGAGCTGGAAGAAGACAAGGCAGGTGGTCCATACATTGGCCGATCCGCCGAACCAGGGCAGGATCTGCTTGGCCATGATCGGCTGCACGAGGAACAGCAGGAACGCGCTGCAGAAAATCGTGATCGCGTAAAGCGGCATCGGAGGGGACGGAGGCGCGCCTAGAGCGCTTGCGCGGGCAGCGCGCATTGTACGTGCGCGCCAGGGACTGCGTCGCCTTTGACGTGCTGCGAGCCCGGGCGGAGGACTCAGTAGCTGGTCTTCTGGCGGAAGTAATCGATTCGGTCGATCGAATGCACGTTGATTTCGCGCACGTCGATACCCTGCAGCAGCCTCAGCGGAATGTCGCTGCCCGCAGCGCCGCGCCCCCATATCTTGCGATAGAACTCGGCTTGCGAGCGCACGGCTTCATTGCCGACCGCCAGGATGATGTCGCCCGCCTTGAGGCCGGCCTGCTCGGCAGGGCTGTCGGGCGAGACGCGGGTGACGATCAACCGGCCTTGCACCTCGTCCGCCACCACGCCGAGCCACGGCCGAGCGGGACCGGAACGGTGTCCGGTTCGGACCATCTCGGAAAGGATCGGCTTCAACAGATCGATCGGCACGAACATGTTGCCCGGCAGATGCGGATCGGCCTCGGTCGCATCGCGCAGGATCAGCGAGCCGACGCCGAGCAGCTTGCCATCCTTGCCGATCAGCGCCGCGCCGCTCCAATTGAGCGTCGGCGGCGAGGTGTAAATCGCCTGGTCGATCAGGTATTCCCAGCTGCCGATGAATGGACGCCGCGAAACCACATAGGCCAATGTCGCCTGTTCGCGTCCGCCGTGATTGACGATCAGAACCGGATCCGTTTCGGCAAGCTTGCCCGAGTCCCCAAGCGCCAACGGCGATGCCTTCAGCGGCACCAGCGGCCGCACCAGTCCGAGCCCGCTGGAGTGATCGTAGCCGACGACCCGCGCCGGCAGCGTACGGCCTTCATCATCGACGATGTCGACCTGGTCCGCTTCGACGATCAGATAGCCGATCGTCAGGATCAGCCCCTTGTCGTCGATGACGATACCGGTTCCCTCGCGATCGGTGCCCAGCGTGGCGGCGCTGCGCGCGTCGGGCAGGGCGTGGGTCCGCACCTTGACCAGGGCGGAGAAGAATTTCTCGGCGTCGATGCTTGGGGGGTGCCTGTGGCTGGCGCCGTCGGCAGCGCCCGCGACGGGAGCGACGGGAGCGAATACGCAACAGGCGGCAACGACGGCGCCGCCGATCAGCCGGCGGCATCGATCATCGACCAACCGTGCGAGCATCGGCGGCCTCCTTGAGATACGCGGCCCGTGGCGGCGCCCTTGCGATCGCCGCGTCGCGGTGGCACCGGGGTTCGCTTCGCAGCCCCCGCACGATTACAGCGATTTGACCGCGACCGCAGTAGCAGGGTTCCGGTCGCTATAATGCGGGCACTTTGCCGTTCTGTCTGGAGAAAATGCGTTGAAGGGCACAAAGTGAGCGCAACGCGCAAGAAACCCGACGAGCTCCGCTCGCACCGCTGGTTCGGCTCCGATGACATGCGCCAGTTCGGACACCATTCGCGCATCGCGCAAATGGGCTATTCGCGCGCCGACTACATCGGCAAACCGATCATCGCCGTCATCAACACCTGGAGCGACATCAACGCCTGCCATTCGCATTTCCGGCAGCGCGCCGAGGAGGTCAAGCGCGGCGTGCTGCAGGCCGGCGGATTCCCGCTGGAGATGCCGGCGATCGCGCTCGCCGAGGTGTTCCAGAAGCCGACGACGATGCTGTACCGCAATCTGCTCGCGCTGGAGACCGAGGAGCTGCTTCGCTCGTATCCGGTCGACGGCGCCGTGCTGATGGGCGGTTGCGACAAGACGACCCCGGCGCTGCTGATGGGCGCCATCAGCATGAACCTGCCGGCGATCTTCATGCCAGCCGGCCCGATGCTTTCCGGCCACTGGCGCGACCAGGAGCTGGGCAGCGGGTCCGACGTATGGAAATACTGGGCGGAAAAGCGCGCCGGCAACATCAGTGACCGGCAATGGCTCGAGCTCGAGGACGGCATCGCCCGTTCGCCCGGACACTGCATGACGATGGGCACGGCGTCGACGATGACGTCGGCCGCCGAGGCGCTGGGCTTCACGCTGCCCGGCGCGGCATCGATTCCGGCCGCGGATTCGCGGCACGGCCGGATGGCCGCGGACACCGGACGGCGCATCGTCGACATGGTGTGGTCGGACTTGAAGCCGCGCGACTTCATCACCGCCGGCAGCGTCGACAACGCGATCACGACGGCGCTGGCGCTCGGGGGGTCGACCAATTCGGTCGTGCACCTGATCGCCATCGCCCGCCGCGCCGGCGTGCCGTTGACCCTCGACCGATTCGACGCGCTGGCGCGCAAGACGCCGCTCGTGGCTAACATCCGGCCGGCAGGCAAGCACCTGATGGAGGATTTTTTCTACGCCGGCGGCTTGCGCGCTCTGCTGGCGGGCATCGCCGATCTGCTGTCGATGGACGAGCGCACGGTCAACGGCAAAACGCTGGGCGAGAATATCGCCGGCGCCGAGGTGTTCAAGCGCGATGTGATCCTGCCGCGCGACAAGGCGCTGGTGTCGGGCAGCAGCCTCGCGGTGCTGCGCGGCAACCTCGCTCCGGATGGCGCGGTGATCAAGCCGGCGGCGGCCGAGGCGAGACTGCTCAAGCACACCGGACCCGCGGTCGTCTTCGCCGACTACAACGACATGGCGGCGAGGATCGACGATCCGGCGCTCGCCGTTACCGCGGATTCGGTGCTGGTACTGCAGAATGCCGGCCCGCTGGGCGCGCCCGGCATGCCCGAATGGGGCCAGCTGCCGATCCCGAAAAAACTGCTGGCTCAAGGCATCCGCGACATGGTTCGGATTTCGGACGCTCGCATGAGCGGAACCAGCTACGGTGCGTGCGTGCTGCATGTCGCGCCGGAATCGTTTGCCGGCGGACCGCTGGCGCTGGTGCGCGACGGCGACCTGATCGAGCTCGACGTCGACGCGCGCAAGCTCGAGCTCAAGGTAAGCGACGCCGAGCTCGCGAAGCGCCGCGCCGCATGGAAGAAGCCCGCGCCGCGGTTCGAGCGCGGGTACGGCATGCTCTATCAGCAGCACATCACCCAGGCCGACCAGGGCTGCGACTTCGATTTTCTCGAAGGGACTGCGCCGACCGCCGAGCCGGAGATCCACTGAGAGTGCGTCCATTCCACGCGCAGTCCTTCGCCCGGCGGGCGAAGACGCTCACAGGCGACCATGAAAATCGTTCCGGCGGCAAAGCTCGTCAAGCTCGTGACTGCGATCATGCACGCCGGCGGCTGCGACGAGGCCGAAGCCGCTACGGTGGCGCGGCGGCTGGTCGATTCCAATCTGGTCGGCCACGACTTCGCACGGCGTGATCCGCGTCGGCAAGTATCTCGAATGGGTGCGCGCCGGGTGGCTCGTCCCCAATGCGAGCCCGACGGTCGCGTTCGAAAACGACGCCATGGCCATCATCGATGGCAACCGCGGCTTCGGCCAGGTCGTCGGTGAGTTCGCAGGCGAGCTCGGGACGCGCAAGGCGGCGGTAACGGGCATCGCGATGGTCGGGCTTGCGCAATTGCGGTCATCTCGGCCGCGTCGGCGACTGGGCCGAACTCGCGGCCGCTCAAGGACAGGTCTCGCTGCATTTTCTCAATACTTCCGGCGCCCAGCGCGTCGCGCCATTCGGCGGCAGCGATCGGCGCCTTTCGACCAACCCGATCACCATCGGCGTGCCGGTCGCCGGCGGCGATCCGATCATAGTGGACGTGACGACGTCGACTGTCGCCGAAGGCAAGTTGTTCGTCGCGATCAACAAGGGCGAGCAGGTGCCGCCGGGTTGGATCATCGACAAGCAGGGCAAGCCGACGACCGATCCGAAGGATTTCTACGACGGCGGCGCACTGCTCACCGTCGGCGCCCACAAGGGCTCGGGCCTGTCGATCGTCGTCGACCTTCTGGCCGGCGCGCTGTCGACCGGCAAGAGCTCGGATCCCGACGATACGGTGCTCCGCAACAACATGCTGTCGATCTACATCGCTCCGGCGGTGTACGACGAGGACGGTGCTATCGCGCGCGAGATCGCACGCTTCGTGGCGTGGGTGAAGGCGTCGCCGCCGGCCGTGCCCGGGCAGCCGGTGCTGATGCCCGGCGAAGTCGAGCGCCGCACGCGGCTGCGGCGGACGGTCGAGGGCATCGCCGTCGACGACAAGACCTGGACGGATATTCTGGACGCTGCGCAATCGGTCGGCATCGCAGCCGCTCGAATCGACGCGATCGTCGCTTGATCGAGGCACGGACCCATCGCGCCCCGTGGCGGCCAAGGCAATTCTGGTAAAATTGAATGCTTGGCCAAGTAGCTCAGTTGGTAGAGCAGCGGACTGACAATGTGGCCCCGGGAGGGGACACATTGCGGCGAAGGCTAACCTGCGATAAGCAGGTTAAGCGAGCGAAAGCTCGCGGCCGGAGCCAAAATCCGTGGCCAAGATTTGCTCAGTGTATCCAAGGCCAAGTAGCTCAGTTGGTAGAGCAGCGGACTGAAAATCCGTGTGTCGGTGGTTCAATTCCGCCCTTGGCCACCCGATTTGGCGTGGCGCGAAGCGCCGCGCAAAATTGGCCAAGGGGGTGATTCCGTCCTTGGCCACCCATTCGCTCTAGGTCCAGTCCTACCATGCCGGTATCCGCGATGACCATGGCAGCGCCGTACCAGCGGCTGGGAGAGGATGGCTACGCGTTCCGCACGCTTTGCGTGCTGATGACCGATCTTGATCGCCATCCTGCCGCTCGCGCACGTGACGGGCATGCGCAATGCCCTGGTCGGCATGGCTGCGGGCGCCGCGCTGCTGCATTACCGGGCTGCGCTATGGAAGGACAATCCGGTGCTGCTGCCTTGCCTCGTCTGGCTGGCGTTCGCCGCGCTCTCGATAGCCTGGTCGCACTATCCGATGGTCTCGTTTCGCGCATTTCGCACCGACCTGTTGTATCCGTTCGTACTGTTCCTGATCAGCTTCATGCTGGTCCGATCGCGCAACGGCAGGCTGGCGCTGACTCTCGGCGCCGCCGTAGGCACGGTCATGTCGCTGACGACGATCTTCGCTGCGGCAGTTGCGCCCGTCGACCCGGGAATGGAGGCAGCCGGCCCCCGGCGTGCTCGGATGGCTCGCGTGGAAAGCCGGGGAAGCGGTCGACTCGAGCACTTACATCGCGTTCCTTGCCGTGCCGCTGTTCGTCGTCGCGCTGACGTCGACCCGGGCGTCGGTGCGCTGGGCCTCGGCCGCATGGCTCGTCGCGTTCGCCGGCCTCGGGCTGATGAGCGAGAGCCGGACGCTGTTCGTGTCGCTGTGCATTTCGCTGCCATGCCTGCTGATCGTGTTCGGATTGCTGCGCGGAAGGCTGCATCTGCGTCCGGTGCTCGTGGCGGTCTGCGTCGGCCTGGTCGTCTCGGCGATCAGCGTCGAGCTGATTTCGCGCTTGCGCCTGCCCGAGCAACAGCCCTACAACCGGAGCGCCGCGCTGGAAATGATCGCCAGCGATTCGCGGCCGGCGATCTGGGCCGTCTATTTGGATCTCGCCAAGCTGCACCCCTGGCTCGGGGTCGGATTCGGACGATCGGTGCCGTCGAAGACTTACGACCTGGCGCAGAACGAGGACTTGCGGCGCATCGACCGCCAGGCCTTCGCACACGCGCACAATGTGCTGCTGAGCCTGGCGTTGCAGGTCGGCCTCGTGGGCCTCGCCATCTGGGCGTGGATGCACGTCCGCCTGCTCGGCCTTGCGGTGAGGTGTGCCCGGGCGCGGGGCGAGCGCGAGAAGGCCTGGGCGGCGGCAGCGATCGCGCTGGTGCTGGCGATGCTGGTGAAGAATTCGACCAACGACCTGATGGTCTTCGGCAATGCCATCCTGTACTGGACGCTGCTGGGGGCGATTCTCGGCCGGATCTGGTGGGGCGGCGGTGCGGAAAGCCTGACCCTCTCGCGCCTGGACCCGGCGGCCCGCTGAAGCGGCCCCGGTGCTCGCGGCGAAAAAAAGGCCGGGCAATGCCCGGCCTTTTTCTGGTTCGACTAAGCTAGCGTCAGACTGCCTGAATATTCGACGCCTGCTTGCCCTTCGGGCCGGTCGTCACTTCGAACGACACCTTCTGGCCTTCCTTGAGCGACTTGAAGCCCGGCATGTTGATCGCCGAGAAGTGCGCAAACAGGTCTTCGCCGCCGCCGTCCGGCGTAATAAAGCCGAAACCCTTGGCGTCGTTAAACCACTTCACTGTTCCAGTTGCCATTTTTACCAATCCTTCAAAACAAAAATAATCGGGTCGAACCCGGCCTATGTTTCGATCTCAAGGACAGGGAAGTACGGCGATTCGGCGACAGCGAAGCAGCCGGACAGGTCGTGCTTTAGTACTTGAAACAAAACACGAAGCGGACTATACGCAGTATCCCTTGCGGGGTCAAACCCCTGTCGGTCCGAAACCGCCCCCGTTTGTTGCACAAATACGTCACTTTCCGAGCTCCGCCCGGACCCGGGCGGCGCCTTCGGCCAGCGCCTCCAGCTTGCCGCGGGCGACGTCCCGGGCCAAGCGGGACCATCCCGCAATTGGTGCAGGGCAGCAATCGATCCTGCCGGACATATTCGAGCGCGGCGCGGAGGGTCGCGGCGACTTGGTCGGCGGTCTCGATCTGGTCGCTGGCGACGTCGATGGCGCCGACCATGACGTCCTTGCCGTCCAGCAGGCCGATCAATTCCAGCGGCACATGCGAATTGGCGCATTCGAGCGAAACCTGCCCGAGCCGGGATCGCGCCAGCAGGGGGAAGGTCTTTTCGTACTGCCGCCATTCGTCGCCCAGGCGTCTTTTTCCAGTCGTTGTTGGCCTTGATGCCGTAGCCATAGCAGATGTGCACCGCCGTACGGCAGGCCAGGCCCTGCGCCGCCCGCTCGAGCGCGGCGATGCCCCAGTCGCGGACCTCGTCGAAGTAGACGTTGAATGCCGGCTCGTCGAACTGGATGACGTCGACGCCGGCCGCCTCGATCGCCCGCGCCTCCTCGTTCAGGATTTCGGCAAACGCCCAGGCCAGCTTTTCGCGGCTGCCGTAGTGCGCGTCGTAGAGCGTATCGACGGCGGTCATCGGTCCGGGAAGCGTGTACTTGATCGGGCGCCGGGTGAGGCTCCGCAGGAACGCGGCATCCTCGGCAAAGACCGGGCGCCGGCGCGCGACCGGCCCGGTGACGACCGGCACATCGGCATCGTAGCGATTGCGGATCCTGACGGTCTTCCGGTGCTGGAAGTCGACGCCTTCGAGGCTCTCGATGAACGTCGTGACGAAGTGACGCCTCGTCTGCTCGCCGTCGGTCACGATGTCGATGCCCGCGCGTTCCTGATCGTCGACCGCCAGGCGCACGGCGTCGCGCTTGCCTTCCTCCAGCAGCGAGCCCTCGAGCAGCCACGGCGCCCACAGCTGTTTCGGCGGCGCAAGCCAGGCGGGCTTGGGCAGGCTGCCGGCGATCGTCGTCGGTAACAGCATCGGCGGATTCCAAGTGAGCGCCCGGGAGAGCCCGATGACGCAGAGGCGATTATAGGGTGTGCGATCGGCGAGCTAAGGCCACTTGACCAATCGGTCGATACCGACGTACCTTTTGCGGCCCGGAGCGTCTCCCAGCGCTCGTCGCCATCTGCCGGATCCGATGCCTCGCGTACTCTGATCACCGACCACGAATTACGCAGATCTCGCGCTCGAGCGCGAGCTATTCGGCAACGCCGGTGTCGAGCTTGTCCGTCGCCCAGTGCACGAGCGAGGACGAGGTGCTCGCGGCGGGCCGGGACTTCGATGCTTTTTTGGTTCAGTATGCGCCGATCACCGCACGCGCTCTTGCGCAGCTGCCGCGGCTGGGCATCATCAGCCGCATCGGCGCGGGCTACGACACGATCGACACCGCAGCCTGCGCGAAATACGGCGTGTGGCTTGCGAACTCACCCGACTACGGCGTCGGCGAAGTGGCTACGCATGCCCTGGCGCTGGGCGCTCGCGCTGATCCGCAACGTCGTCGCCTATAACCGCGATATCGCCGCCGGGCGCTGGCATTACCTGTCGTCGGGCAGGCTGCGCCGCGCCAGCGAGCTCACGCTCGGCATCGTCGGCCTGGGCCGCATCGGCAAGCGCATGGCGCACGTCTCGCGCAACGTCTTCCGGCGCGTCGTCGCCTGTGATCCCTACCTGATCGACGGCGATTTCCCGGCCTACGTCGAGCGAGCCGGCCCTGGCGGGCCTTGTTCGAGCAGTGCGATCTCGTCAGCCTGCACGTGCCGCTCAACGACGAAACCCGCAGCATGGTCGACGCGGCGATGCTTTCGCGCATGCAGCCGGGATCGTACCTGGTCAATACCGCGCGCGGCGCGCTGGTCGAACGTCGACGATTTGCTTGCCGCTGTCGATAGTGGAATACTTGCCGGCGCTGCTCTGGATGTCCTGCCGGTCGAACCCGTTCCCGCCGATAGCCGGCTGCTCGGCCACCCGAAGGTGATCCTGACGCCGCATGCCGCGTTCTACAGCGTGCAGGCGGAGATCGAATTGCGGCGCAAGGCAGCGCAGAACATCGTTACGTGGCTCAAGACCGGGCGTCCCGAATACGTCGTCGTCGCCGGGACCCGGCGCTACGCCGCGTAGACGGGTCGATCCGGGCGCAGCAGGCGCGGCGGAAAGGAGAGGCATTGGCAGCAGTCAGCATACGCGGCAGTACACAAGCGCTTCGGATCGACGCCGGTGATTCGCGGCGTCGATATCGAGATCGCCGACGGCGAGTTCTGCGTGCTGGTCGGACCGTCCGGCTGCGGCAAGTCGACGCTGCTGCGCATGCTCGCCGGCCTCGAGGAAATCACCGGCGGCGAGATAGGGATCGGGTACGCAGCGTCGTCAATCGCGTCCCGCCGAAGGAGCGCGACATCGCGATGGTCTTCCAGAACTACGCGCTCTATCCGCACATGACGGTGCGCGACAACATGTCGTTTGCGCTGATGCTCGCCAAGCAGTCGAAAAGCGAAATCGAGAGCGCGCGTGGCCAAGGCGGCCGAAATCCTCGGCCTTGCGCAACTGCTCGACCGCTATCCCCGGCAGCTCTCCGGCGGACAGCGCCAGCGCGTCGCGATGGGACGCGCGATCGTGCGCGACCCGCAGGTGTTCCTGTTCGACGAGCCGCTGTCGAACCTCGACGCCAAGCTCCGCGTGCAGATGCGCACCGAGATCAAGGAGCTGCACCAGCGGCTGAAGACGACGTCGATCTACGTCACGCACGACCAGATCGAGGCGATGACGATGGCCGACCGGATCGTCGTGATGCGCGACGGGATCGTCGAGCAGACGGGAACGCCGCTCGAGCTGTACGACACGCCGGTAAACACCTTCGTCGCCGGCTTCATCGGATCGCCGGCGATGAATCTCGTGCCGGGCGTCGCGCGCGTCAACGGTGCGGCGCCAGGTGTGGAGTTCGAAGGCGGCGTCCGGCTGCCGCTGCCTACCTCGGCGCGCGCGACCGACGGCCAGGCCGTGCTGTACGGCATGCGGCCCGAGCACTGCGTGCTCTCGCCCGGCGGCGGCATGCCGGCGGAAGTCGTCGTCGTCGAGCCGACGGGCGCCGACACGCAGCTCTTCTGCCGTTTCAACGGACAGGAACTGACTTCGCTGGTGCGCGATCGCGTAAGTTGCAGGGCCGGCGACCGCGTCGCACTTGCGCCGGATGTCGACCGCGCGCATTTGTTCGATGCCGAAAGCGGTGTGCGGCTAGTCGCATGAAAACGGATGACTTCGGACCGTCACCGCGAACAATCAACCGCAGCAAAACGCGCTGGAATCGGATCGCGCGAATTTTCTCTAGGAGGAGATGATGAGTGAGTTCAAACGCCGCAAATTCCTGAAGACCTCGGCTGGCGTGGCGGCAGCCGCGGCGGTGGGGCCGATGATCTGGGTCAAGGATGCCAACGCGCAATGGACCAGCAAGCCCGAAAAGGGAGCGAAGCTGCGCGTGCTGCGCTGGAGCCGGTTCGTCCAGGGCGACATCGACCAGTACATGAAGAACGTCGCGAAGTTCACCGAGAAATACGGTATCGAGGTGCGCGTCGACAACGAAGGCTGGGAGGACGTGCGTCCGAAGGCGGCCGTCGCGGCGAACACCGGCGCCGGGCCGGACATCATTCTTTCGGGACCAACGACGATGCCAACCTGTATCCGGAGAAGCTGGTCGACGTGACCGACGTCTGCAATTACCTCGGCAACAAGTACGGCGGCTGCTATCCGGTGTGCGAGCCGTATCTGCGCCCCAACGGCAAGAACTGGATCGGCGTGCCGCTTGGGCGTGGCGGGCGTGTGCCTGGTGTATCGCCAGAGTCACATGAAGGCGGCGGGATTCGACACGTTCCCCAAGGACACCGACGGCCTGCTCAAGCTGTGCAAGGCGCTGAAGGAAAAAGGCACGCCGTCGGGATTCGCGCTCGGCAACGCCACCGGCGACGCCAACACCTGGTGCCAGTGGCTGGTCTGGTCGTTCGGCGGCAAGCTGGTCGACACCAACAACAAGGTGGTGATCGACAGCCCGGAAACGCTCAAGGCGCTCGAGTATGCGAAGGAGCTGTACGCGACGTTCGTGCCCGGCACGCTATCGTGGCTCGATCCGAACAACAACAAGGCATTCCTCGACGGCCAGATCTCGCTGACCAACAATGGCATCTCGATCTACTACGCGGCAAAGAACTCCGCCGATCCGAAGGTCAAGGAAATGGCGGCGGACATCTATCACGCCAACATGCCGATTGGCCCCGTCGGAAAGTCGACGGAATTCCAGCTTTTCTTCAACCAGATGATCTTCAAGTACTCGAAGTACCCGAAGGCTGCGAAGGAATTCCTGCGCTTCATGATGGAGCCCGAGCAACTGGATCCGTGGGTACAGGCCTCGATCGGCTACGTCACGCCGGCGCTCCGCTACTACGAGAAGAATCCGATCTGGACCGTCGACCCGAAGCACACGCCTTATCGCGATTCGATGAAGAACATGATTCCATCCGGATACGCGGGGAAGATGGGGTACGCCTCGGCGGGCGCGCTGGCGGACTTCATCGTCGTCAACATGGTCGCGGAAGCCGCGTCGGGATCGAAGTCGCCCAAGGAGGCGGCGGAGCGGGCGCAGAAGCGGGCCGAGCGCTATTACAAGGTCTGATATTGCGTCACGCCGATTCGGCGTCGACGCGTTGATGATGTGGTCCGTCGGCGCGGCGCAATATCTGCGCGCGTTGAACGCGGCGCCTTGCGGCGCCGGTTAACGCGCGCGCGAGCGCCGACGATTTTTTCTCGAGCTGCGGTGGCCTGCGGATTCGGGCTCCGTCCATTACCCAACGGTTTGCTGCAATCCGACCCACGTGACTTCGGTGCTCTCCCGGCTGCAGGACAACCGCAACGCGCTGGGCATCGTATTCATGGTGCCCGCGGCGCTGGTGCTGCTGGTTTTCCTGACCTATCCGCTGGGACTCGGCACGTGGCTCGGGCTTCACCGATACCAAGATCGGCCGTCCCGGCGTATGGATCGGACTGGAGAACTTCGAGTTCCTGTGGGGCGACGCGGTCACGCGCCTGGCGCTGTTCAATACGCTTTTCTATACGACCGTCGCCAGCGTCATCAAGTTCGCGCTGGGCCTCTGGCTCGCGCTGCTGCTCAACAAGCATCTTCCGTTCAAGGCCGTGCTGCGCGCGCTCGTGCTGCTGCCGTTCATCGTGCCGACCGCGCTTTCCGCGATCGCGTTCTGGTGGATCTACGATTCGCAGTTCTCGATCATCAGCTGGGCGCTGATGAAAATGGGGGTGATCCACGAGTACATCGACTTCCTCGGCGATCCGTGGAACGCGCGGTTCTCCACGATCGCCGCCAACATCTGGCGCGGCGTTCCGTTCGTCGCGATCACCCTGCTCGCCGGCCTGCAGACGATCTCGCCCTCGTACTACGAGGCGGCTAGCCTGGACGGGGCCTCGTCCTGGCAGCAGTTCCGTCACGTGACGCTGCCGCTGCTGACGCCGATCATCGCGGTCGTCATGACCTTCTCGGTGCTGTTCACGTTCACCGACTTCCAGCTGATCTACGTGCTGACGCGCGGCGGCCCGCTCAACGCGACCCACCTGATGGCGACGCTCTCGTACCAGCGGGCGATCCCCGGCGGCAGCCTCGGCGAGGGAGCGGCGATCGCGACGGCGATGGTGCCGTTCCTGCTGGCGGCGATACTGATCAGCTACTTCGGGCTGCAGCGCCGGGCCTGGCAACAGGGAGCGAAAGACGCATGAGCGGCGGAGCAGGGGCCCCACGCAGTGGGGATGCGACCCGCGCATGCGGGAATCGGCCGATACGGCGCTGACCAACATGGCGCGATCCCCTTTAAAGAGGCCGACAAATGAGCAGCGCTGTCGCGACGCCGGAGGCCGTCGACTCGCAGGGCATGAATTACCTGGTGTCGCTGCCGCGGCGCCTCGTGACCATCTATCTGCCGTTGACCGCGTTCGTCATCGTGCTGCTGTTCCCGTTCTACTGGATGACGATCACCGCACTCAAGCCGGACGAGGAGCTGCTCTCGCGCGAAGGCAACCCGTTCTGGGTCATCCACCCGACGCTCGACGCACATCAAGAAGCTCCTGTTCGACACCTCGTATCCGGAATGGCTGTGGAATACCGTACTGATATCGGTGGTGTCGACCTGCCTTTCGATCTTCTGCAGCGTCCTGGCGGCGTATGCGATCGAGCGGCTGCGCTTTCGCGGGTCGCGCTACATCGGCATGAGCATTTTTCTGGCCTACCTCGTCCCGCCGTCGATACTATTCATTCCGCTGGCGGCGATGGTGTACAACCTCGGCCTGTTCGATACGCGGCTGGCGCTGATTCTCACCTATCCGACGTTCCTGATCCCGTTCTGCACGTGGCTGCTGATGGGTTATTTCAAGACGATACCGATCGAGCTCGAGGAATGCGCGCTGATCGACGGCGCCAGCCGCTTCCAGATACTGGTCCGCATCATCCTGCCGCTGGCCGTGCCCGGATTGATTTCCGCCGGCATATTCGCGTTCACGCTGTCGTGGAACGAATTCATCTATGCGCTGACGTTCATTTCCTCGTCGGAGGTGAAGACCGTGCCGGTGGGCGTCGTCACCGAGCTGGTCGAGGGCGACGTCTATCACTGGGGCTCGCTGATGGCCGGGGCGCTGTTCGGCTCGCTGCCGGTGGCGATCCTGTATTCGTTTTTCGTCGAGTACTACGTCTCGGGGCTGACCGGCGCGGTCAAGGAGTAGCGGCGCGAGCCGCAGCGAGAGGGGCGCACCGCGCAGCGGGGTGCGTCCGGAGCGGTCGCGCGGCCGCGAGTCGCCGCTGCGGCCGACACAAAGTGATCGAGGCGCTCACGAATGAGCCGGCTAGCAGCAAGGAGGCCGCGGCGCGAGCAGCGGTGGCCGCGGGCGCTCCCGCTGGCATGCGGTAAAATGCAGACAGCTGTCGGCAATCCACGGAGCAGGCGATGAGCATCCAGGACACGATACGCGAGCAGGTGACCGGGCATCCGGTCGTGCTTTACATGAAGGGCACGCCGCAGTTCCCGCAATGCGGCTTTTCGGACGCCGCGGTGCGGATGCTGCAGTCGTGCGGGGTCGACAAGTTCTTCTCGGTCAACGTGCTGGCCGATGCGGCGATCCGGCAGGGCATCAAGGAATATTCGAACTGGCCGACGATACCGCAGCTCTACGTCAACGGCGAATTCGTCGGCGGCTGCGACATCATGCGCGAAATGCATGAGTCGGGCGAGCTGCAGAAGCTGCTCGCGCCGCAAACCGCCTGATCGGCGAACGCGCTACACGGCGACGGCCGGGTAACCCGGCCGTTTTCGTTTCCGGCCGGTAGAACGCTGCGCGACTAGGTCCGCGCGCGTGTCACGCGCTTGACCTCCGGGATGCGGCGCAGCGCGCGCATGACGTTGGCGAGATGCTTGCGGTCTCGCACCTGGACGCTGAAGAACATCGCGACGACGTGGCCGCCGTCGGGCCGCTCCATCGACAGATATTCGATGTTCGCGCCGGCGTCGGCGATGGCCGTGGCGAGATGCGCGAGCAGGCCGCGCTCGTCGGCCACCAGCAGCCGGATGCCGGCTTCGAATACGCCTTCGATCTCCGGCGCCCATTCGACGTCGACGATCTGATCGCTGTCGACGCGTGCCTTTCTTGAGCGTCACGCAATCGCGGGTGTGCACCATCAGGCCCTGCCCGCGCCGAAAATGGCCGATGATCGCGTCCCCCGGGATCGGCCGGCAGCATTTGCCGTACTGGATCGCGACGCCCTCGACGCCGCGCAGCTGCAGCGCCCCGTGCTTGGCCTGCATCGGCGCCGGCTCGTCGCCGGCGCGGCCGGCGCTGCGCGTCAGCGCCTGCGCGACGACAAACGAGAGCCGCTTGCCCAGGCCGATGTCGGCAAGAATCTCGGTCTGGCCCTTGGCGCCGTACTCGCGCGCCAGCGCTTCCCAGCGCTCCCAGGTGACCGACGCCGGCGGGAACCTTCAGCGAGATCAGCGCCTGCTCCAGCATGCGCTCGCCGAGCAGCGCCGACTCGCGCTGCTGCAGCGACTTCAGAAAGTGCCGGATGCGGGAGCGCGCCTTGCCGGTCGCGACAAAGCCGAGCCACGACGGATTCGGGCGCGCGCTGGGCGAGGTGATGATCTCGACCTGGTCGCCGTTCTTGAGCTCGGTGCGCAGCGGCATGAGCTCGTAATTGATCCGGGCCGCCGTGCAGTGGTGGCCGATGTCGGTGTGCACCGCGTAGGCGAAGTCGACCGCGGTCGCGCCGCGCGGCAGCGCCATGATCTTGCCCTTCGGCGTGAAAACGTAGATCGCGTCGGGAAACAGGTCGCCCTTGATGTGCTCGAGAAACTCCTTCGAGTCGCGCGACTCGGACTGGATCTCGAGCAGACTCTGCAGCCAGCGGTGCGTCTGCTCCTGCGCTTCGGCGATGTCGAGCTCGCCTCCCGCCTTGTACAGCCAGTGCGCGGCGACGCCGGACTCGGCGATGCGATGCATGTCCTGCGTCCGGATCTGCGCCTCGAGCGGCGTGCCGAACGGACCGAACAGCGTCGTATGCAGCGACTGATAGCCGTTCGCCTTGGGAATCGCGACGTAATCCTTGAATTTGCCGGGGATGGGCTTGTAGAGGTTGTGCAGCACGCCCAGCGCCGCATAGCAGGCGGTCGTGTCCTTGACCAGGACGCGCACGCCGTAGATGTCGAAGACCTGCGAGAACGTATAGCGCTTCTCGCGCATCTTCTTGTAGACGCTGTAGATCGTCTTTTCTCGTCCGGTCACCGTCGCCGCGATGTCGGCGTCCTTAAGGCCGTCGCGGATCGACTGCAGGATCCGGTTCATCACTTCGCGCCGGTTGCCGCGCGCGGCCTTGATCGCCTTGGCCAGCACCCGATAGCGCGCCGGATGCAGATGCTTGAACGACAGCTCCTGCAGCTCGAGATACAGCGCGTTGAGGCCGAGACGATTGGCGATCGGCGCGTAGATGTCCAGCGTCTCGCGGGCGATGCGCTCGCGGTGCGTAGGTGCCATCGCGTCGAGCGTGCGCATGTTGTGCAGCCGGTCGGCGAGCTTGATCAGGATGACGCGCACGTCCTGCGCCATCGCCAGCAGCATCTTGCGGAAATTCTCGGCCTGCGCGTCCTCGCGCGACTGGAACTCGATCTGGTCGAGCTTGGACACGCCGTCGACCATCTCGGCGACGGGTTTGCCGAACGAGGTCTCGATCTCGTTCTTGGTGATGCCGCTGTCCTCCATCACGTCGTGGAGGAGCGCGGCGGCGAGGCCCTGGGCGTCGAGCCGCCACTGCGACAGTATGCTGGCTACCGCCAGCGGATGGGTGATGTAGGGCTCGCCCGACTTGCGGAACTGCCCCTGGTGGGCCTGTTCGGAAAAGGCGAACGCGCGCTCTACGAGCGCGACGTCAGGCGGTTGCAGGTAGTGGCCAAGGTGTCGGGTAAATTCGGCGATTTCCGACATGCTTGATCACGTTGGGGTTATGCCGCCTGATGCAAGTCAACTTTGCGGCTTGAGCAGCATTTCGATGCCGACCTTGCCGGCAGCGATTTCGCGCAGCGCGATCACCGTCGTCTTGTCGCGGTCGCTCTCGACCAGCGGCTGCGAGCCGGCGCTGATCTGCCGTGCGCGATTGGTCGCGGCGAGGGTGAGCTCGAAGCGGTTGGGTATCCTGGTGAGGCAGTCTTCGATCGTGATGCGGGCCATGGTGCTTTCCTCGGGTGCTAAGTAAGTTGTGCAATCAGTGCCTCGTGGCGGACGCATTGTTGCGCCGCGCGCAGGCGGGAGGCGCGCACGATGGCGCTCAAGTCGTCGACCGCAGAGGCAAAGTCCTGATTAATAATAACATAATTGAACTCGGCGCAATGGCGGATCTCGTCCCTCGCCGCCTTCGAGGCGCCGCGCTATCGTCGCCTTGTCGTCCTGGCCGCGCCGGTGCAGGCGCTCTTCGAGCAAGGCGAGCGACGGCGGCAGGATGAAGATGTGGATCGAGGACGGGATCAGCGTACGCACCTGCGCGGCGCCCTGCCAGTCGATTTCGAGCAGGACGTCCTGGCCCGCTTCGATCTGTGGCTTGAGCCAGCTCGCCGAGGTCGCGTACCAATTGCCATGGACGTGGGCGTGCTCGAGGAACTCGCCGGCCTCGCGCAGCGCCATGAAACGTTCGGTCGAAACGAAGTGATAGTCGACGCCTTCCCGCTCGCCGGGGCGCGGCGGGCGCGTCGTGTACGAGACCGAGAGGCGGATGCCGCGGTCTCTCGCCAGCAGCGCGCGGGTCAGGCTGGTCTTGCCGCCGCCCGACGGCGCCGCGACGACGAACAGGTTGCCGGTGGCGGTGCTCATCGGACGGCTCGTTGTCCCACTCGGCAGCGGCCTCCTTGTGCGCTTCGTATGTCCGATCGTCGCGGTCGGCCGCGGCCGCACTCGCAATTCCCCGTCGATCTCCGTGCAGTGCACGGGGCCCCTCGCCGGGCTCTCGGCGGCCTACTCAATGTTCTGCACCTGCTCGCGCATCTGCTCGATCAGCACCTTGAGCTCGAGCGCGGCATGCGAAAGCTCCGCATCGACCGATTTGGAACCCAGCGTGTTGGCTTCGCGATTGAGCTCCTGCATCAGGAAATCGAGGCGCTTGCCGCTGCTGCCGCCGGCGGAAAGTACGCGCCGCACTTCGGCGACGTGCGTCTGCAGGCGCGAAATTTCTTCGGCGACGTCGACCTTGGCGGCGAACAGCGCCAATTCCTGCTTTAGCCGGTCGTTATCCGGATCGAGGCCGGCATCGCGCAGCCGGGCGCCGAGCTTCTCGACATAGGCGTCGTGGATGGCCGGCACGCGCGGCGCGACGCGCTCGAGCTGGAGCTCGATGCCGCGGCAGTTTTCCTCGAGCATTTCACGCAGCTTGGCGCCTTCGCGCGCCCGCGATCCGCCCAGATCGCGCAGCGCCTGCTGCACCAGCAGCAGCGTGTGCTCGGCCAGCGTGCCGGCGTCCACCGAAGGTTCGGTAGCACGCCGGGCCAGCGCAGTATCTCGACGGTCGATAGCGGCGCGCTGCCGGGCGCGTGACGCTGCACTTCGCTGGCCGCGTCGCGCAGCTGGGCGACGCGCTCGCCGTTGATCGCAAGCGCCGCAGCGTCAGGCGTGGTCCGGTTCAGCGAAATCCGGCAGTCGATCTTGCCGCGTTTGAGCTCTCGCGCCAGCGATTCGCGTATCGCGGTTTCCAGCGCGCGCAGCTCGTCGGGCACGCGCAGCTGCAAGTCCAGATAGCGGTGATTGACCGACCGCAATTCGACCGCCAGCGAGCAGCCGGGCAGCTCGGCAGCGACCGCCGCGAAGCCGGTCATGCTCAGAATCATCGCGAATCCGTGGCGTACAAGTCGTGCAGGCTGGAAGACTGGGCAGAAAGCGCAACGACGCGCGACCAAGACCAAAGAACGACGAACGAATTCTTTACTTTATCGCCGCGGTTGTCGAGAATGTAGAGCTTATCCCTTTTACGTGCAAGTCTTAAGCCTCAACAGCAAGCCCAATGGGCGTCACCAACCAGGCACTCCCCTCCGGATACCAGCTGCTCAATTACCGGATTGATCGCCAGATCAGCCGCGGCGGCTTTTCCATCGTCTATCGCGCGTTCGACGATGCCGGCGCCCCGGTCGCCATCAAGGAATATCTGCCTTCGTCGCTGGTGCTGCGCACCGACGGCGACATCGTTCGCGCCAGCTCCGCCGAGAACCTGACTTCGTTCCGCTACGGAATGAAGTGCTTTTTCGAGGAAGGGCGCGCGCTGGCCAAGATCAATCACCCGAACGTCGTGCGCGTGCTCAATTTCTTCCGCGCCAACGAAACGGTGTACATGGTGATGCGCTACGAGCGCGGGCGCACGCTGCAGCAGCAGATCCAGTTGCGCCAGGACCAGATGTCCGAGCGGCTGGTGCGCCACGTGTTCATGCACCTGCTGAACGGCTTGCGCGAAGTGCATACGCACAAGCTGCTGCACCTCGACATCAAGCCCGCCAACGTGTATCTGCGGACCGACGGCAGCCCGGTGCTGCTCGACTTCGGCGCGGCGCGGCAGACGTTGACGACGTCGCGACCGAAGCTTGCGCCGATGTACACGCCGGGCTTCGCCGCGCCCGAGCAATATCGCGAGCCGGACCGTCTGGGGCCGTGGACCGACGTCTACGGCATCGGCGCCAGCATGTTTGCCTGCCTGGCGGCGTTCGCTCCGCAGGCCGCCGACGCGCGGCTCAACGAGGATCACCTGGTGTCGGCGAAGAAGATCTGGGCCGGCGCCTATTCCGACAACGTGCTCGAGGTCATCGACTGGTGCTTGCGGCTCGATCCGCTCGAGCGGCCGCAAAGCGTTTTCGCGCTGCAGAAGGCGATCCGCGAAATAGCTCCGCGCAAGCGCAAGCTCACTTTCCTCGATAACCTGAAAAAGCGTCTGTTCACCGAAGTGATGTAGGGCCCGCTCATGCGCTTCACGATATTCCAGGAGAGCCGCAAGGGTCAGCGCAAGATCAATCAGGACCGGCTCGCATATACCTACAGCCGCGACACGCTGCTGCTGGTCGTCGCCGACGGCATGGGCGGGCACGCCGGTGGCGAGATTGCCGCGCAGATCGCGGTGCGTCTTTTCATCGAGCGCTTCCAGCAGGAAGCCAAGCCGACGCTGAAGAATCCGCTGAAGTTCCTGCAGGATTCGATGCTTCGCGCCCATCAGGCACTGGGCTCGTATGCGAACCAGTTCTCGATGCTGGAGACGCCGCGTACCACTTGCGTCGCATGCATCGTCCAGTCCAACTACGCGTACTGGGCGCACGTCGGCGATTCGCGGCTGTACCTGTTCCGGCAGGGAGGGTTGATCGGGCAGACCAAGGACCATTCGAAGGTGCAGTACCTGGTCGATCAGGGACTGATCGGCGCGCACGAAGTCGTCAATCACCCGGATCGCAACAAGATCTTCAGCTGCCTGGGCGGACTGGTCGAGCCGGTGATCGACCTGTCGCGGCGCACGCCGCTGCGCAACGGCGACCTGATCGTGATGTGCACCGACGGCCTGTGGAGCGTCTATCCCCAGGAGGAGATCGCGCGCGCGCTCACCGGCGCGCCGATACTGAAGTCGTTGCCGGTGCTGATGCGCGAGGCGGAGGTGCGCGGCGGGCCCGAGGGGGACAATCTTTCGCTCGATCGTCGTGCGCTGGGGTCCCGAGACGCTGACCGACGAGCCGACGACGACGATCACCGAGACGCTCGGCCTGGGCGAATTCCAGACCGAGATCGACCGCACGCTGACGCTGACCGATCGCAAGGGAATGCAGCGGGACCTGACCGACGACGAGATCGAGCGCGCCATCGCCGAGATCCAGGCCACGATCAAGCGGTACAAGACCTAGCTGTGCTGCTATGCGGCAACTGATCCTCGACACCGAAACCACCGGCCTCGACCCGAAGGACCATCGCATCATCGAGATAGCGGCGGTAGAACTGGTCGATCGCCGGCCGACCGGCCGCAACGTCCACTTCTACGTCAACCCCGACCGCGAGATCGACGCAGGCGCAACCGACGTGCACGGCCTGTCGTGGGAAATGCTGCGCGACAAACCGAAATTCGCTGAAATCGCCGACGAGTTCATCGCGTTCGCACGCGGCGCGCAGTGGGTCATCCACAACGCCCCATTCGACGTCGCCTTCCTCGACGAGGAGTTGACTCGCCTAGGCATGTCATCCAGCGCCGCGATCGCCGCCGAAGTCGTCGACACGCTCGCGCTGGCGCGCGAGCAGTTCCCCGGGAAGCGCAACAACCTCGACGCGCTGTGCGAGCGCTTCGGCGTCGCCAATGCGCACCGCACGCTGCACGGCGCGCTGCTCGACGCGCAGCTGCTCGCCGAGGTCTATCTGGCGATGACGCGCGGCCAGGAATCGCTGACGATCGACATCGTCACGCCGCGCTCGGAAGTCGGCGAAGGTTTCGCCGCCGCAGGCTCGGTACAGCTGATTTTCGTTTCGCCGTCGCCCGAGGAGCTTGCCGCGCATCGCGCCTACTTGGTCGAGCTCGATCGCGAGGCGAAGGGAGCGTGCCTGTGGCTGGCGCTGGTGCCCGCCGCCGAATGAGCCGCCGGTAACATGTCCGGTAACCTGAGTCGGCGAAAATGGCCGGATTCGCCGCACCGACCGGCCCACGGCGACGCGCCACCCCGATGCCGCCCGAATCGCCCGGCAAGACAGCCGCGCCGCCGCTGATCAACCGCGAGCTTTCACTGCTCGCGTTCAATCGACGCGTCCTCGCCCTGGCGCAGGATGCCGCTGTCCCGCTGCTCGAGCGTCTGCGCTTCCTGTGCATCGTCAGCAGCAATCTGGACGAATTCTTCGAGATCCGCGTCGCCGGGATGCGCGAGCAGCTCCGCGTCAAGGCGCCGCCCCCCGGGGTGACGCTGCACGAGCTGCGTACGCTGTCGTCGCGCATCTGCGAAGAGACGCCACGCGCTGGTCGCGGACATCTACCGCACGCTCAACGAGCAGGTGCTGCCGGCGATGGCTGCGGCCGGCATACGGCTGCTGCGCCACGCCGAGCGAAACGCCGCGCAGCGGGCCTGGGTCGCCGACTATTTCCGGCGCGAGGTTAAGCCGTTGCTGAGCCCGATCGGCCTCGATCCGGCGCACCCCTTTCCGCAGGTCGTCAACAAGAGCCTCAATTTCATCGTCGAGCTTTCCGGCAGCGACGCGTTCGGGCGCGAGACGGCCATCGCGATCGTCAAGGCGCCGCATCAGTTGCCGCGCGTGATCGAGCTGCCCACGCGAGGTCGCGCCGGCCAACAGCTTTGTGCTGCTGGCCTCGATCATCCACGCGCACCTGGGCGAACTGTTCGCCGGGCGCCGCGTCATCGGCTACTCGCAATTCCGCGTGACGCGCGACGCGGACCTGTGGTTCGACGAGGAGGAGGTCAAGAACCTGAGGCAGGCGCTGGAGGGCGAGCTGCCGCAGCGGCAATTCGGCCTCGCCGTGCGGCTCGAAGTCGCTGCCAACTGCGCGCCGGCGCTCGCCGATCTGCTGCTGCAGCAATTCGAGCTGGAGGAGGCCGATCTGTATCGTTGCGACGGTCCGGTCAATCTCGCCCGCTTGACGACGCTGGTCGACGAGTCGGACCGGACCGAACTCAAGTATCCGCCGTTCGTGCCCGGCACACCGGAGCGGCTGCGCGATCAGCCCGACATCCTGGCCGCGATCCGGCAGCACGACATCCTGCTGCATCATCCGTATCAGTCGTTCGACCCGGTCGTCGAGTTCATCCGGAAGGCCAGCGACGATCCCGACGTGGTCGCAATCAAGCAGACCGTCTATCGCACCGGCGTCAATTCGGTGTTGATGGACGCGCTGATCGAGGCGGCTCGCCGGCGCAAGGAAGTCACCGTCGTCGTCGAGCTGCTCGCCCGTTTCGACGAGGAGGCGAACATCAACTGGGCCGAGCGGCTGGAGGAGGCCGGCGCGCAGGTCGTCTACGGCGTGTTCGGTCTGAAGACCCACGCCAAGCTTGCGCTGCTGCTGCGCCGCGAGCCCGACGCCTCGGGCAGGCTCGCAACTGCGGCCGTATGTCCATCTCGGCACCGGAAACTACCATCCGCGCACCGCGCGGCAATACACCGACTTCGGCCTGCTCACCGTAAACCCGGAACTGTGCGCCGACGTCGCCGAGGTCTTCCTGCACATCACCAGCCTCGCCCGCTCGAACCGGCTGAAGCGCCTCTGGCTCGCGCCATTCACGATGCATCGTCAATTGCTTGCTGCGATACATCGAGAGACCCGGCACGCGAAGGAGGGCAGCGCCGCGCATATCATGGCCAAGATGAACGGCCTGGTCGAGGAGGCGGTGATCAAGGCGCTCTACGCCGCTTCTCAGGCCGGCGTGAAGATCGACCTGGTCGTGCGCGGCGCGTGCGCGCTTCGTCCCGGGGTCAAAGGGTGGTCCGACAACATACGCGTGCGCTCGATCGTCGGGCGCTTTCTCGAGCATCCGCGCATCTGGTATTTCCGCAACGGCGGAAGCGAGGACGTCTACCTGTCGAGCGCCGACTGGATGGGACGAAACCTGTTTCGCCGCATCGAGGTCGCGTTTCCCGTGCTCGACAAGGAGCTCAAGGCGCGCGTCATCGCCGAAGGGCTGGAAGCGTGTTTCGAGGACAACAGCAGCGCCTGGGATCTGGGCGCCGACGGCGAGTATGTGCGCGCGAGGCCCGCGCGGCGCGCACGCGCCTGCGCTGCGCAGGAACTCCTGCTCGATCGGCTGGCCGAACGTCCGAGCGCCGTACGCTGAACGGAGCCGCTGCCCTCATGGATCTGATCCTCTGGCGTCACGCCGACGCCGAGCCGGGCGAGCCCGATCTCGAGCGGCGTCTCACGGCCAAAGGCGTCCGGCAGGCCGAGCGCATGGCCGCCTGGCTCGACGGCCACCTGCCCGACCGTTGCCGCATTCTGGTGAGCCCCGCCGAACGTGCGCAGCAGACCGCACGCGCGCTCGGGCGAAAGTTCAAGATCGTGGCCGAGCTCGCTCCCGGTGCCACCGCCGCCGCCGTGCTCGCGGCGGCCGGATGGCCAGATGCGCGCGAGGCGAGGCTGATCGTCGGTCATCAGCCGACGCTGGGCGAAACCGCGGCGCTGCTGTTGTCGGGCAGTGACGGCCCGTGGGGCATGCGCAAGGCCGCCGTCTGGTGGCTGTCCAACCGGGCGCGCGAAGAAGGCGCCGAGGTCGTGCTCAAGGTCGTCATCGGGCCCGACTACCTCTAGCGTGGCTTCGGTCCCGCCGACTTGCGGCGATGCGCTAGTCAGGTCCACCGCGTTGTTCCACTGCGCGCGCTCCCGGTCGAGCAGGTACGCGGTCAGCGGGTGGGCTGCCAGCCAGCGTTGCCCTACGTGGATCGTGACGCCGCCGCGGGTCTTGAGCGCCACTCGCGGCAGCGAAACCTCGGTGCGGGCGTGACAAAACAGCACGGCCAGCCGCAACGCCGCGATCTGCGCCCGCGCCAGCGGTTCGCCGAGCGCGGCACGGACCTTGGCAAGTCCGCCGCGGCAGCCATAGACCAGCAAGGCTAGACGCATCTGCTCGCCTGCCGAAAACCCGGGCATGTCGGCATGCTGCAGGATGTAAGCACCGTGCTTGTGAAACCCGATATGCGAGACCGACATGCCGATCTCGTGCAGCAGCGCGGCCCAGTGCAGCATCTGTATCTGCTCAGGGCCGGCCTTGGGCGCGGCGCGGCGGAGCAGGGCGGTCGCGAGCGCGGCGACGCGAGTGGCATGGCGGCGATCGACCCGGTAGCGGTCCAGAAAACGCTCGACGGTAAGCTGTCGAGCGTCGCGGTCTATCGTTCTGCCGAGCAGGTCGTAGAGCACGCCCAGCCGCAGCGCACCGCCGACCGGATCGATCCGCTCGATGTCGAGCTCGGTGACCGCCGCGCTCATGATGGCCAGGCCGCCTGCGAGCACCGGCACGCGCTCTGGCTTGAGCGCATTGAGCTTCAGGCGCGCCGGATCGCGGGCGCGAACCAGGCGCTTCTTCAGCCGGTCGAGCCCGGCCGGGGTGATGCCGCCGGCGGAGAACCCGTTTTGCTCGAGGATCTCGGCGAGCGCGGCCGCAGTCCCCGACGACGCAAAGGCGCTTTTCCAGTGACCGGCGCCAAAATCGCCGGCGATGGCTTCGATTTCGACTCGGGCCGCGGTCTCCGCGGCATCGAATGCGCTCGCGCTGACCATCCCGTCGGGAAAGAATTTCTGCGTCGTGCTGACGCAGCCCAGGGTCAGCGACTCCAGCCGATCGGGCTCGAGTCCGCGGCCGATGATGAATTCGGTCGACCCGCCCCCGATGTCGACTACCAGGCGCGGCGCGTCCGATGGCGGCAGCTCATGCGCGACGCCCAGATAAATCAGCCGCGCCTCTTCGTGCCCGCTGATCACGTCGATCGGGGATCCCAGCGCGCGCTCGGCTTTGGGCAGAAACTCGCGCGCGTTGGCCGCGACTCGAAAGGCGTTGGTGGCCACCGCGCGCACCGCCGACGGATGGACGCCGGACAGGCGCTCGCGGAACCGCGCGAGACAGGCAAGCGCGAGTTTCATCGCCGCCGGCTTGATGCGTCCGTTGCGGTCGAGGCCGGCGCCGAAGCGCAGCGTCTCGCGCCAGGTATCCTGCCGGTAGATCTGGTCGCCCTCGATGCGGCCGATCTCCAGGCGGAAGCTGTTCGATCCGAGGTCGACGACGGCGAGCGTCTTGGCGGTCACGGACTGGGCCTGTTCACGCCGGCGTTCGGCGCGACGGAAAGCGGTGCGCGCAAGCCTAACAGAAATGAGCGCATGCGAACGCGCGCCAGCTTTGGGGGCACAGGTGTTTCTGCTACGCTCGCTCTCCGTCCACGCTCTCGTTCCGTCCCGTGCCGACCGATTACCTGCAAAGAATTCTGAACGCGAAGGTCTACGACGTCGCGATCGAATCGCCGCTCGAACCGGCGCCGATGTTGTCGCGCCGCATCGGAAACCGCGTGTTGCTCAAGCGGGAGGACAAGCAGGAGGTGTTTTCCTTCAAGCTGCGCGGCGCCTACAACCGGATGGCGCATCTTTCGTCCGCCGAACGCGCGCGAGGGGTGGTCGCGGCATCGGCCGGCAACCACGCGCAGGGCGTCGCTTTGGCGGCGCAGCGGCTAGCCTGCAAGGCGACGATCGTAATGCCGGTGACATCCCCGACGATCAAGATCCAGGCGGTAGAGGCGCGCGGCGCAACGGTCGTCCTGCACGGCGATTCGTACAGCGACGCGTACGCGCACGCGGTCAAGTTGCAGAAGGCCCGGCGCGCCACGTTCATTCATCCGTACGACGATCCGGACGTGATCGCCGGCCAGGGAACGATCGCGGTGGAAATCTTGCGCCAATGTCAGGGACCCCTCGACGCAATCTTCGCCGCCGTTGGCGGGGGCGGGCTGATCGCCGGAATCGCGTCCTACGTCAAGCGGGTGCGCCCGGAGGTAAGAGTGATCGGCGTGCAGCCGGTCGATTCCGACGCCATGACCCGCTCGCTCGCCGCCGGGCGCCGCATCCGTCTTGGACACGTCGGCCTGTTCGCCGACGGCGTCGCGGTCAAGCAGGTCGGCAGGGAAACGTTTCGCATCTGCCGCGAGCTCGTCGACGACATGATCACCGTCGACACCGATGCGATATGCGCCGCGCTGAAGGACGTGTTCGAGGATACGCGCGCCGTGCTCGAGCCGGCCGGCGCGCTGTCGATCGCCGGCGTGAAGGCCTGGTGCGAGCGACACCGGCCGAAGAGCCGGACGTTCGTGGCGATCGCGGGCGGCGCCAACATAAATTTCGACCGCCTGCGCTTCGTCGCGGAACGGGCCGAGCTCGGCGAGGCGCGCGAAGCGATCTTCGCGGTGACGATACCTGAGCGGCCGGGCAGCTTCCGCGAGTTCTGTGCCCTGCTGGGCAAGCGCAGCGTCACCGAATTCAACTACCGCTACGCCGATCCGCGCATCGCGCACATTTTCGTCGGCGTCGAAGTCGCCAACCGCCACGAGACCGCAGCGTTGCTGCGCGCGATGCACGCGCGACGGATCGAGGCGTACGACCTGTCCGACAACGAAATGGCCAAATTGCATGTGCGCCATCTGGTCGGCGGACACGCGCCGGCGGCGGAGAACGAAATCCTTTATCGCTTCGAGTTCCCTGAGCGGCCTGGCGCCCTGATGCGCTTCCTGAACAGCATGAGCCGCGGCTGGAACATCAGCCTGTTTCATTACCGCAACCACGGCGCCGACCACGGACGTGTGCTGGTCGGGATGCAGGTGCCGCCCCGGATCACGCCAAGTTCCGCGGCTTCCTAAGGCGGCTCGGCTACTACGGCGTCGACGAGACGGCCAATCCCGCCTACCGCATGTTTCTCGGGCGCTAGGGGTGGTCGAACGTGGGCCGCGCCGGCCGCGTCGTGCAGTCCGGCGGGACGCCATCTGGAAGGTCAACGCCCTGCCGACTTGTTTTTTCGGCCCTCGACCGGCCGTTTTGGGGCGTCCGACTTGCATGAAACCACGCGCCGGGACCGCCTCCGCGGCACGTCGCTCGGCCCCCCGCGCCTGCGCGTGGTGCCCCGGCACGGCAGTTTTTTGCTCAAATTCGCTGCGCCGGTGTTGCAAATCGCTCAAAAACCTAAGGTTTGCCAGTTCTGGCAAGGATTATGCTCTAGGCATTTGCTCCCATCCGTGGCAAACTTTCGAGGGCTTGAAATGGAAACGATAGCGCTGGACGTAGGACTGAGCTACAACGCGGGAGGAACTGAATTGTCGGATCCAGTCGCCTTGGCGGGCGCGAAAGTCATGGTGATCGACGATAGCAACACGATTCGTCGCAGCGCCGAGATTTTTCTGCTCCAGGCAGGGTGCACGGTGATCCTGGCCGAAGACGGATTCGATGCGCTGGCCAAGATCGCCGACCATCAGCCGGACCTGATCTTCGTCGACATCATGATGCCGCGGCTGGACGGGTATCAGACCTGCGCGCTGATCAAGAAAAATTCGCGCTTTCACCAGACGCCTGTGGTGATGCTTTCGTCGAAGGACGGTCTGTTCGACCGCGCACGCGGCCGGATGGTCGGTTCCGATCAGTACCTGACCAAGCCGTTCACCAAGGAGAGCCTGCTGAAGGCGGTCGGGACGCACGTCAAGTCGGCCGCGCACTGATCGATGACCCGATCGGGTGCGACGACGGCAAGCTAAGGGTGGGGAAACAATGGCAATTAAACGCGTATTGATCGTCGATGACTCACCGACCGAGCGGCATGTCCTCAATGACATGCTGACCAAGGCAGGCTACGAGGTCGTCGCCAGCGACAACGGCGAGGACGCGATCCTCAAGGCGAAGACGGTGAAGCCCGACCTGATACTGATGGACGTGGTGATGCCCGGCCTCAACGGATTCCAGGCGACGCGTGCGATCAGCCGCGATCCGGCGACCCGTACGGTTCCGATCATCATGTGCACATCCAAGACCCAGGAAACCGACAAGATCTGGGGCATGCGCCAGGGCGCACGCGACTACATCGTCAAGCCGGTGAACCGCGACGAGCTGATCGCCAAGATCACGGCGCTCGGCTGACGCGCTCCAGATGGCCCGCGCCGCCAAGCTCGACCTCCGCGCGTTCCAGCAGGAACTGGCGGCGCGCCTTGCGGCGAAAACCACGCAGCAGGTGGAGCAGTCCCGGTCTGGGGCTCGCCTGCGCCGGCAAGCAATGGCTGATCCGTCTCGCCGATGCGGGCGAGGTCATCGCGGTGCCGACGATGGCAACGGTACCGCTGACCCGGCCGTGGTATCTCGGTATCGCCAACATCCGCGGCAATCTTTACAGCGTCATCGATTTCGCCGGATTCCTCGGCCATGCGATCGAGCCTGTGACCCCTGGCGCGGCGCAGGCGCGCATGGTCCTGTTCGGACCGCGCGTAGGCGAGTTGCGCGCGGGACTGGTGGTGACGCGGGTCCTGGGCCTGAGCAATCTCGCCGAGTTGGTGCGTGGTGACGCTCCTGCCGATGCGCCGGCGTGGTACGGCGCGCGCTGGACCGACAAGGTCGGCGGCCTTTGGCAGGAAATCGACCTGGCCCTGCTGGCGCAGGATCCGGTTTTTCTTCAAGTGGGACTGTAGGTTGCGCACAGTTCCCGGATTCACGCAGGCGTAGCGACCCTGTCTGGGGAGGGATCATGGCATTCACACTTAAAGGCCTCTTGGGCGCGGGTGCGGGCAGGGGACAGACCCTGTCCGAATCCGATCTCGATGAGCCGACGACGCAGGTCAAGATGAGCGGCGCGCAGCGCGGCTACGACCCGCTGGCTACGCCTTCGATCATGGATCAGATGCGCAACGCGACGCCGGAGATGAAACAGCCCGGCCGCCTGCCGTTCATCGGGCATCTGCCGATCGCCAGGCAATACCAGATACTCGGCGTGCTGCTGCTGTTGTTCGGCATTCTCGCCGGCGTGATGCTGTGGCTCAACTACCGGGCGAACTCGCAGGCGGGTGCGAGCTCGACAACGGCGACCGAAATGCAGATGCTGTCGCAGCGCCTGGCGCGCGGAACGGCGCTGGCGGTGCAAGGCAATGTCGGAGCATTCGAGAGCGTCAAGGATTCGCGCGACCGCTTTCGCGCCGACCTGGACGCGCTGACCAAGGGCGGCACCGTGCATGGCACCAGCGTGGACGTGGCCAGCAACGAAGCACTGCAGAAGGCGCTGGGCGTGCTCGACGCGCGCTGGGAGCGGGTGGAAAAGAACGCGACCGCGGTGGTCGACAACCAGGCCGCGCTGCTGTCGCTGTCGAAGGGCCTGGACAGCATCAACCAGGGCAACAATGCCCTGCTCGAGCTGGCGCAGCAGGCGGCGGCGCAAATCGCGTCCGCCGGCGGCTCGCTGCGCGAAGTCGATTTCACCAACCAGCTCGCCGTACTGTCGCAGCGGATCGCCAAGAACGCCAATTCGCTCGTTTCCTCGGACGAAATCGATCCCGAAGTCGCGTTCCTGCTGGGCAAGGATACCGGCACGTTTCGCGAAATTCTCAACGGATTGCTCAAGGGAAGCGATGCGCTTCGGCTTCCGGGCGCGGTGCGCGCCGAGGATGCGCGCGCGACATTGGCCGAGCTGCAGAAGCGGTTCGCGAGCTACGAGACCGGCGTCAACGCGATACTGCAGAACATGCAACGCCTGGTGCTCGCCAAGCAGGCCGCGCGGGGCATCAATCAGGAATCGGAGCCGCTGCTGGCGGACACGACCGCGCTTACCAACGAATTCGACGGCCAGACGACGGTGCGAAGCTTCACCTTGTGGGCCGCGATGATCTTCGCCTTGCTCGCCCTTATCGTCCTGATCGCCTACGGCTGGGTGTCGCGCGAGGACGGTCGCGTTCGCGCTTTCGAAAGCGAGCAGGAGAACAAGCGCAACCAGGAAGCGATTCTGCGGCTGTTGAACGAGATGGGCAACCTCGCGGACGGCGATCTGACCGTGCAGGCGTCGGTGACCGAGGATGTGACCGGTGCGATCGCGGATTCGATCAACTTCACGATCGAGGAGTTGCGCACACTGGTGCGCGGCATCAACTCGGCGACCGACCAGGTGGCCAAGGCGACGACCGATGCGCAGGCGATCTCGAACCGGCTGTACGAGGCCTCGCAGCGGCAGAACAAGGAGATCCAGCAGGCATCCGCCTCGGTCCTGCAGATGGCGCAGTCGATCAACGAGGTGTCGCAGACTGCGGCGCAGTCGGCACGCGTCGCGCAGCAGTCGCTTGCGGCCGCGGAAAAAGGCGGCGAGGCGGTGCACAACCAGATATCGGGCATGAACGAGATTCGCACGCAGATCCAGGACACCGCCAAGCGGATCAAGCGCCTCGGCGAATCATCGCTGGAGATCGGCGAGATCGTCGAGCTGATTTCGGACATCACCGAGCAGACGAACGTGCTGGCGCTCAACGCCGCGATCCAGGCTGCATCGGCGGGCGAGGCGGGCCGCGGCTTCACCGTCGTCGCGGAAGAGGTGCAGCGACTGGCCGAGCGCTCGGGCGAGGCGACCAAGCAGATCGAGGCGATCGTCAAGACCATTCAGGCCGATACGCAGGATGCCGTCGCGGCGATGGAAAAGAGCACCGTCGGCGTGGTCGAGGGAACCAAGCTTTCTGACGCGGCCGGTCAGGCGTTGGACGAAATTCGGCGGGTATCGCGCGAGCTCGCCGAGTTGATCGGAGGCATCTCGGCGCAGACGCAGAAGCAGTCGGCTTCGGTGTCGGACGTGACCCGTGGCATGCAGGGCATCCTGAAGATCACCGAGGAGACGACCGAGGGCACCAAGCAGACCAATGTCTCGATCGGCCAGCTGACCAAGCTCGCGGCCGAGCTGCGGAGCTCGGTTGCCGGCTTCAAGGTGTGATATTGCGCGGATGAGCCCGGCGCCGCATCCGGGCTCGGTTCTTGCATGCGGTCCAGGCCGAGCTGCCGATCCCGAATGAACTAAGCCCAATCATCATGGCCAGCGATACCGCACAGGATTTCGATCTCGGACCGCTCTCCTGGGTCCACGGCGAAATAGACCACGCGTTAGGACGCGGGCTGGAGTCGCTCGCGGCATACAAGGCGGCGCCGCGAGACGTCACCCCACTCAAGCAGTCGCGTACCCATGTGCACCAGGCAGCGGGCGCGTTGCAGATGGTAGGCCTCGACGCGGTCGCCGCCTATACCGAGGAAATCGAGCGTCATCTGGTCCGCCTCGAGGGCCTCCCGGAGGCCGAGGCACCAGCGGCTTGCGATGTTGTCGACCGCGCCGGGCGCAAGCTCCGCATTTTCCTGGACGAGCTGGTCGGCGGCGCGAATCCGGTGCCGCTTAAGCTTTTCCCCGAGTACGAGCAGATGCAACAGGCGCGCGGTGTCAAGGGCGCGTCGCCGACCGATCTTTTCTTCCCCGACCTGTCGCCGCGCGCGCCGAAGATCGCGAGCCTCAAGTCGGTCACGCCGCACAAGCTTTCCTCCTTCCTCATCAAGCAGCGGCGCCTGTATCAGCGCGGCCTGCTTGCGTGGCTGCGCGGCGACGAGGAAGGGTCGAAGATTATGCGCGATGCCGTTCAGGGCATCGAAGACGTGCAGACGCATTCGGCGCAGCGCTCGTTCTGGTGGACCGTCGGCGCGCTGCTCGAAAGCATCGTCGAAAGAGGCGTCGAAAGCGGATTCGGCGTCAAGCAGCTGTGCGGACGGGTCGACTTGCAGATCCGGCGCTTCGTCGAAGGCTCGGCGAAGGTCTCGGACCGGATGCGCCGCGAGGTGCTCTACTACGTCGCGATAAGCGCCCCGGTCGGCGCACAGACGCAGGCCGTCCAGCGCGCCTATCACCTCAATGGCCTGATACCGACCGCCGAAGTGCTGTCGGCCGACGTCCTGCGCACGCAGCCGCTGCTGCGCGAGGCCCGCGAACAGCTGGCCAGCGCCAAGGACCTCTGGCTGAAGATCACCAGCGGGCGTCCGGAAAACATCGCGAAGCTCAAGCAGACGATGGCAGGTCTTGTCGACCGCGTACGCGCCATCGGCGAGCCATCGCTGTCCCGCCTGATCGGCGCGCTGGCCAGCCGCGTCGACAAGTTCGGCACGGGTTCCGTTTCCGAGGCGGTGGCGATGGAATTCGCAACGGCCTTGCTGCTCGCCGAATCGACGATCGAGCATTTCGGCTCGATTTCGCCGGAGCTGCCGCAGCAGATCGATGCAATGCTGGCGCGCATCGACGCCGCGCAGCAGAACAAGCCGACGCCGCTGATCGCGGGTGCGCCGCTGCTCGACGAAATGGCGCGTCGCGCGCAGGAGAGATTGCTGCTGGCGCAAGTCGCGCGCGAAATTCAGGCGAACCTCCGCCACATGGAACAGGTGCTCGATGCGTTTTTCAGGGACAACAGCAAGCGCGCCGAGCTCGCCACCCTCGCTGGCGACAGCCGACAGATCGCCGGCGCGCTGAAGATGCTGGGGCTCGACAGCGCGGAGCGTCTGCTCGAGCTTTGCCAGCAGCAGATCGACGAGTATGCGAAACCGGATGTCGAGGTTCACAACGACGATCTCGAGATGCTGGCCGAATCGCTGTCGGGTCTCGGCTTCTATATCGAGGCCGTCGAGCAGCAGCGGCCGGATCGCGACCGCCTGATCACCCCGCTGCTCGATCGCCGCCTTGACGTCGCGCCCAGCGCGCCCGCCGCCGAGCCCGAGACCGTCGAGTCGGCTGTCGTCGATCTGCGATCGGCGCTGCCGGAAATCTTTGCCGCCTATCAGAGCGCGCCGGGCGACCTGGCGGCGCGGGACAGGCTATCGGCCGATCTGACGACGCTGAAGCACGACGCCGAGCTGATCGGCGATGAGCGCCTGCAGCAGGACGCCGATGCGGCGCTGACCGAGCTCGCGCATGCCGGGACGGCAGACACGGCGGCCCTGCAGGACGCTGTCGCAGCGGTCGCGGCGCAGAGCGAGGCCGCGCCCGCTCCTTCCGCGGAAACGATGCGCCTGCTGGAAACCGACGCGACGCAGTTCGATACCGAGTTGCTCGACATCTATCTGACCGAAGCAGGCGAAGTGCTGGATACGATCGCGGCCAGCGCGACAGAGCTCGCCGCGAATTCCGACGATCGCACGGCATTGTCAGTCGTGCGGCGCGGATTCCACACCTTGAAGGGCAGCGGCCGCATGGTGGGCCTCACCGATCTGGGCGAGCTCGCGTACGCAGTGGAAAAGGTTCACAACCGCGTGATCGAGGAAGATCGACCGACGACGCCGGCGCTGATCGCAATGATAGGTGTGGCCGAGTCGAGCTTTCGCCGCTGGGTCGATGCACTGCGCAGTACCGGCCGGGTGACTCCCGATGCCGACGCCTTGCGCGCAGCGCTGGCCAAGGTCGAAAGCGAGTTTCCGGATGGCGGAGGCGACTCGGGAGGGCAGCCGCCATCGCCGCCCCCATCGCCATCGCGGCCGACGCCGGGGCCGCTTGCCGCTGTTTCGGCGATCGACCGCGGCGCCGATATGGCCGCACCGGGCTCCTCGCATGCGGCGATCGAAGTGCCTCGAGCTCGACGAGACGCCGTATGGCGAAGGCGATATGGCGGATTCTCCGCCCGGGTCGGCGGCGCCGACGCTGGCCTTTGCCGCTGTCGCGGCGCAGGACGCACCCGACGCCGATGTCGTCGCAACACTTGCCGATGCCGAAGAGGAAATTACCGTCGGCGGAGTTACGCTGTCAGCCGCCTTGTATCGCATTCTGTGCGAAGAGGCAAAGCAGCACCTGGCCACGTTGGACGACGAGCTGCAGACTTTGCAGTTCGACTCTGCGGCGACGCCGTCGCAGCTGATGGTGCGCGCGAGCCACACGCTGTGCGGCATTCATCGCACCGGCGGATTTCCGCTGGTCGCCACCACTGCCAAGGCGCTGGAGGTTTGCCTGCTCGGCTTGCAGGAGCGTGGTGCGCCGCTGCCGGGCGCGGCGCAGCCGGTTCTCGCCCGCGCGGTTGCAGGCTTGAGCGCCTTGAGCGCACGCGTTCGCGCACGCGAATCGTTCCGCGCCAGCGACGAGGCCGAGGCGGCGGAGATCATCAACGAGCTGGAAACGCTGCGCCAGGACACGGTGCCTCAGCGTGGAATCGACGACAGTGAGGCGGTGGCGGCGCGGGTCGCCGACGCCGACGAGCATGGCAGGACGATCAATCTCGAGCTGGCCGCGGTCGGAGAGCCGTAGCCGCTCCGAGCCCGGGCGAGCGCAAAGCCGAGCCGATGCTGCATGCGGTATCCGCGCCGAGCGGGCCAACGCCAACGCCGTCGCCCGCAGCCGCTGCCCCGACGCCCACGCCGGCGGACGCGACGCTGCTCGAAGTTCACGACGATGTCGACCGCCAGGTATTGCCGATATTCCTCGACGAGGCGGCCGAGCTCTTTCCGCAGGCCGGCGAGCAGCTGCGCGACTGGCGCGCCAAGCCTGGAACAAGCGACACGATGCAGGCCCTGCAGCGCACATTGCACACGTTCAAGGGCAGCGCGCGGATGGCCGGGGCGATGCGACTGGGCGAGGTCGCGCACATGATGGAAAGCCGCCTCACTGGCGTCGAGGCGGCGGCGCCGACGGCCGAGTTTTTCGACGCGCTGGACAACGATCTGGACCACATCGCTTTCCTGCTCGATCGCCTGCAGAAAGGCGAAACCGATACGGCTCCGCCGTGGCTGGCCGCCGCGTCCGAAGCAGCGCCCGAGCAGCCGCCGTCGGCAACTCACGGCGCCGTCGTCACGCCGCTCCCGGTCGCGCCCCGCGCAACCGTTGCCGCCGCACGCAGCCGAACCGGCGACTGCCGCCGAAGGCGATTCCGCGCGAGCGATGCTTCGCGTGCGTGCCGAGCTGATCGACCGGCTGGTGAACGAGGCCGGCGAGGTCGCGATAACGCGCGCCCGCGCCGAGGGCGAGCTTCGCTCACTCAAGGGCAATCTGCTCGAGCTGACCAATAGCGTCATTCGACTGCGCGCGCAGGTGCGCGAAATCGAAATCCAGGCCGAGTCGCAGATCCAGTCACGCATGTCGATGGTCAACGAGGCGGCCGAAGGCTTCGATCCGCTGGAATTCGACCGCTATACGCGGTTCCAGGAATTGACCCGTGGCCTGGCCGAAGGCGTCAACGACGTCTCGACCGTCCAGCAATCGCTGCTGAAGAATCTCGACGAAGCCGACGCCGCGCTGCTCGCGCAATCGCGCCTGTCGCGCGACGTGCAGCAGCAACTGTTCTCGATCCGGACCGTGCCTTTCGGCAGCCTGTCGGAGCGCCTCTATCGCATTCTCCGGCAGACCGCGAAGGAGCTCGACAAGCGGGCCAATCTCGAAATCCGCGGCACGCAGGTCGAGCTCGACCGCTCGGTCCTTGAAAAGCTGGTCGGCCCGCTCGAGCATCTGCTGCGCAATGCGCTCGACCATGGCATCGAAAGCCGCCAGCTGCGCGCTGCCGCTGGAAAAACTGACACCGGGGAAATCACCCTCAACGTGCGGCAGCAAGGCAATGAAATCGCGATCGAGCTGGCCGACGACGGTGCGGGTCTCGACCTCGACCGCATCCGGGAGAAGGCGCGTGCCCAGGGACTGCTCGGTGCCGATGCCGAGCCGACCGAAGCGCAGCTTGTCGAGTTCGTGTTCGCGCCCGGCTTCAGCACGGCGGCCAAGGTCACTCAGATTTCGGGACGCGGCGTCGGGCTGGACGTCGTGCGATCCGATATCGCGGCGCTCGGCGGCCGGGTCGAGGTGACGAGCTCAGCCAAGCAAGGCACCACGTTCACCCTCTACCTGCCGCTGACGCTGGCGGTTGCGCAAGTCGTGCTGGTCAAGGCCGGGGGCAGACTGTGGGCGCTGCCGTCGCCGATGGTCGAGCAGGTGCAGCAGATCAAGGACAAGGACCTGATCAACCTGTATCTGACGCGGGAAGTCGTCTGGCAGAGCCGCAAGTACCCGTTCTTCTACCTGCCTCGGCTGCTCGGAAGCAGCGAAAACAATCCCGAGACGATGCGGTACAACTCGGTGCTGCTGCTCAAAAGCGGCCAGAATCTCGCCGCTGTGCACATCGACGAGATGATCGGGAACCAGGAAGTCGTGGTCAAGAACATCGGGCCGCAACTGGCACGCGTCTCGGGCATTTCCGGCGCGACGGTGCTGGGTACCGGCGAGGTCGTGCTGATCATCAATCCGGTGCAGCTGGCGCAGCGACTGGACACCGCCGCCGAAGCGCCGATGGTCGTCAAGACGCCGCAGGCGGCCGCCGCTGCGGCCGCCGCGGCCGCCGCTGCGGGTCCGCCGCTGATGATGATCGTCGACGACTCGCTGACGGTGCGCAAGATAACCAGCCGCCTGCTGACCCGCGAAGGCTACATGGTGATCGCGGCCAAGGACGGTCTCGACGCATTGCAGCTGCTGGGCGAGCGCACGCCCGACGCCATTCTGCTCGACATCGAGATGCCGCGCATGGACGGCTTCGAATTCGCCAAGACGATCAAGGCCGACCACAACCTGGCGCACATTCCGATCATCATGATCACCTCGCGTACGGCGGAGAAGCATCGCAACCGGGCCGCCGAGCTCGGCGTCGATCTGTATCTCGGCAAGCCCTACCAGGAAGAAGAGCTGCTGCGCAATCTGCGCGAGCTGCTCGCCGTGCACGCGGACTGATCCGGCTTCGGGTCGGAATCAAGCGAGGGCGCGTCGATCGATGCGCCGTCGCTGCTTCCGGCGCGGCAAATGGCGTTTTGACCACGGCCGGCAGCGGGCGTAAATTGGAATGCCGCGGCGCGCGGCAAGGCCGGCCAGCCGCCGCCGCCGGCGCTGCAAGGTAGAATTGCCGTCGCGGCAACTAGGGCCCGAACAGGCCCTAGCACGGCCGCCCCGCAGGTTCCCAGGAGGAGACGACATTCATGGCGAAATTCGCCACCACCAACATTCGTACGCTGGCGCTGGTCGGGCACGGCGCATCGGGCAAGACCACGCTCGCCGAAGCGCTGCTGCACAAGGCGGGAGCGATCCAGTCGGTCGGCAGCGTCGAGCGCGGCACGACGGTCAGCGACTTCGAGCCGCTCGAAAGAACCTGGCAGCATTCGCTGCGGTCTTCGGTGCTTCACCTCGACACGCAGGACACGCGCGTGCACATCATCGACACGCCCGGATTTCCCGATTTCATCGGCCAGGCGATCGGCGCACTCGATGCCGTCGAGACCGCGGCGATCGTCATCAACGCGGCGGCCGGCATCGAGATGATCGCGTCGCGGATGATGGAATGGGCGGCGGCGCGCAGGCTTTGCCGCTTGCTGATCGTCAACAAGATCGACGCCGAGAACGTCGATTTGCCGGCGGTTCTCGCTGCGATCCGCGCGGCATTCGGCAAGGAGTGCCTGCCGATCAATCTGCCGGCCGGCAACGGCAAGCGCGTCGTCGATTGCTTTTTCAATCCTGCCGGCGAAGCCGATTTTTCGTCGGTCGCCGACGCGCACCGCGCGCTGGTCGACCAGGTCGTCGAGGTCGACGAGGAGCTGATGTCGCTCTATCTGGAGCAGGGCGAGATCGCGCCCGAGCAGCTGCATGCGCCGTTCGAGAAGGCGCTGCGCGAGGGCCATCTCGTTCCGGTGTGCTTCGTGTCGGCCAAGAACGGCGCCGGCGTCGCCGAGCTGCTCGATGTCTTCGCCAAGCTGCTGCCGAATCCGGCCGAGGGCAATCCGCCGCTGTTCACCAAGGGCGAAGGCGCAGCCGCCGTCGAGTTCCATTCGGAGCCCGATCCGAAAAAGCACGTGCTGGCGCACGTATTCAAGGTCGTGATGGACCCGTTCGTCGGCAAGCTCGGCGTGTTTCCGCGTCTACCAGGGAACGGTGACGCGCGACACCTCGCTTTTCGTCGGCGACGGACGCAAGCCCTTCAAGGTCGGCCATCTGTTCATGCTGCAGGGCGGCAAGAACGTCGAGGTCGACGCGGCGGTTCCGGGCGACATCGCGGCGGTCGCCAAGGTCGACGAGATCGAATTCGACCGCGTGCTGCACGATTCGCACGACGAGGATCACATCCACATGCAGCCGCTCGCATTCCCGACGCCGATGCAGGGCGTCGCGCTCGCGCCCGAAAAAGCGAGGCGACGAGCAGCGGATCTGGGAAGTGCTGCACCGGATGACCGCCGAGGACCCGACGCTGGTCGTCGAGCACGATCCGCACAGCAACGAGACGGTGCTGCGGGCGCTGGGCGAGCTGCATCTGCGCTCGGTGCTCGAACGCATGTCGAGCCAGTTCAAGCTCGAGATCGAGACGCGGCCGCCGCGCATTCCCTATCGCGAGACGATCACCGCGCCGGCCGAAGGCTTCCATCGGCACAAGAAGCAGACCGGCGGGGCCGGGCAGTTCGGCGAGGTGTCGCTGCGCGTCGAGCCGATGGCGCGGGGCACCGGATTCGAGTTCGTCGATTCGACCAAGGGCGGCGTGATCCCCCACCAGTTCATGCCCGCCGTGCGCAAGGGCGTCGAGCAGGTGCTCGGCAGCGGCGCGATCGCCGGCTTTCCGATGCACGACGTGCGCGTCATCGTCTACGACGGCAAGCATCATCCGGTCGATTCGAAGGAAGTCGCGTTCGTCGCGGCCGGCCGCAAGGCATTTCTCGACGCCATCGAGAAGGCGCGGCCGATCGTGCTGGAGCCGATCGTCACCGTCGAAGTGATCTGCCCCGACGTGAAGACCGGCGATATCGCGGGCGACCTGTCGTCGCGTCGCGGCCAGGTTACCGGCACCAAGGGCGCTGCAGCCGGGCATCCTCGCCGTCAGCGGGCTGGCGCCGCTGGCCGAGCTCGAAGGCTATTCGGCGCGCCTGAAGTCGGTGACCGGGGGCCAGGGAAGCTGGACGATGCAGCTGTCGCACTACGAGCCGGCCCCGCCCAATCTGCAGCAGCAGCTCGCGACCGAATACAAGAAATCGCGCAAGCAGGAAGAAGACTGACTAACGGCCTGCCCGGACATTTGTGCCAGCGGGCCGCGGCGACTACAATTGCGTCCATGGGCTATCCCGCACTGGCAGCCGCATGGGTGAATCGCGGGTCAATCTGACCCACCATTTCCTGATCGCCATGCCCAGCATGGCCGATCCGCATTTCGCGCATACGCTGATCTATGTCTGCGAGCACAACGAAAAAGGCGCGCTCGGCATCGTGATCAACAAGCCGATCGACATGACGCTCTCCTCGCTGTTCGAGCAGATCCAGGTGCCGCTCGGCGATTCCGATCTGCGCGCCGCGCCGGTGCATTACGGCGGGCCGGTCCAGATCGACCGCGGCTTCGTCCTGCACCGGCCGCTCGGCAGCTGGCAGTCGACGCTGGCGATCAGCGACGATCTGGGCCTCACGACGTCGAAGGACATCCTCGAAGCCGTCGGTCACGGCGAAGGCCCGCACGACGTACTGGTCTCGCTCGGCTACGCCGGCTGGTCGGCCGATCAGCTCGAGCAGGAGATCGCGCAGAATGCGTGGCTCACCGTCGAGGCGGATCCGGACGTGATGTTCGCCCTGCCGGCCGAGACGCGGCCTGTCGGCGGCGATGAAACTGCTCGGAATCGATTTTTCGCGGCTGTCCGACGCCGTCGGGCACGCGTGAGCTTGGCGGCGACCTTGCTGCCGCCCGCTGCGCGCGCCGGCACCGTTCTCGCATTCGATTTCGGCACACGGCGCATCGGCGTCGCGGTCGGCGAGACCACGCTCGGGCTCGCGCATCCGCTGGCCACGATCGCTGCGGACCGCGACGACGACCGGCTTGCCGCGATCGCGACGCTGGTTCGCGAATGGCAGCCGGCGCTGCTGGTCGTCGGGTTGCCGACGCACGCCGACGGAACGCCGCACGCGATGACGGCGCGCGCGCAGCGATTCGCGCGACGGCTCGAGGCGCGTTTCGGGCTTGCGGTCGAGCTGGTCGACGAGCGCTACACGACCGAAGCCGCGACGGCCGCGCTCGCCGATGCGGGCGTCGGCGAGCGACGCGGCACAAGCCGCTGCGCGACCAGGTCGCGGCGCAGATCATCCTGCAGGCATACCTTGATCAGCTGCCCGTGCCTGACCAGAGCGGCAACGGCCTGCCGGACGCCGAGGCGACGATCGCCGCGCTGGCCGAGAAGATGGGCGCCGCGTGTCGCCTACGACGCCAAGCTAGTCGGCATCTATTCCGGCGGCGCTTGGCTTGCCGAGCGCCTTGCCGAGATGCTGCCGGGCGAGCATCCGGTCGGCTTCATCGACGTCTCGTTCTATCGCGACGACTACGGCAAGAAGGGGTTGCGCGCCAAGGTCGCGACCACGACCTTGCCGTTCGAAGTCGGCAACAGCCGCATCGTGCTGGTCGACGACGTGCTCTACACCGGTCGCTCGGTCCGCGCGGCGATCAACGAGCTGTTCGACTACGGGCGGCCGGAGTCGATCGAGCTCGCGGTCCTGATCGACCGCGGCGGGCGCGAGCTACCGATCGAAGCCACTTACGTCGGCGCCCGCGTGGCCGTCGCGCGCGATTCGTCTGTCGTGCTGCAGCGGCATCTGGACGGCCGCTTCGAATTGTCGGTGGAGCCGATCGAAAGCGCGCCTGGTGCGTAATCCGCAGCTCAACGGCGACGGCGAGTTGCAGCACCTGCTGACGCTGGAAGGACTGCCCGGTCGCCGTCATCGACCGCATACTCGACACCGCGCTGCCGTTCGTCGTCGATCGCGCGAGCGCGACGTCAAGAAGGTGCCGCTGCTGCGCGGCAAGACGGTTTTCAATCTGTTCTTCGAGAACAGTACGCGCACGCGCACGACCTTCGAGATCGCCGCCAAGCGATTGTCGGCCGACGTGATCAACCTGAACATCGGCGTGTCGTCGACCAGCAAGGGCGAGACGCTGCTCGACACGATCGACAACCTGGTTGCGATGAACGCCGACATGTTCGTCGTGCGCCATGCGCAAAGCGGTGCCGCGCACCTGATCGCCCAGCATCTTTCGGCGACCGAGCGACACGCACATCCACGTGATCAACGCCGGCGACGGGCGCCACGCGCATCCGACCCAGGGCCTGCTCGACCTGTTCACGATCCGTCACTACAAGAAGGATTTCCACGGCCTGACGGTCGCGATCGTCGGCGACCTGCTGCATTCGCGCGTCGCGCGCTCGCTGATCCACGGCCTGACGACGCTGGGCACGACCGGAGGTTCGGGTGATCGGGCCGCAGACGCTGCTGCCGGCTGCGGTGGAGAGCATGGGCGTGCGCGTGTTCCACGACATGCGCGCAGGCCTGGCCGGCGCCGACGTGGTCGTCATGCTGCGCCTGCAGAGCGAGCGCATGAAGGGCGCGCTGCTGCCGTCGGCGGGCGAGTACTTCAAGCATTACGGCTTGACGATGGAAAAGCTGGCGCTGGCCAAGCCTGACGCGATCGTCATGCACCCGGGCCCGATGAATCGCGGCGTCGAAATCGACTCGGCGGTCGCCGACGGCGCGCATTCGGTGATCCTGCCGCAGGTGACGTTCGGCATCGCGGTGCGCATGGCGGTGATGAGCATGCTGGCGGGCAATTGAGCGGCGCCACGACGATGACCGCAACGAACATCGAGATCAGGAACGGCCGTCTGATCGACCCGCGGCATGGCGTCGATGGCAAGACCTCGCTGTTCGTCGCCGCCGGAAGGGTCGCCGGCGTCGGCAGCGCCCCCGCCGGCTGGCGCGCCGACAGAATCATCGATGCGCGCCGGATGCGTCGTCTGCCCGGGCCTGATCGATCTCGCGGCGCGCCTGCGCGAGCCGGGCTTCGAATACATGGCGACGCTCGAATCGGAAATGGACGCCGCGATTGCCGGCGGGTGTCACCAGTCTCGCCTGCCCGCCCGACACCGACCCGTCGCTGGACGAGCCCGGGCTGGTCGAAATGCTCAAGCACCGCGCCCGGTCGCTCAATCAGGCGCACGTCTATCCGGTCGGCGCGCTGACCGTCGGGCTCGAAGGGCGAGCACATCACCGAAATGGGCGAGCTGGCCGAAGCCGGCTGCGTCGCCTTCTCGCATGCCGACGCGCCGCTCGCCGATACGCAGGTGCTGCGCCGCGCGCTGCAGTACGCGGCGACCTTCGGCTACCGCTGTCTGGCTGCGCCCGCAGGACGCCTATCTCGCGCGCGGCGGCGTCGCGCACGACGGCGAGGTCGCGACCCGGCTGGGCCTCGCCGGCGATTCCGGCCTCGGCGGAGATCATTGCGCTGGACACGATCTTCGCGCTGGCGCGGGAAACCGGCGTCCGCGTGCACATCGCGCGACTGTCGACGCACGAGGGCGTGGCGCGGGTGCGCGAGGCGAAGCGCGCCGGCCTCAAGGTGACCTGCGACGTCGCCATTCACCACGTCCATCTGTGCGACATCGACATCGGCTGGTTCGACGCGCAATGCCATCTGGTGCCGCCGCTGCGCAGCGCGCGCGACCGCGACGCGCTTGCGCGCGGGGCTCGCCGACGGCACGATAGACGCGATCTGCTCCGACCATGCGCCGGTCGACGACGACAGCAAGCAGCTGCCGTTCGCCGAGGCCGAGCCAGGCGCGACCGGCGCTGGAGCTGCTGCTGCCGCTGACGCTCAAATGGGCGCACGAAGCGAAGATTCCGCTGGCTGCGGCGCTCGCCCGCATCACCGCCGAGCCGGCCCGGGTGCTCGGGGTGGACGCTGGCCATCTCGCACCGGGCGCCGCCGCCGATGTCTGCATCGTCGCCATCGACGAGCGTTGGACGGTCACGCGCGACGCGCTGAAGAGCCAGGGCAAGAACACGCCGTTCCTGGGTCTCGAGCTCGCCGGCCGGGTGCGCTATACGCTGGTCGACGGGCAGATCGTGTACGAATCGGATGCAGCGCCGGGTAGCGTGACGGTCACCGCCGGCTGGTATCATTGCGCCCGCCGTCCATCTCCCGCATAGCCGATGCGGTCCGCGCCAAGCCGATGCCCGACTACCTGCACGCTCTCGAACAACAGTCGATCCACGTCATTCGCGAGGCTTACGCGCGGCTGAAGCCGCTGGCGATGCTCTGGTCGCTGGGCAAGGATTCGAACACGATGGTCTGGCTCGTGCGCAAGGCGTTTCTCGGGCCGCGTTCCGTTCCCGGTGATGCTGCTCGATACCGGCAACGAGTTTCCCGAGGTGTACGCATTCCGCGACCGGCTGCTCGCCGAATGGGGCCTCGATTACATCAACGCGGCCTGTCCTCCGGTCGAGGCGACCGATGCGTCGCTGCCGCCGGCCGCGCGCGCTGCGGCGCGCAAGACGCTGGGGTTGAAAGCGATCATCGCCGAGCGAGGTTTCCGCGGCATCCTGCTCGGCATCCGCCGCGACGAGCAGTTGATCCGTGGCAAGGAGCGCGTCTTCAGCCCGCGCCGCGCCCGACGGAAGCTGGGACTTTCGCGACCAGCCGGCCGAATTCTGGGACCACTATCAAACCGATTTTCCTGCCGACGTGCACGTGCGCGTGCATCCGCTGCTGGCTTGGACCGAGCTCGATATCTGGCGCTACGTCGAGCGCGAGCGCATCCCGGTTTGCGAGCTCTATTTCGCCCGCGGCGGCAAGCGCTATCGCTCGCTCGGCGAGTCCGACATCACGTTCCCGATCGATTCGGACGCCGCGACGATTGCCGGAAATCATCGCGCGAGCTGGAGCAGACGCGACAGAGCGAGCGCGCCGGCCGTGCGATGGATCACGAGCGCGAAGACACGTTCGAACGGCTGCGCGCGGCCGGATACATGTGATGGAGCGTAGCGGCTCCGCTGGCGCTCGTCCTTGCCGGCCACGTCGATCACGGCAAGTCGTCGCTGCTGGGCCGGCTGCTGCACGAGCTCGATCTGTTGCCCGCCGGCAAGGCCGAGGAGCTCGCGGCGATGTCGACCCGGCGCGGCGTTCCGCTCGAATGGTCATTTGTGCTCGACGGCTTTCAGGCCGAGCGCGACCAGGCGATCACGCTGGATACGACCCGCGTGCGGCTCAAGACGCCGCACCGCGAGTTCATCGTCATCGATGCACCCGGCCACAAGGAGCTGCTGAAGAACATGATCGGCGGCGCGTCGACCGCCAGCCGCGGCGCTGCTGGTGCTCGACGTCCAGGCAGGCAGCGAAGAGCAGACGCTGCGCCACGCCTATCTGCTGAAGCTGCTGGGCGTGCATTCGCTGCTGGTCGGCGATCAACAAGATGGATCTCGTCGGTTACGCCGAAGCCGCATTTGCCGCGCGCGCGACGCGAGGTCACCGCGCGCTGCATACAAATCGGCATCGAGCCGCGCGCGATCGTTCCGGTTTCGGCACGAGACGGCGCCAACCTGCGCCAACGCGGCGCGATGCCCGGACTGGTATCGACGGCCCGTCGCTGGTCGATGCGCTCGAAGCGCTGCCGGCGGCGACGCCCGAACATGCGCTGCCGCTGCGCATGCCGGTACAGGACGTCTATCGTCAGGGCGAGCGGCGCGTGCTCGCCGGCCGCCTCGATTCGGGGCGCCTGGCGGTCGGCGACGAGCTGGTGTTTTCGCCTTCGGGGCGCGCCGCGCAAGGTCGCCGAGCTGCTGGCGTGGCCCGGACGCCGCGCCTGATGAGGTCGAGGCCGGCGACAACGCTTCGCATCGTTCTCGACCGGCCGCTGGTCGTCGAGCGCGGCGACATGGCGAGTCATCGCGAGCATGCGCCAAAGCTGACCGCGGTATTCGACGCCGAGATCTTCTGGCTTTCGGCAACGCCGCTGGTCCCGGGCCGCGAGCTGACGATGCAGCTGGGAACACGAAGCGCGGCGGATACGCGTGCAGGCGATCCGCCATCGAATCGACGTGGCGACCCTGGCGCCGGAACTGGCGAGCACGATCGCGGCCGGAGAGATCGCCAGCGTGACCTTGCGCGCGCACGAGCTGATCGCGGTCGACGATTTTGCGGCGATGCCGGCGACCGGGCGTTTCGTCTTGCGCGACGCTTATGTCACCGTCGGCGGGGGCATCATCGATGCCAGCGGCTACCCGGATCATCGCGCGATGCCCGAACGCGCGCGCAATCTCACGCCGATGCGCCACCAGGTGACGGAGACCGAGCGCGCATCCGCGCTTCGGGCACGCCGGAGCGGTCGTCTGGCTCACCGGCTTGTCGGCGGCGGGCAAGTCGACGCTGGCGATGGCGCTGGAGCGACGCCTGTTCGATGGCGGTTACGCGACGTTCGTGCTCGACGGCGACAACGTGCGGCGCGGCTTGAACGCCAACCTGGGTTTCTCGCCCGAGGATCGGCAGGAAAACATCCGTCGCGTCGGCGAGGCAGCGGCGCTGTTCGCCGAAGCAGGATTCGTCTGCATCACCGCGTTCATCTCACCCTATCGAGACGACCGGCGCGCGAGCGCGGGCCGCCGTCGCCAAGGGGCGTTTCCTCGAGGTCTATGTCAGGGCCGACTTAGCGGCTTGCGAGGCGCGCGACCCCAAGGGTCTATATCGCCGCGCACGCGAAGGCGAACTCAAGGACTTTACCGGCATCGACAGCCCCTACGAAGAGCCCGAGGCGCCTGACCTGGTCGTCGACACGACGGAGGACGACATCGCCGCCTGCGTCGAGAAGCTGACCGGGTTCGTCGCCGCGCGTTGCCGCCTCTAGCGCCCCCGGTCGCGGATCCGGTTGCCTCTACTTGCTCGGTATCCCGGGGGCGGGTGCGGTGCTGTTGCGACGCATCGCGTCCATTGCGTCCTTGCCGCTGACGCCCTTGACATCGGCGGTCGTGCCGCCGTTGCGCACCGGTATGCGGCTGCCGGTGACGTAGCCCTTGTCTTCCTGCGATTGGGAAGCTTGTTGATCCGGCGGATTCGGCGTTGCGCAGGCGGCGGCGACGGTGATGGCAACTGCGGCAAGGACCGTGTTGTAGCGATTCATTTAGACGTCCCGTTAGGGCCGCAGGCGCGGCGAAATCGGAGTCTATCCGAGCTCGAGCGCCGACGCGACCCCCTAAGCTTTCCTCGGGACTCGTCCGAGAAGATTAAATTCCTCGTTCGGCCGCATCGCGATCAGGTTTGCCATGCGGTTCGACAGCGCAAAAAAAGCCGCGATCGCGCCGATGTCCCAGATGTCTTCGTCACTGAAGCCGTGGGCGCGGAGCGCTTCGTAGTCGGCATCTACCAGCTCGACGAACGCAACGCGACCTTGAGCGCGAACGCCAGCATCGCTTTTTGCCGGTCGCTGATGTCCGCCTTGCGGTAGTTGGCCGCGACCTGGTCGGAGAGCAGCGGATTCTTGGCATAGATGCGAAGGATCGCGCCGTGCGCGACGATGCAATACAGGCAATCGTTGGCGCCGGATGTGGCGACGACGATCATCTCGCGCTCTGCCTTGCTCAAGCCGGAATCGCGCAGCATCAGCGCGTCGTGGTAGGCGAAAAACGCGCGGAACTCGTCGGGGCGATGGGCGAGTGTCAGGAAGACGTTGGGAATGAAGCCGGCTTTCTCCTGCACCTCGAGCATCCGCGCGCGGATGTCGCCGGGCAAGTCTTCGAGTTTCGGTACAGGGTAACGGCTGATGGGGGGCGCGATCACACGAATGAGTCTAGCAGCCAAGACCTGACCGATCCAGGACGTCCGAAAAGGGGCCGAGCCACTGGCAGCAACCTTGCGGTGCGACTGTGACCCGGTACCTTGGCAGCGGGATCCGGTTTTGGGAACGCACATATCCTCGTATGGTCACAGACATCAGTTGAACCGACTGCGCGACCCGACTTCGGTCTGCAACAACTGACTATTTCCAGTCCGGGAGGGGCGTAGGAGCGAGGCCATGAAAGGGAATGTTTTTCTGGTTGGTAGCTTTGTGCTTGCCGGATTGCTCGGGACCGCGTCACCGGCATTTTCTCAGTCGCCACCCCCGTCGTCCGAGAAGGCGCGACAAGTCGAAGCGCTAGTAGACAAGGCCGCGGCCCTCATCGAAAGCAAAGGCAAGGCGGCCTTTGCGGACTTCAGGGTGAAGAACAGCGAGTGGTTCCACGGAGACACATATGTGTTTGTCTACGATCTCAAGTCCAATGTCTTGTTGAATCCGGCTTTTCCAGCCCGGGAGGGAACCAGCGTTACCGGCCAAAAGGATGCCAACGGCAAATTGTTTCACGATGCAATTATTCAAACCGCGGAAACCAAGGGATCCGGATGGGTCGATTACATGTTCCCGAAACCCGGGGAGACGAAGCCATCCCAGAAATGGGCTTATGTAAAGGCAGTGAAGATCGACGGAGTTCCGGGCCTGGTTGCGTCGGGCTTCTATCCCGAATAGCGCCTAAGCATCCTCTGCCGGCATTGCTTGGATGGCCTTCTGCGATCGTCAAATCGAAGGAGGAACAGCGATGAAACGTCTTCTTATGGGTATTGCCACGGTATTAGTGTCGGCGCTGTTTGCGGTGCAACCGACAGTCGCAGCCGATGGAGTCTATGTCGTCAAGCCGGTGGCCGAGAAGAGGGTCAAGCAACTGCCCGATGGTCCCCTGTATTGGCGGATCGAGAATTTCCCCACCTTGGCGCAGGCGCAGGCTGCCATCGGGCCCGATCGTTGGAATCCAGACACGGTAAGTTATGACAGCGCGACCTCGCTGGCTGTTGAGGTAGCGGGTAAGGACTGGCTCCTTACGCTCGGCCCCAAGGGCGGCTCGACACCTGGTGGAACCAAAGTCGCCGAGATCGGGCCCGTGCCGCGGATCACCGCACCCGAGTATCTGCTGCGGATCAACTACGGTTCTGGGCCGCCCGGAGCGACGACACCGCCGCATAGCCATCCGGGCTCCGAATCCTTCTAGGTGATCTCCGGTGAGCTGGGTCAAAGAACTCCGCAGGGAGTTGATCATGTCGAGGCCGGCCACACGATGAATGGACATTCTGCCGGCATGCCGATGGAAGTTTTCAACAGTGGCACGACCGAGCTGAGCGCGCTCATCCTGTTCGTGGTGGACGCGACCAAGCCTTTTTCGTCTCCGGCCCAGCTCCACGGTGCGATGTAATAGCCCGTTCCGCACAACTGCGGGACGGCACGCAACGTAGCCTGGGTCCCAACGACCGCTCCCTGCACCCGAGCATCCGCGCGTGGATGCCTTCGAACAAGTCTTTCGAGCTTCGGAACCGGATAGCGGCTGATCGCTGATGCGTTGGTCGTTGTCATAAATTTCGCCCGTCCGACGTCCACTCCAACCGCCGTTGTTTGACCTCATTGCGTTCGACGCCTGCGGTCGACCCAATTGGGCATATCAATTTCCCGGGCTACTGGCCGGTTCATGTTGTCTGCGTCGGTCATGGTCGAGCGGTGGTAGACTCTGCGCTGGTTTTCCAGCGGCGCTTTAGTCCCGTTCCTCCAGTGACGCCATCCAACCGACGAGCGCGTGCGCTGCCGCGGCAACTCTGGGCCGCATCGGCGCTTGCTGTGTTTTGCCTCCACGCTTCAATCGGCTTGGCGCAGAACGAAGCGGTGCCGGCGTTCAAGACCCTGGACTCGATGGAGGCGCGGGTACAAGGATGCGTGACCTGCCACGGGCAGAGTGGGCAAGGCACGCTGGCCGGCGCCTTTCCCCGGATCGCCGGCAAGCCCGCGGGCTATCTCTACAACCAGCTGATCGCGTTTCGGGACGGGACGAGACAGTATCCTCCGATGAACTACTTGGTCGCGTATCTGCCCGACGCGTATCTGCGCGAAATGGCGGAGTACTACGCAAAGCAGCGCCCGCCGTTCGAGGGCAAGGATGAGACGGCGGCCGATCCGAAGTTGGTAGCTCGCGGCCACGATATCGCGACCGCCGGCGATCCGAGCAAGGGCATTCCACCCTGCATGGGTTGCCACGGTGCGCGATTGACGGGCATGGAGCCCGGGATTCCGGGGCTCGCCGGGCTGCGTTCCAACTACATCGCCGCCCAACTCACGCGCTGGCGCGTCGGCAGCCGGCACGCGGTGGAACCCGACTGCATGAAGCGCATTGCATCGCGGTTGTCCGAGTCCGACGTCGCAGCAGTCTCGGTGTGGCTGGCGCGGCAGGAAGCACCGAAGGACGCGTCGCCCGAGTCGCGGAATCTCGTTCGCATGCCGCTCGCGTGCGGGAGTCAGCGCTGATGCGCATCGGCCTTCGCATTGCCATCGGCGCCGTCGTGGTCGTGCTTCTCGGCGCAATCGGCTTGGCGCTGCTTCGACCGGGCATGCTCCCGCAGACCAGCCCGACCGCGACGGCGCCGAGCGCGCCCGCGCAATTCCTCGATCGCGGCGAGTACCTGGCCCGCGCCGGCGACTGTGTGGCATGCCACACGGCGCCGGAAGGTCGCGAGTTCGCCGGCGGGCGTGCCATGCCCACGCCGTTCGGCAACCTTTACGTGCCGAACATAACGCCCGACGACGAGACCGGCATCGGCAAATGGAGCGGCGACGATTTCTATCGCATGATGCACACCGGGATCTCGCGCGACGGATCGCTGATGTACCCCGCGATGCCGTTCGCGTCATATACGAGGGTCACCCGCGAGGACTCGGACGCGATCTACGCGTACGTGATGTCGGTGCCGCCGGTCCAGCAGAAAAACCGCCCGCACGAGCTGCGTTTTCCGTTCAACCAGCGCGATCTTCTCGTCGGCTGGCGCGCCCTGTACTTCAAGGAAGGCGAATACGTCCCGGATTCGAAGCAATCGGCGCAATGGAACCGCGGCGCTTATCTCGTGGAGGGCCTCGGTCACTGTTCGATGTGCCATACCGCCATCAACCGGCTCGGCGGATCGCGCGAGTCGCAAGCCTTCGAAGGCGGAATGATTCCGAACCAGAACTGGTACGCGCCGTCGCTCACCAGCGGTAGCGAAGCGGGCCTCGGACACTGGAGCATCAAGGACATCACCGACCTCTTGCAGGTGGGAGTCTCGAATCGCGCTACGGTGTACGGCCCGATGGCCGAGGTCGTCTACAATAGCCTTCAGTACCTCTCCGACGAGGACGTTGAAGCCATGGCGGTGTATCTCAAAGCGCTGCCCCAGCGCGACTCCGAGGCGCCGCCGACGAGCCAGGCGCGTCTGGTCAGTCCGGACGTCATGGAAACCGGCCGCAAGGTTTACGCGACGCAGTGCGCGATGTGCCACGGTGCGGAGGGCAAGGGACAGCCGCCGCAGTTTCCGCCGCTCGCCGGCAATCAATCGATCACCATGGCCTCGCCGGTGAACTCCATTCGGATGGTCCTGAACGGCGGCTATCCGCCGGGTACGCGCAAGAATCCGCGACCCCACGGGATGCCGCCATTCGCGCACATCCTGGATGACGCGGAGGCCGCCGCCGTGGTGACCTACATCCGCACGGCCTGGGAAAACAGCGGTACGCCGGTCACGCCTGCGCAGACGAACGGGCTGCGCACGCTTCTGCCGGAATGAGGAGGGAGACCGTGACGCCAACACAGAGCGATGACGCACGTAGCGACGCCGAGGTCGACGAAATCGTCCGCCGCGGTCCCTCCGGTGCCTTTGCGCTGGCGGGCATCGCCGCGGCGATCGTCGTAGCGCTCTATTTCGGATTCTACTTCCTGGTCTACCTCCCGCGAGGGGCCGTGCAATGAACGCCGCTGCGGCGCCTCCCGGCGCGCCGCCCGACTCGCATGGGGTCGCCGTCGCTGCCGAACGCCGCTGGGCGCTCGTCGTAGGCATCATCATTCTGCTGCTGGTGGCGATGATGATTTTCACCGGCTTGCAATGGGCGGCGATGCCACCTTCGCGTGTCGAGACGGTCGACCCGCGTACCCTTCATGTTGCCGGAGAGTTCGTCGAAAGCAATCTGGGAACGAGTGTTGCTCCCGATGGCAGGGTGATCGCGCGCCTCGTTGCCCAGCAATATTCGTTCGAGCCGCCATGCATCGTCGTTCCGGCCGAAATGCCCGTCACGTTTCGCGGCACGAGCACGGACGTCATACACGGTTTCATCGTCGGCACGACCAACGCGAATGTCATGCTGGTGCCGGGCTTCGTGGCCACCTTCACCACGACGTTTCCCAAGACCGGCGAGCACCTGATGCCTTGCCACGAGTACTGCGGCACCGGCCACGAGGCGATGTGGGCGAGGGTGCAGGTCATCGCGCCCGACGAGTTCCTCGCGCGGACGCGCCGCAGCGAAAGAGTGAGCTGTGTTTCTCGCTAGGAAGCTCGTGCTGGCGCACTTCTGGGTCGCCTTCGCGGGCTTCCTGCTCGCGATCGTGCTGGGCGAGTGGCAGATGTACGTGCGAAGCCCGCTGCATGAATGGATCAGCAACCCCGAGCATTACTACCGCTCGGTGACTGCGCACGGAACGGTCATGGCCTACGTGCTTCCGACCCTCATCGCGATGGGGTTCGGCTACGCCATCACCGAGCTCGCGCTGAAGCGACCGCTCGTCGGCTTGCGCTGGGCTTGGGCCGGATTCTGGCTGGTCGTCGCGGGGACCGTGATGGCCGCCGCCACCGTGGCGAGCGGAAAGGCATCCGTCCTTTACACGTTCTACCCGCCGATGATCGCGAGTCCGTTCTACTACATCGGGGTCGTGCTGGTCGTGGTCGGTTCGTGGATCTGGGTTGCGCTGATGTCGATCAATCTGCGCGCCTGGAAAAAAGACAATCCGGGCCGCGCGATACCGCTTGCCATGTTCGGCAACGTCACCGGTGCGTACCTGTGGGCCTGGACATCGGTCGGCGCAGCCATCGAAGTGCTCTTTCTCATATTGCCGGTTGCGCTTGGCTTCAAAAGCACCATCGACGCCGGCCTATCGCGCGTGTTCTTTTCGTGGACGCTGCACGCGATCGTCTATTTCTGGCTGATGCCGGCGTACATCGCGTTCTACACCATCGTTCCGCGGGCGATCGGCGGCAGGCTGTACAGCGACACGATGGGGCGCGTGGCCTTCGTGCTGTTCCTCGTTTTCTCGATGCCGATCGGCATCCACCACCTGTTCGCCGATCCGCAGATCGGGGCGGGCTTCAAGTTCGTGCACGCGGCGATGACCGCCGTGGTGTCGGTGCCGACGCTGCTTACCGTGTTCACGATCGTGGCCTCGGTCGAGATCGCGGGCCGGCTGCGCGGCGGCACGGGCCTCCTGGGCTGGGTGAAAGCGCTGCCGTGGGACAACCCGATGATGCTGGCGGTGGCCTTTTCGTTCGTCATGCTGGGCTTCGGCGGGGCGGGCGGCATCATCAACATGAGCTACCAGCTCAACGAGTCAGTTCACAACACGCAGTGGGTAACCGGGCACTTCCACCTGATCTTCGGCGGCGCGATCGTGATCATGTATTTCATGGTCGCCTACGACCTTTGGCCGCAGCTGACGCAATGCGGGCCGCTTCCGCAAGGGCTCGTCAGGACACAGCTGTGGCTGTGGTTCGTCGGCATGCTGGTGCTCTCGATGCCCTGGCATCTCGTGGGATTGCTCGGCATGCCTCGCCGCATGGCCTACTACGACTATTCCAATCCCGCGTTGCATCCTCAGGCGTGGACGGTCACGGCGTCGACGGTCGGCGGGCTGCTGCTTGTCATCTCGGCGTTCCTGTTCGTGTACGTGCTCGCCCGCGCGGGCCGTAGCGCCGCGACGCCGGCGCCGTACACTTTCAGCCGCATGGCTCACGCTAACGAGCGCACGCCCGCGGCGCTGAACAGCTTCGGGCTGTGGGTGGCGATGATGATCGCTCTTACCGTCGTGAACTACGGCTACCCGATCGCGCAGCTCGCACTTCTCAAGGAGACGTGGGTGCCCGCGATCACCATCGGGGGACCGTGATGGACGACGAACGCCTCTATACGTGGGGCAACCTGTGGTTCCGATGGAGCGTCGTGTCGCTCGTCGTCCTCACCGTGCTGTCGTTTCTGGTGGGGTTCGTCGTGCTGCCCTCGGTGCAGCGCGATTACAGTGCCGGCGGCTTCTGGGCCAGCATCTGTCGGGCGGCGGGATTACCGGGCAACTGGGGCGCCGGCGCGGCGGCCGCCAAGGCGGGCCCGCCGTCCACTGGCGTCATTCTCGCGTCTGCGATGGCGCTGCCGGGCTCGAGCGACGCCGTCGGGCGGGGCGCGACCATCGCGCTCCAGCAGTGCAGCATGTGCCATGGCGTGCAGGGTATGAGCGAGGCCAACGCACCCAATCTTGCGGGGCAATACCCGGAGGTGGTGATCAAGCAGTTGGAGGACTACAAGGGCGGCAACCGGATCCATGCCTTCATGATGGCGTTGGCGCGCAACCTCTCGGACCGCGACATCGCCGACATCGCGGCCTACTACGACTCGCTGCCCAAGGCGCGCACGTCGCCCGCGCGATACAGCGAGACCTCGGCGCCCGCATTGGTAAGGGTTGGAGACCCGTTGCGCAACATTGCGCCTTGCATCGCATGTCATGGCGGCACCGACCACAAGCTCGGCGCGCCGTGGCTCGAAGGCATGCCCAGGGAATACCTTGTCGTTCAGCTCAACGAATTCCAGAAGGAAACGCGGCGCAACGACAGCCATGCGCAGATGCGCAACATGGCCCGTTCGATGTCGACCAAGGAGATCGGCGAGCTCGCCGATTTCTATGCGCGACGGCCGAAAGGCGAAGGCGGCTAGGATTGCACTAGCGGTCGCCTCGGCCCGAGCGCCATGGCGCGATTCAGGTTCGCGCAGGCGCCACGGGCAGTGGATGGATCGTCCGCTTCAGGATCATTGGCCCCTTCTGAATTTGGCCAGCCAATACTCCATCTGCTTGCCTGCGGCTTCTCGTCCGCCAAGTCCGAACGACAGCGCCACCGCGATTGCGACCGCACCGAATGTCAGAAGGAACGCCAGTTCGACGATTTCGTCGGCGATGCCCATCGCGCGCAACCCCATCGCGATGACCAGGCCCAGTATGGCAACCCGTGCAATCCCGGCGAGCCCCTCCGAGTGCGTGACGTCGGCACGGCGAATGGCGCCGTGCGCGACATTGGCCAGCCACGAGCCGATGATCAGGATCACGGCGCCGAGTACTATGTTGCCGCCGAACCGGATGAACAATGTCATGACGTCGCGGAGTTGGGTGAATTCGAGACGGTTGGCTGCCTCGACGGTGGCGAACAGCATGGCGAAGAACAGGACCAGCATCGAGACCAGCCGCGACGGCTCGACCCCGCCCGCAAAGACGCCCGAGAGCCCGAGCCTTTGCGGCAGCGTGTCAAAACCCATGGCGTTCAGCAGGCGCCCGAGGAGCTGCGCGGCAAATCGGGCGACGTAGTAGGTCACCACGAGAATCAGCGCGGCGGCAACGAGGTTCGGAACGGCCGCGAGGAACCTGCCCAACATGTCGGTTGCCGGTCTCGAGATTGCCTCGATCTTGAGGGCGTCAAGTGCGGCGATCAGCGCCGGTACGAACACGAAGATCATCACGATCGTGCCGGCGATCTGCGAGATACGAAGCGTCGAATCGAGCCCCAGGCGATGTGCCCCGCTGTCGGCACCGGCCGTGGCGAGGATATTCGTCACGAGGCCCGCGAGCACTTTTCCAATCAGCCAGCCGACGAAGCCGATGAGGAACGCGGCGAAGATGTTCGGCAGGAGGTCGAGGATCTTCGCCACCATCGCCTTGACCGGGTCGAGCAGTCCGCTCAGGTCGAAGGCGTCGAGGATCGCGGGTACGAACAGCAGGATCACCAGCCAGAAGAGCATGTTGCCTACGCTTTTGCGCATCGGCTGCATGCCGGCATTGGCCGACAGCTTTTCGTCCAGGCCGCTCGAATCGAGCACGCGATTGACGACGGCGCGCACGGCAACCGCCGCGAGCCAGGCAACGAGTATGAGCAGCCCGCCCGCGACCAGCCGCGGCAAAAAGGCGGCGACCTGCCTGACCAGGACCTCGAACGGGCCGGAAGCGAGAATCAGATCGAGGGTATTGAACACGCCGATCAGCGTGATCAGGATGATCAGCCAGAAGGCTGCGGCAGAAAGCAACGATTCCAGATCGACTTTTTGCTCGGTGGTCTCGGCGATCCGTCTGTTCAGTCGCGTCCCGGAGAGCAGCCGCCGGACACCCCCTCGCACGACGACCGCCAACGTCCAGCCGATGATGAGGATCAGAAGTGCGCCAAGGATGCGGGGAAGTTCCGCGCCCAATGCGTTTTGAAACGAACCGCCTATTGCCGAGAAGTCCATGTTGCCCCCCTGCAGGAATGTCGGTAAGGCTAAACCCCCAAGCTAGTGATGCAGCCCCCGATCGGGGGCTACCCGGACGCGGCGGCGCTAGCTAAACAACCGCACCTGTTGGTACAGGCACCGGGATGCCGCGCATCGGTTCGACCGGGCGGACCCGGTCGCCCTGCGCGCTTCTTAGTTCAGATCGCTGTCCTTGTAATACTTGGTGCCCTTGGCGGTGAGTTCGAGAGCCAGACCTTTGTCGGTGACCTGGTAGATCCAGACCCCCGGTGATACTGCGACCGCGCCCTGATACGCGGAACCTTTATCGCCCGCCTTCGCCGCCGCGGTTGCCTGTCCGCCAAACTCCCAGCCGGAGTTGACGAAGTTGTTCAGGGCTGCCTCGGTCTCGAATACCCAGACTACCTGGAACTTCTTGGCCCCGAACCCGATGCCGGCCTGTACCTCGGCCATCTTCATGTAGGTTGTTGCCTTGGTCTTGTTGTTGACCGCGATGCCCTCGCCCGATCCACCGCCGGCAACAAGGATTTTCATGCCGAAGTTGCTGAAGGCGGCGTAGCCGGCCGCGGACTCGATTGTCTTGCGCGCCGATGGCTGCACCTTGTAGACGGCGGCAAGCGCCGCCTGCGCCGCCTTGCGCACCTCGGCCTGCTTTTCCGCCTTGCTCGCGCCGAGTGCGATACCGGGCGCGGCGGCCAGTGCAAAAGCCATTGCGAAGACTATCTTGCGGCGATTCATGGCCCCCCCTTCTGTGGTGGTAGCGAGCGACTTGCCAGGATGCGCGACAAGGTGCGTCGCGGAGTCGGACACTATGCCACCTGAAGGTGTAGGTTACAAGCTCCACGTGTGCGATAGCGCAGACCCCCAGAATGCGGGCGGCTTTCCCTTGACGACGCACCTGCGGCCCAAGCGTGGACGATCACGCTGCGGGTGTTGTCATCGAACGTTCATGTTCGCAGATTCACTTGCCCGCGCGATAACCCGCGGGGCGCCGGAGTCTTGTGCCGCAATCGGGAATCTGAGCAGTCAGGTCGGAGCGTTTCAGCAGGCGCCGCCCGTCCTCTGCTCGAGCGTCTGGGTTATTCCTTCGGCGGAACGTAGCCGGAGGCAACGTCGGCGCCGCCGCCGAAGAAATGACGCTCCATCTGCTCGGCGAGATACTTGCGCGCGCGCGGGTCGGCAAGGCTCAGGCGATTCTCGTTGACCAGCATCGTCTGGTGCTTGAGCCATTGCGCCCATGCTTCCTTCGATACGTTCTCGTAAATTCGCTTGCCGAGCTCGCCGGGATAAGGCGGAAAGTCGAGCCCTTCAGCCTCGCGCCCCAGCTTGATGCATTGAACCATGCGTGCCATTGCAACGTCCTCTTCGTCGATTGATCCTGGAGCTTGCCAATTATCGCACGCTGCCGCGGGCGCGACCGGGCCGGATGCGACGCCTCGCCGGGCGCGACGGCCGGATCTATACCGGGCTTTTCTCGTAGACCAGCGAGCGCCGTTGCCAGTTGTAGAGGTCGCGCTTCTGCTGCGGCAGGCGCGACGGATCGCTCTCGACGAAAGCCGCGCTCGACGAACCAGCCGGAGGTGCGTGTGGTCAGGACGAACAGGCGCGACAGGCGTAGCTTGCGCGCGCGCTGCTCGATCTCGTGGAGCAGCGCCTCGCCGTAGCCTTCGCGCCGGAAGTCGGGATGCACGGCCAGTGCGGCAAGCTCTCCGGCCTTCTCGCCGGGAAAGGCATACAGCGCCGCGCAGCCGACGATCATGCCGTCGTGCTCGGCGACGACGAAGCGCTCGATCTCCATTTCCAGCCGCTCGCGCGAGCGGCGCACCAGCACGCCCTGATCCTCCAGCGGCTCGATGATGGCCAGGATGCCGCCGACGTCGTCGATCGTCGCGCTGCGCAGGTGGGCCAGCGGCGCGGCCGCGATCATCGTGCCCGACGCCGTCGCGCGTGAAAAGCTCGAGCAGCAGCGCGCCGTCATGATGGCGGGAGATCAGATGCGCGCGCTTGACGCCGTTTTCGCAGGCGCGGATCGCACCGGGCAGATAGTGCTGCACGTCGGCCGGCAGCTTGCGTTCGCTGGCGAGCAGCGCCTCGGCGTCGTGCGTCGAAAGCTCGCTCAGCAGCTGGCGGCGGCCGTTGCGAACGCCATCGGTTTCCATCAGGAAGATCAGCTTGTGCGCCGACAGGTGGACGGCGACCTGGGTGGCGACCTCTTCCAGCGCGAGGTTGAAGATCTCCCCGGTAGGCGAGTATCCGAGCGGCGAAACCAGCACGATGTCGCCGTCGTCGAGCCGCTGCCGAATCGCCGACACGTCGACGCGGCGGACTTCGCCGGTCCATTGCATGTCGACGCCGTCGAGCACGCCGATCGGCTTCGCCGTCAGGAAGTTGCCGCCGACGACGCGAATGCGCGCGCCGGCCATCGGCGAGTTGGCGACGCCGAGCGAGAGCAGCGCCTCGATGCGGCTGCGCGCATGGCCGGTTCCCTCGAGCACGCAGTCCAGCGTCTCGGCGTCGGTCACGCGCAGTCCGCGGTTGTACGTGCTGGGGATGTTCTGCTGCTTGAGGATGGCTTCGATCTGCGGCCTGCGATCCGTGCACGACGACCAGCCGGATGCCCAGGCTCTGCAGCAGATTGAGATCGTGGACGATGCCGAGGAAGGTTTCGTCGGCGACGACCTCTCCGCCGAAAGCGATGACGAAGGTCTTGCCCCGAAACGCGTGGATGTACGGCGCGGCCGAGCGGATCCATTGCACGAACGCCCGTGTCGTCGCCGAGTTCGCTGCGGGATTTATTCGCGGAATGCGGGGCATCGGATCGAAGGTCGCATGGCGGCGGGCGCGGCCGATTATAACGCCCGGTGGCTGAGGCGCAGAGAGCGTGGCGACGGGATCGCCTATAATTGCGCTTTACGCGGCACCGGACGTGCATTGCTCGCCCACGATCCGCCGACCGCCGCCAGCTATGGGGATTGGCGCGCCCCTTCCCGATGGCTTCGCCTTTACTCGAGAATCTCAACCCCGAACAGCTCGCCGCGGTCACGCTGCCGCATGCGTCGGCGCTGATCCTTGCCGGTGCCGGCAGCGGCAAGACGCGCGTGCTGACGACGCGCATCGCGTGGCTGCTCGCCACCGGCCAGGCAAGCCCGCTGTCGATCCTTGCGGTGACGTTCACCAACAAGGCCGCCAAGGAGATGCTGTCCCGGCTTTCGGCGCTGACGCCGGTGAATACGCGCGGCATGTGGGTCGGCACCTTCCACGGCCTGTGCAATCGCATGCTGCGGGCGCATTACCGGGACGCACAGCTGCCGCAGCTATTCCAGATCATGGACATGCAGGATCAGCTCGCGATGATCAAGCGGGTCTACAAGGCGCACAACATCGACGACGAGCGCTTTCCGGCGCGGCAGCTCCAGAGCCTGATCAATGCATCGAAGGAAGAGGGCCTGCGCCCGAACCAGGTCGAGGCACACGACGACTTCACGCGACGCCAGGTCGAGCACTTCGCGCTGTACGAGCAGGCGTGCCAGCGCGACGGCGTCGTCGATTTTCCGGAGCTGTTGCTGCGTACCTACGAGCTGCTGACGCAGCACGAGGGGCTGCGCGAGCACTACCGGCGCCGCTTCTCGCACATTCTGGTCGACGAGTTCCAGGACACCAACGTGCTGCAGTACAAGTGGCTGAAGCTGCTGACCGGGCCGCAGACGTCGGTTTTCGCGGTAGGGGACGACGACCAGTCGATCTACGCGTTTCGTGGCGCGAACGTCGCCAACATGCAGCACTTCGAGCGCGATTTCGCCGACGCCGGCGAATCGGTCAAGCTGATCAAGCTCGAGCAGAACTACCGGTCGCACGGCCGCATCCTCGACGCCGCCAACGCGCTGATCAAGCACAACCAGGCAAGGCTGGGCAAGAATCTGTGGACCGCCGATGCCGAAGGCGAGCCGGTGCGCGCTTTTGCCGCGCCATCGGACATCGACGAGGCGGCGTTCATCGTCGACGTGGTCAATGGACTGGTCGCCGAAGGCGTCTCGCCGGCGGAGATCGCCGTGCTCTATCGCTCCAACGCGCAGTCGCGCGTGGTCGAGCACGCGCTGTTCAACGCCGGCATGCCGTACCGCGTCTACGGCGGCATGCGCTTTTTCGAACGCGCCGAAGTGAAGCACGCGCTCGCCTATCTGCGCCTGATCGCCGCGCCGGCGGACGACGGCGCGTTTCTGCGCGTCGATCAATTTTCCGCCTCGAGGCATCGGCGCGCGCTCGCTCGAGACTCTGCAGGAGCGCGCGCAGGCAACCGGGAGCGAGCCTCTGGCAGGCCGCGTGCAGCCAGCCGGTCGCAGGCAGGGCGGGCAGCAGCCTCGCCGCGTTCGTCGCGCTGATCGAGGCGATGCGAAACGCCACCCAGGGCCTGCCGCTGCCGGAGGCGGTCGACCACGTCGTCCATGCCAGCGGACTCCTTGCGCACTACGCGGCGGAAAAGGACGGCCAGGAACGCGTCGACAACCTTCAGGAGTTGATCAACGCCGCGGATGGTTTCCTGCGCGAGGCCGAGCGCGAGATCGGCGAAGACGGCGACGATCCGCTGATGAGCTTTCTCGCGCACGCCGCGCTGGAGGCGGGCGAAACGCAGGCCGCCGAGGGACGTCCTGCGCTGCAGCTCATGACCGTGCACTCGGCCAAGGGTCTCGAGTTCCACACCGTGTTCGTCACCGGTCTGGAGGAGGGGCTGTTTCCGCACGAGAACAGCCTGTCCGAATTCGACGGGGTCGAGGAGGAGCGGCGGCTCGCCTATGTTGCGATCACGCGGGCGCGGCGGCGCCTGTATCTGACCCACGCGCAAAGCCGGATGCTGCACGGCCAGCTTCGCTACAACGTCGCCTCGCGCTTCCTCGAGGAGTTTCCCGACGGCGCTCGTGCAGTGGCTGTCGGCGCAGGCGGCGCGACTTCACAATGGCCGAGGACGCGGCGCCGGCGCACGCGAGTGGTCGCGCGCGACGTGCCGGGCTGGCGCATCGGACAGAGCGTCAAGCACGCCAAGTTCGGCCTGGGGATCATCATCGACGCCGAGGGCCGCGGCGACGACGCGCGAGTGCAGGTCAATTTCCGCGAAGCCGGCGTCAAGTGGCTCGCGCTCGAGTACGCCAAGCTTCAGCCGGCGTGACGGCCGCTGCTCGTTGCCGCGGGCGTCTGCGCCTGTCTCGTCGCGGGAAAGATGTCGCGATAGCCGACGTAGTCCGAGATGTGCAACGTCGCGATGAGCACGAACATATAGGGCGTAATGACGAACAGACAGCACGGGTCCTGCGGCGCCCTCGCCCAACAGCTGCGCGATGCCCAGCGCAAAGACGGGCACGATCCCGCCGAAAGCGAACACGGCAAGTCCGTAGACGGCGATCGGGCGCCAATTGGCGACGACACGCCCGCAGGCTCGTCACCAGCGCGGTGCGCGCTCCGGCGTCGTTGAATACGACCAGCGCCGGCGCGAACCAGGTCGCGAGCAGCGTCGGCAGCGCGCACGCCGCGCCGAAAAGCATCGCCACCTGCACTCGTCCGCTGCTCGAGCACCGCTTCGGTCGGCCGCTCGGTGCCGGAGAGCAGCGCGATCAGCTGGCCGCCGTCGATAAGCGTCGTGGCCTGCACCGCGACCAGCATGCCGCCGAGAAAGACGACGCCCAGCGGAAGCAGCGCGCGAAGGTCGCTGCGAAAGCCGCGAAACAGGTGCGCGAACTTCGGCACGCCGCCGCGCTCCTGAGTCCATGCCGCGGCCAGAAATCCGACGGCGAAGACCGGCCTCAGCAGCGGCGCAACGAACTGTCCGATCGATCGCCCACGGCCCGAATTCGGCTAAGCCGACCAGCAGATAGTAGACGAAGAGCAGCAGCAGCCAGGGCAGCGGCGCGGCGCGGAACATCGTCGCCGCGCGCGAAAGCCAGGCGAAGCCGCGCGCCGCGCTCACGCAGTTCGAACGCGATGGGCGCGTCGCTCATCATCCGGGCAGACGCGGCGGCGAGGCAATGCGGTCGCGCAGGATGCGCTCGAAAACCGCCGGATCGTGCGCCGACGTGATCTCGCCCGGGCGGGGCCGGTGCAGGTCGTAGAGGCGCGACAGCCAGAAGCGGAGCGCGCCGGCGCGCAGCAACGGCGCCCACATCGACCGTTCTTCGGCCGTCACCGGGCGCAGGGCCGTATACGCGGCGACCATCGCCTCGACGCGCGCTGGAATCGAGCGCGCCTTCCCGACCGGCATCGACGAATACGCACCAGTCGTTGACCGCGATCGCCAGGTCGTAGATGAAGGCGTCGGTCGCGGCAAAGCCGAAGTCGATGACGCCAGAAACGCGCGTGTCTTCGAACAGCACATTGTCGCAGAACAGGTCGCCGTGAATTGCGCCCCGCGGCAGCCTGACCTTGGCGAGGCCCGCTCTGGAACTTGAGCTCGGACGGCGATCAGCGCGTTCTGCTCCGGCCGAGAGGAACGGCCGGACGGCGCGCGCGGCCTGGCGCCACCAGCCGGGGCCGCGGCGATTCGACAGGCGAGAGCGATAGCTGCCGGCGGCGACGTGCATCTGCGCCAGCACGGCGCCGGCCGCCGCGCAGTGCGCGGTGTCCGGGCGCACGACTGCGGCGCCTTCGAGGCGGGCGACCAATCCCGCCGGCTTGCCGTTAAGGATGCTCCACAGCGCGCCGCTGCGATCGGGCTCGGGCGCGGGGGCCTGCACGCCGGCGTTCGCCAGATGCGCGATCAGGTTCAGGTAGAACGGCAACTCCTCCGCCGGAAGACGCTCGTAGAGCGTCAGCACATAGCGACCCTTGTCGGCGCGTGACGAAGTAATTGGTATTCTCGATGCCGGCCGCTATCGGCTCGAATTCGTGCACCGCGCCGATCGCATACCGCGTGAGCCAGGCGGCGAGTTCTTCGGGTGTGACGGTGGTGTAGACCGACATCGGGCATCGCCGCGCACTTCGGCGTGCACGGCCGCTTTGAGCGCTGCAGAGGACGGGTGCCTAAATCAAAAAGAGAACAGCAGCCACATCGGCACCTTGACGCCGGTATCGAGGCTGTCGCGACGGATGAACGTGCCGTCGGTGCCGTCGGCAACCAGATAGTACGGTCTGCCGGTCCTGGGGATGACCTTGATCATCGTCAGGCGTCCGTTGATGCGGTATTCCTCGATCGTCTCGGTCGGCCGTCGAACGATCGTCACCTGCGGCTCGAGCTCGGGATCGCTGGCGATTTCGGGCGGCGGTGGCGGAGCCTCGGGCAGCGGCTCGAGCTTCGCCGGCGGCGGCTTCTGCGCGAACGCAGCAAGCGCGAAGACAAACGCGAGAGCGGAAACCAGCGTTGCGGGACGAAAGCGCATGGTGCACGGCCACGAACGATAGTGTTTCATTTTAGCAGGAATCGGCGCCGGAGTCGTGGCGCCGCAAGCGAAGTCGAGCGCTTTACAGATTGAGCATCCTGTCGCGCTCGGCGCGCGTCGGCTGGAATCCGCGGCTCTCGTAGTAGTCGAAGATCGCGTCGACGATCGCCTCTGGCTCGTCGATCACGGTCATCAGGTCGATGTCGCCCGGAGAAATCAACCCTTCGCCGACCAGCTTGTCGCGCATCCAGTCGATCAGGCCCTTCCAGAAATCGCCGCCGACCAGGATGATCGGAATCTTGCGGGTCTTCCCGGTCTGCACCAGCGTCAGGCATTCGGTCAGCTCGTCGATGCGTGCCGAAGCCTCCGGGCAGTACCACGTAGGCGGACGCGAAGCGCACGAACATCATCTTGCGCGCGAAGAAATAGCGGAAGTTGATGCCGACATCCTGGAACGCGTTGCCGGCCTGCTCGTTCGGCAGAACGATGTTGAGGCCGATCGCGGGCGACCGGCCGGCGTGCGCGCCGCGATTGACGGCTTCCATCAGTCCGGGCCCGCCGCCGGAGATCACCGAGAAGCCCGCATCGGACAAAAGGCGCGCGATGTGCTCGGCCTTTTGGTAGTACGCGTGACCGGGCGCGATGCGCGCGCTGCCGAAGAGGCTTACCGCCGGACGAATGCCGCGCAGGCGCTCGGTCGCGACGGCAAACTCTGCCATAATGCCCAAAACACGCCACGCTTCCTGCCCGTTGGTCGCGAAATTCGCCAGAGGGTCGATCAACTCGGGAATCTTGCTCGTCTGATTCATGCCTAAGCTGTTCCTCGTCGACGGCTCGTCGTATTTGTACCGGGCGTTTCACGCCCTGCCGGATCTGCGCACCTCGCGCGGCGAGCCCACCGGCGCGATTCGCGGTGTCATTTCGATGTTGCGCCGATTGGTCGAGGACGGCAAGCCGGATCAGTTCGCGGTCGTATTCGACGCACCCGGCAAGACGTTTCGCGACGACTGGTATCCGCAATACAAGGCCAACCGTCCGGCGATGCCCGACGATCTCGCGCGTCAGATCGAGCCGCTGCACGATCTGATCCGCGCCTACGGCTGGCCATTGCTGATGATCGACGGCGTCGAAGCAGACGACGTGATCGGCACGCTGGTGCGCCGGGCGGAAGCAGCAGGGCTTCGATGCGGTGATCTCGACCGGCGACAAGGATCTCGCCCAGCTGATCACGCCGCACGTGACGCTGGTCAACACGATGAGCAACGAGAAGCTCGATCTTGCAGAGCGTCGTTGCCAAGTTCGGCGTGCGCGCCGATCAGATTCTCGACCTGCTGACGCTCACCGGCGATGCGGTCGACAACGTGCCCGGCGTGCGCGAAAGTCGGGCCCGAAGACCGCGGCCAAATGGCTGGCCGAATACGGCACGTTGGACCAGGTGATCGCGCATGCCGGCGATATCGGCGGCGTCGTCGGCGAGAATCTGCGCGCCGCGCTGGACTGGCTGCCGCAGGGCAGGAAGCTGCTGACGGTCAAGACCGATTGCGCGTTGCCGGTCGCGCCGACCGGGCTGGTCGTGCAGCCGGTCGATGCCGCCAAACTGAGAAATCTGCTCGAGCGCTTCGAGTTCAAGACCTGGCTCAAGGATTTGGAAGACGGGCCCGCGGTGCGACCGCGCACGCTGCGGCAGCACCGCCCGGCGCCGGAGCCGACAGCGCCGCCGCCCCGTGCCGCGTCCCGTGCCGCGGCACTACGAAACCATTCTGGACATGCACGCGCTCGAGCGCTGGATCGATGTGATCGGGCGCGCCGAGCTCACCTGCTTCGACACCGAGACGACCAGCCTGGATCCGATGCAGGCGCGGATCGTCGGATTGTCGTTCGCGGTCGAGCCGGGACACGCAGCCTACATTCCGCTCGTGCATCGCTACGCGGGTGCGCCGGCGCAACTGCCGCTCGACCTCGTGCTGGCGCGGCTGAAACCCTGGTTCGAAAATCCGACTGCGCGAAAGCTCGGCCAGAACGTCAAGTACGATCAGCATGTGCTCGCCAATCACGGCATCGCCCTCGCCGGCGTCGCGCACGACACCATGCTGCAGTCGTACGTGCTCGAGTCGCACCGTCCGCACGACATGGACTAGCCTCGCCTGGCGCCGGCTCGACGTGAAGACTCTGACCTACGCCGAGGTTGCGGGCAAGGGCGCGTCGCAAATCGGCTTCGACCAGGTTTCGATCGAGCGCGCGACCGAGTATTCGGCCGAGGATGCCGATATCACGCTCCAGCTGCATCGTGGTGCAGCATCCCCGCATCGCCGGGGATGCGGTCTTCGACTTCGTCTATTCGTCGATCGAGATGCCGACGCGCGAAGTGCTGTTTCGCATGGAGCGCACCGGCGTGCTTCTCGATTGCGAATTGCTCGACAGCGCAGAGCCGCGAGCTGGGCGAGCGCGTGCTCGCCCTCGAGAACCGGGCCTACGAGCTCGCCGGGCCAGCCGTTCAATCTCGGATCGCCGAAACAGCTCGGCGACATCCTGTTCGGAAAGATGGGGCTGCCGGCGATCAAGAAGACGGCGACCGGACAGCCCTCGACCGACGAGGACGTTCTGCAGCAGCTGGCCGCCGACTATCCGCTGCCGAAGCTTCTGCTCGAGCATCGCGGCCTGTCCAAGCTCAAGTCGACCTACACCGACAAGCTGCCGCAGATGCGGAATCGCGCGGACCGGCCGCGTTCACACCAATTTCGGCCAGGCGACGGCAGTGACCGGACGGCTCGCCAGCACCGACCCCAATCTGCAGAACATTCCCGTGCGAACGCCGGAAGGCAGGCGGATTCGCGAGGCGTTCATCGCGCCGCCGGGACACACGATCGTTTCAGCGGACTATTCGCAGATCGAACTGCGCATCATGGCGCATCTGTCCGGCGACGAATCGCTGCTCAGGGCTTTCGCCGAGGGCGCCGACATCCACAGGGCGACGGCGGCCGAGATATTCGGCGTGCCGCCGGCCGAGGTCACCGGCGACCAGCGCCGCTATATCAAGGCCGTCAATTTCGGACTGATCTACGGCATGAGCGCCTTCGGCCTTGCCGCGCAGCTCGCGATCGAACGCAGCGCGGCGCAGATGTTCATCGACAGGTACTTCACGCGCTATCCCGGCGTCGCCGAATACATGCAGCGGACGCGGGAGCTGGCGCGCAAGCAGGGGTACGTCGAAACGGTATTCGGGCGGCGGCTCTGGCTGCCCGACATCAATGCCGGCGGCGGTCCGCGGCGCCAGGGCGCCGAACGCGCGGCGATCAACGCGCCGATGCAGGGCACCGCAGCCGACCTGATCAAGCTGGCGATGATCGTCGTGCAGCGATGGCTCGATCGCGAGCAGCTTGGCACCCGGCTGATCCTGCAGGTGCACGACGAGCTGGTGCTCGAGGTGCCGGACGCGGAGCTCGATCGAGTCAAGCGCGAGTTGCCTCAGCTGATGAGCGGCGTCGCGCAACTGCGCGTGCCGCTGGTCGTCGATGTCGGCAGCGGCCCGAACTGGGAGCAGGCGCACTAGCGGCTCGCTGGCTGACAATTTGTCCGGCCTGGGAGCCGATGTTGTCGTCCACATCGCGCACCGTTCGCGTCGGCCCAACCGTTAGTGCGGCTGCGCTATCCGTTCGTAAGCTGGACCAGCGGCGGGACATGGCAACGGCTATAAACAGCGCCTGCTCCCGTCGCGTGGTTTGCAAACATGCTTGCACCCGCTCATGTCGGTCATCTGGCCATGCTTCGGTCGCTGATCCGGCAGAACGCCGCCGAAGGCAGCTTCGATTCCGGGCTGGCGGCGGATTCCACGCAATCGGTCGAGTTCTTCGACAAGCTCAAGCGCGCGCTCGTACACGGCTATTTCATCGAGGAAGATCTGAAGACCGGGCGCGTCGAGTCGGTCGCGGTGCCCGGATATGTTTTCTGGCCCGATGACCGCCACAGCGGTAATCCGCCCGCGGGCTTCGGTCTCTTCCGCGCCATCGCCGGCGGCTTCGAGCTCTGGCTTGCCGCGCTGGAGCTCGGACGGCGCGGCGGCGGCCACGGCCGCGCGATGATCGATGCGCTGTTCGCGACGCCGCCCGGGAGGAAAACCTGGGTCGTGCGAATACCGCGCGATTCACGCTATCGTGCGGCGGTAGAGCACTGTTGCGCTACGCATTCTTTCGATCGCGTCGGCGATACGAACACGGCTGCGCTGGTTTCTGCGCAGCGACGCGCCCGCCGGCGCTTGCAGTCAACGTGCGCCGCGCGGTCAACGGCAATCCGCCGCGCGATTAGCTGCCAGGGTTTGGGGCGTTGACGTCCGGTCGCAAGGGCGGGATTCGATGGCGCAGAGCTTGAGCGTTACGAGCAAGGCGTGCTACTGACCAGCAGAGACGCATTGGTCGAATCCGTCGCGCAGTGCCTCGGTCCATTTGGTCCGATGCCGAAGGATCCGGCGCTGCGAGCTCGACGAATCGATCGGGTGCGCGCAGACAGCACGCGTAGTGTTCCGGCCAACGCGCTGCATCGTGCTCGAACAGTCGCGCTCAACTCGTCGGCATCCAGCCGCGACGGCCGAATCTTGCCAGCCGCGTGGCCAGGCCGCCAAGCAATTGGTCGTGGCGCGCGCCCAATTCCTTCGACGGAGTCGGCAACACACGATGCAATAGCGGCTTCGGCTGGACGGGTGGCATGACAAGCCAAGCTTGCGCATTGCGTGTTGTGACCACCGGTCCATAATTCTCCTCGATGACGAGCAGTGTCAGACCGGGATGCGTAACCGCCCACTCATTCGATGCGTGCACCATATCTCGCACCAAGTTCTGCGCGGAACTGCGCTGTGCGAAGCTCGCCCTGAAGCACCCATGTGCCTGCAAAGGTTGCGCATAGCAATTAATGCGAGCCCGACGCCGCGATACCATGGATGGTCTTCCCCGGGCCACTGTCCGAGGCTGGTTCGGCGCCTGCGACACCGATTGCAAGCGCGAGCCAGGCGACTGGCGTATAGGTCAGACGTCCACCCTCGCCTGATGCAGCCATGCCGGCGATGCGAGCAGCGTGGCGAGAACAAGTCCAGCAGAAGCGCAAATAGCGCGGCCGCAACGCGCCTTTGGGCGCCCCGCGCTTGTGCCGCGATCAGCACGCATGCGGATCCCAGGATGCCGAGGTAGGCGATCGCGCCGCAGGCGTGTTCGCGTCAGGCTTTTCCACCAATCTCCGATCGAGCCTGCGCCGAGCCACAGCGCGTTCGAACTGCGGTGCCGTGTCAGGCTCTCGTGTAAACCCGCCAGAAGTCACCGAAAAAATGTGCGCCCAGAACGAGAAAGAGAGCGCCACGAGAATGAAGCACGCGACGACTGCCAAAATCTGCGCTCGCGACAACCGGGTTGGCCACGCTAGCGCGACGAGCGTCATTTGCAGCGGAAATACGACGGCGGATTCCTTGAATCCGAGCGCAAGCGCCAACAGCAGTGGAAGAACTGCGGCGCGCATCGCCGAAGTCGGCGATGATGCCCAAGCGTAAACGCCGGCTAGCGTCAACAGCGTGACACACGCATCCGCGCGCGCGGCAACCCAGAAAACGCCTTCCGCGAGCAGCGGGCACAGTCCGAAGAAAGCCGCTGCAATGACGCCGGCAATGCGCCCGTCTCGGCCGCAAGCGGCGGCGAGCCGCGCAATCAGCATCGCAATCAGGACGATATTCCCCGCGTGGGCCAGCCAATTGAACGCGAACCAGCCCGCGAAGTGGTTGCCTGCGATCCATTCGTTGAGTGCGATGCTTGCGATCATCATCGGCCGGTAGAACACCACCCCGGCGGGCGCCACAGTGAAAAACTGCGCCCAGGTTTGCGCCCAAAGTTCGCCGTCGGACGAGGCGAGCCACGTTTGATGCAGAAAACCGAAGTCGTCGCCCAGCCAAAACCCGTGAAAAAATCGCGCGTACATCGCCACCGTCAGCACCAACGGAATGATTACCAACCATGGGCCGGGCGCGCCCGAGCGTCGCTATGCCGCCGACAGACCACGGCCTTTGGCCGTTGAGGAATGACATCACGCGAACGACGCGGCGATACGATCTCCGCGAAGGCCGGAGTCGTGATACGAGAATCTCAGTGCTCCGCGGCGGCGCGACCGCTTGCGGCGCCGTCGCATGATCTTCGTAGATATCGCAGTAGCTCGGTATACAGCGACGTGATTGTCACCGGCCCGAGCACCAGCCAGCCCAGCGAAGCGGAATCGTTGCGACGATAGCGAGCCCGACGCCGACCACGCCGTACAGCAGGAACGGTACGACATTGCGCAGGCATCCGTTGAACGACAGCCGCATCGCGTCGAGCGGCTCGACGCCGCGCAGCACGACCAGCGCCGGCGCAAACCAGATCGCCATCACCAGCGGCAGATACAGCAGCAGGAAGACAAGCAGACCAACCAATATCGCGAGCCCCATGCTGCCCAGCATCGAGACCGCGGCCCATGGATCCGCCATCTCCTGCAGGTCCTGCAAGTGCCAAAGGTTGGCAGACGATCGCTGCGCCGAAGAACACGAACAACAGCCCGAACACGACCAGCGCGATCGCGATCGCGATCGCCGTATAGATCAGGCCGACGATGAATAGCGGCCCGGTGCGCGTGCTGAACCCGGCGAACAGATGCCCGACGGTCAGTGGCTCGCCGCGATCGACGGCTCGGCAGCCCAGCATCAGGCCCGCCGGCGAAAATCGGAAACAGCAGCTGCCCGCTCACGTGACCTACCAGCGGGATAACCGCCAGCACGATGTTCAAGATGAACAGCAGGATGATGATCAGTACCCACACGCCGGCGGCAGGCGTGAACAAGCGCCACGCTTCGCTCCACCAGGCAAGACCGCGATCGGCATCGACTGCGCGCGGCGATGGCGCCGGCGCTCCGCCACGGCCCGTATCGGCGATCGGTTGACTCGACATCACGCACTCCTGGTTCGCCCCCGCAATGGGGCACGCTAGCATAGCGCACGGCTCCTATGACATTGTCATGGATGCGGCTCGCGCGGCGCCGCGAAGCCAGCCATCGACTACAAGAAATTTGCCGCTACGGAAGCTTGATTTCCCGCCGCAGAAGACCTATTATCAGCACTCACTCGGGGCGAGTGCTAACAGAAGGCGCGCCGCGCGCGCACCTAGGCCGCCCGAGTCATTGATCGAACCCAGGTCGCGGAATCAAGCCTTTGATTCCGCTTAATTTATGTCTTTAGGAGTGAGTGCTAACATGGAAATTCGTCCTTTGCATGATCGCGTGATCGTCAAGCGGCTGGAAGAAGAGCGCAAGACTGCCGGCGGCATCGTCATCCCCGACACCGCCGCGGAAAAGCCCTCGCAAGGGCGAAGTCGTGTACGCCGGACCCGGGCAAGACCGACGACAGCGGCAAGGTCGTCCCGATGGGCGTCAAGACCGGCGACAAGATTCTTTTCGGCAAGTACTCCGGCCAGGAATTCAAGCTCAACGGCGAGGATCTGCTGCATATGCGCGAAGACGACATCATCGGCATCGTCGCCTGATATCGCATCAAGCGATCCGATCCAACCACACACCAAGCTTTCAGGAGAAACAAAGCATGGCATCCAAAGACGTTCGCTTCGGCGACGGCGCTCGCAACCGCATGCTGGCCGGGGTCAATATCCTCGCCAATGCGGTCAAGGTTACCCTCGGCCCGAAGGGCCGCAACGTAGTGCTCGAGCGCAGCTTCGGCGCGCCGACGATCACCAAGGACGGTGTGTCGGTCGCCAAGGAAATCGAGCTCAAGGACAAGTTCGAGAACATGGGCGCGCAGATGGTCAAGGAAGTCGCGTCCAAGACCTCCGACGTCGCCGGTGACGGCACGACCACCGCGACCGTACTGGCGCAATCGATCGTCATCGAAGGCATGAAGTACGTCGCCGCCGGCATGAACCCGATGGATCTGAAGCGCGGCATCGACAAGGCAGTCATCGCCGTCGTCGAGGAGCTGAAGAAGATCAGCAAGCCGTGCACGACCAGCAAGGAAATCGCCCAGGTCGGCGCGATCTCGGCCAACGCCGACGAGTCGATCGGCAAGACGATCGCCGACGCGATGGACAAGGTCGGCAAGGAAGGCGTGATCACGGTCGAAGACGGCAAGGGCCTCGAGAACGAGCTCGATCTGGTCGAAGGCATGCAGTTCGATCGCGGCTACATCTCGCCGTACTTCATCAACAATCCCGACAAGCAGACCGCCGTGCTCGAGGATCCGTACATCCTGCTGCACGACAAGAAGGTCAGCAACATCCGCGACCTCCTGCCGCTGCTGGAGCAGGTGGCGAAGTCGGGCAAGCCGCTGCTGATCATCGCCGAGGACGTCGACGGCGAAGCGCTGGCGACGCTGGTCGTCAACAACATCCGCGGCATCCTGAAGACCACCGCCGTCAAGGCGCCCGGCTTCGGCGACCGCCGCAAGGCAATGCTGGAAGACATCGCGATCCTCTCCGGCGGCACCGTCATCGCCGAAGAGCTCGGCCTCAAGCTCGAAAACGCGACGCTGAAGGATCTCGGCCGCGCCAAGCGCATCGAAGTCGGCAAGGAAGACACCACGATCATCGACGGCGCGGGCGAGAAGTCGGCCATCGAGGCGCGCGTCAAGAACATCCGCGTGCAGATCGACGAAGCGACTTCGGACTACGACAAGGAGAAGCTGCAGGAGCGCGTGGCGAAGCTCGCCGGCGGCGTTGCGGTGATCAAGGTCGGCGCAGCCACCGAAGTCGAAATGAAGGAGAAGAAGGCCCGCGTCGAAGACGCGCTGCACGCGACCCGTGCGGCCGTCGAGGAAGGCATCGTCGCCGGCGGCGGCGTAGCCTACCTGCGCGCACGCGCCAACCTGAAGAACCTGAAGGGCGACAACGCCGATCAGGAAGCCGGCATCAAGATCGTGCTGCGCGCGCTCGAAGAGCCGCTGCGCCAGATCGTCAACAACGCCGGCGAAGAGCCGTCGGTCGTGGTCAACAAGGTCGTCGAGGGCAAGGGTAACTTCGGCCTGAACGCGGCTACCGGCGAGTACGGCGATCTCGTGGCAGATGGGCGTCGTCGATCCGACCAAGGTGACGCGATTCGCGCTGCAGAACGCGGCGTCGGTCGCCAGCCTGATGCTGACGACCGAGGCGATGATCGCCGAACTGCCGAAGGACGAGAAGCCGATGGGCGGTGGTGGCGGCGGCATGGGCGGCATGGGCGGCATGGGTGACATGGACATGTGATCCGGCGACAAGCCGGTATCCCAGGCTCCGAACGAGGGCCCCGCGATTGCGGGGCCCTTTTTTTGCTGCCGATCGCCAAGCGTCGGCGGCGCCTGCGGCCCGGCAGCGCGGACGCTGCAAAATCGATTAGACTAGGCACCGGCATGGCGCGGCGGGGCGCTCGCATCGCGGATAGGGCATACGCACGCTAGCGCCCCGATGCGTCGGACCGATAGGCTATCGACAGGAATCCGTCCGCATGACCTCCGGAATTCTCGTCTGCGCTTGCATTCGGCGCCATCGCGGTCGCGCGTGCTGTACGGCCTGATGCGGCGCCAGCGCGCGGGACGTCGTGGCGGCGGCGGCGACACGTCGAACACGGTCGCGCAATGGACCGAGGGCGAGACGACCCGCCTGCTGTCGAGCGCCGAGCTGCCCGGGCCTCTACCTGCTGCGTCCGCGCTTCCTGTCGAAGGCGGAGAACGTCGTCTACCTGCTGCTCAAGGCCGCGTTTCCGCGGCACGACATCTTCGCGCGGGTCCGCCTTGCCGACGTGCTGCAGGTCAAGATCGGACCGCAGGGCATGGAGCGGCTGCGGGCATTTCGCAAGATCGCCAACCAGCATGTCGGATTCGTCGTCTGCGATCGCGGCATGACCATCGTCGCGATCGTCGACGCCAAGGAGCCGCAGCAGGTGCAGAATCCCCGCGACCAGAAACTCGAGATCATCAAGCAGCGCTGCCTCCAGGCGGCGCAGGTCAAGTACCTCTGCGTCTACCCGCCGACGCTGCCGCGTTATCGCGATTTGCGCGAGCAGGTTCTCGGTCCCGCGGCAGAACTGGTCTGAGAACGGCTCGCGGCGCCGGCCGCGCATTGATCCGCAGCGCCAGCCACGTTCCTGCGAGGATAAGCGCGCAGCCCGAAAGCATGTTGAGGGCGACAGGCTCCTCCAGAAACACAACCCCCCAGAGCACGCCGAACAGCGGTATCAGGAACGTTACGGTCAGCGCGCGCGCGGGGCCGACGTCGGCGATCAAGCGGAAATAGAGCAAGTACGCGACCGCGGTCGACGCCAGCGCCAGCGCGAGCACATTGGCGGCGACCAGAAGGCTCAGCGCGCGCCGGCGGCGGGGCGAACGGCAAGGCGGGCGCCAGGGCGATGGCGGCGCCGAGCTGGCTGTACACCGCGATCGCGAAGCTGGGAATGCCGGTCATGCGCACCTTGGCGTAGACGCTGGCGATGCCGTAGCAGAGCGCCGCGGCAAGACAGGCCAGCGCCGCGACGAGCGTCGGAAGCGGACAAGGGCTCGGCTTGCCAGCCGACCAGCAGCACGACGCCGGCAAGGCCGAGCGCCATGCCCGTCAGTCTGCGCGCACCCAGCGGTTCGCGCAGCCATGCGGCGGCGACGATCGCGCCGAAAAACGGGCTGGTCGCGTTCAGGATCGCCGCGTTCGACGCGGAAATGGTTTGCTCGGCGAAACTGAACAGCGCGAACGGCAGCGCGGAGTTGACCGTGCCTATCGCGAGATAGGCGCGCCAGTGCGCGGCGAGCGACGGCACGTTGCGGCGGATCAGCGCGAAGGCAAACAGCGCGGCGAATGCCAGCGCGACGCGGGACTCGGCAAGCCAGATCGGGCCCGAGCGCCGCACGGCAACGCGTATGAACGCGAACGAGCCGCCCCATAGCGCGGCCAGCGAAGCAGACGCGCGAGCATCCTGGACGCGCATGCGATATGCCGCAACTCAAGCGCCGATGCGCCGCGACGCGTGTGCTTTTCGATGCCCGGCAAGCGTCGGCTGACCGCGGCCGCCGGCGTGCGTGCGCTCATGCTCGAGCAGCCAGGCTTTGCGCCACAAGCCCCCGCCGTAGCCGGTCAGCGTGCCGTCGGCGCCGACAACGCGGTGACAGGGCACGACGACCGCCAGCTTGTTGTCGCCGTTGGCGCGGCCGACCGCGCGTACCGCGGAAGGATGGCGTATCGTCGCGGCAATCGTCGGCGTACGATCGGGTCGAACCGCGAGGGAATCGCGAGCAGCGCGTTCCAGACGGAAAGCTGGAACGGCGATCCCTCGAGCCGCAAGGGCGTCGCGAATACGAGCGAGCGTCCGGCGAAGTAGGCATCGAGCTCCGCGCCGATCTGCTCGAGATAGCGATGCTCGCCCGGAACGACGTGGTGCCTGACGCGCCGTCGCAAGGCCCGGATTTCGCGCTCGAGGCCACGCCGGTCGACGAACTCGAGCATGTGCAATCCGTCGTCGTTGGCGAGCGCGAGCATGGGGCCGAGCGGCGTTTCGAGCCACTTGGCGTAAAGACAATCGATTGCACGCGCGCCGCTGGGCGGGGTGCCGAATATCCTGGCGAACGCCTCGCGAAAACCGCTGGGCGAATCGAAGCCGTGATCGAGTTGCAGGTCCAGCATGCTTTTCCCCTCTCGTACTCCGGTCAGCGCCAGCCCCATGCGGCGGGCGCGGTGGTAGGCGTGAAACGTCATGCCGCAGTAGCGCTGGAACGCTCGGCGCGCGGTGGACGGCTCGATGCCCATGCGCGCGAGATCCGATTCGCGCAGGCGGCCGGCCGGGTCCGCTTCGACGGCGGCGAGAAGCTTGTCGACCAGCGGGGGCGGCAGGCGGCCCTGATCGAGCGGACGGCAGCGCAGGCACGGACGATAGCCGGCGTACAGCGCGTCGTGCGGATTGGCGTAGAACTCGACGTTTTCGCGCTTGGGCGTGCGTGCGTGGCACACCGAGCGGCAGAATATTCCGCGTCGTCTTCACCGCGACGTAGAAAATCCCGTCGAATGCGGGGTCGCGCGCGGCCAGAGCGCGGTACATCGTTTCGGCCGAAGGCAGCTTGGGCATGCGCGAATTATAGGCAGGCGCGCGATTCACGCGTCGCCGAAATTCGGGCGACGAATTCTTGCGATGGCCGCGAGGGAAACTATCGGTACCGGACTTGCGTTCGATCGAGCCAAGTCATCGACCAGCGCACGAGGCGAGCGATGACTAGGGCGTCGTCGCGACGATGCGGCCGGTGCGCGCCGCCTCGGCGATCGCCAGCGTGACGCGCAGCGTCTGCAATGCATCCCGGCCTTCGACCAACGGCCTCACCTCGCCACGAACGACCGCGCAGAAGTGCTCGAGTTGAAGTGCAAGCGGATCGGCGCGTTCGACCGCGACGATCTCCTCGCGCATCGGCTGCCACCATGAGCGCTCCCCGACCGCGGTTCTGAGCCGCATCGTCGGCACGGCCAGCAACCCGTCGACACCCGAGATCAGATAGCAGTCTTCGTCCGGTCATGATCATGTCTTCTCGAAGGGAAGTGCCGCTAAGAAACAAGACTACGAAAATGCTGCTCCATGCGCTGTGCATCGGGCACCTGGCCGGTGAACAGCTCGAATGCTCCGACTGCTTGCCATACTGCCATGCCGCCGCCGTCGAGAGTGCGGCAGCCGCGTTGCTTCGCTGCGCGCAACAACTCGGTCTCCAGCGGAAAATAAACGATCTCGGCGACCCATTGCCGGCGCTCGAGCCATGCCGGGTCGACGGGGGTGCCGGGATGGCCGGTCATGCCGATCGGCGTCGCGTTGATCACGCCGTCGGATGCGACGATGGTCGACGCGGACGTCGCGGGCATGCTGCACCCTGCGCCCACAGAAGCGTGCGCGCAGGCCGGCGGCGAGCGCTTCGGCCTTGCCGGCGTCGGGATCGACGATCGCGAGCTCACGCGCGCCCAGGGTGAGGATGGCATGCGCGACCGCCGCGCCCGCGCCGCCCGCGCCGAGCAGACTCACACGGTCCAGCGCGACATCACCCAGCGCGCGTCGAAAAGGTGTCGCGAAGCCGGTCCAATCGGTGTTGTGACCGACCCGCTCGCCGTGCTGGAAGACGACGGTGTTGACCGCGCCAATGGCCTGCGCATCAGTTGAAAGGCGGTCGAGCAGCGGCAGCACCGCCTGCTTGCAGGGATGGGTGATATTGACGCCGGCGAATCCGACCGCTTGCGCAGCATCGAGCAGTCGCGGCAGGTCCGACGCGCTGCGGCCGTCGCGGGCAAGGTCGATCAGCTGATAGTGCAGCGCGAGGCCGAGATGACGCGCCTCCTGTTCGTGCAGCGCCGGAGAACGCGACCCCTGGATGCCTTCACCGATCAGGCCGACCAGAAACTTCGCCGCCGGCGACGCTTGCGCGGCTGCGCCGCCGGCGTTCATCGCCGATGACCGCCGCCGGCGCCAGCCGCTGTTCTCACCCGCATTCGCCTCTCCTACCGCTGTGCGATTAACGCACAATTGTTCGACTATCGAACATAGTCTAGGAGCGGGCAGATCTTGTCGTCAAGGGCGATTATCGAAATATGGTGCGATTATCGGCTACCAGCGGAGTGCGGTGCCGCCGCAATTTCGTTCGCCTTCAACCCTCCACGCACCGGTCCGCATTCGGGGCCGACGCCGGAAGGTGCACCGCCGGTTCCGCCTAGCGAGCGTACTGGTTGTACGCCCACAACAGGACCGCGGCGCCGATCACCGACAGAACCCAGCCGGCGGGATGGAATTTTCCGTCCGGCGACTTCCAGATGAAGCCCGCGACGACCCCACCGACGATCGATCCCGCGATGCCCAGTCCGGCGGTCAGCCAGAAGCCCGAGCGCGTCGATCGCCCGGCACGATGGCGCGGGCGATCAGGCCGACGACAAAACCGACGATGATGGTTCCGATGATGCTGAAGATGCCCATGGTTTTCACCTTTCATGCGGTCCGGAAGTACCGCGGCGGCAGCGCGAGCTCCGCCGCCGCGGTCCGGCGATGCTAGCATAGCCGCACGGCGGCGACAGGCAGCGCCGTAAGCACCGGCATGCCGGCATCGACCAAGGATCCGGCACCAATATGAAAGGGCGAACATGCGTCTGGCCTGGCGCGCACTAGTCGTCGCTGCCGTGATCTTTGCATCGGCCGCGACCGCGTATGCCGATTGCCGGGCGCACAGCCCGGACCACTCGACCGCGCTGATCGAGCTTTATACGTCGGAGGGCTGCGACAGCTGCCCCCCGGCCGATCGCTGGCTGTCGTCGCTGTCGACGAAGAACCTCGGCAATCGCGCGGTGGCGCTTGCGCTGCACGTCGACTACTGGGATCGCCTCGGCTGGAAGGACCGTTTCGGCAGCGCCGGATTCAGTCAACGGCAGCGCGATGAATCGGCGCGATCCGGCGGAGAATTCGTCTACACACCGCAGGTCCTGTTGCAGGGCCGCGATTTTCCGCAATGGCATGCGGGCGGTGAGCTCGAGCAGGCGATCGCGGCGATCAATGCCCGGCCTGCGCGCGCCGTGCTCGACCTTGCCGTGCATCCGCGCGACGGCGACGGCGGACGTCGATCTCAGCGCACGGGTCGACCGATGCTCGCGAACGCGCCGACGCCGTCATTGCCGTGGCGCTGGTCCAGGACGGCCTCGCGAGCGACGTCAAGGCCGGCGAAAATGCAGGCAAGCGATTGCGCCACGATCATGTCGTCAGGCAGTGGCGTCAGGCCGTCGCGCTCGACTCTTCGGCGCGGCCGGCAAGCTCAAGCTCGCGTTGCCTGCCGATCCGGGACCGCTATTCGATCGTGGTCCTGGCTGAAAATGCGCGCACCGGCGAGGTGCTGCAGGTGCTTGAAATGCCGCTCTGCGCGAGCCGATAGCCGGATCTCGGCGAGCTTCCGTTCGCGGCATGCTGGCGGTCGACGCTGTCCGTTGTAGCCGAACGCGGGTTCGCGTTGGCGGCCCGAATCCTGCCGGCGATCGATTGACCGGCCGCCGCCCCGGGGCCAGGCGACCGGCCCGCCGTTATAGCTTGCCTTTCGCCGGGTGTTTCCCTAAGCTTCGCAGGATCGTACGCGGCCGCAAGTCGTTGTGACGGGACCAGGGCTCACAGAAGCCCGGCCCGGTGGCCGAGGTCGCCGAGCGTTCTTTGTAGGTCTTTTTACCTCAGGAGGAGAACGATGAGCACAGCCAGTCGTCCGGTAGGGCACGTCCAGCTCAGCTCGAAGACCGAAGAACGGCGGGTCATATTCGCCTCGTCGCTCGGCACGGTTTTCGAGTGGTACGACTTCTACCTGTACGCGATTCTCGCGCCGTTCTTTGCCGCGCTGTTCTTCCCCAAGGGCAACGACACCGCGGCATTGCTCTCGGCCTTCGCCGACCTATGCCGCGGGATTCCTGGTGCGGCCGTTCGGCGCGCTCGTCTTCGGGCGGATCGGCGACCTGGTCGGACGCAAGTACACGTTCCTGGTCACGATCGTCATCATGGGCTTTTCGACGTTCGCCGTCGGCCTGCTGCCGACGTTCCAGACGATCGGCTGGCTGGCGCCGATCCTGCTGGTCTCGCTGCGGCTGCTGCAGGGCCTGGCGCTGGGCGGTGAGTACGGCGGTGCGGCGACCTACGTGGCCGAGCACGCGCCGCAGAACCAGCGCGGCTACGACACGGCCTGGATCCAGACCACCGCGACGTGGGCTTGTTCCTGGCGCTGATCGTCATCTACCTCTGCCGTTTCAGCGGCTGGATGACGCCGGCGGACTTCTCGGACTGGGGCTGGCGGATTCCGTTCCTGGTCTCGCTCGATCCTGCTGGTCTTCTCGGTCTACATCCGGCTGAAGTTGAACGAATCGCCGGTGTTCCAGCGGATGAAGGCCGAGGGCAAGGGGTCGAAGGCGCCGCTGCGCGACAGCTTCCTCAAGTACCCGAACAACAAGTACGTGCTGCTGGCGCTGCTGGGCGCGACGGCGGGACAGGGCGTGGTCTGGTACACCGGCCAGTTCTACGCACTGTTCTTCCTGATCATCACGCTGAAGCTCGACGGTGCGACGACCTACATGCTGATCGCGGCCTCGCGCTGCTGATCGGCACGCCGTTCTTCATCGTCTTCGGCGCGCTGTCGGACAAGATCGGGCGGCTGAAGATCATCCTCGCGGGCTGCCTGATCGCGGCGCTGACGTATTTTCCGCTGTTCAAGGCGCTGACCCACTACGTCAATCCGGCGCTGGAGACGTTCCAGGCGGCCAACCCGATCACCGTCGCGGCCAAGGATTGCCAGTTCCACATCTTCGTCGGCCCCTGGTCGAAGTTCAGCGACTGCGACAAGGCCAAGGACTTCCTGACCAAGTCGGGCCTGTCGTTCACCTCGACCGACCTGCCGGCCGGATCGACCGACAATGTCATCACCAAGATCGGCAACACCGAGCTCAAGGGCGCGGACGAAGCGCAATATGGCGGCTGCGCTGAAGGCCGCGGGCTACCCGGCGGGCGCGGACAAGTCCAAGATCAACTATCCGATGACGTTGCTGATCCTGTTCATCATGATGATCTACGTGACGATGGTGTACGGACCGATCGCGGCGTTCCTGGTCGAGATGTTCCCGACCAGGATCCGCTACACGTCGATGTCGCTGCCTTACCACATCGGCAACGGATGGTTCGGCGGCATGCTGCCGCTGCTCGCGACGGCGATGGTCGCGGCGTACGGGCGACATCTACTACGGGCTCTGGTATCCGATCGTCGTCGCGCTGATGACCTTCGTAATCGGACTCATATTCCTGCGCGACACAAGGAGCGGGACATCGAGTCGGACTGGCAGTAGGCGAACGCACATAGCGCGCTCGATCGAGCGCTCGTCTGAGCAAGGGCCCCGGCCGAGGACCGGGGCTTTTTTTTCTGCCGCGCACCGGCGCACGGACCGTGGTGGCGCCGATGCCGCTTCCGATATACTCGCCCGGCCGAAGGCGGGGAACGACGATGATACGCAGATTTCGCGGATGGGCGGGCAAGCTCGGCCCCGGGCTGATCACCGGCGCCGCCGACGACGATCCGTCGGGCATCGCGACCTACTCGCAGGCCGGCGCGCAATTCGGTTTCCTGACGCTGTGGGCGGTCGTCTTCACCTATCCGCTGATGGTCGGAATTCAGCTGGTCAGCGCGCGAATCGGGCGCGTCACCGGCCATGGCCTCGCATCGAACATCGGACGGCATTTTTCGCGGCCGGTGCTCTACGGCATCGTCGCGCTGCTGGTCTTCGCCAACACGATCAACATCGCCGCCGACATCGCGGCGATGGGCGAGGCGCTGCAGCTGGTCGTCGGCGGGCCGCCGCATGCGCACGCCGTCTTCATCGGCGTCAGCTGCCTGCTGCTGCAGGTGTTCCTGTCCTACCAGCGCTATGTCCGCTACCTCAAATGGCTGACGCTGGCGCTGCTCTCGTACGTCGTCCTGGTGCTGACGATACACATTCCGTGGCGCGAGGTCGCTGCGCATGCGGTGCGCCCCACTTCGCGCTGACCGCGGAATATCTGACGGTGATCGTCGCCGTATTCGGCACGACGATCAGCCCGTACTTGTTTTTCTGGCAGGCGTCGCAGGAGGTCGAGGAGCTCAACGCCGATCCGGCCGCCGGCGCGCTGGCGCACGCGCCCGAGGGCGCGGCCGAGCACCTGCAGCGGATCAAGATCGACACCTACCTCGGGATGGCGTTCTCGAATATCGTCGCGTTCTGCATCATCCTCGGCGCTGCCGCGACGCTGAATGCGGCGGGCATCACCGACATCCAGACCTCCGCGCAGGCCGCGCAGGCTCTGCGACCGCTGGCCGGCGACTTGAGCTTCACGTTGTTTTCGCTGGGGATCATCGGCACCGGAATGATCGCCGTGCCGGTGCTCGCCGGATCGGCCGCCTACGCGGTCGCCGAGACGTTCGAGTGGAAGCGCGGCCTCGATCTGAAGCTCCTCGAGGCGCGCGAGTTCTACGCAATCATCGCGCTGGCGACATTCGGCGGCGTCGCGCTCGACTTTTCGCCGATCGATCCGATCCGCGCGCTGTTCTGGGCGGCGGTGATCAACGGCATCATCGCCGTGCCGATCATGGTCGTGATGATGCTGCTGGCCGACGACTCGAAAGTCATGGGCGCGTTCACGGTGACGCGGCCGTTGAAGGCGCTGGGGTGGCTCGCGACCGGAACGATGGCCGCGGCAGTCGTCGCGATGATCGCCACGTGGTGAGCGCGGCTCGAAGACCTCCGCCGGGGCCGCGCCTCGGCCTCATCTGCCGTCGACGAACATCGAACTGTCGAGTTGTCGGCCTCCAGCGTCGACTCGCAATTCCCGGCCGATCCCGCTTCGCGGGGTCCCTCGTCCGGTGGCTCGCGCCGCTAGTTGATGATCTGCCGCAGCTCGCCGCTCTTGTAGCGGGCAGCCATTTTCTGCAACGGCACCGGCTTGATCTGCGATGCCTTGCCCGCGCAGCCGAACTGCTGGTAGCGCGCGACGCAGATCGCCTTCGCGGCCAGCATCGCCGGCTTCAGGTACTCGCGAGGATCGAATTTCGATGGGTTCTCGTGCAAGAACTTGCGGATCGCTGCGGTCATCGCCAGCCGGATGTCGGTGTCGATGTTGACCTTGCGCACACCGTGGCGGATGCCTTCCTGGATCTCCTCGACCGGCACGCCGTAGGTTTCCTTCATCTGTCCGCCGTTCTCCCGGATCAGCTGCAGCAGCTCCTGCGGCACCGACGACGAGCCGTGCATCACCAGGTGCGTGTTGGGAATGCGCGCGTGGATCTCCTTGATGCGATCGATCGCCAGAATGTCGCCGGTGGGCTTGCGCGAAAACTTGTACGCGCCGTGGCTGGTGCCGATCGCGATCGCCAGCGCATCGAGCTGCGTCGACTTGACGAAATCTGCCGCCTGAGTCGGGATCGGTCAGCAGCATTTCGCGGGTCATCGTGCCTTCGGCGCCGTGTCCGTCCTCCTTGTCGCCTTTCATCGTTTCGAGCGATCCCAGGCAGCCGAGCTCGCCTTCGACGGTGACGCCCAGCGCATGGGCTTCCTCGACGACTTTCCGCGTCACATTGAGGTTGTAGTCGTAGTCGGCGATCGACTTGCCGTCCTCCTTGAGCGAGCCGTCCATCATCACGCTGGAAAAGCCGAGCCGCATCGCCGATTCGCACACGGCCGGCGACTGGCCGTGGTCCTGGTGCATGACGATCGGGATGTTCGGATAGCTCTCGGCCGCGGCTTCGATCAGGTGGCGGAGGAAAATCTCTCCCGCATATTTGCGCGCGCCCGCGGACGCCTGCATGATCACCGGGCTGTCGGTTTCGGCCGCGGCAGACATGATCGCCTGGACCTGCTCCAGATTGTTGACGTTGAAAGCTGGTAGTCCGTAATCGTGCTCGGCAGCGTGGTCGAGCAGCTGGCGCATGGAGACGAGGGGCATGGCGGACTCCTGAAGAGGACCTCTGGTTGGACCGATTATTTTACCGCGGATTCCGCGCCCCGGAGCCGCGCCGGCCGACTGTGGGCAGACGATCGGTGCTGCTGCCGCCGCCGAGCGCGGTGTTCAGCGAAGGTCGCCGACCCGGACGATCTTGATCGCGTTGGTGCCGCCGGACTTGCCCATCGGCTCGCCGATCGTCAGCACGATCAGATCGCCGCGCTGGACCTGCCCACGGGCAACCAGCAGATCCTCGGCGGCGCGCAGGACCGCGTCGCGGTCTTCGCCCTGCTCGAGATACAGCGGCTGGACATTGCGATAAAGCGCCATCCTGCGCTGCGACGAGACTTCGGGCGTCAGCGCGAAGATCGGGCAGCCGCAATTGTGCCGCGACATCCACAGCGCGGTCGACCCGGACTGCGTCAGCGCTGCGATCGCCTTGACCTTCAGATGGTACGCGGTGAACAGCGCCGCCATCGCGATCGACTGGTCGATGCGCGTGAACGTGCGATTCAGGAAATCGCGATCGAGCTCGACTCGACTCCGATCTTCTCCGCCTCGGCGCAGATCTGGCTCATCGATTCGATCGTCTCGACCGGGAATCTGCCGGCGGCGGTCTCGGCCGAAAGCATGACCGCGTCGGTCCCGTCGAGCACTGCGTTGGCGACGTCGGACACTTCGGCGCGGGTCGGCACCGGGTTCTCGATCATCGATTCCATCATCTGCGTCGCGGTGATCGTGAGCTTGTTGCGCTCGCGGGCGAGCCGGATCATCCGCTTCTGCAGGCCGGGCACGGTCGCGTTGCCCACTTCGACCGCCAGATCGCCGCGGGCGACCATGATCCCGTCGGACGCTTCGATGATCTCTTCCAGCGCGTTGATCGCCTCGGCCCGCTCGATCTTGGCGATGAGGAACGCCTTGCCGCCGGCGGCGCGCAACAGCTGGCGCGCCATGTACATGTCTTCCTTGTTCTTCGGAAAGAGACACGGCCAGATATTCCGCGTCGATCGCGACCGCGGTCTTCATGTCGTCCATGTCCTTGGCGGTCAGCGCGGGGGCGGTCAGCCCGCCGCCCAAGCGGTTGATGCCCTTGTTGTTCGACAGGGCGCCGCCGAGCTCGACGCGCGTCAGAATCTCGGTGCCGCGAACCGACTCGACGCGCAGGCGGATCAGGCCGTCGTTGAGCAGCAGGATGACGCCCGGGCGCAACGTCGTGCGTCAGCTCCTTGTAGTCGAGGCCGACGCCTTCCTCGTCGCCGAGCTCGCGGGCCGCGTCGAGCGTGAATTGCTGGCCCGGCTTGAGCACGACCTTGCCTCTGGCGAACTTGCCGATGCGGATCTTCGGGCCCTGCAAATCGGCCATGATCGCGACCTCGCGGCCCAGCGATCGCGCTGCGTCGCGCACCATGCGCGCGCGCTCCTCGATGGTCCGCCGCGGTGCCATGCGAAAAATTCAGCCGCACGACATCGACGCCGGCGGCGAGCATCCGCGTCAGCACGTCTGCGGAATTGCTGGCCGGACCGAGCGTGGCCACTATCTTGGTGCGAGCGTTGCATGGACGGTCTCGCTTGAAAAATGGCTCGGCCGCGTCGATGCGGTTCACCGTGCCGCGCGCTGCTCGAGGATCTCGACCGCGGGCAGCGTCTTGCCTTCGAGAAATTCGAGAAATGCGCCACCGCCGGTCGAGATGTAGCCGATGCGGTCGGCGACGCCGTACTTGGCGATCGCCGCCAGCGTATCGCCGCCGCCCGCGATCGAAAACGACTTCGAATCGGCGATCGCGTGCGCCAGCTCGCGCGTTCCTTCGCCGAATGCATCGAACTCGAACACGCCGACCGGACCGTTCCAGACGATGGTGCCGGCCTTGGCGATGATCGCCTTGAGCGCCAGCACCGTCTGCGGCCCGATATCGAGGATCATGTCGTCGGCCGCGATGTCGGCGATGGCTTTCAACGTAGGCGCTCGCGGTCGCCGAAAACTCCTTGGCGACGACGGCGTCGATCGGAATCGGCACCTTGCCCGGGAAGGCGTCGAGAATGGCCTTCGCTTCTCCGGCGAGATCGGCCTCCGCAAGCGACTTGCCGATCCGGCCGCCGACGGCGAGGATGAAGGTATTGGCGATGCCGCCGCCGACGATCAGGCGGTCGACCCGCGCCGCCAGCGACTTGAGTATCGTCAGCTTGGTCGACACCTTCGAGCCGGCGACGATCGCGACCAGCGGCCGCGCCGGATGCGCGAGCGCGCGCCCCAGCGCGTCGATCTCGGCTGCCAGCAGCGGACCGGCGCAGGCGATCGGCGCGAACCTGGCGATGCCGTGCGTGGTCGCCTCCGCGCGATGCGCGGTTCCGAAGGCGTCGTTGACGTAGACGTCGCACAGCGCGCGCCATCTTGCGCGAGAGCGTCTCGTCGTCCTTTTTCTCGCCGACGTTGAAGCGGCAGTTCTCGAGCAGCACGAGCATCGCCGGGCTTGAGCGCCTGGTGCCAGGCGCCGCCGTCGACCCAGTCCGCGATCAGCGGCACCGGCCGCCCGAGCAGTTCGGCGAGTCGCTCGCGCGACCGGCGCCAGCGAATCCGCCGCGGTGAACTGACCCTCGGTGGGGCGGCCCAGGTGCGAGGTGACCATCGTCGCGCGCGCCGCGCGACAGCGCGTCGCGGATCGCCGGCACCGAGGCGCGGATGCGCGTGTCGTCGCTGATCGCGCCTTGCCCGTCGAGCGGGACGTTGAGGTCGGCGCGGATGAAGACGCGCTTGCCGGCGACATCGACGTCGGCCAGGCGCAGGAAGGTTTCAGCCATGTCAGGGGATGCGCCATCATCAGCAGTCGTCGCCGACGATCCGCGACAGTCAGCGGCGGAGGCTATCTGGCCGCCATCAGCGCGACGGTCGCGTCGAGCATCCGGTTGCTGAAGCCCCACTCGTTGTCGTACCAGGACGAGACCTTGACCAGCCGTCCGGAAACCTTGGTCAGCGTCGAGTCGAAGATCGACGAGCGCGGATCGTGGTTGAAGTCGATCGAAACCAGCGGTGCCGTGTTGTAGCCGAGCAATCCGTGCCAGCGGTCCCGACTCCGATGCCGCCTTCATCACCGCATTGACCTCCTCCGACCGTCGTATCGCGCGCGGCGACGAACGACAGGTCGACGATCGAAACGTTGATCGTCGGCACGCGGATCGCATAGCCGTCGAGCTTGCCGTTGAGCTCCGGCAGCACCAGCCCGACGGCCGCCGCGGCGCCGGTCTTGGTCGGGATCATGCTCATCGTGGCGGAGCGGGCGCGGCGCAGATCCTCATGATAGACGTCGGTCAGCACCTGGTCGTTGGTGTAGGCGTGCACGGTCGTCATCAGCCCGCTGACGACGCCGATCTTGTCGTGCAGCGGCTTGACCAGCGGCGCGAGGCAATTGGTCGTGCACGAGGCGTTGGAGATCACCGTGTGGGCCGCCTTCAGCGACTGATGATTGACGCCGTAGACGATCGTCGCGTCGACGTCCTTGCCGCCGGGCGCCGAGATGATCACCTTTTTCGCGCCGCCCTTGAGATGCGCCGAGGCTTTTTCCTTGGTGGTGAAAAGCCCGGTGCATTCGAGCACGACGTCGACGCCAAGCGCGTTCCAGGGCAGCTCGGCCGGGTTGCGCTGCGCGAAAACCTTGATGCGGTCGCCGTTGACGACCATCGCGTCTCCGTCGACTTCGACCTTGCCTGGAAACTTGCCGTGCACGGTATCGTGCCGGGTCAGATGCGCGTTGGTCTCCGGGCTGCCCAGATCGTTGATCGCGACGATGGCCAGCGGATGCTTGCGTCCGGTCTCGTAGTGCGCGCGAAGGATGTTGCGGCCGATGCGTCCGTAGCCGTTGATGGCGACCTTGATCATCATCCTGATCTCCTGTTTTCTTTGGTCGAATCGGGTTCGGGCAATGGCTGTCCGGCGCGGCAGGCGGCGGCCAGCGCGTCCAAGTCGCGCCAGCCGTAGCCTGCTTCCAGCAAATCCATACCATCCCATTGGAACGCCTGCTCGACCAAAAGCTCCGCGCCCAACGCCTCGTAGAACGCGCGCGCCGGCTTGTTGGCCGCGATAAGCCAGACGATCATGCCCGTGGCGCCGTGCGTGCGCTGCGCATCGACGACTGCGGCAATCAGGCGCCGCCCGAGTCCCGACACGCTGGAAATTCGGGGCGCAGGTACACAGCGGTAAGTTCGGCGTCGAGTCCGAATTGGGGCTCGCCGAGCAGGCTGCCCGCGGCGAAACCGATGATTTCGTCGCCGTGGGTCGCGACAAAGACACTGGCCGAGTTCGGTCCCGCGGTCAAGTATCTTGTCCCATAACGCCGTGCTGGCATCGACCTGCATGCCCTCGAGGTACGCGGTAGGGAATCAGGCCGCGATAGAGCCGTGCGCCAACCGTCGATGCGCACGCGCGCGATCGCCTCCGCGTCGCGCGGTGCGGCGCGCCGGATGACAATGCCGGGCGCGTCAGCCAATGACGCTGCGGACTGCGGCGACGACATGGTCGACGGTGAATGCGAAATGCTTGAACAGGACGGCGGCCGGCGCCGATTCGCCGAAGCGGTCGATTCCGACGACGGCGCCGGCAGGATCGTCGACGGCGCCGACGTATTTGCGCCAGTAGTCGGTGACGCCGGCCTCGACGGCGACGCGCGGCAGGCCGCGCGGCAGGACTGCTCGCGATAAGCGGCATCCTGACGATCGAAGACGCTGCAGCACGGCATCGACACGACCCGCACCGGAACGCCGGCATCGGCGAGCGCCTTTTGCGCGCCGACGGCGAGCGCGACTTCGGAACCGGTGGCGATGATCGTCGCGCGCGCGCCTTCGGCGTCGACGAGGACATAAGCGCCGCGCCGGATCGTCGGCGATCTGGTCGGCGCGGCGCGGATTGAACGAGACATTCTGCCGCGTCAGCAACAGGCAGGTCGTGCCGTGCTGGCGCTCGAGCGCTGCAGTCCACGCCAGCGCCGTCTCGACGGTGTCGCAGGGCCGCCATACATCGAGATGCGGGATCAGCCGCAGGGCGGCGGCATGCTCGATCGATTGGTGCGTCGGTCCGTCTTCTCCGAGCCCGATCGAGTCGTGGGTGTAGACCAGGATCGAGCGGATCCGCATCAGCGCAGCCATGCGAACGGCGTTTCGCGCGTAGTCGGAGAAGGTGAGGAACGTGCCGACGTAGGGGATGAATCCGCCATGCAGCGTCAGCCCGCTGGCGATCGCGGTCATCGCGAATTCGCGGACGCCGAAGTTGACATAGTTGCCCGGAGAGTGCGCGCTCACCGGCTTGCTGCCCGACCAGTTGGTGAACACCGAGCCGGTCAAATCGGCCGCGCCACCGATCATTTCCGGCAGCAGCGGCGCAAAGGCTTCGATCGCCTGCTGCGACGCCTTGCGCGTCGCGATCGACTCGGCCTTTTCGTTCTGGCGGGCCGCGAACGTAGCGGCATGCGCGGTGAAATCCCGCGGGAGCTCGCCGGAGAGGCGACGCCGGAATTCGGCCGCGAGCGCCGGGTACACAGCCTCGTAGGCGGCGAAGCGCGCATTCCAGTCGGATTCGAGCAGTTCTCCGCACTCGCGCGCGTTCCAGCCGTCGTAGGCGGCCTGCGGAATCTCGAACGGCGGATAGCTCCAGCCGATCGCCTCGCGCGTCAGCGCGACTTCCTTTTCGCCCAGCGCCTGGCCGTGCGCCAGGTCGGTTCCGGCGCGATTCGGCGAGCCGCGGCCGATGATCGTCTTGCAGCAGATCAGCGTCGGCCGGTCGGTCGTCGCATGAGCCGACCTTATCGCCGCATCGACCGCATCGACGTCGTGGCCGTCGACATCGGCGACAACGTGCCAGCCGTACGCGGCGAATCGTGCGGGCGTATCGTCGGTAAACCAGCCGGCGACCTTGCCGTCGATCGAGATACCGTTGTCGTCGTAAAAACAGATGAGCTTGGACAAGCCCAGCGTGCCGGCGAGCGAGCAGGCTTCGTGCGAGATGCCCTCCATCATGCAGCCGTCGCCGGCGAACACGTAGGTCCGGTGGTCGACGATCGTGTGGTCGGGACGGTTGAACTCGACCGCAAGGAGCCTTTCGGCCAGCGCCATGCCGACCGCATTGGCCAGACCCTTGGCCGAGCGGCCCGGTAGTCGTTTCGACGCCTGGAGTCACCCCCAGCTCCGGGTGGCCGGGCGTGGCCGAGCCGAGCTGGCGGAAATGCTTGAGCTCGTCGAGCGGAAGCGCGTAGCCGGTCAGGTGCAACAGCGCGTATTGCAGCATCGAGCCGTGGCCGTTGGACAGGATGAAGCGATCGCGATCGGGCCAGTGCGGATTGGCTGGGTTGTGCCGCAGGTGTCGATTCCACAGCGCGACGGCGATTTCCGCCATGCCCATGGGCATCCCTGGATGTCCGGAGTTGGCAGCCTGCACCGCGTCCATCGCCAGCGCGCGAATCGCGTTGGCGAGCAAACGCGTGTCGGGCGGTGTCTTATGCGTCGTGGAAGCCGGATGCGGCACGGAAAGCGATGCGGTCATGGACTTGTGGGAGCGGAATCGGGCGCGCTAGGACCGGCGAACGCACCGGGTGTGGAACGCTGCGGCAAAGCGGTAAAATTATCGCCCAAGCGCTGATTTTGGGCAATAATAGAGAGTTTAGCGTCTTCGCCACGCGTTGAATCGCGAAGCCGCGCCTGGAGAAACGCGATGGAAGGCATCCACCTGCTCGGAGAATGGTACGGTTGCGCGGCCGACACGCCGGAAATGACGCGCTCCGCATCGCTGCGCGCTCTGTGCGTGCGCCTGGCCGAAGCCTCCGCGATGACGATCGTCGGCGACAGCTTCCATCAGTTCGAGCCGCAGGGCGTAACCGGGACGGTGCTCCTGGCCGAATCGCATCTGGCGATTCACACCTGGCCGGAGCACGGCTTCGTCACGATCGACGTCTACGTCTGCAATTACACGACCGACAACACGGCCAAGGCCGAAAAGCTGTTCCGCGCGATGCAGGACGCACTGCGGCCGCAGCGCACGAAATTCCAGGCCATCCACCGCGGCGGGAGCGATGCCTGAGGAAAAGCCCTCGGATCTGCTGCCGGGCGTGCTGACCGAGTATCTGACCGACGATACGGGCTTTTTCGTCCGCTCGACGCGCGAGTTCGAGCACTTCCAGTCGCCGTTCCAGGCCGTCGAGGTGCACGATACCGCCTCGTTCGGAACGCTGTTCCGCCTCGACGGCCACTTCATGACGTCGGAAAAGGACGAGTTCTACTACCACGAGAATCTCGTTCACGTCGCCGCGATCACGCACCCTGCGCCGACGACGGCCTTGATCATCGGCGGCGGTGACGGCGGATCGGCCGAGGAATTGCTCAAGTACCCGACGATCAAGTCGGTAACGCTGGTCGAGATCGACCTCGCTGTCGTCGACATCGCGCGCAAATATCTGGCCAAGCGTCCATCGCGGCGCATTGTCCGATCCGCGGCTGTCGCTTCGCGTCGAAGACGGACTGGCTTTTGTGCGCGCTTCCACGGAGACCTACGACCTGATCGTCCTGGATCTGACAGATCCCGGCGGACCTTCCGCGCCGCTGTACGACGCCGATTTCTATCGCGCCTGCGCCGCGCGCCTCAAGCCGTCGGGTGCGATGACGCTTGCACCTCGCCTCGCCGGTATCGCATCCCGATCGCATCCGCGCCGGCATCGCCGATCTGCGCGCGGCTTTCGCCATCGTCGTGCCGTACCTGGTGTCGATTCCGCTCTACGGCGGGCTTTGGATGATGGCTTGCGCTTCGTCGACGCTGAATCCCTCCTATCTGACACCGCTCGACGCCGACCGGCGCATTTCGCAGCGCGGCATACGCGATTTGCAATATTACAATGGCGACGTCCACCGCGCCTCGATGGCGCTGCCCAACTTCGTCCGCGAGCTGGTCCAGACCGCCGTTTGACCCGTTGTCGGCCGGAGCGCTTGAACCTCTCCGGCGCGCCCGCATCTTAGTAAGGGACACCCCGAACGGGGGTCCGGGACATGGGGGCTGCAATCACAATGAGGTCATCCGATATGACACTGACCGAAGCCATGCACGGAGCCGATTTTGTGCAGCTTAACGGGGTCGTGTTCGCGACCGAGTATCTTCGCGTCCCGGACGAGTCGACCGTGCCCGACGACGTCGTCATGGAACTCAGATTGGGCAATACCGAGCTCGAGTTCACCCGAGGCGAGCTCGACGATGCCGCATACATCGGAGAGGGAACCTACCGCCTGAAGTCCGGCGTACTGCTGCGTTTCCTGTCTTCGGCAACGATACATTAGAGCTGCACCGCCGATCGCCGGCGCGCGGTCTTTTGGTGGCGTTAGCTGTGCGATTGGGATCGCGCTGCCGCAAAAGGCGGGCGCGCTTGCTCCCCGACGACACTTTCCGGAGGCTTCCCGCCGAATCAGGCAGCGAGAAGCCAAATCCCCTATCGCCAGCATGCCGGCGCGGCTTCGTCGATCCCAAATGAAGTCGGAGTCGGAAACTGCGACAAGATGGATTAAAATCGCGCATCGAAGCGACCGCTGACCGAGGGCAGGCATGAATCGCAGGCGAAGGCAGGTGTTGAAATCGGGCGGTGGCGTCACGCTGCTCGCGCTGGTCGCTGCCGCGGGGTGGCTGGAGCCGGGCGACGCCGAGCGCGCAGTCGTGGAACAAGGCGGCATTCGACACCAAGAACATGGGCGATACGATGAAGGCGCTGGGCGGCGGCGAGCCGGTCCAGAGCAAGGACATCGTTTTCTTCCAGACGCCGGACATCGCCGAAAACGGCGCTGTCGTCCCGGTCGGCATTATCAGCAACATCCCGAAAACCGAGTCGATCGCCGTGCTGATCGAGAAGAACCCGAACATGCTTGCGGCGGTGTTCGACATTCCGGCGGGCACCGAGCCGTCGATTTCCACGCGCGTGAAAATGGGCCAGAGCTCGAACATCTATGCGCTAGTCAAGGCCGACGGCAAGTATTTCGTCGCTGCCAAGGACGTCAAGGTCACGCTCGGCGGATGCGGAGGCTGAAATGGCAGACCCGATGAAAATCCGCGCCAACCTCGTCGGCGACGCGACCGAGATCAAGGTGCTGATGAGCCACGAGATGGAGACCGGCCAACGCAAGGATGCGCAAGGTGCAGTGATACCGGCGTGGTTCATCCAGAACGTCACGATCACACACGGCGGCACGATCGTGCTGGCCGCGCAGTGGGGACCGGCGGTTTCGAAGAATCCGTTCCTCTCGTTCAAGTTCAAGGGCGGGGCGAAAGGCGACAAGGTCACGATCGCCTGGACGGACAACCGCGGTGACAAGCGCACCGATGAGGCGACGATAGCGTGAGCACTCCACCGGGTGGCCCTCGCGGCCTTGTTGATTGCGGCATTTTCCGCGTTCGCCCAGAACTCGACGGTCGACGGCATAGCCAAGTATCGCGAGGCACTGCAGGAAGGCAATCCCGCCGAGCTCTGGGAGGCGCGAGGCGAAGGGCTGTGGAAGGAGCCGCGCGGTCCGAGCAAGGTCTCGCTCGAGCAGTGCGATCTGGGACTGGGCCCCGGTGTCGTCAAGGGGGCCTACGCGCAGCTGCCGAAGTATTTCGCCGACGCCGACCGCGTGATGGATCTGGAGACGCGCCTGGTCTGGTGCATGGTCAAGCTGCAGGGCATCAGCGAGGCCGACGCCAAGAAAAATCCGTTCGGCAACGGCAATGACAAGAAATCAAATATCGAAGCGCTGGTCGCGTACATCACCAGCGAGTCGCGCGGCGTGAAAATGAGCGTGTCGCTCGCGCATCCGAAGGAAATCGAGATGTACAAGGTCGGCGAGAAGATGTTTTATTTTCGCGGCGGCCCGCACGATTTCGGCTGCGTTACCTGCCATGGCGCCGACAACCAGCGCATCCGCCTGCAGGATCTGCCGAACCTGACCAAGCTCGAGGGCGCGCAAAAGGCATACACGACCTGGCCCGCATATCGCGTCTCGCAAGGCGAGTTGCGCACGTTCCAGTGGCGCCTGAACGACTGCTTCCGCCAGCAGCGCTTTCCGGAGCTCGAATTCGGCTCGGATGCGTCGATCGCGCTGACGATGTTCCTCGCGAAAAACGCCAATGGCGCCGCGTTCGATGCGCCGGCGATCAAGCGTTGAGGAGCGCGCGAATGACCGCCAGAATGATGCTGTCTGCGGCACTGTTCGCGGCAATTCTCGTCGGCTGCGCGACCGCACCCTCGGATGAACGCATCTCGGCCGAGGCCAACGCGATGATAAAGGCTTCGTTCAAGGCGAGAGGACAGGCGGGGCTCGATCGGCTCGACCAGGACGATACGCAGAGGCTGTGCAGCCAGACCGCCGGCAAGACCCCGCCGAAGGAGGTCGCCGACCGGATCGAAAAGCAAAATCTGGCGACGATCAAATATCCAGCCGACGGCAAGTTGATCGGTGACTGGAAAAATGGCGAAAAGATCGCCCAGGACGGCCGCGGCAAGCAATACTCGGACGATCCTGCGGGGCCGGTCGGCGGCAATTGCTACGCCTGCCATCAACTCGCGCCGCAGGAGCTCGCCTACGGCACGATCGGGCCGAGCCTTTACCGATTCGGCAAGCTTCGCGGCTACGGCGTCGAGACGCAGCGCTACGCCTACGGCAAGATATTCAACTCGGAGGCATTCGCCGCCTGCTCGACGATGCCGCGCTTCGGCCATAACGGCATACTGTCCGAGCAGCAGATCAAGGACGTCACCGCGCTGTTGATGGATCCCGCCTCGCCGGTCAACCAGTGAACTCGATGCACCGGCGCGCGTGGCCGGCGTCGCGCGGGTCTGGCGACTATCGAATCGTGAAGCGGCGCGAATTCCTGCAAGGACTCGCTGCTGCCGCCGTGGCCGGAATGCCGATCGGGGCCAGCCGCGCCGCCGACGGCGCGGACGGCGAGCACCTGTACGATGTGCTCCGACCCTTCGGCAACGTCGGCCTGCTGCACATCACCGACTGCCACGCCCAGCTGATGCCGACGCGTTTTCGCGAGCCGAGCGTCAACCTGGGCGTCGGCGCGGCGCGCGGCAAGCCTCCGCATCTGGTCGGCGAAGCGTTGCTCAGGCACTTCGGCATCGCGCCGGGAACGCGCGCTGCGCATGCGTTCACCCATCTCGATTTCGAGCGCGCGGCGCGCGCCTACGGCACGATGGGCGGATTCGCGCATCTATCGACGCTGGTCAAGCGCCTGCGCAGCCGATCGCCCGGGCGCGCTGCTGCTCGATGGCGGCGACAGCTGGCAAGGTTCGGCGACCTCGCTGTGGACCAAGGTCAGGACATGGTCGACGCCGCCAAGCTGCTGGGCGTCGACGTGATGACCGGCCATTGGGAATTCACCTACGATGCGCAGCGGGTCAAGGAGATCGTCGACCGCGATTTCGCCGGCCGTGTCGATTTCATCGCGCAGAACGTGCGCACCGCCGACTTCGGCGATCCGGTGTTCGAGCCTTACGTCATCAAGACGATCAACGGCATCCCGGTCGCGATCGTCGGTCAGGCATTTCCCTATATGCCGATCGCCAATCCGCGCTACTTCGTTCCCGACTGGACGTTCGGCATCCAGGAAGAGAGATGCAGAAGGCGGTCGATGCTGCGCGCGGCAAAGGCGCGCAGGCGGTCGTGCTGCTGTCGCACAACGGCATGGACGTTGATCTCAAGCTCGCGTCGCGGGTCAGCGGCATCGACGTGATCCTCGGTGGCCACACCCACGACGCCGTGCCGCAGCCGACGATCGTGTCGAATCGCGCCGGCAGGACGGTGGTGACCAACGCCGGGATGCAACGGCAAATTCATCGGCGTGCTCGACCTCGAAGTGAAAGCGGGCAAGGTCGTCGAGATCCGCTACCGACTCGTGCCGGTATTTGCCGATCTGCTGCCCGCGGATCGCGAGATGGCGGCGCTGATCGCGAAGATGCGCGCACCCTATCGCCTCAAGGCTCGACCGAAGAACTCGCGGTCACCGACGGCTGTTGTATCGCCGCGGCAATTTCAACGGCACCTCGACCAACTGATGCTCGACGCGACTGATGGCGGAAAAGGACGCGGAAATCGCGTTCTCGCCCGGGTTCCGCTGGGGCACGAGCGTTGCTGCCCGGCGACAGACGATCACGCTGCGAACAGCTAATGGATCAGACCGCGATCACTTATCCGTACGTAACGGTCAGCGAACTCAGCGGGGAAACAATCAAGACGATACTCGAGGACGTCGCCGACAACCTGTTCAATCCCGACCCTACTACCAGCAGGGCGGCGACATGGTCCGCGTCGGGGGCATGCGCTACGCCATCGATCCGGCGCGTCGATCGGCCGGCGCATCAGCCGGATGGTGCTCGACGGCAAGCCGATGGATGCCGGACAAGAAGTACAAAGTCGCCGGATGGGCGCCGGTGTCCGAAGAAGCGAAGGCCGCGGGCGGCGAACCGATCTGGGACGTGATCGAGCGCTACCTACGCGACCAGAAGACGATCAAGCCGCGAACGCTGAACCTGCCGACACTCGCCGGCGTGGCAGGCAATCCCGGAATCGCGGCGCCGAATTCCTAGAAACGCGCGAGCGCGGGTCCGCACACGGATGGAATGAACAATGCGTCTTTTCGGCGTGGCAATGGTCCGCAACGAAGCCGACGTGATCGAGGCGTTCGTGCGACACAACCTGAGCGTCCTCGATGGCCTTGCAATCGTCGACCACGGCTCGTTCGATGCGACCAGCGACATCCTGGCGAAGTTGCAGGCTGAGAATCTGCCGTTGCACGTCGAGCGCGACGAGCGGCCGGAATTCTTTCAATCGGCGCGCATCACGGCGCTGGTGCGCGAAACGCTGCGCCGAGAGCAGGCCGATTTCGTGTTCGCCCTCGATGCCGAGAGTCGAAAGGGACCGTTGCACCCTCGCGTCTGAATCTGCCCGACGTCAAGGGCGTCGCCGGCGATCCGGGCATGGCCTCACTCTCCTTTGGCAACCGGCCGATACCGTGGAGCTGATCGAGGATCCCGTGCGGCTTGCCTTCGACGCGCGGTACCCGCCGCCTGCGGGCATCGAAACGCTGCAGCTGCTGATGCGTTTCGCCGAGGCCCTGGCGCGCGGCCGTGCCAACGCGCTGCTGCACACCGACAAGCCGCCGGCGACCTAGTCGCTCGTGACGATCGGCCGGCCGACGCTCGATTTGCCGGCAGTCGAAGGTGTCGGCGGGGACCCGGCATCGTCTGTCCGCCCGGTTGTCGTTTCGCAACTCGCCGGGCGAGGAGCAGACGCCATCCGGGAGCGGGGATCGGGCCGCGCCGGTGTCGCGCCGTTTTACACTCGCTCGTCGGCTTGACCAAGGCCTCGGCAGGGCATTGATTCGCGATGGTGGGATATGCGGGCATCGTTATTGCTCGCGCCCACCCGGGCGGATCGCGAGGAAGTCGCGCGTCGTGGAGGGAAGGGGGAAACATGAGACGCATGCCTGATGGTGGCAGCCGCCATGCTGTGGATGGGTCGTTCCCGGCCGCCCAGGCGGGCGTCGTCTACGAGCAGCCGCCTTCTGGACAGAGGAAGGCGCGGCGACCGGCAACGCATGGGTGTCGCACGTCGACACGACTTTGACCGGGTTTCGCGCTTACGACAATTTTTCTCTGGCGTCGGCAGCGACGATCAACGAGGTCAGCTGGTGGGGGTTCTATCTCGATGGCAACCTCCAGGGCGCCACGCCAACACGACCGACTGGATCGTCCGATTCCAGGCAGACAACGCGGGCGCCCCGGCGCGGTGCATCAAGTCCAGCACGATTCCGAGCCGCGCAGGTAAACGCGGAGCTGCTGGGTACCGGGTTCTACGCGTTCGGTAACACCACTGTCGACGTCTACAAGTTCACGGCCTCCTTCCCGAACTTCGCAGCGGCCGCCGCGACGCCTTATTGGTTCACCCCTTCAGCCGCGGGCCCGACTTCTCGTCGTCTTTTGCGTGGATGCAAGGTACCGGCGGCGACGGTGTTTCCTTTCAAACACAATCCGCGTAATCGACGGCGATTCCCGTCATCGCCTATCCACCCCGCGACGGCGACCGGGCATTCCGCTTTCGAGCGTGCCCGAACCAGCCACGCCTCTGTTGATCGGCGGCGGGCCTCGCGGCGATCACGCTGCTTGCAGCGTCGCCATTTGCGACGCGTCGCTCCGGGGTAGCAGCGACTCTCTCATCAACGGCTTGTCGGCTACGGCCTCCGGCCGTCGCTATGGCAGCCGGCGAGACGGTGTAGTTAAGAGACGGTACCGCTGGCGTTCGAATCGCGTTATCCGCCGCCGCCGGGAATCGACACGTTACGGCTGCTGATGCGATTTACCGAGAAGCTGGCGCGCCGCGAGCGATGAGCGCCCCGCAGATGCATTCATCGCACCCCGACTCAGGTAATCGTCACCCGCGCGAACTTCCTCTTGCCCGCCTGAACGACGGCGGCGTGACCGGCGGCGACGATGAGCGACTTGTCGGCAACGACTTCGCCGTCGAGCTTCATGCCGCGCTGCTCGATCAGGCGCATCGCCTCGGACGTGCTCGCCGTCAGCCCCGCCTGCTTGCAAAGCTGCGGCAGCGGCGAGACCTTTGCCGCCGCTGTGCAGCGTGATTTCCGGCATGCGCTCGGGCGTCGCGTGGTCGCGGAACCTGACTCGAATTCGGCGAGCGCTAGTTCCGCGGCCTGCCGCGAGTGGAAGCGGGCGACGATTTCCTGCGCGAGCTCGACCTTGGCGTCGCGCGGATTGCGCCCATCGGCGCATTCGCGTTTTAGCCTCGCGATTTCGTCCAGCGGCCGGAATGACAGAAGCTCGTAGTAACGCCACATCAACTCGTCGGAGATCGACATCAGCTTGCCGAACATCTCCGCGGGCGGCTCGGTGATGCCGACGTAGTTGTCGAGCGACTTCGACATCTTGTTGACGCCGTCGAGCCCTTCGAGCAGCGGCAGCGTCAGGATGCACTGCGGCTCCTGGCCATAGTGGCGCTGCAGTTCGCGCCCGACCAGCAGATTGAACTTCTGATCGGTGCCGCCGAGCTCGACGTCGGCCTTAACGCGACCGAGTCGTAGCCTTGCGCGAGCGGATAGAGAAATTCGTGCACGGCGATCGGCTGCCCGCCGGCATAGCGCTTGGCGAAGTCATCGCGCTCGAGCATCCGCGCGACCGTGTATTTGGCCGCAAGCCGGATCATGCCGTCGGCACCGAGCGCGGACAGCCATTTGGCGTTGAACGCGACTTCGGTGCGGTCGCGGTCGAGGATCAGGAACGCCTGATCGGTGTAGGTCTTCGCGTTGGCTTCGAGCTCCTCGCGCGACAACGGCGGGCGGGTGACGTTGCGGCCCGTCGGGTCGCCGATCATGCCGGTGAAGTCGCCGATCAGGAAAATGATGTGGTGGCCGAGATCCTGCAGTTGCCTGAGCTTGTTGAACTGGACCGTATGACCCAGATGCAGATCGGGACGGGTCGGATCGAAGCCTTCCTTGATCCGCAGCGGCTTGCCGCGCTTGAGCTTCGCGGTGAGCTCGGCTTCGACGATCAGCTCGTCGGCGCCCCGCTTGAAGACGGCCAGTTGCTGGGGGATGTCGATCGGCATGGGTGGGTCTGCTACAATCCGCCGGTCCGCGCACAGGCTTGGGAGGCGGTTCGAGCGTGAGCAAGCTCGCGATTCTAGCGCAAAGGGCGGGTGCAGGCCGTGTCGCGGCGGTATTCGTCATGATGGTCGTCGGCGGCGTCGCCGCATTCGGGTTCGTCCCCGGGATGACGGAGACGGACATGGCGACGCGGCTGGTCGTCCGCGATCTGGCGCTTCCGGCGCTGGCGCCCGCGCCGATCGGCGAAGGCTACTGGCGCGAAGCGCGAATCGAGCGAGGCGACACGCTCGGCAGCGTGCTTGCCCGCCTGTCGATCACCGACAACGCCGCGCAGCAGTTCCTGCGCACCGACCAAGGCGCCCGGCCGCTCTACCAATTGATGCCCGGCAAGTCAGTTCGGGTCGAGACCGACGACGACGGACGGCTGATCTCATTGCGCTACCTGGCGCAAGGCGGCGCGCTGCTTCGCGTCGACCGCCGTGCCGACGGCTTCGTCGCCGCAAGCGCGCCGCCCGGTTACGGCGTGCGCACAGAAGTTCGCGCCGGCGAAATCCGCTCGTCGCTGTTCGGTGCTGCCGACGCCGTCGGACTGCCCGATGCGGTGACGATGCAACTGGCCGAAGTCTTTTCCGGCGATATCGACTTCTATCACGATCTGCGGCGCGGCGATCGCTTTGCCGTCGTCTACGAAATACGCGACGTCGACGGCGCGCCCGCCGGTGCAGGCAAACTGGTCGCCGCCGAGTTCGTCAACAAGGGCGTCGCCTATCGCGCTTTCCTCTGGCGCCGCGCCGACGGCAGCGAAGCGTACTACACGGAGGACGGCAAGAATCTGCGCAAGGCGTTCCTGCGCTCGCCGGTCGAATTCACGCGTATCACTTCCGGCTTTTCACTGGCGCGATTTCATCCATTCCTGCAAACCTGGCGCGCGCACAAGGGCGTCGATTTCGCCGCGCCGACCGGCACCGCGGTGCGCGCTGCCGGCGACGGCAAGGTCATGTTCGCAGGCCGGCAGAACGGTTACGGCAACGTCGTCATCCTGCAGCATGCGGGGGCCAACTCGACCGTGTACGCGCATTTGTCGCGGTTCGCCGCGGGGATGAAGCCCGGCGCGCGCGTCGCCCAGGGCACGGTGATCGGCTACGTCGGTCAGACCGGATGGGCGACCGGCCCGCATTTGCACTACGAGTTCCGCGTCGATAACGTGCAGCGCAACCCGATGACGATCGCGCTGCCGGACGCGCCACCGCTGGCCGCCGCGGACAGGGCGGCGTATGTCGCGCGCATCGCGCCGCTTGCCGATGCGCTCGCGCTCGGCCAGGTCGTCACCATCGCTGCCGGCGAGTAGCTGTCAAGCAGCGGTTGCCCAGCGAGCTCTACATCGGCCTGATGTCGGGCACCAGCGTCGATGGCGTCGATGCGGTGCTGGCCGATTTCGCCGCACCCGCCTTGGCGAGACTCAGCGCGCCGCCATGTTGCGTTCGATCCCGCCCTCCGGGCCGAGCTCGACGCTCTGCAAAAAAGCGGCGCCGATGAATTGGACCGATCGCGCGCTCGCCGCCAACGCGCTGATGGATTGCTGCGCGGCTGCGGTGTCGGGCGTCCTGGCCGACGCGCGTCTTAAATCTTCGGACATCGCCGCAATCGGCCTGCACGGCCAGACGGTACGTCATCGGCCGGAGCTCCAGTTCACGATCCAGCTCGCCAATCCGGCGCGGCTCGCCGAAGCCTGTCGCATCGCCGTCGTCGCCGATTTTCGCAGCCGCGACATCGCCGCGGGCGGGCAGGGCGCGCCGCTGGCGCCCGCGCTGCACGCCGCGCTGTTCCGGGATGCTCGCGCGGCACCGCGTCGTTCTCAATATCGGCGGCATCGCGAACATCACCGACCTGCCGCCGGATGGACCCGTGCGCGGCTTCGACACCGGACCGGGCAACACGCTGCTCGACGCCTGGTGCATGCGGCACCGCGGCGTGGCGTTCGACCGCGACGGCGCATGGGCGGCGACCTGGCCGGCCGATCGCGGCATTGCTCGAGGCGCTCGCGGCCGATCCATATTTCGCGCTGTCGCCGCCGAAGAGCACCGGGCGCGATCGTTCAATCTGCGCTGGGTGGAGTCGCGCCTGCAATCGTCATATGCGCCGGCCGACGTGCAGCGAAGCATTGCTCGTCGCTTACCGCAGCGACGATCGCCGCAGCGATAGCGGCGCATTGCGCGGGGCGTCGGAGATGCTGGTATGCGGCGGCGGCGCGCACAACGGCGCGCTGTTGCGGGAGCTCGCTTGCGATGCTCCGTGAGCGTGCGCTCGCGACGACCGCGGCGTATGGCGTGCCGGTCGGCGATGTCGAGGCGCTGGCGTTCGCGTGGCTCGCTCGCGAATCGCTTGCGGGAGGCCGGGCAATTTGCCGGCGGTGACCGGCGCGCGAGGCCCGCGCGTGCTGGGAGCCGTCTATCCGGCGTAGCACCGGCCGTCGAACGCGGAATGAAAAACGGGCGCCCTGGCAGGGCGCCCGTCGATGCTCGGGACGGACCTAAGCTTTAGGTCGTCGAAAACGACGAGCCGCAGCCGCAGGTCGTCGTGGCGTTCGGATTCTTGATCACGAACTGCGCGCCCTCGAGTCCTTCGGTGTAATCGATCTCGGCGCCGACCAGATACTGGTAGCTCATCGGGTCGATCAGCAGCATCACGCCGTTCTTTTCCATCGACGTATCGTCTTCGTTGACGGTTTCGTCGAAAGTAAAGCCATACTGGAAGCCCGAGCAGCCGCCGCCGGTGACGAACACCCGCAGCTTGAGCTCGGGGTTGCCTTCCTCGTCGATCAGCGTCTTGACCTTCGCCGCCGCGGCGTCGGTAAACACAAACGGGGCGGGCATTTCGGTCATTGCATTCATCATCTGCTCCAGTTCATCGCATCGCTAAAGCACTGGCTCATTATCGGCCGCGCCGCGGTTGCGGTCAATTTGCGTCGACGGGTTATTCGCCGGTCGCGCGCTTGAGTTCCAGCACATCCGCGGTTTCTTGGCCGGCGTGCATCAACTTACCCTGGACGATGGCGCCGACGTGCATTTCGAGCGTTCTGTAGACCACGTCTCCATGGACCTGCGCCTTGGCCTGCAGTTCCAGGTGATCGCTGGCTGAAACCGGACCGTGGACCGTGCCATTGATGACCACGTGCGATACGCGGACTTCTCCTTCGATCTTCGCTCGCTCGCTGATGACCAGCGTACCTGGTTGACTGTCGACCGTCGACACCTTTCCCTGCACGGTACCATCGATCCGAAGACCGCCGGAAAAAACAAGGTCGCCATCGACCGTCGTACCGGCGCCGATCAGGCTGTCCAATCGTTTTTGTGTCGGACGCGTCTTCTTATGTTCGAACATGGGGCCTCCTACGAAAGAATCAAGTTGCGCGTCGCTTTCGGGTTTGCTTGGCCCGGCTCGAGCACTTGCGCCTCGAGGCTCTTAGCTGGCTGCCCGGCGGGACGCTGATCGTTCCTTCAACTCTCTGATAATACTTGAATTTCAACTGCAGCGCCGATGCGTTCTCCGGCTGGCCTTCAGGCAGCTCTATGGTCATCGGTCCGTTCTTGTCCACCAGATTCGCCTGCATGCTCAAGACGGCCGGAAAATTCATCGGTCGGCTTGCCGCCGCGCACGATCAACAGGCTGAAGCGATAGCTGTCGTCGCTTGCGCGCTCGGCCGAGAGCCGCTGTATCGAAATCGCGCCCTGCTTGCCGCTGTCGCTGAACAATTGCTGCAGGAAGGCGAGCTCCTCCTTGATCTGCGTGTTCTCGCTCTGCAGATCGAGCGTTTGTCGCGAAAGCGTGCTTTGCGCGCCGCGGGCGATCGCCCAGATCGCTTTCGAGCTCGGTCGTCCTGGCGCGCAGCCGTGCATTGTCTTCCTTCAGCTGGTCCCGTTCGGCCAGGAGCCTCGCGCGCTCCTGCGCGACCTCGGTCCGGTTGAACCCGCCGAGGAATTGACCGAAGTCGAAGCCCCACCACCACATCCCGCCGATCAGCGCGAGAACGATCAGCAGCAGCGGGATCTTCAGCCGCCAGCTGTGCTCGATGCGCACGGCCATCTTGGCCGCGCTGATGCCGAAGGTCTGGCGGAGCTTTCGCCCGACGGCGCGGGTCGTCACCATCGGGTCAAGGCATCACCGGAGGAGCGGTAAGGCCGGTCGTCTCGGCCAGGCCGAACATCAGATTCATGTTCTGAATCGCCTGGCCGGCGGCGCCTTTGACCAGATTGTCTATCACCGCGACGACGACAGCGATGTCGCCGCCCTGCGGCCGATGCACGGCGATGCGGCAGACGTTGGATGCGCGCACCGATCGCGTCTCCGGATGGCTGCCGGCCGGCATCACATCGACGAAGGGCTCGCCGGCATAGCGCTTTTCGAACAGCGCCTGCAGGTCGACGCCGCGATCGGTCAGACGCGCGTAGAGCGTAGCGAGGATGCCGCGGACCATCGGCACCAGATGCGGCGTGAACACGACCGTCACCGCAGACTTGCTGCGGCCGTTCAGCCCGTGCACGACTTCGGGATGGTGGCGGTGGCCGCCGAGGTTGTAGGCCTTGAAGTTGTCGGAAGCCTCGCTGAACAGCAGACCGAGCTCCGCCTTGCGGCCGGCGCCCGAGACGCCGGACTTGGCGTCGGCGATAAGGTGGTCGACGTCGACGATGCCCGCCTCGACCAGCGGCAGGAACCCCAGCTGGATCGCCGTCGGATAACAGCCCGGATTGCCGACGATGCGGGCCTTGCGGATCGCGTCGCGGTACATCTCGGGGAGGCCGTATACCGATTCGGCCAGCAGATCGGGGCAGGCGTGCGGCATCTTGTACCACCGCTCGAATTCAGCCGTATCCTTGAGCCGGAAGTCGGCCGCCAGGTCGATGATCTTGACCCCGGCGCCGACGAGCTCGCGCGCCTGGGCCATCGCCACGCCATGCGGCGTGGCAAAAAAGACGACGTCGCAACGCGAAAGTCCGGCGCCAGCCGGATCGCTGAATTGCAGCTCCGACAGTCGTTCCTGACCGCGCAGGCTCGGGAACATCGTTCCGACCGGCACCCCGGCCTCGGAACGGGACGTGATGGCCTGGACGCGTGCCTCGGGATGCACGGCCAGCAGCCGCAGCAATTCGACACCGGTGTAGCCGGTCCCGCCGACAATGCCTACCTTGATCATGCCCACCTCATCAAACCGGCGATGATTCTACCACCCCGGCCCCATTGTATGACATTGGAATAATCTCGCCCGAAGTCCCAAATGCAAAGGCCGCCTTGCGGCGGCCTTGGGCTTGTCGTCGGGCGTGAACCGCGCTAGCGCTTGGAAAACTGCTTGCGTCGTCGCGCCTTGTGCAGGCCGACCTTCTTCCGCTCGACCTCGCGGGCATCGCGGGTGACCAGGCCCGCCTTGGACAGCGGCGGCTTGAGCTGGGCGTCGTAGTCGATCAGCGCGCGAGTGATGCCATGGCGGACCGCGCCCGCCTGGCCCGACTCGCCGCCGCCGATGACGTTGACCATGATGTCGAATGTCGCCTCGTGATTGACCAGCTTCAGCGGCTGGCGGACGACCATGCGGCCCGTTTCGCGCGTGAAGAATTCGTCGACCGGCTTGTCGTTGACGATGAACTTGCCCGAGCCCTGCTTGATGAATACGCGGGCCACGGCGCTCTTGCGCCGGCCCGTGCCGTAGTAATAGCTGCCGATCATTGTGAGCGAGCCTTTAGAGGTCCAGCGTCTTCGGTTGTTGGGCCACATGCGGATGCGCGGTGCCGGCATAGCATTTGAGCTTCTTGAGCATCGCATAGCCCAAGGGGCCCTTAGGCAGCATGCCCTTGACCGCCTTTTCCAGCACCCGTCCGGGAAAGCGCTGCTGCATCTTGCTGAACGACGTCGTGCGGATGCCGCCTGGATAGCCGCTGTGGCGGTGGTAGAGCTTGTCGTCGGCCTTGTTGCCGGTGACCTTGATCTTTTCGACGTTGGTGACGACGATGAAGTCGCCGGTATCGACGTGCGGCGTATAGATCGGCTTGTGCTTGCCGCGCAGCCGGTGGGCGATCGCGCTGGCCAGCCGGCCCAGCACCTTGTCGCTGGCATCGACGACGTACCAATCCCGCTTGACGTCCTCGGGCTTGGCGGAATAGGTTTTCATGGCGAAATTCGCGTCCGGTTCAACTTTACAAAGTCTTAGATGATAATACGCGGCTGATACACTGTCAAACCGACGCGCCGCACGCCGCGAGCATCACGCACGCCTCCCGCGATGCGGGCGAGGGTGATAAAAAAAGCGCGGCCAATCGGCCGCGCTAAGTATTCCACCATAGGAGGAGAATGGAGGAACGATCTGCGCGCCGGAAAGGAGGAGATCCCGGTCGCAGACGGCGGCAGTCTGTCATATTGCGCCGCACAATGCAAGTGGCATAATGGTTTACAGCCCGCGTTGTCCACGACGGCGGGCGGAAGCCGGGTCTCGGACATCGATGGAAGGCCTCGATTGAAAGCCACGGTCAAATGGATCGACCAGGTCAGCTTCGTTGCCGAAACCGGCAGCGGCCACGCCGTTGTCGTGGACGGTTCGCCCGACGCCGGCGGGCGGAACATCGGGCCGCGGCCGATGGAACTCGTGCTGGCCGGCACCGCAGCATGCACCGCATTCGATGTCGTCTGGATCCTGAAAAAGGCGCGCCAGCCGATCACCGGCTGCACCGTCGATGCCGAGGTCGAGCGCGCGCCGACCGAGCCCAAGGTGTTCACGCGCATGCACTTCGTCTATCGAATTCGCGGCGAAGGCTTGAACCCGGCGCAGGTCGAGCGCGCGGTCCAGCTATCGAAGGAAAAATATTGCTCGGCGACGCTGATGCTGGCCAAGACTGCCGAGATCAGCTACGAGATCAGCCTCAACGGCGAGCCGCTTGAGCCGACGTCCTAGCCTCGCAACAGGCGGATCAGGCTCGACGTGTCCCAGCGTCCGCCGCCCCGCGCCTGAATACGCGCGTAGAACTGGTCGACCAGCGCGGTCACCGGCAGCGCGCGCGCCGTTGCTCCGCGCTTCGGCCGAGCAGATCGCGAGATCCTTGCGCATCCAGTCGACGGCAAAGCCGAAGTCGAATTTGTCGGCGACCATCGTCTTGCCGCGATTGTCCATCTGCCAGGATTGCGCCGCCCCTTGCCGATAACGTCGAGCACGCGCTCGGCGTCGAGCCCGGCTTTTTGGGCGAAGTTGATCCCTTCCGACAACGCCTGCACCAATCCGGCGATGCAGATCTGATTGACCATCTTGGTCAGCTGACCCGAGCCCGGGCCGCCCATCAAGGTCACTGCGCGCGCGTAATGCGCCAGCACGCCTTCGGCGCGGGCAAAGATATCGGCTTCGCCGCCGACCATGATCGTCAGCTTGCCGTTTTCGGCGCCGGCCTGGCCGCCCGACACCGGCGCGTCGAGGAAGCCGACACCGCGAGCCTTCGCCGCCGCGTGCACCTCGCGCGCGACGGTCGCGGACGCGGTCGTGTGATCGACCAGCACGCTGCCAGCGCGCATTGCCGCGACCGCCCCTTTGGGGCCGAGCGCGACGGCGCGGACGTCGTCATCGTTGCCGACACACATCATCACCAGCGTCGCATCGGCCGCGGCAGCGGCCGGGTGTCGGTGCCGCGCTGCCACCGTACTTTTCGACCCACTGCGCGACCTTGGCGGGCGTGCGGTTGTAGACAACCACCGAGTGTCCGGCACGCGCCAGATGTCCGGCCATCGGAAATCCCATTACACCCAGGCCCAGAAACGCCAGTTTGCCGCTTTCCATCGCTGCTCCTTGCTGGTTGAGACAGGGCCGGTGCGGCCCGGTGGCTGGCCGCTAGCGCGCCTTGCCGGGTTCAAGCGAGGACCGCGCGGCTCGAATCGCCGCGCGCACCTGCGCCGGCGCCGTGCCGCCGGGATGATCGCGGCTCGCGATCGAGCCTTCGAGCGTCAGCACTGCATAGACATCGTCTTCGATCAGCGGCGAATAGCGCTGCAGCGAGGCGAGCGACAGCGTGGCCAGATCGCACTGCTCGGATTCGGCATGCCGCACTGCTAGGGCCACCGCCTCGTACGCGTCGCGGAACGGCAGTCCCTTCTTGACCAGATAATCGGCAAGATCGGTCGCGGTCGCATAGCCCTCGCTGGCCGCCGCGCGCATGCGCTCGGCATCGACCTCGATGCCGCCGGATACCAGCTCGGTAACGACGGCCAGCGTCGGCAGCAGCGTGTCGACGACGTCGAATACCGGCGCCTTGTCCTCCTGGTTGTCCTTGTTGTAAGCGAGCGGTTGCGCCTTCATCAAGCGTCAGCAGCGCAACCAGGTCGCCGTAGACTCGTCCGGTCTTGCCGCGCACCAGCTCGGGAACATCGGGATTTTTCTTTTGCGGCATGATCGAGCTGCCGGTGCAGAAGCGGTCGGCGAGGCGCACGAAACCGAAGCGCGGGCTCGACCACAGCACGAGCTCTTCGGCGAAGCGCGACAGGTGCATCATCATCAGCGCGCCGGCGGCGGCGAATTCGATCGCGAAGTCGCGATCCGACACCGCATCGAGCGAATTGCGCGCACAGGCCTTCGAAGCCGAGCTCGCGCGCCACCTGGTCGCGGTCGATCGGAAAGCTGGTGCCGGCCAGCGCCGCGCTGCCGAGTGGAAGCCGGTTGACGCGCCGGCGGCAGTCGATCAGGCGTTCGGAGTCGCGTGCGAGCATCGCTTCGTAGGCGAGCAGGTGATGGCCGAAGGTGACCGGCTGCGCAACCTGCAGATGCGTGAAGCCCGGCATGATGGTCGCGGCGTGCGGCTCGGCCAGATCGAGCAGTGCGCTGCGCAGCGCGACGATCGCCGTGCCGATGTCGTCGATCGCCGCGCGCACGTAAAGTCGCAAGTCGGTGGCGACCTGATCGTTGCGCGAGCGGCCGGTGTGCAGCCGCTTGCCGGCATCGCCGATCAGCGCGGTCAAGCGCTTTTCGATGTTGAGGTGCACGTCCTCGAGGTCGGGCGACCAGGCGAAATGCGCCGCGCCCGAATCTCGTCGGCAATCGCCGCCAGGCCGCGCTCGATCGCGGCCAGGTCGGCCGCGGAGAGGACGCCGACCGCGGCCAGCATGCGCGCATGCGCGAGCGAGCCTGCGATGTCCGACGTCGGCGAGCCGCTTGTCGAAGTCGACCGACGCGGTGTAGCGCTTGACGAGCTCGGCGACCGGCTCGCTGAATCGGCCGGACCAGCCGGTGGCCGCCGCGATGGCCGGATCGGATTTGCGCGTGGACATGGCTTGCCTCACCCGGACGTCTTCCGCACAATAGCCGGGCGCCGACATTCTGCACCTCGGTCCCGCGACCGGTGCCGGTCGATTTCCGCTCGCGCCGGGCCGGAAGCAACGAACAATGCGACCTAGTATAAATCAAAACACGGTCCGACTCTCGCTGCCGGAACTGCGCAATCTCGGCACGATCCTGCGGATACTTCTCGCGGTCAATGCCATCGTGCTCGTCGCGGCGCTGCGTGCGCGAGACGCGCTGGGCGGGCGATATGGGCGGCCTGGCTGGAGATGATGGCGGTCGTCGAGCCGCAATTGCTGCTGCAGCTGCTGGTCCTTTACGCCTTCGCTCCGCAGCTGTCCCGCCTGCCGTATCGCAGCGGCGCGATCGTCGTGCTTCTGCTGACGCTCGCCGTCGCGCTGGCATTCAACACTGCCGTCGCCGCGCTGGTCGAGGATGTCACCGCGAGCGCAATGTTGCGTGACGTCGTCTTCTCGATGCTGCTCGCCGCTGCGCTGCTCGTCTACTTTCAGCTTCGCGCCAAGGCGCTCTCGCCCGCGATCACCGAGGCTCGGCTGCAGGCGCTTCAGGCGCGCATCCGGCCGCACTTCCTGTTCAACAGCATCAACGCGGTGCTGTCGCAGATGCGGACCGATCCGCGCCGCGCCGAAACCGCGCTCGAAGACCTCGCGGATCTGTTCCGCGTGCTGATGCGCGACAACCGCCAGCTCGCGCCGTTGGCGAACGAAGTCGAGCTGTGCCGCCATTACCTCGACCTCGAGAAGCTTCGTCTAGGCGATCGCTTGAGCGTCGACTGGCACATCGACAACATGCCGAAGGATGCGATGGTGCCGCCGCTGGTGCTGCAGCCGCTGCTCGAGAACGCCGTCTACCATGGCATCGAGCCGAGTAGCGCGCCGGGGGTCATCGCGATTAATATCTTCTTGAGCCGCGGCGAGGTGCACGCGATCCTGCGCAATCCCTACCAGGAGGGTCCCCGGCGCGGCGGAGGCAACAAAATGGCGCTGGCCAATATTCGCGAGCGGCTGGCGCTGCATTTCGATGCCGAGGCAAGTCTCGAGAACCGCCTGACCAGGGACAGCTACGAGGTGCATATACGCATGCCGTACCGCACGAAACAAAAACCTGGAAAGCCGCGTGGCTGATGCTCCGTTGAAAGTGCTGATCGTCGACGACGAGGCGCCGGCGCGCCGGCGGCTGCGCGAGCTGCTCGACGATTGCACGACTGCCCTGCCGCTGGTCGTCGTCGGCGAAGCGGCCAGCGGGCGCGAGGCCCTGACCTTGCTCGGCAGCACGCCGACCGACCTGGTCTTGAGTGACATCCACATGCCCGACATGGATGGCATCGAGCTGGCGCGGCACCTGCTCAAGCTGCCGGTGCCGCCGGTCCTGATTTTCACCACTGCTTATCACGAGCACGCGATCGCGGCGTTCGAGGTGCACGCCGTCGATTACCTGGTCAAGCCGGTCCGCGTGCAGCGCCTCCTCGCCGCGCTGCAGCAGGTGCCGCGGTTGCGGCCGCTGTCGGAGGGGAAGCTCGATCGGCTGCCTGCCGCGGCGCGGCGCTTCCTGTCGGTGACCGAACGATCGCGGGTTGTGCTGGTGGCGATCGAGGAAGTCATCTATCTGAAGGCCGAACTCAAGTACATCACGATCCGGACCGCGGATCGCGAGTTCCTGCTCGAGGAGTCGCTGACCCGCCTCGAGGAAGAATTCGGACAGCGCTTCGTTCGCGTCCATCGTAATTGCCTGGTCGCGCGCGAAGCGATCCGGGGATTCGAGCGCCGCGTCAGCGCCGACGGCGACGCGCACTGGGAAGTCCTGCTGCGCGGCGTCACGGAGGCGCTGCCGGTGTCGCGCCGGCAGCAATTCATCGTGCGCGAAATCGGCCGCGAGTCGTCGGCTTGATCCGGCGACCTCGCGATCGAACTCGCGGTCTACCCGCGGCGCGGTCTGTCGTAGCGGTCGTGGTTTAGACTCCGGGTCCCGTAACCCTTTTCTCGACCCCTAAGATGGCCCCACGCACGCTGATTTGCGGGTCGCTCGCCCGCGATACGATCATGGTGTTCCCCGACCGTTTTTCGCGGCACATCCTGCCCGACCAGACGCGGGTGCTGTCGGTGTCGTTCCAGATCGGCGAAATGCGCCAGGAGTGGGGCGGATGCGCGGGCAACATCGCCTATAACCTGAAGGCGATCGGCGGTGAGCCGGTGGTGATGGCGACCGTCGGCGACGATGGCGGCGCGTACGAAGAGCGGCTGGCCTCGCTCGGCATTGCGCGCGACGGCCTTCGTGCGGTGGCCGGCACGTTCACCGCGCAGGCGTTCATCATTACCGATCTCGACGACAATCAGATTACGGCCTTCCATCCCGGTGCGATGAATCGCTCGGAGCTCAATGCCGTCGGCGACGTCGAGGGAATCGCGCTCGGCATCGTCGCTCCCGACGGCAAGGAAGGCATGCAATCGCATGTGCGCGGCTTTGCCGCCGCCGGGATTCCTTTCATCTTCGATCCCGGTCAGGGACTGCCGCTGTTCACCGGCGAGGAGCTTGTTTCGATGATCGAAGCCGCCGACTATGTCGCCGTCAACGATTACGAGGCGCGCCTGCTTTGCGAGCGCACCGGGCTCTCGCTGCAGGACATCGCGGCGCGTGTGCAAGCGCTGATCGTGACGCTGGGCGCCGACGGCTCTCGCATCCACAGCGGCGGCGAGCTTATCGATGTGCCTGCGGTCCGTCCGACGGCGCTGCTCGATCCGACCGGTTGCGGGGATGCCTACCGCGCCGGATTGTTGTATGGCATCGCGCACGACTGGGAATGGCTGCGCACCGGGCGGCTCGCGGCGCTTTTGGGGTCAGTCAAAATCGCCTCGCGCGGCGGTCAGAATCATGTACTCGACCGCGAGCGGCTGGCAGAGCTATACGACTCGCATTTCGGCGGCTCGCTCTGGTAGCGCCGCGCGGCGGCACAGGCGCATCTGGCGCGCGAAGCCGAGGATGCTATCCGGCAGGTCTTGGCGTCGCCGGCGAGCGGCCCGGCACCTGGAACAGCCGCCGGTCGCCAAGCCTGAGCGCGGTCAGGCAGCCGCCCCACAGGCAGCCCGAATCGAGCATCAGCACATTCGGCGTCAGCATCAGGTCGAGCGTCGACCAATGGCCGCAGAGCACGGTGACACCGGCGGACCTTCGTTCCGCATGCGTGAACCACGGTGCGAACCCTGAGGGCGTGTGATCGGGTCCGCGCTTTTCGCGGAGATCCATCGTGTCGTCGGCCGCGCAAAAGCGCAGGCGCGTGCAGGCGTTGACGACGACACGCAGACGATCGTAGCCGCGCAAGGTTTCGTCCCAACGCGCCGGCTTGTCGCCGTACAGGTCGCGCAGGAAGTCGTCGTGCCGGTCGGAAGCCAGCATCGCCTCGACCTCGCGCGAGAGCATCAGCGCGGTCGCCGGGGTCCACGATGGCAGCAGGCCGGCGTGCACCAGCAGCCATTCGTCCTCGAGCACGACCAGCGGCCGCGTGCGCAGCCATGCGAGCAGTTCGTCCCGGTCCGGCGCATCGAGAATTGCGCCCAGCGTGTCGTCGTCATGCGCGCGGCGGTGGCCGGCGGCGACGGTGAGCAGATGAAAGTCGTGGTTGCCCAGCACGGTCACGGCGCTGGCGCCGAGCTCGCGTACCGTGCGCAGTACCGAGAGCGATTCCGGTCCGCGGTTGACCAGATCGCCGACCAGCCATAACCGGTCGTGTACCGGATCGAACGCAATCAGGTCGAGCAGCTGTCGGAATTCGGCGTAACAGCCCTGGATGTCGCCGACGGCGTAGACGCTCATCGCCGGCGCGGATCGCGTCGAGGCCGCACGGAGACACGGGCGCTTGCCAATTCGATGTCGGGTCGCACAGTGAGGCCCTCGCGCGCGGCTCAAGCCGCGCTACAAAATCGTCGATGCTAGAATCCGGCGCATTCTAGCATCGTGTCACGATGAAATTTACGCTGAACGATCCACAACGCACTGCGGTGCGCTACCTCGACGGACCTCTGCTGGTTCTGGCCGGCGCGGGCAGCGGCAAGACGAGGGTGATCACCGCCAAGATTGCGCACATGATCGAGCAGGGCGCCGATCCGGCCGGCATCGCCGCGATCACCTTCACCAACAAGGCCGCGCGTGAAATGCGCGAGCGAAGCGGCGCGGCACAACGCCGACGCGAAAGCGTGGCCGCTGCGCCGACCATATGCACGTTTCACGCCCTGGGCTTGAAGATTCTGCGCCGCGAAGCCGCGACAATGCGGCTGACGCCGCGCTTTTCGATCTTCGATCCTGCCGACATCGAACCGATCGTCGCCGAGCTGCTGACCACGAGCGACCGAGCGCGCGTGCGCGCCGCGCAGTGGCAGATCAGCGCGTGGAAGAATGCGCTTATCGCGCCTGCCGAGGCGCTGGCGCGAGCCTCGACCGAGGCGGAAGCCTCGGCAGCGCGAGTCTATGCGCGCTATCGCGCCGCGCTATCGGCTTATCAGGCGGTCGACTTCGACGATCTGATTGCGTTGCCGGTTGCCGCGCTCGAATGCGACCCCGGAGCCGCAGAGCACTGGCAGAAGCATCTCCAGTACCTGCTGATCGACGAATACCAGGATACCAACCCGGCGCAATACCGGTTGCTGCGGCTGTTGACCGCAACGCGCGCGGCATTCACCGCGGTCGGGGACGATGACCAGGCGATCTATGGCTGGCGCGGCGCGACGCTGGCCAATCTCGAGCAGCTGCCGCGAGACTATCCGTCGTTGAAGGTGATCAAGCTCGAGCAGAACTATCGCTCATCGATCAGGATCCTGCGCTCGGCGAACGCGCTGATCGGCCACAACACCAAGCTCTTCGACAAGGCGCTATGGAGCGATCTCGGGCTGGGCGAGCCGATCCAGGTCGCGCCCGCCGCCGACGACCAGGCCGAGGCCGAGAGCGTCGCGAGGACCATCGCGGCGCTCAAATTCGAGCATCGCACCCGCTTCGATGATTTCGCGGTGCTCTATCGGGGAAATCACCAGGCGCGCGCGTTCGAGCAGGCGCTGCGCGCGCAGAACATGCCCTACTTGGTCAGCGGCGGCCAGTCATGGTTCGACCGCACCGAGATTCGCGATATCGTTGCCTATCTGCGGCTGATCGCCAACGATGAAGACGATCCCGCGTTCGTGCGCGCTGTGACGACGCCGCGTCGCGGGGTTGGCGCCCAGACCCTCGAGCACCTGGGTCGCGCCGGCGGGCTGTTTGCCGCCGCCTGCGACGACGGGCTCACCAGTGCACTGCCCGCGCGGCAGCGCGAGGCATTGACTGCGTTCTGCAGAATGATCAATGGTCTTCGTTATCGGGCCGAGCGTGAGCCGGCCGGCCGGCTGATCGACGAGCTGATCAAAACCATAGGTTACGAGGACCATTTGTGCTCGACTTGCGACAAGCGTGAAGCGCAAACGCGATGGGAAAGCGTTGTCGATTTCGTTCGCTGGCTTTCCACCAAGGGCGAATCCGATGGACGCAATCTTCTCGAGCTGACGCAATCGATCGCATTGCTGACGCTGCTCGACGGCGAAGAGGGCCGGGAACCGGACGCGGTGCGTCTGTCGACATTGCACGCAGCGAAGGGCCTCGAATTCGCCCACGTCTTCCTGGTCGGCCTGGAAGAAGGCGTGCTGCCGCATCGCGAGGCGATCGTTGCGGGCAACATCGATGAGGAACGCCGGCTCATGTATGTCGGACTGACGCGTGCGCAGCAGAGCCTGCGTTTGTCGTGGTGCCGGCGCCGCAAGCGAGCGGGAGAATGGCACGGCGCCGAGCCGTCGCGCTTCATCGGCGAGCTCGCCCAGGAGGATTTGCGCCATGCCGAAACGGCGCGCGAGCCGGCCGATGCCGCGCGTGAAAAGGAAGCTGGCAACGCGCGCTTGCGGCAACTGCGCGCTATGCTGGCGCGCTGAAGGCCTGGTCGTGCCCGCGGACGAGCCCGCGCTCGCTTACGTACGCCCAAAGCTTGCAGTCCTCGACGTTGCACGATTCCAGTCTGGCTATCAGCGCAGCGTCGAGATCGCTCCGCTTCGGGTACTCGAGCGTGCTGCGATTTTCCATGCCCAGATCCAGGGGAACGCCGAGGCGCTCGCCGAGGTCTTGGGTCAACATCGCGATATCTTCGACGGAGCCCAGCAGGTCGATTTGCTTTTGCGCCATTTCCTTTGCCGCCAGAAAGTCACCGGTCCCGCAAAGTGACCGACATTGACGGTTGTGGCGCGCAGTTTCTGCGACGTAGTGGTCGACAAACCCGGCGATCCCCATGTTGCGGACCATCGCGTGCCGCGGGTGGCCAGTAAAGCTCATCGTGTAGCGATACGTGGACAGGGCTCGTTCGACGGGCTCCCTGACCAGTGCCACGATGACACGCCCGCCCAAGTCGCGCTGAAGCCAGAACGGCAGATTGAAATGACCGGAGATCAGCCGATACCGGTGCAGTTCCTCGTCGGACAGCCGCATGAACTGCTGTTTGAAAGCTTCGGTGGAGCGCGGGTATCGCAGCGAGTGCTCGGGCCCGAACTGCTTGGCCATGGCGGTGTAGAGCGATATCCCCGCCGTTTTCGGGATATGCACGAACAGTACGTCGGCGCGAGGCGTCGGCGAACGTGGCGTGGGTTCCCTCTCGATGGTGCTAGGCATCGTCGGACAGACGTGACGGGATTTGAAACCGCAGGCTAACCGCCAGCGCCATCGCTGGCGGCGCGTGCTTGGCTACTTCCCGAGCGTCAGAATCCAGCTCACCAGCGCCTTGATGTCGGCATCGGGCACAGTGGCGTTCGGCGGCATCGGCACCGCCCCCCACACGCCCGAGCCGCCTGCCTTGACTTTCTGCTCGAGCTTCGTCGCTGCGGTGTTGTCGCCGCGATATTTCGCCGCGACTTGGGCATAAGCCGGGCCGACGACCGGCTTGTCGACGGCGTGGCACGCCGCGCAGCCGTACTTCTGCATCATCGCCTGACCGGACTGCAGATCGAGCGACGCACCAGCCTTTGCTGTGGGCGCGGCAGCAGCGGCCGGCGGAGTCGCGGCGGCGGAAGCACTTGCCGCACCGGCGGCCGCCGGGGCAGCGGCGGCAGTAGTTGCCGCACCGGAAGCCGCGGGCGCAGCGCCGGCCGGTGCTGCAGCAGCAGGCGCAGCGGCGGCAGCCGTCGTCGCGGCCGGCTCCTTGAAATTCGCACCGGAACGATTGGCCATGTAAACGAGCGCGCTCTCGACTTCGACGTCGGAAAGGTCCGGATTGCCGCCCCGCGCTGGCATCACCTTGCCCGGCTCCTGGAAACCATTGAGCGCGTGCTGTACCAGCGTTTCGTAGCCCTTTTTGATCGGGCCAGCCCAGGCCGCTTTGTCGCCGACCTTGGGGGCTCCGGCGATGCCCTGCTCGTGGCAGGTCTTGCAGACCGCCTGAAAGACCTGCTCACCGCTCATGCTGGCGCGTGCGCTTGTCGCACCGGCGAGCGTGACTTCGCCGACCGGCTTGATCCGCGAGAGCACCTGCGCCTCCGTCGCGCCGGTGTCCTCGCGTCTGACGCCGGTGACCAGTTGCGACAGCAGCAGAAAAAGCGTGATCGGAACCAGGAACGCAAGGACCAGCACGATCGCCAGTTGCTTGGGCGTCTTTATCGGTGAGATGTGCTCATCGTGCATCGTGGATTCCCCGGCAAGGGTGACTGAACGGACAGGGCCTCACGCAGCGGCATCTAAATCTTCCATCGTGCGCACCGCCGCAGCACGAGGCGCGCATTATAACGCGCGTCCACGCTGCGCGAAAATCTGCCGGCGATCGTGCGCCGCACCCGTGTGCGCGATGGACGGTGCGCTGCGCTGCGCGTAGAATCCGGCTGCGTGCGCCCGTAGCTCAGTTGGATAGAGTGTTGGTTTCCGAAGCCAAAGGTCACAGGTTCGACTCCTGTCGGGCGCGCCAGTCATCGACGAAGCTGGGCACTTGGCCGAGCTTTATTTTTTGCATGGCGCCGATGGCGCCGACTGCCCCGGATTCCGGTCGGGAGTCATCCAAGGCCGCATCCAACTTGAGCAGAAGTGCGGCATCTCCGGCCGCCCTGTCGACTCGCGACGCGAATGGCTGGACGCCGGCAATAGCGGAACTTTCTACAATGTCCTAGTTGGTGGGCACAACGTAGATCGGAGTTGCGCGTGATTCTGACCTTTGGTGAATTTGAGCTGGATATCGATCGCTTCGAACTGCGCCGCAACGGACAACCGCGCAAGGTCGAACCAAAAGTGTTTGATCTGATGACCCATTTCGCCAAGAATCCCGGAAAGGTGTTTTCTCGCGATGATCTTATTGCGGCCGTATGGCACGGCCGCGTGGTGTCCGACGCAACGGTGTCGACTTGCATCAAGAGCGCACGGAAGGCGCTCGGCGACAGCGGCGATGCACAACGCTATATCACGACAGTCCGCGGCCGCGGTTTTCGATTTGCCGCCGACGTTGAATACGACAATGGATCGATGCCGAATCCGCTTCAAGGAAGTCAGCCGCAGACGCCGTGCATCGAGCGCGGCTATCGGACCTGCATTGCTGGTGGTTCCGTTTCGCACATTATCGAATGATCCGGAAACGGCGCGACTGGCCGATGGCTTAAGCAGCGACCTCGGCACCATCCTCACCCGAATTCCATTATTGCGATTGAGCAACCAGACCGCCAGGTACGTCGACAGGGACATCACACCGAGCGCCCGGGAAATCTACGAAGATGCGGGCATCGACTATGTGCTCGAAGGCAAGATCCAGAGCCACGAAGGTGGTTATCGCATCAATGTCCAGCTAGTCGATGCGAAATCGGGGTTCCAATTGTGGGCTGAGCAGTTCTCCGTGCCTGGGCCCGTTGATGCAGCCCTCGACCTCGCGGTCACAGCCATTATTGCCAAGCTGGAGCCGCAATTGCACCGCGCGATCTACAACACGGTTCGTGCGGCGAGTGATGCGCCGAATGCCCGGGAGTTGTTTCTCGAAGCAAGCAGCATTCTGGCGCTGAAGGGCTGGCATCCCGACTCCTTCACCACCGCTGCCGAGTTGCTGCGTCGCAGTTGCAGGCTCGCCGCGGATTTTGCGCTTGCCACGCTTATCTGGCACTGGTGATCGGACTTGGAGATCGCATCGGAATTTCAGGCGATCGGGAAAGAGCCAGAGTTGAGGCCCTCGAAGCCGCCGAGCGCGCCCTTGAGCTCGACAGCATGGATTCGACGGTGCTCGGGTTTGCCGGATGTGCACTGGCGGATATCGGTTATCCGGATCGGGCCTTGCCGATCCTGCGAAATGCCGTGGAAATCAATCCCGCCAATGCCCAGGCGTGGGCAGCATTGGGCTCGGCCTGTTTGCTCAGCGGGCGGGTTGAAGAGGCCGTTCTGACACCTGAGGCATGGCATCAATATCTCGCCCCTCGACAGCCGGCTGTCCGTGTGGGGAGCGTTGCTGGCACTTGCGTCTGATGCAGTCAAAGGATCTGGAGGCGCCTTGCAGCAGGGCGAACTGGCCTGTCAGCGCGATCACCGAAACTACATGCCCCGGGTCGTTGTGGCCGGCATCCGGTTGATGCGCAATGAGCGGGAGTTGGCTGCGCTCAAGGCCCTGAACGATGCCTACCGTATCAAGCCGGATCTCGTGTCCGCCCAAGTTTTCCCTCTGCTCGGGTCAGAAACTTGGCAATGAGCTGCTGAGTCTCAAGTAGGGCGCCGGAGTCCGACCGGACTCCTCACGCAATCCCCCGAAAAACCACACGTATTCCTCAAGCTCCGTTGCACGGGGCTGCTTAAGCTTACTCCTGACGGTCGGCCACTGCACATCGATTCGGCCGGCAGTTGATAAGTTGAATAGACATAACGGAGATGCATAAGGAGAATCGACATGACAACCAGCACGACACCTCACGACGACCAGCACCACACCGAATTACACCGCCATCAAGACCAAACAGAAGGCCACCTGGGGATCGGGCGACTACGGCCGCATCGGCATCACGCTGCAGATCACGGGCGAAGCGCTGTGCGAGGCCATGGATATCCGTTCCGGTCAGAGCGTGCTCGACGTGGCCGCCGGTAACGGCAACGTCTCGCTCGCGGCAGCGCGCCGTTTTTGCAAGGTGGTTTCGACCGATTATGTGCCCTCCCTGCTCGAGCAGTCCCGGATCCGCGCTTCAGCGGAGAAACTGGCCATCGACTACCGCGAAGCCGATGCCGAGGACCTGCCGTTCGATGACGCCAAGCTTCGACAACGTGGTGTCGACCTTCGGGGTGATGTTTGCCCCCAACCAGGGGCAAGCGGCATCGGAGCTGATCAGGGTCTGCAAAGAAGGCGGCAAGATCGGGCTCGCCAACTGGACGCCTGACGGCTTCATCGGGCAGATTTTCAAAACCGTCGGCCGGCACGTGCCGCCACCTGCGGGTATAAGCTCGCCGGCGGCCTGGGGCACGAAGGTGTTTCTCGAAAAGCAATTCGCGTCGCGTGTGTCAAAAATCGAAGCGACGCCGCGGCAGTTCAATTTTCGCTATCACTCGCCGAAACACTGGCTCGATATCTTCAGCACTTACTACGGGCCGATCGTGAAGGCGTTTGAAGCCCTCGACGAAGCGGCGGGGGTATCACTGCGCAACAGACCTGGAGCGATTGATCGGGCAGCACAACCGGGCAACGGATGGCACGATGGTCGTTCCGGCGGATTATCTGGAGATTGTGATTTCCCGGTAACGGGTGCGAACACCCGCACCGGGACATCCGACCGGCCGAAATGAGCGGATCGCGGCCGCACGAGAAGCCGCGGTCCGCTCAGCCGAACCTTCTGGCGACTAGGCTGATCCGAGCGCGTTGGCCGTCAGTGTCCGCAAGGCAGGACTGTCGTCAATCGTACGATCGGCTGTAATAGAGGCCGAGTCCGCTGACTACACCGGCCTCGACGCGCACGGTTAGGGTGCGAGTGAGCGAATATTCGAGCTTGATCGCATTGTTCGCGACCGAAAGGCCCTGTTCGTAGACCATCGTCAGCTTGTCGCTCAAGCGCTTGCTGAAGGCGACGACCTGGCTAGCGGTACCGGTGCGCGTGGGGTCGGCGGAGGAACGCACGCTTATATCATCGACGCCGATCGTCTTCGCGACGCGCTGCCCGAACGGCGTAGCGTTCGGGCCGCCGAGCGCCGCGAGCCCCGCTTGCAGCACTGAGGCATCGGCGCTGCTTGCACTATCGAGTCCATGGCCTAGCACCAGCCAGGAGAGCTTCTCGTTGTCCGGCACCGGCGGATTCGACGTCAATTGCATGTGCGGAACGCGTACGGTACCGGTAATCTCGAGGCCCGCCTCGACTTGCAGATTCTTGCGCACCGCCAGCACGTCGAGCCCCGGATTGTCGAGCGGACCATCGAAGGTAAGGCGGCCGCGCTGGATCGTCAGCCGCTGGCCGAACGACGTGAAGGTGCCGCGGACGGCGTCGATTTTCCCGTTTGCGACCAGATCGCGCATTCCGGTGGTCTTGACGCGGAGCTTGCCGCTGAGACCGGTATCGAACCCTCCGCCGACTAACCTCAGGCTATCTCCGAAATCGAGATCGAGGTCGACGTTGAGCGGCACGCGCTGCGCGATCTCGCGCGAGGGCGGCCTTTCGCGGCCGCGCACGATCACATCGTCGCCGGGCATGTCGGTGCCGCTGGGTCGGAATTCGAAATAGCCTTCGTCGGCTTTCAGCGCGCCGGCGACGGTCACGCCGCCACGCTGGAACGCCAGCGTGCCGGCGCCGGTGAGCGTCAACCGCATATCGGGCCGATTGAACAACGCAAGCTTGTCGGCCTTCCACGCGAGACGGGCGCCTTCGATGTCACGCGACGCCGGCAGGGTGCCGCTGGCGACGAAACGGCCTTCGCCCGCCTTGAAAGAGAATTCGCTGACGTCGACCATATTGTCCGACAGCCGCGCGCGCAGGCGACCATCCCTCAGCGCAACGCCGTATTGCGCCGCTTCGACCTTGAGCGCATCGGCTTCGACGGTGCCGGTGAAATCGCACGCGGTCCAGCGTGCCGGTGCCGGCGAGGTCGAGCTTTAGCCGACCCTCGACAATTGCAGCGTGCCTGCGATTCCCTGGAGTCCGCGCAGCGACGTCGCATCGAGGCGCGCTGAAAGCGTCAGCGGCGAGTCGCCGCGAAAGCGGCCCGTCCGATCCGGGCGATGGCGCGAGATCGGCGCTCAGTTCGGCGTCGGCCAGGCGCGAGCGCGCGACAGCGTCGCGTGCACGCGGTCTTCGACGAATTCGGCGGTAAGCTCGGCGCGCGTGAGGCCGAGCGGCGAGATCCGGGCGCATCGACCGGCGCGAGGTCGCCGGCCTCACGCGATAGCGACAAGCGAGCCGGTGATGCGAGGCGTCGCGGTGAACGACCATCGTCCGGCCAGCGTTAGCGTCGATGACAGGCGAGCCGCCGCGCCAGTGAAATCGAGCAGCGGCGCCGCCGGCAGCGAGGCGAATTCACCGCGGCTGGACAAGCGGCCGTGCTGCCAGCGTAGCTCGTCGACAGCGAAGCGGCCGCCGGCGATCGTGCCGCGCAGGCTGGCGACATGGAACCCTTGCGCGCCGGCTTCGAGCTCGGCGGGCTGCGCCAGCGCGAGCGGATACTTGTCCCTTGCTTTGCAGCGCGGCGACCTGGCCGCGCCATGCGCCGGTCGACAGCATCGCCGGACCATCCTCCTTCGAGCCGGCTGACGAACTCGACATCGACATCGGCGGCATTGCCTGCTGCCTCGATCCTCGCCTGGTGATGCGCGAGCGTGTCCTCGACATTCGCGCGCAGGCTTCGCGCGGCAAAGGCGTCGGCGCGCAGCGCGGTCGCCGTCAGCGAAACGCGCAGCGCACGATCCGGCGTGCCGCCGCCGATCTCGCCTTCGGCAGCGAGGGTTGCCGCGGCAAGTGCGGTGCCGACGCGGAGGCCCTCGCCGTCGCCGTGAACGCGAGCGTCGGTCGATCCCAGTGCCCGCCGATCGTGCCGCTGGCGTGCAGACGTCCGCCGAGCCGCGCATCGAGCGCCGCGGGATCGCGCGCATCCAGCGCGAACTCCAGCGCGTCGCCGGCTGCGGCCGAAATTGCCGGTCAAGTTCAGTTGATTCGCGCCGGCGCTCGAGCTCGACACGCGCATCGCGTATGTTGCCGGGCGAGAGCGCGAGCTTGCCGGCTCCGGCGAGCGGACGTCCGCGCAGGCTGCTGTTTCGGCCGAGCTCGAACGAAAGCGCGGCCGACCACGCGGGCTTGAGCGCGCCCTGCGCGCTTGCCTTGCCCGACAGCGACGCGACCGGATAGTTGCCGAAACTCGCCGGATTGAGCGCCGTCGCGGTCGCGTCCACTTTGAAGTCCAGCTGCCCGACAGGCGACAGTCTCGCCGTGCCCTGCAGCGTGCCGCCGCGTGCCTGCGCGCGGAATGTCTTGACGTCGACGACGCCGCGCCCGACAGCTGCACGGAAGGCGAGCGCCATGTCGGATTGCTTGCAGATCGCCGCTGATTTCGCCGTCGCTGTCGGCGGTATCGATCCGCATCCGGCCGGCGAATGCGCCGCCGAGCCGCGTCGGCTTCAAGTCCGCCACGATACGATGAAGATCGAGGTCGCGCACTGCAAGTTGCCAGGTCGCGGCACTGCGATCGATGGCTGCGGCGCCGGTGACGCGGCCCGCCTCGCCGAGCGTGGCGTCGAGTCCGTCGAGCTGGATGCGTTCGCCATCGGCGGCGAACTCGACGCGATGCTCGTCACCGGCAGCCGTCCGTCCGACCAAGGCCGGCGATGGCATTGCGCGCCGTCAACGTGCCGCGCACGCCGCCATCGTCGCGGCCGGTGCCCGCGACCGTTGCCTGCGAATTCGGTACGCGGCAGCGCTGCGTCGAAGCGCGCGAGGTCGACGTTTTCGATCCGGAGCTCGAAGTCGCGTAGTCCGCGCGATTCGAACGGTGCGACGCGCGCGGCGCCGGTTGCGCGCGCATCGTCGACGCTTCCCTCGCCCGAGAGCGAGAGCGTCGTCATGTCGCCGCCGACGGTCACCGTCGCGATCGCGCGCCGCGCCGCGTCGCTGCCGGCGAAACTGATGCTGCCTTCGGCGGCGAACGGAGGCTTCGCGGCAATCGCGAGCTTGCCGCGTACCGATCCCCATTCGCTGTCGAGCGCCAAGGCATCGAGCGCGTGCCGCTCGATCGCGCCGGTGTAGTGGAAGCCGAGCCGCGTCACGCGCCAGCGGTTCGGCCCGCTGGCAACGGTCAGCGCCGCGATGTCCGCACGTCGCACGTCGATCGGCCAGGGCAGGGCGAGCGAAGCCGGTGGCGCGCTCGGCCCGGCGCTGGGCTTGAACTCCAGCGTGACGGTCGACGCGGACAAAGCGTCGACGACGACAGCTGCGGGAAAGCAGCGCGCGCGGCGACCAGGTGAACGCGACGTCGTCGGCAACGAGGCTCAGGTTTTCGTCCGCGTAGCGAAGCCGCGCGATCCGCACGGTGCCTCCGAGCGAGCCGGTGGCGCCTTCGATCGTCAGCCGCCCGCCGCTGCGCGCCGCCGCTTCACCGCTTGCCCAGCGCAGCCCAGCGTCGCTCGCGGCGAACCATAGCGCGCCGGCGATCGATGGCCAGCGCGAGCACCGCCGACGATTGCAGCGTCCTGTACGCGACGCGCGTGGCGATGACCGACGCACGCATCAGAACGACAGCCCCACCGAGAGATGCAGGCGCACCGAGTGTGTCTCCTGGCCGTAAGCGACATCGAGGCGCATCGGGCCGATCGGCGTGCGCAGGCGGCCGCCGACGCCGTAGCCGTAGACCGGCTTCAGGTCCGGGGCCCGATCGGCGGCGTTGCCCGCGTCGACGAACGCGGCGATGCCCCAGATATCGCGCGACCCAGCGCACGACTTCAGCGCTGCCGATCGCGTAGTAGCGGCCACCGACGGTCGCATCGCCGATGCGAGGTCCGAGGCTATCGAACGCGTAACCCGCGAACGGTCGTATCGCCGCCGGTGCGGAAGAGCAGCGCGATCGGAACATCGCGCGCGTCGCGGGCGGCCACCGCGCCGGCTTCGAGCCTTGAACAGGAACGTCGTCTTGGTGTCGACCGGCAGCCACGCGGCGAATTGCACGATGCCGCGTCCGAGCGCGGCGGTCGAGACGCCGGGCGGCGCAGCGCCGATCTGCGCGTTGACCGCGTAGCCGCGCGTCGGCGACAGCAGGTCGTCGACGTTGCGCCAGGTGCGGCCGTATTCGAAGAACAGCGCGTGCGCGTTGGCCGATTCGGCGTTGGTCGGCATCTGCTGCGAGGCGTAGAACGCTAACCCGTAGCTGATCTGGTCGCGCTCGGCCGCGGTCTTGCGCTCCACCCGGCGGTGAATTCGTTGGTCCGCAATCCGGAAATGTCGGTGTGCGCGACGTTGGCGGAGTAGTGTCGCGTGTATTGCGGCACGCGCGGCGGCAGAGTCCAGCGCAGAGTCGCGCTCTGGATCTTGGCCTCGGCGTCGACGTCGGCGTGGAAGCGCAGTCCGTCATCGTCGATGATTGAAATCATCGTAGCTCAGCTGGGCCCGGTAGAGCGTGTCGGTGGAAAAGCCTGCTCCGGCGCTGATCTTTTTTTCCGGTGCCTCGATCACACGCAGATGCACCGGCGCAGCGTCGGCTTGCGCTGGTTCGGCTTCGACCGTCGCCTGCGCGCTGGCGAAGTAGCCCGAACCGTTCGAGCGGCGCAGGAAAATCTGCAGCGCTTCGGCCGTATACGGTTCGCCCGGAGCGAAGGTCGCAAGGTTCCTGACCAGCGACTCGCTGTATTTCTGCACGCCGGTCACGTCGAGGGCGCCGAAGCGAAACGGCGGCCCACTGTCGATCGTAATGCTCAGCACGGCCGTATGCGTTTCCGGATCGACATCGGCGCGGCTTTCGACGAGTCGCGCCGCGGCGTAGCGGTCGACGGCGAATACCTGCACGGCGCCGATCTTGGCGGCTGTCCAGTCGGCCTGCCGGAAGACCGCACCTTTGGGCAACGACCAGTCCTTTCGGATGCGCTCGACCAGTTCGCTTGCGCCCGAATCGCCGAGCACGGCCGCTCCGACGACGATCAGGTCGACCGAGGCCACCGTCGTCGGCTCGCCCGGCTCGATCCGCAAGCGCACCGTCGCGGGAGTCGTCGAACGGTCGATGTCGCTGGTGACAACCGCCGAAAAATAGCCCTGTGCCTCCGCCGCATCGCGCGCCTGCGATCTCGCGTCGGCGACAAGAAGGTCGAAAGAACTCAGGCGTGATTTCCGCGTACGACTGCCAGCGAACGAGGTCGAGGCTGCGCTCGACCGCCGCCTTCACCGGAGCGGGTGCGGAGATCTCTACCCGATAGGCCTGCATTGCGACGTCCGCGGCCGCCGGCGCACAGTGCCATGCCAAGGGCAGTCCCAGCGTCAGACGGCGATCAGAAGCGTGAGCACGCGCGACGCGCGGTAAAGAGCGTTGCGCGAGGCGAAGCGGGAAGGCGAAGCTGACGCGGTGAATTCACTCGTTCGGAGGAGAAGCGGCGCTAGGCGCCGCGAGAACGCGAACGCCGCCATTTGAACAGGAAGCGCGGAACGCTTCGAGCGTAGCGGCAGCCCGGGCAGAACGTCAAGCCGGCGCGCAGCGTACCGGCTTCTTCGGGCGAAATCCGTCATCGAGCACTGAAGTTGAGCGATGCATTTTGGCAGTCGATCACGGCTGCATCGACGCGACCGCGAATATCTAGAGCGCGGATTGCATCATGCGAGCGCAGGCGAGACTCACGGCACGGCGCGTGGCGGGATTTTTCGCTCGGGCATGCATCGCGTCCGCGGATGCTCGCGCAATGCATTACCCCTCGTGTTCCCATCCTCAAATGCGGCCGCTACGATTGTCTCTCGTATTATGCGTCGAGTGGCGCCCTGCGCGCTGGGCCGAGCTCGGTAGCCGGTCCGGCGGCAAACTAGGGCGGCCGGATCGCTCCATGCCGGCGTCATGAAGCCGCGCGACAGGGGAGGGTTTGGCGGCCGACCCCAGCGATTGGGCTGATGTTACGCGCGTAATATTATTGCAATACATTTAAAAAGTAAGATAAGTACTTATTTTATAAGCAATTTAACCATGGATACAACAATTGCGCTCTAAGTCATTGTTCGGAAACCGAATTTGTATTGACCCGTCTTCTCCATTTCCTTATAGTGGCCAAGGTGGTAAAAAGTGGGTGAAAGTGGGTACCCGCGGCGCCACGACGTGAGGCGAGGGAGGGGCAGGTGTTTCGAGGTGTCACGCAACTGGCGCTGGATAACAAGGGCCGGCTGGCGATTCCGGCCAAGCATCGCGAAACACTGGCCGCGCGCGACGCCGGCCATCTGGTGCTGACCGCCGATCCCGGACACTGCCTGCTGCTCTATCCGTTGTCGGAGTGGGAGCCGATTCAGCAGCGGCTGATGGCGCTGTCGAGCTTCAACGACAAACTCCGCAGCCTGCAGCGACTGCTGGTCGGGCATGCCGACGATGTCGTGCTCGACGCCGCCGGTCGCATCCTCGTGCCTCCGGCGCTGCGCCAATACGCCGCGCTCGACAGCCGCGTGATCCTGGTCGGGCAGGGCAACAAATTCGAGCTCTGGGACGAGGCCAAGTGGCTCGAACGAACGGGTTCCGCAGTGGCATTTCCGTCCGGCGATCTTCCGCCCGAGCTCGACGGTTTCTCGCTCTGATGCCGGATGGCGAACCACGCACCGGCACTGCTCGAGGAAGCCGTGGCAGCTCTGCAGATCAAGCCGGACGGCGCATATGTCGACGCCACATTCGGCCGCGGCGGACACGCCAGCCGCATCCTCTCGCTGCTGGGCTCCCGCGGCAGACTCGTCGCGCTCGATCGCGACCCGGCGGCCGAGGCGGTGGCGCGCGCGATGGACCGACTCGCGCTTCGTTTTTCGGCGCGCATGGTTTTCGGAACTTGCGCGCCGCGCTCGATGCCTGCGGTATCGCGCACGCCGACGGCGTGCTGCTCGACCTCGGCATCTCTTCGCCTCAGATCGACGACCCCGAGCGCGGATTCTCTCTGCGCGCGGATGGACCGCTCGACATGCGCATGGATCCGACGCGCGGAATCAGCGCGGCGGAATGGATCGCGCATGCATCGGAACGTGAACTCAGGGGAGTGATCGCGGACTATGGTGAAGAACGGTTTGCTCAACAGATTGCAAGAGCGATTGTTGCGGCTCGCGCGGAGCGGCCGATCGTCCGGACGCGGCAACTGGCCGCACTCGTGGCAAAAGCCCTCGGCGCGAGGGCGCGGGGTGATTGGAGTCAGGATCCGGCCACGCGGACTTTCCAGGCTATACGGATTTTCATCAATCAGGAGCTTCAGGAATTGTCGCTAGCGCTCGAACGCATCCCGGCGCGGCTGGCGGTCGGCGGCCGGTTCGCCGTCATCAGCTTTCATTCGCTCGAAGATCGTCTGGTGAAGCAGGCTTTCCGCCGCGGCAGCCAGCCGTACGGCGGCGATGCGCGGCTCGCGCGCCTGGCGATCGCCAGCGCGGCGTTGCCGACGCCGCCGCTGAAGACCGTCGGCCGCGCGATCCGGCCGAGCTGAGGCCGAGGTCGCCGCGAACCCGCGCGCGCGGAGCGCGACACTGCGCGTTGCCGAGCGCACCGAAGGGCCGCTCGACTGATGGCGCGCCTCAATCTCGTACTGCTCGCGCTGCTGGTCGTCTGCGCGTTGTCGCTGGTCACTTCGCGCTACCAGGCGCGCAAGCTCTTCGTCGATCTCGAGCGCGAGCAGGCGCAAAGCCGCGCCTACGACGTCGAGTACGGCCAGCTGCAGATCGAGCAATCGACCTGGGCGATGCCGGCGCGCGTCGAAAAGATCGCGCGCGAGCAGTTGCACATGCAATTGCCTCCGCCGGCGCGCCTGCGCATCGTCGAGGCGGGGCCGCGATGAGATTCGCGCACACGTTCAAGACGAAGCGCCGCGCCGGCGCCCCGGCTGCCGCGATTGCGCGCGCCGCTGGTGTTCGGCGGCTTGCTTCTGCTGTTCGCCGGACTGCTCGGTCGCTCGCTCTATCTGCAGCGCATCGACAGCGGCTTTCTGCAGGAGCAGGGCAGCTCGCGCTACAGCCGCGACATCGAGGTGCCGGCGCATCGCGGCCGCATCGTCGATCGCTTCGGCGATCCGCTCGCGATCAGCACGCCGGTCAAGGCGGTATGGGCCTGGCCCGACCAGGTCGATGCGACGCCGGACCAGCTGAAGGCGCTCGCCGCGGCGCTGGACCTGCCGACGACCGCTCTCAAGCAGAAGCTCGCGCAGGGCGGCGAGTTCGTCTACCTGAAAAAGCCGGTTGCGCCGCAGGCGGCCGCGCACATCGCCGCACTGAAGATCGACGGCATCCACGACGAAAACGAGTACTGGCGCTATTACCCGGGCGGCGAAGTGATGAGCCAGATCGTCGGGTTCACCGGCGATCGCGACATCGGTCAGGAAGGCATCGAGCTCGCGCAACAAAGCTGGCTGGGCGGGCGACCCGGCAGCAGGCGCGTGATCATCAACCGACGCGGCGAAATCGTCGAGGACGTGGCGAGCATACGCGCGCCGCAGGAAGGCCGCGATCTCGCGCTGTCGATCGACAGCAGGCTGCAGTACCTGGCCTTCCGCGAGCTCAAGGCCGCGGTCGAGGCGAACAAGGCCCGGGCCGGCGCGCTGGTCATGCTCGACGCCAAGACCGGCGAGATTCTGGCGCTGGCGAACTGGCCGGCGTTCAACCCGAACAATCGCCAGCGGACCGCGCGCGACCACATGCGCAATCGCGCGCTGATCGATACGTTCGAGCCCGGATCGACGCTGAAGCCGTTCACCGATCGCCGCCGCGCTCGATGCGGGCAAGGTGAGTCCGCAAACGATCATCGATACCGCGCCGGGCACGCTGACGATCGGCCACGCGACGATCCACGACGCGCATCGCGAAGGTGCGCTGACGGTCGAGCAGGTGATCCAGAAATCCTCCAACGTCGGCGCGGCCAAGATCGCGCTGTCGCTGCCGGCGGAAACGATGTGGCAGATGCTTTCCGGCGCGGGCTTCGGCGCGCAGCCGCGGACCGGATTTCCCGGCGAGGTGTCGGGCCGGCTGCGCGCGGCGAAGACCTGGCGGCCGATCGAGCAGGCGACGATGGCGTACGGCCACGGCATCTCGGTCAATCTGGTGCAGCTCGCGCGCGCTTATACGGTGTTCGCCAGCGATGGCGAGCTGAAGCCCGTGTCGCTGCTCAAGGTCGACGGCGCGGTCGCCGGCCGTCCGGTGATTACGCCGCAGACCGCGCGCGCGGTACGGCACATGCTCGAGATGGTCGTCCAGCCGGGCGGCACGGCGCCGAAGGCGCAGATCGCCGGCTACCGCGTCGCCGGCAAGACCGGCACCGCGCACAAGCTCGACGGGCGCGTGTACGGCGACAAGTACGTCTCGTCTTTCGTCGGCTTCGCGCCGGTGTCGAATCCGCGCCTGATCGTCGCCGTGATGCTGGACGAGCCCGGCGCCGGCCAGTACTACGGCGGCACGGTCGCGGCGCCGGTCTTCGCCGACGTCATGGGCGGCGCGCTGCGGCTGCTCGGCGTGGCGCCGGACGCGCCGACGAACACCGTCGTCGTGCCGGCGGACGCCGTAGCGGTGCGCGAGGAAACGTGAACACCGCGACCGTCGCCGATTTCGACGCCGCCGAGCTGCTCGGCCGGCTGGGCGCGCCGATCTCGCGGATCAGTTCCGACAGCCGCCGGCTCGGGCCGGGCGATGCTTTCGCCGCGTATCCCGGCGCGCATCGCGACGGCCGCGCGTACATCCCCGACGCGATTGCGCGCGGCGCCGGCGCGATCCTCTGGGAGACGCAGGGCTTCCACTGGAACCGCGCGTGGAAGCTGCCGCATCTGCCGATCGACGAACTGAAGGCCGAAGCTCGGGTTCATCGCCGATGCCGTGTACGGCCATCCATCGCGCGACCTGTGGATGGTCGGCGTCACCGGCACCAACGGCAAGACGTCGTGCGCGCACTGGATCGCCGCGGGCCTCGATGCCGCCGGCCGGCGCGCCGCGGTGCTCGGCACGCTGGGCAATGGATTGATCGGTGCGCTCGAGCCGGCGCGCGAACACGACGCCCGACGCGGCGCTGCTGCAGCAGATGCTCGCCGATTATCGCGCGGCGGGCGCGCAAGCCGTGGCGATGGAAGTGTCCTCGCACGGCATCGACCAGGGGCGGGTCAACGGCGTCGCGTTCGACGTCGCCTTGTTCACCAATCTGTCGCGCGATCATCTCGACTATCACGCCACGATGGCGGCCTACGGCGCGGCGAAGGCGAAGCTGTTCGCGTGGCCGGGACTGCGCGTCGGCGTGATCAACGCCGACGATGCGTTCGGCCAGAGCCTTGCTCGACAGCGCGCGCAGCCACGGCCGCAAGGTGCTGAGCTACGGTTTCGGCGCCGCCGACATCGTCGGCACGCGGACTGACGTCGCTGCCGGCGGGAGGCCTGGCGTTCACCGTCGAGACGCCCTGGGGCAGGAGGCCGGGTCACGACGCCGCTGGTCGGCGCGTTCAACGCGGCGAATCTGCTGGGCGTGCTCGGCGTGCTGCTGGTCAGCGGCGTCGCCTTCGAACCGGCGCTGGCGATCCTCGCCGGCGTCGAGGCGCCGCCGGGACGGATGCAGCGCCTCGGCGGCGGCGACCGGCCGCTGGTGGTGATCGACTACGCGCATACGCCCGACGCGCTGGACAAGGTGCTTGACGGCGCTGCGCCCCGCGGTCGGCGAAGGCGGCGAGCTCGTCTGCCTGTTCGGCTGCGGCGGTGAGCGCGATCGGGGCAAGCGGCCCGAAATGGGCCGGCTTGCGGGCAGGCTCGCCGATCGCGTGCTGGTGACCAGCGACAACCCGCGCGGCGAAGATCCGGCGGCGATCGCCAGCGAAATCGTGCACGGCATTCGCGACACCGGCAACCGGCGCTATTCGGTCGAACTCGACCGCGCGATCGCCATCGCCAGCGCGATCGGCGAGGCCGGGCGCGGGCGACGTCGTGCTGCTGGCCGGCAAGGGTCACGAAACCTATCAGGAGTGCAACGGCGCGCGACTGCCGTTCAGCGACGCCGAGCATGCGGCGCGCGCGCTCGAGGCATGGAGCGGCAGATGATGGATGCAGCGACCGCGGCGCAGGCGATATCCGCGCGGCTCGAAGGGGGCAACGCCTGGTTCGACGGCGTCAGCACCGATTCGCGCGTCGTTCGTCCGGGCGAGCTCTTCGTCGCGCTCAAGGGCGAGCGCTTCGATGGGCACGAATTCGTCGCGCAGGCGTTCGAACGCGGCGCCGCCGCGGCCATCGTCGCGGCCGATCACGCGGCGCGGCTCGCCGCGTCGGCGGCGGCGCGGAAAAGCCTGCTCGCAGTCGACGATCCGCTGCAATCGCTGGGCAGCCTGGCCGCGTTCTGGCGCCGGCGCTTCACGCTGCCGGTCATCGCGGTCGTCGGCAGCAACGGCAAGACGACGGTCAAGGAAATGACTGCGGCGATTCTGCGCGCCGCGCGCGGCGCCGACCGCGTACTGGCGACCGCGGGCAATCTGAACAACCAGATCGGCCTGCCGCTGATGGTGCTGCGCTTGCGCGCCATGCACGGCGTCGCGGTGTTCGAAATCGGCATGAACCACGCCGGCGAGACCGCCCAGCTCGGCGCAGATTGCGCAGCCGACGATCGCCGTGCTCAACAATGCGCAGCGCGAGCACCAGGAGTTCATGCAAAGCGTCGCCGACGTCGCGGCCGAGCACGCGACGATCCTCGGCACGCTGCAGCCGCGAGGCATCGCCGTCATCAATGCCGACGACGATTACGCGCCGTTCTGGAACGAGGTGGTCGCGCGTCGCAACGCCGAGGGCGCGTCGCTGACCGTGCGCGATTTCGGCTTGCGCGCGCCGGCCACTGTCACCGGGCGCGTGCGCACGCAATCCTGGGGCAGTGTGGTCGACGTCGCGACACCCGAAGGCTCGGCCAGCGTCGATCTGAAGATGCCGGGCCGGCACAACGTGGCCAATGCGCTGGGCGCGATCGCCGCAGCGACGGCGGCGGGCGCGGGCCTGCGACGCGGTGGCGCAGGGTCTGGCCGACTTCCGGCCGATCGCCGGCAGACTGCAGGCCAAGGCCGGTCGCAACGGCGCGACGCTGATCGACGACAGCTACAACGCCAACCCGGATTCGGTTCGCGCGGCCATCGCCGTGCTGGTCCACGCCACGGGTCCGAAGTGGATGGTGCTCGGGGACATGGGCGAGGTCGGCGAGCAGGGCGCCGCGTTCCATCGCGAGATCGGTGAATGCGCGCGCGCGGCCGGGGTCGACCGGCTGCTGACCCTGGGCGAGCTCACGCCGCATGCGGTCGACGCTTTCGGGCCCGGCGGCGAGCATTTCGCGAGTAGCGAGGACCTGGTCGCGGCGATCGAGAGCGATCTGCGGCCCGACGTCACCGTGCTGGTCAAGGGCTCGCGCTTCATGCGCATGGAGCGCGTCGTCGCGGCACTCGGCGGCGCTACGGCGGCTGCGCACTGATGCTGCTCGCGCTCGCCAACTGGATCGCTACCGACGTTCGCGCGTTCAACGTCTTCAGCTACATCACGCTGCGCTCGGTGCTGGCGACGATGACTGCGCTGGTGATCTCGTTCGTCATCGGTCCGAGGATGATACGCAAGCTGACCGAATACAAGATCGGCCAATCGGTGCGCGACGACGGCCCGCAGACGCACCTGATCAAGGCCGGCACGCCGACGATGGGCGGCGCACTGATCCTGGTGTCGATCGTCGTCACGACCCTGCTGTGGGCCGATCTTCGCAACCGGTTCGTCTGGGTCGTGCTGCTGGTGACGCTCGGCTTCGGCACCGTCGGCTGGGTGGACGATTACCGCAAGGTCGTGCAGCGCAATCCGAAAGGGCTTTCGGCGGGAAGAAAGCTGCTGCTGCAATCGCTGATCGGACTGGTCGCGGCGATCTATCTCGCCTTCTCGGTCTCGGCGCCGTCGACTTCGCAATTCCTGCAGTTGTTCCAGGCGTGGCTCGCGAGCGGCCTTTCCGTCGACCTGTCGCCGAAGGCCGACCTGATCGTGCCTTTCTTCAAGACCGTGTCGTATCCGCTCGGCGTCTGGGGCTTCATCATTCTTTCGTATTGCGTCATCGTCGGCGCGAGCAACGCGGTCAATCTGACCGATGGGCTCGACGGCCTGGCGATCATGCCGACGGTGATGGTCGGCGCCGCGCTGGGGCTGTTCGCCTACGTCGCCGGCCGCGCCGATTTCTCGACCTACCTGTTCGTGCCGCACATTCCCGGCGCCGGCGAGCTGACCGTCGTCTGCGCCGCGATCGCCGGGGCCGGCCTGGGCTTTCTCTGGTTCAACGCGTATCCCGCCGAAGTGTTCATGGGCGACGTCGGTGCGCTGGCGCTCGGCGCCGCGCTGGGCGCGATCGCGGTGATCGTCAGGCAGGAGATCGTCCTGTTCATCATGGGCGGCGTGTTCGTCGTCGAGACGCTTTCGGTGGTGATCCAGGTGGCCTCGTTCAAGCTGACCGGCAAGCGCGTCTTCCGCATGGCGCCGATCCATCATCACTACGAATTGAAGGGCTGGAAGGAGAATCAGGTCGTGGTCCGCTTCTGGATCATCACGATGTTGCTGGTGCTGTTTGGTTTGTCGACGCTTGAAGCTGCGCTAGCGTCACTGTCCCGTAAATTCACTCGATAGTTCGCGGCGCAAGCGGCCGCCATGCTGCGTTGCTCGGCCTCACCGTAGCGCGAGCTACGGTTTCGTCCTCGCGCCTTGCCTGACGGCCGCTTGCATCCGCTCCTTTATCTTCGGAACTTACGGGACATGACGCGAGTGATCAAGAATCGCGATGTCGTCGTGCTGGGACTGGGCCTGACCGGTCTGTCGGCCGCGCGCTGGGCGGCGCGCCACGGCGCGCGCGTTCGCGTCGCCGACACGCGCGCCGAGCCGCCGTTCGCCGCGCAGCTGGCGGCCGAACTGCCGCACGTCCCACTGTTGCGCGGGCCGATCACCGACGCGACGCTGGCCGATGCCGCGATGATCGTCATCAGCCCGGGACTGGCGAAGGACCAGCCGCCGATCGCCGCCGCCGTGGCGCGCGGCGCCGAGCTGGTCGGCGACATCGAGCTCTTCGCGCGCGCGCTGCGGCCCGCGCAACGCGTGCTGGCGATCACCGGCTCGAACGGCAAGAGCACCGTCGCGACGCTTACCGGCGAGCTCGCGCGCGCCGCCGGCCTCTCTGTCTGCCGTCGTCGGCAACATCGGCGAGCCGGTTCTCGACGTGCTTGCCGGGCACGAGCGGGGCGCGCCCTGGCCGGACGTCTTCGTCATCGAATTGTCGAGCTTCCAACTCGAAACGACATCGAGCCTCAAACCCACCGCCGCGACGGTGCTCAACGTCACCGCGAATCATCTCGACCGCTATGCCGGGATCGACGACTACGCGCGCGCCAAGGCGCGGATATTCGCCGGCGCGGGCGAGCAGATCCTGAATCGCGACGACTCGCGCTCGCTGGCGATGCGGCTTCCCGGCCGCATCGTGCAGACCTTCGGCGCGGGCGTTCCCGAGGCTGAGCTCGACTGGGGCCTGGTACAGCGCAGCGGGGCGCCCTGGCTCGCGCGCGGCGGCGCACTGCTGATCGCGGCCAGGGAGCTGGCGCTGGTCGGACGACACAACGCGCTCAATGCGCTCGCCGCGCTGGCGCTCACGTCGTCAGTCGCCAAGATCGACGCCAAGGTGATCGCCGCGCTCGCCGCGTTTCGCGGCCTGCCGCATCGCATGGAGCGGGTCGCCGAAATCGGCGGCGTGCTGTTCGTCAACGATTCGAAGGGCACGACGGTCGCCGCGACGCAGGCCGCCCTCGAGGGCCTGGGCCGGCCGGCCGTGCTGATCGCCGGCGGCGACGGCAAAGGGCAGGACTTCGCGCCGCTCAAAGCCGACGTCGTCGAAGCATTGCCGCGCGGTGATCCTGCTCGGACGCGACGCGCCGCCGATCGCCGCGGCGCTGTCCGGCGTCGAGGCGGCAGTCGAGTTCGCGCCGGCGCTCGAAATCGCCGTCGCGCGCGCGATCGCGCGGGCGCGGCCCGGCGACGCGGTGCTGCTGTCGCCGGCTTGCGCGAGCCTCGACATGTTCCGCGATTACGTCGAGCGCGGCGATCGCTTCAAGGCGGCGGTCGCCGCACACGAGCGCGAGGCCGCGCATGCCTAGGGACCCGGGCTTCTTCGCCGCGCTGCCGCGGCTGTCGTCGATCGCCGCGGCGCCGCGCGAGAGCCGCGCGATGCCGTCCTACGACGCGACGCTGGCCTGGTCGGCGCTGCTGCTGCTGGCCCTCGGTCTGGTCATGGTCTATTCGGCGTCGATCGCGACCGCGGAAGCGCTGGCGTACACCGGCTATCGTCCCTGGTATTTTCTGGTGCGCCATGCGGCGTTCGTCGCGATCGGTCTCGTCGCCGCGCTGTTCGCGTTCCAGATCCCGCTCAAGATCTGGCAGAGGCTCGCGCCGTATCTGTTCATCGCCGGCGCGACGCTGCTGATGGCGGTGCTGATTCCCGGCATCGGCAAGAGCGTCAACGGCAGCAAGCGCTGGCTGTCGCTGTACATCGTCAATCTGCAGCCGTCCGAGCTGATGAAGCTCGCCGTCGTCCTTTACGCGGCGAGCTACGCCGTGCGCAAGGCGGCGTTCCTGCACGCCGAGCAGCCGCTGAAGCAGACGCTGTTGCGCGGCTTTCTGCCGCTGCTCGCGGTGATGGTGCTGGTCAGCGCGCTGCTGCTGCACGAACCCGACTTCGGCGCCTGCGTCGTGATCGTCGCCATCGCGTTCGGCATTCTTTTCCTGGGCGGCCTCGACTGGCGGCTGCTGATCGGCCTCGGGTTTCTGCTGCCCGTCACCTTGTGGATCCTGATCTGGATCGCCCCCTACCGGCTGCAGCGCTTCACCGGCTTTCTCGATCCCTGGGCGGACCCGTTGGGCAAGGGCTACCAGCTGTCGCATTCGCTGATCGCCTTCGGCCGCGGCGAATGGTTCGGCGTCGGGCTGGGCGCCAGCGTGGAAAAGCTGCTCTATCTGCCCGAGGCGCATACGGACTTCCTGCTGGCCGTCATCGCCGAGGAGCTCGGCTTTCTCGGCGTCGCACTGGTGATCGGCCTGTTCGCATGGTTGCTGATCCGCGCCTACGGGATCGGCCGGCAGGCGGCGCGCCTCGAGCGGCCATTCGCCGCGCTGGTCGCGCATGGCATCGGCCTGTGGATCGGCGTGCAGACGTTCATCAATGTCGGCGTCAACATGGGCGTGCTGCCGACCAAGGGTCTCACCTTGCCGCTGTTGTCGTTCGGCGGCAGCGGCATCGTCGCGAATTGCGTCGCGCTGGCGGTCCTGCTGCGAGTCGACTATGAAAATCGACGGCTGCTGCGGGGGTTCACCGTATGACGACCGTCGCGCCGTCGATTTCGGTGAAGGCTAATGCGCGCGCAGCGCGCGTTAAGGCCGCGGATGCGGCCGGCCGCAACCAAAATCGACGCTTGCTGCGCGGATTCACCGTATGACCGGCACCGTGATGATTACCACCGGCGGCAGCGGAGGACACGCGTTTCCCGGGCTTGCGGTCGCGGCGCGCCTGCTCGCCAAAGGCTGGCATGTCTTCTGGCTGGGCACGCACGACGGCATCGAGTCGAGGCTCGTCCCCCAGCAGGGCATCGACTACGAGTCGATGCGCTTCGCCGGTGTGCGCGGCAAGGGATTCAAGCGCCTGCTGCTGGGGCCGTTCGCGTTGCTGTCGGCTTGCTGGCAAAGCCTCGGGATCATCCGGCGGCGGGCTCCGGACGTCGTGCTGGGACTCGGCGGCTTCGTCTCGTTTCCGGGAGCGCTGATGGCGGTCGCGTGCAACCGGCCGCTGCTGATCCACGACGCGAACGCGGTCGCAGGGCTTGCCAATCGCATCCTCGCGTACGGCGCCGACCGCATCCTGCTCGGATTTCCCGGTGCCCTCGGCAACAGACACGCGCGCAAGGTCGAATGGGTAGGCAATCCGCTACGCGCGGAGATCGTCGCCGTCCCGCCGCCCGAGCAGCGCTTTGCCGGAAGACACGGAACGATGAGCTTGCTGGTCGTCGGCGGCAGCTTGGGCGCGACCGCGTTGAACGAGCGCGTGCCCGCTGCGCTTGCACTGCTCGATCGCGAATCGCGGCCCCACGTCGTGCACCAGGCAGGCGAGCACCATATCGACGCGCTGCGTCGCGCCTACGAGGCAGCCGGCGTCGAGGCGGTCTGCCTGCCCTTCATCGACGACATCGCACGCCAGTACGCCGACGCGGATCTCGTGATCTGCCGCGGCGGCGCATTGACGATCTCCGAGCTCGCCGCCGTCGGCGTCGGCAGCGTGATCGTGCCGCTGCCCGGAGCATTCGCCAACGAGCAATCGCACAACGGGCAATTCCTGGTCGACGCCGGTGCGGCGGTCATGCTGAAGCAGTCGGCGATGACCGCACAGGGCCTGGCCGACCTGCTGCTTGCGATGAATCGCGGCCGAATGCTGGCGATGGCAATTGCCGCGCGCCGGGTCGGCCGTACCGACGCCAGCGAGCGGGTTGCCGACGCCTGCATTGCGCTGGCGCAAAGGTCGGCCGCATGAAGTTCAAGGTCAAGCGCGTGCACTTCGTCGGCATCGGCGGCGCCGGCATGAGCGGCATCGCCGAAGTGTTGCTGACACAGGGTTACGAGGTCAGCGGCTCGGATGTCGCACTCTCCGCGACGACGCGGCGCTTGAGCGAGCTCGGCGCAAAGATCGCCGCCGGACATGACGAGCGCAATGTCGCCGGCGCCAACGTGGTCGTCGTATCGACGGCCGTCGCCGCCGACAATCCGGAAGTCGTCGCCGCGCGCGAGCGCGGCGTGCCCGTCGTGCCGCGTGCGCTGATGCTGGCCGAGCTGATGCGGTTGAAGCAGGGGATCGCTGTCGCGGGCACACATGGCAAGACCACGACGACCAGCCTGATCGCAAGTGTGCTGGCCGAGGGCGGACTCGATCCGACCTTTGTCATCGGCGGCCGATTGCTGTCGGCGGGCGTCAACGCGCGCCTGGGCAAAGGCGACTTCCTGGTAGCCGAGGCCGACGAGTCCGACGCGTCATTCCTCGTGCTGCAACCGGTCGTTGCCGTCGTGACCAATATCGATGCCGATCACATGGCTACCTACGGGCACGACTTCGCGCGTCTCAAGGATGCGTTCATCAATTTCGTGCAGCGCCTGCCGTTCTACGGCGTCGCGGTGCTCTGTGTCGACGACGCCAACGTGCGCGATATTCTGCCCGCGATCGCCAAGCCGACCGTCACCTACGGTCTCGAGCCCGATGCGCAGCTGCGCGCGGTCGACGTCGCACATGCCGCGGGACGCATGCGCTTCGTCGCCACCGGCGCCGGCGGCGCCGACTTGCCGGTCGAGCTCAACCTGGCCGGCGTGCACAACGTGCAGAACGCGCTTGCCGCGATCGCGGTCGGCCGCCAGACCGGCGTCGCCGATGCCGCGATCGCGAAGGCTCTGGCCGAATTCAAGGGCGTCGGCCGCCGCTTCCAGCGCCACGACGACGTCGCGCTCCCCGACGGCGGGACCTTCATGCTGATCGACGACTACGGACATCATCCGGCGGAAATGGCGGCGACGATCGCGGCGGTGCGCGGGAGCTTTCCCGGACGAAGAGTGGTGCTCGCGTTCCAGCCGCATCGCTACACGCGTACACGCGATCTGTTCGAGGACTTCGTTGCCGTGCTGGCCACCGCCGACGTCCTGCTGCTGGGCGAGGTTTATCCGGCGGGCGAGCCGCCGATCGTCGCCGCGGATGGCCGTGCGCTGGCGCGCGCGCTGCGGGTCGCCGGCCGGATCGAGCCAGTGTTCGTCGACGACATCGCGGACATGGCGGCGGCGATACGCGCCGTCGCTGCAGACGGCGACGTCGTGCTGACCATGGGGGCGGGCTCGATCGGCGGCGTCGCTCATCAACTGGTGCCTGCATGATGATGCTCGAGCCGCTGCGCTTTACGGGCCTACGCGGTGAGCTGCGCCGGAACGAGCCATTGGCGAAGCACACGAGCTGGCGCTGCGGCGGCGCGGCTGACGTCGCGTTCTTTCCGGCCGATCGCGAGGACCTCGCGACCTTCGTGCGGCAGCTTCCCGACGATGAGCCGGTGACTGTCATCGGGCTCGGCAGCAACCTTTTGGTGCGCGACGGTGGCGTGCGCGGCACCGTCGTGCTGCTGCACGGCGCGCTGAACGAGCTCGGCTTCGATGGCAGCCGGATACGCGCAGAGGCGGGAGTCGCCAGCCCCAAGGTTTCGCGCTTCGCCGCGCTGCATGACCGGGCCGACGCGGAATTCCTTTCCGGCATTCCCGGCACGATCGGCGGCGCGCTGGCGATGAACGCCGGCTGCTACGGCGGCGAGACCTGGCGCGATGTCGTCGAGGTCGAAGTCCTGACCCGGCAAGGCGCATTCGAGCGCCGCCCGCCGGAGGCGTACGTCATCGGCTACCGGAGCGTCGTCAGCCGCCGCGGTGCGGACGACATCGGGTTCACCGCGGCGTGGTTCGACTTTCCGCCGGGCAATGGCGCCTATGCGCGCGGACGCATCAAGGCGCTGCTGACGCAACGCATCTCGACCCAGCCGCTCGGCCTGCCGAACGCGGGATCGGTATTCCGCAATCCGGATGGTGATCACGCTGCGCGCCTGATCGAGAGCTGCGGACTCAAAGGATTTGCGATCGGCGGCGCGCGCGTTTCGGAAAAGCACGCCAATTTCATCGTCAATGAGGAAGGACTCGCGACCGCGGCCGACGTCGAGGCGCTGATCGGCCACGTCCGCGCTGTCGTCCGTGACCAAGCCGGGGTCGATCTTGAGCCGGAAGTCCGCATCATCGGGGAGGCCCGATGAGCGAATTCGGGAAAGTCGCAGTGTTGATGGGCGGACCGTCGTCGGAGCGCGAGATCTCGCTGTTGTCCGGCAACGCGGTTCTCGCCGCGCTTAAGGGCCGCGGCATCGACGCACATCCGTTCGACCCGTCCGAGCGCTCGCTGTTCGAGCTCGAGCGCGACGGATTCGGGCGCGTGTTTATCGCGCTGCACGGTCGCTTCGGCGAAGACGGCACCGTGCAGGGCGCGCTCGAAGTGCTGGGCATTCCGTATACCGGCAGCGGTGTGATGGCATCGGCGCTGGCGATGGACAAGTGGCGCACCAAGCTGATCTGGACCGCCAGCGCGATTCCGACGCCGCGCTATCGCGTCGTCGACGCCGGTTCCGACTGGTGGGCAATCGTCGCCGAGCTCGGCTTGCCGCTGATCGTCAAGCCGGCGCGCGAGGGTTCGACGATAGGCATCAGCAAGGTCGCCAAGGTCGACCACGACGAAATGGCAATCGCCTATCGCGCCGCCGCCGAGCACGATGACCTGGTCATCGTCGAAGAGTTCGTCGCCGGCGTCGAGCTGACGGTCGGGGTCCTCGGCGAGCGCGCGCTGCCGCTGATACGCATCGAAGCGCCGCAGGGCAATTACGACTACCACAACAAATATTTTTCCGATGAGACCAAGTACTTCTGTCCGTGCGGCATCGACGCCGAAGTCGAAAGCGCGATCCAGGCGCAATCGATGGACGCATTTCGCATCATCGGCTGCACCGGGTGGGGGCGGCTCGATCTGATCCTCCAACCCGACGGCGAATGGACATTCCTCGAGGTCAATACCTCTCCCGGCATGACCGGTCACAGCCTGGTGCCGATGGCGGCGCGGCAGGCCGGCATGGACTTCGCCGAGCTCTGCGTACAGATCCTGCGAGGCGCCCATGTGGGATAACCCGCGGCAGCTCAACGCCATCGCGCTCGTTATCGCCTTCGCGGCGACGACGATGCTGGTCTGGGGCGCGGTCTCGTGGGCCGTGCGCCAGCCGGTGTTCGCGTTTCGCAAGGTGGTCATCGACGGGCCGCTGCAGCGCGCCAATCCGGCACATCTGGAAGCGGTGCTGCGCGAGGAGGTCAAGGGAACGTTCTTCACGCTTCGTCTCCCCGATGCGCGCTCGTCGCTGCAGCGCGTGCCCTGGGTGCGAGGCGTGGCGCTGCGCCGCCAGTGGCCGGACCGGCTCGAGGTCGCGGTCAGCGAGCACCAGCCGCTCGCTCGCTGGAACGACGCCGCGCTGATCGACACCGACGGCGAGGTGTTCAGCGCCGACTTCGACGGCGACCTTCCGCAATTCACCGGGCCGGAGGGGACGGCGGCGGAAGTCGCCGCGCAATACCGCGCCTTTGTCGCGGCGCTCGCGCCAATCGGGCGCGCGATCAACGCGATCCGCCGCTCGCCGCGCGGCGGCTGGCAGCTGGTCGCGGCCGGCAGCCCGCCATTGACGATCGAGCTGGGGCGCACTGACCCGGGCGAGCGCCTGGCGCGCTTTGTCGCCTACTACCGCCAAACGCTGGACCCGCTTTCGCGCGGCGGAGCGCGCATCGACTACGCCGATCTTCGCTATCGCAACGGATTCGCCGCGCGGGTGTCCGGCGGCGGTGATCGATCGTCCAGAAAAGCGTCCCGGGGATAGAACAACATGGTCAAGGACAGCAAGAACCTCATCGTCGCGCTCGACATCGGGACGTCGAAGATCGTCGCGATCGTCGCCGAGGTCACCGCCGACAAACGCATGAACATCATCGGGCTGGGCACGCAGCCGGCGCGGGGGCTGAAGAAGGGCGTCGTCGTCAACATCGAAGCGACGATGGCGTCGATCCAGCGCGTGCTCGAGGAAGCCGAGCTGATGGCCGACTGCGCGATCACCGAGGTCTACACCGGCATCGCCGGCAGCCATATAAGGAGCCTCAACTCCAGCGGCATGGTCGCGATCAAGGAAAAGGAAGTGACGCAGGCGGACATCGACCGCGTCATCGAGACGGCCAAGGCGATCGCGATACCGAACGATCAGCAGGTGCTGCACATCCTGCCGCAGGAATTCATCGTCGACGGCCAGGAGGATGTGCGCGAGCCGCTGGGCATGAGCGGCGTCCGGCTCGAAGTGAAAGTGCACATCGTCACCGGCGCGGTATCCGCGGTTGAGAACATCACCAAGTGCGTGCGCCGCTGCGGGCTCAAGGTCAACGACGTGATGCTGCAGCCGCTGGCCTCCGCGCTGGCGGTGCTGAACGAGGACGAAAAGGACCTGGGTGTGTGCGTGATGGACATCGGCGGCGGCACGACCGACCTCGCCGTGTTCACCGGCGGCGCGATCCGCCATACGGCGGTCATTCCGATCGCCGGCGACCAGGTTACCAACGACATCGCGATGACCCTGCGCACGCCGACCAAGGAGGCCGAAGAGCTGAAGCTCCGTCACGGTTGCGCACTGCGCCAGCTGGCCGACCCGAACGACATCATCGAAGTGCCGGGCGTCGGCGAGCGCGGGCCGCGCAAGCTCTCGAGGCAGACGCTGGCCGAGGTGATCGAGCCGCGCATAGAGGAGCTCTACACGCTGGCGCAATCGGAGCTGCGCAGGAGCGGCCTCGAGGAAATGCTTTCGTCGGGCATCGTGCTGACCGGCGGCTCGGCGCTGCTGCAGGGGATGGTCGAGCTCGGCGAGGAAGTCTTTCACCTGCCGGTGCGCGTCGGAGTGCCGGCCTACGTCGGCGGCCTGGCCGACGTGATCAGAAGCCCGCGCTACGCGACCGCCGTCGGCCTCCTGCTCGACGGACGCGAACATTTTCTGCGCGCGGAAATTGCGCGCGGCCAGACCAAGGGCTTGGGCAACGTCGGAGAACGGATGAGGCAATGGTTCAAGGCGAATTTTTGAGCAACGCAACAGCAGGTCAATCGTTGGAAGCACTTCGACAGGAGAGAGGAGCACATCATGTTTGAAATCATCGACCAGAACCCGCAGGAAGCCGTCATCAAGGTAATCGGCGTCGGCGGTTGCGGCGGTAATGCCATCGAGCACATGATCGAACGCCAGCTGCAAGGCGTCGAGTTCATTGCAGCGAATACCGATGCGCAGGCGCTCAAACGCTCGACCGCGCGCGTCCAGCTGCAGCTCGGCAGCAATCTGACGCGCGGCCTGGGCGCCGGAGCGAGGCCGGAGATCGGCCGCGACGCGGCGATGGAGGACAAGGACCGGATCGGCGAAATGATCGACGGCGCCGACATGCTGTTCATCACTGCCGGCATGGGCGGCGGGACCGGCACCGGTGCGGCGCCTATCGTCGCGCAGGTCGCGAAAGACCGCGGCATCCTGACCGTCGCGGTCGTGACGCGGCCGTTCCAGTTCGAAGGCAAGCGGCAGAGAGTCGCCGAAGCCGGCATCGAGGAGCTGAAAAAGACCGTCGACTCGCTGATCATCATCCCGAACGACAAGCTGATGCAGGTGCTCGGCGAAGACGTGTCGGTGCTCGATGCCTACGCGGCGGCCAACGACGTGCTGCACAGCGCGGTCGCCGGGATCGCCGAGGTGATCAACAATCCGGGTCTGGTTAACGTCGACTTCGCCGACGTGCGCACGGTGATGTCGGAAGTCGGCATGGCGATGATGGGCTCGGCCAAGGTCGGCGGGCCCGACCGCGCGCGGCTGGCCGCCGAGCGTGCCGTTGCGAGTCCGCTGCTCGAGGAGATCAACCTCGCCGGCGCGCGCGGTGTGCTGGTGAACATCACCGCGTCGGCCGGCCTCAAGATGAAGGAATATCACGAGGTCATGAACACGATCAAATCGTTCACTGCAGACGATGCGATGGTGATCGTCGGCACCGTGATCGACGAGGCGATGAAGGACGAGCTTCGCGTGACGATGATCGCGACGGGCCTGGGCGGCGTCACCGCCCGCAACCGTCAGCCGCGCCTCGAAGTCGTCGAGCACGTCGTCGAGCGCACCGGGACCGACAACGTTGGCATGTCGATCGAGACCGTCGATTACGATTCGCTGGACAAGACGCCGGCGGTCATCCGGCGCGGGCGCACGCCGTCGCCGGCGTCCGGTGCATCGGCGTTCGATGCCTCCGACATTCCGGCGTTCCTGCGCAAGCAGGCGGACTAGGCGCGCACCGACGACGGTTGCCGTGAGGGCGACGGCGGGGCAACGGGATCGGCTGCTTCCGGCGGAGGCAGGGACGAGCACGCGTAGGTGTCCCGGCCTGTGCTACAATTGTCTGCTAACTCCTTGAGCCGGCTAGTGAATCGCTGACCGGTCCGAAAAGGGGACATCGATGATGAAACAACGCACGCTCAGATCCAAGATCAAGACGACCGGCGTCGGCCTGCACACCGGCGCGCGCGTCGAATTGACGCTGCGTCCGGCGCATCCCGAAACCGGAATCGTATTCCATCGCGTCGACTTGCCGGGCTCGGCGGCGATTCCGGGCGAGGCACGCAACGTCGGCGACACCCGACTTTCGTCGTCGCTGTCCAGGGATGGCGCCAGCGTGTCGACCGTCGAGCATCTGATGTCGGCACTGGCCGGACTCGGCATCGACAATGTTCACGTCGACGTCGCCGGTCCCGAGCTGCCGATCATGGACGGCAGCGCCGCTCCTTTCGTCTTCCTGCTGCAGTCCGCAGGCATCGTCGAGCAGGACGCGGACAAACGCTATCTGCGCATCAAGATGCCGGTCGAAGCGCGCGACGGCGACAAATGGGCGCGCTTCGAGCCGCATCACGGCTTCGTGCTCGACTTCACGATCGATTTCCCGCACCCGGTGTTCGGTTCGGAGAACCGGCACGTGATCATCGATTTCGCCGAGAATTCGTACATCAAGGAAGTCAGCCGCGCGCGCACGTTTGGTTTCATGCAGGACGTCGAAGCGATGCGCTCCGCCGGGCTCGCGCTAGGCGGCAGTCTGCAGAACGCGATCGTGCTCGACGAAACGCGCGTGTTGAACAGCGAGGGCCTGCGCTACGACAACGAGTTCGCCAAGCACAAGGTGCTCGACGCGATCGGCGACCTGTATCTGCTCGGCCATCCGATGATCGGACGCTACACGGCGTTCAAGTCCGGTCATGCGCTGAACAACGCGCTGTCGCGCGCGCTGCTGGACCGGCCCGAGGCCTGGGAGATCGTGACGTTCGACGTCCAAGCCGACGTCCCGCGCGCGTTCCAGGGGTGGCTGCTGGCGCAGCCGGCCTAATCGAAACCGTCAAGCAGGTCGAGGCCGGAGCCCGGATGCCGCGTCCCGCGGGATGATCCGGCGCACTCCTCTTTAAGGAATCCCTTGGTTCTGGTGCGGATGCTGCTGTTTTTGGCGCTGGCGGCGATTGCCGGGGCCGGCGTAGCTTACCTGTTCAAGCGCGACCGGCGCTATCTGCGCTTTATCGGCCGTGTCATCCAATACACGATCCTCTTATTGCTCGGAATCCTGGTTTTTTACGCTTTCGAGCGGCTGGTCGTCGTCGTCTGACTTCGCGCGCCGGGGCGCATGGCGCGCGAGGCGCCTGAGCGCTTGGGCCAAGGGCTCGTCGCCCAAGCGGGAAGCCAGTGCCTCGAGGCTGGTCGCCGCCGCTTCATCCAATTGTTTCTTAGGGGTTTTCGCCGGTTCGGTCGCCGCCGGGCGGGCTTGCACGCGCACCCTTATTCCAGTAAATTCCCACCCCTCCCCGGCAAGTTTGTGCAGGACATCGGGAACGCGTTGGCGCAGCAATGCCGCCGCGGCGCCGCTGGCAGCCACAAGTTGGAGTTCCTGGGACTGGGCATCCGCGATACTGACGTGGGTGGCCAGCGCGGGCGGCAACGCCCGGCGCAATCGTAGCTGCAAGCGGAGCTCACGCTCCCGGCGGCGCTGGAGATCGGCCAGCGCGGCTTCGTTTTGGAGTACTTGCCCTAGGAGCCGCATGACGTTAGCATATTCGCCAGAAGCCGGACGCCGCCTCGCGCGCCGACGATTGCAGGGAGATCCAGTTTGAACATTATCCTGGTTTCCGGCGCCACGGCGCGGGCCCGCACCTTGAGCCTCGACTGGCGACACTGGACGGCGGGCGGATTCGGCCTTCTCGCGCTTTTCCTGTCGTTCACGCTGCTGTTCAACTACGTGACGCTGCGCTACGCGGCGTCTATCAATCATCCGCTGTTGCAGGCGATCCTCTTGGCGGACCAGCGGGAAGAGGCGCAGAAAACGCAGGAGGTCGTGCAGGGCCACCTGAACGCGATGGCGGTCAAGCTGGGCGACCTGCAGGCGCGGATGCTGCGCCTCGATGGACTTGGCGAGCGGCTGGCCAAGCTCGCCGGCTTGAAGCCGCAGGAATTGCCGGGCGTGCTGCAGCCGGGGGCGATACCGGGACGCGGCGGCCCGGCGCCGACCTTGCGGCGCAATCTGTCGCTCGATGAGTTCAACGCGCTGCTGGCGCAGCTCGCGCAGCAGGTCGACCAGCGCTCCGACCAGCTCGGCGTGCTGGAGGCGCTGCTGGTGAGCGATTCGGCCAACAAGAAGTTTCTGCCGACCTTGAAGCCGATCGAGGATGCCTGGTACTCGTCCAACTTCGGCTGGCGCCTCGATCCGTTCACCGGACAGCAGAGCTTCCACGAAGGCATCGATTTTCCGGCCGACGTCGGCACGCCGATCGACGCCGCCGCGAGCGGCAAGGTTATCTTCGCGGACGTGCATCCGGCCTATGGTAAAATGATTGAAATCGATCACGGCAACGGACTGGTCAGCCGGTACGCGCATTGCTCGGTCCTGCTGGTGAACGAAGGTGACTTTGTCATGCGGGGCCAGCTGATTGCGAAGGTCGGCACGACGGGGCGATCGACCGGGCCGCATTTGCATTTCGAGGTGCGCTTGAACGGCGTGCCGCAGAACCCGGCGCGTTTTCTGGCAGCTAGCGGCTGAAGTCGCAATAACCGCCGGCGCTTGCCGACCGATACGAGGTTGGCGGGCGAAACGGAAGGGGTGAGGAAGTCCTCACCCCTTGTTTTTTGGGTGCGCCGTGCCCATGGTGGTAAATGGACAAGGTCCGCGGCACTAAAACCCTATGATCTCCAACATCCTCACCAAGATCTTCGGCAGCCGCAACGAGCGCCTGCTCAAGCAGTACAGCCAGGCGCTGCACAAGATCAACGCGTTCGAGCCGACGATGGCGGCGAAGTCCGACGCCGAGCTGAAAGCGATGACCGCGACGCTGAAGGAGCGGGTGGCCAACGGCGAGGAGCTCGATTCGGTGCTGCCCGAGGCATTCGCCGTCGTGCGCGAAGCGGGTAAACGAACGCTGCAAATGCGCCACTTCGACGTGCAGATGCTCGGCGGCATGGCGCTGTACTACGGCAAGATCGCCGAAATGCGCACCGGTGAGGGCAAGACGCTGGTCGCGACCTTGCCCGCCTATCTGAACGCGCTGACCGGCAACGGCGTCCATATCGTCACCGTCAACGACTACCTGGCCCAGCGCGACGCCGACTGGATGGGCCGCATCTACCGCTTCCTCGGCTTGACCGTCGGCGTGAACCTGTCGCAGATGGCGCACGACGCCAAGCAGGCCGCGTACGCGGCGGACATCACCTACGGCACCAACAACGAGTTCGGCTTCGACTACCTGCGCGACAACATGGTGTTTCACGCCGGCGAGCGCGTCCAGCGCGGCTTGTCGTACGCGATCGTCGACGAGGTCGATTCGATCCTGATCGACGAAGCGCGCACGCCGCTGATCATCTCGGGCCAATCGGACGACAACGTCGAAATCTATTATCGGTTGAACGAGCTCGCGCCGAAGCTGACGCGGCAGACCGAGGAGAAGGGACCCGGCGACTACTGGGTCGACGAGAAGGCGAACCAGGTGCTGTTGTCGGAGGAAGGGCACGAGCACGCCGAGGGCATCCTGGCCAAGGCCGGATTGCTGCCTGCCGGGACCAGCCTCTACGACGTCGCCAACATCGCGCTGATGCACCACCTGTATGCGGCGCTGCGCGCGCACGGCATCTATCATCGCGATCAGCATTATGTCGTGCAGGACGGCGAGGTGATCATCGTCGACGAGTTCACCGGTCGGCTGATGTCCGGGCGCCGCTGGTCGGACGGGCTGCACCAGGCGGTCGAAGCCAAGGAAGGCGTGCCGATCCAGCGCGAGAACCAGACGCTGGCGTCGATCACGTTCCAGAATTACTTCCGGATGTACGACAAGCTCGCCGGCATGACGGGAACGGCGGATACCGAGGCGTTCGAGTTCCAGCAGATCTACCACCTCGAGACGGTCGTGATACCGACCAACGTCGCGATGATCCGCAAGGACGAGAACGATCTGGTGTTCCGCACGTTCCAGGAAAAAGTTGATGCGATCATCGCCGACATCAAGGACTGCTACCAGCGCGGACAGCCGGTGCTGGTCGGCACGACCTCGATCGAGAATTCGGAGCTGCTCGCGCAATTCCTGGTCAAGGAAAAGCTGCCGCACGAGGTGCTGAACGCCAAGCAGCACGCGCGCGAGGCGGTGATCGTCGCGCAGGCCGGGCAGCCGAAGGCGATCACCATCGCGACCAATATGGCGGGCCGCGGCACCGACATCGTGCTCGGCGGCGCGATCGAGCCGACCTTGCTGGCGATTCGCGAAGACGAGTCGCGGGCACAGACCGACCGGGACCTGGAGATCGCGAAGCTGCGCCGCGAATGGCAGGTGCTGCACGACCAGGTGATCGCCGCCGGCGGGCTGCATATCGTCGGCACTGAGCGCCACGAATCGCGGCGCATCGACAACCAGTTGCGCGGCCGTTCGGGGCGCCAGGGCGATCCCGGTTCGTCGCGCTTCTACCTGTCGCTCGAGGATCCTTTGCTGCGCATCTTCGGCGGCGAGCGCCTGTCGGGGATCATGCAGCGGCTGAAGATGCCCGAGGGCGAGCCCATCGAGCATCCGATAGTCAACCGCTCGATCGCCAAGGCGCAGAACCGCGTCGAGTCGCGCAACTTCGACATCCGGAAGCAATTGCTCGAATACGACGACGTCGCCAACGACCAGCGGCGCGTGATCTATCAGCAACGGAACGAACTGCTCGAGACCGAAGACATCTCGGAGACGATCCGCAACATGATCGCCGGCCAGATCGAGGACACGGTGCGGCAGTACGTCCCGCCCGAGTCGGTCGAGGAGCAATGGGACGTGCCGGCGCTCGAGAGCACGCTGGCAGGCGAGTATCAGCTGCGCGCGCCGGTCGGCGAGTGGCTGAAGAACGAGCCCGAGCTCTCCGACGAGGCGCTGCGCGAGCGAGCGCGCGAGTTCGCGACCAAGCAATACGAGCAGAAGCTGGGCCTCGTCGGCCCGGAGCTCTTCCACCAGTTCGAGCGCAACCTGATGCTGCAGACGCTCGACCAGCACTGGCGCGAGCACCTGGGCTCGCTCGATCATCTGCGGCAGGGGATACATCTGCGCGGCTACGCGCAAAAGAACCCCAAGCAGGAATACAAGCGCGAGTCGTTCGAGCTGTTTTCCGACATGCTCGATCGCATCAAGCAGGACGTGGTCAAGATCGTGCTGACCGTGCAGGTTCGCTCCGAGCAGGACATGCAGGCAGTCGAGGAGGCGCCCGCGGTCTCCAACGTGCAGTACCAGCACACCGACTACGATACGGCGCTGGCCCCGTCCCCCGACCAGCCTCCGGCGGCGCCGCCGCCTTTCACGCGCGCCGGACAGAAAGTCGGCCGCAACGATCCGTGTCCCTGCGGATCGGGCAAGAAATTCAAGCACTGCCACGGCGCGATCTAGCGGCCAGCCTGCGCGCCGGCTAAGGCTCGATCCCTTCATCACGCGGCCGTTCCGGTCGCGGCGCGCCGCGAACGCTGCGGTAGAATCCGGACCGACGCTTCCGCTCGCGCACCCATGCCGGTCAACTACCATCCGCCCACGCCCGAGCAGCTGTTGCCGGTCGCCGGCGTCACCTTGGGCACCGCCGCCGGGCGCATAAAGAACTGGTCGCGCGACGATGTCATCCTGGTCAGTCTCGACCAGGGATCGCGCGCCTCGGGCGTGTTCACGCGGAACCGGTTTTGCGCCGCCCCCGTGATCGTCTGCCGCGAGCACCTGGCGAACGGACAGATCACGCGCGCGCTGCTGATCAACGCCGGCAACGCCAATGCCGGAACCGGCCAGCGCGGTGTCGACGATGCGCGTGCCTGCTGCGCCGCCGTGGCTCGCGCACTGGATTGCGCCGAATACGAAGTCCTGCCTTTCTCGACCGGCGTCATCATGGAGCGCTTGCCGGTCGACCGGATCGTGGCTGCGGTGCCGAAGTGCGTGGCCGCGCTGTCGCCTTCGGGATGGGACGCGGCGATGCGCGCGATCATGACCACCGATACGGTGCCCAAAGCCGCATCGTGCCGCCTCGACATCGACGGCGTGCCCGTCACCATCACCGGCATAGCCAAGGGCGCGGGCATGATCGCGCCCAACATGGCGACGATGCTGGGCTTCGTCGCCACCGACGCGCCGGTGGAAGGCTTGCTGCTCGGCGAGCTCGCGGCAAGCCTCGCCGCCGCGTCCTTCAATCGCATCACCATCGACGGTGATACGTCGACCAATGACAGCTTCGTCCTCGTGGCCACCGGCAAGGCGGCGATGGCGCCGATCGCTCGATCCGACGATCCCCGCCTGCGGTCCTTGCACGATGCGCTGGAGCTCGTCGCCGTGCAGCTGGCGCAGGCGATCGTGCGCGACGGCGAGGGGGCGACCAAATTCATCACCATCGTCGTCGACGGTGGACGCGACGACGGCGAGTGCGATCGCGTCGCGCGCGCGATCGCCGATTCGCCGCTCGTCAAGACAGCCTTTTTCGCCTCCGATCCCAATCTGGGCCGAATCGTCTGCGCGATCGGCAACGCGGCGATCGACGATCTCGATCCGGGCTGCGTGTCGTTCTGGCTCGACGACGTGCTGGTCGTTGCGGACGGTGGCCGCGCCGAAGGCTATAGCGAGGAAGACGGCAAGCGCGTGATGGAGCAGGCCGAGATCGGCATTCGCGTAGCGCTCGGGCGAGGCGGCGCGACGGCGACGGTGTGGACCTGCGATCTGTCGCACGGCTACGTCACGATCAACGCCGATTACCGGAGCTAGAGACTCGTGAACGAACGCGACCTCGACCGCCTGATGGCGCGCGCCGAAAGCCTGTTGGGCCGCCTCGAGGCGCTGCTTCCCGCCGCACCGGCGCCGCCGGACTGGAAGGCGCGGGCGTTTCGCTGGCGCAAGCGTGGGCAGCGCGGCTACCTGCAGTCGGTGTCGCGCCCGCACGCGATCAGCCTCGACGACCTGGTGGCGATCGATGCGCAAAAGGCCGCGATCGACGCCAACACCCGGCAATTCGTCGCGGGTCTGCCGGCGAACAATGTGCTTCTCACCGGATCGCGCGGCACCGGCAAGTCGTCGCTGGTGAAGGCGATGCTGGGCAAGTACGCTGCGAAGGGTCTGCGCCTGATCGAAGTCGACAAGGGCGACCTGGTCGACCTGCCGGACATTGTCGAGCCGATCGCCGACCGGCCCGAGCGGTTTATCGTGTTCTGCGACGACCTGTCGTTCGACGCCAACGAGCCGGGCTACAAGGCGCTCAAGGTCATGCTCGACGGCACGATCGCGGCGGCTTCGTCGAACGTGCTGATCTACGCGACGTCGAACCGGCGGCATCTGCTGCCCGAGTATTTCAGCGAGAATCTCGAGGCAAGGCACATCGGCGAAGAAGTGCATCCCGGCGAATCGGTCGAGGAAAAGATATCGCTGTCGGAACGCTTCGGCGTGTGGATCTCGTTCTATCCGTTCACTCAGGACAACTACTTTGCTGCGGTCCACCAATGGCTGCGCTTCTACGGCGTGCCGGTTCCCGGCGACGGTGCTGCGCTGGAACGCCTGCATCGCGAAGCGGTGCAATTCGCGCTGCAGCGCGGATCGCGCAGCGGCCGCATCGCCTGGCAGTTCGCGCGGGCGCAGGCCGGCGCCCGCGCGCTCGACGGCGGCAAGGGCAAGGGCAGGAACAAGAGTACCAAGTGAGCGAGCGCACCATCGTGCGCGTCGCCGCGGCAATACTGCACCGGGGTGATGGCAAGGTGCTGCTGGCGCAACGTCTGCCCGGAACACCGTATCCAGGTTACTGGGAATTTCCCGGCGGCAAGCTCGAGCCGGGCGAATCGGCCCGCGACGCGCTGCTGCGCGAGCTCGAGGAGGAGCTCGGCATCGTCGTAACGCGGGCCGCCCCGTGGCTCACCCAGCGCTATGACTATCCGCACGCGCACGTCGAGCTCGATTTCTTCCGGGTGTTCGAATGGCAGGGCGAGCCGCATGGCCGCGACGGCCAGGCGATCGCATGGCAACAGCCGACCGCGATCCAGGTAGCACCACTTTTGCCGGCCAATGCGACGGTGCTGCGCGCGCTTGCCTTGCCGCCCGTGTATGCGATCTCGATGGCCGAGGAGCTGGGCGAAGCGGCGTTTCTCGCGCGGGCGCGCGTCGCACTCGACGCAGGGCTGAAACTGGTTCAGCTGCGGGAGAAATCGTTCGCGCCGGAACGCCTGCGCGCGCTTGCCGACAAGCTGCTGGCGGTCAGTGCGCCGTACGGCGCGCGCGTGCTGCTCAACGGCGACGCGAACACCGCGCGCGAGCTTGGCTGCGCCGGAGTGCACTGGACTGCGGCGCGCCTTCTCGCGGCGCGGGCGCGTCCAGACGACATGCCATGCGCTGCGTCGACGCACGACGCGGCCGAGCTTGCGCAGGCGGCCAAGCTCGGCGTCGACTTTGTCGTGCTCGGCCCGGTATCCGAGACGCCGACGCATCCGGACGCGCGTCCGCTGGGCTGGCAGCGTTTCGCCGAGCTCGCTGCCGGATCGCCAATGCCGGTGTACGCGCTGGGCGGCCTCTCGCCCGCCGATCTCGACATCGCGATCGCGCACGGCGCGCACGGTGTCGCGCTGCGGCGCGCCGCGTGGCCGGCGCTTCCGCTCAGTTAGCTACGACTAGCTACGACTAGCTACGACCGTTCCGACTTCGCTTGGTCGGCGTCAGGATCGGCCGGGTCTTCCGCGACCGGCACGCGATACGACTCGGCTGCCCAGGCGCCGAGATCGATCAGCTTGCAGCGTTCCGAGCAGAAAGGGCGAAATGGATTGTCAGGCGTCAGGTCGGCGGTCTTGCCGCATTGCGGGCAGCGTGCGCCGCGCCGGCGTTTGTCGGGCTGAGTCATGCCGATAATTTTGCGCGAACCGCGCGCAATGCGCCAGTCTGCGCTCGCCGGCTAGGCCAGCGCCATCGCCAGCACGCTCGCCACATGCAGTGCATCGCGCCGTGCGCCGTCCCGAATCTGGTGCCGGCAGCTGAATCCGTCGGCCACGATCAAGGTCGCGTTGGGGGCCGAGCGCACGGCCGGCAGCAGCGCCTGTTCGGCCATCTGCATCGACAGCTGGTGATGCTCCGCCTGGTAGCCGAACGCGCCGGCCATGCCGCAGCAGCCGGAGGCGACCGTCGTCGTCGCCAGGCCCGGTATCCAGCTGAGCGCCGTCTCGATCGGCGTCATTGCGGCAAAGGCTTTTTGATGGCAATGTCCGTGCAGCAGGGCCTCGCCTTGCGGCAGCGCCTTCAACGGCAAGGTCAGCCGTCCGGCAGCGCGCTCACGCACCAGGAACTCTTCGAATAGCATCGCGTGGCGGGCGACAAGCTCCGCATCCTCACCCAGGCCGTAATTCAGGAATTCGTCGCGCATCCCGAGCATGCACGACGGCTCGAGCCCGACGATCGCCACGCCTCGCCGTGCGTACGAGACCAGCGCCGCCAGCGTGCGGCGGGCCTCGGCCTTCGCCTCGTCGATCATCCCCGCGGCGAGAAACGTTCGTCCGCAGCACAGCGGGCGTTCGCCCGGCACCGCGTTGGTGTGCACCGTGTATCCGGCGGCCTCGAGCACGCGGCGCGCGTCGGCCGCGACCTCGTGCGCGAAGTAATTGCTGAACGTGTCGACAAAGAGCACAGCTTCGCGTCCGTTTGCATCGTGGGCGCCGTCCGATGTCGTCCGGCGCAGGAAGCTGCCGCGCCACGCCGGCAACCGGCGCCTCGCCGCAAGCCCGAGCCAGGATTCGGCCAGCTGCGCGACGCCCGGAAGACGTGTCAGCAGGTTCGCAAGCCACGCGATGCGGGAGACCATCGGCGCATAGCGCGGCAGATGCGCGATCAGCCGGTCGCGCAGCGCGACGCCGTGCCGCCGGTTGTAGGCCGACAGCGACTCGATCTTCATCTTCGCCATGTCGACGCCGGTCGGGCATTCGCGGCGGCAGGCCTTGCACGAGACGCACAGGTCGAGCGCCGCATGCACGGCTTCGCCGCCCAGGTCCTGGTCGCCGAGCTGCCCCGACAGTGCGAGGCGCAGCGTGTTGGCGCGCCCGCGCGTCGTATGCTGCTCGTCGCGCGTGACCCGATAGCTGGGGCACATGACGCCGGCGTCGAACTTCCGGCAGTGACCGTTGTTGTTGCACATCTCCACGGCCTTGGCGAGACCCTGCGTGGCGTCGCTGCCGGTCCCGGGCGCGCTTTCGTCGCCGGTCGCCGGATGGCGCTCGACGTTCCATGCCGACCAGTCGAGCTTGGGCTGGATCGGAATCCTGCCGTACTCCGGACGGAAGCGGAACAGCGAGGTGTCGTCCATTTTGGGCGTAGCGACGATCTTGCCGGGATTCATGCGGTTGTCCGGATCGAACAGCACCTTGACCGCGCCGAACGCGGCGTTCAAGCGCGGTCCGAACTGCCAGGCCACCCATTCGCCGCGGCACAGGCCGTCGCCATGCTCGCCCGAATACGCACCCTTGTATTCGCGCACCATCGCCGCGGCTTCTTCGGCGATCGCGCGCATCTTGGCCGCACCGTCGCGACGCATATCGAGGATCGGCCGCACGTGCAAGGTGCCGACACTGGCGTGCGCGTACCAGGTCCCCGTAGTGCCGTGTTTCCGGAACACTTCGGTCAGCCTGTCGGTGTATTCGGCCAGATGCTCGAGCGGCACCGCGCAGTCCTCGATGAACGAGACCGGCTTGCCGTCGCCTTTCATCGACATCATGATGTTGAGGCCGGCCTTGCGCACTTCCCACAACGCCTGCTGCGCCTGCGCGGTTTCGATCCGCACGACTGCATCCGGCAGGCCGAGATCGCCGGTCAGCTCGGCCAGACGATCAAGACTCGCCGCCTGCGCGGCGGCATCTTCGCCGGAGAACTCGACCAGCAGGATCGCCGCGGGCGCACCGATCAATGCGCGCTCGATCACCGGACGGAATGCGGGATTCGCTCGCGCCAGGTCGATCATCGTGCGATCGACCAGCTCGACCGCGGTCGGCTTGAGACGCACGATGTGCTGCGCCGCCGCCATCGCCTGGTAGAAAGACGGAAAGCTGACCACGCCGAGCGCCTTGTGTCGCGGCAGCGGCGCGAGAGCCAGCGTCAGCCGCGACGACCAGGCGAGCGTGCCCTCGGAGCCCACGAGAAGGTGGGCGAGATTGACCGAGCCATCGGCGGTGTAGGGACGAACGCTTTGTGGCGCAAAGAGATCGAGGTTGTAGCCGCCGACCCGACGCAGCACCTTGGGCACCGTGCGCTCGATCTCGCCGAGCTCGGCCGCGGCGATTCGCCCAAGCCCGGCGACGATCTCGCCGCTGCGGCCGTCGCGGCGCATCCGATCGATCGGGCCGAACGCGATCTCGCTGCCGTCGGCCAGAATCGCATCGATACCGGCGACGTTGTGCACCATGTTGCCGTATTCGATCGATCGCGAGCCGCAGGAGTTGTTGCCCGCCATGCCACCGATCGTGGCCTGCGCCGACGTGCTGACGTCGACCGGGAACCAGACGCCGTGCGGCCGCAGGAAAGCGTTCAGCTGATCGAGAACGACGCCGGGCTGCACGGTGGCGGTCATCGTGTCGTCGTCGAACGTCAGAATGCGGCACAGCGACTTGCTGTGATCGATCACCAGCGCATCGCCGACCGTCTGCCCGCATTGCGACGAGCCCGCGCCGCGCGGCAATACCGGAACGTCAAGCTCGCGCGCGACGGCAAGCGCGGCCCGGACGTCGTCCTCGTCGCACGGCACGACGACCCCAATCGGTTCGATCTGGTAGATCGACGCGTCGGTGGCGTAGCGCCCGCGCGAGGCCGCGTCGAACAGCACGTCGCCGCGGCACGCCTCGCGCAGCCGCCGCGCGAGCAGCGACGAGTCGAAGGCACGCTTGAGCCGGCCGTCGATCGCGACCGGTCGTTCGAGCGCGGAGTTCATCTTGAGAATTTGGCTTAAAATCGGGATCGCAGTTGTACAATGCGACTATACCTCGCCGGCGATGGCTTCGATAATGGCCGCGGCGATTTCGAGCGATCGGACTCCAGCGCAATCGACCAGGCGCATGCTGAAACTCGACGACCACCCGAGCGGCCGGCATTTTCTGCAGATTCCCGGGCCGACCAACGTGCCCGACCGCGTGCTGCGCGCGCTCGATCATCCGACGATCGACCATCGCGGGCCCGAGTTCGCGCGGCTGACCCTGGAAATTCTCGATGGCCTGAAGCGCGTCTTCCAGACATCGTCGCCGATCGTCATTTATCCGGCGTCGGGCACAGGCGCGTGGGAAGCGGCGCTGGTCAATACGCTGTCGCCCGGCGATCGAGTCCTGATGTTCGAGACCGGTCACTTCGCGACGCTGTGGCGCAAGATGGCCGACAAGCTCGGCCTCTCGGTCGACTTCGTTCCCGGCGATTGGCGAAGCGGCGCCGACGCCGCGATCGTCGAATCCAAGCTCGCGGCCGACAAGGCGCACGCGATCAAGGCGGTGCTGGTCGTGCACAACGAGACATCGACCGGCGTCACCACCGCGATTCCGCCGATCCGCCAGGCGATCGACCGCGCCGGTCATCCTGCGCTGTTGATGGTCGACACGATCTCGTCGCTGGCCTCGATCGATTACCGGCACGCCGAGTGGGGCGTCGACGTCACCGTCGCCGGCTCGCAGAAAGGGCTGATGCTGCCGCCGGGGCTCTCGTTCAATGCGGTCAGCGACAAGGCGCTCGCCGCCAGCAAGGAGGCGCGGCTGCCGCGATCTTACTGGGCCTGGGACGACATCATCGCGATGAACCGGCAGGGCTATTTTCCGTACACGCCGGCGACCAATCTGCTCTACGGACTGCACGAGGCGATCGACATGCTGCTCGGCGAAGGCTTGCCGAACGTGTTCGCGCGCCACGACAGACACGCCGAAGCGACCCGGCGCGCGGTGCGCGGGTGGGGGCTGGAAATCCTGTGCCGCAGCCCGGCCGAATACAGCAGCTCGCTGACCGCGATCATCGTTCCCGAGGGTCACGACGCCGATGCCTTCCGCCGCGAAGCGCTCGCGCGCTACGACCTGTCGCTCGGCACCGGCCTCGGCCGCCTCGCGAAAAAGGTTTTCCGCATCGGTCACCTGGGATTCTTCAACGACCTGACGCTGTGCGGAACGCTGTGCGGCGTCGAGATGGCGCTGGCGGCCTCGCGCGTTCCGCATAAATCGGGTGGCATCGCCGCGGCGCTATCGTTTCTCGCCGGCACACCGAGTATCAAGTCCGGCGCTGCAGCGCTCGCAGCCAGCACGGCCTGACGCGCCGCATGGAAAGTCGAAGCAATAAAAAATAACTGATCGCGTTTGAACTTCCGGAGGAAACCGCCATGAGAATGTCGAGAGTGTTGTGGATCGGGCTGCTGCTCGCCGTGTTCAGCCAGCCGGCGCTGGCGCAGCTGGAGCTCAAATTCGGCCACGTCGGCGAGCCCGGATCGCTGTTCGACGCCTCGGCGACTGAATTCGCCAAGCGCGCCAACGCCAAGCTCGCGGGCAAGGCGACGATCGTCGTCTACGGCTCGAGCCAGCTCGGCGGCGACAAGGAGATGCTGCAGAAGCTCAAGCTCGGCACGCTCGATTTCGCCTTGCCTTCGACGGTGATGTCGTCGGAATCCGATGTTTTTGGTCTGTTCGAAATGCCGTATCTGGTCAAGGACCGTAATCACATGCAGAAGATCGAGAAAGCGATCTTCTGGTCCAAGCTCGAGCCCGCGGCGGAAGCGAAGGGACTCAAGATCCTCGCGGTGTGGGAAAACGGCTACCGCCACATCACCAACAGCAAGAAGCCGATCGTCACACCCGCCGATCTGCAGGGCATCAAGCTGCGGATTCCCGAAGGCAAATGGCGGCTCAGGATGTTCCAGGCGTACGGCGCGAACCCGAGCCCGATGAAGCTTTCCGAAGTGTTCACCGCGCTGTCGACCGGCGTCATGGACGGCCAGGAGAATCCGCTGACGCAGATCTGGTCGCAGAAATTCCAGGAAGTGCAGAAGTATCTGTCGCTGACCGGCCACGTCTACACACCGGCATTCGTCGCCGTCGGCGCCAAGCGCTGGGAGAGCCTGCCCGCCGACGTGCGCAAGATCATCGAGGACACGGCGAAAGAGACGCAGGCGTTCGTGTACGAGCGCGCCAAGAAGGACGACGACGAGCTGGTCGCCAAGTTCGTCGCGGCCGGGGTGAAAGTCAACGAGGCCGACAAGGACGCCTTCATCGCGGCGAGCAAGCCAATCTACGAGGAATTCGGCAAGGAAGTCCAGGGCTCGAAAGCGCTGATCGAACAGGCGATCGCACTGGGCAAATAAGCGTCCGACGGTCGAGGGGAGCGAGCGTGACGTTGGCGCGAATTCGTGGCGCATACGAGAAATTCCTCGAGGCTATCGTCATCGTGCTGATGTCGGCGATGGCGATCGAGGTGACGATAGGCATCGGCTTTCGCGCGTTCGGCCGTTCGCTGTCGTGGTACGACGAAGTCGCCGTCATCCTGCTCGCTTGGCTCACTTTCTACGGATCGGCGCTGGCGGCGCTGAAGCGCGCGCACATTGGCTTCCCGGGGCTGGTCAAGTCGATGTCGCCACGCTGGCGGCTGGTCTTCGTGGTCATCGGGAAGATCCTGGTGATCGCCTTCATGGCGCTGTTGGGGTGGATCGGCTTTTCGATCCTCGATGTGCTGGCGACCGACTATCTGATCAACTTTCCGGCAGTCTCCGTCGCATGGACGCAGTCGGTCATCCCGATCAGTTGCGCGCTATTCATCGTGGCCGAGCTGTTGAACATGCCCGACAGCATCAGGGCCGCACGCGGCCTCGCCTCCGCCGAGGCGAGCGACCTCGCCGAGCATCTGCATTGATGACACGCCGCCGTCGTTCCCGCACAGGCGGGAGCCCAGTGTCGTTCAAGCCGACGCCGCTGGGTCCCCGCGGTCGCGGGGACGACGCAAGGAAGGTGACCTGACATGCAGATACTCGTCCTGTTCGGGGCTGTGCTGGTGCTCGTCCTGTTCGACATTCCGATCGCGATCGCGCTGGGGGTCGTCGCCGTCGTCGCGCTGGTCGCCACGCAGGGCGTGGACATGCTGCCCAATGTCGCGATCACGATGTACAACGGCGCGACCAGTTTCCCTCTTATCGCGATCCCGCTCTTCATCCTTTCCGGCGCGATCATGAACGCGTCGGGCATCTCGCGCCGGCTGATCGCGTTCGCGTCGGCGCTGCTCGGCTGGATCCGCGGCGGGCTGGCGATGGTGTCGATCGGGACGTCGCTTTTTTTCGCCGAAATTTCCGGCTCGGCGGTCGCCGACGCGGCCGCGCTGGGCTCGATCCTGATTCCGGCGATGCGAAGCCGTGGCTACAGCAAGGAGTTCGCGGCCTCGGTCATCTCGTCGTCGGCCACGCTTGCGGTCATCATCCCGCCGTCGATTCCGATGCTGCTCTACGCGGTGATCGCCGGGACCTCGGTGGTCAAGCTCTTCGTCTCCGGCATCGTGCCGGGCATTCTCGGCGGCCTGGGCATGATGGGCATCGCCTACTGGTTCGCGCGCCGCTACAACTTTCCGGTCGAGCAGTCGTTCCGCTGGGCCAGCGTGCGCAAGACGTTCCGGGAAGCCCTGTGGGCGTTCCTGCTTCCGGTCATCATCCTGGGGTCGATTTTCGGCGGCATCGTCACCGCCACCGAGGGCGCGGCGATCGCGGTGGTGGCGGCGCTGTTCGTCGGCTTCGTCGTCTACCGCGAGCTCGACGCCCATGTGCTGCGCACCTCGATCGTCGAAGGTGGTGTGCAGACGGCGGTAGTGATGCTGCTGGTCGCGGCCAGTGCGCTGCTCGGGGTTTACCTCACCGAGACGCATCTGCCGCAGCAGCTGGCGCAGGGCATCCTGAATTTCACCGCCAACAAGTGGGCGGTGCTGGCGATACTGAACGTGCTGTTCCTGATCCTCGGCTTTTTCCTGCACTCGGCCGCGGCGATCATCCTGGTCGTGCCGGTCGTCATGCCGCTGGTCACCGCCGTAGGCATCGATCCGGTTCACTTCGGGCTGATCGTGACGATCAACCTCGGCATCGGCCAGCAGACGCCGCCGGTGGCGAGCGTGCTGATGACCTGCTGCGCGATCGCCAAGGCCGACATATGGGAGGTGACCAAGGTCAACGTGTACTTCGTCGCCGTGCTGCTGGCCGTGCTTATGCTGGTTACCTACGTACCCTTTGTCGGCATGGGACTCGTCGACTTCTTCTACAAGTGAAGCCATGACGGCCGCCGTTCTCGTCGAACATGACGGCGCGATCGCCACCGTCGTGCTCGATCGGCCGGCGAAGCTCAATGCCATGTCGCTGGCCTCGTGGACCGAGCTCGGCGCGCGCATGCGCGAGCTCTCCGCCGATAACGATTTGCGCTGCGTCATCGTGCGCGGCGCCGGTACGAAGGCGTTCGCCGCGGGCGCGGACATCGCCGAATTCCCCGACGTGCGCGCCAACGCCGCGCAAGGCAAGGAATACGGCGAGCTGATCCATGCGACGATGCGCTCGATCGGCGAGTGCCGCCACCCGACGGTGGCGATGATCCACGGCGTGTGCGTCGGCGGCGGGCTCGAAGTCGCGCTGATGTGCGACATCCGCATCTGCGGCGCCGGAAGCCGCTTCGGCATTCCGATCAATCGTCTCGGCCTGACGATGGGCTACGGCGAGCTCGCCGGCCTGCTGGCGGTCGTCGGGCCGGCGGTGGCGCTGGAGATCCTGCTCGAAGGCCGCATATTCGGTGCGCAGGAAGCTTTCGACAAGGGACTGGTGCAGCGCGTCGTCGCCGACGATCAGGTCGAGTCGGAGGCACGCGCAACGGCGGAGCGCATCGCCGCTGGCGCGCCGCTGGTCGCGCGCTGGCACAAGCAGTTCGTCCGGCGCTTGTGCCCGACGCGAGAGCTGTCGGACGCCGATTGGACCGAAGGTTACGCCTGCTTCGACACGGCGGACTTCCGCGAGGGCCTCGCCGCGTTCCTCGCCAAGCGCGAGCCGCGCTTCCGGGGGAAATGATGGGACCGCTTTCGGGACTCAAGGTCATCGAGCTTGCGCACATCATGTCGGGACCGACCGCAGGCATGCTGCTCGCCGACATGGGCGCCGACGTGATCAAGGTCGAGCGCGTGCCGGACGGCGACGACACGCGGCGCTTCACGCCGCCCGAAGTCAACGGCGAGTCGAGCGCATTCATGATGATGAACCGCAACAAACGGGGCATCGCGCTCGACTTGAAGCATCCGGCGGCGAACGCGGCGCTGCGGCGGATCATCGACCGCGCCGATGTCGTCGTCGAAAATTTCCGCGTCGGAACGATGGAACGGCTGGGGTTGGGCTACGACGTGCTGCGCCGATCCAATCCGCGGCTGATCTATTGCGCATTGTCCGGCCACGGCCTGACCGGGCCCGACGCGACCAAGGGCGGCTTCGACCTGGTCGCGCAAGGGCTTTCCGGACTGATGCGCATCACCGGCGATCCGGGCGGACCGCCGACCAAGGTCGGTTCGCCGGTCACCGACATCAACGCCGGCATCCTGGGCGCCTTGGGCATCGTCACCGCCTACGTCCATCTGCTGAAGACCGGCGAGGGCCAGCTGGTCGACACGTCGCTGCTCGAAGCCGGCGTCATGCAGACGTTCTGGCAGAGTGCGATTTTCATCGGCAGCGGACGCGAGATCGGTCCCTTAGGCTCCGCACATCCGATGACCGCGCCGTACCAGGCCTTCGAAACCGGCGACGGCTGGATCACCGTCGGCGCGTCGAACCAGGTCAACTATGTGCGCCTCACGCAGGTGCTCGAGGCGCCGGAGCTGCGCGACGATCCGCGATTCGCCGACAACAAGCTGCGGATGGCGAACCTCGAAGCGCTGGTCGACGAGCTGACGTTGCGGTTCAGGCGCAAGCCGTCGGCCGTGTGGCTGGAAGCACTCGATGCGGTGGGAGTTCCGGCGGGACCGGTCAAGACGATCGAGCAGATGCTGGCGGATCCGCAGGTGCATGCGCGCGGCATGGTCGTCGACCTCACGCATCCGCGTGCCGGCGAGACCCGGGCCATCGGCTGTCCGATCAAGTTTTCGGCGACACCGTCCCAAGTCGTTCGCCCGGCGCCGATGCTCGGCCAGCACACGTCGGAGGTCTTAGGCGAATTCGGCTTCGACCCGGACGAAATACGCGAATTGCTTGCCGCCGGCGCGGCGGTGCAGGGCTGACGGCGAGCGCGGACTATGGCTACGACGACCTCTTCATCGTCAGCTTGAACATCGTCGTCCAGCCGTCCGTGCCCTGCATTTCGCTCCACGCTTCGTACGACGTGTCGCTCAATCGGGTCCAGCGCACGCGGTAGGTCATCGCCTGGCCGTCGGCGACGTACTGCGTCGCCGGAAAGACCAGCGCTTCGGGTGTGCTTTGCATGTTGCCGCGGCTGACGCCGCCCAGATTCTCGATATAGATGAACTCGACGCGCTTGGCGGCCGAATCCCAGTAGTAGGTGGTCTCGCCGATGTAATCCGGCCGGCCAGGAGCGCGGACGGTGTGCGTGTCGCGCAGCGCCTTGCCGTCGTAGAGCCAGCTGAAGCAATGCTCGTCGGTCTGCTTGCCGCCGGGAAAATCGCCTTTCCAGCAATGCCCGGCGAGGAAGGCCATCGGTTGCAGCGGCTCGATCGGCGCGGCGGCGGCCGATCCGCTGAACGCCGCGGCGGAAACGAGCACGCCCGTCAGCGTGATACGAAGTTTCAGTGGCATCATTTGCTCCCTCGTGAAGTTGATTTCCTGCGCGGCGATCGTGCGCGCGACGGCTGCTGCGCCGCCTCACGCTCCAGATGTTCGAAATGGATGCGAAGCTGCCTGACCGAGCTGTCGAAGTACGCCGGATCGCGATGGGTGCGCGCCTGCATCACGCCGCCTTCCATCGCGGTGAGAATGAAGCGCGCCAGCTCGCGCCGGTCGAGCGTGCGCGGCAGCCGCGGTCCGGCCGCGACGAGGCAGGCCTCGACGGCGTCGGTCCACGCCTTGAAGTTCGCGGCAATGGCCTTGCGCACCGGCGGATCGGGCTCGTGGATCTCGAGCGCGAGACTGCCGATCGGGCAGGCGTAGACGCAATCGGTCTGCACGATGCCCAGCCGGTAGCGTGCGAGCAGCGCGAATACGCGCTCGATCGGATCGTCGACCCCCTTCCACGCGGGTGCAAGCAGCATCGGGTCGATGCCGGCGCGATAGGCGTCGAGCACCGCGAGCAGCAGATCCTGCTTGCCGGGAAAGAAGTGATACAGGCTGCCGCTGTTCACGCCCGCCACGTGCAGGACGTCGGCGACGCTGGTCGAGCCATAGCCTTTCTCCCAGAACAGCCGCATCGCGGTCTGGATCAGGCGGTCGCGCGTCGAGGGCGCGGGTGCGGAGTTTTTCATCAGTTGATTGAACGATCAACTAAGAGCGTAGACGTCGCCGGGCGGCGTGTCAAGCGGAGCCCGCGGCAAGCGGCCGGCGGGGCGCAATAGTAGAATTCCACTTTTTCTGGCGCGTCGGTTTCCGACTTCGCGCCGGCGCCACCGCTCCACCGATCCGTCCGCCGCGCTAAAGCTGCGGACCACAAGCGACGACAAGACACCGTGTTCCGCTTTTTTGAACGCCTGGTCGATCCTTATCCCGAGGCGACCCCCGAGACGCCGCCGCGCGGTTTTTTCGCGTTCCTGTGGGCGTGCTCGAAGGGACTGCGCGGGTATCTGCTCGCCACGACGCTGCTGACCGCCGCGATCGGCGCGTTCGAGGCGCTGCTGTTCAGCATGATGGGCGGCATCGTCGACTGGCTCGGCGCAGGTGCAGCCGGCCGAGCTGTGGGCGAAGCAGCGGCGGCGCCTGCTGCTGCTGGGCGGCGTCCTCGCCGGCAGCATCGCGCTGGTCGCGCTGCAGTCGATGGTCAAGCAGCAGACGCTGTTCGGCAACTTCCCGATGCTGCTGCGCTGGAACTTCCACCGGCTGATGCTCGGGCAGAGCATGGCCTTCTACCAGGACGAGTTCGCCGGCCGCATCGCCACCAAGGTGATGCAGACCGCGCTCGCCGTGCGCGACACCTGGCTGATCGTCTGCGAGCTCCTGGTCTTCGTCGTCATCTACTTCGTCACGATGCTCGCGGTGCTGGGCGAGCTTCGACGCGCGCCTGCTCATCGCCGTTCCTCGGCTGGGTCGTGCTGTACATCGCTGCGCTGTGCTACTTCGTGCCGCGGCTGGGCCGCGTGGCGCGCGAGCAGGCCGACGCGCGCTCGCTGATGACCGGCCGCATCACCGACGCCTACACCAACATCGCCACCGTCAAGCTGTTCTCGCACGCGCGGCGCGAGGCCGGCTTCGCGCGCAGCGGCGATGCAGGAGTTCCTCGACACCGTGCACACGCAGATGCGGCTGGTCACCGGCTTCGAGATCGTCAACCACGCGCTGTCGCATGGGCTGATCGCGGCCAGCGCCGGCGCCACGCTGTGGCTGTGGACGCAAGGCCAGGTCGGCGTCGGCGCGGTCGCCGCCGCCACCGCGATGGCGCTGCGCCTGAACGGCATCTCGCACTGGGTGATGTGGGAGATGGCGACGCTGTTCGAGCACATCGGCACCGTGCAGGACGGCATCAACACGCTCGCGCGGCGCGCACACGGTCGTCGACCGCCCGGACGCGAAGCCGCTCGCGGTCGACGCGCGGCGACATCCGCTTCGAGCACGTGAGCTTCGCCTACGGCGGCAAGCGCGACGGTGATCGACGAGCTCGACGCTCGCACATCCGCCCGGGCGAGAAGATCGGCCTGGTCGGCCGCTCGGGCGCCGGCAAGTCGACGATCGTCAACCTGCTGCTGCGCTTCTACGACGTCGAGAGCGGCCGCATCCTGATCGACGGCCAGGACATCGCGCATGGTGACGCAGGACAGCCTGCGCGCGCAGATCGGCATGGTCACGCAGGACACCTCGCTGCTGCACCGCTCGGTGCGCGACAACATCGTCTACGGCCGGCCCGACGCGACCGACGCGCGACATGCTGCGCCGCCGCCGAGCGCGCCGAGGCGGACGAATTCATCGCCGGCCTGGCCGATCCGAAGGGCCGCAGCGGCTACGACGCGCACGTCGGCGAGCGCGGCGTCAAGCTCTCGGGCGGCCAGCGCCAGCGCATCGCGATCGCGCGCGTGATGCTGAAGGACGCGCCGATCCTGCTGCTCGACGAGGCGACCAGCGCGCTCGACTCCGAGGTCGAGGCCGCGATCCAGCGCAGCCTCTACCGGCTGATGGAGGGCAAGACCGTCGTCGCGATCGCGCACCGGCTGTCGACGATCGCGGCGATGGACCGGCTGATCGTGCTCGACCACGGACGCGTCGTCGAGGAGGGCGACCACCGCAGCCTGCTCGCGCGCGGCGGCCTGTACGCGCGGCTGTGGGCGCACCAGAGCGGCGGCTTCCTCGGGGACGATCTGGCCGACATTGCGGCCGATGCCGACCAGGCGATCGCGCAAGCGCGCGGCGACGAAAATGTCGCCGCGGCCGACGCGAGCTCGCCGCGGCTCGAGGTGATCTCGATCGGCCACGATCTCCCGGCGGGCACCGAGCCGCCGGGGACCGAGCTGCCGGGCTGAAAGACTCCGTATCCGCAGTCCGTCCCGGCACCACAGGGTGCCTGACTTTGACACAGGCGCGTGTTGTAGGTACAGTAATTACTTTAACAATCCGATGCTGCCACGCCCAGTGAAAAGCCCGAAAATCGTCGAACTCAAGATCGTAGCGATCGGCAACTCCCGAGGGGTGCGGCTGCCCAAGGAAATCATCGAGCGGTACGCCATCGAAGAAACGATTGTGCTCGAGGCACGGGAAGAGGGACTGGTCTTTCGCAACAAGCACGACAAGCGGCTGTCCTGGGAAGACACCTTCAAGGACATGGCGCGCGAGCGTGAAGACTGGACGGACTTCGAAGGCACGATTGCCGACGGGCTCGATCCGGCGGAGCGGTGGTGAGCGTCGATGTCGAGCGCTACGGCGTTTACCTTGCGGACCTGAATCCGACGCGCGGCGCGGAAATCGCCAGGACGCGCCCGGTCGCCGTGGTGAGCCGGGACGAAATGAACCGGCACCTGGACACGATCGTCGTATGTCCGCTGACGACCACGCTCCATCCGCGTTGGCGAAGCCGCATTCCGGTCATTTGCGCACGGCGGAAGGCCGAGATCGCGATCGACCAGATCCGGACGATCAGCAAGGATCGGTTGGGCAAGCGCCTCGACCGTCTCTCCGCCGCGGACGCTGCGCGAGTCAGGCGGCTAATCGTGGAAATGTACGGCGAGTAGCGCGCTACGGCAGCGAAATCGCCGCAAGCAACCCCGGGCGGGCGATCACCGCCGCACCCAGCACGATCAGTGAAACGCCGGCCACCTTCGCCACGACCAGGCCGTGCTTCCAATTCTTTTCGACGACGATCAGGGCGAAGATGCCGGCCATCCACAACAGGTTCATCAGCCCGACCAGAAGGAGCACGGCCATGATCGCCCAGCAGCAGCCGAGGCACAGCGCGCCGTGGACTAGTCCGGCGCGCAGCGCGCTGAGCGAGCCGCCGTCGAAGTCGTGCGACGCAAGAAAGGCGAACGGGCTCTGGCAATGATCGAGGCAGATGCGCTTCCACGCGCTGAATTGATACGCGCCGGCGACGATCAGAATCGTGCCGGCCAGCACGGGCAGCCAGCGCAGCAGCGCCGGATCTTCGCTAAACGGCGCGAAGGCCTTGTAGACCAGGAGCGGCACCGCGCCGATCGCCGACCACACCAGCAGGTAGCCGGCGATGAACACCAGGGTGGGAACGACGCCGCGGCCGAGCCGGCGCATAACGCCCAGATGCGCGAGCACCATCGGCGCGATCGCCGGCAGCATCATCGCCGCCATCATCGTCACCCACATCGCGAGAAAGACGCCGGCGCTCATGTCGCCCTGCGCCAACCAGCCGATCTGGCCGAATCCCATCACCATGCCGCGCATCGAGACGGCATCCTGGATCGTGCTTCGCCACGCGAGCGCCGACAACACGAACAGTACGATGACGACCGCCAGGTTGACCCGCCACGACAACACGGCGAACGCCGCGCGCGGCGAGTCTCGTTCGGGCGACGCGCTCGCAAGCCGCATCGGTTAATCGGGGCCGTGCCAGCTGAACGGGAGGTGCTTGCTCGACTTGCCGCTGCGGCTCCACTTGAAGCCGAACATGTCGACCCGATCCGATGTGGCGGTGCCCCAGGTCGCCACGGTGCCGCTGGGGCCGACCTCCGAGCCGGGCGGATTGATTGTCTGCACGCGCTTGCCGGCGGGCGTGGTCGGCCCGGTCAGCGCTTCGGCCTTCGCTTCCACCCGCCCGGTAACCGATGCGCTCCAGCGCGCGAGGTCGCCGTCGATGTCGACCTCGATGCGCGCAAACTCGATGCCGCGCACCTCGGCCACGGTTTGCGAGAACTGACCCGGCCACCCGCCGGCCTGGCCGCCGAAGATCATCTGCAGCGCCTCGCGCTGTTTCGGGTTGCCGCGCTCGTCGAGGATGATGCCCATCGTCGCCTTGGCACCCGCCCAGATATTGCCCTCGTAGTGGCCAAGCGCCACGACGTTCAACCCGTCGATCGGGACGCCGCCGTAGCGACCCTTGCGCACATGCCAGACTAGGATGCCCTCGCATTCGTTGTCGGTCGGCGCTTGCGCGAATTCGCAAGGGCAGGGAATGTCGCACCTGCAGACGTCGAACCAGTCGCCTTCGGCCTGCCATTGCGGGACGTTTGCCATCGCGGATCCTCCTCGCTTAAGGTTAATCCGACGCCAGTCTAGCGAATCGCACCGCAGCCCGGAAGCGGGCGCGCGACGGCGTGTCTACCGCCTCCCGCTCCAGATGATCGCAGCGGACGGGCTAGCCCAGCCGGACGACGATCTTGCCTCGCCCGTGGCCGGTTTCCATTTGACGCTGGGCTTCGGCGACCTCTTCCAGCGTGATCGTGCGCTCGATGTGCGCCTTGAGCGCCTTTTGGCGCATAAGCTGCAGCAGCCGCTGCCAGATACGAGCGTCGTTGCGCAGCGTCATCGGGATCGCGCGCTGGCGCGAGGTGAGGCGCGCGAACACCGCGGCGCCCACGGTGCCGATCAGCGCGGTCGCGTTGCCGCCGGTATTGATGTAGACGCCCGACGGCGTCATCACGTTGCTCGCAGCGACAAAGTTCGACGCGCAGGCGGCGTCGAAAACGACGTCGAAGCGGTCGCTGCGGCGCGTGAAGTCATCGTGGGCGTAATCGACGACGTCGTCGGCGCCTAGCTCGCGCACGAATGCGGTGTTCGCTTCGCTGCAGACGCCGAGGACGTACGCACCCAGATGCTTGGCGATCTGCACGGCGAAGTGCCCGACGCCGCCGGCAGCGCCGGTGATGAGCACGCGCTGTCCCGGGCCGACGTGCGCCTCGTCGGTCATCGCCTGCAGCGCGGTGCCTGCGGCGACCGGCAGCGCGGCCGCCTGCGCGAAGTCCACATCGTCCGGAAGCGGCAGCACGCGCTCGTCGGACACCACGATAAAGTCCGCAAGGGAGCCCTCGCGTCCGAACTGCTGCAGCGAGCCGAAGACGCGTTCGCCCACCCGGCGCGCGCTGGGACCGGCGCCGATGGCGACGATCTCCCCGGCGAAATCGCTGCCTACCCCGCGCGGTGGCGAGCGGAAGAGCGGCACCAGGCGCACCTGCCCGGCGCGGATCTTCCAGTCGATCGGGTTGAGGCAGCCCGCGTGCACGCGCACCTTGACCTGGCCCGCCTCGGGCGAGGGCTCGGGCACCTCGTCGATGCGCAGAACATCCGGCGGACCGTAGCTATGGAATCGAAGCGCGCGCATGTAGCCGATAGTAATACCTCGGCCCGCACAACGCACGATACGAATCAGCGCGCCGCGCGCGGCCGGCCGCGACAGCCATTCAGGAACAGATTCACGACGTCGCCCGCCCAGGCATCGATCTCGGCGGAGGCCATTGGGGCGCCGAAGCCCATGGCCCGGCGCTGCGGCAGCGCGATGATCATGTAAAGAAACTGCTGGGCGGCGAACGTTGGGTTGGCCAATGCGAGCCGTTTGGCGCGGACTTCACCTTCGAGAATGCCGACGATGAGCCGGATCGCCTCCTCGGTAGCGTCGGTCGTGACAGCGGCCAGCTGCGGAAATCGTCCAGATTCGGCGACGATCAGTCGATTCAAAGCAATCGCCTGTGGCGACAGCGCCGCGTGCAGGATGAGTCCTGCCAGCCGTCGCAGAATCTCCTGCAGGTCGCCTTCGAGCAGCGGGATATCGGCGGGCGGACGCAGGCCTTCGATGATGCGATGGACGACGGCGACGAAAAGCGCAGGCTTATCGGGGAAGCGATGGTAGAACGTGCGCTTGGAAATTCGGGCGCGCCGCGCTACCGCTTCGATGCTCGTGGCGCCGTAGCCGTGCGACAGGAACAGATGCGTGGCGGCGTTGAGAATCCGCTCGCCTAGCTGTGCCGCCTGCTGCCGGGAAGGGCGACCGCCGCGGCCGGCAGCCGTGGCAAGTGCGGCGGCAGGCGTTGCGGACGCCGTCTTCTTAGCTCGAGCTCGCGGTGTCGAACCGCCCCCGGCCGATCGCCTCATCCGCCGACGCGATCAGCGCTGATAGTCGTAGTAGTTTGGAGCTGGAGCTTGGTTGTAGTAGTCCGGCGGCGGTCCGTAGTTGTAATCCGTCGACGGAGCCGCAGGCGGAGCGTAAGACTGCGCAGGCGGCGCGTAATTCTGCGCGGGCTGAGCGTAATAGCGCGCGGGTGGCGCGTAGGCAGGTGCAGTGCGGTAATAAGCCGGCGCTGCGGGCGGACCGTAGGAGACCGGAGCGGGCGCACGGTTATAGTAGCGCGCGGGTGGCCCGTAATAGGCAGCCGGCGCGTTGTTGTAGTTGGAAGGCAGCGTCGAGTCGCTGGCGGCGGGGGGGCCATAAGCCGCAGGCGGGCCATATCCCGCGGGTGATGCGTAGTACGGTGCGCTCACGGCAGCGTTGAGCGCGACGAACGGCAGTGTGACGATCGCAGCGGTGGTGTTGACGACCGCAGCCGCCAAGCCGAACGGCCATAAGCAGCCGTAGCAACCGTGACCGCCGTAGCCGTAGCCGCCGCCGTGGACCGCGTAACTCGCGTGGCCGTGGCCGCCGCCCCAATTACCGCCGTGACCCGAATGCCGGTTGGATCGAGTGTCGGCAAAGGCGGACGACAGCGGCGCGAGGGCGAGAGCAACGCCAACGAGAGTGCCGAACGCAACAACTTTGGTCTTGCCCATGTCTTGCTCCTCGTGGTGGCGCGGACAGGTCGCATCCGATTGGACCCAGGCTAGCACGTTCGGTCATAACGCAACGCAACCGTAGCGTATTGTTACATTAGAGTACCCGCACCAGCAGCCCGACCCCCGATACTGCAAGCAGCAGGCTCACCGCGACCTGGAATTGTTTCTGGCTCAGCCGCTGGAACACCGCGAGACCGCCGACGGCGCCTATCAGCGCAAACGGCACGAAGCTGAGATCCTGCGCGATGCTGTCGTGGATCGGGGACTGCCACCGCAGGCACGCGATGGTGACGATCTGCATCGCCAGGATGTACGGCTGGTAGACGGCGCGCTGTCGCAGCTTGTCCCAGCCGCGCATCGAGCACCAGATCGTCACGAATGCGCCGGGGAAACCCGCGAGGCCGCCGGCGATGCCTCCCAGCGCACCGGCGAGCGCATCGCGCCACGCGTTGCCGCGCACGACATGTTCCTTCCGGCGCAGCACCAGATAGCAGGCGTATATCGTCAGGAACGCGCCGAGGCTCGCCGCGTAGACGGGCGCATCGACGTGAACCAGCAGCCACACGCCGAACGGTATGGTCGCCGCGCCGGCGACAACCATCGGCCAAAGCGAGCGCCAGCCGATCGACTCGCGCAGTTTCCAGACCGCATACGACTGGGTTGCGATCGAGCACAGCACCATCGTCTGCACGGCGTGGACCGGCTCGTCGCCGAGATAGGCGAGAGCGCAGCCGGCGATCGCCGAGAATGCGAATCCCGCGATGCTGGACACCAGCGCGGCCAGCAGCAGTGCCGCGGCCATCGCGATCGCGATCCACGCGCCGTCGTGCCGTTGGGCGATCCCGCTCGCCAAGGTGCCGGACGACATGATCGTCCACAGCGCGAGTGCGGCGAACGCAGCCCGGCCGAAGGGCTGCCCACCGAGCCAGCGGCTGGCAGTTGCCGCGGTAGAGGTCGTCATACGCCACCCCACCAGTCCGCTCCGGCGTGGTGGGCGCGGCTGCTGCCGACACCGGCGACCAGACAGATCATCACGGCCAGCTCGAGCAATTCCTCGTCCGAAAGCGGGAACGGCTGCTCTTCGCGAGGATTCGCGTCTCGCCCGACGGCGTCCGTTGGCGAGCACGAGGCGGCTGCGGCAGCATTCGTGCAGGTGGTGTCTTCCATGGTGGTTCCCCTGGTTGATGGCGATAATTCACTGTCCAAAGCCGGTCGTGTTGTCACAACACGAATCGCTTCCTGCGCTTGCGCGCCGACGCGCCGTCTTGGGTCTTTCGCTTTGGTTGCTCCGGCGCCGGGCCGCTGACGGACACCGCGCGCTTCGGTTCAACCGCCGGTTTCGGATCCTCGGGATTCGCCGAACGGCCGCGACGGAGTGGTTCGCCGCCCGGCGGTTCCTCGAGTCCGTCGCTTTCATTCTTCATTTCGCGTTCACCCGATCGCGCGGCGAGTCACTTGAGGTACGACGTCGAGCAGTGGCCCTTCTTGCCGTTGACCCAGTTCTGCTGAAGCAGGTAGTCGCGGGAGCCGAGCTTGACGTTCGCCTCGGCAGACTCACCCAAGTGATTCGTGACGGGGTAGGTCGTGCCGTACGTGTCCTCGCACTTTTCGGAGTTTTCCAGGCCGTACCGGTCGAACCAGCCGGTGCCCCGCGGGTTCGTCACCACGGCGTTGAGCGCGTGAGCCAGCCACGCGGCCATCGCGTCGGCGGCGTAGTTGCCGTTCGGCGATACTTTGTCCGGGAATTGTGTCGCGCAGCCACCGGGACAGCGCGCCGGGTGGCCGACAAACACGTACCTGAATTTCGCACCGAGGACCTCCGACTCGCCGTGCAGATCGCAGCAGGTAAGACAAAACTGCGTCGCGCCATCCACCAGCGCGATATCGGGCGACGTCAGGACGACGTAGATCGCGGAAGGATCGAAGGGAAGGCCTGAGTTAAGGACCCTCTGCGCGACGACATCCGCGACGTCCGCCTCGGTCAGCGTGGCACCGTGCGAATACGCATCGGCGTCGGCGCCGGCAAAGAACAGAGCGCTGGTCGGGGCCTGGCCGCTGGCATCCGGATAGCCGCTGTTGATCCGGAAATACGGCGACCATCCGAGGTTCGATACGAAGTCCGCCAGGAGGATCTGGTCGTCAGTCCTGTTCGCCCAGTTGCCGTACCAGATCAGATAAATGTTCTGGGTACCGAGCAGGACGGGGCCATTGTGGTAGAGGATCCTGCTGTCGGTCCTCGTCGGCCCGCTACTCGTCGAACTGTTGCCGTTCTGGGCCGAGGCCGGGCCTGCCAGGATGGACAGAGCGAGCGCAAGCGCGATCGCTATGGGTCGGATGAGCTTGGTTTTCACGGCGGTTCTCCTTTTGGTTTGGGTTGGTCGAACCGACGGCTCCGCCGGCGGCTGTCGCCAGGCCAAGTAGGACCAGGGACGTGCGCAGTGTGCGAAGGCGGGACTTGCGGATCGCTTACCGATTCGCTGACGCGCCGCGGTTCAGGGCCTGGCGCGGGGCGGCCGGCGCTTGAACGAAGACGGGGAGGAGGGGGGACCGCCGGCGCTTGAACGAAGCCGGGGAGAAAGGAGACGGCGCCGCTACCGGCGGCTTGCGGGACGAACGCTGGCGGTGATCTCGCGGTACAGGTGGTCGGTTTCGGCGGAAGGCTTGATGCCCAGGACGATCGACAGCAGCTCGCGGCAGCGACGGAAGGCGTTCAGCGCTTCGGCCTGGTCACCGGTCGCCGCGAGCGCGCGCATCAGGCCGCGATACAACGACTCGGCGAGGTTGTCGGCTTCGAGACCGCGCCGGTAGACGTCGATCGCATGCTCCCAGTCGTCTCTCGCCTCGAGCGCTTCGCCCAGGCGCATCAAGGTGCGCACGAAGCGCGCGCGCAGCGCATCGCGCGGCTTGACGATCCACGGCTCCTCGTCGGCGCCCAGCAGCGGCCCGGGATAGGCATCGAGCACGCGTGCCGCGGTCCGCGCGGGCGGCGCGATGGCACCGTCGCCGTCGCGTGACGAGCCCGGCTGCGCCGCGTCGAACGCAGCCTCGAGCGCCCAGACGTCGGTCCAGACCAGCGAGTGCGCGAGCGAGAGCTTGCCCGACGACAGCACCAGCGCGTTCTCGACGTCGATGAGCTTGCGCAACCGAAACAAGGTCGAATCGAACGAGCTCTTCGCCGCGGCGCCGTCGGCATCCGGCCACAGCGCCGCCATGAGCTGCTGGCTGTCCACGTTGACGCCGCCGAGCGCCACCAGCAGCTTCAACAGATCGAGCGGCCGCTGCTGCGCCTTCCCGGAGAACGTCACGGGCAGTCCGTCGCGAGCGAGCTCGAATCCTCCCAGCAACCGGATGCGCAGGCGGAACGGCCAATCGGGGCTTGCGTCCGCCGGAGCAACCAATGCGTTCCGTTCGATCAGCGCGCGTACGAATTCGGTCTCGATGCCGTGCTGGAGCGCGTGGTTGGCGAGCCGCGCGGCGAGATCGGGGCGGCTCCGCATGAACACGAACTGGCCCTGGGCGCGGTAGTCGGCGAGAACGGCGGCGAGCCGTTCTGATACTCGCTGCGTTTCGCCGGCCTCGAGATCGGCTTCGATCTGCAGTAGATCGCGCCGCTGCTCGAAAGATTTGCGCTCGAACGGGGAGGCCACGGCGATGGCCTCGTCCGCGATGCTCAGCGCGCCGTCCCAGTCGCGGACTGCGGCGCGCGCTTGCGCGAGGCGGGCAAGGAAATGGGGGAGTTGGAGCGACGGAAGGGTCAACTCGCGCGCGAGCGCCGCCGCCCGCTCCGCGTCGTGCAGCGACGCCTCCGGCTGGCCGAGCCGCTGCTCGAGCATCGAGCGGACATGATAAAAAAACGGCCACCGCATGCGGCGAGTGGGCGATAGGCCGCGCTCCATCGCTTCCAGCTGCGCCTTGGCGGCGGCGTATTCGCCATCGTTGACCAGCGCGGAGGCTTCGGCATGATCGATCTCGAACATGTACGCTTCGAGCCCGTAACGCTCGGCGATCGCGCGAGCATCGGTCATCACCGCCGTCGACTCGCCGTAGCGCCCGTGCACGTAGTGCCAGAACGACAAGTGCGTGCGCCACCACACCTGCATCAACGGCGTGACTTCGGCCTTGCCGAGGATCGGCTCGATGCGTCCGACCAGGGCCGCGGCCGGCTCGCCTTCAGTCTTCCAGTTGATGTAGTTGAACAGCGCGGAAGCGGCCATCACGCGGACGTTGAGATCCTTTTCGCCGTCGATCAGCTCGTCCAGCCGCTGCGCGCAACGCGGCAGGCTTGCGTCCTCCGGGCTGCGCAGCAGCAGCGCGATCAGCCAAGCGGTGAGGGCCCGCACCTCGCTTTCGGGGTCGAGCTTCGGCGCGCCTTCGGCCAGCAGGCGATCGAATTCCGGCAGCCAGCGATCGATCGGCCCGAAATTCGCCCACTCGTAGTAGTAGCCGGTCACGATCGTGTTGAGGGACAGCGCCTGACCGCGCAGATCGCCGGCAGCGCGGAATGCGGCAAAGGCGCGCTCCAGCGCAGGTCGGCCACGCTCCGGCTGGACGAAGATCCACGCCCGGCCCGACCAGTATTCGAGCCAGGGATCGGCCGCGCGCATACTCGCGGGCAGCGCATCGATCCAGTCAGACACGATCTGGGCACGGCCCTGGCGCGCCCACTCGAGCGCATGGGCGCGAATCAGCAAGCGCATCGGCTCCCACTCGCCCGCGTCGCGGAACAGCGCCAGCGCATCGCTCACCTGCCCGCGCGCGGCGAGCAGCTCGGCGGCGCGCCTGGTCGCCTCTTTCCGTTCGGCCGCCGGCACGCGGTTCTTCAATTCTTCTTGCAGGAACTCGCGGAACAGCGCGTGGTAGTGGTAGCTCGTCTCGGCGCCGCGGCGCCGATCGGTGAATAGATGGCGGCGATACAGGTAGTCGAGCAGACGCGTCGCATCCTCGCTGCCGGCGAGCGCGATCGCCTCGGACTGCGTGAACGACGGCGGGATCGCGGTCAGCATCAGCACGCGCTGGTTCTCCGGTTTCGCACCGTTGAAGATCTCGCCGGCGAAATACTGGAAGATCGCGTCCCTGCCTTCGCCGAGGGACTCGTCGACCGTCGCGCCGCGGCGGCTCAAGTGCTCGCGCAGCAGCACCAGCGCCGCGACCCAGCCGTCGCTCTGCTGCTGGATGCGCTGCAGGCGCTCGCGGTCGAGCTTGTGCTTGCCGAGGATCGCCTCGGCTTCCTCGGCGGTGCAGCGCAGCTCCGCCGGATCGATGTGCGCGATCTTGAGACTCGCTGCCAGCCGCACGAACTCGGGGGGCGGATCGGTGCGCGACACGACGATGAGCGTGATGCCTTCCGGGATCTCCTCCAAGCCTTGCGCGAAGGCGGTGCGTCCCTCGGGTTTGACCCGCATCTCCTGGAAATTGTCGAAGACGACGACACAGGGATTCGGCAGCACGGAAAAGAAGTCCCGGAAAAAGCTTCGCGCGAAGCGAGCCAGGTTCTGCTGCGGCTCGGGCGTGAACAGCGGCAGCGCGGCCGCCGGCTTGCCCGCGATCTGCGCCGCGGCGGTGCGCATGTAATGGATGAAGGTGGCAGGGTCGGCATCGCCGCTGTCGGCCTGGTACCAGACGTGAGGCAGATCGCGCGCTTCGAGGTAGCTTGCGACCAGCATCGACTTGCCCGACCCGGGCGGCGCGGTTATCCAGACGATCGGGCGCGCGGCGGCTTCGTCGAGGAGCGAGAACAGGCGCGGTCGCGGCAGCGCGTCGTAGAGCTTGGGCCGCGTCAGTTTGGCTAGAGCGGGCGAGCGAGCGGCCACGGATGCGGCGGGCGTTACAAGCGGGCCACCATACTACCGCTCGGCCAGAAACCCCACCACGGCCTGCCAGAATGCATCGTCGCGGCCGAGATCGTTGTGGCCGGCACCCGGTACGACGTGCCAGGTCTTCGGCCCAGCCCAGGCGTCGAACAGCGCGCGCGAGCGCTCGGCGGGAATGATCGAGTCAGACCCGCCGACGATCGCGAGCATCGGCATCGTGTTGCGCTTCGCCTCCGGCACCGCGTCGAAGCGGTGCCGCAGCAAGAGCGACACCGGGAGCCACGGGTAATGGAGTTTGCCGATCGCCGTCATGCTGTCGTAGGGGGAGACGAGAATCGCGCCGACGATGGGTCGCTCCGCGGCAAGATGCGTCGCGATGGCGGTGCCGAGGCTGCGTCCGAACACGACAATGCGACGCGGATCGACGTCATCGCGCTTCACGACCGCATCGTAGATCGTCAGCGCGTCGGCGGCGAGCGCGGGCTCGCCCGGCTTGCCCTCACTCGTGCCGTACCCACGATAGTTGACGCCGACGATCGTCCAATCACGCGGCCAGCGCGCGTCGGAGATCGTCCACGAGACTTCCTCGGCGTTGCCACCGAAATAGATGACGGTGGGCGCCGTCGCGGCCGTGCCCTTGACGATCCAGCCGCGAAGATGCGTGCCGTCGGCGGCGACGACCTCCAGCGGCGCCGCGCGCGCCGGCAAGTGCGCCGTCGAGGCGACTGGCTGCGGAAAGAAAAGGAGGCTTTCCTGCGAGAACCACGCCCAAGCGGGGACGCCGAGTACGAGGGCGGCGATTAGGAGAAGCCAGGTCATTAGGGGACGCCGGCATGGTGTGCCGGAATGATTATAAGCAACGCTTGCAAGGAATTGATCTACCATCCACCAAGACCTATCTGGCCACTGTCTTAATTAACTATGCGCGCCGCTACGCTTCTCCTTGCGACCCTCCTCGCCGTCCCCTCCCTCGCCTTCGACCTCGAAGGCCACCGCGGCACGCGCGGCCTGGCGCCCGAGAACACGCTCGCGGCCTTCCGCCGTGCGCTGGACATCGGCGTGACGACGATCGAGACCGACATGGGCGTCACCAAGGACGAGGTCGTCGTGATCTCGCACAATCCGTTCCTGAGTCCCGACCTGGTGCGCGATCCCGACGGGCACTGGCTTGACGGAGCCGGGCCGCAGATCCGCACGCTGGCCTTCGCCGAGCTGCGGCGCTACGACATCGGGCGCATCAATCCGATGAGCCAGTACGCGAAATCGTTCCCGAATCAGCGGGCGGCCGACGGCGAGCGCTTTCCCAAGCTCTCCGAATTGTTCGACCTGGTCAAGGCGAGCGGCAAGCCGGTGCGATTCAACATCGAGACAAAGATCACGCCGACCAGCGGCGACAACACGCCCGATCCCGCGACGTTCGCCAGGCTGGTCCTTGCCGTGGTCCGCGAGGCGAACGTCGCCGATCGCGTGACCCTGCAATCGTTCGACTGGCGCACGCTGGTCGAAATGAAACGCCTCGTGCCCGAGATCGAGACCTCGTGCCTGACCATCCAGACGGCGAACGACGATACGGTCAAGCAGGCGCCCGATGGCGGCGCTTCGCCGTGGCACGCGGGATTTGCGCTGCGCGATTACGACGGGTCGTTGCCCAGGACGGTCAAGGCGGCGGGCTGTGGCATCTGGTCGATGTTCTGGCGCAACCTGACAGCGAAGGATCTGGCCGAAGCGCATGCGCTCGGGCTCAAGGTCCTGCCGTGGACGGTCAACGAGCCGCGCGACATGCGCAACCTCATTGACATGGGCGTCGACGGCATCATCACCGACTATCCGGATCGGTTGCGTGAGGTGATGGCCGAGAAAAAGATGGCGCTGCCCTGAATGGCGGGCAGCGGTTGCGTTCGGCGTCCGACGACGCGCTATAAAACTAGCTTGGCACTTGCTTAGCGGATCTCGACAGCACCGTTCACCGTGACATGCAACTCTTCGTCCTGCACGACAAGGTTGCTCAATTGCAGGCCGCGCACGGCGACCGTGAAGGGTGCTGTCCTCTCCGGCGCAGTCATTGTCCGAACCGCTTCGAGCACGTCGATGTGAAGCCGTGAGAGCGCATTGCCGCCGATCAGGTTTTGCAGTGCGGCAGCAACCATCGGCTTGTCCGCGCTTTCGATGCGAACATCTTCCAGCGCAGCTTGCAGTGCGCGCAGGACAGGCCGGGCCGAGAGCATGATCGCGCTGGGTTCGGTTGCCGATTTGCAAACACCTCCGATCAATGCGCCGATCCGTCCGGCAAAATGCGCGCCGATATAAACGCGGCCCTGCCTGAACGATACGCTCGGATTCTCCAGATACGGATCACTGCAGCGGTCGGGCTTCTGCAGGTAATAACGGCCCTTGTCCTTGAAGACCTGCGCCTTCAGGGCCTTCGTGACCGTTGATGCGTGCACGACGAGGTCGATGGCATGCGCGCCGGGCGCCGCGAGGGCGAACGTCGAGGCCAACAGCAGAGTTAATGCGTTCGGTTTGGCGAGAAGGGTCACAGGTCGTTCCTTCGCTAAAGGACATTAGTCCAGGAATGGAGCGTTTTCGTTCAGGCTAGGCTGCCCATTCCGAGGCCGCCGCATTGGCCCATTGGCTGATATTCAAATAGGGCGACGGGGAACAAGATCGCTTATCTCCGACGCCAGGATAACCCCGATGGTTGCCCGATTTGGGCCTGAGCTGCCGTTTCGGTGGACCATACTTCTGCCCATACGTCAGTATGGCTTGTTATACGGATTCGGCGTAGTATCGCATGAGCGATGACGGCGAGGTTCGATTGGGATCCCGGCAAGGACCGAGAGAACCGGCTTAAGCACGGCATCGGATTTGCTGAGGCTCAGTTGGCGTTCGCAGACCCACGTGTTGTGATCGCCGAGGATCTCACGCATGGCGAAGCCGAGCCGCGTTTCTTCTGCTTCGGCAAGGTTGGCGCTGACGTCCTTACGGTCCGCTTCACGTATCGGTCAGAAGTTATCCGGATACTCGGAGCGGGTTATTGGCGGAGAGGTAAACGAATCTATGAGCGCGAAAATCAAATACACCGATGAACCGCTGGGCAAGCTCAGGGTGGTGCCGAATTTCCTCCCGCCACCCGAGGATCTTGTGTTTCGCGAAGAAGGCATCAAGGTGACGCTAGCCTTGAGCAAGCGTAGCGTTGAGTTCTTTAAGCGCGAGGCCGCGAAGCATCATACCCAGTACCAGCGCATGATCCGGCGGCTGCTCGACGCGTATGCGGAGCACCACGCACAAAGCCAGGATCCCGGTGAGGGCCGGACGCGCCGGCATCGCGTCCGGGCCGGCTAAGTTAGTACCGACCACGACCGTTCGCCAGGCCGATCGGCCGATACGGGGCGCGGGCCGCGAGCGTAAATTTCCTTTGATGCTGACTATCGGGGCTTACATCAATGGGCTAAAGGCGCGCGCGGGCGATAAAGTACGGTTGGGCGTCGGCGGCGAGCGCTACGATATACTGCTATCGTTTGTTTTTTCGAGGTCAGTCATGAAACTAACTGCTGTCTTCCAGAAAGTCCCAGAGGGATTTATCGGCTTCGTCGAAGAGCTTCCGGGTGCCAATACGCAGGGAGCGACTCTGGAAGAAGTCAGAAACAACTTAAACGAAGCGGTCGAGCTTGTGCTGGAGGCGAATCGCGTGCTGTCCCAAGAATCTATCCAGGGGCAACAGGTGATACGTGAGCCTCTAATAGTTTCGGGCGAATGAAGCGTCTTGATCTAATTCGTCATCTCGAAAGGAATGGTTGTGTACTCGCGCGCGGCATCGCGAGATCAGCGACTTCCTCGCTCGCAAGATCTGCCGAGATCTTGAAGTGCTCGCGCCATGACGCCGAACCTCTCGCTCAACCGGGTCAACTCGGCACTTCCCCCAGCACCGTACACCGCCGGATCACCCGCCGCTGCGTCGCCGGGTCGTAGGCGGTCGCGCGGTGCATGACGCAGCGGTTGTCCCAGAGCATCAGCTCGCGCGCGGTCCAGTGATGCTCGTAGGTGAGATCCGGATGGATCGCCAGCCGGTTCAGCTCCTCGATCAGCGCGCGCCCCTCGTCGTAGGGCATGCCGACGATGTACTCGGCGTGATCACCCAGGTACAGGCACTTGCGGCCGGTCTCGGGGTGGGTGCGCACGACCGGCTGGTCGACCGGCGGCTTTTCGCGCCGCTGCGCTTCGGTCATCGGGTCTTCGCCGTGGCGGCGCGTGCGCGAAAAGTCCAGGTTGTGCACGGCGCGCAAATTCGCGATCCGCGCCTTCCACTCGCTGCTCAGGCGCTCGTACGCGCCGTACATGTCGGCGAAATGCGTCTCGCCGCCGACCTCGGGCATGACCTCGCCGTAGATGATCGTCGCCTGCCCGGTGACGCGCTGCCACGAGCCGTCGGTGTGCCAGGCGAGCGTGCCCTTGTCGGGATGCTTGCCGCTCGGATTGCCGTCGGCGCCCAGGTTCGACAGCCGGTAGAGCTCGGGAAAACCGTCGGCGTGGTACTGGTTCATGATGTGGATCTGCACTTCGCCGAAGCGGCGGGCGAACGCCACCTGGCGCGCCGGCGGCACGTCCTGCGGCGGAAACAGCAGCACCTGGTAGCGCAGGAACGCCTGGTAGATCGCGTGGAAGAGCTCATCGCTCATGTCGTCGGCGAGCTTGACGTCGGTCAACGCTGCGCCGAGCTTCGGCGTCAGCGGCCGCAGCGCCAGCTTGTCGGAAATCTCGATGGTCGAATTCATCGCCGATACTTTAGCGCAATGCGGTCACGGCGGGCAGATGTAGCCGGCGCCCGTCGGGACTCTTGAAGCAGCCCACCGACTCGGGAAAGAGCGGTCTTCGGCAGCCATAGCACCGACCTTGGGGAAGAGCACGGTGAAGCGATCGTCAGGATGAAGACGACGTAGAGCGGCAGCGAGCGCAGCAGCGCGCGGCCGAAGCCGACGCCGACATACTTCGACGCGACCAGCAGCGACAGTCCGTACGGCGGCGTGATCAGGCCGAACACCAGCGTGGTGATGATCACCACGCCCATGTGCAGCGGGTTGATGTTGCCGACCTCGGTCAGCTTGTTGATGATCGGCATGAAAATGATGATCGCCGGAATCGCGTCGATGAAGTCGCCTACGATGATGAACAGCACGACCAGCAGCAGCATGATCATCGGGCCGCTGGTGCCGGCGCCAGCCGGTGATGTAGCTCGGCGACGATGTCGGGGCCGCGCAGGTACGCGACCATCCAGCCGAACGCCGAGGCGGCCGCCACGGCGGCAAGCGGCAGCGAATACAAGCAGGCCCGCGTACATGAAGTCGCGCGGCAGCTCGAAGATGTGCGCGCGGCCGCAGGATCGGGATCAGCACGATCAGGATGTAGACGGCGGCGACCATGCCGGCCTCGGTCGGCGTGAACCAGCCGGACAGTATCCCGCCCATGATGATCACCGGGATCACCAGCGGCAGCGCCGAGCCGCGCGCCGCGACGGCGACTTCGCTGAACGGCGCGCGCTGCTTCTTCACGCCGACCGGGCCCCAGAAATAGCTGTAGACCATCAGTCCGACGCCGATCAGCACGCCGGGGACGACGCCGGCGAGGAACAGGCCGCCGATCGAGACGTTGCCGGTGGCGCCGTACACCACCGCCATGATGCTGGGCGGAATCAGGTTCGCCATCGTCGAGGCCGACGCGATCAGCGCCGCGGTGAAGGCGCGGTCGTAGCCTTCCTTGTCCATCTCCGGGCGCGATGGTGCGGCTCAGCACCGCGACGTCGGCCACCGACGAGCCCGAGATGCCGGCAAAGAACATGCTGAACAGCGTCACGACCTGGGCGAGCCCGCCGCGCAGGTGTCCGACCAGCGTCTGCGACAGGCGGATCATGCGGTGGACGACGTCGGAGGAGGCCATCAGCTCGCCGACCAGCAGGAAGAAGGGCACCGCCAGCAGCGCCTCGGAATCGATGCCGTGGAAGAGCTGGCCGATCATCGATTGCATGCTGATCTGGCGTGAACGCCGGTCGCGACCAGGACGCCGGCGATCAGCGCGAAGGTCACCGGCACGCCCATGTAGCCGAACAGCGAGGAACAGGACGCCCATCAGGCACAGGATCGCGCCGTTGCTCATTTCGGTGATCCGGCGCGCGAGCCGACGATGTCGTCGTCGTCCTCGGGACCCTCGAAGCCGTGCTTCCAGCCGTTGACGAGCTGCTCGATCGTGAACAGCGCGATCAGCACGCCCGCGATCGGCACGATCGCCGTGTAGACGGTCAGCGGGATCAGCGACGGCATGCGGTAGCTGCCGAGGTCGAGCATCGCGTTCTGCGCAGCCGTAGCCAGACGATCAGCAGCGCCACGACCAGCACGATCACGCGGTTGGCGATCTCGATCACGCTGCGCGGCGCGCCGGTCATCCGCTTGGTGATCTCGGTCAGGTAGAAGTGGTCGTTGCGGCGCGTCGCCGCGGCCATGCCGACGAACACGCCCCAGGCGAAGAACGCGGTGGTGACCTGCTGCAGCCACAGCCACGGCGCGCCGATCGTGCGCGTGACCACGTCGCAGAACACGGCCAGCGTGAACATGCCGATGCACACGCCGCACAGGATCATCAGCAGCGCCTCGAGCCAGTCGAACGCCTTCCATTTCAGATGGCGGTGGCGCTGCAGGATCAGCGCGCGATGAGTGGGCCATGGCGCGTGCCACGCTCATGCCGCGCCGGGCGGCAAGGCGGCGCGATGATCGCGGCGCCGCGCGCCGCGTCGCGGGCGAATCAGGCTATTTTACTTCGCGGACCAGCTGCAGCAGCTTGACCGCGTGCGGTCCGAGCTCCTTGGCGAGCTCGTCCTGCACCGGCTGCGGCCGCCTTGATGAAGCCGGACTTGTCGACGTTCTCGACGACCTTGACGCCCATCGTCTTCAGCTTGTCTTCCGAATCCTTCTCGAGCTTCAGCGCCATCGCAGGCTCGCGCTTGCGACACCTCGTCGGCGGCCGCCTGGACCCACTTCTGCTGCTGCGGCGTCAGGCTGTTCCAGGTCTTGTCGCTGACCCAGATGCAGTTGTTGTTCGCCTCGTGCTCGGTCATCGACAGGATCGGCGCCACCTCGTAGTGCTTGTTGGCGAGATAGACGTTGACGCCGTTCTCGGCGATGTTCACGACGCCGGTCTGCAGCGACGTGTAGACCTCGCCGAACGGCATGTGCACGGTCTGCGCGCCGTAGGCCGGGAAGAGCGTGTCCTCGGTCTTGGTCGCCTGCACGCGCACCTTCTGGCCCTTGATGTCGTCGATCGTTGTGGACTTCCTTCTTGCTGTACATGTTGCGCAGGCCCATCGTCAGCAGGCCCAGCACGTGCGCGCCCTGCACCGAGTCCTTGATCATCGCGCGGAATTCCTGCGCGACGGCGGGATCGGCGAGCACGTGCTGCAGATGCGTCCTGGTCGCGGAAGATGAAGTGCAGCGAAAACACGCCGGCCTGCGGCGCCAGCGTCGAGGCGTTCGCCGTCGACGTGATGACGAAGTCGATGTCGCCGGCGCGCATCTTCTGCAGCATCTGCGGTTCCTGGCCGAGCTGCGCGCCTGGGAACTGGTTGATGCTCATCGTGCCGTTGGGAAAGCTCCTTGAGCTTGGCGTCGAACATGTTGGCGGCGATGCCATACGCCGTCGTGGTCGGCTGGTCGTAGGCGAAGCTGAACGTGCGCACCTGCGCCGCGGTGCCGCTGATCCATCCGGCGGTCGCCGCAATGGTGAACGCGCAAAGAATCGCCCTTCGGCGATGGCTGATCGTCTTCATCTTGCACTTCCTCCTCGCGTAGGTTGCCCGAGGATCTGGCGTCCTTGCCGGGCGGGGGTATTCACGACAGACGATAGCGGTCGCCCGTCAATAATGCAACCGTCAAAGATTGCAGAAGGTCAGCTCGAAATCGAAGTCGCCGTCGTAAACGGCCCCTCGGTCCATGCCGGCGATACCGATAAAGCGGATATTGAGCGCGTATTTGTTGGCGCTGATCTCCGGCACGCACGGCAGGTTGCCCGGCAGCGTGAGGCGCAGGAGCTGTGCCACCTTCGCGGTCGTCAGCATCAGCTGGAAGACGCCGTGGGTCGCGGTGTGCCTGCTGGTCTTGCCGTTTTCACGCAGGAGCCGGAGGATGATCGTCAGGCCGCCGTGGATCGGCAGGAACGGCGAGATCCAGCTCTGCAGGTCGTGCTGGCGCTGCTGCGGCGCGAGGTGCAGCCAGTGATGGTAGGCGGGCAGGTCGAATTCGCACACGCCGCCGGGGAGCGCCGTGCGCTGCTTGATGGCCATCAGCCATTCGTTCTCGCGCAGATGCAGGCCGGCTTTCCCGGTCAGCGCCAGCAGCCGCGCGCTGACGTCGTCGATTTCGGCGAGCAGCGCGTCGAGCATCTCGCGGTCGATCGCCGGATTGTTGCGCAGCGGCGCCAGCAGCTGCCGCTGGCGCTCGAGCTCCTGCAGGATGTCGGTCTTGAGGTCGGCGCGCGCCGCAACGTCGGTGATCTCGAACAGCGCCAGCAGCGCCGCGTGGTGCGCCTCGGGTGTCGTCTCGCCGGTGAAAAACAGCGAGCGCGCATACAGGCCCTCGAGCCGCATCAGCGTGCGGACGCGCTCGTTCAGCGGGTGCTCGTAGCGGATCATGGTGCGACCGCGCGCGACGTTGGCGATGCGGCGAGCGCGCGGTAGCGCGCATCGAGCCTCGCCACCTGTGGCGCGATCGCCTCCGGCGGCCCGGCGTTGTCGATGACGTCGTCGGCGGCCGCAAGCCGTGACTGGCGGCTCGCTTGCGTCGCCATGATCGCGCGCACCTCGGCCGGCGTCATGCCGCTGCGCGCGCCGACTCTCGAGACCTGCGCGTCTTCCGGGCAGTCGACGACGAGTATCCGGTCGACCGCCGACGCGAGCTTGCCGCGCTCGAGCAGCAGCGGGACGACGGTGACGCCGTAGGGTCCGCGCCAGGCTGCGATCTCACGCTTCGCCGCGGCGGCGATCAGCGGATGCAACGCAGCTTCGAGGCGCACGCGTGCCCGGGGGTCGGCGAAGACGCGGCTGCGCAAGCGCGCGCGGTCGATCTCGCCGTCCGGTGTCAGCTCGACATCGGGGAACGCTTCACGAATCGCCGCATAACCCGGCTGCCCCGGCGCCGACAGTCGATGCGCCAGCAGATCGGCATCGACGATCTCGACGCCGAGCGAGGCGAACGCCTTCGCCACTGCAGATTTGCCGCTGCCGATGCCCCCGGTCAATCCGACGACGAATGGCATGAGCGTCCTCAGTGTCGTTTCTAACCGGGCAGGTAGATCGCGATCAGCGATCGGCCGAAGAAAAGCGCAATCCCGCCGGCGATCGCCAGGTACGGTCCGAACGCCAGCGGGGTCTGGTGATCGCGTCCCTTGAACACGACCAGCGAAATGCCGATCGCTGCGCCGACGACGGAGGACAGCAGCACGATCAGCGGCAGCATCTGCCAGCCGAGCCACGCGCCGAGCGCGGCAAGCAGCTTGAAATCGCCGTAGCCCATGCCCTCCTTGCCACGTATCAGCTTGAACAGCCAGTAGACGAGCCAGAGCGTCAGGTAGCCGGCGATCGCGCCGATCACCGCATCGCGCAGATTCGCGATCGGCGCGGCGCCGAGCACGTTCGCCAACAGCCCCGTCCACAGCAGCGGCAAGGTCAGGTTGTCGGGCAGCAATTGCGTATCGAAGTCGATCAGGGTCAGCGCCAGCAGCATCCACAAGAACACGCAGGCCGCCAACGCCGCCGGCGTTAAGCCGAAACGCACGATGGCCGCGACCGCCAGGAACGCGGCCAGCAGCTCGACGATCGGGTAGCGCGCCGAGATCGGCGCATGGCAGGCGCGACAGTGCCCGCGCAGCACCAGGTAGCTGATGACCGGAATGTTTTCCAACGCGCCGATCTGGTGGCCGCACGATGGGCACTGCGAGCGCGGCACGATCAGGTTGTAGGCGGGCGCTTCGGCCGGCGTTTCGCCGGCGAGCTCCGCGCACTGCTCGCGCCAGCCGCGCTCGAGCATTTTCGGAAGGCGGTGGATGACGACGTTCAGGAAGCTGCCGACGCACAGTCCGACGACCGCGGCGAGCACCAGGGGGGCGACACTATCGAATGCGAATGCGAAGGGCATCGGTCAAGGTCGCGCGCGGCAAGCCGGGATGATCGTTGGCGGCGGCTTCGACACGGTGCGGGCGGGATGCTGCCGTCCGCGAACGGTCACCGTCCGCCGGCGGCCGCATCCGGCGGAACGGCACGATTGCGCTTCGCTTCCCGCGTCCCCGTCAGATGACGGCGCCAAGCTTGAATATCGGCAGGTACATCGCAACGACGAGTCCGCCGATGATGACGCCCAGGAAAACGATGATGATAGGCTCGAGCAGGCTCGACAGCGCCGCGACCGCGTCGTCCACTTCGCGCTCGAAGAACTCGGCAACCTTGGACAGCATGCCGTCGAGCGAGCCCGACTCTTCACCGATCTGCGTCATCTGCAGCACCATCGTCGGGAACAGCCCGGTGTTGTGCATCGCGTTGGTCAGGCTCGTGCCGGTGCTGACCTGCGTCTGGATCTTGCGCGTGCCGGCGATGTACACGGCATTGCCCGAGGCGCCGGCGACGGCGTCGAGCGATTCGACCAGCGGCACGCCGGCGGCGAACATCGTCGCCAGGGTGCGCGTCCAGCGCGCGATCGTCGCCTTTTCCAGGATCGGGCCGATGACGGGAATCTTGAGCGAAATGCGGTCGATGAAATAGCGGAATGCCGCTGACCGACGCTTGAAGAACAGGAAGGCGGTGATGACACCGGCCGCGATGATTGCCATCGCCCACCAGTAGGCGACGAAGAAATCGGAGATGCCCATCACGATCAAGGTCGGCGCCGGAAGGTTGGCACCAAAGCTCGCGAACACCGATTTGAACGCGGGGATGACCCAGATCATGATCACCCAGATGACGACGATCGCGACGACGACGACCGAGACCGGATAGAACAGGGCGGACTTGATCTTGCTCTTGATCGCGAGGATCTTTTCCTTGTAGGTCGCCAGGCGCTCGAGGATGCCGTCCAGCATGCCCGCCGTCTCGCCCGCATGGACCAGGTTGCAATACAGGGCGTCGAAGTGGGCCGGGTGTTCGCGGAAGGCCTGCGACAGGCTCGAACCGGCCTCGACCCGTCCCTTGATGTCCATCATCAGACGCGCGAAGCGGGCATTGCTGTGCCCGCGCGCGACGATCTCGAATGCCTGCAGCAGCGGGACGCCAGCTTTCAGCATCGTCGCCAGCTGGCGGGTGAAGAACGTGATGTCCTTTTCGCTGACGCGCCGGCCGCCGCGGAACGACTGCTTCCGCACCTTGTTGATGCGGATACCCTGCCGGCGCAGGTTCGTCGTGACGACGGTCTCGGACGCGGCGCGCATCTCCCCGCGCACCTGCCGGTTGCTGCGGTCGGTTCCCTCCCACAGGAACGTGAACTCCTTGACGTCCCTGATCTGGGGCCTGCGCTGTGCGGTTGCGGTGGTAGCCATGACTTGTTCCCGTCGCGGTTATTCGATCATTCGTTGGTCACGGCCTCGACCTCCTCCAGCGAGGTCACGCCCTGCTTGACCTTCTGGAGGCCCGATTGCCGGAGATTGTGGACGCCTTCCTTCTGCGCCTGGTCGGCGATGTCGAGCGCGTTGCCGGCGCGCATGATGATCTGCCGCATTTCGTCGCTGATCGGCATCACCTCGTAGATCCCGACCCGTCCTTTGTACCCGGTGCCGAAGCAACTGTCGCAGCCCACCGGCCCGTAGGCCTGCCACGTTCCGTCGATGTCGTCTTCGGCAAAGCCGGCCTCGAGCAGCGCCTCGGGCGGAATTTCCTCGGGTCGCTTGCATAGCGGGCACAGCTTGCGGGCAAGCCGCTGCGCGGTGATCAGGATGACGCTGGACGCGATGTTGAACGCCGGGACGCCCATGTTGGCCAGCCGCATCAGCGTCGCCGGAGCATCGTTCGTATGCAAGGTCGACATCACCAGGTGTCCAGTCTGCGCCGCCTTGATCGCGATGTCGGCGGTTTCCAGGTCGCGGATTTCGCCGACCATGATGATGTCCGGGTCCTGCCGCAGAAAGGCGCGCAGCGCGTTGGCGAAGTTGAGTCCAGCCTTGTCATTGATGTTGACCTGGTTGACCCCGGGGAGCTGGATTTCCGCCGGATCCTCGGCCGTGGCAATATTCACGCCAGGCTGGTTCAGGATGTTGAGGCACGTGTACAGCGACACGGTCTTGCCGCTGCCGGTCGGCCCGGTCACCAGGATCATGCCGTAGGGACGCTTGATCGCATTGAGCATGACCTGCTGCTGAGCGGGCTCGTAACCCAGCGCCTCGATGCCGAGCTTGACGCCCGCCGAGTCCAGGATGCGCAGCACGATCTTCTCGCCGTAGAGCGTCGGCAGCGTGCTGACCCGGAAGTCGATCGCGCGGCTCTTCGACAGCGTCAGCTTCATCCGCCCGTCCTGCGGCACCCGCTTTTCCGAGATGTCGAGCCGCGAAATGACCTTGATCCGCGACGCCATCTTGTCCTTGATCACCAGCGGCGGCTGGGCGACTTCCTTCAGGATCCCGTCGAGCCGGTAACGGATGCGATAGAACTTTTCGTAGGGCTCGAAATGGATATCCGAAACGCCCGCGCCGATCGCGTCGAGCAGGATCTTCTGGATGTACTTGACGACCGGCGCGTCCTCGACATCGGGATTGGCTTCGTCCTCGGCGGCGGCCGGAGTTCCTTCCTGCAGGTCGATTTCGAGGTCTTCGGTGCTGACCAGGTCCTTCAGCGTCTGGCCCAACGACTCGACGACCTTGGCGATGGTCTGGGCAAGCTTGTCGTCCTCGACGACGACGGCGTCGATGACCAGGTTGGTCTTGAAGCGGATCTCGTCGAGCGCCTGCAGGTTTGCCGGGTCCGACACGGCGACGAACAGGCGGTTGCCGCGTTTTTGCAGCGGCAGAATGCGGCGCGTCGCGACCATCTTCGGATCGATCAGCTCCTTGTTGATCTGGTCGAGGTCGAAGCCGGTGAGATCGAACAGCGGGGTGCCGAACGCGCGCGACGCGAAAACGGCGACCTGCGAAGCGGTCATCCGCTTGCTGACGAGGACCTGTTCGACAAAGCCGAGATTGGAGGCCTTCGCCTGCGTCTGCAGCGCGTCAGCGTCGAACTCGGACAACAAGCCCTGCTGGACCATCGCTCGGGCCAGGCCGCTGATGTTACGGACTGCTGCTTGCGTTGCCATAGTAGGTGGTGTTTGGGGGATAAATTCCCCCGAAAACCTTTATTCCAGAGGCATATAAGTTAACTTATCGATGATGCCTGCTCCCCGGTGGTTTGTAAAGGCGGCGCCGGGGCACGCCCGACCGGAGGCAGGAGCTTCACTACCTTCACGGCCCGGTCCTGGACCTGCAACACTTCGACCCCTTGGCCTGCCAGCCGGAAACTGATGCCCGAGTCCGGGATTTCGCCCAGATATTCGACGATCAGACCGTTGAGCGTTTTCGGTCCCTCGAGCGGAAACTCGGTCCCGAGCTTGCGATTGAGCATCCGCAGCGGCGCCATGCCGTCGACGATGACGCTGCCGTCGGGCTCGCGGCGAAACACGTCCGACCCGCCCGGTCCTTGCGTGGTGAACTCGCCGACGATCTCTTCCAGGATGTCCTCGATCGATACCAGGCCCTTGAGCTCGCCGTATTCGTCTACTACAAGTCCGAGGCGCTGCCGGTCGACCTGAAACTGGTGGAGCTGGGTCAGGAGCGGCGTTCCGGCCGGAATGAAGTAGGGCGCCCGCAGGATCCCGCGCAGTTCCTCGGCGTCGATCTCGTCGGCCTGGCGCAGGCGCACCACCTGCTTCAAGTGCAACAGGCCGACGATATTGTCCAGCGAGTCCTCGTAGACCGGCAGCATCGTGTGATAGCTGGTCGCGAGCTGCTGGGCGAGCAGGGCCGGCTTCTCGGTCAGGTCGATCGCTTCGATCTGGTTGCGCGGCGTCATCACGTCGTCGACGCTGACCGATGCCAGATCGAACAGGTTGGCGAGCATCGCGCGATGCTTGCCCCGGAAAAAATGGCCCTCGAGCACGAGGCTGCGAACTTCCTCCTGCGACAGCCGCGCCTCGACCTCCTCGCCCGGCTTGAGCCTCAGCAGTATCAGCAGGCCCTGCACGAACAGGTTGACGAACCACACGACCGGGTACGACAGGCGCAGCATCGGCGCGAGCAGAAAACCGACCGGCGGGGCGATGCGATCGGCGTACGCGGCGCCGACGACCTTCGGCGTGATTTCCGAAAAGATCAGGATCGCCAGCGCGATCGCCACGCCGCCGACCATCAGCGACGCCTCGCTTTGTCCGAACAGGCGCGTCGTGATCACCGCCGTCAGCGTGGTCGCGATCGCGTTGACCAGCGTATTGCCCAGGAGAATGACGCCGAGCAGCTTGTCGGTGCGGGCGAGTAGTCCCAGCGCGACTTTGGCGCCGCGCTCGCCGTGCTTGGCTTTCAGCCGCAGCCGATGGCGGTTGACGGCCATCATTGCCGTCTCGGCGATCGAGAAAAAGCCCGAAACCGCAAGCAGCGCGACCAGCGAGATGACCAGCGTCGACAGCGGAATGTCGTCCAAGCAGCGCGCGCCGTGAGATGACGACGACCAGTATTTGACTCGGCGGGGGCGCTGTCAAGGCGAGGACACGCGAGCGAATCCCCGCACAGAGGCGCTTCTAGCGATGCAGTATCGCCTCGAGCACGAACTTGCTGCCGATATAGCCGAGCAGCAACAGCACGCTGCCGGTGAGGATCCAGCGCAGCGCGACTTTTCCGCGCCAGCCGTAGCGGTAGCGCCCGACCAGCAGTGCGCCGAACGCCAGCCAGCCGAGAACCGAGAACACGACCTTGTGCGTCAAGGTCAGCGGCTTGCCGAACAATTCCTCGGAAAAAACGATGCCGCTCAGCAGGGTCAGCGTCAGCAGCGCATAACCGACGCTGACCAGGCGGAACAGGAAGCGCTCCAGCGTCAGCAGCGGCGGCATTTCCGCCGCGCCGTGCGCGGCCACGCCGCGATGCAGACGCCGCTGGAAGCCCATCAGCAACAACGCCTGCAGCCCCGCGACGATAAGCATCGCATACGCGGTCAGCGCCACGGCGATGTGCAAGGCGGCCCACGGTTCGTCGGAGATCGACATCCGGTGTGGATTGGCGAACAGCAGAGGCAATAGCACCGCGACTGCCGCGACCGGCAGCGCGATCACGGCGACGCCGGGGAGCGTGCCGGCGCGCGAGCCGAGCCATGCGAACAGTGCGATGAGGCCGGCGACCGCGGACAGCGCATTGGCGAGGCTCAAGTCGACGCTGCGCCCGGCGAACACGACGCTCGATACGAGCACCGCGTGTCCGGCGAGCGCAAGCGCGGGCAGCCATCGCGCGATCGCCGTGGCGGGCGATACGTGCTCCGGCGCTTGCGCGAGTTGCCGCCATTCGAGCCAGGTGGCGGCGAGGTAGGCGGCGACCACCGCCAGGTAGAGTAAAATCATGTTTGTTTTTGGCAGTCTACACCAAGGGCGCGCCGGTTCCCGGCGGCGCTTTTCGCAACGCGAATCCATCGACGATGCTCGACAATCTGACCCAACGGCTAGGCCGCGTCGCCAAGACGCTGCGCGGTGAAGCGCGGCTCACCGACGCCAACATCCAGGAAGCGCTGCGCGAAGTCAGGATGGCGCTGCTTGAGGCCGACGTCGCGCTTCCGGTCGTTCGCGATTTCATCGCGATCGTGCGCGAAAAGGCGATCGGCAGCGACGTCGCCGGATCTCTAACGCCCGGCCAGGCGTTCGTCGGGATCGTGCAGCGGGAATTGACGCGGCTGATCGGCGGGCCGACGGCGCCGCTCGATCTCGCCGTCGTGCCGCCCGCGGTGATCCTGCTCGCCGGACTGCAGGGCTCCGGCAAGACCACCAGCGCGGGGAAGCTCGCACGGCTGTTGCGGCAGGACATGCGCAAGAAAGTGCTGCTGGTGAGCTGCGACGTCTACCGGCCGGCGGCGATCGCGCAACTAGAAACGCTCGCCGGCCAGGTCGGCGTCGATTTCTTCCCGTCGTCGACCGACCAGGATCCGGTGGACATCGCGGTCGCGAGCGTCGACTGGGCGCGGCGGCACTATCACGAGATCGTCATCGTCGATACCGCCGGACGCCTGGCCATCGACGACGCGATGATGCGCGAGATCGCCGCCTTGCACGCCGCGGTCAAGCCGGTCGAGACGCTGTTCGTCGTCGACGCGATGCAGGGCCAGGATGCCGTCAATACGGCGAAGGCCTTCGGCGCCGTGCTGCCGCTGACCGGCGTCATCCTGACCAAGCTAGACGGCGACGCGCGCGGAGGTGCAGCGCTTTCGGTGCGTCAGGTGACCGGGGCGCCGATCAAGTTTGCCGGCGTGTCCGAAAAGCTCGATGGGCTCGAAGTTTTTCATCCCGAGCGCATGGCGATGCGCATCCTCGGCATGGGCGATGTGCTGGGTCTGATCGAGGGGGCGCAGCGGCAGGTCGATGTCGCCGACGCGCAAAAGTTGGCCAAGAAGGTCAAGTCCGGCAAAGGCTTCGACCTCGAGGACTTCAAGGCGCAGATCGGGCAGATGCGCAAGATGGGCGGGATGCAGGAGCTGATCGACAAGCTGCCCGGCGAGCTCGCGCGCGCGGCGCAAGGCACGCAGGTCGACGATCGCGCGATTCGCCGGCTCGAGGGGATCATCAACGCGATGACCCCGGCCGAGCGGGCGAAGCCCGAAATACTCAAAGCCTCGCGCAAGCGGCGGATCGCGGCCGGCGCCGGTGCGTCGGTGCAGGAAGTCAATCGCCTGCTCGCCCAGTTCGAGCAGACGCAGAAAATGATGAAAATGGTCTCCAAGGGCGGCATCCAGAAGATGATGCGGGGGCTCAAAGGCGCCTTTCCGGGCCTGCGCTAGCCGACTCTGGCCGCCTCGCGCCGCCGATTGCGGGGAGAACGGATTTCGTCGTATAATCAACGTCTTTTTTTGCGGCTCAACCCGGGACTTTTGCCATGGTCGTAATCAGACTCGCTCGAGGCGGCGCCAAGAAGCGCCCGTTTTTCAACGTCGTCGTAGCCGATTCGCGCAACCGCCGCGACGGACGGTTTATCGAGCGCGTCGGCTTCTACAACCCGATCGCCCGCGAAGGTCAGGAAACCCTGCGCCTGTCGCTCGATCGTATCGACCACTGGACGCACCAGGGCGCCAAGCTGTCCGATACCGTCGCCGGCCTGGTCAAGCAGGCGTCGGCGGCAAAGCCCGCCGCAGCGGCTTCGCCGTCTGCCGCCGCCGCCGCGCCGTCTGCCGCCGCCGCCGCGCCGACTGCCGCCGCCGCCGCGCCGACTGCTGAAGCCGCCGCGCCGACTCCCGAAGCCGCCGCGCCGACCGCTGGCTAGCAAGCGCGGCGCCGGCCGCGACGACGCGGTCGCGCCCACCGACATCGTGGTGATGGGGCGCTTGCTCGCCCCGTTCGGCATCAAGGGATGGGTGAGGCTCAAGCCGTTCACCGCGGCGCCGGAAACGCTGCTCGCGTACAAGACGTGGTGGCTCGCGTCGGACAAGAGCAAGGAATGGACGCGTTATCGCGTTGCCGAAGCGCAATTTCACGGCGGGGCTATCATCGCCGCGATCGAAGGCATTGCGAGTCGGGAAGCGGCGCAGGGGCTGCGCGGATTTGTCGCCGGCGTGCCGCGCAAATCATTGCCGAAGACCGCGCCGGATGAGCATTACTGGTCGGACCTGGTCGGTTTGAATGTCATCAACCGCGCCGGTCGAACGTTGGGCCGCGTGGCCGGATTGCTGGAGACCGGAGCGCATCCGGTGCTGCGCGTCGAAAGCGACGGCGCCGAACGCCTGATTCCGATGGTGCCGGCGTATGTCGATGCGATAGAGCCGGCGGCCGGCCGGATCGTCGTCGACTGGCAGGAAGACTATTGAAGCAAGGACGCGGCGAATCGAAAGACGAGCGCGCCGCGGAGAGCATGGTCAGGATCGAAGTCGTCACGCTGTTTCCGGAGATGGTGCAGGGCGCGGCGGCGTACGGCGTCATGGGGCGTGCACTCGAGCGCGGCATCTGGACGCTCGGCTGCCTCAATCCGCGCGACTTTGCGACCGACAGCTATCGGACGGTCGACGACCGGCCGTTCGGTGGCGGCCCGGGAATGGTGATGCGGGCGGAGCCGCTGACGAAGGCGCTGGACGCGGCGCGGCGAGACATGCAGGCGGCGGGTGTCGAGCGCGCGCCGGTCGTCTACCTGTCGCCGCAAGGCGAGCCGTTGCGTCATGCGCGCGTGGCAAAACTCGCGGCGGAGCCGGGGTTGATATTGCTGGCGGGACGCTACGAGGGCGTCGATGAGCGCTTGCTGGAAAAGGAGATCGACCTCGAGGTCTCGATCGGAGATTTTGTCGTGTCGGGCGGCGAATTGCCGGCGCTGCTGCTGATCGATGCGATCGTGCGGCAGCTTCCGGGCGTGCTGAACGACGCGCAGTCGAACGTCGAGGAATCGTTTGTCGACGGGCTCCTCGATTGTCCGCATTACACGCGGCCCGAGCAGCTGGAAGGCGGAGTGGTGCCGCCGGTGCTGTTGTCGGGGAACCACGCCGAGATCGCGCGCTGGCGGCGCAAGCAGTCGCTGGGGCGCACCTGGCTGCGGCGGCCGGATTTGCTGGCGGAAAAAAGCCTGTCGGCGGAAGATGCGAAGTTGCTCGAGGAATTCAAGCGCGAGGGCGGCGGAAGGGCGGCCGGCAAGTAGCAGGTAGCAACAGGCAGCAGTTTTGCGAGTACGGGATTTCAAAACAAACAGCGCGCATCAGGTGGCGACCTGCGCTGCGCGCCAGGCCAACGGCCGGAACCTTTGATCAAGGAGCAACGCATGAACATCATCGATACGCTGGACAAGGAAGAAATGGCCCGTCTGGGCAAGACGGTGCCGGATTTCGCGCCGGGCGACACCGTGATCGTCAACGTCAACGTCGTCGAAGGCGAGCGCAAGCGCGTGCAGGCCTACGAAGGCGTGGTCATCGCCAAGCGCAACCGCGGCCTCAATTCGTCGTTCGTCGTGCGCAAGATCTCGAGCGGCGAAGGCGTAGAGCGATCGTTCCAGACCTACTCGCCGCTGATCGCGAGCATCGAAGTCAAGCGCAAGGGCGACGTGCGCCGCGCCAAGCTCTACTACCTGCGCGATCGCTCGGGCAAGTCGGCGCGCATTCGCGAGAAGCTCGCCCATCGTGAGGAAAAGGGAAGCTAATAGCTTCTTGGCGAGCGAAAAAAGCGGCCCCTGCGGCCGCTTTTTCATTGGTAGGCGACATATTGAGCGTCGGGCCGCCCAGGGTCCGCGCCGGAGCTCCTGACGCCGATGCTGCCGCACAGCGGCATCGTCTGCCGCGCCGCGTGTGCCGGAACTTGGCGTTTTGCGGGGTAATTATCGATAACTTGCATTGTCCACCGGTTTCCCGGAACATTCCAACGTCAGATTGCGTGCATTTTCCTGCGATTGGCGATGAAGGCAACGCTCTACGAAGCACTGGGAGTACCGCAGCTCGCACCGGACGAAGAGGTGCGGGCCGCGCTGCGTCGCCTGATCCGAAAATATTATGCGAAAACACGCGACGGCCAAGGCAACGTAGAAGAGGCCTTGCGTTTCATCAATCATGCCAGCCGCATACTCAGCGATCCCGAGCACAGGCAGCATTACGATCAAGAGCTCGCCGTTGCCGCCGAGGCCAACACCGAGCAGCGCATTTCGCGCTTCGTCAGCAACGTCGCAGCCACCGCCGAGGCGGAGGGTACGGCGGCGCACGATGAAGACGAAATTATCGAGGCCGCCGACGAGAAGCTTCTGACCACGGCGATCGGGGCGCCGGACAAGAGCCTGCATCACCCCGGACTGACCGAGCGTGTCGCGTCGTTCGGGCGCTCGGCGATGGGCCAGCTGGCGCTCTGCCTGCTGTTCGGCGCCTTCATCACCGGTGCGATCGTGTTCGTGACACCGGCCGATTCCGTGCTGGTCGCCAAGCAGGTGCTGGTCTGGCTGACACTGCTGCTGCTCGTGCTCTCGCTGATCTACGGCATCGTGCACGGGCTCTCGTGGGTACGCCGCGGTCACGTGCCGCGCATTCCGGCGCTGATTCCGCAGACCGATCTCGCGATTCTCAACTGGCGCCGCGAGAAGAGCGTGTTCCTCGGCACCGACGCGCCGCAGGAAGACGCGAGCTGGATATTCCAGCTGCGCATGGCCGAGCTCGAACGGGCGAAGTCGGGACGCACCAGCGAGCCGCGCCCGTGGAACCGCCTGGCGGCACGCCTGTTCGACTACGCGATCTGGGGACTGGTGCTGGCGCTGCTGCTGTCGGAGCTGCACAACGCCGGCGTCGTCAGCGACGACGTCGCCTTCTGGATCGGCCATCCGCTGCTTGCGCCGATGCTGATCACGGCCTTATGGATTCCGATCGAATCGCTGCTGATCGCGTCGCTGCAGCAGACGCCGGGCAAATGGCTGTTCGGCGTCTATCTGCAATTCTCGATCAGCAACGCCTACGCGCGACGCGATGTGCGTGCGCAGCTGCAGCGGGCGCTGCGCCGCTCGTTCCATGTCTGGTGGGCGGGTCTCGCCTGCGGATTCCCGCTGCTCGCACCGGTGCTGATCGCGCTCGCCTACGAAAAAGTCGCGCAGCAGGGCGAGACGAGTTGGGACTTTGCCGAAGACTGCCTGGTGACGCACAGCCCGCCCGGAATATTGAACATGGTCACTGGCGTCGTCGGGTTGGCGGCGATGCTGTGGCTGTACGGCGTCGCCTGGCATGAGCCGATGACCGAGTCAATCGTCGCCGCCAAGAGCGCGGTCGCCGGCTGGACGCCTTCGACGCCGGGCTTGCTGCGGCGCGGCTTCCAGGGTGACGTCGGCAAGATCGGATTGCTCGATCGCGGACCGCAGAGCGCGAGCGCGACCGGATCGGCGCCGGACTCCGGCAGCGTCAACGACGCCGATACGACGGCGCTTTTTGCCGACCGCCAGGCGCGGCTGGCGCTGCTGCGCGGCGAAGGCCCGCGCATGCTCAACGCCGGCAACTGGCGCCGCGCCGCCGAGCTCTGCCGGGCATGGTCGGATCTGGAATTCTGGAATGCCGAGCCATGGCGCTGCCTCGGCTACTCGCTGCAGGCGCAGGGCTACCATCAAGAGGCGATCGCCGCGTTTCGCCGGGTGCTGCAATACGATCCGCTCGACAACACGATGGAAGCGGCCATCGACAAAAGCCAGCGCGGCATCGTCACCGACTTCCTGAACCGCTACCGGCGCTAACGCGAGGGAACGCGAGGGAGCGCGGAGCAGGGGCCCCGCGTAGCGGGGATGCTACCGCGAACGAGCGCTCCGGCAAATATTGCGGCGAGCCTCGCAAATCCCGGTCCGCTTTGAGACACGGTGCAGCTAGAGGGTCAGCTGCCCTCAGCCGCAGGCGCTTCCTGCGCGGCAAGCTCGCGCCGCACCGCTTCCATGTCGAGCGCCTTGGCCGCGGTCAAGACCTGGTCGAGCGCACTGGCGGGCAGCGCGCCGGCTTCGGCGAACACGATGATGTTGTCGCGGAAGACCATCAGCGTCGGGATCGAGCGGATGTTGAAATGGCCGGCCAGCACCTGCTGCTCCTCGGTGTTGACCTTGGCGAACCTGACCTCGGGATACTTGACCGCGGCGGCGGCGAACACCGGCGCGAACGCACGGCACGGCGCGCACCATGGCGCCCAGAAATCAACGACCGCGAACGGATGATCGTTGATCGACTCGGCGAAATTCTCCTCGGTGAGCTCGACGATCTCTGGTGCATCGGCCATGATCATTCGCTATCGAAGTGGAAAAGCGTCGTTGCGCGAGCGTTCGCGCCCGCTGCTACTTGCGCCGGAGCAGGAAAACGAATTCGCCATTCTGCTCGCTTTGCTGCAGCAGCTGATTGCCGGTCTGCCGGGCGAACGCCTCGAAGTCGCGAACCGATGACGGATCGGTAGCCAGAATGCGCAGGACCTGCCCGCTCGCCATGTCGTTCAGCGCTTTCTTGGTGCGAAGAATCGGCAGCGGACAATTCAAGCCGCGCGCATCGACTTCACGTTCGAATTGCACCGTCTGATCCATTATCGGTCCAGTCCATTCAGTGGCAGGCCTGCCCGCACCCAGCCCGCGATACCTCCGCCCAGATTGAATGCCCGGCGAAAGTCGCGCTCGGCGAGGTAAGCGCAGGCTTGCGCCGACCGCGCACCCGACTGACAAAAGACGACAATAGGCGCGTCGCTGTCGAGCTCGGAGAGTCGCGCCGGCAACGTCGACAGCTCGATGTGCAGCGCGTCGCCTATCGTCCCGCGGGACACTTCGGCCGCGGTGCGCACGTCGACCACCCGCGGTGCCTCCCCGCTTTGGATCAGGCGCGAGAGCTCGAGTGCATCGATCGTCTGGAACATCGACTTCGCTCGCTAAAGCAGCAAATTATAGCAAACGCGCTGCGCCGCATCGCTCGCACTTTCAGCGCCGCAAGCGCGTCAGTAGCGCGCTGGTCGAGCGTCCGGGCAGCAGCGGGATCGCCTCGAAGCGTCCGCCCCAGTTGATGACTTCGGCGGCGCCGACGGTCGTGGCCGCCGTGTAGTCGGCGCCCTTGGCGATGACGTCGGGATGGCATTCGAGCACGAGCGCGAGCGGGGTGTCTTCGTCGAATGCAATGGCCAGACTCACCGATTCGAGAGCTGCGAGCACCGCGATGCGATCGTCGAGCGAATTGATCGGCCGATCGCCGCCCTTGCCGAGGCGGCGCGCCGATGCGTCGGTGTTGACGCCGACGACCAGCGAGGCGCCGAGCCGGCGCGCATGGTCGAGGTAGCTGACGTGGCCGCGGTGAAGGATGTCGAACACGCCGTTGGTGAACACCAGCGGCCGCGGCAGCGCCGCGATCTGCGCCGCGCGGGTTTCAGCGCTAGCGATCTTGGATGCGAAGCTCGGTCCCTCTGTGCCGAGACGGTCGGACGAAGCGCTCAACCGATGTATTCGAACACCTTGACGACGCGCTCCACGCCGCTGGTCGTGCGGGCGATCTCGGCGGCGGCATCACCCTCGTCGCGCCGCACGATGCCCATCAGGTAGACGACGTTGCGCTCGGTGACGACCTTGACGTGATTGATCTGGAACTTGTTGGTTGCCTCGACGAATCGTGACTTGACCTTCGAGGTGATGAATGTGTCGTTGGTACGCGCCGAAAGCGAGCTGGTCGGGCCGACGACGAGCTCGTTCTGCACGATCCGCACCTTCGGCATCGATCGCACGACCTGCGCCACCTCGTTTTTCGACGCCTCGGTCGGGGCCTCGCCGGTCAGCAGCGCGATGCCGTTGTAGCTGGTCACGTTGACGTGGATATCGCTCTTGAGACGATCGGAGATCTGCGCGATCGCCTTGTCCTCGATGAACTCATCGTCGAGCTGGGCACCGGTCGTTCGCCGGTCGGTGGCGATCTGGGCGGTCGCCACGGCGCCCCCAATTACCAGCGGAACGCAGCCGTTGAGCAGCGTCGCGCCGGCGGCAAGCGACAAGGTCGCCGCAATCCGCATGATGGTATCGAACCTCTTCATGATTCCTCGCGTTTCCCCAGGGTTCATCTCTTTCAGCTCTCTTCGCCAAGCAGGTTGGTATCGATCGCGTCGCACAGGCAGTGTATCGTCAACAGGTGCACTTCCTGGATGCGGGCGGTCACCGAATGCGGGACGCAGAGGTGGACATCGACGCCGGTGAGGAGTTCACCGATGCGGCCTCCGCCCCTGCCGGTCAGCGCGACGACCCGCATTTCGCGCTCGTGAGCGGCATCGATCGCCAGCGCGACATTGGCCGAGTTACCCGACGTCGACAGCGCGAGCAGCACGTCGCCGCTGCGTCCCAGCGCGCGCACCTGCTTGGCGAACACCTGGCTGAAGTCATAGTCGTTGGCCACCGCGGTCAGGATCGAGGTATCGGTCGCCAGCGACAGCGCCGGCAACTCCGGGCGCTCGCGCTCGAAGCGGCCGACCATCTCGGCAGCGAAATGCTGGGCGTCGGACGCCGAGCCGCCGTTGCCACAGGCCAGGATCTTGCCGTCCGCCAGCAGGCAATCGGTCATCAGACCCGCCGCGCGCGCGATCAACGGCGCCATCACGTCGACCGCGGCGAGCTTGAGTTCGGCGCTGTCGGCGAAATGCGCGCGGATGCGATGCGTGGTATCCATCGGTCGAGGCGCATTGTAGCAACTTGGCCTCGCCCGGCGTCAGTTGGCGTCGATATTGACCAGCCATTCGATCCGGCCCGGGTCGAGCGAGGAGAGCAGGATGGCATCGAAGCGGCACGGCGGCTCCTTGCTCATTTGGCTCATTTGGCTTAGGCGGCTCAGATAGTGGGCGGCGGCGAACCTGAGGCGTTTTTTCTTGGCCGCGGTGATGCTCTCGCCCGCGCCGCCGAACGCCGCATCGCTGCGCAGCCTCACTTCGACGAAGATCAGCGTGTCGCCGTCGCTCGCAATCAGATCGATCTCGCCGCCGCGACAGCGGTAGTTGCGCGCGACGATCTTGAGGCCCCGCCCCTGAAGGAACTCGGCCGCGAGCGCTTCCGCCACCGCGCCGCGATTCATCGCTTCATCGCGCCGGCGGCTCGGCCAGCACGCGGCCGTCGTGGATGGTCATCACGCGGCCTTCGCGGGCAAAGGCCCGCGATGGCAGCAGCGACAGATGACCGGTCGCGCCATCGAGCTCGATGCGATCGGGCGGCGTCGGTTCCGCCAGCATCTGCGCCAGCGCGAATGCATCGATGCCCAGCGCGTAGAGCCGCTCCAGCACCGGGTCGTCGTAATCGGCGCGCGGCACGCCGGCAAACGCCAGATTGTCGGGCTCGGCCAGCCACGGCACTTCGATGTAGCGGACGTTTTCCAGGTCGTACAGCATCTGGGCAGGCAGGCCGTCGGTAATCTGGCTGCTCGCGTAGACCCTGCCCCGCACGAACGACTTCGCCAGCGCCGCCTCGCTGGCATCGACCGCCAGCAGCACCGCGTCGATCGGCTGCGCGGCGAGCTCGCCGCGCAGCGTGCCCAGTTGCTCCGGGCTCGGGTCGAACCGGTATTCGTGCGGCGCCGCGCCCCCTTCGCGCCGCCACGCGGCGATGAACGCCTGGCTGAACCGCCGCTGAAACGGCGCATCGCTGCCGACCACCGCGATCGCCTTAACGCCGTCGCCGCGCGCGACTCGCATCAACAGCGCGGCGTCCTGCTCGACGGCAAGTGTCAACGCATAGACGCCGCCAGGCAGCGGCGCCCCTTCGTCGGACTGGTTCAGCGCGAGCATCCGCGGCCGCAGCGGCGACATCGCAAGGACGATCTTCAAGTCATCGCGCGTCAACGGCCCGACGGCGAGCGCGACACCGCTTTGCGCCGCCGCGGCGAATGCCGGCAGCACGCCGTCGTCGCCGTGTCCGATCACTTGCACGCGCGCACTGGCGCCGGCGCGCGCCGCCGCGGCGACGAAACCCGCCTTCACGGCGCTGGCGGCGCGGCCATAGGTCGGTGACTCGAGCGGCAGGATCAACGCGATCGCGTTCCCTGCGGCGCGTGCGATCGCCGGTCCGGCGGGTGGTGGCGGCGTGGGGGCGGGCGTTACCGCAAACGGAGGTGGCGGCACCAGCGGCGCCGGAGCGATCTCGACCGCCGGCGGCGCCGACGGCACCGTGCTTGGCGGCGGAGGCGCGCGGCCCGACAATGGCGGCGTGACCTCGCACGCGCCGAGGCCGAGCACCGCAGCGGCGAGCACCGCTGCGCGCAGCCATGCTGGCAATCGGGCCATCGAAAGGAAATCGTCGACCATGAGCAGAGGGGAGCCGTTGCCGGCGCTGGGGCGAACATTATATGTGGTGGCGACACCGATCGGTAACCTGCGCGACCTGACCCTGCGCGCGCTCGACGTGCTGGGACAGGTCGACGTGATCGCGGCCGAGGACACGCGCGTCAGCGCCGGGTTGCTCGCGCACTATGGCCTGCACGCGCGCCTGGTTTCGCTGCACGAGCACAACGAGCACAAGCGCGCCGCCGCCATTATCGAATTGCTTTCGTCCGGCAAGCGTGTCGCGCTGATCACCGATGCCGGCACGCCGGCGATCAGCGATCCGGGAGCCGCGCTGGTGCGCGCCGTTTCGGCGGCGGGCTTCGCGATCGTGCCAATCCCCGGTCCGTCGGCGGTGACGGCGGCGCTTTCGGCGGCAGGCATCGCGACGCCGCAGTGGCTGTTCCTGGGATTCCTGCCGGTCGCGGCCGGCGCGCGCCGCGCGGCAATCGAGCGGGTGCGCAACTTCCCTTATGCGCTGGTCTTCTACGAGGCGCCGCATCGTGTTGCCGCGACCGTGGCCTTACTTGCCGCCGTGCTCGATCCGCTTCGCGAGATCGTCATTGCGCGCGAATTGACCAAGCGCTTCGAGACACTGCATCGCTGCACGCTGGCCGACGTGTCCGCGTGGCTCGCGGCCGACGCCGATCGGATCCGCGGCGAGTTCGTGTTGATCGTCGCTGCGCCGGACGACGACACCGCAAAGGCCGACGCCGGCGAACACGACGCCTTGCTGAAGCCACTGCTCGCCGAACTGCCGCTGGCCCAGGCGGTGCGCATCGCGGTCGCGCAATCGGGCGCGGCACGCAATCGCCTTTATCAGCGCGCGCTGGCCCTGCAAAACGCGGTCAAGTCGTAGCGACGAAGTCGGCGATCGCCGTCAGCGTTGCTTCGGGCTGATCGCGATGCGGCGAGTGACGGCAATCGGCGAGCTCGATCCGCGTGACCGTGCCGCCGACCTGGCGCTCGATCGCGTCGAGCTGCGCCGCGCTTCCGTACTCGTCGTCACGGCCCTGGATCAGCAGCAGCTGACAGCGCACGCCCGGCAGGCACGCCTCGATGTTCCAGCTGCGAAACGCCGGCGCCAGCCAGATGTCGTTCCAGCCGCGGAACGCCGCGTCGGGATCGGCGTGGCGGCGCGCCAGCTTTTCGCGCAAGTCGGTTGTCTCATATTGCCGGCGCACTTCGTCGATGCTCGCGATCGACATATCCTCGACGAACACGTGCGGCGCGAGCGCGACCAGCCCGCGCACCGGGCGCTTGCCCGAACCGGCATGCAGCAGTGCGATCGATGCGCCGTCGCTGTGTCCGACCAATATCGGATCCGCGATCCCGAGCCGGTCGAGCAGCGCCGGCAGGACGGTAAGCGCCTCGACGTGCATGTAGTCGGTCGCACGCGGCAGCACAGCCGGCGACGATCGCCCGTATCCCGCCCGCGAGTAAACCAGAACAGGGCAGCCGGTCGCATCGGCGACACGCGCGGGAAAATCCTTCCACAAGGCCACTGAGCCGAGACCCTCGTGCAGAAAGACCAGCGTCGGTGAGCTCTTCGCTCCGCGGATGCGCACGCATTCGAGCCGGTGGCCGGCGACATCGAAAAATCGCGCCCGCGGCATCGATCGAACGCGCGCTAGATGCCCAGATGCTGCTCGCGCAGGCCCGGCTGCGCGGCGAGCTCGGCGGGCGAGCCGTCGAATACCTTGCGTCCCTTGACCAGGATCACGCAGCGGTCGGCAAGCTCGGCCAGCATCGCGAAATGCTTGTCGACGATCACCGTCGCGATGCCGCCGTCGCGGATCGTGCGTATGGTTCGCCAGATTGTCGTCGCGATCAGCGGCGCCAAACCCTCGGTCGCCTCGTCGAGGATCAGCAGCCGGGGATTGGTCAGCAATGCACGGCCGATGGTCAGCATTTGCTGCTCGCCGCCCGACAGCTGGTTGCCGCGGTGCCCGAGCCGCGCGGCGAGCGGGGGAAAGGTCGCCATCACCCGCTCGAACGTCCACCCGTTGCCGTCGGCGGCAGGGCGGGCGGCGACCAGCAGGTTCTCGCGGACTGTCAGCGTCGGGAAGATGCCGCGGTTCTCGGGCACGAACGCAACCCCGAGGCGGGCGATCTTATGCGGCGGGATATCGGTGGCGCTGACGCCATCGATGTCGACTTCGCCGGTGCGCGATTTGAGCAAGCCGAGCATCGACCGGAGCAAGGTTGTCTTGCCCATGCCGTTTCGGCCCATTAGCGCGACCACCTCGCCGGCGCCGATCGAAAAATCGACGCCCTGCAGCACGTGGCTGCTGCCGTAGTAGCTGTGCAGCTTGCGCGCTTCGAGCAGCGGCGTGGTCATCAGAGCGTGCTCACGGCTTCGGTACCCAGGTACGCGCGCTGGACTTCGGCATTGGCGCGGATCGCCTCCGGCGCGCCGCTCGCCAATATCCTCCCGTTGACCATCACCGTCAGCCGGTTGGCCAGCGCGAACACCGCGTCCATGTCGTGCTCGACCAGCAGGATCGCGTGGTCGGCGGCCAGGCGCTTGACCAGCGCGACAATGTGCGCCGATTCCTCGGGGCCCATCCCCGCGAGCGGCTCGTCGAGCAATAGCACGGCAGGTTGCGTGGCGAGCGCCATCGCGATCTCCAGCGCGCGGCGTTCGCCGTGCGACAGCGCGGAGGCGGCGATGCCGGCGCGCGCGGCGAGGCCGACGATCGCCAGCGCCGCGTCCGCCGCGACATTCCAGTCGCCGTAGCGCTCCGCCGGCTTGAACCAGCGGCCGAAATTCCTGTGGTGCGACTGCGCGGCCAGCCGGCAATTCTCGAATGCGGAAAAGGCACCGAAGACATTGGTGTGCTGGAACGATCTCGCCACGCCGTGCTGCGCGATGCGGTGCGATGGCCAGTGCGTGATGTCCAGGGCGCCTAGACGGATCGTGCCGGTCGATGGCCGCAGTTCGCCAGAGAGCAGGTTGACCAGGGTCGACTTGCCGGCGCCGTTCGGGCCGATGACCGCGTGCACCGTCTTCGGCGCCAGCGACAAGCTGACGTCGTCGACGGCGACCAGGCCGCCAAAGCGGCGTCCGAGCGCGGTCGCGGTGAGCACCGGCTCAGTCACTGTCGCGCTCGCCGCGCGGCACGCGCGGCTTTATCCGCAGCTGATGCAGGCCGATCAGCCCCTGCGGCAACAGCAGCACCGCGGCAACGATGAAGAGTCCCATCAATAGTTGCCAGTGCTTGGCCAGCGCGGAGAACCATTCCTGCAGCAGCACGTACGAGAAGGCGCCGAGCACCGCGCCGAACAGCGTTCCCATGCCGCCCAGGATCAGCATCATCAGCACGGTGCCCGATTGATGCCAGGCCATCATCTCCGGATTGACGTAGCCTTCCTTCGCCGCGGCGAGATAGCCGGCGAGCCCCGCGATCGTTCCTGCGAGTACGAACGCGGCGAGCTTGTAGCGCAAGGTGGCGAAGCCGAGCGCGCGCATCCGGTGCTCGTTCGCCTTGATGCCCTGCAGCGCCCGGCCGAACGGCGAGCGCAGGATGATCGCGAGCAGCCCGAAAACGATGGCGAGCGCGGCGAGCACGAAATAATAGAAATGAAGATCGTTGGCCAGGTCCAGGCCCGGCACCAGCGCGTCGGGCCGCGTATTGACGTAAATCCCGTCGGACCCGCCGGCGACGCGCGTGTCGTGAAAGAAGTAGTACGCCATCTGGGCGAACGCCAGCGTCACCATGATGAAGTACACGCCCGAGGTGCGCAGCACCAACGCGCCGACCAGTAGCGCGGCCGTGGCGCTCGCCGCCAGCGCAAGCGGCAAGGTCAGCCAGACGTTGGCCGGATCGGCGGACGGCGAAGCCAGCGCGTAGGTGTAGGCGGCGATCCCGAAGTAGGCGGCGTGGCCCAGGCTGACGAGTCCGGTGTAGCCGACCAGCAGGTCGAGCGACAGCGCGAAAATCGAAAGGATCATGATCTTGGTGACGAGCTGAAGATAGAACTTTTCCGCGACCGCCGGAAACAGCAGCAGCAGGATGGCGGCGACGATCAGCCATGGCAGGAGGCTGCGCTTCATGCTGCTTCTCGCGCGTAAGAGGCACGAGGCTGCCAATGCTCACGCACGGCCGAAGAGCCCCAGCGGACGGAACAGAAGCACGATCGCCATCAACAGGTAGACGGCGATGCTCGCGTAGTCGGGCAGAAGCACCTTGCCGAATGTATCGGCGAAGCCGATCAGCAGCGCGGCGATCAGCGCGCCCTTGAGCGAGCCGATGCCGCCGATGACGACGATCACGAAGCAGACGATCAACACCTGGTTGCCCATGCCCGGAAACACCGATGACACCGGCGCGGCGATCATGCCGGCGAATGCCGCCAGCGCGACGCCCGCGGCGAAGACCAGCGCGTGGATCCAGCGGATATCGAGACCCAGCGAGGTCGCCATTTCTGGATTGGACGCGGCGGCCCGGATCATCATGCCGAAGCGCGTCTTCTGTATCGTCACGTACATCAGCCCCGCGAGCGCCAGGCAGACGGCCGAAATGAACAGCCGGTACACCGGGTACGAAAGCGTCTCGGTCAACGGCAGCGACGCCGCGAGCGCCGCGGGCATCGCGACGCTATGGACGTCGTCGCCGACGATGATGCTGCGCAGCTCCTCGAAGATCAGGATCAGGCCGAAGGTGAGCAGTACCTGATATAGGTGATCGCGTCGGTACAGGCGGCTGATCAACGCCCATTCGAGAACGAGTCCGAGCGCCGCAGCAAGCACGATCCCCAGCGGTATCGCGATCCACAGGCTGCCGGTCAGCGACGACAGCGTGAACGCGAGGTAGGCGCCGATCATGTAGAAGCTGCCGTGGGCGAGATTGATGACGCCCATGATGCCGAAGATCAAGGTGAGCCCGCTCGCGACCAGGAACAGCAACAGGCCGTATTGCACGCTATTGAGGATCTGGATCAGCCATTCCACGGCACGGGTCCGTCATGCGCCCGGCATCGACGCATAGCCTGCACAAAAAAAGAAGCGGGGACGACTGCCCCCGCCTGCGTAACCCGCGAACAGCACACTAGGCAGCCGACATCTTGCAGCCGCGCGCCGGGTCCTCCAGCGCTTTCCATGCGACGCCGATCACCTGGTTCGCGTTACCCTCGACGCGGCGCAGATAAATGTCCTGGATCGGATTGTGCGCCTTCGACATCGTCCAGGGACCGCGCGGGCTGTCGATCTTGACCTTCTCCAGCGCGCCATACAGCGCCTTCTTGTCGCCGAAGCTGCCTTTGACCGCATTGAGGCCGCCGTGCAGCAACAGCGCGGCGTCGTAACCCTGGACTGCGTAGACGTCGGCCTGGATGCCGTACTTCTTGCCGTAGTTGTAGCGGAACTGCTTGTTCTTCGGGTTCTCGATGCCGTCGCCGTAATGCAGCGTCGTCAGCAAGCCCTGCGCGGACGCGCCCTGCGCCTCGAGCGTGCCGTCGGTGAGGAAGCCGGACCCGTACAGCGGGATTTTTTCCTTCAGGCCGGCCGCCGCATAGTCCTTGGTGAACTTGACGGCGCCGCCGCCGGCAAAAAACACGAACACCGCATCGGGCTTGAGCGAGGCGATTTCGGTGATGAACGGCTGGAACTCGACGTTCGGGAACGGCAGGTACATTTCCTTGGTGATCGAGCCGCCGGCCTTGGTGAACGCCTCCTTGAAGCTTTCGATCGATTCCTCGCCGGCGCCGTATTTCCAGGTCAGCGTGACGACCTTGCGATGGCCCTTGTCATACATCACCTTGCCCATCGGATGCGCCGGCTGCCAGTTGGAAAACGACGTGCGAAAGATGTTCGGCGCGCACTGCCCGCCGGTCGCGGCGTTCGCGCCCGCGTTCGGGATGATCAGCAGCGTGCCGTTGTCGCGCGCGACCTTGACCATCGCCATCACGACCCCGGAATGCACGGTGCCGAGCAGCACGTCGACCTTGTCGCGCTGCACGAGCTTGTTCGCGTTGTCGGTAGCCTTGGATGGCTCCGACTCGTCGTCCACGGTGAAGTATTCGATCGCGCGCCCGCCGAGCATGCCGCCGTTTTCCTCGACCGCGAGATTGAAGCCCTGCGTGATCGCCGTGCCCAGCGCCGCGTAGGTTCCCGTGTACGGCAGCATCATGCCGACTCTGACCTTGGCGTTCTGTGCTCGCGCGATCGATGGCGTGAGGCCGCCGATTGCGGCCGCCGATGCAAGAAGTCCTGCCTGCTGGATGAACTGACGCCGGTCTGTCATGTGCTTCTCCTCCGAGGTTTTGATGTTGTGGGCGCTGCGATGGTAGCAGCGGGTGGGCATTCCGTCATGTTCTGGTGTCCTGTCCCGTAAATTCGCTCGATAGTTCGCGGCGAAATCAGATGCCATGCGGCGTTGCGCGGCCTCACCGTACCACAGGGTACGCTTTCGGCCGCGCGCCTTGCCTGGCATCTGATTTCATCCGCTCCTTTATCTTCGGAACTTACCGGACAGGACACTACGCGGGCGCGCGCAGCTTGAAGCGCTGGATCTTTCCGGTGGCGGTCTTCGGCAAGTCGGCGACGAATTCGATCCAGCGCGGATACTTGAACGGCGCGAGCAGGGACTTGACGTGGTCCTGCAGTGCCGCGGCGAGCGCGGGTCCCGGCGTGTGTCCGGGCTTGAGCACGACAAAGGCCTTCGGCTTGATCAGCTCGCTGGCATCGGCGCAGCCGACGACCGCCGATTCGAGAACGGCCTCGTGCGTTGCCAGCGCTGCCTCGACCTCGAATGGCGAGACGTACACGCCGCCGACCTTGAGCATGTCGTCGGTGCGGCCGCAATAGACGTAGCGGCCGTCGGCGTCGACGATGTACTTGTCGCCGCTGCGAGTCCATGGCCCGAGAAACGTCGCCAGGCTCTTGGCGCGATTGTTCCAGTAGTACGGCGAGCTCGTCGGTCCGTTGACCTGGAGCTCGCCGATCTCGCCGGTCGCGACCGGTTCGCCTTGTTCGTCAACGACGCGCAGGGCGTAGCCGGGCACCGGCCTGCCGGTCGTGCCGTAGCAGACGTCATCGGGACGATTGGACAGGAAGATATGCAGCATCTCGGTCGAGCCCAGGCCGTCGAGGATGTCGACGCCGGTCTTGTCGCGCCAGCGCTTGCCCAGGTCCGCCGGCAGCGCCTCTCCGGCGGAGACGCAGCGACGCAAGGCCATCCGGTCGCGCGCCGGAAATTCCGCGCTGGCCAGCATCGCCGCGTACAGAGTCGGCACGCCGTAGAAAATCGTCGGTCGCTCGGCGACCAGGCGCTTGAACACCGCCGCCGGCGTCGGGCGCTCGGCCATCAGCACGCTGGTCGCGCCGACCGAAAGCGGAAAGGTCAGGGCGTTGCCCAGCCCGTAGGCGAAAAAGAGCTTGGCCGCCGAGAACACCACGTCGTCCGGTGCGATGCCGAGCACCGGGCGCGCATAGAGCTCCGCGGTTTGGATCAGGTCGGCATGCAGATGCACGGCGCCCTTCGGGCTGCCGGTCGATCCCGACGAATACAGCCAGAAGCAGACATCGTCCGCCGTCGTCGCCGCGACCGGCGCATCGGCCGATTCGGACGCGATCCAGTCGGCGAAGGCCAGCGTGCCATCGACGGCGCCGCCGGAAACGATGACGTGCTCGAGCGCATCGAGCCGAGCGGCGAGTGGCGCGATCGCCGGCGCCAGCGGCGCGGAGACGACGATGGCCCGCGCGCGGCTGTCGGCCAGCAGATATTCGTAGTCGGCGGCGGTGAGCAGCGTATTGCAGGGGATCGGCACGACGCCGGCGCGGATGGCGCCCAGAAACGCCGTCGGAAAATCGATGCTGTCATGCAGCAGCAGGACGACTCGATCCTCGGTGCGAAGGCCCAGACTCGTCCAGGCGTTGGCGCAGCGGTTGACGCGCTGCGCGAGCTCGCCGTAGGTATAGCGTCCGGCATCGTCGATGAACGCGGTATGCCCGCTGCGACCCGCGGCGAGATTGCGCTCGACCAGGTCCACGGCGGCGTTGTAGGCGCGGGGAATGCTCAAGCGCGGCGGCGACGCCGAATGGTCTGCCTGGGCAAAGCCAGGTGTCCGGGCGGTCATAGTCGCGTTGACTGGAAGGGGGACTGGCGATTGTGGCGGCGCATGCGGGGCCTCGTCAATCGCTTGCGGGCCGCGTGTCTTGCGCGGCGATCGCAGCGTCGGATTCCCCCGCCTCGAGAGCGGCGCGCGCCTGCCGCAGCCATTCCGGAAACCACTCCAGCGCCACGTCTTCCGGCAGCGTGCCGCCGCTGGCGTTGTGCTGCATCACTTCGCCGATGCGCCGCGCCCCCCGCGCCGCCAGCGCTTCGTCGAAACGCCTGCCGCCGAAGCAGTAGGTGCCGACGTGCGTGCTGTCGCCGAGCGCGAACACGCCGTAATGCACGTGCGCCAGCGACTCGCGACACGCGACGAGATCGGCGTAGAAGGCCTTGGCATTGTCGGGTACGTCGCCCTGGCCGTAGGTCGACGTGCAGATGAGGAATACGCCGGGCCGCTTGAACACGCACCGATCGAGCGCATCCATGAACGTGACGTCGATGCCTACTTGCGAGTCGGCACAGGCGAGCTCGATCTCCTGCGCGACCAGCTGCGCGGTGCCGGTCATCGTGCCGACCAAAATATTGACGTTCAACATCGGTCGAGCCTTGTCATCGGGACGGCCATGAACTATAGTACATACCCTGAAGCCTGGATGCAATAAAATGCATTATCGTACCCACCCAGCTCGGCGCGAAGCCGGGGAATTGCGCCGGTGATGAGCACGGCCTCGCCGACGCGCACGCGGCTGCCCGCCGCTTCCGGCCGCGACACCGATGCCGCCTATCTGTCCGCAATCGGCGAGCGCGTTCGAGAGATCCGCGCGCAGCGGGGGATGTCGCGCCGCGCGCTTGCGCACGATTCGGGCGTGTCCGAGCGCTATCTCGCATCGCTGGAATCGGGTCGGGGTAATGTCTCGATCCTGCTTCTGAAGCAGATCGCGCAGGCGATCGATGTCCCGGTCGAGCAGCTGACGCGAAACGGCCCCGAGGCGCGGACCGAGGTCGCGCTGCTGATGCAGTGGCTGTCGCGACTTTCGGCGCCGGAAATCCGCCGCGCCTCGGACACGCTGCACCGCGCGTTCGGCGCCGAGGGACAGCAACGAAAGCGCCGGATCGCGCTGATCGGTCTGCGCGGCGCCGGCAAGACGACGCTGGGCAAGCAGCTCGCCGCAGCACGCCGCGTGCCCTTCATCGAGCTCGACCGCGAAATCGAGCGGGCGGCGGGCGCATCGCTGGCCGAGCTGTTCCTCCTTTACGGCCTGCCGGCCTACCGCCGTCACGAGCGGCGCGCGCTGGAAGCGCTGCTGCTGCGCGACGAGGCGATGGTGATCGCGACCGGCGGCAGCATCGTCTCCGAGCCGGAAACCTTCGACTTGCTGCTGTCGACCTGCCACGTCGTATGGCTGAAGGCTAAACCCGAAGAGCATATGTCACGCGTGGTCGCGCAGGGCGATCAGCGGCCGATGGCCGGAAGTACCGAGGCGATGGAAGATCTGAAGCGCATCCTGGCCGGACGCGAGCTGCTGTACCGCAAGGCCGACGCAATCGTCGACACGTCGGGCAAGTCAATCGTGCAGAGCCTGCGGTTGCTTGCCCGGCTTACTGCTGCAACCCGCACCGCCGAGACCGCCAAACGCGCCGGATAACTGCGATGGTGACCTTCGACACCGATCCCGACCATTACGCGCATTGGCGCATGAGCATCGACGGCGCGGTTGCGACCCTGGTCCTCGATGTTGACGAGGATCGCGGCCTCCAGGCCGGCTATAAGCTCAAGCTCAATTCTTACGATCTCGGCGTCGACATCGAGCTCGCCGATGCGCTGCAGCGGCTGCGCTTCGAACACCCGGACGTGCACTGCCTGGTGATCACCAGCGGCAAGGAGCGCATGTTCTGCTCGGGCGCCAACATCTACATGCTTGGCGCGTCGTCGCACGCCTGGAAAGTCAACTTCTGTAAGTTCACCAACGAAACGCGCAACGCCATCGAGGACGCAAGTCTCTATTCGGGATTGAAATCGATCGCCGCGCTGAACGGCACGACGGCCGGAGGCGGCTACGAGCTCGCGCTCGCCTGCGACGAAATCCTGATGATCGACGACCGGTCGTCGACGGTGAGCCTGCCCGAAGTCCCGCTGCTGGCCGTGCTGCCGGGCACCGGCGGGCTGACCCGGCTGACGGACAAGCGAAGGCTTCGCCGCGATCTCGCTGACGTTTTTTGCACGACGATCGAAGGGGTGCGCGCCGATCGCGCCAAAGCCTGGGGCCTGGTCGACGACATTGCGACGCCGAGCACGTTCGGCCAGACCGTCGCTCGCCGCGCGAAGGATCTCGCCGCACCGGGCGCGCGCGTTTCTGAGGATGCGCCGCCGCGCGGCATCGTGCTCGCTCCGCTCAAAAGGACGGTTACCGAGTCCGGCATCAGTTATCCGAACCTCGACGTCGCACTCGATCGCGCCGGTCGCGTCGCGACATTTGCACTGCGCGCTCCGGCGGACCGGACTCCCGACTCGATCGAAGCGATCACTGCGCTAGGCGCCGACTGGTGGCCGCTGGCGCTTGCGCGCGAGCTCGACGATGCGATGCTGTTGCTGCGCACCAACGAGCTCGACATCGGCACCTGGGTGATGCGAACCGCCGGCGATCCTGCGGCGGTCCTGGCGGTCGATGCGACGCTCGCAAGACACGCCGGCCACTGGCTGGTGCGCGAGACGATCGGCCTTTGGCGGCGCACCTTGTCGCGGCTCGACGTGTCGGCGCGCTCGGTGTTCGCGCTGATCGATCAGGGCTCGTGCTTTGCCGGCACCTTGCTCGAGCTGGCCCTCGCGGCGGACCGCAGCTATATGCTGGCACTCCCCGACGAGCGCGATGCCGAGCCGGCTATCGCGCTGTCGGCGCAGAACTTCGGCGCCTATCCGATGTGCAACGGACGCACGCGGCTCGCCAATCGTTTTGCCGTCGATACGCTCGCGCCGGATCGCGTCGGCGTCATGCTGCGCTCCGAAGCCGCGCGCGAAGCGGGTCTGGTCACGTTCACGCCGGACGACATCGACTGGCGCGACGAGATCCGCCTTGCGTTGGAAGAGCGCGCAAGCCTGTCGCCCGATGCCCTGTCCGGCATGGAGGCGAGCCTGCGCTTTTCGGGACCCGAGACGATGCACGCGCGCATATTCGGCCGGCTGGCGGCGTGGCAGAACTGGGTATTCCAGCGGCCTAACGCGGTCGGCAAGGACGGCGCGCTGAAACTCTTCGGCAGCGGCACGCGGGCAAAATTCGACTGGGAACGCGTCTAGCTAACGGACGCTCCGAGGCAAGCGATCATGGCGATCAACTACAGCGAAAAGATTCCGAACAACGTCAATCTGACCGACGACAGGACGCTGCAACGCGCGCTCGAGCATTGGCAGCCGAAGTTCCTGCAGTGGTGGCAGACGATGGGTCCGTCCGACTTCGCGGCCGCGGACATCTACCTGCGCACCGCCGTCGGCGTCGACGCGGCCGGTTGGGCGAGCTATGGCCAAGTGCGCATGCCCGACTACCGCTGGGGCATCTTCCTCGCCGACGCCGAGCCGGCGCGCACGATAGGGTTCGGCGACCACATGGGCGAGCCGGCATGGCAGCAGGTGCCCGGCGAATATCGCTCGCCGCTGCGGCGGCTGATCGTCACGCAAGGCGATACCGAGCCGGCGTCGGTCGAGCAGCAGCGCCTGCTCGGGCACAGCTGTCCGTCGCTGTACGACTTGCGCAACCTGTTCCAGATCAACGTCGAGGAAGGCCGCCACCTATGGGCGATGGTCTACCTGCTGCACGCGTATTTCGGGCGCGACGGACGCGAGGAAGCCGAGGAGTTGCTCGAGCGGCATTCGGGCGACGCCGACAAGCCGCGGATCCTGGGGACGTTCAACGAGCCCGTGACCGACTGGCTGTCGTTTTTCATGTTCACCTATTTCACCGACCGCGACGGCAAATACCAGCTCAAAAGTCTCGCCGAATCGGCGTTCGACCCGCTGGCGCGCACGACCCGGTTCATGCTGACCGAAGAGGCGCACCACATGTTCGTCGGCGAGACCGGGCTTTCGCGCGTGATCAAGCGCGCGCTGGAAGTGATGACCGAGCTCGGCACCGACGATCCTGCGGCAGTGCGTAACGCCGGCGCGATCGATCTGCAGACGTTCCAGCGCTACCTCAATTTCTGGTTCTCATCCTCGCTCGACCTGTTCGGGTCGGAAGTGTCGTCGAACGCCGCGTCGAGCTTCGCCACCGGCCTCAAGGGCCGCCCCGACGAGTCGCAGTACGACGATCACCGCTGTGTCGACGTTGCGTTCGAGCTCGCGCAGCCCGATCGGGCGCGCGGCATCAAGACCGACAGCATCCCGCTGCGCAATGCGATGAACGAAGTGCTGCGAACCTCGTACGTTCGCGACTGCGAGCTGGGGCTCAAGCGCTGGAACCGCCAGTTCGAGCGTGCTGGCATGGGGCAGCGTCTGGCGCTGCCGTCGCCGCGCTTTCACCGTGCGATCGGCGTCTGGGCCGGCGTGCACTGCGATCCGGACGGCGCGATGATCGACGAGAGCGAATTTCGCCGGCGCGAAGGCGAATGGCTGCCGACCGATGCCGACCGCACGTTCGTGAAGAGCCTGATGCGGCAGGTCATTGCGCCCGGCAAGATGGCCGGCTGGATCGCCCCGCCCGAGCGCGGCATCAACAGCCTGCCGGTCGAATACGAGTACGTGCGGCTATAGAGCCGTAACAAGGCGTGCTGGGCTGATCGGGGGCGATGGAGAAATGCGCGGCGAGATCGCTTGCGCGAAGGGCCCGGAGCAAAGCCGGCGCGAAGGGCGAGGAGTGCGTCGGTAAGCGCCGCCCGCCCCGGGCAACGACAATCGAGCAATTGCCGTGCCAAGCATTTTCGGGCGCGCGCCGATTGCGCCTTCCCGCGCCGAACCCCATCGGCAGCGACGCGCCGCGGCACTAAGGCGCCGCGGCCCGCCGTTTCTAAGGCTGTGGTTGCGGTTGCGGCTGTGGCGCGCCCTCCACCGCGGTCGCCGCCGCCTTGTGATGATCTGCAGCCAGCAACATGTACACCGCAGGTACGACGAACAGCGTGAACAGCGTGCCGATCGACAGGCCGGTGAATATGACAAGACCCATCGCGTGGCGGCCGGCCGCGCCCGCGCCGGCAGCGATCACCAGCGGCACGACACCGAGCACCATCGCCGCGGTCGTCATCAGGATCGGCCGCAGACGCACTCCTGCGGCTTGCTCGATCGCCTCGCGCTTGGTCTTGCCTTCGGCTTGCAGCTGATTGGCGAACTGCACGATCAGGATGCCGTGCTTGCTTATCAGGCCCATCAACGTGACCAGGCCGACCTGCGTATAGATGTTGAGCGTGGCCAGTCCGAGGTTGATGAAGATCAGCGCGCCGAACAGCGCCAGCGGGACCGATACCAGGATCACGACCGGATCGCGGAAGCTCTCGAATTGCGCCGATAGAGCGAGGAAAACGATGATCACGGCGAACAGCAGCGTAATCACGAAGCCGCCGGATTCCTGCACGAACTGGCGCGAAACACCGGAGTAGTCGTACGAGTAGCCGCTGGGCGCGACCTGCTGCAGGGTCGTCTTCATGAAGTCGAGCACCTGGTTCTGCGAAACCGCCGGCGAATAGACGCCGAAGATCGTTGCCGAGTTGAGCTGCTGGAAGCGCGCGATGCCCTCGGGAACGACCTCGGTTTTCTGCGTCGCCACCGTCGAGGCCGGGACCAGCGATCCGTCGGCTGTCCGGATGTGGTAGTCGAGCACCTGGCTGGCGTTGAGCCGATCGTTTTGAAGCACTTGCGGAATCACCTTGTACGAATGGCCGGCGATCGAGAAATAGTTGACGTAGCCGCCGCCCAGCGCCGCGCCGAGCGCCGCACCGACGTCCTGCTGGGTCATGCCCAGCGTCGCCACCAGGTCGCGATCGACCTGGACCGTCGTCTGCGGCTTGTCGACCTTGAGGTCGGTGTCGACGTAGAAGAACATGCCGCTGGCTTGCGCTTTCGCGAGCACTGCCTGCGCGACGTCGTTGAGCTTCTGATACGGCTCGGTGGTCTTGATGACGAACTGCACCGGCAGGCCCTGCGAGCCGGGCAGGGACGGGAACTGGAATGCCGCCACGCGCGCGCCGGCGACGCTGTTCCATTTCTGCTGCAGCTCCTGCTGCAGCTGGGTTGCGCTCTTGGTCCGCTCGCTCCAGGTCTTGAACAGCACGCCGCCGAAGCCCTGGTTGGTCGTCGGCACGCCGGTGATCTGGAACATCTGGTCGTACTCGGGAGTGCTCTTGGCGATCTCGAACACCTGCTTCGAGTAAACGTCCATCTGCTGCGAGGTCGCATTGGGCGGGCCGATGATCTGCGTCAGCACGATACCCTGGTCCTCCTGCGGCGCGAGCTCCGACTTCGACGTCATGAACAGGTAGACGACGCCGCCGAGAAGGATCACGCCCATCACCACCGGTACTGCCCAGGTGTCGAGCGTGCCGTGGAGCCGCCGCTGGTAGCCGCGATGGAGGCGGTCGAATTGCCGGTCGATGAAACGCACGAAGCGGCCGCTTTCCTGCTCGCTGCGGAAAAAACGCGACGTCATCATCGGTGACAAGGTCAGTGCGACGATGCCGGATACCGTGACCGCACCGGCGAGCGTAAAGGCGAACTCGGTGAACAGCGCGCCGGTCAGACCTCCCTGGAAGCCGATCGGAACGTAGACCGCCACCAGCACGATCGTCATCGCGATAATCGGTCCGCCCAGCTCGCGGGCAGCGATCAGGGAGGCCTGAAGTGGCGACTTGCCTTCCTCCTTCATGTGCCGATCGACGTTCTCGACGACGATGATCGCATCATCCACGACCAGGCCGATCGCCAGGACCAGCGCCAGCAAGGTCAGCAGGTTGATCGAATAGCCGAACGCCAGCATGACGAAAAAGGCGCCGATCAGCGACAGCGGCATCGCAATCAACGGAACGATGACGGCGCGGAAGCTGCCGAGAAAAAGGAAGATGACGATCGCGACGATTGCCAGCGACTCGCCCAGGGTCTTGATCACTTCGTCGATCGAGCTGCTGATGAATTTGGTCGAGTCGTAGACGATGTCGCCGCTGATGCCGTTGGGCATCTCGGCCTGGATATCGGGAAACACTTTGCGCACGCGCTTGACCACGTCGAGCACGTTGGCGTCCGGCGCGACCTTGATGCCGATGAACACCGAGTTGCGTCCGCCGAACGCGGTCGAAAAGTCGTAGTTCTCCGCGCCGAGACTCACGGTCCCGACGTCTTCGAGACGCACGATCGCGCCGTCCTTCTGCTTGATCACCAGCTTCTTGAATTCGTCGACCGAGTGCAGGCTGGTCGCCGCGGTCAGGTCGACGCTGACCATCTGTCCCTTGGTCGTGCCGAGTGCGGCGAGATAATTGTTGTTGCCGAGCGCCGTGCGGACGTCGGTCGCGGTGACGCCGTAGGCCGCCATCCGGGCCGGGTCGAGCCAGGCCCGCAGCGCAAAGGTCCGCGCGCCGAGGATCTCGGCGACCTGCACGCCTTCGATCGAATCCAGCTTCGGCTTGACGACGCGGACCAGGTAGTCGGTGACATTGTTGTTGGGCAGAGACTCGCCGAAAAAGCCCATGTACATCGCGTCGATCTGCTGTCCGACCTGCACGTTGAGCACCGGCTGTTGCGCCTCGGGCGGCAACTGGTTGCGCACGGAGTTGACCTGCGTGTTGATCTCGGTCAGCGCGCGGTTGGCGTCGTAGTTGAGGCGCAAAGTCGCCGTGATCGACGACACGCCCGATGTGCTGGTCGACGAGAGGTAGTCGATGCCCTGTGCCTGCGCGATCGCACCTTCGAGAGGCTGGGTGATGAAGCCGGCGACGGTCGCCGCGTCGGCGCCGTAATAAGCGGTGCTGATCGTGACGACCGCATTCTGCGTCTTCGGATACTGCCGTACCGAGAGGCTCAACAATGATCGGACACCGAGCACAAGGATCAGCAGGCTGATCGTCGTCGCAAGCACCGGCTTGCGAATGAAGATGTCGGTGAAGTTCATTATTTTTCCTGCACGGTCGGATTGGGGTTGTTCGTCGGCTGAACCGAATTGTCGATGACCAGCGGAGTACCGTTCTTGAGCTTCACCTGTCCGCTGGTGACGACCTGCGTGCCCGACTCGATGCCCTTCAGAATCGCCACCTGGTCACCGCGGGTCGGACCGGTCGTCACGAACACCTGCTGCGCCGTCAGTTGCTGGTTGCCCTTCGCGTCCTTCTGGTCCGACGCCTTGACGACGAATACGGTATCGCCATAAGGGTTGAACGTGATCGCCGTCTGCGGCAAGGTCAGATAGCGCTGTGGCCCGCCCTGGTCGACCCTGACGCTGGCGAACATGCCGGGCAGCAGCTCGCGCTTGGGGTTCGGCACCGTCGCTTCGATCTGCACGTTGCGCGTCGAGGGATCGATCTTCGGGTTGATCGCATTCACCTTGCCGGTGAAAGTCTGTCCCGGGTAGGCATCGCTGGTCAGCGTCACTTTCTGTCCCACCGAGACCTGCGGCAACTGCTGCTGCGGCAGATTGAAGTCGACATAGATCGGATCGATCGTCTGCAGCGTTACCAGCTTGTCGGCCGGGTTCAGATACTGGCCCGGATTGACGGTGCTGATGCCGAGCTTGCCAGCGAACGGCGCCCGCAGCGTCTTCTTGCGGATCAGTGCGGCCTGCTGCGCGACCAGCGCGCGCTTGCTTTTCAGGTCGCCGGCGTCCGCGTCGACCTGCGCCTGGCTGGCGACTTCCGCGGCGAGCAGCTGCTTGTCGCGCTCGTAGACCGTCGCCGCGAGATCGGCGGCCGCCTGCAGCGAATTGAGCTGGGCGATCTCGGTCTCGTCGTTGAGCTCGGCGAGCACCTGGCCGGCCTTGACCTCGTCACCCGACTTGAAGTTGATGCTGCGGACCAGTCCAGCGACCTCGGTGGTTACGTCGACGCCGCGTATTGCGCGCAGCGTGCCGATCGCATTGAGCTGCGGCTGCCATTCCTGGTAGTCGACCTTGGCCGCGCTGACCGTCGCCGAAGGCACCGGCGCGGAGGCCATGTATTTCTGCATCATGTAGCCCTTGAATACATTGAAGCCCACGATGCCGCCGAGCAGCACTCCGACGAGCACCAGCATGATGATCATGCGTTTCTTCATTGAAGGCTTCATTGCAGACTTCTCCGTTCGAATGTTCGAGTAGGAATCGGGTGGGACTTCGGTCGCGCCGGCGCGATCAGGCGGGCGGCGCCGTCGTGTCGCCGTTCCACCAGCCGCCACCCAGCGCCTGGAACAGCGCCGCGGTGTCGGCGTAGCGGTTCGCCTGAGCCTGGACCAACAAGAAACGCGCCTGGTTGAACTGGCGCTGCGCATCGAGCAGCGCGATATAGTTCGTGGCGCCGAGCTGGAATTGCCGTTGTGTCAGGTTCAGCGTCTCGCGGGCGAGCGCTTCGGCATCGGACTGTGCCTTCAACGTTCGCGCATCGGCCTCTAGCGCGCGCAGCGCATCGGCCACGTTCTGGAACGCGAGCAGCACCGTCTCCCGATACTGCGCCGCGGCCTGGTCGTACGCCGCGACGGCGGCCAGGCGCTTGTGCTCGAGTTCGCCGGCGTGGAACAGCGGTTGCAGCAATCCGGCGCCGATGCTCCATATGCTCGGGCCGGCAAAAAGATTATGCAGCTCGGTCGACTGCGCACCGAAGCTGCCGGTCAGGTTGATCTGCGGATACTGGTTTGCCGTGGCAACCCCGATCTGCGCGCTGGCCTGGTGCAGCAGCGCCTCCGCGGCGCGGACATCGGGCCGCTGCCGCGCCAGCGCCGACGGCAGCGAGAGCGGCAGGTCCTCCGGCAAGGTCAAGGCGGCCAGATCGAAGGTCGGAATGCCGCCGTCGCTGGGGACCCGGCCGGCGAGCGCGGCGAGCTGGTGGCGCGTCTGCGCGAGCTCGCGCTCGAGCGGCGGCAGCAGCGCCTCCGTTTGCGCGGCCTGCGCTTGTTGCGCTACCAGATTAAGCCGGCCAACCGCCCCGAGCTGAAACTGGCGGCGCACCAGGTCGAGCGACTGGTTCTGGGCATTGATGATCTCGCGCGTCGAATCGATCTGTGCGCGCAACGATGCTTCCCGGATGGCAGCAGTGACGACGTTCGACGTCAACGCGAGGTGGGCGCCGGCGAGCTGGTATTCCTGATAATCGACCAGCGATTGCAGCGCTTCGAGCTCGCGCCGATTGCGGCCAGCGACGTCGAGCGCATAAGACACGTTGACCGACGCGTTGTACAGATTGAATATCGTCGTGCCCGCACCGGCCTGGCCAAACGAGGCGCCCGTAATCTTCTGGCGCGTTGCGCCCAGGGTGCCGTCGACCTGCGGATAAAGCAGCGCTCCGGTTTGCGCCGCCAGGTTTTCGCGCGCGACCCGCAACGCGGCCTCAGCTGCAGTCAGGTTGGGGCTGTCCGCGATGGCCTGGCGCACCAGCCGATCGAGCGGATCGGAATGGAACAGTGTCCACCATTGCGAAGGCAGATCCTGCCCCGGCGCGAAACGCTGCGTGCTGCCCGCGGCGCCCGGGGCGGACGCGGTCTCACCCGGCAGATCGGTCTCGGTATAGCGGGGTGCCGCGGGCGCATCGGGCTCCCGAAAATTCGGTCCCACCATGCAGCCGGCGAGAAGCCCACTCGCTGCCCCAATGAATATTGCGCGACGTATTGTTTTCACCTTGCCGCCCCCGTGATCGACCGTTATCGGCCCGCAGTCGCCGCGCGCAATTTACGCGCCGGCGACACCCCGTCCCCCACCCAAGCGTCGTTTGTTAGCTTGGGACGATGATTCGTCTGTCAAGACCGGTCGCCTGGAGTGCGGACCGGCCTTGGGTTTGGTGGGCCCGGCTGGACTCGAACCAGCGACCAAAGGATTATGAGTCCTCTGCTCTAACCAACTGAGCTACAGGCCCGCGCGGCGCGGTCCGCGATTATAGCCGACGCGTGTCGCCATCCGCAGTTGTCTGTGTCTCGTGATGTGCTGCCTTCAACTCCGGCCGCGCGGCGCTCGTTCTGTCGCCACGCGACGTCCTGTAATCGTTGCTCGATGAAGGCCCGGCGTGCGCTTCCTTTACGGCGCCGCGTGGGCGTTCGACCGTCCAGCCCGCAACGGCTTCGCTCGCATCGCGCACGCCACCCGCCGGTCGAACGGTGCGGCGACGGCGAGACCTGGCCCTGCCGGCGAATATCATCGCGATGGCGAGGCCCGATGCCGCCAGCGCCGCCAGCAGCATGTCGTGTCGCAATTGAGCGCTGTCTTCTTCCATCGCGCCAAACAGCGCGGCGGTGATCGACAGGCCGATCAGCAATCCTGTACCAAAATCAAGCAAGCTTCGGGATGGCGACATGGCGCGGGCTTTCATCTGCATTCAATCGCCGGCCGCCGCGGCAGCGGCGTTGCGTGCGGCGGAACGAATCGGCCGCGCCAGCCAGATGACACCGATCAGTCCCAGGAACAACAGGGCCGACATGAAGAAGATATCGTTGGCCGACAACATGAATGCCTGCTGATCGATCAGCCGGTTGAGCATCTGGTAGCTTTGTTGCTGGCCGACGCCGCCGGCACGCAGCTTATCCAAAGCCTGCAGCGCGTTGGCGTCGAATGGCGAGATGTGCTCGGCCAGCTGCGCGTGATGCAGGTTCGCGCCGCGGTCCCACATCGTCGTGGCGATCGAGGTGCCGAACGATCCAGCCGTGATACGCGCGAAGTTGAACAGTCCCGATGCCGCAGGAAACCGGTCGGGCGAGAGCCCGGACAGGCTGAGGCTGACCAGTGGGATGAAGAACACCGCGAGCGCCGCGCCCTGCAGTATCGTCGGCATCATCAGGGTGCGAAAGTCGGCGTCGGTGTTGAACTGCGAGCGCATGTAGAGCACCACCGCGAAGATTGCAAACGACACTGTCGCGAACACCCGCGGGTCGACCTTGGTGATGTTCCTTCCGACCAGCGGCGACAGCAGGATCGCCAGCAATCCGACCGGCGCCAGCACCATGCCCGCCATCGTCGCGGTGTAACCCATGTATTGCTGCAGCCATAACGGTAGTAAGACCAGATTGCCGAAGAATGTTCCGTAGGCGACCGACATTGCCACCGTGCTGGTCCAGAAATTGCGCCGCTGGAACAGTCGCAGATCGACGACAGGATGACGCTCGGTCAGCTCCCACACGAGGAACAGGACAAAGCCGACGACGACGACGACTGCAAGGATCGCGATCTCTGGCGACTCGAACCAGTCCAGATCCTTGCCGCGGTCGAGCATCACCTGCAGTGCGCCGACCCAGATCACCAGGAGGCCCAATCCCACGCCGTCGATCGGCAGCCGCACCGTCGCCGTTTCGCGCGGACGGTAGATCATCCAGGTCACCGCGGCGGCCGCGATGCCGACTGGAATGTTGATATAGAAGATCCAGGGCCACGAGATGTTGTCGGTGATCCATCCGCCGAGCAGCGGGCCCGCGACCGGAGCGACCAGCGTCGTGATCGACCACATCGCCAGAGCCGTGCCCGCCCGCTCCTTTTTGTAGCTCGACAACAGCAGCGACTGCGACAGCGGAATCATCGGCCCTGCGACCGCGCCCTGGATCACGCGAAACAGGATCAGCAGCCCGAGCGAGGGCGCCAGCGCGCAGAGAAATGACGACAGCACGAACAGCAGCACCGAAAAGGTGAACAGCCGCACTTGTCCGAAGCGTTGCGTCAGCCATCCGGTCAGCGGCAGCGATATCGCGTTGGCGACGCCGAACGAAGTGATCACCCAGGTGCCCTGATCGGGCGAGACGCCCAGGTCGCCGGCGATCGCGGGGATCGACACGTTGGCGATCGACGTGTCCAGCACGTTCATGAACGTGGCCAGCGACAAGGCGATCGTGCCCAGCACCAGCGCGCTGCCGGTCAGCGGCGGCGCGGCCCCGGGAGGCGCAGCGGGGGCTGGTGCGGCGGCCCGGGCCGCGGGCAGTGTTGCGTCCGTCATCGCACCTGCCTACAGCGGGTGTCCGTTCGGCGTTGTCGCCGGCTGCGCACTCCGGGCAAGCGTGTGCGAGGCGGTCGTTTCGGGTGCGGCGGTCGACCGCGCAAGATTGGCCGGTGGCAGCGGCGCGCCACGCTCGTTGGCGGCGATGATCGCCTTGACCCGCGCGTCGGCCACTTCTCCGAGCGAATGAAAGACGTCGGTCTCGACCGCCTGCGCCGGTTGACCAAGCTGCGGCAGCCGATCGCCTGGGCGTTGCCGCGTGTCCACTTCGACCTGCATCGACAGGCCGATCTGCAGCGGATGCGCGGCAAGCTCCTCCGGATCGAGTCCGATTCGAACCGGAACGCGCTGCACGATCTTGATCCAGTTCCCGGTCGCGTTCTGCGCCGGCAGCAGCGCGAACGCCGATCCGGTACCCGCGCCGAAGCCGGCAATCGTGCCGTGATAGACGACCTTGCCGCCGTAGATGTCGGCGTGCAGTTTCACCGGCTGGCCGACGCGCATCGAAGCGAGCTGAGGCTCCTTGAAATTGGCGTCGACCCAGACCTGATCGAGTGGCACGATCGCCATCAGCGCCGCTCCCGGGCTCACGCGCTGTCCGAGCTGCACCGCGCGCTTGGCAACGAAGCCGGCGACCGGCGCCGGCAGTGTGGTGCGGGCGAAGGCAAGATACGCGTCACGCACGTGCGCTGCGGCGTTCCTGACGTCCGGATGTTCGTCTATCGTCGTGTGATCGACGCGGGCACGGTTGGCTGCGAACTGCTGCTGAGCTGCCGACAGCCCTGCGCGCGCGCCGGACACCGCTTCGCGTGCATGCTGCAGTTCTTCGCCTGAGATCGCGCCCGAGCTCGAGAGGCGCTCGCGGCGCGCCAGATCGGATTCGGCGGTGGCGAGCTCGGCCTGGCGGATGGCGATCGCGCTCTGCAACTGAGAGCTGGTGGCAAAAAGGCTCCGCACCTCGCGCACCGTGCGCGCAAGCTGGGCTTCGGCCTGGTCGAGGGCGACCTTGCTGTCGGCCTCGTCGAGGCGCACCAGCGTCTGTCCGGCCTTGACGAACTGCGTATCATCGGCTCCGATCGCGACGACGGTGCCGGAAATCTGCGGCGTGATCTGCACGACGTTGCCGCTGACATACGCGTCATCGGTCGATTGCTCGTAGCGCAGCGCCAGCGCCCAGTAAAGCCCCCAGGCGATGCCGATGACGGCAAAGCTTCCGATGGCTATCGCCAGCCAGCGCTTGCGCTGCCTGCGCATTGCGGAGGTCTGGGGTCGAGGTCCTGTTCACTCATGATGCTTTCCTTCGTTAACCGTTGCTCTAGGGCAGTATCGCGATCGGCGCGAGACCGCTGGCCAGACTGTTGTCGACGATGCGCACGATTCCGTCGCGCGTGCCGCTCGCGCCGCTCGTACCCGACGAGACGGCTGTCTTGATCAGGACGACCTCGACGGAGGCCACCAACAGCACCAGCAGCGCCGCCGCGAGCGAGCGCGCCGCCAGGTGGCCCCGGCCCGGCGGCGGAGGGCAGCCCGTGCAGCGGCTCGGCGGGATCTTTTCCGAGGTGGTCATGTCGCCGGTTCCTTATCGGGTGCCGCCGGGCCCGCACCGGCGAGCGCCGCCGACGACGGGTCGAACCCTCCGCCCAGCGCACGCACGAGGTCGATCGACAACTCAAGCCGGCGCGCCTGCAATTCCGCGTCGAGGCTTTGCTGCGACAGCAACTGCGCCTCGGTCGCCAGCACCTGCAGATAATTGCCCAGGCCTTCGCGATAGCGCAGCAGCGCGAGGTCATAGGCCTGCCGGGAGGTCGCGACGGCGAGCGCCTGCTGCGCACGCTGCTCGTCGACGCTGCGGAACGACGCGATCTGGTCGACGACATCGCGCAGCGCATCGGCCAGCATCTGGTTGTACTGCTCGACGGCGATATCGTAGCCGGCATTCTTTGCAGCAAGATTGCCGCGCAACCGGCCAGCATCGAAAATCGGCAGCGTGATCGCGGGACCGAAACCGACCATGCGGCTCGCGCTGGTCAGGAATCCGGCGGCGCCCAGGCTCTGGAAGCCGACGAAAGCCGCGAGATTCACGTTCGGATAAAACTCGGCCCGGGCCGATGCGATGTCGTGCGACAGCGCCTCGATGCGCAGTCGTTGCGCCGTCAGGTCCGGACGCCGGCCGAGCAGCTCCGCCGGCAGCGCCGAAGGCAGCGCGACCGACGCGCCCGCGCTGGCGCTGGGTCGCGTGATCGACAGCCCGCGGTCCGGGCCCTGACCGAGCAGTGCCGCCAGCTGGTGGCGTGAGAGCTCGATCGATTCCTGCCACTGCACGATTTGCTCGCGCGTCGCCGGCACTGCGGACTCCGCCTGCTTGACCTCGAGCAGCGAATCGACGCCGGCGGCGTTGCGATCCCGGGTCAGCGCGTAGATCTGATCGCGCTGCTTGAGCGTCGCCTCCGCAATGTCGAGCTGCAGGTAAGCGCGCTGCAGCTGAACATAGGCGTGCGCGATATTGACCGACAGCGCAAGGCGAGCGGCGTAGGCGTCGATGTCGGCGACGCGGGCTGTGCCGAGGGCGCTTTCGTACGCTTCGCGATTCTTGCCCCAGAAATCGATCTCCCACGACAGCGTCGCCTCGAGCTGATGCAGTGTCGCCCAGCTGTTTCCGGGCGGAAGCGGCGTCTCCCCGATCTTGGACGGATGTTCGCGCGTGAGCTCGGCGTCCGCGTTGATCTGTGGAAAGAGCTGCGATCGCGCGATGCCGGCCACCGCCAGCGCCTGACGCGTACGCGCCTCGGCGACGCGCAAGCTCGGGCTGCCGGCCAGCGCTTCGTCGACCAGCCGGTCGAGTTGCGGATCGTTCAGCGATTTCCACCAGTCGCCTTGCGGCCACGGCGCAGCGGCAGGCGTGCCGGCAAGCGAGCGCTCGGCGGACAATTGCGCTGCGCTGTGCTGCTCGGCATGCGTCGACAGTCCGGCGGTGCTCGCGCAAGCCCCGATCAGCGCCGTCGCGCCGATGAGAATCGCGATGCGCGCAATGCAGGCATTCATGCGATGACCCGTGCTCGTCCACAACGCTGCGATTCGCGCCACCGGGCGCGCAGCGGTCTGCCCGGCATCAGTTCGATGCGGCGAAAGCGAGCGGAGTTCGGCCGTTTGCACGGCAATGCGGCGTTTCATTTGAAATGGCGAAGCGAAAATCATTCTTATCTTCAACGACGTCGGGGTCTTTATTGTCACGGCTGAGAATGCCTAGGCAACGGTAGCGGCAAAAAAAATCAACCGTTCGCCAGCATTCTTTTCAAGAAGGTTTCGAACTGAGTGATCTCATCGCGGCTGAATCCCCGCAGATAGCGGTTGAGCACTACAACGGCGCTCTCGATCAGCCGCGGGTAGACCGCTTTGCCTTCGGGCGTCAATTCGAGATTGATCCTGCGGCGATCATTCGGACAGCGAATGCGCCGAACCAGACCTTTGCGTTCGAGCCGGTCGATCATGCGAGTCATCGCACCCGGGTCATATGACACGCCTTTGCACAAGTTGGACGCCGAATCGGTCGGACCTTCGGCCAGAGTGGCCAGGATCACGTATTGCGCCGCCGTGATGTCCAATGGCGCGAGCTCGCGATCGAGAGCCTCCATCAGCTCCGTCTTGACCTGGCTCAGCAGGCGACCGAAGCCGGTGCGGGGGTCAAAGGTCTTCGCACTGTACGCAGCCGGTGAGACCACAGAGGTTGTGTCCATGCGTGTAATGATAGTTGCCTAGACAATAGTTGTCAAGGCTTTTAGGAGCTCTTTGGGTCGATGGAGGCGGGCTGCCAAGCCATTTGCTTGATATTTCACAGTTATTTCTCACCAGCCGGACTGCCCTACCTGATTTTACCGCAATGCAGCATCCCGGAATTTTGCAGTAGACTGGTACAGTGATCTCCCCCGGCCATTACTTGCGGCCGCTCCTGGCGCCCGAGTCGGTAGCCTTGATCGGCGCCTCGGCGAAGGCCGAATCGCTGGGCCGCATCGTCTATCAGAACCTGCTTGCGGGCGGCTTCAAGGGCGAGCTTTTCGCGGTCAACCCGAATCACGCCACGGTTCTCGACCGGCCGGCATTTCCGTCGCTGACCGCGATCGGCAAGCCGGTCGACCTAGCGGTCGTCTGCGCGCCGCCGGCCGCGGTGCCGGCGATTCTCGACGAAATGCGTCAGCGGGCGCGTGGCGCCGTCATTCTTTCCGGTGCGCCGACGGCCAAGTCCGCTGACTTCCAGCGCTGGCGCCGCGAGATCGCCGCGCGCGCGCGCGCCTCGCGCATCCGGGTCGTCGGGCCCGCGAGCTTCGGCGTCATCCGCACCTCGCTCGGGCTCAATGCCAGCTACAGCGCGGTCGCGGCGACGCCGGGCAGGCTGAGCCTGATCTCGCAATCGGGCGCGGTCTGCGGCGCGCTGCTCGATTTCGCCCGCACCGCGGGCATGGGATTCGCGTCGGTCGTAGCACTCGGCGGGACCGCCGACGTCGATTTCGGCGAAGTGCTGGAGTTCGCGCTGGCCGATGCCGAAACCGACGGCATCGTTCTGTATATCGAAACGTTGCGCGATGCTCGGAGCTTTGTGTCGGCCTTGCGCGCCGCCGCGCGCGCCAAGCCGGTGATCGTGCTCAAGGCGGGACGGCATCCCGCAGGCGTGGTCGCTGGCGACATCGACCCGGACCGCGTGTTCGAAACCGCGCTCAAGCGCGCCGGCACGGTTCGCGTGCACACCTATGCGCAATTGTTCGCTTCGGCGCGCGTCCTTGCGTCCGGGCGGATTCCCCGCAGCAACCGGCTGGCGATCGTCACCAACGGCAGGGGACCGGGACTCCTGGCAATCGATCGCGCCGCCGAAACGGACGTCGTGCTCGCCGATCTCTCGGCGGTGACCCGCGGCGCATTGGCGGCGCTGCTCCCACCGGAAGCCGATCCCGGCAATCCGGTCGACGTTCGCGGTGAGGCGACGCCTTCGCGTTTTGGCGCGGCGGTGACGGCAGTGCTTGCCGATCCGGGTGTCGACGCGGTGCTGGCCCTGCATGTCCCGGTGCCGGCCGCGCCGCCGGCCGCCACCGCCGAAGCCGTCGCGGCCGCGGCGCGCACTGCGGACAAGCCGGTGCTCGCGGCGTGGCTGGGTGTCATCGACCAGCCGGACGCCCGCGTCGCGCTGGAGTCGGGCGGCATCGCGAATTTTTTCACCCCGGAGATCGCAGTCGATGCGTTTGCGTCCGTTGCGGCGTACCGGCGCAACCAGGAATGGCTGCTGGAAGTTCCGCCACCGCTGCCCGCGCTCAGCGCTCCCGATCTTCCGGCGGCCGAGCGCGTGCGTGCTCAGGCGATTGCGGCAAACCGGTCGCGGCTGGCCGACAGCGAAACCGCCGCGCTGCTCTCCGCCTTCGGCATTCCGGCAGGTCCGCTGAGCGCCGTATCGACGGTCGCGAAAGCGCGCGCGTTCGCGCGTCGCGTCGGCTACCCGGTCGTGCTCGAGCGCGACGGCGACGCCAAGGCGGTACGCACCGGCCTGCGCGACGGAAGAATGCTCGAACGGGCGTGGGCGGAGCTCGTTGCCGACAAGTCCGGCCGGGCGCGCGGCAGGCGCGGATTCATCGTGCGCAAGCAGCTCGAATTCGCGCTGTCGCGAGAGGTGCGCATCGCCGTGCGCACCGATCCGCTGTTCGGGCCGGTCATCGCTTACGGGGCCGACGTCGGCGCAGGCGCGCGAGATTGGCGCTGATGCTGCCTCCGCTCAATCGTCGGCTGGCCGTCGATCTGATCGCCGGCGCGCACGTGCCGGCACGTCACCCGAAGTGCAGCCGCTGGTGGCGCTGCTGCTCGAGCTGTCAGCCTTGCTCTGCGCGCTGCCCTGGGTCGTCGAGATGGAGCTGGACCCGGTCGTCGTCAGCCCGGTCGCGGCGGTCGTCGCGCGAGCGCAGCGTCAACGTCGACCCGTCGCGCAGCCGGCTGGCGGACGGGCTACCGCCACATGGCGATTCACCCGTATCCGGTGGAGCTGGAGACGAGTTTGCACTTGCGTTCGGGAGAAGTGCTGAAGCTTCGGCCGATACGGCCCGAGGATGCCGATCTCGAGCGCGCGTTCGTCGCCGGCATGTCGGAGGAAAGCCGCTATCGCCGCTTCATGCAGCACTGCCCGGCGCTGACGCCGCAAATGCTGGCGCGATTCACGCAGGTCGATTACGACCGCGAGCTCGCGCTGATCGCGCTTGACGGTGATCCCCCCGCGGAAGCGATCGTCGCCGTCGCTCGCTACGTCGGCAATCCCGACCACGAGAGCGCGGAGTTCGCGATCGCGGTCGCCGACGCCTGGCACGGTCGCGGACTCGGCCGCGCGATGATGCAGGCGCTGATCGGTGCGCGAAGAAGCGTGGTTTTCGCCGTCTCGTCGGCGTCGTGCTGCGCGAGCAACGAGCCGATGCTCGCCATGTGCCGAAAGCTGGGCTTCGTCGTCGAGCACGATCCCGACGATCCCGAGCAGGTCATCGTGACCTGGATCTGGCGCAGGTAGAAGAAAAAACGCCGCGCGAGGCGGCGTTTTTCCGTTACATCGCCTTCGCGGAACGACTCAGCCCTCGCCCTCGATGAAGCTCCGCAGCTTTTCCGAGCGCGACGGGTGGCGGAGCTTGCGCAGCGCCTTGGCCTCGATCTGGCGGATGCGCTCGCGCGTGACGTCGAACTGCTTGCCGACTTCCTCCAGCGTATGGTCGGTGTTCATCTCGACGCCGAAGCGCATGCGCAGCACCTTCGCTTCGCGCGGCGTCAGCGTGTCCAGCACGTCCTTGCACACGTCGCGCAAGGACTGGCGTTGACCGCCGCGTCGATCGGCGCCACCGTGCTCGCGTCCTCGATGAAGTCGCCCAGATGCGAATCGTCGTCGTCGCCGATCGGCGTTTCCATCGAGATCGGCTCCTTGGAGATCTTGAGGATCTTGCGGATCTTCTCCTCGGGCATTTCCATCTTTTCCGCCAGCAGCGCGGGATCGGGCTCCTGCCCGGTCTCCTGCAGGATCTGCCGCGAGATGCGGTTCATCTTGTTGATCGTCTCGATCATGTGCACCGGGATGCGGATCGTGCGCGCCTGGTCGGCGATCGAGCGCGTGATCGCCTGCCGGATCCACCAGGTCGCGTAGGTCGAGAACTTGTAGCCGCGGCGGTATTCGAACTTGTCGACGGCTTTCATCAGGCCGATGTTGCCTTCCTGGATCAGGTCGAGGAACTGCAGGCCGCGGTTGGTGTACTTCTTGGCGATCGAGATCACCAGGCGCAGGTTGGCCTCGGTCATCTCGCGCTTGGCCTTGCGTGCCTTGGCTTCGCCGGTCGACATCTGCTTGTTGATTTCCTTCAGGTCGCGCAGCGGGATCATCACGCGCTTCTGCAGGTCGAGCAGCTTGTGCTGCTGCTCGACGATCGCCTGCCGGAAGCGCGTCAGCCCCTCGCTGTACGGATGGTGCGTCGCGATCTCGCGGTCGATCCAGCGCAGGCTGGTCTCGTGCTCCGGGAACTTCTTGATGAAGTCCGGCCGCGGCATGCCGCCCTTGTTGACGACGAGGTCCTGGATCTTGCGCTCGATCTGGCGGATGTTGTCGACTTCGCAGCGCACGCTGTCGCACAGCCGCTCGACCTGGCGCGCGGCAAAGCGGATCTGCATCAGCTCGGCGGAAATCTTCTTCTGCAGCTCGAGGTATTTCGGCGCCTTGTGGCCTTCCTTCTGCAGCACGCCCAGCATGCGCGTGTAGAGCCGGCGGATCACGCCGAAGCGGGTCAGCGCGGCGACCTTCAGCCGCTCGAGGTTCTCGGCGGCGATCGCGCCGCTGTTGTCCTCGGCTTCCTCGCCTTCCTCGACGTCCTCGTCGTCCATCGCCTCCAGCTGCTCGTTGAAGTCCATCAGGCCGTCGACGACGTCGTCGATCTTGAGCTCGTCGCGCTCGATCTTGGCGGCGAGCTCGAGGATCTGCGCGACCGTCATCGGGCAGGCCGAGATCGCCATGATCATGTACTTCAGGCCCTCTTCGATCCGCTTGGCGATCTCGATTTCGCCTTCGCGGGTCAGGAGCTCGACCGAGCCCATTTCGCGCATGTACATGCGCACCGGGTCGGTGGTGCGGCCGAACTCGGAGTCGAGCGTCGATGCCGCGGCCTCGGCGGCTTCCTCGTCGACGTCGTCGGCGGCCGCCGTCGGCGCCGCCTCCGACATCAGCAGCTGTCTCGGCGTCGGGCGCCTCGTCGTAGACCTGGATCCCCATGTCGTTGATCATGGAGATGATGCCTTCGATCTGCTCGGCGTCGAGGATGTCGTCGGGCAGATGGTCGTTGATCTCGGCGTAGGTCAGGTAGCTCCGCTCCTTGCCGAGCACGATCAGATTCTTCAGGCGCGTCTTGCGCGCCTCGGCTTCGGCCGGCGAGAGCTCGACCTTGCGCGCCTCGACGCCGCCGTTCTTGCCGCTGCGGACCTTGCCTTCGGCCAGCGCCTTTTCGGTGCGCCTTGCCGACAGGCGCGCGGCGATTTCGCCGGCGGAAGGCTTGACCGCCGGCTTGGCTCCGGGTTTGCCCGCGGCCGCCGCCGTTGCGCGCCGCGACGACCGGTTGCTTGCCCGGCGTCTTGCCGTTGAGTCTTCGCCGGCGTTTTCGACGGCTTGGCCGCGAGCGCGGCCGGCGCCTTGGGCGCTGGCTTGGCCGGCGATGCTTGCCGGCGATCTTTGCCGCAGGCTTGGCCGACCGGGCTTTGGCCTTCGGCGCCGGCGTCGCGCTTGCCGGCGGGCTTTTTCGCGCCGCGCGCGACAGGTTTTTTCGCCGCGCCCTTCCTGGCCGCGGTCGCGCCGGCGCGCCGAAGCTTGCCGCGCGGCCGGCTTCCGGGCCGGCTTGGCGCGGGCCTTGGGCTTGCTGCGCGACTTCGCCGCCCGGGCCGCTTTGGCCTTGGGCTTGACGCGCGATTTCCTGACGGGCTTCGAATGTTTTTTGGCCATGATCGTCCTACGGGTTGCGGTGCCGGCCTCTGATCGACCACCGGCCGGCTCGCCGACAGTTCGAAAATGGGGGCGAATGGGGAAAACTTCAAATTATAACATCCGGCTACCGGGCTTCGTCTCAACTTCCCGCCGGCGAGTGCCGGGCGAGCTGCCGCTGCCGTGCGCGCTCGGTCTCTTCCGCCGACAATTCGATCGGCGGAGCGTGCCGGGTCACGTCCGAATCGCCGCGTTTCTGGGCGTTCAGCCAATAGCGCTTGATACCTTCGACAAGCTGGACTTCCAGCAATTCGCCGGCCAATCCCTCGCTTTCCCCCGTCGTCAATGCGGCCATCAAGCGTGCTTTCGTGCGGTGAGCCGGCGAATTGCTGCAGAACGCCGGCCGTCGTCAGCGGTGGTGCACTGGCCCGGCAATGCGCGACGCACCGCCGCCAGCGCGTCGCCTTCGGCGCCGGCGCCGGTGGGCTCGGGCACGTCGAACCGATGCGCCAGATCGGGCTCCAGCAGCACGCACTGCAGAATGCCGCGCAGCAGCGACGGCGCCGTCGCGCTGCGGCCGCGTCGCGCACGGCCGGCGGTCGCGGCTGCGCGCGCCACCGGCAGCAGCGTGTCCATTTCGGTTTCGCGCAAGCCCGGCCAGCTCGGCCAGGCCGCGGCGCAGCAGCGTTGCCAGCACCGGCGCAGTGATCTCACCCAGCAGCGGCTTGGCCGCATTGACCAGCGCCGCGCGGCCTTCGGCCGAACGCGGCGGATGGCGCTGGGCCAGTTCCGCCAGCAGGAAGTCCGACAGCGGCGTCGCCGAGTCGACCAGCGCCTCGAACGATTCCTTGCCGCGCTTGCGGACGTAGTCGTCCGGATCCTCGCCGTCGGGCAGAAACAGGAAGCGGGCGTTCTTGCCGTCGGCGAGCACCGCCAGCGTGTTTTCCAGCGCGCGCCACGCGGCGCGCCGTCCTGCGGCATCGCCGTCGAAACAGAACACGACGGTGTCGGTCAGCCGGAACAGCTTTTGCACATGCGCCGGCGTCGTCGCCGTGCCCGAGCGTCGCCACCGCGTACTCGACGCCGTGCTGCGCCAGGGCGACGACGTCCATGTATCCCTCGACGACGACGACCCGGCCGGCCGTGCGGATCGCCTGCCGCGCCTGGAACAGCCCGTAGAGCTCGCGCCCCTTGGAGAACAGCGGCGTTTCCGGCGAGTTCAGATACTTGGGCTCGCCCTTGTCGAGAACGCGGCCGCCGAAGCCGATCACGCGGCCGCCGCCGTCGTGGATCGGGAACATGATCCGGTCGCGAAAGCGGTCATAGCGCTTGCCGCCGTCGCCGGTGATGACCAGCCCGGCGGTTTCCATCGCCTTGTCGGCATACTCGGGCATCGCGGCGCAGCGGCTGCCAGTCGTCGGCGGCGTAGCCGATGCCGAAGTGCGCGGCGATCGGCCCGGTCAGGCCGCGGCCGCTTCAGATAGTCGATCGCGCGCGGCGAGTCCTTGAGCGCGCTGCGATAGAATTTCGGCGGCTTCCAGCATCAGCCCGGACAGATCCTGGGCTTCCTCGCGCCGCGCCTCGCGAGCCCGGCGTCGTCGACACGGGGCACCTCGAGGCCGACGCCGCGCGCCAGGTCGGCGACGGCCTCGGGAAACGACATGCCGCTGTATTCGATCAGGAAGCCGATCGCCGTGCCGTGCGCGCCGCAGCCGAAGCAGTGATAGAACTGCTTGGACGGACTGACGGTGAACGACGGGCTTTTTTCGTTGTGAAACGGGCAGCAGGCGACATAGTTAGCGCCCGCTTTTTTCAGCGGCAAATGCGGATCGATGACCTCGACAATGTCGACCCGCGATAGCAGCGTCTGGATAAAGTCGTTCGGAATCATGGCCTTAACCCCGTCTGGCCATGGATCGGCGAAGGGACGGCACGGGGCCCATCAAGCCATTATAGGCGACGATTTCCGCTGCGCGAGGCATCGACGTCGGCGCGATTCGGTCAGGCGCGAAAGCCTGGCCTTGACCTTGGCCGAGACCGCGCCCATGTCGGCGCGGCCGGCGAGCTGCGGCTTCAGCGCCGCCATGACCTTGCCCATCGCCGCCATGCCGCCGCCGGACTTGCGCGACCGCCGCGGCGATCAGCGCATCGACCTCGGCGTCGGACAGCGCTTGCGGCATGTAGCTTTGCAGGATGTCGATTTCGGCGCGCTCGTGCGCCACCAGATCGGGGCGCTTGCCGGCCTCGAACTGGGCGACCGATTCGCGGCGTTGCTTGATCATCCGCTCGATGATCGCGACGACGTCGGCATCGCTGAGCATCGATGCGCTCGTCGACTTCCTTCTGCTTGATCGCGGCGAGCAGCAGGCGGATCGTCGACAGTCGCGCCGCGGCCTTGGCGCGCATCGCGTCCTTCATGTCGTCGGTGATGCGGGTCTTGAGCGTCATCGCAGGGTCCCAAAAGCAAAAATGGCGCGTAACCGGCTTCGCCCCGGTTAACGCGGCAAGTTACTACGTCACCGCGCGTGACGCAGTAACCACTAGTAGAGCTTCGGCGGCAGCTGCTGGCTGCGCAGGCGCTTGTAATGGCGCTTGACCGCGGCGGCCAGCTTGCGCTTGCGCTCGGCGGTCGGCTTTTCGTAGAACTCGCGGGCGCGCAGCTCGGTGAGCAGGCCCGTCTTTTCGATCGTCCGCTTGAAGCGGCGTAGCGCTACTTCGAACGGCTCGTTTTCGCGGACGCGAACACTGGGCATTGGCGGTTATTCCTTTCGGCAGCAATGACTTATAACTAAGCCGAACAGTATAGCAGCGCCTCAGCCGCGCCTGCAAGCAGGCTATACTTGCCGCCCTTTACGAAAGACGATCTTGCGTCGTACTCGGCATCGAAACCTCCTGCGACGAGACCGGCCTCGCGCTCTACGACAGCGCTCGCGGCCTGCTGGCCCACGCGCTGCATTCGCAGGTGGCGATGCACGAGGCGTACGGCGGCGTGGTGCCCGAGCTCGCCTCGCGCGACCACATCCGGCGCGTGGTGCCGCTGACCGAAGCGAGTGCTGCGCGAGGCCGGCGCTCGCGCTCGCCGACCTCGACGGCGATCGCCTACACGCAGGGGCCCGGGACTCGCCGGCGCGCTGCTGGTCGGCGCGAGCGTCGCCAACGCGCTCGGCTTTGCGCTCGGCATAGCCGGTGCTGGGCGTGCACCATCTCGAAGGCCATCTGCTGTCGCCGCTGCTCGCCGAGCCGCGGCCGGCGTTTCCGTTCGTCGCGCTGCTGGTTTCCGGCGGCCACAGCCAGCTCTATCGCGGTCGGCGGCGTCGGCGACTACGCGCTGCTCGGCGAAACGCAGGACGACGCGGCGGGCGAGGCATTCGACAAGACGGCGAAGCTGCTCGGCCTGCCGTATCCCGGCGGGCCGGCGCTGTCGCGGCTGGCCGAGCGCGGCCGGCGCGGCGTCTTTGCGTTGCCGCGGCCGATGCAGGACAGCGGCGATCTCAACATGAGTTTTTCCGGCTTGAAGACCGCGGTTCGCACGCTCGCGCGGCGACACGACCGCCCGGCCACGCCAGCGCGACGCCGACATCGCGCGCGAATTCGAAGATGCGATCGCCGACGTGCTGGTCGCGAAGTCGCTGGCCGCGCTCGACGCCGCCGGCCTGTCGCGGCTGGTCGTCGCGGGCGGCGTCGGCGCCAACCGCAGCCTGCGCGAGCGCTTGCGCGACGCCGTGGCGGCGCGCGGCGGCGAAGTCTTCTATCCCGACCTGCAGTTCTGCACCGACAACGGCGCGATGATCGCGCTGGTCGGCGCGCTGCGGCTGCAGCACGGACTCGGCGCAGGACTATGCGTTCGGCGTGCGGCCGCGCTGGGAGCTTGCGAGCCTCGCGCGCCCTGAATTCGCGCGCGATCGCGTGAAGCGGGCGCGACGACGCGCGCCTTCGGGCCGCATTGCTAGACCGGATTTCTCTCCGATCCTGCGCTCTTCGCCGGCAATAAGCTTGCGGATATTGGCGCGATGGCGCCAGAACATCAGCAGCGCGATCGGCACCAGCGCCCAGGATTCGGGCCAGATTCCCAGAAAATAAAAGCCCAGCGGCGGCAACGCCAAGGCGGCGACGAGCGCGGCGAGCGAGCGAAATGCGGAACGCCAGCGCGACGATCAGCCAGATGACGAACAGCGCGAGACCGAGCTGCCATGACAGCGCGAACGCGATGCCCGCCGCCGTCGACACGCCCTTGCCGCCGGCGAAATGGTGGAACACCGGATACAGGTGGCCGACGTACACCGCCAGCGCCGCGCCCGCGGTCGCGAGCGAGGCATCGCCCCAGCTCGCGCCCAGGCGATTGGCGACCCACACCGCGACAAAGCCCTTGACGCCGTCGCCGAGCAGGGTCAGCGCGGCCGCGGCCTTGTTGCCGGTGCGCAGCACGTTGGTCGCGCCGGGATTGCCCGAGCCGTAGCTGTGCGGATCGGGCAGCCCGAACATCCTGCTGACGACGACGGCGAACGACACCGAGCCCAGCAGATACGCGGCGACGATCACGCCGAGCGTCGGCATACGAGAGTCCTCCATCTCGATTACAATGCGCGCGCATTCTAGCAAACCGCCATGTCGTCGCCGAGATGAACACGGATCTTCATTGCCGACCTCCGGGTCGAGACGCGAATCGGCGTCTACGAGTGGGAGCAGCGCCTGACCCAGCCGCTGCTGCTCAATCTGGAGATCGAGCCGCCTTCGGCCGCGGCGTTCGCCAGCGACAGCTTCGCCGATGCGCTCGATTACGCGGCGGTGGTCGCGCGGGTGAAGGCGTTTGCGGCCGAGCACCCGCACAAGCTGCTCGAGCGCTTCGCCGCGGCGCTGGCCGAGATGCTGTGCGAAGAATTCGGCGCGCGCTGGGTCAGCGTCAGCGTCGCCAAGCCGGCGCCGATCGCCGGCGTCAGGCAGATCGGTGTCGTCGTCGAGCGCGGCGAGCGCAGCGCCTAGCGCGTGACCGCTCCGTCCAACGGTGATTTCTACGTGTGCGTTGCACGGCCGTTTCGGCAGCAACGCGAAGGGAACCGTTGGAATGGGGCGCCGGTCGAATTCGTGGCTTACGAGACTGATAGTAAGCGTCAGCGTGTTCATCGCTGTCGATCTGTCAGCCTACCGTCAGCCTGATCATGAAATATCGTCGCGATGATGTTCCTGACAGGTCGTCGGAGTGAAGTTCGTTCGCGAAAATCACCTTCAAACAATCTAAGTCCCCCCTTCACTAAGTCCCCCCTTCAACATCGGAGCTCATCTATGTACCGCACATTCGCAGTTACCGTCCTTGCCGGTCTTGCCGTTCTGATGACCGGACCCACTCTGGCCGCTGGCCGCTGCAGCACCGCGCCGGCGGCGAAGTTCAAGCCCAAGGCAGCGTTGGAGGCACAACTCAAAGCCAAAGGCCTTACGGTCCGTCAGATCAAGGTTGAGAAGGGCTGCTACGAAGTTTATGCGGTGGACAAATCCGGCAAGAAGGTGAACGCTGCCTACAACGCCGAGACGTTCGAGAAGCTCGCCAATGCTGAAGCGGGCGAGAACTGATCGCGGGTCGTCGGCGCCCGTAGACGCGCGTCGATTCCCGGCGACGGCGCGCGTCTGGGACCCAATTGTCCGGGTTTTCCATTGGAGCCTCGTGCTGAGTTTCGGAGTCGCATGGTTCACCTCCCATTCCTCCGAGGCCATTCATCATTGGGCGGGCTATTTCGCGGCCGCCCTCATTGTGATGCGGCTGTTATGGGGGAGAATTGGCACGCCGTATGCGCGGTTCTCGCAGTTCGTTCGAGATCCTGCGACCGTTGCGCGCTATCTGCTTGCCATCCTCAAAGGCCGCGAAGCTCGCTATATGGGGCACAACCCGGCTGGCGGCGCGATGGTACTCGTGCTTATAGCGGCAATGGCCGCAACCGCGCTGACCGGCTGGATGATGACAACGGACGCCTATTTCGGTATTCCATGGGTTGGCAAGGCGCATGAGCTAGCAAGCCACGGCCTGCTGTTGCTGGTATCGATCCATGTTGGCGGCGTGATGCTCGCCAGCCTTCGGCATCGGGAAAATCTGGTCGGAGCCATGATTACCGGGCGAAAGCGCAAGGCTTGCGCCGAGGACGAGATTGAGCGCGCCGAGCGAAAAGAAGAGTCGGTTGCTTAGCTTGGCCAGAACGGACCGCTGGCTATCGGGGCGGAAAGGCTACGCCTCGTCTTGCGCCAGCAGCGCGGCGTTGCCTCCGGCGGCAGCGGTGTTGATCGACAGCGTGCGCTCGACCGCGAACCGGAAAAGATAGTTCGGGCCGCCGGCTTTCGGTCCGGTGCCCGACAACCCCTCGCCCCCGAACGGCTGCACGCCGACGACGGCGCCGATGATGTTGCGATTGACGTAGACGTTGCCGACGCGCACGCGCGACGCGATGTGCCGCACGGTCGCATCGATGCGGCTGTGGATACCCAGGGTCAGTCCGTAGCCGGTGTCGTTGATCGCGTCGATCACCTGGTCGAGCGCGCTGGCCGGATATCGGATCATGTGCAGCACAGGGCCGAACACCTCGCGCTTCAAGCGGCCGATGCCGTCGAGCTCGACCAGCGTCGGCGCGACGAACGTGCCATGCGTCGTCGCCGCGGGCAATGCGACGCGGTGCAGGACGCGGCCCTCCGCGGCCATCGCGGCGACGTGCGTCTCCAGCGTCTTCCTCGCTTCCTCGTCGATCACCGGGCCGACGTCGGTCGCGAGCGATGCCGGATCGCCGATCGCGAGCTCGTCCATCGCGCCGATCAGCAATTCGACGATGCGGCGGCGCCACTTCCTGCTGCAGGAACAGAACGCGCAGCGCCGAGCAGCGCTGTCCGGCGCTGTTGAATGCCGACGTCACCGCGTCGACGACCAGCTGCTCGGGCAGCGCGGAGCTGTCGACGATCAGCGCGTTCTGTCCGCCGGTTTCGGCGATCAGCGGCACCAGCGTCGTTCGTCGCGCCAGCGCGAGAGCAATCGCGCGCGCGACCTCGGTCGATCCGGTGAACGCGACGCCGGCGGTGCGCGGATCGTCGACCAGCGCAGCGCCGACGGTTTCGCCCGCGCCCGGCAGCATCGTGTAGACGCCGTCCGGCACGCCGGCCGCGGCCAGGATCCCGGCTGCGCGCTGCGCGAGCAGCGGCGTCTGCTCGGCGGGCTTGGCGATGACCGCGTTGCCGGCGGCGAGCGCCGCGGCGATCTGGCCGACATGGATCGCCAGCGGAAAATTCCACGGGCTGATGCACGCGAACACGCCGCGGCCGTGCAGTGCGAGCTCGTTCGATTCGCCGGTCGGCGACGGTAGCGACTGCGGCTGCGCGAAGTGCCGGCGCGCGAGCATCGCGTAATAGCGGCAGAAATCGGCCGCCTCGCGCACTTCGCCGATCGCATCGGCGCGGTTCTTGCCCGCTTCGCGCGCAAGCAGCACGACGAACTCCTCGCGCGCGCCTTCGATCAGCGTCGGCCGCGCGCTCGAGCACGTCGGCGCGCGCCATCGCCGCCGGCGCGCGTCCCACGCCGGCTGCGTGGCCGCCGCCCGCGATAGCGCCGCGTCGACGTCGGCGAGATCGGCATCGACGACGGTGCCGATCGTCGCGGCGATGGTCGGACGGATCGACGACTTCGCTCGCGCGTCGCGTTGCCTGTCGTGCGATCGTCGGCGCCGCGGTCCATCGCGTCTGCGCTCGCGCCTCGAATGCCGCGTCTAGCGCTGCCATCGCCGGCTGGTCGGCGAGGCTCAAGCCTCGCGAATTGCGGCGCTCGGGGGCGAACAGGTCGCCCGGCAGCGGCAGCGCAGGATTCGGCGCGCGCCCTGCGCGCGCACTCGCGCCGCGGGATCGGCGACGATATCGGCGATCGGCACCGTCGCGTCGCCGATGCGATTGACGAACGAGGTGTTGGCGCCGTTTTCGAGCAGCCGCCGGACCAGGTACGGCAGCAGATCCTGATGGCTGCCGACCGGCGCGTAGACGCGGCAGGCGATGTCGAGCTTGTCGGCGGACACGATCTCGTCGTACAGGGCCTCGCCCATGCCGTGCAGGCGCTGGAATTCGAACGCGTCCGGCGCGATGCCATCCTGCGTGGCCCGCTCGACGATCGCCGCGGCACTGTGCGCGTTGTGGGTGGCGAACATCGGAAACAGCGCACCGTTCTTGCCGGCGCTGCCGAGCATGCGCTGCGCGCAGGCGAGGTACGAGACGTCGGTGTGCGCCTTGCGCGTGAACACCGGATAGGAGTCGAGGCCCTGGACCTGCGCGCGCTTGATCTCGGTGTCCCAGTACGCGCCCTTGACCAGCCGGACCGGAATGCGCATGCGGCATTCGCGTGCGCCAGCGCGATCAGCCATTCGATCACCGCCAGCGCGCGCTTCTGATACGCCTGCACGGCAAGGCCCAAGCCCTCCCAGCCGGCGAGCGTCGGGTCGCGCCGCAGCCGCGCGAAGATTTCCAGCGAAAGCTCGAGGCGTTCCGCTTCTTCGGCATCGATGGTCATGCCGATGCCGTGACTCTTGGCGATTTGCGCCAGCGTCGTCAGCGATGGGACAAGCTCGGCGAGCACGCGCCGGTGCTGCGGATACTCGTAACGCGGATGCAGCGCCGAGAGCTTGACCGAAATGCTCGGCTGCGCGAACACCGTCGCATCGCGATCGCGCGCGAGGCCAATCGCGGTGATCGCGTCGGCATAGGAGGCGTGATAGCGCGCGGCATCGGTGGCGGTCAGCGCGGATTCGCCGAGCATGTCGAACGAGTGGCGAAAACGCGCGTTGCCGGCCGCGCGGCTGCGAGCGAGCGCTTCGGTGATCGTGCGGCCCATGACGAACTGCTCGCCCATCAGCCGCATCGCCTGCCGTATCGCAACCCGCACAACCGGTTCGCCCGCGCGCGCGACGACGCGCTCGTACCAGCTCGCCGGATCGCTGGCCGATTCGGCATCGATCTGCGTCAGCCTGCCGGTCAGCATCAGCCCCCAGGTCGACGCGTTGACCAGCAGCGACGGACTCTGCCCGAGATGCTTCTGCCAGTCGCCGCGCGAGAGCTTGTCGCGGATCAGCCGGTCGGCGGTCTCCGCGTCGGGAATGCGCAACAGCGCTTCGGCGACGCACATCAGCAGCACGCCTTCCTGCGTCGACAAGTCGTACTGCTGCAGGAACGATTCGATGCCGGCGCTTCCCGCCTGCCGCGCGCGCACCGCTTCGACCCAGCCGCGGGCGCGCGCGCTGATGCGCGCCGACGCGGCGGGGTCGGCGGCTGCAAGCGGCAGCAGCCGCGCTACGATGGGCTGTCGTCCACGAGGAAATCGGCGCGGATCGACGCAGCGTCGGGGCTTTCGGGCAGCAGCGGGCCGCTCATCGTTGCCAATTTCATGTCGATGGCCGATCGATGACTATTCCGGCGAGCGGATCGCCGCGCGCGCAGCGGGCGTGGCGCCACCGCCCGCCGTGCGCATGACCGCGAACATGTGGGTCGGCTTGACGCGTCCCGCGCCCATCTCGGCCTCGTCGCGGGCATGCACGCGATCGACGAAGTCCTTGTCCCAATCCGACGCGATCGAGAAATTTGGGCCGAAGCCACGGTCGACGAAAGGGTCGACGACATTGGCGAATCCGATGAAGAGATCGAACCCAAAGCGCTCGACCAGCAGAGGGAGAACATCCTGGGCACGAATACCTTCGAAGCCGCTTACCGAACAATCCCAGTCCAGGAATTCGGTTTCTTGCCGTCGAACTGGCGATTGTAGCGGTGCGAAGCGGGCAGCTCGCGCCAGAACTCGCGACGATGGTCAGCGCTTCCGGCCACCGCTGATGGCCGTTGCGGCCGATGATATCGGAGACGATGAACCCGCCGTGCGGAGCCAGGGCGGCGGCGACCGCGTCGAAAAGGTGCTCGAGCGCCGTGACGTGGTGCAGCGACTGGTTGGCAATGATGCCGTCGAACTGGCGGCTTGGCCGCCATGCGTTGAAGTCGGCGCGTACCGCGACGATGTGCTCTCGACGCCCTGCGCTCGCGCGAGACTCGCGCCGCGACCGAGCATCGCGTCGTTCAATTCGACGCAGTCGATCGTGAAGTCGACCAGACCGGCATCGAGAAGCCTCTCGCGAGCCGTACCTCGGTATCGCAATTGCCCGCGCCGAGACTTGCGAAGCGGCGAACGCCGCTATCGCCGTTGTCGCAGCATTGCAGCAGAAACTTGGCGAAGAAATCGTCCGGGATGACTTGCGCCGATCGCCTCGAGTTTCGGTCGAAGGTATCGGTTCGACCAGTAGTGAAAATATCGGCGGCAGCGCATGAACGTCGGTATCATCCCGAAAGCGGTCGAGTTCAGCGGCCAGCTTGGCGCCATAACGGCCGCGCGACAGCGTGGCGCGCCGGCGCCGCAGCACTCCGCGAATGCGTCGGCAGAGCTACGCAGAAGAGAACGATTCATTGTCGTTGCGGATGGGGTGGGCGCTCGATGGACAGACTCGGTGCGCGGGTTGTCGGCCACGACAACAACTTCGATTTCATTCGCTGGCTTGCCGCGTCGATGGTCATTATCTCGCATGAGTATGCGATCGTGGCAAGCCCTGGCACCGAACCGCTCGCGGCGCTCACGCACGGCTTCGCGACGCTGGGTACGCTTGGCGTCGACATCTTCTTCGTCGTCAGCGGCTTTCTGGTCACGCGCAGCCTGCTGGAGCGGCGCGCGCTGGGATTCTTCGTCGCGTCCCGCGTCATCCGTATCGTGCCGGGGCTCGCCGTGGTCCTCGCGTTGTCGGCGCTGGTGCTGGGGCCGCTGTGCAGCGACCTGCCGGTGCGCGAGTACTTTTCACAGCCGGCATCGTACAGCTACATATCGCTAAACCTGATGCTGCGCGACATGCAATGGACATTGCCAGGGGTGTTCACTCGGAATCACGTCGGCGACGCGGTCAACGGGTCGCTGTGGAGCCTGTGGCCCGAAGTCCAAATGTACGCGTGGCTGCTACTGCTCGGCGTCGTTGCGCGCCTCAAGCCGTCGCGCGCCGCGGGGATCGTCGGCGCCGGCATGGTCATTGCGCTCGTCGCCGGGTGGATGAGGCACGGCGATCTGGGCGGAAGCGGCCTCGAGCCGACGACGCTGGCGAGGCTCGCGCCGTACTTTGCGCTCGGCGCGCTCATCTACTGGCAACGCGACCGGCTGCCGTTCACGGTCCTGCTTCCGGTTGCCGCATGCGCGATCGCAGTGATCTGCATTGGCACGGTGGCCTTCGTTCCCGCATTCGCGCTCGCGGTTGCCGTCGTGGTGATCTGGTTCGCCCATGCGCGGTTCGGCGCGCTCAAGAGCTGGGGGCGATGGGGAGACCTGTCGTACGGCCTCTACATTTACGCGTTCCCTGTCCAGCAACTGCTGGCGAGCCGGTTCCCGGAGTGGAATCGCGCGCCGCATTTTGCCGCGGCGTATGCGTTGACGCTGCTCTGCGCTTTGCTGTCGTGGAAATTCGTCGAGGCGCCGGCCCTCAATTGGAAAAAGCGCCTGTACAGGTTCCGCTTGGCGCCGGCCACCTAGCCGTCGTGGCGCCGTATCGGGTTCGCTTCAGCCGCGTGGATGGTGGCGATGGTGCAGCTGCTTCAGCCGCTCGCGTGCCACGTGGGTGTAGATCGTCGTCGTCGTGATGTCCGAATGCCCGAGCAGCAGCTGCACGACTCGGAGATCGGCGCCGTGGTTCAGAAGGTGCGTGGCGAACGCGTGGCGCAGCGTATGCGGCGACAGCGCGGTGCGTGCGATGCCGGCAGTGGCGGCGTGGCGTTTGATCAACTGCCAGAACGCCTGGCGCGTCATCGGGCCGCGGCGCGCGGTGACGAATACCGCCTCCGCCTTCGCATCACCGCCCAGCTCGGCGCGCGCAGTCGTGCAGTAGCGCTTCAGCCAATCGATCGCCTCTTCGCCGAGTGGGACCAGCCGCTCCTTGTTGCCCTTGCCCAGCACGCGTACGACGCCCATGTCGAGGCTCACTTGCGACAGCTTGAGCCCGACCAACTCGGAGACGCGCAACCCCGTGGCGTAGAGCGTCTCGAGCATCGCACGGTCGCGCAAGCCGAGAGGCGTCTCCGTATCCGGCGCGCCGAGCAGCGCGGCCACCTGATCCTCGGACAGGTTGCGCGGCAGGCTGCGCGGCAGCTTCGGCGACTTGACGCGCAAGGTCGGGTCGGCGGCTATCGTCGCCTGCGCCGCATGCAGCCGATAAAAGCGGCGCAAGGTCGACAGCCTCCGATTGATCGAGGCGATCTTCGCCTTGCTCTGGAATTGCGCGGCGAGGAAGGCCTCGACGTCGGTGCGCTCGGCCGCGAGTACGCTCTTGTGCGCGCGACGTTCGAGCCATGCCGACCAGGCCGTGAGATCGCGCCTGTAGCTCGCGAGGCTCGACGCGGCAAGCCCGTCCTGCAGCCAGACCTGGTCGCAGAACGCGTCGATCAGCTCGGCTGAGGTTTGCATCCGCTTACTTTCCGAAGCGATAACCTTCGTGCGTCAGCAGCCATCGCTTGATCGCGATCGGGTCGCCGTCGGTCGTTCCCATGAAGCCGCCGAGCGAGCCCTGGCTGCCGACGACGCGATGGCAGGGAATGACCAGCGCGATGGGGTTGGCACCGCAGGCCCCGCCCACGGCGCGCGGTGCCGTGTGGAGGCTGCGTGCCACCTCACCGTAGGTACGCGATTCGCCAATGGGAATACCCGCCAGCGTGTCCCAGACCTTGCGCCGGAACGCGGTGCCAGCAGGCGCGAGCGGCAAGGTGAAATGGAATTCGGGATCGGCAAAATAACGCTGGAGCTGGCGGCACGCTCGCTCGGCGAGCGCATTGGCGGGCGCCATCGCGCGCTCAGCCTTCGGCAGGTACTCGATGCCGGTGACCGCGCCGCCGGACGTGCGGATACCGAGCACCGCGAACGGCGCTTGGAGCTTGGCCGCATAGTCCTGACTTACGATCACGCGCATACGCCGGTAGCCATCGTCAACGAAACTTCATCTGCTGCGGCAGATAGCCTACCAGCTGCGGGACAAAGTAGATCAGCAAAGTCGCTGCGATCAACAGCAAGAACATCGGCAGCGCCTGGCGGGCGATCCAGGTGATCTGCTTTTGCGTCATGCCCTGCAGCACGAACAGGTTGAATCCGACGGGTGGGGTGATCTGCGCCATCTCGACGACCAGCACGATATAGATGCCGAACCAGACGAGGTCGATCCCCGCCTTTTCGACTGTTGGCAGGATCACGCCCATCGTCAACACGACCATCGAAATGCCGTCTAGGAAGCAGCCGAGGATGACGTAGAAGACCATCAGCGCAACGATCAGCTCGAGTCTCGTAAGGCCGAGACCGCCGATCCACTCGGCCAGGTGCCTCGGCAGCCCGATGTAACCCATCGCCAAGGTCAGGAACGCGGCACCCGAAAGGATCAGCGCGATCATGCAGTACAGGCGCGTCGCTCCCATCAGGCTGGCGCCGAACGTGACGCGGCTCAACGATCCCTGCACCGCGGAAATCACCAGCGCGCCGACGACGCCGAACGCGGCGGCCTCGGTCGCGGTTGCGATGCCCGCGTAGATCGAGCCCAGCACCAGCGCGATCAGGAGAACGATCGGAATCAGATGCCGCGACGCGTGGAGCTTCTGTGCGATCGTCGTCCGTTCGGTGATGGTCGGCACCTGCTCCCGATGCAAGAGCGCCCAGACGACGATGTACCCGGAAAAGAGCGAAGCCAGCAACAGGCCGGGTATCACGCCGGCGATAAAGAGGTGGGAGATCGAGACGTTGGCGGCGACGCCGTAGACGATCATGATGATCGAAGGCGGGATCAGCAGGCCGAGCGTGCCCGCGCCTGCGAGCGTGCCGATAGTGATGGCCTCCGGGTAGCCGCGGCTCTTGAGTTCGGGCAGCGTCATCTTGCCGATCGTCGCGCAGGTCGCCGCCGAAGATCCCGAGACTGCCGCGAAGATCGTGCAGCCGATGATGTTGGTGTGCAGCAGCCGGCCGGGCACGCGCTCGAGCCAGGGGGCCAGCCCTTTGAACATGTCCTCCGAGAGCCGGGTGCGGAACAGAATCTCTCCCATCCAGATGAACAGCGGCAGCGCGGTCAGCGTCCATGACGATGCCGAACCCCAGATCGTCACCGCCATCGCATCGCCCGCCGGACGCGATGAAAAAAGCTCCATCCCGATCCATGCGACGCCGGCCAGCGCGATGCCTATCCAGACGCCGCTGCCGAGCAGCGCGAACAGCGCCACGATCAGCAAGGTCGTGATCAGCAGGTCCATCGCTACTCGACGTGGGCCGGCTCTTCGGCGCGCAACGTGGGCGTGCGGCCGCCGAAAATCGCGGCGAACAGAAGATCGACAAACGCGATCGCCAGGATGACGTTGCCTGCGGCCATCGAGAGTTGCGGAATCCACAGCGGCGTCGCGTCGTTGCCGGTGGAAATGTCCTGAAACTGATACGACTGCCAGGCAAGCCGCACGCTGTACCAGGCGAACGCCAACGACAGCACGAGCGCGACCGCGAGCGACCAGCGCTCGAGCCAGCGCTTGCCGACGGCGCCGGCGTGCTCGAGCACCAGCGTGACCCGGATATGCTCGCCGCGCATCAGCGTGTGCGCCAGCGCCAGGAAGCCGGCGCCGGCCATCAGATAGCCGGCGTAGGCATCGGTGCCACGGATCTGGAAACTGAGCAGCCGCCCGAAGATGCCCAGAAGCACCATCACCAGCGTGCCGACGAGGAACAACGCCGCCAGATAGGCGGCAGCGTTGTACAGCGCGTCAAGCGAACGGCGCATCGTTGCCGGACGCGGAGGATGCCGGATTATCGCGCCTGCGGGAACGGAGCCGGAGCGGTCACATCTTCCTGAACGCGTCGACGGCGGCCTGTCCGTCCGGTCCGGCTTTTTTGAGCCATTCCTGAAGCATCGTATCGCCGACTTTCTTCAAATCGGCGGTGAGCTGCGGGCTCGGCTTGACGATGGCCATGCCTTTTTGCTTCAGCTGATCGATATACCAGCCGTTCTTTTCCTCCGAGGCTTTCCAGCCGCGAACTTCGGCGTCGGCAGCGGCCTTGAGCACGGCGTCCTGCGTCGCCTTGTCCAGCGCACCGAACGCCTGCTGGTTGACGATCACCGCATTCTTCGGCAGCCAGGCTTGCGTGTCGTAGAAGGTCTTGATGCTCTCGTAGGTCTTGGTGTCGAACCCGGTCGACGGCGACGACATGTACGATTCGACGACGCCGGTGGCGAGCGCCTGCGTGAGCTCCGCGGCCTGCACGGTCACCGGCTGCGCGCCGACCAGCTCGGCGATGCGCGAGGTGGCCGGACTGTAGGCGCGCCATTTCAAACCCTTCATGTCGGCGACGCTGTTCAGCGTTCGGTTGGTGAAGATGCCCTGCGGCGGCCACGCGACCGTATAGAGCAGCTTGATGCCCTGCTTGGCGAGCCGGTCTTCCAGCGCCTTCCTCGACGCCTTGGCCAGCTTCATCGCGTCGCCGTAGCCGGTGGCCAGAAACGGGACGCCGTCGATGCCGAACATCGGGTCCTCGTTTTCGAAGTTGACCAGCAGGATCTCGCCCGCCTGCGCCTGGTTGCCCTGCACCGCACGCTTGATCTCGTTCGCCTTGAACAGCGATGCGTTGGCGTGCACGGTGATCTTGAGCTTGCCGCCGGTCGCCTTGTCGACATCGGCGACGAACTGAACGATGTTCTCCGTATGGAAGTTGGTTGCCGGGTACGCGGTCGGCATATCCCATTTGGTTTGCGCCGCCGCACCCAGCGCGATCGACAGCCCGACCGCGGCGGCGAGGATCTGAACCCTTTTCATTGGAAATCTCCTGCTTGTCGAAGACGGTGGCGAGCGCACTTCGCGCGCGGGAACGAGCGCCCACGGTGCGCGGGCTCAAGACCGTGCATTTGTATCATATTGGCCGATGCGGCGAAACCGCTTAGCGCGAGCTAAAGCGCCGATATAATGGGCTTCGGCCTGACGCCGTCGCCAAGCGATCAACCTCGCCGGCAATCCCTTCCGATGACTGAATCCCCGCAGGCTCGCTGGCAATTCTGGATCGACCGCGGCGGCACGTTCACCGACATCGTAGCGCGCCGGCCGGATGGCGCGCTCGCGACGCACAAGCTTTTGTCGGAGAACCCCGAGCGATACAGTGACGCCGCGATCGCCGGCATCCGCGAGCTGCTCGGCTTGCCGCCCGATGCGCCAATTCCGGTGCAGACGATCGAAGCCGTGAAAATGGGCACAACGGTCGCGACGAATGCGCTGCTCGAGCGCCGCGGCGAGCGCACGGTACTGGCGATCACCCGCGGCTTCGGCGATGCGTTGCGCATCGCCTACCAGAACCGGCCGAAGCTGTTCGTGCGCCGGATCGTGCTGCCGACGATGCTCTACGAGCGAGCGATCGAGATCGACGAGCGCATCGGCGCGCACGGCGACATCGTCCGCGAGCTCGATCTCGCGGCGGCCGAAGTCGCGCTGCGCGCCGCCTATGCGGATGGCATGCGCGCCTGCGCGATCGTGCTGATGCATGCCTACCGCTATCCGGAGCACGAGCAGCGGCTCGCGGCGCTGGCACGGACGATAGGCTACACACAGGTCTCGACCAGCCACGAAGTGAGCCCGCTGATGAAGCTCGTCTCGCGCGGCGACACGACGGTGGTCGATGCCTATCTTTCGCCGATCCTGCGCCGCTATGTCGGCGAGGTCGAGCGCGATCTGCTCGGCCCGTCGCGCCCACCGAGCGCCGAAGGGCCGCGGCTGCAATTCATGCAGTCGAGCGGCGGCTTGACCGACGCCCACCGCTTCCAGGGCAAGGACGCGATCCTGTCGGGACCCGCCGGTGGCATTGTCGGCGCGGTGCAGGTCTCGCGGCAGGCGGGGTTCGACCGGATCATCGGATTCGACATGGGCGGCACGTCGACCGACGTCACGCATTACGCGGGCGAGTACGAGCGCGCATTCGTCACCGAAGTCGCCGGCGTGCGGCTGCGCGCGCCGATGATGCGCATTCATACGGTGGCCGCCGGCGGCGGCTCGATCTGCACGTTCGATGGCGCGCGCTTTCGTGTGGGGCCGCAGTCGGCCGGCGCCAATCCGGGACCGGCATGCTATCGCCGCGGCGGGCCGCTGACAGTCACCGACTGCAATCTGATGGTCGGCAAGATCGACCCCGCATTGTTTCCGCGAGTGTTCGGCCCGCAAGGCGATCTGCCGCTCGATGCCTCCGTCGTGCGCGAGCGTTTCGCCGCGCTGGCCGCCGACGTAGCCGCCAGGTCCGGACACCGACGAACGCCGGAAGCGATCGCCGAGGGCTTCCTGCAGATCGCAGTCGACAACATGGCGCACGCGATCAAGCACATTTCGGTCGAGCGCGGCTACGACGTCACCGAGTACACGCTGTGCTGCTTCGGCGGGGCCGGCGGCCAGCATGCCTGTGCCGTCGCCGACGCCCTGGGCATGACGCGAGTGTTCATCCATCCGTTGGCCGGCGTGCTGTCCGCCTACGGGATGGGGCTCGCCGACGTACGGGCGCTGCGCCAGCGCGCGGTCGAGGCTCCGTTGTCGGCGATAGCGCTCGCCGACGTCGAGCCGGTCTTCGACGAGCTCGGGCGAGTGGCTCGCGAAGAGGTCGCCGCGCAAGGCATTGCGGCCGGCGAGATCGCCGTCAAGCGCTCGCTGCATCTCAAATATGACGGCACCGATACGACGCTGGAAATCGGCTTCGGCGCCGATCCCGCGGCCGCCCCGGCGACGTCCGGCGAGAGACAGCGCCCCGACGTTGCAGCGCTGGTCGCCGACTTCGAGCAGCGCTACCGGACGCAATACGGCTTCCTGATGCCGGGCAAGGCGTTAATCATCGAAGCCGCCGCGGTCGAGGCGATCGGCGCGGCGGCGAAGACCGACGAGATGGCGCCATCGTTCCCGCCGCGCGCCGGCGCATTGCGAGCCGCGACGATCAACCGCGTATACACCGGCGGCGCGTGGCACCACGCGCCGGTATATACCCGCGCCGAGCTCCGGCCCGGAGACGCGATCTCCGGTCCCGCGGTCGTTGCCGAAAAAAACGCGACGACGGTGATTGAGCCGGGGTGGCGGGCGACGCTGACCGCCCGCGATCACCTGGTGCTCGAGCGGACGACGGCGATCGCGCGCGCGCATGCGATCGGAACCAGCGCCGATCCGGTGCTGCTCGAGGTATTCAACAACCTTTTCATGGCGATCGCCGAGCAGATGGGCGTGACGCTCGCCAATACCGCCTACTCGGTCAACATCAAGGAGCGACTCGATTTTTCGTGCGCGCTGTTCGACGCCGAAGGCAACCTGATCGCCAACGCCCCCCACATGCCGGTGCACCTGGGCTCGATGGGAGAGAGCGTCAGGACGATCATCGACCGACGCGCCGGCACGATGCAGCCAGGCGACGTGTTCGTGCTCAATGCGCCGTACAACGGCGGCACGCATCTGCCCGACGTCACCGTGATCGCACCGGTTTTTCTCGACTCGTCGTTCCCGCGCACGCGGGAACCCAGTGACGTTGGCGGAGAGACACTGGGCCCCCGCGTGCGCGGGGGCGACGACAGTTCGGCTGACGCCTCGCCAGTCGTCGAGTTCTACGTTGCCTCGCGCGGCCATCATGCCGACATCGGAGGAACGACCCCGGGATCGATGCCGCCGGATTCCACCCATGTCGACGAGGAGGGCGTGCTGCTCGACAACGTTCAGCTGGTCGCGCAGGGACGCTTTCTCGACGACGAAATGCGCGCGATCCTGGGCTCGGGGCGCTATCCATCGCGCAACATCGGCCAGAACCTCGCCGACCTGCGGGCGCAGGTGGCAGCGTGCGCCAAGGGCATCGACGAGCTCAAGCAGATGGTCGCGCACTTCGGCCTCGCGGTCGTGCGCGCCTACATGCAGCACGTGCAGGACAACGCCGAGGAGGCGGTGCGCCGCGTGCTCGACGTCTTGACCGACGGCCATTTCGAATACGAGATGGACAGCGGCGCGAAGATCGCGGTCACGATCTCGATCGACAAGGCAGGACGCAAGGCGTTGATCGATTTCACCGGGACCAGCGCCCAGCAGCCGACCAATTTCAACGCGCCGTCGGCGGTATGCAAGGCGGCGGTGCTGTACGTTTTCCGCACGCTGGTCGACGACGAGATTCCGATGAACGCAGGTTGCCTGAAGCCGCTCGACATCGTCATTCCGGAAGGATCGATGCTCGCGCCGCGCTATCCGGCCGCGGTCGTCGCCGGCAACGTCGAGACCTCGCAGGCGATCACCGACACGCTCTACGGGGCGCTGGGAGTCCTAGCCGCGGCGCAGGGCACGATGAACAATTTCACGTTCGGCAACGACACCTACCAGTATTACGAGACGATCTCCGGCGGTTCTGGCGCCGGGCCGGACTTCGACGGCGAGAGCGTCGTGCAGACGCACATGACCAACTCGCGTCTGACCGATCCGGAGGTGCTCGAATGGCGCTTTCCAGTGCGGCTCGACGAATTTCGCATTCGTCCCGGCAGCGGTGGCGCCGGGGCGCACCGCGGTGGCGACGGCGGTGAGCGCCGCGTCCGCTTCCTCAAACCGATGACCGCGGTCATGCTCGCCAACCGCAGGCGCGTGCCGCCGTTCGGCCTGGCCGGCGGCAGCGCGGGCAAGCCGGGGCGGAACTGGGTCGAGCGCAACGGGGGCGGCCAAGAGGAGTTCGGCGCGACCTTCCAGGTCGAAATGCGCGCCGGCGACGTCTTCGTGATCCAGACGCCAGGCGGCGGCGGCTTCGGCGCGTCGCAGGATCGGACGGACGAGGCGGGCGCTCGCAAGCCGGATGCCGGCAGCGCATAATCCTGCCATCCATTCTTTCGAGAGACTCCGATGACAGGCGTCTACGATTTTTCGATGACCGATATCCACGGCAAGCCGCAGTCGCTTGCCCAATACAAGAACAAGGTGTTGCTGATCGTCAACACCGCGAGCCAATGCGGATTCACGCCGCAGTACAAGGGCCTCGAGACGCTGTACAAGAAAATGCACGCGCGCGGGCTGGAAGTGCTGGGCTTTCCCTGCAACCAGTTCGGCGCGCAGGAGCCCGGAGGCGAGGAAGAGATCGAGTCGTTCTGCGAAGTCAACTATGGCGTGACCTTTCCGATGTTCGCCAAGATCGACGTCAATGGCAAGAACGCCGCGCCCTTGTACGAGTACCTGAAGGAAGCCAAGCCCGGCTTGCTCGGCTCGGAAGCGATCAAATGGAACTTCACCAAGTTCCTGGTCGACCGCAAGGGTAAGGTCGTCGAGCGCTATGCCCCGAAGGTCGAGCCCGAGGCGATCGCGGACGACATCGAAAAGCTGCTTTAGCGTGTCCACGTTCGCGCCGCGCTGGCGCGGCACCGCGTGGGTGCTTGCGGTGTTGCTTTCCTCGGCGATCGCAGCGGCGGTCGCGCCGGCGCACGCCGCGGATTCCGCCAAGGTTCTGCGCGTCGCGATCCCTGTCGCCGAAACCGGCTTCGACCCGCAGGCCGCGGGCGACGCCTATTCGAACTACATCGACCGCGTGATTTTCGATGCGCTGTACAAGTACGATTACCTGGCGCGGCCGTTCAAGCTGGTTCCGAATACCGCGGCAGCCTTGCCCGATATCTCAGCCGATCGCCTGACGTGGACGATCAAGGTCAGGCCCGGCATTTACTTTGCCGACGACCCGGTGTTCAAGGGCCGCCGCCGCGAGCTCACCGCCGCAGACTACACGTATGCGCTCAAACGCACGCTCGATCCCGCGATGCGCTCGAACTCGTTGAACGTTTTCGAAGGGCGCTTCGTCGGTGCCGACGCGGTCGTCGCCAAGGCGAGGCAGACCGGTAAATTCGACTACGACGCTCCGATCGAAGGCTTGAGGTCCTCGACCGCTATACGTTGCGCCTGCAGCTCAACTTCCCCGACGCGGAGCTGCTGTCCAACCTGACCATCACCGGCAGCGCCGCGGTAGCGCGCGAAGTCATCGAAGCCTACGGCGAATCCAATGGATGGACGATGGCGAATCCGGTCGGCACTGGTCCGTACCGGCTGGCAGAGTGGCGCCGCGGCCAGCGGATCGTGCTCGACGCCAATCCGGGCTTTCGCGAAGAGCGCTACCCGGCGACCAGCGACGGCGCTGACGGCACGCCGGCGAAAGGGCTCGTAGGCAAGCGGATGCCGATGATCGGGCGAATCGAGATCAGCGTCATCGAAGAAGCCAATCCGCGCCTGCTTTCGTTCGAGCAGGATCTTCAGGACTACCTGCTGGTTCCGCCGGAGCTTGCGAGCAATGTCCTCGACCCGGGCAACAAGCTCAAGCAGAGGTTCGTTCAAAAAGGCATCCGCCTCGAGCGCGATGCGCAGCCGGTGATTACCGGTCTCGCCTTCAATATGGAAGACCCGGTCGTCGGCGGCTATGACAAGAGCAGGATCGCACTGCGCCGCGCGATCGCGATGGCTTACGACGCGGAAGAGGACGTACGGGTGATCAGGCATGGCCAGGCCCGCCGTGCGACACAATTCATTCCGCCCAACGTCAGCGGCTACGACGCGAAAATCGACAAGCCGGCTCGACGCGACGCCGCGGGTGCTCGCGCGCTGCTCGACAAGTTCGGCTACACCGATCGCGACGGCGATGGGCTGCGCGAGGCTCCCGACGGGCGCCCGCTGGCGCTGCGTTTTTCGTCGCCGCCGGACACGCTGGCGCGCCAACAGGACGAGCTGTTGCAGCGCAATCTTGCCGAGATCGGCTTGCGCGTCGAATTCGTCAAGCAGAAGTGGCCGGACCAGCTCAAGGCGGCACGGCTGGGGCAACTGCAGGTCTGGCAGGCGGCGAACATCAGTGTGACAGCGGAAGGTTTTGCCTTCCTGGGCCTGCTCTATGGCGAGAACGCCGGATTCTCCAACCTGATGCGTTTCAAGCTTCCTGAGTACGACAATCTTTACGTGCGTGCCCGCGCGTTGCCGGACGGACCCGAGCGCGAGAGGCTGATCCGCCGCATGACCGATCTCATCGATATTTACGAGCCGTGGGCGGTGACGATCTACCGCTACGAGAACGCACTGGTGCAGCCGTGGCTGCTCGGATACAAGTACAACCCGATCCAGCAGCATCCCTGGCAATATCTCGACATCGACACGACGCGCCGCGCGGCCGCGTTCAAATGATCGCCAGACCTGAATTCGCCGTATTGGCCGCCGTCGCACGCGGGCTTGCTCTCGTGCTGGCGCTGGCCGGAACCTTCGACGCGCACGCCGCCGATCAGAACAAGGTGCTGCACGTCTCGCTGTCGATCGCCGAAACGGGCTTCGACCCGGCGGCGGTAAACGATCTGTATTCGCAATACGTCAACCGCGCGATCTTCGACACGCTCTACATCTACGATCTGCTGGCGCGTCCGTACAAGCTGGTGCCGAGCGTCGCGGTGGCGTTGCCCGATGTCTCGGCCGACGGCAAGACCTGGACGATCAAGGTTCGTCCGGGCATCTACTTCGCTGACGATCCGGTGTTCAAGGGGAAAAAGCGCGAGCTGACGGCCGGAGATTTCGTGTACGCGTGGAAGCGCATCCTCGACCCGAAGATGCGCTCGCCGGCGGTGGCGGTGTTCGAAGGCAAGTTGAGCGGCATCGCGGCGCCGATCGCGGCCGCCAAAAAGCCCGGAGGCCGATTCGACTACGATGCGCCGATCGAAGGTCTGCAGGCGATCGACCGGTACACGATCCGGCTCAAGTTCGATCAACCCGAGTATTCGCTGCTGTCCGACCTGACGGCGATCAATACCGCCGCGGTCGCGCGCGAAGTAATCGAAGCCTATGGCGATGCCAACGGCTGGGCGATGGCCAACCCGGTTGGCACCGGGCCGTACCGCCTGAAGGAATGGCGCCGCGGCCAGCGCATCACGCTCGAAGCGAACCCGGGCTTTCGCGACATGAGCTATCCAAACAGCACCGATCCGACGGACAACGCGCTGCTCGCGACGATGCGCGGCAAAAAAATCCCGATGATCGGCCGGATCGAAATCAGCATCATGGAGGAATCGAATCCGCGCTTGCTCGCTTTCCAGAGCGGCGACCTCGACTACCTGCAGATACCCAACGAGCTGATCTGGAACGTGCTGGATCCGGACCAGAAGCTCAAGCCCGAGCTCGCCAAGCGGGGCATCCGCGTCGGCACCGGCATCCAGCCCGCGGTCGTCTATACGTACTTCAACATGGAAGACCCGGTCGTCGGCGGCTACAGCAACGACAAGATCGCGCTGCGCCGTGCGATCAGCATGGCCTACAACGTCGACGAGGACATACGCATCGCGCGCCAGGGCCAGGCCGAGCCGTCGACGCAACCGTTGCCGCCGAATGTCGAAGGCCACGATCCGAATTTTCAGGGCTACGTTCGCTACGACGTCCGCGGGCGCAAAGGCGCTGCTCGACAAGTTCGGCTACATCGATCGCGACGGCGACGGCTGGCGCGACCTGCCGGACGGCAAGCCGCTGGTCCTGTCGCTGGCCTCGCCGCCGTCGAGCAGCGACCGCCTCTACGACGAGCTGTGGCAAAAGAGCCTCGCCGCGGTGGGCTTGCGGGTCGAATTCGTCAAGCAGAAATGGCCGGATCTGTTGAAGATGGGGCGCGCCGGCAAGCTGCAGATGTGGACGCTGGCGAATACGAGCTCGACGCCGGACGGCGTTGGATTCTTCGATCTGCTGTACGGGCCGAACGCCGGCGATCAGAATCTCGCGCGCTTCCGCCTGCCCGAGTTCGACGCGCTGTTCGGCCGCGCCCGTTTGATGCCGGAGGGCCCGGAGCGCCTGAAAATGTTTCACCGCTTGTCCGAGCTCGTCACCGCGTACGCGCCGTGGGAGCTGAGCGTCTATCGGCGCGAAACCATCCTCGTGCAGCCGTGGCTGCAGGGCTACAAATACAATACTTTCTACGTGCATCCCTGGCAGTACTACGACATCGACACGAAGCGCAGGGCGGCAGGCGGCTGACGATTTGTCGTTCCCGCGCAAGCGGGAACCCAGGGGCGTTTCTGTCTGAACGACGCTGGATCCCCGCCTTCGCGGGGATGACGTTCGATTCAGCAGCGGCATAGCGTGGCGTCGCACAAATACGACACTCGCGGCGGCGAGTGCGCGCACGATGCGCGCTGCGATTGCGTGGCGTCGCCGATTTCGCGTACACTGGCGCCGACTTCAACCACTCTTCAGGGATGATCCTGCTATGACCAGAACGCCGACGACCTTCGTCACCGCGATTGCGATCGCGGCGCGCGCGTTCGCAGGAGAGTTTCCTTCCGGCGCGCATTTCCCCGGCTTCTGCTCGGGGACGCCGCTGCCGCGACCTTAGCCCGGGCGTTCCCGCCGGGCTCGGCGGGAATCGGGATCCGGGGTTTTCCCGCGTTTCGTTTCTCGCCGGTGGCGATTGACCGGCGGCCGCGCTTTGGACAGGCCGCGGCCGGAGGAAACGATGATGAACGATACCGATAAATTACAGCACTGGTTTCGCCGCAACTTCGACGGCCTTTGGCTTTCCGCGAGCTTCCGGAGGCTTTGGCTGTCGCTGACCGTCACCTCGTTCGGCGCGCAGATCACCAATCTCGCGCTGCCGTTGACTGCGGCACTGCTGCTCAACGCGACGCCGATGCAAATGGGCATCCTGGTTGCGCTCGAGACGCTGCCGTTCGCGCTGTTCAGCCTGCACGCGGGCGTGCTGCTCGACCGGGTGCGCAAGCTGCCGGTGATCATCGCCGCGGACGTCGGACGGGGCATCGCGCTGCTCGCGATTCCCGTCACTGCATGGTTCGGCGTGCTCTCGATGGAAATCCTGTTTGCCGTCGGGTTCCTGTGCGGCATGCAGAACGTCGTTGGCGGCGCCGCTTACCAGGTGCTGCTGGCGCAAATGGCCGGCCGCAAGCGCCTGGTCGAGGCCAATGCCAAGGTGACCTTGGGCGAAACCTCGGCGGCGCTGATCGGTCCGGGTATCGCCGGCGGGCTGATCTATGTGCTGACCGCGCCGTTCGCGATCGCGCTCGATGCGATGACGTTTTTCGCCTCTGCCCTGATGCTGCGCCGGATCAAGGCCCCCAACGATGTCGCACGCGATGGCATCAACGGCGGCGTCTGGCGCGAGATCGGCGAGGGGTTGAAGCTCGTCTGGGGCAACCGGACGCTGTGGGGTCTCGCCTGGCTGGCGGGAATATGGCAGTTCCTGCATCACATGCAGGTCGCGGTGCTGATCCTGTTCGCGACGCGCGAACTCGGGCTGTCGGCCGGAGCGATCGGCCTTGCCTTCGTCTTCGGCGGCGCCGGGTGTGTGCTGGCGTCGGCTTCGGCCGAGCGCTTGTCGGCGCGGTTCGGTATCGGTCCGGTGATCGTCCACGGGCTGATCCTGTCGGCGTTCGGCTGGCAGGCGTATGGCCTGATCGGCGGACCGCCGTGGCTCGCGGGCTTGCTGCTCGGCATGGCGATGCTGGTGTTCGACTTCGGCGCGATCCTGTACGCGATCAACTATCTGTCGCTGCGGCAGGCGATCACGCCCGACCGGCTGCTCGGACGCATGACAGCGACGATGCGCTTTGTCACGGTCGCTTCCGCGCCCATCGGTTCGCTGGTCGGGGGAGCGCTGGCGAGCCAGATCGGCCTGCGCTCGACGTTGCTCGTCGTCGGCGTGCTCGGACTGCTGCTGTCGGCCGCCGCGGTACTCTGGTCGCCGGTGCGTCGACACCGCGCTCTGCCCGACCCGCTGATCGACTAGCAGGCGCGGCGGCGCTCACCGCCTCGTGCTCACGCCCTGCGGTAAAATGCGAGGGTAAGCCGCACCCGGATACCCGTGCGGCCGACTCTCAAAAAAATCCATGCAGCCTTCCATCCTGTTCGTCACGCTCGACTCCTGCCGCTACGACGCCTTTGTCGAAGCGAAGACGCCGAACCTGAGCGCGATCGGCCCGCTGGTGCGCGCGCAGGCGCCATCGCATTTCACCTACGCCTCGCACGCCGCGTATTTCATGGGATTCACTCCCGGCGATCCATTGCGCCGCGAGCCGTACGCCAACCCCAAGTACGGGAAGATCTTTCGCATGGGGGGCGGCGGCGATCCTGGCGTCGTCGCGCCCTACATGACGCTGAAGGGACGCAACATTATCGACGGCCTGAAGAATCAAGGCTACCGCACAATCGGCAGCGGTGCGGTGAACTGGTTCAATCCCGAGCAGCCGACCGGACGTGTGCTGACCGACGACTTCGACGTTTTTGGCTACGCGCCCGGTGCCAATGTGAAAAAGCAGATCCAGTGGATCGACGACATGCTCGCGAAGGTCAAGCCGGACGCGCCGCCGTTCGTCTTTCTCAACCTGGCCGAGACGCACGTGCCGTACTGGCATGAAGGCGCGCCGTGGAATCGCGGCTACAACCCCAGCGTGCCGTTCGGCAACAACAATGACGCCGCCGAGGCGAGGCGGCGCCAAATCGCATGCATCGAATACTGCGATGCGGCGCTGGTGCCGCTGCTCGAGCGTTTCGCCGAAGGCACAGTGATCGTCTGCGCCGATCATGGCGACTGCTGGGGTGAGGACGGGCTGTGGGCGCATGGCGTCTCGCACGCCAAGACGCTCGAGGTTCCGCTGTTGTTCCGTCTCGCTGCGAACGCGCAATGACGGCAGCGCCTGCTGCACCCGATCGGAATTCAAGCGTCGCGCTGGAACGGGTAGACGCTGCCCAGGCGAAGCAGCGCGGACAACTCGTCCAGCGCGCGCCGTCCTTCGACGAGCAAGGCCGGGTCGGCGAGATCCGCCGGCGCGAGCCGGTCGCGATAATTTTTCTCGACCCAGCCGACCAGCGCCGCATGCAGCGCATCGTCCAGCCACACGTTCGCCCGGATCGCTGCGCGTTCAGCGGCGGTGAGCGCGACGCGCAGTCGCAGGCACGCCGGGCCGCCGCCGTTTCTCATGCTTTGCCGCAGATCGAAAGTGAGGATTTCCCGTATCGGTCCGCCCGCGGCGACGAGCCGGGCCAGATACGCGCCGACCGATGGGTCCTCGGCGCATTCGGCCGGTGCGACCAGCAGCATCCCTCCATCGGCACGCGTCAATAGCTGGCTGTTGAACAGATAGGTGGTCACCGCGCGCTCGACGCTTACTTCCGCCGCGCGAACGACGATCGGCGTGAATGCTGCGCCGACGGCTGCCGAGAGCTCGGTGAGCAAGGCTTCCTGCTCGACGAACGCGCTTTCGTGACAGAACAGCACGGCGCCGTTGCCGACGGCGATCACGTCATTGTGGAACACGCCGGCGTCGATCGCTGCCGGGCTCTGCTGGGCGAACAAGGTGCGCGCCGGGTCGAGGCCGTGACGCCGCGCGATCGCCTGCGAAGCTTCGCGCGTCTGGCGCGCCGGAAAGCGCGAGGGCGAGCTCGCCGTCGTCGCGTAGGCGACCCGGCCGTAGACAAAGAGCTCGATACCGGGCACGGCCGGGTCCGAGGCGAATCGGGTGTGGTTGGCCGCGCCTTCGTCGCCGAATTCCGCCGCGGCAGGCAGCGGATCGTGCACGGCGAAACGGCTCTCGTCGGCAAAGACCGCGCGCAGCACGCGGGTCGTCGTCGGCGCTTCGATCGCACGATGGAAATGCGACACCAGGTTGGCGGGCGTGAAATGCACACGGCGGTCGGCGGTGTCGGCCGACGGGCTCACGGTGGCCGCGTTGGCGGCCCACATCGCAGCGGCGGACGAGCAGGCGGCAAGGAGCGGCGCGTGGTCGCGCGCGGCGCGAGCGATGATCGTCGCGTCGTCGCCGGTGAAGCCGAGCGAGCGCAGCGCAGCCACATCGGGCCGCTCGTGCGGTGGCAGGACGGCCTGCGCGTAGCCGCGGTCGGCCAGCGCCTTCATTTTGGCCAGTCCCTGCAGCGCGGCGAGCCGGGGGTTGGCGATCGCGCTGCGGTTGCGCTCCGACGCCAGGTTACCGGTCGCGAGCCCGCTGTAGTTATGCGTCGGGCCGGGCAGGCCGTCGAAGTTGGCTTCGACTGCGGGCCGATCGCTTGGCGGAATCCGCGAGATTGCGATCTCCCGTCAGCAGATTGTCGAATTCATGCGCGTGCACCGTAGCGGAGTTCCTTCAGTTTTGATGCAAGAGATTCGCTTAACTGAAGTTGCACGGCCCGGGCTGCATGAACGGCCGCCAGGTTGTGCTGCTCCTCCGGATCGTCCTCCAGATCATAGAGCATGAATGCGACGCCCTGCGCGTCGATCGCGAGCTTCCAGCGCCGGGATCGAAGCATGATGCGGGGTTCACCGTAGACGATTTCGCTCACCTGCCAATCTCTTAGCTCGTCCCGTTCTTTATGGATTAGCGGCCACAGTGAGCGGCCCAGACATCGCGCCGAGGGCTTGCCTTCGCCAGCCTCGACCAGAGTCGGAAAAATATCGACGATTTCCACCAATGCTTCGCTAATCTCGTTCGCCGGAATTCTGCCCGGCCAGCGCAGGATGAGTGGGATGCGCACGCTTGCTTCATGAAACGTCGATTTTCCGGTTCGTCCATGATCGCCGAGCATTTCGCCGTGGTCCGACAAAAAGACCACAAGCAAGTCGTCCAACCAGCCCCTTTTTTCAAACGCCTCCAGGATGTAGCCGATGTTGTCGTCAATGAGGGATATCTTTCCATAGTAATTTGCCCTGATGTTCGCTACATTGCCCAGGAGCGAGGGAGGCAGCACTGCAAAGTCCCACTTCGCCTTCAGTGCGTCTGGAAGCACAGCGTACTGGTCAGGAATCGGCGTCGGTTTCGCGGTGTCCTCCGGCCTGTACATCTGGGCATACTGTCCAGGCGCATCCCATGGCTCGTGCGGCCCGCCAAAGCCGACAAAAAGGCACATCGGCCGGCGGTCGTCGTACCGCTCGACGAATTCGACCGCCTTGCGACCAATATAGCTGTCCAAGAAATCCTCGACCGGAAGAGGACTTGGCCATACGCCGCCGGTTTCCGACCGAGCGCGTTTGCGGTGGTCTTCGACATAGCTCTCCAACAATCCCTTCGACCTCCACTCTTCAGCCACATAGGAAATCATCCGCCCGGCTACTTTGGGTCCGGGAGTTTCATGAACGTATTCCAGGCCACGAGCATGCATGTAAGGCTCGCGGCTGGGCATATCGACTCCTTTCTTATGTTCATAAAAGTGAGTCTTCCCAACTTGCGCCGTGCAGTAGCCGACGCTCTGCAACAGCTGAAAGAACGTCTCGTCCTTTGCCGGGAGTTCGCCCTGGTTTGCCCACATGCCATGGTTATGGGGATACAGACCGCTGGCAAATGATGCCCGTGCCGGCATGCAGATCGGTGATACCGTCGTTGCCTGGGTATAGCGTATGCCCTCCGCGGCCAGGCGATCCATGTGAGGCGTCTTGAGTTGTGCATGACCCGCGCAGCTCATGCAATCGGCACGTTGCTGGTCGGTCATCAGAATCAGTATGTGTGGTTGCTTCATGCGCTCGATAATACTGGTTGGCCGCCCCGGCGGGTCAGCGGTCGCGCGGCGAGAGGGGAACCGCGCGCACCGAGTCGCCGGCGTGGACACCGAGCGCCTCGGCCGCATGCGGCAACAGCGGAAATTGCGCGATGCGCGCCGGCGCCGGGCAGAGGATCGCGCGGAATGCGGCGAAATTGCGGCTCGCGACCAGCCACAGAACGTCTTCGCTCAGGCTGTCCGGCACAGGGTCCGCCTCGCCGACGCTGACCGGCAGGACCTGCGATTGCCGGACCGCATGGATGTCGTCGCGAAAGCACTCGAGCGTCGGACCCGCATCGAAGATGTCGACGTAGCCCTCGTAGCGGAATCCTTCCGATTCGAGCATGCGCTCGCGCCGGCATCGTATCGGCGTGGACTTCGCCGATCGCCGCACGTGCGTCCGCCGGCAGCAACGTCGTGTACACCGGATGGCGCGGCATCAGCTCGGCGATGAATGCCTTCTGGCCGATGCCGGTCAGGTAGTCGGCGCGCGAATACTCGATGGTGAAGAAATGGCGGCCCAGGCCTTCCCAGAACGGGCTCTTGCCGTCGGCGTCGAGCCGCCCGCGCATTTCGGCGATGATCTTCGGGGCGAAGCGATCGGCGAACTCGGCGATGAACAACAGACGCGCCTTGGCGAGCAGCGGCCCGTTCTTGCCATGCCGATAGCGCGCGTCCAGAAAGAGCGAGCACAGCTCGCTGTTGCCGGTGTGATCGTTGCTCAGGAACAGGGTCGGCGCGCTGGTATAGACATCGAGCTCGCGCGAGGCATGCACCTGCGTGCCGACATGGTAGTTGTACCAGGGCTCGGCCAGCCCGACCGCTGCCTCGATCGCGCTGATGCCGACGACGGCTTGCGTTGCGCTGTCGATCAGCACGAACACATAACAGGCTTCGGCGTTGGCGGCATTTCCCGCGAATGATGCGAGCGAGCGCTCGATGCGCGAGCCCAGCCGCTCGGCGTTGGCCGGCAAGCTGGTCAGCCCCGTGCCGCTTTTCTCCGACAGCGCGAACAGCGCAGGCAGGTCCGCTTGCTCGATCGGTCGGAAGGTGAACATCAGCGCGCGGCGGAATATGGCGTTCGCGTCACCGTGCGCCGCCGCCCGCCGCCAAGCTTTAGTTGAGCGCCTTGCCCAGCGCGGTTTCGAGCCGTGCCAGTCCCTCGAGGATCTCGTCGAGGCTGATCACCAGCGACGGCGCGATGCGGACGACGTCGAGCCCGGCCATCAGCACGATCAGTCCTGCGTCGCTCGCGGCGCGCATCACGTCGGCGGCCTTGCCGTGCCAGCGCGGCGAAAGCTCGCAGCCGATCCAGACGCCTTCGCCGCGGATGTCGGCGAAGACCTCGCGCCGGCCGTTGATCGTGCGCAGCCCCTCGACGAACAGCGCGTGCCGCGCCTTGACGCCGTCGAGCACCTCGACCGTGTTGATGACGTCGAACACCGCGCCGGCAACCGCGCAAGCCAGCGGATTGCCGCCGTAGGTCGTGCCGTGCACGCCGACCGAAAACGAGCTCGCGACTTCGGCGGTGGTCAGCATCGCCCCGATGGGAAAGCCGCCACCGAGGCCCTTGGCGCTGGTCAGGATGTCGGGCACGACGCCTTTTTGCATGTAGGAGAACAGCGCGCCGGTGCGGCCCATGCCGCTCTGGATCTCGTCCAGGATTAACAGCGCGTCATGGTCGTCGCACAGTCGACGCGCGGCGCCCAGGAATTCCGGCGTGCCGGGAGTCATTCCGCCTTCGCCCTGCATCGGCTCCAGTATCACCGCGCAGATGTCGTCGCCGCCTTCCTCGGCGAACGCCGCTTCCAGCCCGGCGACGTCGTTGTAGCGGATGTGGGTGAATCCGGTCGGCGAGGGGCCGAAGCCGGTCGCGTACTTGGCCTGGCCGCCGGCGGTCACCGTGAACAGCGTCCGCCCGTGGAATGCGTTGAGCGTCGAGACGATGCGAAACTTCTCCGGGCCGAAATGATCGTGCGCGTAACGCCGCGCGAGCTTCAGCGCCGCCTCGTTCGCCTCGGCGCCTGAGTTGCAGAAGAAGACGCGTTCGGCGAACGTGGCATCGACCAGTTTCTTCGCCAGCCTCAATGCCGGCTCGTTGGTCATCCAGTTCGACACGTGCCATATCGTTTTCGCCTGCTCGGTCAGCGCGCGCACCATCGCCGGATGGCAATGACCGAGCGAGGTGACCGCCACGCCGGCGGCGAAGTCGATGTACATCCGGCCCTGCTGGTCCCAGACGCGCGAACCCTCGCCGCGAACCGGAATGAATGGCGCCGGCGCGAAGCACGGGACCATCAGCTGGTCGAACATCGCGCGCGTGACCGGCAGGCCGGCGCAGTCTGGCGGCGAGTGCGGCGCGGGCGGCGGCGGCGAGCGATGCGGTCGAAGTGGAGGGGACGCTCATCAGCTGTTTTCCTATTGCGCCGCGATGACCTGGATCTCGATCTTGTAGCCGCTGGCGGCAAGCTTCGCCTGCACGGTCGCTCGCGCCGGCGGATGCCCGGGGACGATCCAGGCTTCCCACACGGCATTCATCGCCGCGAAGTCGGCCATGTCGGGCAGGTAGATCGTCGCCGACAGCATTCGGTCTTTTCCGCTGCCGGCTTCGGCCAGCAGGCGGTCGATGCGCGCCAGCACCTGCTGCGCCTGCGTGGTGATGTCGGCGTTCAGATCGTCGGCGACCTGGCCGGCGAGATAGATCGTGCCGCCGTGCACGACCATGTCCGCGAGCCGCTTGCCGACGTGATGGCGTTGAATCGTCATGGTGCTATCCTTGCCGGAACCGCCGCGCGCGCCTCGTCAATGAGCGCCAGCGTGATCATTGTAGACGAATTGCGCGCATCGACCGCGCTCCGGACCGTGATGAACGGCAGGATCTGCCTGCTCGTTGCCTCGCTCGCGCTCGCCGTGGCCGTCGGGCTGGGCGCGTTCGGTGCGCATGCGATGAAGTCGCGGCTCGCCCCGGACATGCTGGCCATCTACCAGACGGCCGTGCAATACCATTTCTGGCACGCGCTCGGCCTGTTCGCGCTCGCCTTGCTGATGCTGCAGTGCGGATGCGCCGGTGCTGAACCTGGCGGGCTGGCTGCTGCTCGCCGGGCTGATCCTGTTTTCCGGCAGCCTCTACCTGCTCGCGCTGACCGGCGCGCGCTGGCTCGGCGCGATCACGCCGCTGGGCGGGATTGCGTCGATCGCGGCCTGGCTGACCGTCGCCTGGGTCGTCTGGCTGCGCTGAAGGCTCAATCGACCTTCGCGCCCGACGCCTTGATGATCTTGGCGTACTTCGGGATCTCGCCCTGGATCAGCGCCGTGAACTGCTCGGGCGAGGTCGGTGCCGGCTCGGCGCCCTGCTGCGCGAAGTAACGCCTGCATTTCCGGCGTGTTCAGGATGCGCGTCACCTCGGCGTTCCACTTGGCGATGATTTCCTTCGGCGTGCCGGCCGGCGCCATGAAGCCCCACCACGTATAGATATCGAAGCCCGGCAATCCGGTTTCGGCGAGCGTCGGCAGATCGGGAACCAGAGGCGAGCGTTTGGCCGTCGTCACCGCGATCGCCTTGAGCTTGCCGGCGCGCACCTGCTGCATCGAGTTCGCCAGGTTGTCGAACATCAGCTGGATCTGGCCGCCGAGCAGGTCCTGCATCGCAGGCGCCGCGCCCTTGTACGGCACGTGCACCATGTCGACCTTGGCCTCGGTCTTGAACAGCTCGCCCGCGAGATGGCCGGCGCTGCCGTTGCTGCCCGAGCCGAACGCGAGCTTGCCCGGATTCGCCTTGGCGTAGGCGATCAGCTCGGCGACCGAATTGGCCGGCACCGAAGGGTTCAGCACCAGCACGTTCGGCGTGACCGCGACCAGCGTGATCGGCGCGAAGTCCTTGATCGGGTCGTACGGCATCTTGCTGTACAGGCTGACGTTGACCGCGTGCGTCGACAGTGCGCCCTCGAGGATCGTGTAGCCGTCGGGCGCGCTTTTGGCGACCAGATCGGCGCCGATGTTGCCGCCGGCGCCCGGTCGGTTGTCGATGATCGACCGGCTGTCCCCAGGCGATCGAGAGCTTCTGTCCGATCGCGCGCGCGACCGCGTCGAGCGGGCCTCCCGCCGGAAACGGCACGACCAGGCGGATCGGCTTCGACGGGTAGGGCTGCTCTGCAGCCAGCAGCGGCAGCGGCAGCGATAGCAGGAGTCCCGCCAAGGCGAGCGGTAACTGCGCGAATGAACACGGGTCCGATCCTCACTGATGGTGTCGCAGCGATTGTATATAATCGTGCGCTCGCGCGCTTGGCCCGGTAGCGCGTTTGCCTTGTTCGATTCCCTGTCATGCCGTCAGTCCGGGAACGAAAGCGATGCCCTTTTTTCGCCTGTTGTATTCATTCGCAGCGAAGTGCTGTGCAGCGCTGATGGTCGCTGGGTAGTGCTCGCGCGCGTGCGGCAAGGATGCGGCGGCGCCGGCCGCGACGGCTGGCCGCGCCGCATCGTGCCGGTGCACACGCGTCACCGTCGAGCCGCGCAAGGTTCCGATCCGATTCGACATCGTCGGACAAGTCGAGGGATCGAAACAGGTCGAGGTGCGCGCCCGCGTGTCGGGCATTCTGCAGAAAGCAGTTCTACAACGAAGGCGATGCGGTGAAGGACGGCGCGCCTCTGTTCGAAATCGATCGCGCCCCGTACGAAATCGCGCTGGCGCAGGCGCGGGCACAGCTCGCGCAAGCGACCGCGCAAGTCGACCAGGCGCGGCGCGAAGAGGCGCGGTTGAAGCCGCTGGTACAGGACCGCGCGGTGAGCCGCAAGGAATACGACGACGCGACGTCGTCGCGGCAGCTCGCCGAAGCGGCGATTCAACAGGCCAATGCGTCGATCAGGCAGGCCGAGCTGAATCTCTCGTATACGCGCGTAGCCGCGCCGCTGGCCGGCATCACCGGGCGCGCCGAGCATTCGATCGGCACGCTGATCACGACCGATGCCAATGGCAGCCTGCTGACGACAATCAACCAGGTCACCCCCGTCTGGGTTCGCTTCAGCCTGGCCGAGGCGGATCTGGCCAAGCTGCCGGACGGACGCCTGAACCGGGCGACGCCGGTCGTGATGGAGCTGCTGCTTCCCGACGGGTCCTCGTACCCGTTGAAAGGGCGGCTCAATTTCGCCGCCACCGCGATCGATACACGGCTCGGCACGCAGCAACTGCGCGCCGAATTCGATAATCCTCGCCAGCAACTGCTGCCGGGGCAGTTCGTCACCGTCCGGATCACCGCCGGCGAGCGCGACAAGGTATTTCTCGTGCCCCAGGCCGCCGTTGTCCAGACCGAGAAAGGCAATCTCGTTTTCACCGTCGACGCCGAAGGCAAAGCGCAGGCGCGACCGGTGAAGACAGGCGATTGGCTGGGCAAGGACTGGACGATCCTGTCGGGCCTCAATCCGGGCGACAAGGTCGTCGTCGACAATCTTCTCAAGAGTGCAACCGGGCGCTCCGGTGACCGAGGCGCCGCCGGCGGCGGCCGCCGCGCCTGCAGCGGCGCCGACCGCTCCCACCGCGCCGGCGGCGCCCGGCAAAAAGTAAGGCGAGGCGACGTTGTTTTCGCAGTTCTTCATCAACCGGCCGATTTTCGCCGGCGTCATCGCGATCATCATCACGCTCGCCGGACTGATCGCGTCGCAGGTGCTTCCGGTCGCGCAATATCCGGAGATCGCTCCCCCGACGGTCGTCATCACCGCCAGCTATCCGGGCGCGAGCGCCGAGACGCTGGCGCTGACGGTGGCCGCGCCGATCGAGGAGCAGCTCTCCGGCGTCGAGAACCTGATCTATTTCAGCTCGACGGCAGTCGACCAACGGCACGCTGACGATCGCCTGCACGTTCGAGGTCGGCTCGAACGCCGACAAGGCGGTGATCGACGTCAACAACCGGGTGGCGATCGCGCTGCCGCGACTGCCCGACGTCGTGCGGCAGACCGGCGTCGTCGCGCAAAAGCGCTCGACCGACATCCTGCTGGTGATCGCGCTGGCGATCGAACGATCCGCGCTACGACACGCTTTATCTCTCCAATTACGCGACGATCAACCTGCTCGACGAGCTGAAGCGCATCCCGGGAGTCGCCGACGTGACGATCTTCGGTGCGCGCGACTACTCGATGCGGGTGTGGCTGAATCCGGCGAAGATGTCGCAGCTCGGCGTCACCACGACCGACGTCGCGCAGGCGATCGCGACGCAGAACAACCAGTACGCGGCCGGAAAGATCGGCGCCGAGCCGGCGCCACCCGGGCAGTCGCTGGTATACACGGTCACCGCGCGGGGCCGGCTGAGTCGAGCCCGAGGATTTCGGCAACATCGTCCTGCGCTCGACCGGGCCGGGCGGGGCGCTGCGCATCCGCGATGTCGCCCGCATCGAGCTCGGCGCGGTCAGCTACGACGCGTTTACCAATCTCGACGGCAAGCCGACGATGGGCATCGCCGTGTTTCTGCAATCGGGAGGCAACGCGCTCAAGGTCGCCGATTCGGTGCGCGCGGGCATCGACCGGCTCGAGCAGAGCTTTCCGCAGGGCGTGACGCAGATCATTCCGTTCGATACGACCCGCTTCGTCCGATCGTCGATCCACGAAGTGATCATCACCTTGTCGGAGGCGGCGGCCCTGGTGCTGCTGGTCGTGTTCGTGTTCCTGCAGAGCTGGCGCGCGACGCTGATCCCGATCGTCGCGGTGCCGGTTTCGCTGATCGGCGCGTTCGGCGGCCTGATGCTGTTCGGTTTCACGCTGAACACGCTGACGCTTGTTCGCGATCGTGCTGGCGACCGGGATCGTCGTCGACGACGCGATCGTCGTGCTCGAGAACGTCGAGCGGCTGATGGCCGAGAGGAAGCTCTCGCCGAAGGAGGCGGCGATCGAATCGATGCACGAGGTGACCGGCGCGATCGTCGCCATCGAGCTGGTGCTGGTGTCGGTGTTCGTGCCGGTCGCGTTCTTCGGCGGCCTGGCCGGCAAGCTCTACCAGCAATTCGCCGTGACGGTGGCCACCGCGGTGACGATTTCGGGCCTGATCGCGTTGACGCTGACGCCGGCGCTGTGCGCATTGCTGCTCAAGCCGCAGCACATCGAAAATCGTCTGTTCCGCCCGTTCAACCGCGGGTTCGCCTGGCTGACCCGCACTTATCTCGGCGGCGTGCGGCTCACCGTGCGTCATGCGGTCATCGCCATGCTGCATCTTCGTCGGCGTCCTCGGCGCGGACGCGCTGCTGTTCCGAACGGTGCCGGGCGGCTTCGTGCCGCCGGAGGATCAGGGCTATATCCTCGGCTCGCTGACGCTGCCCGATGCGCGCGACGCTGCAGCGCACCGCGAGGCCGGTGCCACGGTACAGCAGATGCTGCTCGGCGCATCCGGCGGTCGAGCACGTATTCGTCGTCAGCCGGCTTCGACGTCATCGCCGGCGCCAACAAGACCAACGCCGCGACGATGTTCATCCCGCTCAAGCCCTGGGACGAGCGCAAGACGACGGCGGAGGACCTGGCGAAGTACGTGATGGCCGAAGGCGCGAAGCTGTCGCAGGGCACGCTGCTCGCATTCAATCCCGCGGCGATCCGCGGCCTGGGCAGCGCCGGCGGGTTCGAGGTCTATCTGCAGGATCGCGCCGATGCCGATCCGCAGAAGCTCTATCAGAAGCTGCAGCAGTTCGTCGGCGAGCTGCGCAAGCGGCCGGAGCTGACCGGCATCGCGTCGTTCTACCGCCCGACGTCTCCGCAGCTGTTCGTCGACGTCGACCGCGAAAAGGCCGCGCGCGCTCGGCGTGCCGTTGAAGGACGTGTTCGACGCGCTGCAGGGCACGATGGGCGTGCTCTACGTCAACGACTTCAACAAGTTCGGCCACACCTATCGCGTGCAGCTCCAGGCCGAGGGCGCGTACCGGGCGAAGCCGGAAGATCTGGGCAACGTTTACGTCCGCTCGTCGCGGCGGCGACATGATTCCGGTCAAGGCGCTGATCAGCGTGAAGAACGTCGATCGGCCCCGAGCAGCTCGATCGCTTCAACGGTTTCCTCGCCGCCAAGGTGCTCGGCAACGGCGCGGCCGGGCGTGAGCTCGGGCCAGGCGATCGCCGCGGTCGAGGACGCCGCGAAATCGCTTCCGCCCGGCTATACGATCGCCTGGACCGGGCCAGGCATTCCAGGAAAAGCGCATCGGCACGCCGTCGATCATCGCGTTCACGTTCGCGATCATCATGGTGTTCCTGATCCTGTCGGCGAATTACGAGCGATGGTCGCTGCCGGTGGCGGTGCTGCTGGCGGTGCCGTTCGCGTTGCTCGGCGCGCTGACCGCCGTCTTCCTGCGCGATTTCAGCAACGACGTCTACTTCCAGATCGGCCTGCTGGTGCTGATCGGCCTCGCCGCGAAGAACGCGATCCTGATCGTCGAGTTCGCCGCGCAGGAGCTGGCGAAGGGCCTGTCGCCGATCGATGCCGCGCTCGAGGCCGCGCGATTGCGCTTCCGCCCGATCGTGATGACCTCGCTCGCGTTCGTGCTCGGCGTGTTGCCGCTGGTGCTCGCCACGCGGCGCCGGCGCGGCGGCGCGCCGTTCGATGGGGACCGGCGTGTTCGGCGGCATGCTCGTCGCGACGTTCATCGCCACCCTGTTCATCCCGCTGTTCTTCGTGCTCCTCACGCGGCGCAAGGGCAAAGACCGCGCGCGGCGCCGGCCGGAGCCGAAGAAAGGATCGCGTGATGCGCGCTGCGCGGCTTGATGCGCGTTCGCTCTGGCGCTTTCCGGCTGCATGGTGGGGCCGGACTACCAGCGGCCGCAGACGCCGCTGCCGACGACCTACCCCGACGCGCCGCGGCGGAGGCCGAAGCCGACGACCGCCGACGGCGGTACGGCGCGATTGGTGGACGCTGTACGACGACCGCATGCTGAACGACCTGGTCGCGACGGCGCTGTCGGACAATCTCGACGTCGCCGCCGCAGTGGCAAGAATCGAGGAGTTCGACGCCGATCTGCGCGAGGCCAACGCGGCCCTGTTTCCCGAAATCGATCTCGGCGCGACCGCCGCGCGCTCGCGCTCGAGCGGGGCGGTGACGACGCCCCAGTCGGTCAGGGTGGGCAACGATCTGCGCATCGCGCTGTCGACGTCTTTCGAGATCGATTTCTGGGGCCGGCTGCGCCGACTGCTCGAGAGCGCGCGGGCGCAGGTCCTGGCGACTCACTACGCGAAGGATGTCGTCACGCTGTCGCTGGCGGGGCTGACCACGCAGACGTATTTTCTGCTGCGCTCGCTCGACGCGCAGATCACGGCGACGCGCGAAACGCTTATGACGCGCGAGGAGTACCTGCGCGTGGTTCGCCGCCGTGTCGACGCCGGCCTCGCCTCCGGTCTCGATCTCGCGCAGGCGCTCGGCGCACGCTCCGATGCGGCGGCGCAGCTGAAGGACCTCGTGCGTCAGCGCGGCGCTGGCCGAACATCTGCTGGGGACGCTCACCGACAGGCTCGATCTCAAGGTGCCGCCCGGCGATCTCGCGCAATTGCCCGTTCCTCCGATGCCGCCGCCGGGCATGCCCTCGACGCTGCTCGAGCGGCGTCCGGATATCCGGCAGGCCGAGGAAAATCTGGTCGCGGCGAACGCGCAGATCGGCGTCGCCAAAGCGGCGCTGTTGCCCCGGATCTCGCTGACCGGGACTCTCGGCGGCGAAAGCGCGCGATCTCAGCTCGCTCGCACGAAGCAGCGCCGGCATCTGGTCGATCGGATTTGCGCTGGCGCAGCCGATCTTCACAGCGGGCCGCCTGAGCGCGGAAGTCGACGCGACGACGGCTCGGCAAAAGCAGGCGCTCGTCGGCTATCAGAAGTCGATTCAGACAGCGTTTCGCGAAGTGTCCGACGCGCTGGTGAACGTCGGCCAGACGACGGCGACGGAGATCGATCTGCAGGCGAGCGTCGATGCGGCGCGCGACGCGCTGCGCCTGTCCACGCGAGCGCTACGAGGCGGGATATTCGGCCTACCTCGACGTCCTCGACGCGCAGCGCTCGCTCAATATCTCGCAGCTCGCGCTGATCCGCAATCGCCAGGCGCAGCTGTCGGCGTCGGTCGATCTGATGAAGGCGCTGGGCGGCGGATGGACCGACGAAACGCCGCTGGCCGTGCGTTAGGGGCATCGAGCGCGCGGGCGGCATGACACCTAGCTGACGCAAAAAGCCGTTTACAATAGAATGATCCAGATTGCCGTCCGACAAGAATCCAGTCCCGAGGAGGAGAGATGATAAAGATCGGTAATTCGAGCTTGGTGCGCACGGCGTTCGCCCTTGCGCTGTTGGCTCTGACTGGCCAGGCGCAGGCGGTCACCGAAATCCAGTGGTGGCACTCGATGACCGGCGCGCTCGGCGACCGCGTCAACGACATCGCCAAGCGCTTCAACGACGAGCCAGAAGGACTACAAGGTCGTGCCGGTGTACAAGGGCAGCTACGCCGGAATCGATGACGGCGGCGATCGCGGCCTACCGCGCCGGCAATGCGCCGGCACATCGCTGCAGGTGTTCGAAGTCGGCACGGCGACGATGATGGCGGCCAAGGGCGCGATCAAGCCGGTCTACCAGGTGATGGACGACGCCGGCGAGAAGTTCGATCCGAAGGCCTACATGCCGGCGGTGGCCGGCTACTACACGACGCCCAAGGGCCAGATGCTGTCGTTGCCGTTCAACAGCTCGACGACGGTGTTCTACTACAACAAGGACGCGTTCGAGAAGGCCGGGCTCGACCCGAACCGCGCGCCGGCGACCTGGCCCGAGGTGGTCGCCGCCGCCGCGCAAGCTCAAGGCGGCGGGCGCAGCAGTGCGCCTTCACGACCGGCTGGCAGTCGTGGGTGCAGCTCGAGAGCTTCAGCGCCTGGCACAACGTGCCGTTCGCGACCAAGCAGAACGGCTTCGGCGGCATCGACGCCGAAGCTCGTGTTCAACGGCCCGCTGCAGGTGCGGCACATCGAGAACCTGCAGGACTGGGCGAAGAAGGGCTACTTCACCTACGCCGGCCGCAAGAACGAGGCCGAGGCCAAGTTCTTCAGCGGCGAATGCGCGATGCTGACGACCTCGAGCTCGGCCGCGTACGGCAACATCACAGAGAACGCCAAGTTCAAGTTCGGCGTGTCGCCGCTGCCGTACTACGCCGACGTCGCCGGCGCGCCGCAGAACACGATCATCGGCGGCGCCACGCTGTGGGTGATGGCGCGGCAAGACGAAGGACGAGTACAAGGGCGTGGCGAAGTTCTTCACCTACCTGTCGCAGCCCGAGGTGCAGGCCGAGTGGCACCAGGCACCGGCTACCTGCCGATCACGATGGCCGCCTACGAGCTGACCGAAGAAGTCGGGCTTCTACGAGAAGAACCCGGGCACCGACGTCGCGGTCAAGCAGATGATCGTCAAGACGACCGACAAGTCGCGCGGCATCCGCCTCGGCAACTTCGTGCAGATCCGCGACATCATCGACGAGGAGCTCGAAGAGCGTCTGGGCCGGCAAGAAGACGCCGAAGGAGGCGCTCGACGCGGCCGTCAAGCGCGGCAACGAGCAGCTCGAGCGGTTCGCAGAAGGCCAACAAGAGCGACGGCCGCAGCGCTGCGCACACTGGCCGTCCGAGCGCCAGCCGAGCGCCCGACGCTCGGCCGGCCGTGTCGCCTGACGAGTGCCCGATGGCGATGGAAAAGCGCGTCGCTGCTTCCGGTCGCGCTGGCTGCCGTACGCGCTGCTGCTGCCGCAGATCGCCGTCACGCTCGTGTTCTTCTTCTGGCCGGCGGCGCAGGCGCTGCTACCAGTCGACTGCTGCACCAGGACGCCTTCGGCGGCAGCACCGCAGTTCGTCGGCCTCGAGAATTTCCGCGAGCTGTTCAACGACGAGCACTACCTCGAGTCGTTCAAGGTCACCGCGATGTTCTCGGTCGCTGGTGGCCGGTGCTCGGCCTGGCGATCTCGCTGGTCCTCGCGGTGTTCGCCGACCGCGTCGTGCGCGGCGCGGCGCGTCTACAAGACGCTGCTGATCTGGCCCTACGCGGTGGCGCCGGCGGTCGCCGGCGTGCTGTGGCTGTTCCTGTTCAACCCGACGCTCGGCATCGTCGCGTACTGGCTGCGCAGCGCGCCGGCATCGACTGGAACCACCTGCTGAACGGCGACCACGCGATGACTGCTGGTCGTGATCGCCGCGGTCTGGAAGCAGGTCAGCTACAACTTCCTGTTCTTCCTCGCCGGCCTGCAGTCGATCCCGAAGTCGCTGATCGAGGCCGCGGCGATCGACGGCGCGGGGCCGGTCCGGCGCTTCTGGACGATCGTCTTCCCGCTGCTGTCGCCGACGACGTTCTTCCTGCTGGTGATCAACATCGTCTACGCGTTCTTCGACACCTTCGGCGATCATCGACGCCGCGACCCGGGCGGGCCCGGGCAGGCCACCGAGATCCTGGTCTACAAGGTGTACAAGGACGGCTTCAAGGCGCTGGACCTCGGCGGCTCGGCGGCGCAGTCGGTGGTGCTGATGGCGATCGTCATCACGCTGACCGTGGTCCAGTTCCGCTACGTCGAGCGCAAGGTGCAGTACTGAACGCATGATCGAGAACCGCCCGCTGCTGACGTTCGTCCGCACATGGTGCTGATCGCTCGGCGTCGCGATCGTCGCGTTCCCGGTCTACGTGACCTTCGTCGCGTCGACCCACACCGCCAGGAAGTCCTGCAGGCGCCGATGCCGCTGCTGCCGGGCACCCACTGCTCGAGAACTACGCGGCGGTGCTGGCGCACGGCGCCGGCGAGTCCGGCGCCGCGCGTCGGCCGGATGATGGTCAACAGCCTGGTCATCGGCGCTGGTCATCGCGATCGGCAAGATCGCGATCTCGCTGCTGTCGGCGTTCGCCATCGTCTACTTCCGCTTTCCGCTTCCGCAAGTTCTGTCTTCTGGATGATCTTCGTCACCCTGATGCTGCCGGTCGAGGTGCGCATCCTGCCGACCTACAAGGTCGTCGCCGACCTGGGCATGCTCAACACCTACGCCGGCCTGACGATTCCGCTGATCGCCTCGGCGACGGCGACCTTCCTGTTCCGGCAGTTCTTCCTGACCATCCCCGACGAGCTGGCCGAGGCCGCGCGCATCGACGGCGCCGGGCCGATGCGCTTCTTCTGGGACGTCCTGGTGCCGCTGTCGCGGACCAACATCGCGGCGCTGTTCGTGATCCTGTTCATCTACGGCTGGAACCAGTACCTGTGGCCGCTGCTGGTGACGACCAGGAAGACATGTACACGGTGGTGATCGGCATCAAGCGGATGATCTCCGGCGGCGACGCCGCGACCGACTGGAACCTGGTGATGGCGACCGCGATGCTGGCGATGCTGCCGCCGGCGCTGGTCGTGCTGCTGATGCAGAGCTGGTTCGTCAAGGGCTGGTCGACACCGAGAAATAGACGGCAGTGGAACAATGGCTAAAGTTCAGCTCCGCGACGTCGCGCAAGAGCTACGGCCAACGCTCGAGGTGATCCACGGCATCGTCGATGCGACATCGCCGACGGCGAGTTCATCGTCATCGTCGGGCCGTCGGGCTGCGGCAAGTCGACGCTGCTGCGCATGGTCGCCGGGCTGGAAGCGATCACCGCGCGGCGAGATCGTCATCGGCGACCGGGTCGTCAACGACGCTCGAGCCGAAGGACCGCGACATCGCGATGGTGTTCCAGAACTACGCGCTGTACCCGCACATGAGCGTGTTCGACAACATGGCGTACGGCCTGAAGATCCGCGGCTTCGCCAAGGCCGAGATCGACGCCCGGGTCGAGCGCGCCGCGGAGATCCTCGAGCTCGGACCGCTGCTCGAGCGCAAGCCGCGCCAGCTCTCCGGCGGCCAGCGCCAGCGCGTCGCGATGGGCCGCGCGATCGTGCGCGAGCCCGCGGTGTTCCTGTTCGACGAGCCGCTGTCGAACCTCGACGCCAAGCTGCGCGTGCAGATGCGCTTCGAGATCCAGAAGCTGCACCGCCGTCTCGGCACGACCAGCCTGTACGTCACGCACGACCAGGTCGAGGCGATGACGCTGGCGCAGCGCATGATCGTGATGAACGCCGGCCGCGCCGAGCAGATCGGCACGCCGATGGAGGTCTATCAGAATCCGGCGACGACTTCGTCGCGGGCTTCATCGGCTCGCCGGCGATGAACTTCATCGACGGGCAAGAGCGAGGGCGACGGCCGCATCCAGCTCGAAGGCGGCGGCGTGCTGGTCGTGCCGAAGGCGCCCGCGCCGCCGGACGCGAAGCTGACGATCGGCATCCGGCCCGAGCACCTGACGCCATGCAAGCCGAGCGAAGCCAATCTGGTCGGCAGCGTCGAGATGATCGAGGCCCTGGGAGCCGACACGCTGATCCACGTCGCCGTCGCCGGACACACGATCATCGCCCGTCTGCCGAATGGCACGCCGGCCGAAATCGGCGAGCCGATCGCGCTGGCCGCCGATCGCGACCGCATTTACCTGTTCGACGCCGAGAGCGGCGCGCGGCTGCCGTCGTGACGCCGGGCCCATGAGCGGCTGGCCGTATCCCCGCTATATCGCCCACCGCGGCGCCGGCAAGCTGGCGCCGGAGAACACGCTTGCCGCGATGCGTGTCGGCTACGCGCATGGCTATCGGATGGTCGAGTTCGACGTCAAGCTCTCCGGCGACGGCGTGCCGTTTCTGCTGCACGACGATACGCTCGACCGCACGACCGACGGCCGTGGCCGTGCCGACGCCCTGACCTGGGCGGAGCTCGCCAAGCTCGATGCCGGGAGCTGGCATTCTGCTGTGTACGCCGGAGAAATGTTGCCGACGCTGGGCGCGATCGCCGGGTGGTCCATCGCCAACGGCGTCGCGTGCAATATCGAAATCAAGCCGAGGCCCGGCCGCGACGGCGCGACGGGCGCCGCCGTTGCGCTGGACGCGCGCGCGCTGTGGGGCGGCACGCCGATCGCGCCGCTGATGTCGTCGTTTTCCGAAGCCGCGCTGGCCGAGGCACTGGCCGTCGCACCGGAGCTGGCGCGGGCGCTGCTTTTCGAGAAGGTTCCGCCCGACTGGCCGGAGCGCCTGGCGCGCCTGCAATGCGTGGCGCTCGACACCGATTATCGCGAGATCGATGCGGCTCTCGTCGCCGACGTCCACGCCGCCGGTTACAAGATGCTTTGCTACACGCCCAACGATCCCGCGCAGGCGGCCGAGCTGGTGCGCTGGGGCGTAGACGGCATTATCACCGATGCAGTCAACGCGATCCGGCCGGCTTGAGTCCGCGACGGCGCGTTACATGATCGTTGCGCTTAGTTGCGGCCAGTTGCGTCTTAACAAGCGGGTTCGCTACGCCCAGCCTTTAGCCCGCTTCACCGCCTTGTCCCATCCCGCCGTCAACTCGGCTGCACGCTCGCGCGTCATCGCCGGCTCGAAGCGCCGGTCGACCCGCCAATTCGCGCGGATGTCGTCGGTGTTCTTCCAGTAGCCGACGGCGAGCCCGGCAAGATACGCCGCGCCCAGGGCGGTCGTCTCCTGCACTTTCGGGCGCACCACCGGCACGCCGAGCAGATCCGCCTGGAACTGCATCAGCAGATTGTTGGCGGTGGCGCCGCCGTCGACGCGCAGTTCGGCGAGCGCGAGCCTGGCGTCGCCCTGCATCGCGCGCAGCACGTCCGCGCTCTGGTAGGCGATCGACTCCAGCGCCGCGCGCGCGATATGCGCGGCGGTCGAGCCGCGCGTCAGGCCGAACATCGCGCCGCGCGCATAGGCGTCCCAGTGCGGCGCGCCCAGCCCGGCGAACGCCGGCACCAGGTAGACGCCGCCGTTGTCCGGCACGCTCGCCGCCAGCGCCTCGACTTCGGCTGCGTTGCGGATGATCTTGAGCCCGTCGCGCAGCCACTGCACGACCGCGCCCGCGATGAAGACGCTGCCCTCGAGCGCGTAGTCGATGCGGCCATCGCGCTTCCAGGCAATCGTCGATATCAGATGGTTGGGACGATGCGACGGCGCCGGCACCGGTGTTCAGCAGCAGGAAGCAGCCGGTGCCGTAGGTATTCTTGGCCATGCCGCGCTCCAGGCAGGCCTGGCCGAACAGCGCCGCCTGCTGGTCGCCGGCGATGCCCGCGATCGGCACGCGGGCCCCGGCGATCGTCGCGTCGCGCGCACACGCCCGACGATGCGACGACCTCCGGCAGCACCGCGCGCGGCACGTCGAGCAAGCGCCAGCAGTTCGTCGTCCCAGTCGCCGCGATGGATGTCGAACAGCAGCGTGCGGCTGGCGTTGGACGCGTCGGTGACGTGCACCGCGCCGCCGGTCAGGTTCCAGATCAGCCAGGAGTCGACGGTGCCGAACGCCAGCTCGCCGCGCATCGCGCGCGCTCGCGCGCCGGATACGTTATCGAGCAGCCAGGCGAGCTTGGTGCCGGAAAAATAAGCGTCGAGCACCAGGCCGGTCTTGCTGCGTGAACAGCGGCTCGTGGCCCGCGGCGCGGAGCTGGTCGCAGGCGGCGGCGGTGCGGCGGTCCTGCCAGACGATCGCGTTGGCCATCGGCTTGCCGGTGGCGCGCTCCCACAGCAGCGTCGTCTCGCGCTGATTGGTGATGCCGAGCGCGGCGAGATCGCGGGTCGCCGATGCCGGCGCTGGCCAGCGCCTCGGCGACCACGCCCGATTGCGTCGCCCAGATCTCCGTCGGATCGTGCTCGACCCAGCCCGGCTGCGGGAAAATCTGGCGGAATTCCTTTTGCGCGACACCGCGGATCGCCCCCGCGTGATCGAACACGATCGCGCGGGAACTGGTGGTGCCCTGGTCGAGAGCGAGCACGAACGACATCGCCGACGCCTTAAGGAGAACGGTCAAATAAGGTAACATAGCGCGCTTTGTGGCCGCTCGCATTGGTAGCCACTTTGCCGGGCCAAACGTCTGCCACGCCGGTCCTCCAGACCCATGCCGCTTTCATCCGCCCCCGTCGATCGTTCGCGCCTGCACGTACGCGCCGTGACTTACGAAGGCTATCGCCGCGGCGACGATCTGTTCGATATCGAAGGCCACCTGACCGACGTCAAGGACCACGACTACACATTGTTGACAGGCGTGCGTCGCTCCGGCGAGCCCGTGCACGACATGTGGATACGCCTGACGATCGGCGGCGACTATCTGATCCGCGCCATCGAAGTCCGGACCGACGAAATGCCGTATCCCGGCGCCTGCGATCTGATCACGCCCGCGTACGACAAGCTGGTCGGCGCGAGCCTGCTGCACGGCTTTCGGCGGACGCTGCAGGAAGCGATGGGCGGCGTGCGGGGCTGCAGCCACCTGACCGAGCTGTCTGTCGCACGCGCCGACCGCGGCGATCCAGATGTTCGCCGGTCTGCGCCGCGAAATCGAAGGCGACGAGCGGCCGTTCCAGCTCGATCGCTGCCATGCGCTGGAAACGACGACCGAGACCGTACGGCGCTATTACCCGCGCTGGTATCGCGGCGCGGCGTAGCACGACGCAAGGAGCGGATTTGAAAGTTCACGAATACCAGGGCAAGGAAATCCTGCGCCGATTCGGCATCCCGACCCCGCGCGGGATCCCGGCGTTTTCGGTCGACGAGGCAGTCAAGGCGGCCGAAGCGCTGGGCGGCGCCGTGTGGGTCGTCAAGGCGCAGATCCATGCCGGCGGCCGGGGCAAGGGCGGCGGAGTCAAGCTCGGCAAGTCGATAGACGAGGTGCGCGAGCTGGCCGGGCAAATCCTCGGCATGCAATTGATCACGCACCAGACCGGCCCGCGTGGACAGAAGGTCCGTCGCCTGCTGATCGAGGAAGGCGCGGACATCAGGAAGGAGCTCTACGTCGGCATGGTCGTCGATCGCACGACGCAGCGCGTCGTGCTGATGGCGAGCTCCGAAGGCGGCATGGACATCGAGGCAGTCGCCGCCAAAACGCCGGACAAGATTCACAAGGTATTCATCGATCCGGGCAAAGGTCTTTCCGACCGCGAAGCGGACGACATCGCGCGGCAGATCGGCATTCCGGAAGGGAGCGTGGCCCAGGCGCGCACGCTGTTGCAGGCACTTTACCGCGCGTTCGACCAGACCGACGCATCGCTCGCCGAGATAAATCCGCTTATCGTCACCGGCGACGGCCGCGTGATCGCGCTCGACGCAAAGCTCAACCTGGACGACAACGCCCTGTTCCGGCACCCCGATATCGTCGAGATGCGCGATCTGGACGAGGAAGATCCGGCCGAGATCGAGGCCTCCAAGTTCGATCTTTCGTACATCTCGCTCGACGGCAACATCGGCTGCCTGGTCAACGGCGCCGGGCTTGCGATGGCGACGATGGACGTGATCAAGCTTTACGGCGGCGAGCCGGCGAACTTCCTCGATGTGGGCGGCGGAGCCACCGCCGAAAAGGTGACCGAGGCATTCAAGATCATGCTGAAGAACCCCGGGCTCAAAGCGATCCTGGTCAATATTTTCGGCGGCATCATGAAGTGCGACACGATCGCCAACGGCGTGATCGCCGCCGCGCGCGAAGTGCAGCTCAAGGTCCCGCTGGTCGTGCGCATGAAGGGCACCAACGAGGAGCTCGGCAGAAAGATCCTCGCCGAATCCGGTCTGCCGATAATCAGCGCCGACAACATGGCCAGACGCGGCGCGAAAAGGTCGTGGCAGCCGCGAAGGGAACGACAGCCATGAGCATTCTGGTCGACAGGAACACCAAGGTCATCACGCAGGGGATCACCGGGAAGACCGGACAGTTCCACACGCGGATGTGCCGCGATTACGCCAATGGAAAGAACTGCTTCGTCGCCGGGGTGAATCCGAAAAAGGCCGGCGAGGATTTCGAGGGCATTCCGATCTTCGGGACAGTGCGCGAGGCCAAGCAGGCGACCGGCGCAACGGTCAGCGTCATTTACGTGCCGCCGCCGTTCGCCGCGGCAGCGATCGACGAGGCGGTCGATGCTGGCCTGGACCTGGTGATCTGCATCACCGAGGGCATTCCGGTCCGCGACATGATTCAAACCCGGTACCGCATGCGGGACAAGAAGACGCTGCTGCTCGGACCCAACTGTCCGGGCGTGATCACGCCGGACGAAATCAAGATCGGCATCATGCCCGGCCACATTCATCGCAAAGGACGGATCGGCGTCGTTTCGCGCTCGGGCACGCTGACCTACGAAGCGGTCGCGCAGATCACCGAGCTGGGTCTCGGCCAGTCGTCTGCGATCGGCATCGGCGGCGATCCGGTCAACGGACTGAAGCATCTCGATGTGCTGCGGCTGTTCAACGACGATCCCGACACCGAAGCGGTCGTCATGATCGGCGAGATCGGCGGCACCGACGAAGAGGCCGCGGCGCAGTGGGCCAAAGACAACATGAAAAAGCCCGTCGTCGGCTTCATCGCCGGCGTCACCGCGCCGGAGGGCAAGCGGATGGGGCACGCCGGCGCGATCGTCGCCGGCGGCAAGGGGACCGCTCAGGAAAAGCTTGCGGTGATGGAAGCGTGCGGCATCAAGGTCACGCGCAACCCTGCCGAGATGGGCAAGCTGCTGGTCAGCGTTCTGCAGGCTTGAGAAAGAAAGAAGAGAAAAAAAACATGCCGGAACTGTTGACCCCGCAATTCCTGCTTTCGGTGCTGGAAATCATCCTGATCAACATCCTGCTGTCGGGCGACAACGCGGTGGTCATCGCGCTCGCCTGCCGCAATCTTCCCGACAAACACCGGCGGCAGGGCATTCTGTGGGGCGTGCTGGGCGCAATCGTCCTGCGCATCATCCTCACGTATTTCGCGATGAGCCTGCTCAACTACCCGTGGCTCAAGCTGATCGGGGCGGTGCTGCTGATCTGGATCGGCATCAAGCTGATCGTCGGCGACGAGAATGCCGAGCACGAGGTCAAGGCCAGCAACCGGCTGATTTCGGCGATATGGACGATACTGATCGCCGACCTGGTGATGAGCCTGGACAACGTGATGGCGGTCACGGCCGCGGCCAAGGGCGATCTGCCGCTGATCATATTCGGACTGGTGATCAGCATCCCGCTGGTCATCTTCGGCAGCCAGATCATCATGCGACTGATCGAACGCATGCCTTTGCTGGTCCCGGCAGGCGGGGGCCTGCTCGGCTACATCGCCGGCGATCTGGCCACCGACGATCCGGTGGTGGTTCCCTGGATCGAGTCGTATGCCCCGATCGTCGATTGGCTCGCGCCGATCGTCGGCATCGCGGTCGTCGTCATTCCCGGGCTTTGGCTGGCGCGCGGGCGCCGGCCGGTCGCCGTAGTTTGCCGCGAGCTCGATGCCGATGCCTTGGTCGTCTCGCCTTGAAGCGCGCCGCAGCGTAAACTCGCCGCCGATGAGCAGTACCGCCTATTCGAGCCCATCCCGCCTGTCGCGGCGGTTTTTCGCAACTACGTCCACTGCGGCAACTGCGTCCTGATGGCCTCCAGGACGCCGCTCGATGTCGCCAGCCTGTCGCATCCGGGAATGGTGCGGCCCCACAATGAAGACACGGTCTTCGTCGACGGCGAAGCCGGCCTTGCCGTGCTCGCCGACGGCATGGGCGGCTATAGCGCGGGTGAGGTCGCGAGCGGCATCGCGGTCAACGTCATCAGCAACGGAATGCTCCAGGAGCTGCGTTCCGGACGCCAGCTTTCCAAGGTGGATGTCGGCAGCGGCCTGACCCACGCCGGCCTGCTGCTGCAACAGCAGATCGCGCTGGCCAACAAGAGCATCTACGAAGCCGCGCAGAATCGCGCCGAATGCGCGGGCATGGGAACGACGCTGGTCGCCACGGTGTTCTTCTCGAACCGGGTCAGCATCGGCCATATCGGCGACTCGCGCTGCTATCGCCTGCGGGCCGGCAAGTTCGAGCAGCTGACCCACGATCACTCGCTGCTGCAGGAGCAGATCGACAGCGGCATGCTGACGCCCGAGCAGGCCAAATACTCGCTGAACAAGAACCTGGTGACGCGAGCGCTCGGTATCGAGGCGGTGGTGCCGCCGGACATTGCCGAGTATCGCGCCGAACCCGAAGACATCTACGTTCTGTGCTCGGATGGGCTGACCGACATGGTCGACGCCGACACCGTCCAGGAAATCATCGCCGCCAAGCGCGGCGACCTGGCCGAGGCCGTAGCCGAGCTGATCGACGTCGCCAACCAGAATGGCGGCCGCGACAATATTTCGGTCGTGCTGGTCCGCGTGCCGGAGGGATTTCTGCCCAGCGGCGGCTGGCTGCAGCGCTGGGGCGCGAAAAAACCCGCGTAGGCGAAGTCCCGTCGTTCCCGCGCACGCGAAATCCCGTCGTTCCCGCGCACGCGGGAACCCAGGGTCATTTGGGCCGGCGCAGGCGTCGCCCCGGCGCAGGCCGGGGCCCAAGCAGCGGTACCGATTTGCCGAGTCATCGCACCCCGGATCCGGCCGCCGCCCGGATGACGACACCGGGTTTTCACGATATCTTCGCATCCGATGGCAAAACTCGTCCTGCTGGTGCCGAACGGAAACACGCTGGACGTGCCGCTGCGCCGCGAGCGGGTGACGCTCGGCCGGCGCGCCGGACAACGACGTCTGCCTGCCCAATCTTGCGGTCAGCGGCGAGCACGCCGTGGTCATGACCATCCTCAGCGACTCGTTTCTGGAGGATCTGGGCAGCACCAACGGCACGCTGGTCAACGGCAAGCCGATCGCCAAGCATTTCCTGCGCGACGGCGACCTGATCGACATAGGCAGGCACAAACTGCTCTATTTTGTCGATGACGAGGCCATTCCGCCGTCGGGCATCCTCAAGAAAGCGATGCGCGACGCGGTCGGTGACCTGGGAGAGAAAGTCGAGCTCGCCAAGCCGATCGTCCGCACCCGACAGGCAACCGCCGCGGTGGTCCGGCGGGACGCCCCGAAGCAGGCGGACGTGGCCAAGGCCGACGAATCGACAATGCGAATCGGGGCGATGGCCACAAGTCCGCTTTCGGTTCCTGCCCCGGACGCGGGCGTTGCGGGCAGCCCCGCACTCAAGTTTCTGTCCGGACCGCGGGCGGGACGCGCGGTGGCGCTGACGGGCGAGCGGATGACCGTCGGCCGGGCCGGCGTCCAACTGGCGGCCATCGAGCGGCTCGGCGAAGGGTTCCAGCTGAAGGCACTCGAGGGCCCGCCGCCGACGGTCAACGGGCGCCTGGCCGGCGCCGACGGACACCGAATAGTCGCTGGCGACGTCATCGAAATCCTCGGCATAAAGCTAGAGTTCGCTGCGCCCTCAGCGCGGGACGGCGCCGGACCCGCCGGCCAAGGCGTCGCCGCCGCCGGCGCGGAGTTCGGCGCCCCCTCGTTGGACGCATCCGGCTGACGCGGCTTGTCAGTTACAACTGCCTGAATTTGCGCACCTTGTCGGGTCGAGCATTGCCCGCGACGGTCATTGATACCGACATTCAGCGGCACCATGTGACGCTGCGCGTCACATGCCGATGGCATATGTGGATCGACAAGAGGAAAATCGCCGCCTGGCCGGGGAAGGACGGTTATCGGATGTCCGATATTTGCCTGTATCCGCGAGAGATTTTCGCCAGTCCGATGCTGCCGACATAAGATGGCATGCCAATTGCGACTCGCCCTCCGGCATCCCCAGATGCGAAGGGTTAGGGAGTACTTACTAACGTTATGGAGATCGCAATGAAGCGAATACAACAGGGTTTCACCCTGATCGAACTGATGATCGTCGTTGCGATCGTCGGTATTCTGGCGGCCATCGCGCTGCCGGCGTATCAGGATTATGTCATCCGCTCGAAGATGTCGGAAGGCGTGGCCGCGGCTGCTGCCTGTAAGACGTCGATCAGCGAATATGTGTCGACCAAGAACGAATTGGCCGGCCGACGCCGACACAGCGGGTTGCTCGACGCTGGCCACGACTTATGTGTCTGGCTTGGCGGTTGCGGCCAACGGCGTTATCCAAGTCACCACGCAGAACACCGGTTCGAAGGTCGGCGATTGCGTCTTGACGCTGACGCCGCAGACTGCGGGACTGCCGGACATCACCGGCTGGACGGGTTCGCATGGCGGCTGCGACTCCAAGTACGTTCCGTCGAACTTCCGCTAAAGCGCATAGCTTGATTCTCCGGGCCGGCGGGGCTTTTCGCCCCGCCGGCCCTTTTTATTGGTCCCTCGTCAAAGCCGGATGCCGTTTCCCTTGCATCGATATAATCGGTCGCGTCGTCGTCGACAGAGAGTTGCTAGCGTGCGCCTGCTGCGAAAACTGGCCACCGTCGCGACGCGATCAGAGGGCAAGACCGCGACGCGCACCCCGATTCCTCCCCGGGACGGCGCGCGTTCGTCCGGCGCGGCGGACGTTGCCCACCAGGCGCAAGCCCATCGCGACTCCGGGCGCTTCGCCGCGTCGCTGCGCATCGTCGAGGGCGCATTGCGCTCGGTCCCGAGCGACCCGGCGCTGTTGCTGGCGAAGGTCTCGACCTTGCACGCCTGGGAACGGTTTCGCGAGGCGTTCGATCTGGCAGCGCGCACGGAACTTACCCGCGCGCCATCCGCGGCGCTCGACATCATGCTCGGCTGGACGTGCTTCCAGATGGGCAGGATCGACCAGGCCGAGGCGCACATGCGGCGCGCGGTCGCAACCGACGCCGGCGCAGCCGCCACGCACGCCAACCTCGCTATCGTGTTGCAGGGCATGGGCCGCCTGGCCGATGCCGCGGCGAGCTACGTCCGCGCCCTCGAGCTGAACGGCGACGACGTGCAATGCCTGCTGAACCTCGGCGTATGCAAGGTCGATCAGCACGACGCGCCGGAGGGGAAGCGCTGGTCCGGCGCGCGCCGCGCTCGACGGCAAGCGCGCGCGCGCATGGGCGAATCTCGGTGTCGCGCTGGCGCTGCAGGATCGCCACGACGATGCGCTCGAAGCCTTCGAGCGCGCCGACAGGATCGAGGCCGACGGCGGCGAGGATGTCGAGAATTTCGTCAATTTCGCGCTGCATCTGCGCGAAGGCGGTCGCACGTCCGACGCGATCGACTTTACGAGAAGCATCTTCCCTCTCGACCCAGCCTGGCCGGGCACAACGACTACGCATACGCGCTGCTGACCGCCGGGCGCCTCGCGGAAGGGTGGAACCAGTACGAGTTTCGCTGGATGCGGGCACCGCTGCTGCAGCTTCGGCCCGGCTTCAATCGTCCGGTCTGGGCGGGCCAGGACCTCGCCGGCAAGGTCATCCTGCTCCGTGCCGAGCAGGGCTTCGGCGACATCATCCAGTTCGTCCGCTACGCGCCGCTGGTCAAGGCGCTGGGCGCGACCGTTCTGCTGCAGGTTCGCGACGGACTCGAACGCCTGTCGCGCGGGTTCGCGGGCATCGATCGGGTGCTCGATCGCTCCAAGTCGGAATCGGTGCCGCATTTCGATTTCTACATCAACCTGCCGAGCCTGCCGCGCATATTCAACACGACGCTCGAATCGATCCCGGCCGATATTCCGTATCTCCATGCCGACGCGGCCGACGTCGCGCGATGGGTATCGAAGCTCGGTCAGTCCGGGACAGATCAAGGTGGGGCTCTCCTGGGCCGGGAGCCCGACGCATTCGCGGGATCGCTTTCGTTCGATGGATTTGTCGGTGCTGAAGCCGGTGCTGGAGGTGGCGTGGGGTGCGGTTTGTATCGTTGCAGAAAGGGGCGGCTCCGACGGACGGGGATGGTGCCGGCGGGTGTGGACTGGGTGGATGTCGGGGCGGAGCTGGAGGATTTCAGCGATACGGCGGCGGTGATCAGCCAGCTGGATCTGGTGCTTTGTGTCGATACGGCGGTGGCGCATCTGGCGGGAGCGCTGGGCAAGCCGGTGTGGGTGATGGTGGCGCAGCCGGCGGACTTTCGCTGGCTGGAAGGACGCGAGGACAGCCCGTGGTATCCGACGCTGCGGCTGTTCCGGCAAAGCCGGCGCGACGATTGGAGCGATGTGGTGACGCGGGTGAAGGCGGCGCTGGAGGAGCGGGTGCGGGAAGGGTCCGCGGTGCTGCCGGCGAAGACGAGCGCGAAGGCGGTGAGCAGCGCATCGCTGCCGTGGACCAGCCCGGCGCAGCTCAATGCGGGCCATCGGCCGGGGCTGAGCGCGGTGGCGGAGACGCGGGTGGGCATCCTGCAGTATTTACCGGACGAGCCGATCGTCGGCGATGCGATCGGTTGGTATGGCGAGTATCTGCAGCCGCAACTGGATCTGCTGGCGCGGATCGTGCGACCGGGATCGACGATGCTGGAAGTGGGTGCGGGGGTCGGTGCGCACGCGGTGTTCCTGGGCGGCTGCTGGGCGAGTCCGGGCACTTGTTGGTGTACGAGTCGCGGCCGGTGCTGCAACGGATATTGCGGCAGAATCTGGCGGCCAATGGCGTGCGCAACGTGACGGTGATGCGGCGGCTGCTGGGCAGCCGGGGCGAGGAGGAAGGGTCCGGAGCCGACGAGCGAAACGCTGGACGAATTGCAGCTGGAACGGCTGGACTGGCTCAAGGTTAACGCGGGTGTTGCTGCGCAGGACATCCTGGCCGGGGCGAGCGAGACGCTGTGGCGATTGCGGCCGCTGCTGTTCCTGGCGGCGCCGACGAGCAGGGGTTACGTACGCTGGCGGAGCAAGCACGCGAATTCGGCTATCGCTGCTGGCGGATGGAGGCGGCATTATTCAATCGGCAGAATTTCAATCGCCGCGAGGCGGACATCTTTGGCGGCGCCAAGGCGATGGCGCTGCTGGCGATTCCGGAAGAGATCGAGGTCGACATAACACTCGACGAATGCGTCGAGATATCATGAGCGGCGCTTTTGCTGTCCTGCCGGAATACCGCGAAAGGGAGCGTCGGGCCTTATGGGAATACTGAAATTTCTTGATACACGCGAGCTCGAGGAATTCGCGACCGGCCTGGCGCTCGACTTGGGTCGGCGATTTCCTCCGGCATCCGAAGCGCGGACCGATCCCGGCGCGCAGCATCAGATCAAGGTGATCCTCGAAGGACTGGCGGCACGCGCGGTTCGCTATCGTCAGGAGCACAAGCTGGGCATCTACAAGAAGGCCAAGCTCGGCAACGTGTTTCGCTGGAAGCTCAAGGAACAGGGATACAGTCCTGCATTCATCGAGCGTGCCACCAAGGAAATCATCACGCGGCTCGCCGTGAAGTAGCCGAGTCGATGGGTCGCCACGCCGCGCCGCGAGTCTCGCCGACAATCAAGAGCTGGCGACCGACCCGAGTGATCGTGCGCGCCTGTTCGCCAAGGCATCGACGCTGTTCGATTCGCGGCGCTGCTGGGAGGCTCGCGCCGTCTGCGCCGAGGCCGAGCGCCTGGGACTCGATGGCACCGAGTTCTACCTCTTGGCGGCTGGTGCTCCTTCGGCGTCGGGCAAGCTCGACGAGGCGGAAGCCTGGATGCGCCGCGCAGTAGACTCTTCACCCGGAGATGCCGCAGGCCCATTTCAATCTCGCCGTCGTTCTGCACGCGCAGCAACGACATCAGGAAGCGGCGGCAAGCTTCGAGCGCGCACTGGCGCTCGGCAGCGGCGACTTCGATAGTCTACATCGGCCTGGGCAACACCCGGCTCGCGCTGGGCGAGCTTCGCGTCGGCGGAAGCGTCATTTCCGCCGCGCCCTGGCGCTGGACGATAAGCGCGCGATTGCGTGGCGTCTGCTGGGCGCTGCGGTGGGCCGGCAATGCAGGTATCGGAAGCGCTCGAGCTGTTCGCGCACGCCGACGAGCTTTCGGATGGCGAGGCGGAGGACGCCACCGCATTTACCAACTATGCGATCGCTCTTTCCGAGGGCCGTCGCGTCCCGGAGGGGCTCGCAGGTCTACGAGCGCTATTTGCCGCGATTTCCATTCGCGGACGGTCACTACGCGTATGCGCTCGCGCTGTTGACCGCCGGCCGGCTCGCTGGAGGGGTGGCGGCATTACGAGTTTCGCTGGCTGAAGGACAAGGCCGGACCGGCGAAACATGCTGGGTTGGCCGGTCCGGTTTGGGCAGGTCAGAGTGCTTCGCGGCAAGACGATATTGCTGCACGTCGAGCAGGGCTTCGGCGATGTCATCCAGTTCGTCCGCTATGCGCCGCTGGTCAAGGCGCTAGGCGCGACCGTCCTGCTCAGAGTCGCGCGTCCGATGAAACGGCTGATGCAGAGCATCGCCGGCGTCGACCGGATTCTCGATCGCGACGAGATAATTCCGCCATACGATTTCTATATCAATCTGCTCAGCTTGCCTCGCATTTTCGGAACCACGCTCGGCACGATCCCGGCGGACATTCCCTATCTCCAGTTCGACGACACGCAGGCGCACCGCTGGGCAGCCCGGCTTCTTCGGACGGCGCGCTGAGAGTCGGGACTGGTATGGGCGGGAAACCCCGTCCACCCGAACGATCGCTTTCGTTCGATGGATTTGTCGGTGCTGAAGCCGGTGCTGGAGGTGGCGGGGGTGCGGTTTGTATCGTTGCAGAAGGGGGCGGCTCCGACGGCGGGGATGGTGCCGGCGGGTGTGGACTGGGTGGATGTCGGGGCGGAGCTGGAGGATTTCAGCGATACGGCGGCGGTGATCAGCCAGCTGGATCTGGTGCTTTGTGTCGATACGGCGGTGGCGCATCTGGCGGGAGCGCTGGGCAAGCCGGTGTGGGTGATGGTGGCGCAGCCGGCGGACTTTCGCTGGCTGGAAGGACGCGAGGACAGCCCGTGGTATCCGACGCTGCGGCTGTTCCGGCAAAGCCGGCGCGACGATTGGAGCGATGTGGTGACACGGGTGAAGGCGGCGCTGGAGGAGCGGGTGCGGGAAGGTCCGCGGTGCTGCCGGCGAAGACGAGCGCGAAGGCGGTGAGCAGCGCATCGCTGCCGTGGACCAGCCCGGCGCAGCTCAATGCGGGCCATCGGCCGGGGCTGAGCGCGGTGGCGGAGACGCGGGTGGGCATCCTGCAGTATTTACCGGACGAGCCGATCGTCGGCGATGCGATCGGTTGGTATGGCGAGTATCTGCAACCGCAACTGGACCTGCTGGCGCGGATCGTGCGACCGGGATCGACGATGCTGGAAGTGGGTGCGGGGGTTGGTGCGCACGCGGTGTTCCTGGGGCGGCTGCTGGGCGAGTCCGGGCACTTGTTGGTGTACGAGTCGCGGCCGGTGCTGCAACGGATACTGCGGCAGAATCTGGCGGCCAATGGCGTGCGCAACGTGACGGTGATGCGGCGGCTGCTGGGCAGCCGGGGCGAAGAGGAAGGGCCGGAGCCGACGAGCGAAACGCTGGACGAATTGCAGCTGGAACGGCTGGACTGGCTCAAGGTAAACGCGGGTGTTGCTGCGCAGGACATCCTGGCCGGGGCGAGCGAGACGCTGTGGCGATTGCGGCCGCTGCTGTTCCTGGCGGCGACGGACGAGCAGGGGTTGCGTGAACTGGTGGAGCGGGCACGCGAATTCGGCTATCGCTGCTGGCGGATGGAGGCGGCATTGTTCAATCGGCAGAATTTCAATCGGCGCGAGGCGGACATCTTTGCCGGTGCCAAGGCGACTGGCGCTGCTGGCGATTCCGGAAGAGATCGAGGTCGACATAACACTCGACGAATGCGTCGAGATATTGTGACGACGGCCACCCTCACCCCATGTATCACTACGTAATGAATCTCGACCGAAGCGAAGACCGGTTACTGGAGTTTCGGCGCACCAACAGGCACTATGCCAGACATCCAGCGTCACTCTGCCGTGGACGGTGGCGAACTGAATCTCGACCAGCTCGTGCGGGCTGGCAGTATTGCTCCTGAGCTTCCATACACGCCCGGAGCATGGCTGTGCGTTGTCGCACGTCTTCTTTTGGGAGGCAGCCAATACGCAAAAGGCACAGATAACGGTTTGCGAGGACGACGCAATTTTTAATCGGTCGTGTCTACACGCGGCGCCAAAACTTCTAAAATCGCTCGCGCGGAATGGGAATTGGTGATGGGGATGGAACTTCGACTCGATTCTCCGTTCGACCTGATGCCGGGAGTCTCTCCTTGTCTGAGCACGTTCAACCAAGAGCAGATGCGAAGATCGATTGACACGTTCCAGAGAGCCAATCTCTCGCCGCATCTATTCAGATTGCTGCGTGCATTCGGCACTTTTTGTTACACGGTATTTGAGGCCGGCGCGCGCAACCAATGGCACATTGCCTTCCCCTTCACCCAATCACCGTGGAGTTTCCGAGTATTAATCCAGCTTTCCCTAACAATGGCATCGATATCGCTATGAACGATGCTATCCTGTCCTGAATGCTTCCGTCAGTTTTCCGCCGCTGGTGGTGTCCAGAATGAGCACGCGGTATCGACGGTACGGCCGGGCAGGTAGATGACGCTTCGGCATGCCGATGGCAGGACGTGCGACTCTGGTTAGATCTTCGCATAAGGGCTTTGATTCGCGCGGACGACCCCTGCCTCTAGGAGAAAATCGTCATTTCGGATCAGCTGAAACGGGAAAGTGGTCGGTAACCCTCGGGACAAACGTCGTCATGCAATCGGTCCTCGATTTTCTGATCCAATTGATTTCTTCCTGAATCAATACCTTCCCGCTGCAGTCTTCGATCAATTGCTTGACCAGCAACGACGATACCGACGCGCCTCTCGCGCCTCCTCGAGCCTCTCGGCATCCACGACTCGCCCAAGGCGTTTGAGTGGTGCAGGAAGGCGGCGCCAGTGGGTTTCAGCTTCTGACAAATTTGCCGAATATTCACCCATTACATTGAGTTCTACATGGACAAGGGAGTCGTAGAAAAGACAAAATCGATTGATCGATCTGGAATCATTGCCAGCGACTGGCCGTCATTTTTGTAGAAAGTGTTCGGGTCGATGAACTGAAACGCCGTATGCACGCCTGAACACAGTTCTCGGCGATGTCGACTCCGAAGTTCGTCGAATGATTTCGCGGAACTGCGTCCAGCGCCGTGTCCCGATTATTTCCAAGATACAGCTGGCCGGCAGAAGTCGATGCACGCGCGGATAGATGGTGCCGAACCACTGCGAGCGAGCCCCACCCCATGCGATGCTCCACTCGTCGCCGGCCACGTTCCAGCCGTGCTGTTGTTCCAGACAGTCTGGTTCCATTCGGGATCTGGCATGACTTTTGGTCCCTGCGATGGGCGCTGCGCCGATGCCGTCGCTAAAGGCTGACCAGAACTTGAAATAGCGTTGGGCGCCGTCGGAGTCGGCTTTTTCGATCACGTCGCACACGTCGAACAGCAGTTCGCTCAGGTTGACTTGGGCTCAGATATCCACTTGTTCTTGAGCCTGACGTCGCCTCGTTCAGGCCGTTGACTCATAGCCGGTTCGCGGTGGTGATACTTGAACCGAGTGAACATGTTGGCGGACCAAAGATCGGACAGTTGCTGCCTGTCGTACTCGCCTTTTTCTGCTAGCAGCTGCGAATTTAGCAGGAATCCACCTTCCATCCCGCAAAGTAGCCAATGCAGACGATCGATTCGATCGGGAGTCCTGGCCGAATACATCGCGCGGTCCTGACAGCAATTTTCCCACGTCCCATTCGCCGAGGTCATAAAAATAGGTGACACGCTGCACCTGCAGCGTTCGGCCAGAGCCGATACAGCATCGCGATCAGTTGGTCGTGATATGAAAACTTATACGGAAGCTGTCTAGAAATGCAAAACAAAAGGTCGCGAGTGATCGTCGCACGGCAGAGTGATAGAGAACAGTCGGTCTGGCGCAGCGAAGTATCCGCCAAGACGCGTCGCAGGATCTACGAAGTCCAGATTCGCATACCGAACAAAACGGCCTGCCGGGAAGATTCGATGGAATAGGTTCCGGTCAGACAAGCCACGGAGTCATCGCCCCCAACTTCCGTCGCGAGTTCGGAAGCGCTCCGATGCCGCGAGCGGACCACCATCGTCGTCCGCCAGAAAGAAAACGAATTCGCCCGTCGCAAATCGCAGCGCCCTACCGGATTCTCGAATGCGCCGCGATTGGCGACGAAACAATCGTAGCGTCGGCGAATCGACTTGCGAGCAGATCCTGTTTTTGCTGGCTCTCGGAATTACGCGGACGAAGTTCGAACTTAGCAGGGTCTAGCGAGGCGCATTCGAGAATCCGGGCCATGACAATACAACAATTGATTCGTCGGAATGATGAGCGAGATCTTCATCGGTGAAACAGCAATCGAACAATTTCCCAAAATCGACACAAGTAGCCGCGAGGCGCAACGCCTATCAAAAGCTTACTGTCAATCGTGGTATCAATGTGGAAGGCAAGTCGCTTGCCATCCATCCTTGGACGCGCTGGTCCGCGATGTCAGACAAGTAGCTAGCCACTGCCGTCATCGGACTATTCCCTCTTGTCCAGGGGCGGTCACCCAATACAGTCGCGGGCAGTTCCTCTATTACGGTATCGAATACGATGCAATAGCTATCGATGCTGACTAGCGGTGCAAACGTGTGCAATTCGGCGAGGACATGATCGTGTGTGTGGTTTGAGTCGAGACAAACCATGACCCGATCATAACCCGCGCGATCTTGCGCACCTCGCCGGCAATTCAGGGTCTCGCGACCCACCTGAAGCATCTCGATTCCCCACGCCATCGGATGGCTCTCGATGGCGTGGCGGTTGTGTTGGCGAATGTGGATGCTGAAACCTAGCACTTTTCGCTTGGAGGAACGCCGATCGAGAACCGAACGAGATTCGACGGCATCGCAGTAGTCCAGCAGCGCCAGCATTGAGGCGCTCTTCATCAGAGATCCGCCATGGGCGATGCCGGTCGATAATCAGGTCGGGTTTGACGCGCCAGATCAATTCCTGCATCGCTACAATGTCTTGGGGATACTGGATGATGGGTCGGCCAAGCCATTCGAAGTTGTAAGAGTAGCGATACGGAAGGTATCGCGGAGGTCAACGACAGCTGTTGCAAATTGTGCGCATTGCCAAGCGCGGCAATGTTTCTGCGACCTCTTGCTGAAAGTCCTGCATCGGCTTCGTCATGATGATCGCATTCGCGTGAGTCAGTCTGAAAAAGGGCGGGCAGGTACCCGGCTACGACAGCGCCTGCAGCGACATCTCGCGTTACGACCGCACCAGCCCCCACAACAGCGTCTCCCTATATTGGAGCCTCGGAAGGACTATGGCGCCAGTCCCGATGAATGCGCGTCGATCGACGCGGACATCGCCTGCAAGCCGGCGCCTGGGCAGACGTGCACGCCGTCGCCCAATATGCAATCGTGATCTACGAACGCCGCAGATTGATGATGACCGCAGTGCCCAGCTTCGCGCAGGCGCAGACGGTCGCATGCGCCAGGATCTGGCAAGCCTCGCCGAGAGATACTCCGTCGGCAACAAACGCTGCACGATGGACGATAATACGGGCTGGGATTACCGCCGCTTGAGCAGATCGGCCAGGGCCAGACGATCACTGCCTCGTGCCCCGCCGACGGCTATGGCAAAAAACAGCCCGGCGTGCAAATGCTGCCCCAGCCATGTGCAGACCGACGTCGCCGCGCAGCGCAGGAATTCCTGCAATAGGCGATGGCAGGTCGCGTTGGTCGACGAGGGCGACAACCTTGATCCCGGAGCCCTGCAAAGCCTCGAGGAGTACCTTGGCTTGTCCTGTTGCACCCCAGAAAACAATCTCAGACATGCTTAGGATTCTGGGGTCGCCGAACTTCGGCGACCACCCGCCCCATCTCTGTTTCGGTCATGTCGTGGTATGAGGGCAGGTTCATGCCCGACGATAGATGTCATGGCTCACAACGTTGGCTCGTGCGGCTCGAACATCGGCAGCATGCTCAACGGCCAGAAGAACACGCGGCCATGGATCGCGTTTGGTGAATGAAGCCAGCAAGGCGTCGCGGTGAAACGTTACGCCGGGCTTCACTACGAACGTGGGCATCCAATAGCCATTGGTGGTGCCTCCCGGCTCAGGATTCATCTGCAAGGAAAGATCACCAAGATTTCCTGCGTAAAACTTGAAGATACGCCGCTTTCGCGTCACCAATTCCTCGATCCGCTCCAGCTGCGCACAACCGATGCGGCCTGTAGGTTTGACATCCTGTACTTGAAGCCGAGACGTTCCGGCCAGAACTGCCTCATTTCGCCTGGGCCCGGCCATGATTGTTCAGTGTCGACACACGATCGTAGAGGCCTTGTCGCTGCGTCACGAACTGCCCCCTCACCGGTTGTCACGGTCTTGGAGCCGTGGAAGGAAAACAGCCGAAAATGCCATTGAGCCGGCACGATTGCCATGCCACTTCGAACCGATCGCTTCGGCGGCGTCCTCGATAATTGCGATGCGGTCTCCGCGCCGATTGCAGACAGGGGACCAATCGCAAAGGTTCCCATAGAGATGGACTGCAATAATCGCCTTGGTCCGCGGAGTGATCGCGGCTTCGACCTTCGCTGGATCGATGCACCAGGTGTCGGGCAGCACATCGACAAGGACCGGCTTCGCGCCCAGATACGTAATCGGCGCTGCAGAAGCGATCCAGTTGATGTCGGCGAGATCACCTCGTCGCCGGGGCCGATTCCGAGGGCGGCGAGACCCATGTGGAGCGCGCCAGTGCAACTCGACGTGGCGATCGCATGCTCGAGCCCAGGTGATGCCGCAAAGAGCGCTTCGAAACGGTGGATGTAGTCGTAGCATCGCTCCCCCCAGCCATTCGTTGCCGCGTCCGTGGCATAGCGAATCTCGAGCTCAGTGATCGACGGCTTGGTGTAGTAGATTCGAGATCATGGCGAGCTGACCACAATCGACCAGGATCTGCGTTCCGGCACGGCGACAGCAAATCGGCCACCCCACTCTCGCACATAATGGTGCTGTGCCACGATCTCGTCCGATATTCCATGGCAGGATGAACATAAGTCTGGCGTCGCTTGGCCAAGAGCTCGTCGGGGTAACGATCGGAATGTGCGATCCCGGTAGAAATTTCCCCTGCTTCGATGGGGCCGCGTCGCAGACTACGGAATCAGGTCCGGCTTGACGCCGGCGTAGTTGATAAGCGTATTGCCCTTGGCCGCGGCACCATACGCCGCAACTTTCCGCCTAGGTGTTTCTGCTCGATCAGGAAGGCGACGAAATGTCCTTGACCTGGTCTGCGCGCGCCTGAAACCCCGCGTAATATGTCTTCAGATCGCGCAAACCAAGGCGTACTTCGTCGGCCGCACGGCGTCCACCATACCGGTCGACATGCGCGGTGTCTTCGCGCTGGCAGCGTAGACATTGAAGACTCCCGCCGTGAGTGGGCAACTCTTCCACATCGTAAACGCGGAGCCCGGCCGTGCTTGAAGACGCTGCAGACGTCTGAAGTGACAGGTAGGAAAAGTGCTCGTGATAGACGGTATCGAACTGGACACTGCTCGATTAGGCGCATCAGATGGGGAAATTCAAGCGTAATCGGCCGGCGGTTTCAGCGCGGCCTTCAGGCCGGCGGTAAAGTCGTTGATGTCCGGTACGTGCGCGTAGTACGTTGTTGCCGATGATCAGGTCTGGCTCGGGCCCTCGCGTCCAAGTTCTTCGGCCAACGTCACTGCCGAAGAACTCTTGCAGGATGACGTTACCAGTTCCTCGCGCAGCAGCCGCAGTGCTTGCGGTGGGCTCGATACCGAGGCAGGGGATCCTCTTTGTGACGAAATGCCGGAGCAGGTAACCGTCGTTGCGGCGACTTCGACCACGAAGCTGTCGGGGCCCAGTTGTAGGCGCTCTACGATCATCGCCGCATATTTCCAGCATGGTCACGCCAGATCTGCGAGACCGACTGAGAAGTAGGCGTAGTCGTCATCGAAGAGTTGGTCTGCATGAGCGTGGTCCTCCGTCTGCACTAGCCAGCACTTCGTCGCAAACGTAAAAGTCAGCGGAAAATAAACCTCCGGCGTACGCAGTTCGGCCACGGCGAGATACGCATTCGAAGGCGGTGCGACCCGAGATCGATGAACTCCCGGTGAGCGGCGCATGACAGTGTCGGCATGTCATACGGCGATGCCTTCAAACGCTGCGCCGATGCGGCGGCAGCGCGCTATCGCGTGGGGAGACGATCCGTGACCGCAGGGCCATCGGATCGCCAGCCGCGGTCGTCGAAATGTACTCCTGCTTCGACTGCAGGCGCGTAGGCCGACAAATGGAAATAGAGAAGCTCGCTGTCGCTCTCCAGGGCCTGGAAGCCGTGAGCGAAGCCTTCGGGGATCAACAAGCATGCGGGCATTCGCAGGCGAAAGTTCTTCAGCGTGCCACTGCAGGAAGGAAGGCGACCCGCAGCGCAGGTCGACGGCGACGTCGAAGACTCGGCCTCGCAGACAGAGCACCAATTGATTCGGCATGCGGGGGCGGCTGAAAGTGCAGCCCGCGAAGCGCGCCGGCGACGGCTGTGCGGGAGTGATTGATCTGGACGATGCGGCGCGTACCTACGATCGCCGACAATTCGATTCACAGAAGAGCGGTGAGAAAGGACCGCGCTGGTCCGAGAAGGCGTTGTTTCGACAACGAGACTCCGTGTAGGCGATGTAGCGAGAAATTCACGCGTGCCAGGGCGCCGGTTCGCGCGTCGCAGCGTCGGCCAGATATTGGCGGAGCTGCTGCGGCTGTCGATCTGTCGGCTCTCCAGCACCATCGCCGAATACCACTCTGCTGTGGCCCGCAACGCAGCGTCCATGTCCCAAACCGGGCGCCAGCCTAGCTCTGGCGAGCCTTTGTGCTGTCCAGGCACAGTAGCGCGCTTCATGGAGATCCGGCCGCTGCGACACCGCCCATGCGAGTCCGGGCCAGGACTCCCGCATTCGGTCGAGCAAGCCAGCCACGGTCAGAGCGTCGCCGAGCGCCGGACCGAAGTTCCATGCGCCCTCGAAGTCGCGGCGGCCCTCGAGCAGGTTGGCGCCCAGCGAAAGGTAACCGCTTAGCGATTCCAGCACGTGCTGCCATGGACGCGTTGCCCAGGCGAACGCACCTCCAGCTTCCGACCAGCAGCAGCAGCGCGCACGAGATCGGGAATCAGCCGATCCTCCGACCAGTCGCCGCCACCGATTACGTTGCCCGCGCGCGCGGTAGCCAGCAGCGGTGCCGCGCTGCGCCCGAAAAAGGCGCTGCGATAGCTCGCCGCAACCATTTCGGCTCCCGCCTTGGAGGCGCTGTAGGGGTCGTGGCCGCCGAGGCGGTCCGTCTCGAGATAGCCACGTTCGCGCTCTTGGTTCTCGTAGCACTTATCGGTGGTCACCACGACGATCGCCTGAACGCTGTCGACGTGTCGGCATGCGTCGAGGACGTTCGCTGTACCCATCACGTTGGTCGCCCAGGTTTCCAGCGGATCACGATACGAGCGCCGCACCAATGCCTGTGCAGCAAGGTGGAACACCATTTCCGGTTGCGCGCGCTGCATCAGTTGCGATACCGCGGCTGCATCGCGTATGTCGATACGGTTGTCCGCGATCGACAGCTGCAGCAGATCCCAATGATTTGGCGACGTCGGAGGTGGGAGTGAGAGTCCGGTCAAATATGGCGCTGATCTCGGTCAGCCATAAGGCGAGCCAGCTGCCCTTGAATCCGGTATGGCCGGTCACGAGGATACGGCGTCCCCGGTACGTCGCTGCGAGTCGTCATGTCCACACTTTCCAGGGAGCGTGTCCCGACTGCCACAATTCCTCCAGATGGTTCTTGTCGCGCAGCGTGTCCATCGGCTGCCAGAATCCGGTGTGCTGATAGCCCGCAAGCTCGCCGTCTTGCGGCCAGGCGCTCCAGCGGCTCGTTCTCCCAGGACGTCTGATCGCCGTCGATGTAATCGAGGCACCTTGGGCTGAGAGCACGAAGAATCCGCCATTGATCCATCCGCCGTCTCCGCTGGGGCTTCTCCGCAAAGCTGCGTACGCGCGCTTCCTGCGATCTCGAGTGCGCCGAAGCGGCCAGGGGGCGAACTGCGGTCAGCGTCGCCATCTTGCCTCGCGCCGGTGGAACGCGAACGAGCTCGGCGATATCGACATCGGCGACGCCGTCGCCGTAGGTGAAGCAGAACGATTTCGTCGTCGACATAGCTGGCTGACGCGCTTCAGCCGCCCGCCGGTCATGCGTGTCTTCGCCGGTATCGACCAGGGTAACGCTTCCACGGCTCGGCATGGCGCTGATGGACCTGCATCGTCGTTGTTGGCCATATCGAAGGTGACGTCCGACATGTGCAGGAAATAGTTCGCGAAATACTCCTTGATGACGTAGCCCTTGTAGCCGAGGCAGACGACGAAGTCGTTGATTCCGTGTGGCTGAGTAGATCTTCATGATGTGCCACAGGATCGGACGGCCGCCGATCTCGATCATCGGCTTCGGCTCAAATGCGGATTCCTCGCTTATGCGCGTCCCCAATGCCCCGGCAAGAATGACGGCTTTCATGTCTTAGCTGTCTGGTCGGTGTTGGCGATCTTGATATGTCGCGCATGGACGTCTCGGCCTTCGAATTTCGCTACCGGTTGCCGGTGCTGCCGAAGCCGCCGATCCCTCGCTCGCTCGCGGCAAAATCATCTACATTCGTGAAACACGCCTGCACCACCGGCACAAGCACAAGTTGCGCCAGCCGGTCCATCGGTTTGAGCTCGAAAGCCTCGCTGCCGCGGTTCCAGCAGCTGACCATCAGCTGCCCCTGGTAATCGGAGTCGATCAGGCCGACCAGGTTGCCCAGCACGATGCCGTGCTTGTGGCCCAGGCCGGAGCGGGGCAGGATCAGCGCCGCCAGGCCAGGATCGCCGATGATGGATCGCCACGCCGGTCGGGACGAGCTCGGTCCGGCCCGGCTGGAGCTCGATCGGGGCGTCGATGCAGGCGCGCAGGTCCATTCCCGCCGAACCCGGGCGTCGCGTACGCGGGCAGGAACGGCCGGATCCGCTCGTCGAGGACCCTGAGCTCGACGGTGGCGATCATCTACCGCGGCAGCCGCGAGGCGATTTCGGCGACCAGCCGACGCGCCAGCGCGAGCTTGTGCCATCCGCGGCAGCGGGTGCGCGCCGCGCTCGTCGACCAGCGTGACTTCGTTCTCGTCGCTCCCCATCGCGTCCTGCGCCCGATTGGCGATCAACAGCGGCACTTTCTTGCTGCGGCGCTTGGCCTCGGCGTTCTTCACGATGTCGTCGGTCTCGGCGGCGAAGCCGACGCAGAACGGCGGTTTCGGACGCGCGGCGACGGCAGCGAGAATGTCGGCCGTAGGTTTCAGTGCAAGCGTCATCCGCTCACCGTTTTTCTTCAGCTTGCTTGCCCGGACTTCGGCCGGCGTGTAGTCGGCGACGGCGGCGACCGCGATAAAGATCTGCGCGGCCGGGACTGCGGAGTCGACCGCGGCCGCCATCTCGGCCGCGCTTTTCACGTCGATGCGCGTCACGCCGGTCGGCGTGCCCAGCGACGTCGGTCCGGATACCAGCGTGACGTTCGCGCCGGCTTCGGCGCAGGCCTGTGCCAGCGAGAACCCCATCCTGCCCGAACTGAGATTGGTGATCGCGCGCACCGGATCGATCGCTTCGACCGTCGGGCCCGCCGTCAGCAGCACGCGCTTGCCGGCGAGCAGCTTCGGCTGCGCCGACGCGAGCAGCGCCGCCAGGATTTCTTCGGGCTCGAGCATGCGGCCGTCGCCGATTTCACCGCAGGCCTGATCGCCGCTTCCCGGACCGAGGATCTCGACGCCGTCGGTGCGGAGCTGCGCGACATTGCGCTGTGTGGCGGCGTTGCTCCACATCTGCCGATTCATCGCCGGCGCGATCAACAGCGGACAGTCGCGGGCCAGACAGAGCGTCGACAAAAGATCATCGGCATGGCCGTTCGCCAGCTTGGCGATGAAATCCGCCGACGCCGGCGCGACGACGATCGCATCGGCATGGCGCGAGAGCTCGATGTGTCCCATCGCGTTGGCGGCGCCCGACTCCCACAGGCCAGACAGCACAGGGTTCCCCGACAGCGCCTGCAACGTCATCGGTGCGATGAACTGCGCGGCGGCATTCGTCATCACGACGTCGACGGCGATCCCTTCCTTGACCAGCAGGCGCGTCAGCTCCGCGGCCTTGTAGGCGGCTATGCCGCCGGTCAGGCCGAGCACGACACGCGAAAGCGGTGGCGCGGCAGCGGGGGAGGTCATCGCAGAGGAATCATCCATGAGGACGAACGGGGGTGTGGCGTGGCGCAGTTTAATATGCGCTGGCATCACGGTACAGGGGCGGGATATGCGCATTGCCGATTGGCCGGCGGACGAGCGTCCGCGCGAGCGCCTGCTGAAGCTCGGCGCTGCGGCACTGTCCGAGGCCGAGCTGCTCGCGATTTTCCTGCGCACCGGCATGGCCGGCAGCAGCGCAGTCGAGCTCGGTCGAGAGCTCCTCGCGCGCTTCGGCGGCCTGAATCGGCTGTTCGGCGCCACGCTCGATGAATTCGCGGCGGTGCGCGGCTTCGGCCCGGCGAAATACGTGCAGCTGCAGGCGGTGGTCGAAATCGCGCGCCGCGCGCTGTCCGAAGAAATCGGCGAGCGCGATGCGATGAGCTTCGCCGCGCGCGGTGCGCGATTACCTGTCGCTGTCGCTGGGCAGTCGCCCACACGAAGTGTTCGTCGCCCTGTTTCTCGATTCGCAAAACCGCCTGCTGGGATCGGAAGAGCTCTTCCGCGGCACGCTGACGCAGACCAGCGTGTACCCGCGCGAAGTCGTCAAGACGGCGCTTCGCTACAATGCCGCCGGCGTGATTCTCGCGCACAACCATCCGTCCGGTGTCGCCGAGCCCAGCCGCGCCGACGAGCTCTTGACGCAGACGCTCAAGCAGGCGCTGGCGCTGGTCGAGATCAGGACGCTCGACCATTTCATCGTCGCCGGCACGCGGACGGTGTCGTTTGCCGAGCGGGGACTGCTGTAGGGCGTCAGCGCATGGCACGGGCGTCGTTCCCGAAGCGGGATCTAGCGGCGTGTACGAAGTCGCTTGATCCCGGCCTGCGCGGGATGACGACTCGAAGCTTGGCTGGCTGCATTTCCAGTTACAATCCAAGACTTTCGCAATTTCAACGAGTTGGAGCGAGCGATGGCTCGAGTCTGTCAGGTAACGGGCAAAGCCCCGATGGTGGGTCACCACGTGTCCCACGCCAACAACAAGACCAAGCGCCGGTTCCTGCCGAACCTGCAGCGCCGGCGTTTCTGGGTCGAGACCGAGAACCGCTGGGTGAGCCTGCGGCTGACCAACGCTGCGCTGCGCACGATCGACAAGAACGGCATCGACGTCGTCCTGGCGGACATGCGCGCCCGCGGCGAGCACGTCTAACCCGGCGCGAGCTCAAGGAGATTTCAGACCATGCGTGAAAAGATCAAGCTCGAATCGTCGGCCGGCACCGGCCATTTCTACACCACGTCGAAGAACAAGAAGCTGATGCCGGAAAAGATGGAGATCAAGAAGTTCGATCCGGTCGCCCGCAAGCACGTGATGTACAAGGAAACGAAGCTCAAGTGACGTCGGGCGAAGCCCGACGTCATCCCGGCGAAGGCCGGGCATCCAAGTTGCACGAAGATCCGAGCGTCGTTCAAGCGTAGATTGAAACGGAACGCCACTAGGTTCCCGCGTCCGCGGGAACGACGATCAAGAACGTCACTGGGTTCCCGCTTGCGCGGGAACGACGACAATAAAAAGCCCGCCTTCCGGCGGGCTTTTTGCATCGTGCGTAGAGGACTGCTTACGCGTAGCTGCGCAAGGTCCGCGAAAACTTCTGCAGCGCGGCGATGTTGCTTGCCTCGGCGCGATGACACCAGTCCTGCAGGCGCGCCAGCAGCTGCTCGCGTGAATCGTTCGAACGCTCCCACAGCCCGGCGAGCTCCTGCCGCATCGCGTAGATCGTCTTGAGCGCCGAGCTGCCCTCGAGCGTCGTTGCGAGGCGCGCGCGATCGGTTTCAGGCAGCGCGGTGGCGTCCGACTGGAACCATTTGCGCAGGCGGCGGAAGCTCGGCATGTCCGGCGTGAGCTCGCCGCGGCGGGCGCGCTCGCGCAAGCTCGCCAATTCCTGCCGGTACGCGAGCTTCAGCGACGAGGCGTAGCTGGTCAGCACGGCGTAGCGGTGGGTGATGATCGCCTGCAGCGTCTCGAGGTCGGCGTTGAGCTTGGCGCGATCCAGCTTGAGCCGCGGTGCGACCTTGCGCACGGTGGCAAGACCGAAGAACTCCAGCGTCCGGATATACGCCCAGCCCAGGTCGAACTCATACCAGCGCGATGAGAGCTTGGCCGACGTGCCGTAGGCGTGGTGGTTGTTGTGCAGCTCTTCGCCGCCGATGATGATGCCCCAGGGCACGATGTTGCGGCTCGCGTCCTCGCAGGAGAAATTGCGGTAGCCCCAGTAATGGCCGATGCCATTGATGATGCCCGCCGCGGTCACCGGAATCCAGGCCATCTGCACCGCCCAGATCGTCGCGCCCAGCGGACCGAACAGCGCGAGGTTGACGACCAGCATCAGCCCGACACCTTCCCAGGAATGGCGCGTGTAGACATTGCGCTCGATCCAGTCGTCCGGCGTGCCCAGTCCGTACTTGTCGAGCGTTTCGCCATTCTTGGCTTCGTCGCGGTAGAGCTCGGCGCCTTCCCAGAAGACCTTGTTGATGCCGCGAGTCTGCGGGCTGTGCGGGTCTTCGGCGGTCTCGACCTTCGCGTGGTGCTTGCGATGGATCGCGACCCATTCCTTGGTGACCATGCCGGTCGTCAGCCAAAGCCAGAAGCGGAAGAAGTGGCTGACCAGCGGATGGAGGTCCAGGCCGCGGTGGGCCTGCGAGCGATGCAGATAGATAGTTACGGCGGCGATGGTGATGTGGGTGAACACCAGCGCGACGACGACGTAGCCCCACCACGGCAGCGGAACCAGGCCATGGGCGAGCAGGGAAAGAGGATCGAAAGACATCAGTGGAACATCCTAAAAGGGAGGGCGGGCCGGGAGGCCCGAATGTGTGGTATCGGACAGTCGACAGTTTACATCGTTTCATCGCCTGCCACCCGACCGGCGATCGCTCGACTGTCCAGTACAAGCGATCAGGCCGGGGGCGGCGTCTCGCCGTTGCCGCCAGGCGCGTTGCGCCGATGATACGTACTTCGCGCTGCGGGTAGGGGATCCGTATGCCGTTGTCGCGAAACGCTTTCCAGATGCCGAGGTTCAGCGCGGTTTTCAGGTTGCCCTGGCCCAGTTCCGGGTCGTTGATCCAGACCACAAGCTCGAGGGCGATGCCGTTGTCGCCGAAGTGGAGCACGTTGACGACTGGCGCGAGCGCGCCCCGGAGGACGCGCGGCTCCCTGGCGGCGAGCTCGGTCATCAGCCGCATCGCCAGCTCCAGGTCGCTGTCGTAGCTGATCTGCACGAGGACGCCGACCTTGACGTCCTTGCTGGTGTACGAATGGTTGAGCACGGTCGTGGTTACCAGCATTTCGTTCGGCACAATCGACTCGATCCCGTCCAGGCCGCGCACGACGACGTAACGCGAGGTCACCACGCTGACGGTGCCGGTGCGGTTGTCGACGGTGATCATGTCGCCCAGCCGCACCGACCGGTCCAGCAGGATCGTGAATCCGGCGATGTAGTTGCTGGCGAGCTTCTGCAGTCCGAGGCCGATGCCTACGCCGAGGGCGCCGCCGAAAACCGACAGCACGGTCACGTCGACGCCGACGAACGACAGCGCCACCAGCACGGCGATGAGCAGAAGCAGCGCGCGAGACACCTTGGCCGCCACAACGCGGAGATTCCGGTCGAGATGCGTGCCGCGCATCAGCCGCTGCTCGAGCAGGCTCGAAGCCCAAAGCGACAGCACGATGGCGATGACGATCACGATCGCGTCGCGCCCGAGATCGAGGACGCTGAACTCGCCTTTGCCGATCGGCATCCGCGCGTCTTCGAGCGCGGCGCCGATTTCAGGAAGCACGCCGACGTAGTAGAGCAACAGCGCGCCCCAGATCGCGAAGCTGAACGTTCGCTCCGATGCCGAGGCCGCGCGGACGCCGAAGAGGTTGCGCAGCGCGTAAATCGACAGGCGGATCAGCGCGAGCGCGATGACCAGAGGCAGGGCGATCGGAAAGAATGCGGGCACCTGCCAGTGCTGGAACACGGCACGGGCGACGTACAGCAGCGCCAGCGCGGTCAGCGGAAAGATCAGCCGGTTCAGGCTGCCGGCGCCGAGGCGCGCGACGCGCGAATCGCCCTCGCTGGTGACGTGGTACGCGGCGGTCGACCTCCCAGGCGATCGCGAAGCACACCGCGATGACGGCGAGCTCGATCCAGCCGTTCGGCGTGCGAAGCGATGCCTGGATGCGCTCGAGATCGAGAGGCGTCAGCATGCCCGGCAGTTTAGTGCAGCGCGCCGGTCATCGGGAAGCGTTCGCGGAGAGGCGCCCGGTCACTTCTGCGCCGGCCGCGAATGGCGTCGCATGCTCTTTCAGCCGCAGCCAGTTGTCGCGATAGGCGCGGGCGACTTGCCGGTTGTCGCGCAGGATCACGACGTTTTCGGCGTTATGCCACTGCGCGGCGACGGTGAAGTTGTAGCTGCCGGTGATCGTCGTCGCGTTTGCCGCGTCGGCGTCGACGATGACGACCTTGTTGTGCGCGGCCTGGTAGTTCGCGTCGAGCCATACGTTGACTCCGCCCTTTGACCAGCTCCGCCAGCACGTTCTGCGGGAGCGTGGCGGCCTGCTGGCTGTCGGCGATCACCTGCACCGAGACGCCGCGCTTGCGCGCCGCGACCAGCGCGCCGGCGATGCGTCGTTGCGTGAACGAGTAGGCATTGACCAGCACCTCGCGCTTCGCGCCCGCGATCGCGGCGATGATCAGATTGTCGATGCGGTCGCCGGGGGTGAACGCCGTCTCGATGCTTCCGGTCGCGGCGAAGCGCGCTCGCGTCGCCGGCGACGCGGATCGGCGACGGCGCTCGCGCCCGCCGCGAATAGCGACGAGCGCCAGCGCGCCGGCCGCCGCGGTTGCCGCGTCTCATGCCGCCCGCTCGAGCACGGCGGCGAAGAATCCGTCGCAGCCGTGGCGCGCCGTCGACAGCTTGAGCGTGGGCCCGGTATCGAGCGCGACGCCGGCGCGCCGCAATTCCGCTGCCGCGTCGCCGAGCGCGAATTCGGGATGTGCGGCGACGAACGCATCGACGATCGCCTCGTTTTCTTCGGGCAGCACGCTGCAGGTCGCATAAACCAGCCTGCCGCCGGGCTTGACCAGTGTCGCCGCCGCGGCGAGGATCCTCGCCTGCTTGATCGCGAGCTCGGCAATCGCGTCTTCCGTCTGGCGCCACTTCAGGTCCGGATTGCGGCGCAGCGTGCCGAAGCCGCTGCATGGCGCGTCGACCAGCACGCGGTCGAGCTTGCCGGCCAGGCGCTTGATGTGCGTGTCGCGCTCGTTCTCGATCAGCGTCGGCTGCACGTTCGACAGTCCTGAGCGCGCGAGCCGCGGCTTGAATCGGGCCAGCCGCGCGCGCGATACGTCGAACGCATACACTCTTCCCTGCGAGCGCATCAGCGCGCCCAGCAGCATCGTCTTGCCGCCGGCGCCGGCGCAGAAGTCGGCCACCATGTCGGTGCGCCTGGGCGCGACCAGCAGCCCGAGCAACTGGCTGCCTTCGTCCTGCACTTCGATCGCGCCGGAAGTGAACAGCGGATGCGATTGCAACGCGGGCTTGCCGGCGACGCGGAGGCCCAGCGGCGAGTACGGCGTCGGCGCGGCGTCGATGCCGGAAGCCTCGAGCTGGGCCCGCGCCGCATCGCGCGTGGTCTTCATCGTGTTGACGCGAAGATCCAGCGGCGCCGGCGCGAGCCACGAGCGCACCAGCGCGTCGCGCTCGCCGGCGGGAAGCGCGGCGGTGAGCTTGTCCCAGAGCCACTCGGGAAGCTCGGCGGCCTGCGCCGGCGAAAGCACCGGCTTTGCCGCCTTGAATTCCTTCGCCCACGCCGTTTCGGCCGGTCGATAGCGCGCCTTCGATCTCGCGCAGGCTCGCGCCCAGCTCGCGCAGCGTGACGGCGATCGCGAGACGGCGCGGCGAAGCGCTGCCGGCCTGGACCCGAAGCGACGCCAGCCGGCGCAGCGCAGCGAAAACACCCTCGGCGATGAACGCGCGATCGTCCTGCCCGAGTCCGCGATGGTGCCGAAAAAAGCCGCGCAGCACGCTGTCGGCGGGCTCCTTGAACGGCAGCACGGCGGCCAGCGCGTCGGTCAGCGCGCCGAGCTGGCTCGCGCGGACCGTCATTGCTGCGCGACGGTATCGTCGACGCGGATGCTGTCGAGCAGGCCTTCGACGGTCGCGCGCGCATTGGACAGCCGGAGCTTGACCGCGACATAGCGCAGCGACGGCGCCAGCCACACCTGCGCTTGGATCGCGCTGTCGGCGTCGACCCGCTTCCAGATTTCGGTGTCGACGTCGCCGAAGGGCAGCGTGATCTTTTCGGTGCCGATGCGGCGGAACGTCACGTGATAGATCTTGCGCGTGGTCGCGATGTTGAACTCGGTCTCGTCCTGCGCCGGCGGCGAGAAATAGAACTGCCAGAGCACGACCAGCGGATCGAAGGTCGGCAGCTCCAGCGGCGCGGACTTGTCGTCGTTCAACTGGACCATGCCGGATTCCCAGTCGAAGCTCGCCGCCTCGCGCCGGTTGCCGCTGGTGCGCTCGACGCTGTAGCTGGTCGGCTGCAGTCCGTCGGGGGTGATCGCGCCTTCGCTCTTCGCTCTCGCCTCGCCGGGAAACAGCAGCGCCGCCAGCCCGCGCGCCTCGCCGACGGTCGAGATGCGGTACTGGCTGCCCGAGTGCTCGAGCCGGTAGACGGCGTCGCCGATCAAGAAGCCGCGCGTGCCGAGGAAGCGCGCGATAAGCAAGATCGATCCGCGGCGGCAGTTCGCGCGGCGGCGCGAGCGACGGCGCGGCGGGGATGGGCTCCTCGAGCGGCGGCGGAGCGGACAGCGTCGGGCGATTCCAACGGCGGCGGCGAAGACGTTGCCGTCGATGACGCGCGACGTCGGCGACCGGTGTCGCGGCGGCAACAAGTTCGGGATCGGGACTCTCGACCGGGACCGGCGGCACGGCGCGTACGACGTGGCGATGTTTGGGCTTGGGCGGTTGCGGCGCGAGCGTTTCCACCGGTGCCGGAGGCGGTGGCAGCTCGGTGATCGTCGTCAGCAGCGGTGGCGACTCTTCGATGCGGTCGGGCAGGCGAATCGTCGACTGCAGCAGCGCGATGTGCACCGCAAGCGACGCCAACGCCGCCACCGCGAGCACGCGCGAGCCGGGTCGCTGGTCGAAAGATGCAAAAAATGCGATGCGCGAGGACATGTTAGTGGGAGCTTACCGGCTTTGGCCGGGCATTGCTGGTTTGGACGGTCAGGACGGCGGGGAGTTCGTCGCCTTGTCCGAGGGCGCCTGCAGCACCGCCGGGTCGGCGATTTCGCCCCGGATGCGCACGCGAGAGCCCTCGATCGACAGCCGGTCCGCGCAGAACCAGCGTACCGCGCCGACCAGCAGTCGGTGCTCGAGCGCCAGCACGCGCGCGGCCAGCGCAGCTTCGTCGTCGTCCTGTTGGACCGTCACCGCGGCTTGCGCGACGATCGGACCGCAATCGACGTCGGACGGTGACGAAGTGCACGGTGCAGCCGTGGATGCGCACCCCGTCGGCCAGCGCCCGGCGGTGGGTGTCGACGCCCGGATAAGCGGGCAGCAGCGAAGGGTGGATGTTGAGCAGCCGGCCCGCATAACGCGCGACGAACGCAGGTGAGAGGATTCGCATGAAGCCCGCGAGCACGACCAGGTCGGGCGCTTTTGCATCGATGGCTGCCGCAAGCGAGCGCTCGAAGTCGACGCGGTCGGCAAAGGCGCGATGATCGACGACCGATGTCGCGAGTCCGGCCGCAGCGGCGATCTTTAGTCCCGCCGCATCGGGCCGATTGCTGATCACGATTCCGATCTTCGCGTCGATATCGCCCGCTCGAACCGCGTCGATCAGCGCGGCCATGTTGGAGCCGCGGCCGGAGATGAGTATCACGAGGCGTTTCAATGTCTGTCGTTCCCGCCCAGGCGGGAACCCAGTGTCTTCCGTAGCACGTCGCTGGATCCCCGCTTGCGCGGGGACGACAGCCTGTTGAGTCCCGGCCTGCGCCGGGACGGCTGGAATGTCATGTTCGCCCGCGCAGCGCAGCGTTGGGTCTCACGCGACGACGGTTCCCGGCGCATCGGCCGCGCGCGGGACGACGGTGCCGATCGCGTACGCCGTCTCGCCCGATGCGGAAAGTCGCGCGATCGCCGCGGCGGCTGCATCGGGCGCGACGACCAGCACGAAGCCGATGCCGCAATTGAACACGCGGTACATCTCGGCGGCATCGACGTTGCCTTGCCGCTGCAGCCAGTCGAAGATCGGCGGCCGCGGCCACGATTGCGCGTCGATGCGCGCCGCAAGCCCTTCGGGGAACATCCGGTGCGTGTTCTCGCTCAAGCCGCCGCCGGTGATGTGCGCCATTCCCTTGATCTCGCACTCGGCCAGGAGCGCGAGCACCGGCTTGACATAGATGCGCGTCGGCTCGAGCAGCGTCTCGCCGAGCGTGCGCTCGCCGGTGACGCCGGCGATCTTTTGCGCGAGGTCGGCGTGTCCGTGCTCGAGGATGCCGCGGATCAGCGAAAAGCCGTTCGAATGCGGTCCGCTGGAGGCGAGCCCGAGCAATACGTCTCCGGCAGCGATCCCGCGGCCGTCGATCGCGCGCGATTTTTCGACGACGCCGACGGCGAATCCGGCGAGATCGTATTCGCCGGGAACGAATGCCTTCGGATGCTCGGCGGTCTCTCCGCCGGCCAGCGCGCAACCGGCCAGCTCGCAGCCTTGCGCAATGCCGCGGATGACTTCGCTGGCGATCGCGCACGTCGAGCGTCTCGCAGACGTAGTAATCGAGAAAGAACAGCGGCTCGGCACCCTGGACCAGGATGTCATTGACGCTCATCGCGACCAGGTCGATACCGATGGTGTCGTGCTTGTTCATCGCGAATGCGAGCTTGAGCTTGGTGCCGACGCCGTCGGTCCCGGCCACCAGCACGGGCTCGCGGTAGCGCTTCGGCAGCTCGATCAGCGCACCAAAGCCGCCGATGCCGGCCAGAACCTCGGGGCGCAGCGTGCGCTTGGCAAATGGCTTGATCGCCTCGACCAGCCGGTCGCCGGCATCGATGTCGACGCCCGCGTCGCGATACGAAAGCGATGGGCCTGGGACGGTTTTGGGGGCACTCAATGCGGTCTCGGCCGTCGCGGCGGTGTGGGAAGGCGAATTGGATTGAGTCGCGGCGTCGCGCCCTGTAAAGTGCGCGGGGGAGATTTTACCGGAAATGACACTGGGAGCCTGCCGCCCGAACATACGCCGTTGCCGGGTGGAGTCATTCGCGGTCACGCGCAGCAGCGCCAGCAGCTGAGCGTGCAGCATTACGCGTGGATCATCGGCGTCGTGGTGATCCTGGCGCTGCTGCTGCACCTGCTGGGGGACATTCTCACACCGTTTCTGATCGGCGCGATCCTGGCGTACATCGGCAATCCCGCCGTGAGCTGGGGCGAAGCACATCGCGTGTCGCGCACGATGGGGACCCTGCTGGTGGTCGGCGTCACCGGCCTCGCGGTGTTCGGGCTGATCCTGGTGTCTGACGCCGCTCGTGCATTCGGAGTTCGCGCAGCTGGTGCAACGGTTGCCCGACCTCGCCGTGCTGCTGCAGACCAAGTTCGCGCCGTGGCTCCAACAGACGTTCGGGATAGAACTGCAACTCGATATGGACTCGATCAAGGCGATGATCGCCGACAACCTGGCCGGGGCGCAGGCGCTGACGCCGAAGGTGCTGTCGAGCGTCAAGGCCGGAGGCACGCTGATCCTCGCCATCCTGATCAATTTGGCGCTGATCCCGGTGGTGATGTTCTATCTGCTGCGCGACTGGAACGTCATCATGGCGCGGTTCGAGGAGCTGACGCCGCGGCGCTGGCTGGCGACGCTGCGCACCGTAGCCATCGAAGTCGACGACGTGCTCGCCGAGTTCCTGCGCGGCCAGGCGTCGGTGATGGTTGTGCTGGCAATCTACTATGTCATCGCGCTTTGGATCGCCGGTCTTCAGTTCTGGTTGCCCATCGGCCTCCTGACCGGCTTGCTGGTGTTCGTGCCCTACGTCGGCTTCGGCCTCGGCCTGGTGCTCGGCGTGCTGGCGGCATTGCTGCAGTGGCACGGTCTGCCGGGCTTTGTCGCCGTGCTGGTCGTCTACGGCGTCGGCCAGCTGCTGGAAGGCTACGTGCTGGTGCCCTGGCTGGTCGGCGACCGGATCGGGTTGCATCCGGTGGCCGTCATTTTCGCGTTGCTGGCTTTCGGTGAGCTGTTCGGCTTTGCCGGCGTGCTGCTCGCGTTGCCGGCGAGCGCGGTGCTGCTGGTCGCTCTGCGGCATCTGCGCAGAGCGTACAACGAGTCGGCGCTCTACCGGTAGCGTTCCTGGGCGGCCCGGGTACGGCGCCGTCCGCGAACGGACCGCGCCTTCATTGACTGACGCGACAAGCGCGAAAAAGCCGACGATGGAACAGCTGATCTTCGAGCTCGCGCCGGCCGAGCCGCCGCGTTTATCGAACTTCCTTTCGGGACGAAACGCGGAGCTGGTCGCTTTGCTGCCGCGATTCGTCGCCGGAGATGTCGGTGAGACCGGCTTGCTGCTCTGGGGCGCGGCGGGTGCGGGGAAGACGCATCTGCTGCTCGCGGCGATCGAATCGGCGCAGCAGCAGGGCATCGCCGCGCGTTGGGTCGCCGATCCGGGCGAGCTTGCCTCGACGACCGACAGCGCCGACACGCTGGTCGTCATCGATCGCGTCGACACGGCGGACGCCGACGCCGCGGCGGCGATCTTCACGCTATACAACGCGCAGAAACAGCGCGGCGGCCGGTTGATCGCCGCCAGCCGCACGCCGCTGGCGGCACTGCCGCTGCGCGAGGACCTGCGCACGCGGCTCGGCTGGGGACTGGTTTACGAAGTGCTGCCCTTGTCCGACGAAGACAAGCCGGCGGCGATGGTTGCATTCGCCGATCAGCGCGGGTTTCACCTGTCGGCCGACGTGATCGATTATCTGCTTCATCACGGCCGGCGCGACCTGCCCTCGCTGCTCGCCACGCTCGCCGCGCTCGACCGGGCGTCGCTGGCGAGCAAGCGCACGATCACCGTGCCGCTGCTGAAGGCGTGGCTGAAGCGAGGCGATGCATGAGCGGCGGCGCGAAGCCGCCAGTCGAGCGGCTGACGCTGTTCGATCTCGACAACACGCTGCTCGGCGGCGACAGCGACTACGGCTGGGCGCAGTTCCTGATCGAGCAGGGCGCCGTCGATGCCGAAGACTACGAGCGCCGCAATGCCGAGTTCTTTGCCGACTACAAGGCCGGGACGGCTGGATATCCACGCGTTTCTCGAGTTCCAGCTCCGACCGCTCGCCGACAACGAACCGGCCACGCTGTTCGCCTGGCGTGAGCGCTTCATCGCCGAAAAAATCTGCCCATGCTGTTGCCTGCGGGCCGGAAGCTGGTCGACGAACGGCTCGCCGCCGGCGATCTCGTCGCGGTCGTGACGGCGACCAACAGCTTTATCACGCGACCGATCGCGGCGCTCTACGGAGTCCGACATCTGGTCGCCACCGAGCCCGAGGTCATCGACGGCCGCTTTACCGGGCGGCCGAGTGGCGAGCCCTGCTTCCAGGCGGGCAAGCTCGCCTGCCTGGAGACCTGGCTCGCCGGCTTGAACCGGAGGCTTTCGGATTTCGCCGAATCCTGGTTCTACAGCGATTCGCATAACGATCTGCCGCTGTTGCTGGCCGTGACCCATCCGGTCGCGATCGATCCGGATCCGGTGCTGGCCGCCGAAGCGCTGTCCCGCGGCTGGCCGATCGCCAGCTGGCGATGAAGCCTGTCCGGCCGATAGTGCCGTTCTGTCAACCGTTTATCCACGGTCGCGTTAATGGCGGCGACACGGTTTCGAGTGTCGACCAACCCACCCATAAGACTGAGGACAGACCCCATGAACAAGCTGTTGACTGCGCTGCTCGCCGGCGCCTTTGCCGTATCGCTGACCGCCGCCGCGCAAACCACGGCTCCGGCGCCAGCAGCCGCGCCTGCCGCCGCGCCGGCCAAGGCCGACCGGCCAAGGCCGAAGCGGCCAAGGACGCCGCCAAGCAGGATGAAGCGGCGGCGAAGAAGGCGGACAAGGAAGCCAAGAAGCAAGCGAAGAAGGCGAACAAACAAGCCAAGAAGGCCAAGAAGGAAGCGGACAAGGCGGCGAAGAAGGAAGCCGCCGCGAAGAACGACAAGGCGATGACGCCCGCACCCGCTGCCCCCGCCCCGGCGATGGCTCCGGCTCCGGCACCCGCCGCGCCCGCCAAGAAGTAAATCGAGCAACACCGTTGGAAGGCCCAGCCTCGCGAGAGGCCGGGCCTTTGTTTTTTGTGGCGCCTAAACTGGCGTATAATCATAGGGTTAAGATAGATAGCGCCGATGGCCAGCAAACATCGCATCGTCGTCGGATTGTCGGGCGGGGTGGACTCGTCGGTCGCGGCGTGGCTGCTCAAGCGCGCAGGCCACGAGGTCGTCGGCGTGTTCATGAAGAACTGGGAGGAGGACGACAGCGACGGCTACTGCACGTCTCGCCAGGACCTGGTCGACGCCGCATCGGTCGCCGACGTAATCGGCATCGAGCTCGAAGCAGTCAACTTCGCCGCCGAATACCAGCGACCGCGTGTTCGCGCAATTCCTGCACGAATACCGCGCCGGCCGCACGCCCAACCCCGACGTGCTGTGCAACAGTGAAATCAAGTTCAAGGCCTTTATCGATCACGCGCAAGGCGCTGGGCGCCGAGCGCATCGCCACCGGGCACTATGCGCGGCTCGAGCGCAGCGAGCACGGCGTCGAGCTGCTGCAAGGCGGCCGACGCAGGCAAGGATCAGACCTATTTCCTGCATCAGCTGTCGCAGGCGCAGCTGGACGGGACGATGTTTCCGGTCGGCGATCTCGCCAAGCGCGACGTGCGCGCGATCGCTCGCGAGCAGGGCATACCGACGTACGCCAAGAAGGATTCGACCGGCATCTGCTTCATCGGCGAGCGGCCGTTTCGCGAATTTCTCGCGCGTTATCTGCCGACCGAGCCCGGACCGATCGAGACGGCGTCGGGAGAGACAGTCGGCCGGCATCAGGGTCTGGCCTACTACACGCTCGGGCAGCGGCAGGGCCTCGGTGTCGGCGGCACGCGCGGCGGCGGACCCGCGCCCTGGTTTGTCGCCGGCAAGGACCTCGCGCGCAACGCGCTGATCGTCGTCCAGGGCCACGACGATCCGCGGCTTTACGCGGACGTCGTCGAGACCGGAACGATGCACTGGATTACCGCCGCGCGCCGAGCGGCCGGCGTTTCGCTGCCAAGACGCGCTACCGGATGGCGGACGCACCATGCACGCTCGAGCCGCTCGCCGCAGGACGCTGGCGCGTACACTTCGACGCGCCGCAATGGGCGCCGACGCCGGGGCAATATCTGGTGCTCTACGATGGCGAGACGTGCCTGGGCGGGGCGGTGATCGAATCGGCGTATGCGTGCGAGGTTGCGCCCGCGCTCGCCGCAGCGGGCTGACCGTCACCAAAGCACCGCGCGAACGCGGTTTTTCGCGACCTGCGCTCCTCGAGAGGCGCTCATCGTCGGTGCAACAAGTTGTTACCAAGAAAATCGTCCGCACGTTATCCCCTTGGTTCGCCGAGCGTTAATGATCGGGCAACGCGCCGATATTCGATTCGACGCCGCGCTGCCGCAGGAACAGGCAGGCGATCCCGGGTGTTAGCCGGAACTAGCGATGTTCAAACGTATTCGTCAGATGTCGATGCTGCAATTCGATCCGGGTCTTCGTGCCGGCGAGAGCGGCGTTGCGCGAGCATCGCGCTGCCGACGTGCGTGGCCGCGCGCATCCCGCGCTCGATCGTCTGTTCGCGTTCGCACTGGTGCTTTTGCTTGCACTGCTGATGCCGGCGCACTCGCAGGCGCAATCGTCGGGCGTGCCGCCCGACCTCGAAGCGCAATCGGCCGAATACCTTCCGCAGGATCAGCTCGATGCGCTGCTGGCGCCGATCGCGCTGTATCCCGACGACTTGCTGGCGCAGGTGCTGATGGCGTCGACCTACCCGCTGGAAGTGGTCGAAGCGGCGCGCTTCGTCCAGCAGAATCCGGCGCTATCCGGCGCCGCGCTCGACGATGCGGTTCGAACCAGGCGCTGGGATCCCAGCGTGCAATCGCTGACGGCGTTTCCGCAGGTGCTGGCGATGATGAGCGATCGGCTCGAATGGACGCAGCAGCTCGGCGACGCCGTTCTTGCCAACCGGCAACAGGTGATGGACACCGTGCAGGCGCTGCGCACCCGCGCCGAAGCGACCGGCACGCTGCAGGACACCGATCAGCAGCATGTGTACACGTCGGACCAGGGGATCATCATCGAGCCTGCGCAATTCGATTACGTCTACGTGCCGGTCTACGATCCGTTGGTCGCTTACGGGCCGTGGTGGGTCGCGTCCTATCAGCCGTTTTTCTGGTATCCGCCGGCATACTTCGGCTATCCGGTGCACTGGCACGGCGTGGGGATCGTCTGGGGCAGAGCCGTGCCGGGTCGATCGAAACCATTGGGGCTGGGCTCGTCCGGAATGGCGGGCGGGCAGGATCGACGTGACGATCGGCCGCAACGAATTCTTCAACCGCCCGCAATACCGCAACTACCGCGGCAGCGTTTCGTGGCAGCACGCGCCAGAGCACCGGCGTGGCGTCGCTTATGGAAGCGCGCAGGTGCACGATCGCTTTGTCAACGTCGAACGGCGCGCTATCGACGCGCGGCGCGAATTGCGCGCCGGCGTGCCGTCCGCCGCGCCTGGCAGGCAGGCGACCGCGCCGCAGACGCCCCCGGGCTATCGGCAGGCGCCTTCCGATGCGCGCGCGACGCCGCAGACGGCGCCCGGCTACCGGCAGGCGTCTCCGGATTCACGCGCCCCGTCGCAAAACGCTCCTGCTTATCGGCAGGCGCCGCCCGATCAGCGCGCTGCGCCCGCGTTGCGTGAGACGCCCAGCGCCACCGCGCCGGCGATGCCCCAGGTTCAAGCGCAACCGCGGGTCGCACCGGCGCCGTCGATGCCGCGCGCTGTCGTCGCGACGCCGCAAGCGGCGCCCGCGCCGCCGCCATCGATGCCGCATATGATCGTCACCACGCCGCAAGCCGCGCCCGCGCCGCCGCCGGCGTATGCGCCGGCGCCCGCCCAGGCGGGCCGAGTCGTCCGTCAGGGATCGGTACCCGCGCCGGTTGACTCCGGGGATACCGGACCGTCGCGGCGCTGAACGTCATTCGGGCGACGCCCGGTTCGGACGCTTGGTCATCCCGGCGAAGCCTGCCCCGGCATGATTAAAGCCGGGGGCCGGGATCCAAGTTGCGTTGTGACGGCTTGGTGGATATCGCTGATTGGGCCCGGCCTGCGCCGGGTCGACGCGTACCCCGGAGTGACGTCCGCACCAGCATGTCGGGCGGCCGGAGCGCTAGAACGGGATATCGTCGTCCAGGTCGTCGACGTTCTTTTTGGCCGGCGCCGAGCCCGCCGGTTTGCCGCCGCCCGCGCCGCGCTCGCGCTCCGGCGGCGGCTCGCCGCCACCGCCGCCGCCACCACCGGCGCGGCTACCCAGCATCTGCATGCGATCGGCGATGATTTCGGTCGTGTACTTTTCCTGGCCTTCCTTGTCCTGCCACTTGCGCGTCTGCAGCCTGCCCTCCACATACACCTGGCTGCCTTTTTTCAGGTATTCGCCGGCGATCTCGGCGAGCTTGCCGAAAAACGCGACCCGGTGCCATTCGGTGCGCTCCTGCTTTTCGCCGGCCTTGTCCTTCCAACTGTCGGTCGTCGCGATCGACACGTTGGTCACGGCTTCGCCGCCGGTCGTGTAGCGCGTTTCCGGATCGCGGCCCAGATTGCCGACCAGGATCACCTTGTTCACCGATGCCATCGAGCTTCTCCCATGCGTAATGCGCTTCTTGGATGCTACGCCCGCGCGCTGCGAGATCGGACTCGGATTTCGCATCGTCCGAATGGCCGGTTGAAGCCGATGCGGGCCGATGCGATCGAACGAGCGCTGTCGGGCGCAGTCTGATGCCGGCGGCTTGTCGGCATCGAACGAGCGTGCGAAAAGGAGTATATTAGCAGGTTGCCTCAAGGCTTTTCAGCACCGTAACGCAACACAATGGACTACATCCGAATCCGGGGTGCGCGCACCCACAATCTGAAGAACATCAACCTCGATCTGCCGCGTCATCGGTTGATCGTCATCACCGGCCTGTCGGGTTCGGGGAAAAGCTCGCTCGCTTTCGACACGCTCTACGCCGAAGGACAGCGGCGCTATGTCGAGTCGCTGTCGGCGTATGCGCGGCAATTCCTTCAGTTGATGGAAAAGCCCGACGTCGATCTGATCGAGGGACTGTCGCCGGCGATCTCGATCGAGCAGAAGGCGACTTCGCACAATCCGCGATCGACGGTGGGCACCGTCACCGAGATCCACGACTATCTGAGGCTGCTGTTTGCTCGCGTCGGCGAGCCGTACTGTCCGAACCATCCGGAGCAGAAGCTCTCGTCGATGACGATCTCGCAGATGGTCGACGCAGTGCTGACCTTGCCCGAGGAAACCCGGCTGATGATCCTCGCGCCGGCGGTGGTCAACCGCAAGGGCGAGCAGGTCGAGCTTTTTGTCGAGCTCCGCGCCAAGGGTTTCGTACGCGTCCGCGTCGACGGCAAGGTCTACGAGATCGACGCCGTGCCGAAGCTGACCAAGAACACCAAGCACACGGTCGAAGTCGTCGTCGACCGGTTGCGCGTGCGTCAGGATCTGAAGCAGCGAATCGCCGAATCGTTCGAGACTGCACTGCGCAACGGCGATGGGCGCGCGATTGCGGTCGAGATGGATAGCAACGTCGAGCATCTGTATTCGGCCAAGTTCGCCTGCCCGATCTGCAACTATTCGCTGGAGGAGCTCGAGCCGCGCCTGTTCTCGTTCAATAATCCGATGGGCGCCTGCCCGCGCTGCGATGGCCTCGGCGCGATCAGCTTCTTCGATCCCAAGCGGGTCGTCGCGTTTCCGCAGCTTTCGCTCGCCTCGGGCGCGATCAAGGGCTGGGACCGCCGCAACCAGTTCTACTTCCAGATGCTGCAGAGCCTTGGCAAGCATTACGGTTTCGATCTGGACAAGCCGTTCGACAAGCTGCCGGAGCGCATCCAGCAGATGATCCTGTACGGCAGCGACAAGGAAAAAATCGCGTTCCAGTATCTGTCCGATCGCGGCAAGACGGTGACGCGCGAGCACGCATTCGAGGGCATCATCCCGAACCTCGAGCGCCGTTATCGCGAAACCGATTCGATCATGGTCCGCGAGGAACTCGCCAAATATCTGAATTCGAAGCCCTGTCCCGAGTGCGAAGGCACGCGGCTGCGGCGCGAGGCGCGGCACGTCAAGGTCGGCCCGCCCGGCGACGAGCGCGCTATCTACGAGATCAGCAACCGGCCGCTGAAGGAAGCCGGCGAATTCTTCCGGACGTTGAAGCTCGAAGGACAACGCCAGGCGATCGCCGACAAGATCGTCAAGGAGATCGTCAGCCGGCTGCAGTTCCTGAACAACGTCGGGCTCGATTACCTGTCGCTCGATCGCTCGGCCGAAACGCTGTCCGGCGGCGAGGCGCAGCGCATCCGGCTCGCCTCGCAGATCGGCTCGGGACTGACCGGCGTCATGTACGTGCTCGACGAGCCGTCGATCGGATTGCACCAGCGCGACAACGACCGGCTGTTGACCACCTTGAAGCACCTGCGCGATCTGGGCAACAGCGTGATCGTCGTCGAGCACGACACCGACGCGATCCTGTCTGCAGATCACGTCGTCGACATGGGTCCGGGGGCCGGAGAGCACGGCGGACAGATCGTCGCGCAGGGAACGCCCGAAGAGATCCGCCGTGCGCCGCATTCGCTGACCGGCCAGTATCTGGCCGGGCACCGGCAGATACCGATTCCGGCGCAGCGCCACAAGGCGGATCTCAAGCGCGTGCTGACCATCACCGGCGCGACAGGCAATAACCTGAAGGACATCACGCTGAACTTGCCGGTCGGCGTGTTCGTCTGCGTGACCGGGGTGTCGGGCTCGGGCAAATCGACGCTGATCAACGATACGCTCTACCACGCGGTGGCCAGGCACCTGTACGGCAGCACCGCCGAGCCCGCGCCGTACGCGGAAATGCACGGCCTCGAGCATTACGACAAGGTGATCAGCGTCGACCAGAGTCCGATCGGCCGCACGCCCCGGTCAAATCCGGCGACCTACACGGGCCTGTTCACGCCGATCCGCGAGCTGTTCGCGCAGGTCAAGGAGGCGCGCGAGCGCGGCTACGGACCCGGACGCTTTTCGTTCAACGTCAAGGGCGGCCGCTGCGAGGCCTGCCAGGGCGATGGGCTGATCAAGGTCGAGATGCATTTTCTGCCCGACGTCTACGTGCCCTGCGACGTATGCCACGGACAGCGCTACAACCGCGAGACGCTGGAGATCCAGTACAAGGGCAGGAATATCCACGACGTGCTGTCGATGACCGTCGAGCAGGCGCACGCGTTTTTCGAGCCGGTGCCGGTGGTCGCGCGCAAGCTGTCGACCTTGCTCGACGTGGGCCTGGGCTATATCACGCTGGGACAATCGGCGACGACGCTTTCCGGCGGCGAGGCGCAGCGGGTCAAGCTGGCGCTGGAACTGTCGAAGCGCGATACCGGGCGTACGCTGTACATACTCGACGAGCCGACGACCGGCCTGCATTTCCACGACATCGAGATGCTGCTGACGGTGCTGCATCGCTTGCGCGACCACGGCAATACCGTCGTCGTGATCGAGCACAATCTGGATGTCATCAAGACCGCCGATTGGGTGATCGATCTGGGTCCGGAAGGTGGCGCCGGCGGCGGGAGTATCATTGCCGAAGGTACGCCGGAGCAGGTGGGAAATACGCCGAACAGCTATACCGGCGCCTACCTGAAGCCGGTGCTCGAACGCCATGCCGGCCGGCTAGGCGCGCGCGGCGAGACGGCGCGCAACGGACGCAACAAAAAAGCGGCGGCGGATCTGCTCGGTTAGGACGCCGCAGGGGGAGCAGGGGCCCCGCGCGAAGTGCGGGGATATGACGCTGAAGGGCGGAGCAGGGGCCCCGCGCGAAGCGTGGGGATGCGACCCCGAAAGCGGAATAGCCGGCGAATCGAACGTAAGGCACCGGTCGTAGTCGGTCTGAGCCGGCGACCCCGATGCGTAAGGAGGAGCGATGGAACGAGTCTGGAAAAGGCTGCTTGCAATAGTCGCCGTCGCCGGCCTGGCCGGCGTCGCAGGCGTGGGCATCGCTGCGGAAGCAGCGCATCACTGGAGCTATTCGGGCGCCACCGGCCCGGCGAAGTGGGCCAAGCTGGAGAAGGATTTCGCGGCCTGCGCGCTGGGCAAGACGCAGTCGCCGATCGACATCCCGGACGCCGAGGCCCGGAAAGGCGACTTGCCGCCGCTGTTGTTCGACTACCGGCCCTCGCCGCTGCGGATCATCGACAACGGCCACACGATCCAGGTCAACTACGCGCCCGGCAGCACGTTCTCGGTCGCGGGCACGCGCTACGAGCTGGTCCAATTCCACTTCCACAAGCCGAGCGAGGAAAAGATCAGCGGCAAAGGCCACGACATGGAGGCGCACCTCGTCCATCGCGGCAAGGACGGCAAGCTTGCCGTCGTCGCGGTGCTGCTCGACGAAGGCAAGGAGAGCGCGCTGATCAAGACGCTGTGGGCCAACCTGCCGCAAACGAAGGACAAGGAGAACGTCGTCGACGCGGTGAAAATCAACGCGCTCGAGCTTCTCCCTCGCGACAAGGGCTATTACGCGTTCGCCGGCTCGCTGACGACCCCGCCGTGCAGCGAGGACGTCAAGTGGTTCGTGCTGAAGACGCCGATGCAGGTCTCGGCCGACGAGATCGCCCGCTTCGCCAAGTCCTATCCGATGAATGCCCGTCCGGTGCAGGAGCTCAATGCGCGGGACATCCAGGCCACGCGCTAGCGCAGCACACGCGTCTGCCCCAAAAGAAAAGCGCGGCGCCGACTCGAAGTCGGGCCGCGCTTTTATCTTTGCGCTTGCGGCGTTTTCAATCCCATCGACTCGTGAAAGCGAAGGCCGCACGGATGAACACAGCGACAATATTACTGAATGGTGATCTGCTTGCTGTTGGCCTTGGCTACCTTCGGCAGCGTCAGTTGCAGCACGCCGTCGACATGCGTCGCCTGGGTGCCGTTGGCGTCGACCGGCTCGGGCAGACGGATCGCGCGCGAGAGCTTGCCGAAATTGCGCTCTTGCCAAAGCGTCTTGCCGTTGGCGTCGATTTCCTGGCTGAACGAGGCGCCGATCGTGACGTTGCGGTCTTCGACGTTCACTTCGATCTTGTCCTTGGGTATTCCGGGCAGCTCGGCCTTGACGATATAGGCTTCCGGCGTCTCGACGACGTCCAGCGCAATGCTGCGGCTGGCCGCGTTCGCATCGCCGTTAGCCAGCACCGCCCCGAACGCGCGATCGAACACGCGATCCAGCGGATCGAAATAGCGAATCAAACTGGTCATTTGTTTCTCTCCATTCGTTTTTCGCGGCCACTCGGAAAAAGGTTTGAGCCGCGCACGACCGGTAAATGGCGGCCCCCCGGCCGAATTCAAGGGGTGTCGGGTGCGTCCGGCGACCGGAGGGTCGGTTCGACGGCCGGGCGGTCCCCCTGCGCAGCGACCGGCGGCGCGTGCGCGCTGATCGCCGCCAGGATGCCCTGCAGCAGCGCGCGCGGCGGCGGCGGGCAGCCGGGGATCGCGACGTCGACCGGAATCACGCTGGCCACGCCGCCCAGGCTCGCATAGCTCTGGCCGAAGATTCCGCCGGTGCAGCCGCAATCGCCGACCGCGACGACCAGCTTGGGCTCGGGCGTCGCGTCGTAGGTGCGCTTGAGCGCGATCGCCATGTGCTTCGATACCGGGCCGGTCACCAGAAGCATGTCGGCATGGCGAGGGCTCGCGACGAAGCGTATGCCGATGCCCTCGAGGTTGTAGTACGGATTGGTCGAGCGCGTGGATCTCCAGCTCGCAGCCGTTGCACGAGCCGGCGTCGACGTGGCGGATCGTCAGCGCGCGGCCAAGCGTGCGCAGGATCGCTTTTTGCAGCCGCGCGACGACGACCATCTCCTCGGCCGGCGTCGGCGCAGTCTCGCTCTTGATTCCGGTCCGTGCGATCTGGTGGAGGATGTGCAGCATGGCTAGGACACTATAGATCGTGGCCGCTGTAGGAAAGGTTGAACGACTTGTTGATCAGCGGAAAGTCGGGAACGATGTTGCCGATCACCGCGTGCTCGATCACCGGCCAGTTCTGCCAGGACGGATCGTGCGGATGGCAGCGGCGGATCGTGCCGTCGGGACCGCTTTCCAGCGCGATGAAGACCGGGCCGCGCCAGCCCTCGGCGCAGCCGATCGCCAGCCGCGAAGCCGGCGCTTCGGGCAGCGCTGCCGCGATGTCGCCGTCGGGCATCGCCGCCAGTATCGCGCCGACCAGTCGCAGCGATTCGACCGTTTCGTCGAAGCGCACGGCAACGCGCGCGGCAACGTCGCCATCGGCGTGCGTCGCCCGCCGCACGCCGAGCGTATCGTACGGCGTCCGTGCGAAATCGCAGCGCAGATCGTCGGGGAGCCCGCTGGCACGGGCGGCGAAGCCGGTCAGGCCGAGCCTCATTGCCAGCTCGCGCGTGACTTGTCCGCAGCCGCGAAATCGGTCCTGCAGGCCGGCATGCTCGTCGTAGATGTCGCGCAGCACGGCAAGCTCGCGTTCGAGCGAGGCGCATTGCTCGCGCATCAGCGCCGCGTCATCGGCGCGAAGATCGCGCGCGACACCGCCGGGCACGACGACATCCATCAGCAGGCGATGGCCGAACGCGCGATCGTTGAGGCGCAGCACGTCTTCCCTCAGCCGCGAGAACTGCGAATGGCCGAAGGCGAATCCGCCATCGTTGCCGAGGTAGCCCAGATCGCCCAGGTGGTTGGCGATGCGCTCGCGCTCCAGGCAAAGCGCGCGCAGCCACGCCGCGCGCGGCGGCGCGTCGCCGGCCGCGATCGATTCGACCGCCTGGGCGTAGGCCCAGGCGTAGGCGACAGTGCTGTCGCCGGAAACGCGACCGGCGAGCCGGTAGCCTTCGCTGCAGCGACAGCGATTCGAAACGTTTTTCGATGCCCTTGTGCGTGTAGCCGAGGCGTTCCTCGAGACGCAGCACTTTTTCGCCGACGACCTGGAAGCGGAAATGGCCCGGTTCGATCGTTCCCGCGTGAACGGGCCCGACGGCGATTTCGTGCACGCCGTCGCCGGCGACCCGCACGAACGGATAGTCCTCCTGGCCCGGTTCCCACGCCGGCGACGACCTCGAAATCACGCTGCAACGGAAAGCGGTCGATCGGCCACGCCGCCTGCCAGGTCCACGGCCGCTGGTCGTCGGCATCGCACTGCGCGCCGACCAGGTCGAATGCCGCGCGCTGCATGCGATTCGCCAGCCGGAAAGATCGGCGAGAGGTCCGGATAGCGCGCGCCCTTCGTCCGGCAGCGTGTGCTCGAGCAAGGTCAGCCCATCGCCGTCGCGCAGCAAGACGCGAACGCGTGAAGCCGCGGGCGCGATCGCGCTCATCGCTCGCCCACAAGGCGACCAGCGCTCCGCCGCGCTCCCACGCCAGGCGGCAGGCGGAGAGCAGCTGGCCCGAATTGACCCGGCAGCGCTGCGCCGGCATGGCGCACGGCAGCGCCGAGGCCGAGAGTCCGAGCGGCGAGACGTTCATCTAGGCCCTCACACCGATCAGCCGCGCCGCCTGGCGATACCAGTCGGCGAGAAACGGCGGGATCCACAGGCCCAGCATCGAGCACGATCGCCAGGTGGACGAAAACGGGGATCATCGCCGGGCGGTGCGGCAGCCGCTGGACCGTCGTTTCGCCGAACACCATCGGCTGCACGCGGGAAAAAATCGCGGCGAACGAGATGCCCAGCGCACCGAGCAGCAGCGGCGTCGCCCACGGTTGCTCGTGTATCGCCGTCGTCAGGATCAGGAATTCGCTGGCGAAGACACCGAACGGCGGCATGCCGAGGATCGCCAGCGCCCCCAGCGCCAGTCCCCATCCGATCAGCGGGCTGATGCTGACCAGCCCGCGAATGCCGTCCATCAATTGCGTGCCCGCCTTTTGCGTCGCGTGCCCGACGGCGAAGAAGATCGCCGACTTGGTCAGCGAATGGACGGTCATGTGCAGCAGGCCGGCGAAGCTCGCGATCGGGCCGCCCATGCCAAAGGCGAAGGTGATGATGCCCATGTGCTCGATCGAGGAGTAGGCGAACAGGCGCTTGATATCCTTCTGCCGCAGCAGCAAAAGCGCGGCCACGACCACCGACAGCATCCCGAAGCCCATCATCAAGGTGCGCGCGAACGAGGTCTGCGCCGAGCCTTCGACCAGCACCTTGCAGCGCACCACCGCGTACAGCGCGACATTGAGCAGCAGGCCGGACAGCACCGCCGAGACGGGCGTCGGACCCTCGGCATGCGCATCGGGGAGCCAGTTGTGCAGCGGCACCAGTCCGACCTTGGTGCCGTAGCCGACCAGCAGAAAGACAAAGGCGAGCGACAGCACCGTCGGCTCGAGCTCGCCCTTGACGCTGTCGAGCTCGGTCCAGAGCAGGGCGCCGCCGCCGGCGCCGAGCACCTTCTCCGCAGCGAAATAGAGCAGGATCGTTCCGAACAGCGCCTGCGCGATGCCGACGCCGCAAAGAATGAAGTATTTCCACGCCGCCTCGAGGCTCGCCGGCGTGCGGTAGAGGGAAATCAGCAGGACCGTCGTCAGGGTCGCCGCTTCCATCGCCACCCACAACAGGCCCATGTTGTTGGTCGACAGCGCCAGCAGCATCGTGAAATTGAACAGCTGGAACATGCTGTGGTAGAGGCGCAGGCGTCCCGGCGTCAGGTGCCTGAGGTCCTGTTCGATGCGCATGTAGGGGCGCGAAAAGATCGACGTAGTCAGGCCCACGAAGGCAGTCAGCGCGATCAGGAATACGTTGAACGGGATCGACGAAAAAGATCTTGCCGGCCACGCAGCAGCGGGCCTTCGGCGACGACGCGTACCGCCAGCGCAACCGCGGCGATGAAGGTGACCAGGCATATCGCCGACATTGATCTCCGCCGCATGCTCGCGCTCGCCGATCGAGGCCAGCAGCACCGCGCCGGCGATCGGCGCGCCCAGGATGACGAGAATCTCGATCATTCCTTGAGCTTTTCCAGGTGCTGCAGGTCGAGGCTGTCGAACTGCTCGCGGATCTGGAAGAAGAACACGCCGAGTATCAGCATCGCCACCAGCACGTCCAGCGCGATGCCGAGCTCGACCACCATCGGCATGCCGTAAGTCGCGCTGGTCGCCGCAAAGAACAGCCCATTCTCCATCGCAAGAAAGCCGATCACCTGCGGGATCGCCTTGCGGCGGGTGATCATCATCAGGAAGGCGAGCATGACGCTGGCCATCGCGATGCCCAGCGTCGCCCGGGTCACGGTGTTGGCGAGCTGCGAAATGGGCAGCGCCAGATTGAACGCGAAGACCACCAGCACGATGCCGAGCAGCATCGTGGTCGGAATGTTGATCAGGCCTTCGACGTCCCATTTGACGTCGAGCCGCACGATCAGCCGGTGCAGCAGCCACGGCAGCACCATCACCTTGAGCACCAGCGTCAGGCCGGCCGACCAGTAAAGGTGCGGCTGGTGCGTCGCGAAGGCGACGATCGCCGTCGAGCATGCGAGCGCGAACCCTTGCGCCGCGAACAGGTTGATCAGCGTCAGCACCCGCCGCTGCGCCAGCATCGCGAACGCGAGCAGCAGCAGCACCGCGGCGAGCAGGTTGATCAGCTGCGCCCAGAGCGGGATGTGTCATCGGCATCGGCGCGTCCTCAGCTGCCGAGCATCAGGTTGACCAGCATCGCCGAGCACCGCGAGCAGGAAAGCCGTGCCCAGGAACTCGGGGGCGCGGAAGATGCGCAGCTTCGCCGACAGCGTCTCGATCAGCGCCAGCGCGAAGCCGCCGACGGCGAGCTTGACGATCAGCAGCGGCGTCGCGCCGAGGATGGCCAGCCAGTCGGCGCTGCCTTCGGCGATGCCGAACGGCAGGAACAGCGCGAGGCCGATGCACGAATAGTTGAACAGCTTGAGCGCGGAGGCCCATTCCATCAGCGCCAGATGCCGCGCCGAATACTCGAGCAGCATCGCCTCGTGGATCATCGTCAGCTCGAGGTGCGTGGCCGGGATTGTCGATCGGGATGCGCGCGTTCTCGGCCAGCGACACCATCGTGAATGCGACGCCGGCGAAGGCGAGGCTCGGATAGATCGCGAACTCGCGATGGGCGAGCGTGTCGACGATCGTCGGCAGCGACGTCGAGCCCGAGATCAGCGATGCGGTGAACAGCACCATCAGCAGCGCAGGCTCGGCGAGAAAGCCGACGAACATTTCGCGGCGCGCGCCCATCGAGCCGAACGCGGTGCCGATGTCCATCGCGGCGAGTGCTGCGAACACGCGCGCCAGCGCGAACAGACCGACCAGCGCGATCGCGTCGGCGGCACGCGCGAACGGGAGGTCGGTCGCCAGCGAAGGGACGATCGCCGCAGCCAGCGCCATCGCGGCAAAGACGATGTAAGGCGTCATCCGGAACAGCCACGACGCGTTCTCCGCGACGACCGCGTCCTTGTTGAACAGCTTTCTGATCATCCGGTACGGCTGCAGCAGCGGCGGTGCGCTCCGATTGGAAAGCCAGGCCCGGCACTGATTGACCCATCCGACGAGGATCGGCGCCAGCAAGAGCGCGATCGCGAGCTGCAGCAGTTGCGACAGGAAGCCGGTGGCGCTCATCGGACGAACATCAGCAGCGCGAGCAGGGTGACGAAACTGTAGACCAGATAGATCGATATCCGGCCCTGCTGGATCAGTCCCGCGGCCTTGGCCAGCCACTCGACTCCGCGGATGACCGGCAGATACAGCCATTGCCATAAGTGGTCGCCCACGGTGACGCGATACTGCGGTGCGGCGTCGAATGGCGTCGGCAGCACTCGCTCGACGCGGAAGAACATTTCGAATACCTGCCGGATCGGCTGTCCGAAACCTTCCGCCGTGTCCTGCATGCGCGGCGTCTGCATCGGAAAGCCGCAATCCCACGCCGGACCGCTGCGGACGCGTCCGTGGTACCAGCGATGCACGACCTGAATCGTCAGCGCGACAACAGCGACGATTACCAGCAGCACGATCAGCGGGCTATAGCTCGAGCGGTCCGGGCTGATCGGCGCGAGGAGCCACCATCGGTCGCCGGCGTGGCCGACCGTGGCGCCGATCAGCGTCATGTTGACGTTGTCGAGGAGCCCGATGACGGTTCCGGGAAACAATCCGAGCGCGACGCAGCCGGTCGCGAACCACGCCAGGGCGACGCGCTCGAAATGTCCGGCGTCGTGGGCATACGCCAGGTGAGGTTCCCGCGGGCGCCCGAGAAAGACGACGCCGTAGAACTTGACCATCACGTACGCGCCGAGCGCGGCGACCAGCACGAGCGCCGCTGCCGCGAGCGGCACCAGCATGTTGATGAACGATTGCGGCAGCGTCGGCGTGAACAGGAAAGCCTGCAACAGCAGCCATTCGGAAACAAAGCCGTTGAGCGGCGGCAGCCCGGCGATCGCCAGCGCGCCGATCAGCGCCGACCATGCGACCCAGGGCATGCGATGGATCAGCCCACCGAGCTTGCCGAGGCTGCGCTCGCGCGTCGAGTGCAGCACCGAGCCCGGTGGCGAGGAACAGCAGGCTCTTGAAGAATGCGTGATTGAGCGCGTGGTAGAGCGTCGCCACCAGCGCGATCGACGCCAGCATGCGTCTTGCCGTTCGCCTTGAACAGGATCGTCAGGCCGATGCCCGCGACGATGATGCCGATGTTCTCGATCGACGAGTACGCGAGCAGACGCTTCATGTCGACCTGCACGGTCGCGTAGATCACGCCGAACAGCGCGGTCAGCAAACCGAGCACCAGCGCCGTGACACCCCACCACCACAACTGCGTGTTGAGCAGGTCGAAAGTCACCCGCAAGAGACCGTAGATCGCGGTCTTCAGCATCACCGCCGAGAGCAGCGCGGATACCGGCGAGGGTGCTGCCGGATGCGCTTCGGGCAGCCAGATGTGCAGCGGCAGCAGCCCGGCCTTGGCGCCGAATCCGGCCAGGGCCAGCAGAAACGCGATCGACGGCCACGCGCCAGGCAGGACCAGCGAGCGCATCGAGCCGAACGTGTAGTCGCCGCTGCCGCCCTGCAGCACGCCGAAGCAGAGCAGGATCGCCACCGCGCCGATGTGCGCGATCACCAGGTAAAGGAAGCCGGCACGACGGATCTCGGGAACGACGTGATCGGTCGTCACGAGGAAGAACGAGGCCAGCGCCATCGTTTCCCACGCCACCATGAACAGGTAAGCATCGTCTGCGACCAGCACCAGCGCCATCGCCGCGAGGAATACGTGATACTGCAGGCACAACAGACGGGGCGAGGCGTTTTCGCTGGCTTTGAAATAGCCGGCCGAGAACACCGAGATGCCTGCAGCGGCGCCACCGAGCAGCACCAGAAAGAATGCGGACAGCGCGTCGAGGCGCAGGTGGAACGGCAGATCGGGCAGGCCCAGCGGCAGCACCATCGTCTGCGCGACATCGCCGATCCCGGTGAGCGCGATGACCGAGATCGCGAGGCCGACCAGCGCGCCGGCGACAAAAAGCGAACGGCCGATGAAGCCTCCGCCGGTCGGGACCAGGGCCAACAGGCCGATCGCCAGCCAGGCGACGATCGCGTCGACGATCAGGGGCAGCGCGCTGATCACCGCCGGAACGCCTCGATGTTCCGCGTCCGGCGCAGGGCGGCTCTGGCCATCGCGCCTACTTTACGCGCATGCCGGGCTCGGCGCCCGAATCCGGCGCGAGCAGAAAGATTCCCGGACCCTCGCCCGATGCCGCGAGCACCATGCCTTCCGAAACGCCAAACTTCATCTTGCGCGGGGCGAGATTGGCGACCATCGGCGTCAGGCGGCCGACCAGGTCCTGCGGCTTGTACGCGCTCTTGATCCCGGCGAACACCGTCCGATGGCGCGCTTCGCCGACGTCGAGCGTCAATTTCAGCAGCTTGTCGGCGCCGTCGACCTGCTCGGCGTTGACGATGCGCGCGACGCGAAGATCGATCCGGGAAAACTCGTCGATGCTGATCGGCGGCGCGACCGGGGCCGGGCCGGTGGCCGGCTCGGCGGCCGGTGGGGGCGCCGCGCCGGTCGCCGCCTTCGGGCCTTCGAGCAGCGCATCGACCTGCTTCGGGTCGATGCGGTTCAACAGGTGCTTATACTCGCCGATCGCATGTCCTGCCGGCAGCGCGGTGCCGATGTCGCTCCACGTCTGCGACGGAATCTGCAGGAACAGCTCAGCGCTGGCGGCGACACCCGGCAGCACCGGCTTGAGCAGGGTCGTCAGAATCCGGAAGTCATCGATGCATTCCGAGCAGATCTCGAGCGCCCGCGCCGCGCCATCGGGCCGCTTGGCGGCTTCCCACGGCTTGTTGCGGTCGAAATATTCGTTGGTCTTGTCGGCAAGATCCATCACTTCGCGCAGGGCCTTGCCGAATTCGCGGTTCGCATACAGCTCTGCGATCCGGTCCGACAGCGCATGCAGGGCCACGCCGTGCCGTGCATCGAATCCGGACGTCGGCGCCAGCTTGTTGCCGGTCTGCGCGATAAAGCGCGCGGCACGGCTCGCGATGTTGACGTACTTGCCGATCAGGTCGCTGTTGACCCGCGCAATGAAGTCGTCGGGATTGAAATCCAGATCCTCGACTTTGGCGTTGAGCTTGGCGGCGATGTAGTAGCGCAGCCACTCGGGATTCAATCCCAGATCGAGATAGAGCTCGGGGCTGATGCCGGTGCCCCGCGACTTGGACATCTTCTCGCCGGTGAAGGTGATGAAGCCATGCACGAAAATGTTGTCCGGAACCCTGTACGGCGGCCCGGCGAACTCCAGCATCGCCGGCCAGAACAGCGTGTGGTGATAGACGATGTCCTTGCCGATGAAATGATATTGCTCGACGCCTTTGCCGCGCAGAAAATCGGCCAGCGCGATGCCCTTGCCCGCGAGATCCGCCTTCAGGCTTGCCAGGTAGCCGACCGGCGCGTCGAGCCAGACGTAGAAATACTTGCCTGGCGCGTCAGGAATCGGAATGCCGAAGTACGGCGGATCGCGCGAGATGTCCCAGTCGGCCAGGCCCTTGCCGTCGCCTCCGGGTTTTTCAGCCAGCCATTCGAGCGCCTTGTTCGCCACCTCGGGCTGCAGCCTGCCAGGGGCTTGCGTCCATTGCCGGAGAAAGGAAACGCATTGCGGATCCGACAGCCGGAAAAAGAAGTGCTCGGAAGACTTCAACACCGGTGTGGCCCCGGTCAAGGTCGAGTACGGATTTTTCAGATCGGTCGGCGCATAGACCGAGCCGCACACCTCGCACGAATCGCCGTATTGATCCTTGGCGCCGCATACCGGGCACTCGCCCTTGATGTAGCGGTCCGGCAGGAACATCGACTTCACCGGGTCGAAGAACTGCTCGACCGCCTTCGAATAAATCAGGCCACCCGCCTTGAGCCGGCGGTAGATGTCCTGCGACAGCTCGACGTTCTCCGGCGAGTCGGTGCTGTGCCAGTGATCGAAGCTCAGGTGAAAACCCTGGCCGGCGTATTCGCCGATACCGAGAATCTTCGGCCGTGTCGCCGCGATGCGCGCGACCAGCTGCTGCGGCGTGAGCCCTTCCGCTTCGGCGGCGAGCATGATCGGCGCACCGTGCGCATCGTCGGCGCAGACGAAATGCACGTCGTGACCCTGCATGCGCTGGAACCGCACCCAGATGTCGGCCTGGATGTATTCCATGATGTGCCCGATGTGAAACGGGCCATTGGCGTATGGCAGCGCGGTCGTGACGAACAGCGTGCGGCGCGACATGCGGCGAAGACCTTTGATGCGGCAGGGGATTGGCGCATTCTAGCAAATGGGCCGAAGCGCCGAGTACCGAGAGCGGACGTTTTTCGCTAAACTCGCCGTTTGAGCGTCCCACGCGATCGACACCCCGATGGCCACTTCCGAGGCAGACGTACACGCCAGCTTGCGCGCGCTGATCGATCCCAATACGCGCCGCGATTTCGTTTCCGACAAGGCGATCCGCAAGGTACAGATCGACGGCGGCAACGTGGCCGTCGACGTCGTGCTCGGCTACCCGGCCAAGAGCCAGCACGAGACGATACGCCGGCTGATCCAGCGTCATCTCTCGGCGCTGCCCGGCGTCGGCAAGGTCGCTGTGACCATCAGCCATCGCATCGGCTCGCACGCCGTGCAGCGCGGCGTCAAGCTGGTGCCCGGCGTCAAGAACATCATTGCGGTCGCCAGCGGCAAGGGCGGCGTTGGCAAGTCGACGACAGCGGTCAACCTGGCGCTGGCGCTCTCTGCCGAAGGCGCCGTGGTCGGCGTGCTCGATGCCGACATCTACGGACCGTCGCAGCCGATGATGCTGGGCATTGCCGGCAGGCCCGAATCGAAGGACGGCAAGACGCTGGAGCCGCTCGAGGCGCACGGTGTCCAGGCGATGTCGATCGGTTTTCTGATCGACACCGATACGCCGATGGTCTGGCGCGGGCCGATGGTGACGCAGGCGCTCGAGCAGCTGCTGAAGGACACCAACTGGCGCGACCTCGACTACCTGATCGTCGATTTGCCGCCGGGCACCGGCGACATCCAGCTGACCTTGTCGCAGAAGGTGCCGGTCACCGGCGCGGTGATCGTCACGACGCCGCAGGACATCGCGCTGATCGACGCGCGCAAGGGCCTCAAGATGTTCGATAAGGTCGGCGTGCCCATCGTCGGCATCGTCGAGAACATGGCGACGCACATCTGCTCGAACTGCGGGCATGCCGAGGCGATTTTCGGCGAAGGCGGCGCGAAGAAGATGTGCGACGACTACAACGTGCCTTTTCTTGGTCAGCTGCCGCTCGACATCCACATCCGCGAGCAAGCCGATTCGGGCCGGCCGACGGTCGTCGCCGATCCGGAGGGCGCGATCGCGGCGATCTACAAGGACATCGCGCGCAAAACTGCGGTGTTCGTCGCGCAGAAAGCCGAGGATTTTTCCGCGAAATTTCCCAACATCGTCGTGCAGAACACGTGATCGCCGGCGCGACGAAAGGCCCGCGATGATCAAGTCCGACCGCTGGATTCGCCGCATGGCGGCCGAGCACAAAATGATCGAGCCGTTCGAGCCCGGGCAAGTGCGCGAGCTGGAGGGCCGCAAGATCGTGTCGTACGGCACGTCGAGCTACGGCTACGACATCCGATGCTCGAACGAATTCAAGCTGTTCACCAACCTCAATTCGACGATCGTCGATCCGAAGAACTTCGACGACAAGTCGTTCGTCGATTTCAACGGCGCATCCTGCATCATTCCGCCGAACTCGTTCGCGCTCGCCCGCACGGTCGAATATTTCCGCATTCCGCGCAACGTCCTCACGATATGCCTGGGAAAATCGACCTACGCGCGCTGCGGCATCATCGTCAACGTGACGCCGCTCGAGCCCGAATGGGAGGGTTACGTCACGCTCGAGTTCTCGAACACGACGCCGCTGCCCGCGAAGATCTACGCTAACGAGGGCGTCGCGCAAGTGATCTTTTTCGAGTCCGACGAGGTCTGCGAGACCTCGTACAAGGATCGCGGCGGCAAATACCAGGGTCAGAAGGGCGTTACGCTACCGAAGATCTAGGACGCCGGAGGGCGGAGCAGGGGCCCCGCGCGTAGCGTGGGGATGCGACCCCGGAGGCGGAGTGGCCGGCGACAGCAAGATCGCGGCTGTCGCGTTGCTGTTCGGAAGCCGGCGACGCCGGAGGGCGGAGCAGGGGCCCCGCGCGTAGCGTGGGGATGCGACCCCGGAGGCGGAGTGGCCGGCGACAGCAAGATCGCGGCTGTCGCGTTGCTGTTCGGAAGCCGGCGACGCCGGAGGGCGGAGCAGGGGCCCCGCGCGTAGCGTGGGGATGCGACCCCGGAGGCGGAGTGGCCGGCGACACGAGGCTGCCGCGTGCTTGTGGTAAACGTGCGGAGCCGGCGGGGGCGGAGACTCGTTCCATGGGATTGTTAGCGACCTCGAAACGCGCCTCGATCGCCATCATCGCCATCTGCCAGGTCGCGGCGATGGCGGTGTGGTTTTCCGCTTCCGCCGTCGCCCCGGCGCTCGCCGCCGAGTTCCACCTGTCCAATTTCGCGCAGGCCGCGCTGACCAGCGGCGTCCAGGTGGGCTTTGTCATCGGCTGTCTGGTCAGCGCGTTCCTCGGCCTTCCGGATCGCATCGATCCGCGCCGGCTGTTCGCCGCATCCGCGACGATCGCCGCGCTCGCCAACGCCGGCCTGCTGGTGGTTGATCCGGCGTCGATCGTCGCGCCGCTGCTGCGCGTGATCACCGGCATCGGAATGGCCGGCGTATATCCGGTCGGCATGAAGCTCGCGACGACCTGGGCGCGCGACGACATGGGACTGATGGTCGGCATCCTCGTCGGCGCGCTGACCCTGGGCTCGGCATCGCCGCATCTGTTCAATGCCTTCGGCGGCGTCGACTGGCGTCCGACCGTGGTGCTGTCATCGGCGAGCGCGCTGGCGGCCGCGCTGGGCATTGCGCTCGCCGGACTCGGCCCGAACCGCAAACCGGCGCCGCGCTTCGAGCCGGGCGCGATGCTGCTGGCGTGGCGCGACGTCCCGCTGCGGCTCGCCAACCTCGGCTATCTGGGCCACATGTGGGAACTCTATGCGATGTGGGCGTGGATCGGCGTATTCCTGAATGCGAGCTTCGCCCTTTCGCTGCCGCCGGCGGCGGCGCAAGTCGACGCCAGGCTGGCGGCGTTCGCGACCATCGGCGCGGGCGCAGTCGGTTGCGTCGCTGCGGGACTCGTCGCTGACCGGGTCGGCCGCACGACGGTGACGATCATCGCGATGGCCGTCAGCGGCAGTTGCGCCGCAGGCATCGGGCTCCTCTACGGGGGCGCTCCGTGGCTGCTGCTCACCATCTGCCTCATCTGGGGCATCAGCATCGTCGCCGACTCGGCACAGTTCTCGGCCTCGATCGCGGAGCTCGCCGATCCGGCGCGGGTCGGCACGATGCTCACCCTGCAGACGGCGCTCGGCTTCACGCTGACCCTGGTGACGATCCATCTGCTTCCGTATTTTGTCGACGCCGTCGGCTGGCGCCACGCCTTCGTGCCGCTGGCGATCGGTCCGGCGGTCGGCGTCTGGGCGATGGTTCGGCTGCGCCTCCATCCGGCGTCGGTGCGGCTCGCCGGCGGCCGGCGATGAATGGGCGCTGAGCCGGGCCTTGTCGAATATTCGGCTGGAATCGGCCTCGACGCTCGGCGTAGCATCAACGGGCTGCGGCGCGGAAAATCGCGGCCGCGTTCCGGGCGAATTCAAGCGAGGGGAAATCCATGGCCTATCATCTGGAAGGAAGACTGCTCGAGGTCTGCAATTGTCGTGTGCTGTGCCCGTGCTGGATCGGCGAGGATCCGGACTTCGGCACCTGCGACACCATCGTTTCCTGGCACTTCGACAAGGGCACGATCAATGGCGTCGACGTCGCCGGCCATACGATTGCGCTGATCGCGCATATTCCGGGCAACATCCTCGAGGGCAACTGGCGCGCCGCCGTGTACCTCGACGACAAGGTTTCGGCCAAGCAGGAAGAAGCGATCCTCGGCGTCTTTACCGGCAAGCTGGGCGGTCCTGTCGCGGACCTCGCCAAGCTGATAGGCGAAGTGGTGTCGGTCGAAAAAGTGCCGATCCAGTGGGACGTCCACGGCGGCAAGGGCGTAGTCAAGGTCGGCAACGCAGGCTATGCCGAGCTCGAGCCGTACAAGAGCGCCAGCGGTGCCACGACGACGCTTCAGGACACGGTCTTCTCTACCGTTCCCGGCGCGCCGGTGTTCGTTGGAAAAAGCCCGCGCTATACCTCCAAGGTCGACAAGCTGGGCATCAACTTGAGCTTGAGCGGCCACAATGCGCTGCAAAGCACGTTCGTCTTCACTGCCTGAAGCCGGCGGAGGACGAGGGGAACAGCACTAGCTCGCCGTGTCCGACCGCCAGGCAACGGCCGCGGCGACTGCGGCACGCGCGCTCGATCCGCAGACGCTGCGCGTCGGCCTGGTGGCCGCGCTGTCGGCCGTCGCGTGGCTCGCGCTCGCGGCATGGAGCTTGAGCCCATTCGGACGCTATCTCGAGCACGGCGGCTGGGTCGACGAAGGGCCATTCGGCGCGCTTTGCCGCAGCATCCCGCAAGGCGCGCTGATCGTTCCGGCGCTGGTCTACGCATTCGCCTGGCTGCTGATGATCACGGCGATGATGCTGCCGACGACCTTGCCGCTGCTCGGCATCTTCGGGCGCGTCGTGGCCGCGAGGCCCGACGCCGGTGCGCTGATGGGAAGGGTCGTGGCCGGCTACGCGATCGCCTGGCTGGGTTTCGGCCTGCTGGCGCATGGCGTCGACAGCCTGCTGCATGCCGGCGCGGCGCAGGTCGGCTGGCTCGCCGGCCGTGGCTGGGCGGTCGGCGCGATCGTGCTGGCCGGTGCCGGCGTCTTCCAGTTCAGCGCGCTCAAGTACCGCTGTCTGGAACGGTGCCGCACGCCGTTTGCGTTCATCAATGAGCGCTGGCACGGGCGCGCGCCGCGCCGCGAGGCATTGCGGATCGGGTTCGAGCACGGCATCTTCTGCGTCGGCTGCTGCTGGGCGCTGATGGCCGTGATGTTCGTCGTGGGCATGGGCAGTCTGGGGTGGATGCTGGTTCTGGCGGCCGCGATGGCCGCCGAGAAGAACCTGCGCTGGGGAAAGCGGCTGCGGACGCCGCTGGGGCTCGGGCTGATCGCCTGGGCTGGAATCCTGGTCGTCGCCAACGTCTGACCCGCGGCGGAGGCGGCGAACGGAGTTTTTGCCGCCGGCCGCCAAATCGCTCGCATCGCGCGCCGTCGCGGTGCACAATGCGGCCCTACTAGGGGTGCGGCCATTCGGCCTGGCACCCCGCTTTCTTTTTTGGCGCGCAGCACGAGCCCGATCCGCAGGAGTGGCTGGATGAAATTTCGCTTTCCCATCGTCATCATCGACGAAGATTTCCGTTCCGAGAACGCTTCGGGACTCGGCATACGCGCGCTGGCCGCCGCGATCGAAAAAGAGGGAATGGAGATCCTCGGCGTCACCAGCTACGGCGACCTGTCGCAGTTCGCCCAGCAGCAATCGCGCGCGTCGGCGTTCATCCTGTCGATCGACGACGAGGAATTCGGCGCGGGATCGGTCGAGGAAACCGAATCGGCGCTGAAGAGCCTGCGCGCATTCGTCGAGGAAATCCGCTTCAAGAACGCCGAGATCCCGATCTACCTCTATGGCGAGACGCGGACGTCGCGGCATATCCCGAACGACATCCTGCGCGAGCTGCACGGTTTCATCCACACGTTCGAGGACACGCCGGAGTTCGTCGCGCGCCACATCATCCGCGAGGCGAAGAGCTATCTCGACTCGCTCGCGCCGCCGTTCTTCCGGGCGCTGGTCGACTACGCGCAGGACGGCTCGTACTCGTGGCACTGCCCGGGCCACTCCGGCGGCGTCGCCTTCCTCAAGAGCCCGGTCGGGCAGATGTTCCACCAGTTCTTCGGCGAGAACATGCTGCGTGCCGACGTGTGCAACTCGGTCGACGAGCTGGGGCAACTGCTCGATCACTCCGGGCCGGTCGCCGCCGCCGAGCGCAACGCGGCGCGGATTTTCAACGCCGACCACTGCTTTTTCGTCACCAACGGCACGTCGACGTCGAACAAGATGGTGTGGCACGCCACGGTGGCGCCGGACGACATCGTCGTCGTCGACCGCAACTGCCACGTGTCCATCCTGCACGCGATCACGATGACCGGCGCGATACCGGTGTTCCTGACGCCGACCCGCAATCACCTGGGCATCATCGGGCCGATTCCGCTGGACGAATTCCGGCCGGAGAACATCCGCAAGAAGATCGAGGCCAATCCGTTCGCTCGCGCGGCCAAGAACAAGCAGCCGCGCATCCTGACGCTCACGCAGAGCACCTACGACGGCATCGCCTACAACGTCGAGATGCTGAAGGAAACGCTGGGCGACTGGATCGAGACGCTGCATTTCGACGAAGCCTGGCTGCCGCACGCCGCGTTTCACGAGTTCTACAAGGACATGCACGCGATCGGCAAGGACCGGCCGCGCAGCAAGAAGGCGATGGTGTTCGCGACGCACTCGACGCACAAGCTGCTCGCCGGCATTTCGCAGGCGTCGCAGATCATCGTGCAGGAATCGCAGACCCGGAAACTCGACCGCCACATATTCAACGAGGCGTACCTGATGCACACCTCGACCTCGCCGCAATACGCGATCATCGCCTCGTGCGACGTATCGGCCGCGATGATGGAAGCGCCCGGCGGAACGGCGCTGGTCGAGGAGTCGATCGCCGAAGCGCTCGACTTCCGGCGCGCGATGCGCAAGGTCGACGACGAGTGGGGCAAGGACTGGTGGTTCAAGGTCTGGGGTCCGGAAAAGCTGACCGCCGAAGGCATGGGGCGGCGAGACGACTGGATGCTGAAGGCGAACGAGAAATGGCACGGCTTCGGCAACCTCGCGCCCGGCTTCACGATGCTCGACCCGATCAAGGCGACGGTGATCACGCCGGGTCTCGACGTCTCGGGCAAGTTCGCCAAGACCGGGATTCCGGCCTCGATCGTCACCAAGTACCTGGCCGAGCACGGCGTCATCGTCGAGAAGACCGGCCTCTACTCGTTCTTCATCATGTTCACCATCGGCATCACCAAGGGCCGCTGGAACACGCTGGTCACCGCGCTGCAGCAGTTCAAGGACGATTACGACAAGAACCAGCCGCTGTGGAAGATCCTGCCGGAGTTCTGCGCCAAGCACCCGACGTACGAGGCGGTCGGCCTGCGCGACCTGTGCCGGCAGATCCACGACATGTACAAGGCCAACGACGTCGCGCGCGTGACGACCGAAATGTATCTGTCGGACATGCAGCCGGCGATGAAGCCCTCCGATGCGTTCGCCTGCATGGCGCATCGCGAAATCGACCGCGTCGAAATCGACCAGCTCGAAGGACGCGTCACCAGCGTGCTGCTGACGCCGTACCCTCCGGGCATTCCGCTGCTGATCCCCGGCGAGCGCTTCAACCGCACGATCGTGCAGTTCCTGCAGTTCGCCCGCAACTTCAACCAGCAGTTTCCCGGATTCGATACCGACATCCACGGCCTGGTCGAGACCAGCGAGGCGGGGAAGCTTCGCTACTTCGTCGACTGCGTGCGGCCGAAGTAGCGGTTGCGGTCTTCGCATCGATGACGGATTCGTACCCCGCTGGCAGTTGCCGCGCTCGCGCTTAGTTCTTTCGCGAGTGCGCAATGCGGCCGTGCCGTTGCAGCCGCGGGGCGGGTCGTGCAACGAGGGACCGTACTGCGGCGGAAGCCCGGCCAGTGTCGCGTACGCGGCGGGAGAACGATCAGGGCGCCAAACAGGCCCGCGATCAGATCGGCGCGCAATGTCGCCGCCGTGACGCGGTGCCGCCAGGCAAGAATCGGAAAGAGCCTCAGCGCCAGCGGAGGCATGGGAGATCAGAGCTTGGCTGCACGGCCGCCATCAGGCAGCGAGGGCGCCCGTCGTGCAACGAGGGCGCGATCGAGCTTAAGCGGCGATCGGAACGCCGGCCAGCGCGGGCGGCGCCGGCGTCTGCTGCGCCTGCGCCGCGGCGATGAGCGACGCCAGCACGCAGGCAGCCATGCGTACTTCCATCGTGTCGTTGCGCCCGGCGAGAACGATCGGAACCTTCGCGCCGAGCACGATGCCGGCGGCGAGCGCACCACTGATCGCAGTAAGCGTGCGCACCATCAGCGAGCCGGCGTCGAGGCCGGGAACGATCAGCACGTCGGCGTGACCCGCGACCGGATCGTCGACGCCATTGACGCGCGCCGCGTCGGACGAAAGCGCGCTGTCGGCGGTGAGCGGGCCGGCGACGGCGCCGCCGGTAATCAAGCCTTGCGTCGACATTTTCGCCAGCGCTGCGGCATCGCCGGTCGCCGGCAGCGCCGCGGTCACGCCTTCGACCGCCGCCAGCACGGCGACCTGCGGGTTCGGCATCCCCAGCGCGTGCGCCAGATCGATCGCGTTCTGCACGATTTCACGCTTGGCGGCGAGGTTCGGGGCGATGTTGAGGACCGCATCCGACAAGATGAACGGCCGGCCGAAACCGGGGACATCCATGAAGAACGCGTGCGTCAGCCGATGCTCGCCGCGCAGGCCTGCGTCGGGCGCCGCGACCGCGCGCATCAGGTCATCGGGGTAAAGGCTGCCCTTGATCAGCGCGCGAACGGCGCCGTCGCGAGCCAGTACGACAGCACGTCTCGCCGCCTCGGCCGGATCGTCCGGCGTATCGATCAGCTCGATGCGCGACAGATCGAGTCCCGCATGCGCGGCCGCGTCGGCGATGCGCGCCTCGGGGCCGACCAGCACCGGCGCGAGGTAGCCGGCAAACTGCCCGGAAAGCGCGACCTGCAGCGAATCGCGATCGCAGGGATAGACGATCGCAGTCGGCAGCGCCGGGAGGTTGCGGACGCGTTCGACCAACCGCTGGAAGTGGGGACGGAGAGGCATGGGGCGAGCGTGGCAAAGGGGAAAGGGCCTGTCAACCCTTTCCGATGACCGGCATTTGGCTGGGGGCAGCCGTTATTCTTTTGTCATGCCGGCGAAGGCTGCGATCCGCCCCATCTTTGCGACGTGCCGCCGAGTCGACTACACCTCGGCCTCCCAACGAGGATCGCGGTTTCCTACATCGAGTGTCGGCCTCCGAAGGTGTTCGCGGACGTGCGCATCCCCGTGCTTCGCACGGGGCCCCTGCTTACTGCTCACACCTTCCCCTTCCACGGAACCACGACCCGTTCGACCTGGCGCATCAAAAGATCGAAAAGATAGGCGACGGCGCCGATGACGACGATGCCCATGACCACGATGTCGGTGCGCAGGAAATTCGACGCGTTGAGCACCATCTGTCCGAGGCCATAGGTGGCGGCGACCATTTCGGCGGCGACCAGCGTCGTCCAGCCGAAGCCGATCGAGATGCGCATCGCCGTCAGGATCTCGGGCATCGCAGCCGGTATGACCACGTGAGCGATGACCTGCCAGCGCGATGCGCCCATCGAATACGCGGCGTGGATCTGTTCCTGCGATACCGAGCGCACGCCCGCGCGCGCGCTCATCGCCAAGGGTGCGAAGCAGGCGAGGTAGATCAGCAAGACCTTGGACAGCTCGTCGATGCCGAACCAGATGATGATCAGCGGCAGATAGGCGAGCGGCGGCAGCGGACGGTAAAACTCGATCGGCGGATCGAAAATGCCGCGCGCGATGCGCGAGACGCCCATCGCGATTCCGATCGGTATCGCGGTGATGCAGGCGAGCAGGAACGCGGTGAAGACGCGAAACATCGACCAGCCGAAGTGCGTCGCGAGCGGCGCGTCGGTCAGTTCGCCGCGCGCCGACTCCCATAACCGGGTGAACACCGTTTCCGGCGTCGGCAGGAACAGCGGCGGCAACCAGCGGTAGTGGCTGGCGATCCACCACAGCGCGCCGATCGCGGCCATCGTCACGACCGATATCGCGGTGCTCGGGCCTTCGCCCGGCGTCGCGTAGCGCGAGGTCTTCGGGCGCCCGGTGTCCGCTGTCGGCTGCGCTCGCCATCGTCAGGTCGCCGCGGCACTTGCCGGCGCATGGTCGCGGTGCAGGATCACCGCCAGCACTTCCTCGCGGATGCGGATGAAGTCGGGCGAGGATTTGATCGCGCGCGCGTCGCGCGTTTCGATAAAACGCCGTCCGAAGTCGAGCTCGTATTCGTGCGAAATGCGGCCCGGGCGCGGCGTCATCACCACCAGATGCGTCGCCAGGAACAAGGCCTCCTCGACGCTGTGCGTGATGAAAAAGCACATCTTGCCGGTGCGGTGCCACACGTCGAGTATCAGCTCCTGGATCGCTTCGCGGGTGAATGCGTCGAGCGCGCCCAGCGGCTCGTCCATCAGCATCAGCTTGCGGGTCGCTGGCGAGCGCGCGCGCGATGCCGACGCGCTGCTGCATTCCGCCGGAGAGCTCATAGATCGGCCGCTCGGCCAGCCCCTCGAGGCCGACCAGCGCGAGCTTTTCGAGCGCAATGCTCCTGCGCGCCGCACCGCCGAGGCCGCGCATCCGCAGCCCGAATTCGACGTTTTCGGCGACGTTGAGCCATGGCATCAGCGCGTGCTTCTGGAACACGACACCGCGGTCGGCCCCGGGTGCCTCTACGGGCTTGCCGCCGAGCTCGATCGTCCCTTCGGTCGGCGGGAGGAATCCGGCGATGCACGACAGCAGCGTCGTCTTGCCGCAACCGGATGCGCCGATGGCGACCAGGAATTCGCCGTCGCGCATCGAGAGGTCGACGCCGGACAACGCGTCGACCGTGCCGTTCCTGGTCGCGTAGCGGACGCCTAGCTTGCGGATATCGAGCGTGGGCAAGAAGATTCCCGTTCGAAGTCGGCGTTGCCCGGATCTCGCGCTACTGGAGCCCGGTGCGCCGCAGGGTTGAGGATTCTGGCAGAAAAACGGCGGCGCATCATGCGCCGCCGTGTCGATCGGCGAAGCTGGGCGCGGCGTTACATCGCCTTGGTCACCCACTCGACGGTCACGTTCTTGCTGTAGTCGGGTGCTACTGTCTGCAGCCGGCCCTGCTCCTTGAGGAAGTTGGCTTGCTGCGTCAGCGCCTTGGCCGCGGCGCCGTTCGCGCCGCCGCCGAGCCAGGTCGGCGACGCCTGCTCTTTCAGGCTGGGAAATCCGTACAGGGCCATCGATGACGCGACGTCTTCGGGCTTGCCGCCCGACCACTTGGCGACCGCCGCGACCTTGGCCTGGTCGCCGGTCCAGGCCTTGGCGTTGGCGCGATAGTCGGCATCGGCCTTGGCGACCGCCTTGACCAGCGCGACCATGAACGCGGGATTTTCCTTGGCGAACTTGCGCGTGACGATCAGGCCATCGAACGTGCACGCGCCGTTCTTGCAGATATCACCGGAAGTCGTCAGCACCTTGCCGTTCTTCTTGACCGTCGTCAGCACCGGATCCCAGATGAACGTCGCGTCGATGTCGCCGCGCTCCCACGCCGCGGCGATCTCCGGCGGGCGCATGTTGAGCACCTGCGCGTCGGCCGGCTTGAGTCCCGCCTTCTGCATCGCGTAGAGCAGCTGGAAATGTGAGGTCGAAACGAACGGCGTGCCGATCTTCTTGCCCTTCAGGTCGGCGACCGAATTGATGCCGCTGCCGTTGCGCACGACCAGCGCTTCGGCGGCCGCGATGTCCTCGAGGATCCAGAACAGCTCGACGTCCATGCCCTGGCTGATCGCCGTCGCGATGCCGGTCGACCCGACTTCGCCCAGCTGGACGTCGCCGGAAGCCATCGCGCGGATCACGTCGCCGCCGCCGCCGAACTGGCGCCAGTTGATCTTGAAGCCGGTCGCTTTTTCGATCTCCTGGCTCTGCTGCACCCAACGCCAGGGATTCATCATGTCCTGATAAGCGAAGGTGACCGTTTTCTGCGCCATTGCCGGCACTGCAACAGCCGCCGCCACCGCAAAGAGAAGTCCAGCCAGCCAATTTTTCATGTTCTCTCCGTCGTGGATACAAGTGTCGTCGCGTAGGCGGGGACCCGCGCTTCGTCCGGACGACACCGGATCCGCTTCGCGAAGACGGATGAATCAAGCATCGCAGTCAGATCGTCGCCAGCGTCTTGCGCAAACAGTCGACGATGATATCGACGTCTTTCTTCTCGGCGATCAGCGGCGGCGCGATGATCGCGCAATCGCCGGTCGTTTTCAGATGCAGGCCGTTGTCGAACAGCTTGTTCTGCAGGACGTGCCCGCGCTTTCCCGGCGCACCGTCGGGATGAACGTCGATCGCCGCCAGCATGCCATAGCCGCGCAGGTCGGCGACGACGCCCAGGTCCTTCAGCGACCAGATGGCATCGAGGAAGTACGGCGACAGTTCGGCGCCGCGCTCGAACAGGCCTTCCTTGCGGTAGATGTCCAGCGTTGCGAGGCCGGCCGCGCAAGGAGCCGGATGCGCCGAGTAGGTATACCCGTGGAAGAATTCGATCTGCCCTTCCGCGGCGGCACCCATGATCGTGTCGTGCACGCGCTCGCTGACCGCCACGGCACCCATCGGCTGCGCGCCGTTGGTGATGCCCTTGGCCATCGTCATCAGGTCGGGCGTCACGCCGAAGCTTTGCGCGGCGAACGCCTTGCCGGTGCGGCCGAAGCCGCAGATCACTTCGTCGAAC
>CAWHEN010000009.1:0-440423 GCA_963828595.1 uncultured beta proteobacterium
GCCCTCTGGACCTTATCTGTCAGGAGGCAAGATTACGGGAGGGAACTGCCAGGCTCCAGCGTTGCCGGACACAATGCGTCACGGAAGGCATGAAATGCAGGAAACCGTCACGATTCGGTGCCACCCTTGGGCGCCCATGCGGTCTTGACGGCATGCGCGCCATACCGGACGCCTGACCCTCGCAATACTTCCATTCTGTCGGACTGGAGAGATCATGCAAAAGATTACCCCTTTCCTTTGGTATTCCACCCAAGCCGAGGAGGCCGCCCGTTCTACGCCTCCATCTTTCCCAATTCGCGTGTTACTCGCGTCGTAACGCTGCCGAGTGAGTCGCCGAGCGGGCCGCCCGGGTCGGTGAAAGTCGTCGACTTCGTTCTGTTCGGCCAGCCCTTCGTCGCGATGACGGCCGGACCGCTGGATCCGTTCAACCATGCGGTGTCGTTCGTCGTGAATTGCGAAAACCAGGCCGAGATCGACCGCTACTGGAATGCGCTGCTCGACGGCGGGGCCGCCGAGCAGTGTGGCTGGCTGAAGGACCGCTTCGGTCTGTCGTGGCAGATCGTCCCCACCGTTCTCGGCGACATGATGTCTACCCCGATCGGGCGAAGCCAAGCGGGCCGCGGACGCGATGTTGAAGATGGTCAAGCTCGACATCGCCGCACTGCAGGCGGCGTATGCCGGCAGCTAGGTTCCCTTCAGCTGGCTGCGCAGCTCTCTCTTCTGCACCTTGCCGGTCGCCGTCTTGGGCAGCGCGCCGAAGACGATGCGCTTCGGCGCCTTGAAGCGCGCGAGGCGGCGCGCGACGTGCTCGATCAACTCGGCCTCGGTCGCGGCCGCGCCGTCCTTCAGCGTGATGAACGCGACGGGGACTTCGCCCCATTTCGCGTCGGGAGCCGCGACGACGGCGGCTTCCAGCACCGCGTCGTGCGACGTCAATGCTTGCTCGATCTCCACCGATGAAATATTCTCGCCGCCGGAGATGATGATGTCCTTGGCGCGATCGCGCAGTTCGACGTAGCCGTCCGGAGTACATGACGCCCAGGTCGCCGGTGCGAAACCAGCCGTCCGGGACAGCTCCTGCGCGTGGCTTCTTCGTCCTGGTAGTAGCCGAGCATGACGTTGTTGCCGCGGATCGCGATCTCGCCCATGTTTTCGGCGTCGGCCGGCACGTCGGCGCCCTTGCCGTCGACGACGCGAATGGTCTGGCCGATCACGTTGTCGACACCCTGGCGCGCCTTGAGCTTCGCCTGCTCGGAATCGGCAGGCGGTTCCAGTCGCTGCGCCATTCGCAGATGCCGGCGGGCCCAAAGGTTTCGGTCAGGCCGTAGAGGTGCGTGACGTCCATGCCGAGTTCCGCCAGCCGCTCGAGCAGGGCCGGCGTCGGCGGCGCGCCGCCGGTTCCGATGCGCACCGGCCGGGGCAGCCGCCCGCGGCCGGATCCCAGATCGTCATCGTCAGCACCGTGGGCGCCGCGCAGAAATGCGTGACGCCGGAATCGCGCATGTGCCGCCAGATCGCGCCGGCGTCGACCTTCGGCAGGCACAAATGGACGCTGCCCATCGCCGTCACGCCCCACGGGAAAGCACCAGCCGTTGCAATGGAACATCGGCAGCGTCCACAGGTAGACGGAATCGCCGGAGAGGCCCATGTGCAGCGCCATCGCCAGTGCCTGCAGGTAGGCGCCGCGGTGGTGATACATCACGCCTTTCGGACGCCCCGTCGTGCCGCTGGTGTAGTCGATGCGCGAGCAGCGAGCGCTCGTCGGCGACCTGATGCGCAGGCCGGGGATGCGTGCGCGATGAGGCCTCCAGCTCATCGGGCTCGCCGCCGGCCCGAACGAGCCGCGGTCGCGGGCCGGCCTGTCGCGGCCGCCTCGGCAACCGCCGCGAATTCGTGTCGTAGACGAGCACCGATGCGCCGGAATGACCGACGATATAGGCCATGTCGGCGGACGTGATTCGCGTATTGAGCGCGACGAGAACCGCGCCGGCGAACGGCACCGCGTAGTGCGCGGCCAGCATCACGTGCGAGTTGCCGGCGAGCACTGCTACACGATCGCCGGGCTTGACGCCGAGCGCCTTCAACGCTCCCGCGAATTTGAGAGCGTAGTCGAGGAATTCGCCGTAGGTGAGCTCGAGGCTGCCGTCGACGACGCCGATGCGATCGGGAAAGACCGTCGCCGAGCGATGCAGAAATGCCGTCGGTGTCAGGGGTTCGAAATTGAAACCGGCTTGCATCGGCTCTCTCCTTGGCTCTTCAGAATACCGGAAGTCGTCCGGATCGGCCGCAAAAAACATCCCTGTCAAATACGGATTCGCCGCGCGGGCCGCCTTGATCTATCCTTCGCCAGATGGTTCGCCAATCCAGCACGACGCTCGGCTTCGACACGCGTGGGCGAGGTCTTATCGAGATCACTCGTCCGGTTGTCGAGTGGGCGGCAGGCAGCGAGATGGAAAGCGGACTGCTGACGCTGTTCGTCCGCCACACGTCCGCGAGCCTGGTCGTGCAGGAGAATGCCGATCCCGACGTGCGTGGAGATCTCGAACGCTTCTTCGCTCGCCTGGTACCCGATGGCGATTCCCTCTTCAGGCATCGCGACGAGGGGGCCGATGACATGCCAGCGCATGTCCGTGCCGCGTTGACCGCGGTCCAGCTGTCGATTCCGCTCTCGGGCGGACGCCTCGCGCTGGGCACATGGCAAGGGATCTACCTGTGGGAGCACAGGATTCGTCCACATCGGCGCGAAGTCGCCTTGCATCTGGTGGGCAGCTGACGATCATCACGACGAAATCGGACAGCGGCCGCCTGTGGTCCTTGTACGCCCAGTCGCGCTAGAATTCCAGAAACACCCCACAAACGTCGGCACGGGCTTGCCGGCCGGGCACCTCAACAGCGGAAAGGATGAAATCATGAAAAAGGTCAGTGCAAAGAAGGTACAGGACCTGAAGCAGAGGCAAGTGACGCCGTTGACGACGCCAACCGACCTTCGAGCCAAGGGAGTCAAGGATATAGCAGGAGCGCTGAACGCCATCCTGGCGGATGTCTTTGCGCTCTACCTGAAAACGAAGAACTTTCACTGGCACATGAGCGGCCCGCATTTCCGCGACTACCACCTGTTGCTGGACGACCAGGCCGATCAGCTCTATGCGATGACCGACCCGATTGCCGAGCGAATTCGCAAGCTTGGCGGCACGACGCTGAGGTCGATCGGACACATCGCACGGACGCAGCGCGTGCTGGACAACGACGCCGCGTATGTCCAGCCGCTGGATATGCTTGCCGAACTGCGCGACGACAACAAGATGCTCGCCGCGAGGCTGCGCGAGGTACACGACGTGTGCGACGAGCACCGCGACATCGCGACAGCGAGTCTGATCGAGGTCTGGATCGACGAGACCGAGCGCCGGACCTGGTTCCTGTTCGAAGCAAGCCGGCAGGGCGATGCAACCGGTCACTGATTGGGGTTGAAGACGGTTGGCCCGTTTGGCCGGCAGGCGGTCTTCGCTTTGCGCTGTCGGCTCGAGATGCCTTTACTCCTCAAGGTCCGTTTTGTGGCGCTGCCGGTTGCGCTCCTCTTCGCTTGTGTCTCAAGCGGAACGGGACTCAAAGCCGGCGGCTTGAGCGAGTTCAGCGTCGAGTTGCCGCAAGAGCTTCGCCAAATAGCAGGACGCGGTAGCCAATCGCCAGTCTCGCACGCGCTGGTCACGGTGGCCGTTCCGGCGAATTTCGGCGCTACACGCAGTTATCCGGTAATGGTCATCAGCGCGACGTCCGATCCGCAATATCACTCGAGTCGCCGCCTGCTCAGGACGTACGCCGAAATAGCGGTTGCCGGTGGCTGGATTTTGGTCGCTGCCGACCCGGCCGAGGAAGTCTCTGTCGAGCAGGACGATATCAATCTTCGCTACGCACTCAACGCTGCGGCGCTCGCTGCATTGGAGTCGCAATGGCCGGAAGCCGGCAAGGCACCACTCGCTTTCGGTGGCTTCTCGGGGGGCGCGAAATTCTCCGGCTGGCTTGCGGCGGCATTCGCAAGTCGAGGCCGCTCGATCATCGGGATTTACCTTGCCGGTATCAACGCTGACACGGTCGTACCGGCGGCCCGTCATTTCGGCGTACTAAACGAAAGCTTTAGGCGCACCCCCGTTTTCCTGCAGTCGGGACAGAAGGACAAGGTTGCGACCCCGGTCGATCATCGGAGCATTCACGACCAGCTCAAGCGCGCGGGATTCAGGGAAGTACGTATCGAGTATGGAGCAGGTTCGCACGAGGTCGACCCACCATCGCTGCGAACGGCGCTCGACTGGTTTCGCAAGGTCGCCCCGCCAGGACAGAACTGAGCGCGACAAGCTTGCGCCATTGCGATGGCGAGGGCAGATCTAAGTGTCGATCGGCGAGCCCGAGCGCCGGACCTGGCCCTGTTCGAAGCAAGCAAGCAGCCGAGGCCGTTGGCGGACCGCCATTCGGAGTTCAGCCCGATAAGCGCGATCCGGGAAAAAAGGACAAACCCATGCGAAAAAAGCCCCGCAGATGCGGGCTTTTTTCAACAGCCTTCAGGTGCGCCGAGCTTGCGAACGATTCTTTCCAGCAGACACCAATGGGTCGGCGCGCTTTGCAGCAGATTGGCGCCGACGAATGCCGTGAATGCGAGCCACCACTGACTGACGAATGTCGGGCTGCCCGGAATGCCGAGCGCCAACGACAAAAGGATGAAACTGCCGGCGATGAGACGAACGATTTTCCATGAGGTCATGAGGATTCTCCTTGAGGTGTCGGCCCGAGGTGCTTGCGGTAAGCCGTGTAGTAAAGGACGGGAATGACCACCAGCGTCAGCAGGGTGGACACGAAGATGCCAAAGATCAGCGAAATCGCGAGCCCGTTGAAGATCGGGTCATCGAGAATGAAAAATGCGCCGAGCATCGCGGCCAAGCCGGTCAACATGATCGGTTGTGCGCGGGTGATCGCGGAATGCACGACGGCTTCCTTGAAGGCGACACCGTCGCGCACCTGGACGTTGATGAAGTCGACCAGCAGGATCGAATTGCGCACGATGATGCCGGCCAGCGCGATCATCCCGATCATGCTCGTAGCGGTGTACTGGGCGCCGAGCAAGGCATGGCCGGGCATCACGCCGATAATGGTCAGCGGGATCGGCGCCATGATGATCAGCGGCGTGAGGTAAGAGCCGAACTGGGCGACGACAAGAAAATAGATCAGCACGAGGCCCACGGCGTAAGCGGCTCCCATGTCGCGAAAGGTCTCATAGGTGATTTGCGACTCGCCGTCCCACTTGATCGCGTAGTTGCGGTAAGGATCGTCCGGCGGACGAATGAAGTACTCGGCCAACGAGCCGCCACCGGGCGTCGCGATTCCGGTCATGTCGCTTCGCATCGAGAACATTCCATACAGAGGGCTGTCGACCCGGCCGGCCATGTCGGCGACGACGTAATTCACCGGCAGCAGGTCCTTGTGATAGATCGGCTGTTCGCGCAGCGAGTCGCTCACGGTGACCAGTTCACGGATCGGGACCAGCTTGCCCGAGGCCGAGCGCACTCCCAGCTGCAGCAACGTATCGAGTTCGCCCTGCTGCTCGGCAGGCAGCTGCAGCGTCGCTGCGGCCGGGTATTTGGTCTCGTCGTGCAGGTAACTCGTCGCCTCGCCGGCCAGGCCGGCCCGCAGCGTGCTGACGATGACCTCTTGCGGCACGCCCAGCAGCGCGGCCTTGCGCCGATCCACCAGCAGCAACTTCTTCGGCGCGGCCGCGATACTGCTGTCGTCGACGTCGACCACGCCGGCAGTCTTTTCGAAAACCGCACGCACGGCTTTCGCCACATCACGACGGCCCTGCGCCTCTGGGCCATAGATCTCGGCGACGATGGGCGCCTGCACCGGCGGGCCCGGCGGCACTTCCACGACTTTCACGTTTGCGTTGAAGCGGCGGCCGATCTGTTGCAACGCGGGCCGCACGCGCGTCGCAATGGCGTGGCTTTGCTCGGCACGGTGGTGTTTGTCGACGAGATTGACCTGCATATCGCCGACGTCGCCACCGGCGCGCAGGTAGTACTGGCGCACCAGGCCATTGAAGTTGATCGGGGCCGCGGTACCGGCATACGCCTGGTAGTCGGTTACCTCGGGCACGGTGGCAAGGTAGTTGCCAAGTTCGTGGAGAACGGCGGCCGTCTGCTCCACCGGCGTGCCGGCCGGCATGTCGACGACCACCTGGAACTCGGACTTGTTGTCGAACGGCAACATTTTGAGCTGCACGAGCCCCACTGCTGGCAGCAGCAGCGAAAGAGCGATCAGCCCTGCGACGGCCAGTCCCAAAAGGCGGCGATTGCGTCTACCCTTTATATCGTCGAGCAATGGGCGGAAGATGCGGACGAAGACTGGAGCGAGCTTGCTCGCAGGGCCACGCTGTTTCGCGGGATCCGCGACGGCGTGCGGTGCCTTGAGCCACAGTCGTGACAGCCATGGCGTAACGACAAAGGCGATCGCCAACGACAGCAGCATGCCCATGCTCGCGTTGATCGGAATGGGGCTCATGTACGGCCCCATCAGGCCCGAGACGAACGCCATCGGCAGCAGGGCCGCGATCACGGTCAGCGTCGCCAGGATGGTGGGGCCGCCCACCTCATCGACAGCTCGCGGAATAATCTCCACCAGCGGTTTGCCCGGGAACAATTGTTGATGCCGGTGGATGTTCTCGACGACCACGATGGCGTCATCCACCAGGATGCCGATGGAGAAGATCAAAGCGAACAGCGACACGCGATTCAAAGTGAATCCCCACGCCCACGAGGCGAACAGGGTCGCGGCCAGCGTAAGAATCACAGCACTGCCGACGATGGCAGCTTCGCGCCGGCCGAGTGCCAAGAACACCAGCGCCACGACCGACGCAGTGGCAAACAACAACTTCTGGATTAGCTTCTGCGCCTTGTCGTTGGCGGTGGCGCCGTAGTTCCGCGTTTCCGCGACTTCGACGTCGTGCGGTATGACGACGTTCCGCAACATCTCGACGCGGCGCATCACCGCATTGGCGACATCGATGGCGTTCTCTCCTGGTTTCTTGGTGATGGCGATCGTCACGGCCGGATACTCGCCGCCGTTCTTGCCCGTTACCCCTTGCCAGACATAGTGGCTGGCCGGCAGGGGGCCGTCGCGGACCGCGGCCACGTCTTGCAGGAAGATCGGCTTGCCGGCACGCACACCAACCACCAGCTCCGCCACATCGTGGGCATCCTTGAGGAACGGGCCGGATTCGACGGCGATGGCGCGATTGGCCGCAAGCAATTCGCCCACCGGCAGGCCAAGGTTGGCCGACTGCAGCGCCATACGAAGGTCGGGGACGGTAACGCCGGTGCCGGCCATACGCGCCGGATCGATCTCGACCACCACAGCGCGACCGGGGCCGCCAATCGTGTTGACCTCGCGCGTACCCGCGACCCTTTTCAGATCGGACTCGACGCTGTGGGCAACGCGCTCCAGATCATATGCCCCGATCGCGGGTTGTTTGCTGAAAAGCGTGAGGGTGACGATCGGCACGTCGTCGATACCCTTGGGCTTGATCAGGGGGTTCATGACGCCCAAGCCTTTGGGCAGCCAATCGGCATTGGCATTGACCGTGTCGTACAGCCGCACCAGCGCTTCGGTACGTGGTATTCCCACCTTGAACTGCACGGTTATGACGGCAAGGCCAGGACGGGAGACAGACGTCACGTGCTCGATGCCGGCGATTTGCGACAACACCTGTTCGGCCGGTGTGGCGACCATCTGTTCGACATCCCGCGCCGATGCCCCGGGGAAAGGGATCAGCACGTTGGCCATGGTGACGTTGATCTGCGGCTCCTCCTCGCGCGGCGTGACGAGTACGGCGAACACACCCAGCAGGAGAGCGGCGATGGCCAGCAGCGGCGTGATCTGCGCGGACTGGAAATGGGCGGCGATGCGACCGGATATGCCGAGCGCGTTGCGCACGTCGTGTCGATCAGCGCTCACGGGCGGCCGCCTGCGGATCTACGGCGACACGCTCGCCGGCGGCCATGCCGCTGAGGATTTCGATGGTGTCGTCGACTTCGCGGCCCAGGCGCACTTGACGCAGCACCGGGTGACCGTTCGGATCGATTACATACACGCCCGTCATTTCTGCGCGATGGACAATGGCCTTGGTCGGTACATAAAGACGAGGCGTGGTACCACCTTGCACCGGCAGCCAGACTCGGACGAAGGTCCCCGGCGCTACCTGGTCGGCAACCGACGCAAGATCAAGCCGCATCTCGGTGGTGTGGGTGGCCGGATCCGCCGTAGGCAGCAGAGTGACACGGACGGGTGCCACCCATTGGCGGTCGGCTGGCAGACCGGGGAACTGAATCTTGATCGGTTTGCCCGGAGCGAGGCGTGCAAGGTCCGTTTGCGGAACCGCAGCGGTGACGCGCAATGCGGCGGGATCGTAAATCGTCACCAGCGGGCGACCCGGCATCGCCATGTCGCCGAGCATGACTGGAACCTCGGCGACCACGCCGCCATAGGGCGCCTTGACGACGAAAAAGCCGGATTGGGCACGCGCCGCCCCCGCCTGCGCAAGCTGCGCCGAAACCTGGGCCTGCGTCGCCTTGTAATTGCGCTTCGGCGCGGTCGAGGGCGGCTTGGCTGGTATATTTCTTTTCGAAGAGCTGTCGCTGGCGGTCGAATTCCTTGGTCGCAACTTCCAGGCGTGGCGCGCGCCGACCGGACCAGAGCGTCGCTGGCTGCCACGTTCTGTTCTGCCGCCCGCGCATCGATTCGCGCCAGCACCTGGCCGGACTTGACGAGATCGCCGACTTTACCTCGATGGCAACGACCGCGCCCGGGACCTGTGCGGAAACGACCGTTTGCCGGACGGCTTCCACGACGCCGTCGAAGCTGGCGGAGTCTCCGGAACCGGGAGACTGCACTACGGCGGTCGCCAGTGCTCCCGCTGTCGCAGCGCCGACGGCCAAGCCCAGAAGGGTGGCGATCACCGCCGCACCCGACAGGCATGCCTTCATGACCTTACGTCCCTTGATCCACCTTCCCATGAACTTCTCTCCTGCCGGCTGGACATCGGCTATCTATTGTTGTATTATTTAGCCAATCACGCAAATAGTCAATAACCACTTAAACCAACATTGCGCCAGCACAAGGAGTTTTCGAGGCATGATGAGCGTTCGCCGACCACCCGTTTGTCCCGGTATGAAGGATCTTCCCCCGGAAGCGTTGCAGGAGGTCGCGGCGTATTTCCAGACGCTGTCGGAACCGACGCGCCTGCAGATCCTCAACTACTTGCGTGAAGGCGAGCGCAACGTCGGGGAACTGGCGCAGCTATGCGGCTACACGGCGGCCAACGTTTCCCGGCATCTGGCCATGCTGACCAAACACGGCCTCGTCGTACGCGAAACTCGTGCGACGAACGTCTACTACCGAATTGCCGACGAGCAAAGTTTATGCTCTGTGCGACCTCGTCTGCGGCAATATCGCCCGCCAATTCGAGCAAACCGCAAGTAAACGTAGGGCGTTCGCGAGGACGACCGCGCGTTCCGGCAGGAACAGATGAAGCGCGTCGAAGTGTCGGCTCGCGGTGCTGTTCTCCGCGGTAGTCGATCCGCCTCAGCGGGACGCAACCCGGGGACTTCGGTCCGATCGCCCTTCGCCGTAAGCGCGCGTTCGCAGCTCGTCGAGTCGTCCTGCAGAGCAACGACCGAGACCAATGCTAGGAACGATACGATAGGAGCGGACCTAGTCCCGTGCACCCTCGACCGGATGGCCTTCGGCACGCCAGCGCAGCATGCCGCCGGCGAGATTCGCGACGTCGGGAAAGCCGGCCTTTGAAAGCAACACGGACGCCTGCGCCGAACGTGCACCCGAGCGGCAGACGGCGACGACCGGACGGTCGCGCGCCAGCTCGGCGATTCGCGCCGGCAAGTCTCCCAGAGGAATCCATTTCGCGCCACGTATCCGTCCGAGCGGTCCGTCGAATTCATTGCGCTCGCGCACATCGACGATCTGGATCGGCGCCGGCGCTTTCCTCGAGCGCTTGTGGCTGTATCTCGAAGATGCCGGCAAACGTGTACGTCAGCTGCGCCCATGACGGTTCTGGCGGCAACGGCGCGGTGCCCTCTGGACGTCCGCAACGCAGGTTGGCGGGCACGGCGATCTCCATAAGCTTCGGGTGCGGCAGGCCCAGATTGCTCATGTAACCGACGAAGTCGGATTCTCCGATGTCGCCGCCCAGCCGCGGGTTGTAGCGTCGCTCCTCCTCGACGCTCGTCACGGTCAATCCGCGGTAATCATGGGCCGGATAGAGCAGGCAAGAGGGGGGCAATGTCAGGATTTGACTGCGTACCGAGCGGTACATAGCTCGCGCATCGCCATGCTGGAAGTCGGTGCGGCCGCTGCCGCGAATCAACAGGCAATCGCCGGTGAACGCCGCGCTTTCGTCATCGAGCACGTAGGTGAGGCAACCGACGGTATGGCCCGGGGTCGCGCGGACTTCGAGACAGCGGCTGCCGAATTGAACGCGATCGCCATGGACGAGGTAGCGGTCGGCGCCTGTGGCGTCACTGGCTGCGCTGATGGCGATCTGGCTGCCGCAACGGTTCTTCAGCAGCCAGGCAGCCGGTAACATGATCGGCATGCACGTGCGTGTCGAGCGTCGTCGCAAGCCTCAGGCCCAGCTCCGGAGCAGGGCTGCGTCGCGTCGCGCCTGCTCGAAGACCGGATCGATCAGGATCGCCTCGTGGCTGCGGCGATCGGCCAGCAGGTACGAGTAAGTCGACGACTGGGGATCGAAAAGCTGCCTGAAGATCAGCATCTATTCACTGCCGCCGAGGATGCCGGCTTCGGGGCGGGCGATCGAGCGCATGCGCGCGCCTTCGACCCACTCGAAGACCAGCATGCCGGCCAGCATAGCGACGATGAACACGATCGCTTTGAGATAACCCGCACCGCTCGCGACCAGCGCGGGGCCAGGAAAGAACCCGGCAAGTCCCCAGCCGATGCCGAACAGCAGGCTGCCGAATACCAGGCGCCGATCGATTTCTCGAACCACAGGCAGGAGCATTGGAGTTCGAAGCAGGGTGACCGCGCGCCGCCCGGCGACTGCGAACGCGGGAGCCCCGACGGCTATTGCGCCTGCCATCACCAGCGCAAGCGATGGATCCCACGGCCCTGCCAAATCGAGAAATCCCAGCACTTTCGCGGGGCTCACCATCTGCGATATAACCAGGCCGATGCCGAAAAGACGATGCCGCTGATGCCTGCCGCCCTGCCGTTGAGAAGCGCGAATAGCGCAGCGGCGAGGCCGATGATCGCTCCGCCTGCCAGTGGCGACCATGGTGAAAATGTCGTCCAATCGATGTTCACCGCCCGCCCGTGTGACAAACGCGCCTTGCGCGTGCGTTGCAAACTATACCCGCGCTGACTGCACGCCGCTACCCGTCCGGTCCGGTACCGGCGCGGCGAGCTGATGGGTTGCGCGCTGCCGGAAATGCTCGAGTCGCCCTACTGCGAGTCCCGGCGATGACAGGTTCAGGGATTGGATGGTGGATCTGCGGCGGCCGAACGCGCGGACATTAATCCGGGCGTATGGCTCGGTCAGGAACAATTACAATCTATTTTTGCTTCATTGATGATCGTCGCCAAACTCCGATGAAATGATCGCAGCGCCTCTTGCGACTCCCGGACCGATGGTTTGAAGTGACAAACAGATGTATCTCGCTTTTGAGCGCCGCCGTCGGTTTGGCGCTGGCCGGCCTGGCGCAGGCCGATGCGCCTGCCTGCAAGATGTTCCAGGTTGCCGAGCTGCCAGTACGGGTGGTCAAGAACAAGCTGATCACCGACGGCATGATCAACGGCCAGAAGATCGGCATCGTCCTCGATACCGGTGCAGCTATGACGCTGATGCTGCGCCACGCGACGGAGCGGCTGGGGCTGGAGCGACGCGAGGCCAGGGGTTACCGGATATTCGGCTTGGGGGGAGAGACCACGGCCGAATCGGTGCTGATCGACGATTTCAGACTTGGTCAGGCTTCCCGCAAGGGCTGGAGGATACTTGTCGCGGGCGAACACGATTTCGGTGACGAGGCTGCAGTTCTCCTTGGCGAGGACTTCTTCGACCAGGTCGATGTGGAGTTCGATCTGGCGCACAATGTCGTCCGCCTGTTTCAACCGAAGAATTGCGACGGTGTATCGCTGGCATATTGGGCCACCGATGAACGGCGCGAAGTCGCGATCGACGCGATTTCCAATTCATACCCCCGGATCCTCCTGACGGTTCAGATCAATGGGCAGCCGGTCAGGGCGATGCTCGATTCCGGCGCCGGCGGGTCCATATTGCCTACAGGCGACGCCGCGCGACTCGGGGTCACGCCCGAAACGCCCGGAGTCGTCGCAGTGCAGAGTGGATATGGCCTTGGCCCAAAGCAGGTCAATGTTTGGATCGGTCCGTTTGACAGCCTAGTAATTGGAAACGAGACCATCAGTCACCCGTATATTCCCTTTGGCGACCTGTACAAAGCAGGAACCTATACCTCGACCGGAAGTCGCGTTGCGAAAAACGTGTCGGAAGAGCAACCGATGTTACTTGGCGCCGACTTCCTGCGAGTCCATCGGGTACTGGTCTCACACAGCCAGCGGAAGATGTACTTCACCTACCTCGGCGGCCCATTGTTCGCGGCGCCGCGTCCACGGCGCTCCGGCGCGGAGCCGCGTCCCGACAGCCCCGACAAAGACACTCCGCCGAAGAGCGGCGAGAGATGAGGGTCGCGTAGTCGTCACCAAATTAGCTTACGGCTAAAATCGCTTCGGCCGCCATCTGCACTGCCTCCCTCGCGCCGACAGCGCGCCGCACGCCTTCGAGATCGGCCGCGCCTTCGAGCCCGATGACGAGCTTGCCGAATTGGCGCCCCAACGCCACTTCGGACAGGGTCCCGAAGCTGTCGCCGATGGCGATCAGGCAAAACGCCGCGCGCGCGATCAGCGCGTTGCGCGCCTCGCCGATGCCGGTCGCGATCGGCACGCCGACGAATCGGTTCGCGACTGCGGCGTCAGTCTCCGGAAGCAATCCGACCGAAAGCCCGCCGACGCGTGCCACGCCCTCGCACACCGCTTGCATTACGCCGCCGCGTCCGCCGCAGATCACCGTGAGGCGACAGTCCCCGAGCAGCTCGCCGACCTCGAGCGCGGCGGCCAACTGCTGCGTCGTTGCTTCACGCGGGCCAATCACGCCGACCGGCACACGAAGCGGATTGCCGCTTTCGCGCTGCAGCCACGCGACGGCGGCGATCGCGTCGAGGGCTTCGCCCGGCCCGAGATCGGATGACATCACGGCTTTCCAGTCGCGCGCCACCGGATCGAAGCAACGTCCTGCCACGTCGAGCAGCAGGCTGCGTCCGCGCGCAAGCCTAAAGGTAGCGCTCATGCTTCGCGCCGATCCATTCGCCGGTGGCGAGCATCGCCGAGCACGTTGCCGTGATCAGCAGCGCGAGCGCCGCCGCGGCGGGAAAATCCGAGCCGGTTTCGGAGATCAGACTGTACAGGCGCAGCGGCAGGATCGGCAGCTGCGTCCCGACCAAGGCCAGCGCCGTTCCATAGGCGCCGAACACGACGGCTGCCGCGAGAAAGAACGAGGCGATCATCGGTGCCGCGACCTGCGGCAGCAGCACCTGACGGAATGATTGCAGCGATGTCGCTCCGAGCGACTCGGCAGCAGCAAGCTGAGCGCGGTCGAAATTGACGAGCACCGGAAGGATGCCGATCACTACGCGTGGAATCAGGTAATACGACGAGGCGAACGCGAGGCCGACCGGCGTGAAAAGAGCGCCGCCGATCGTCGCGGCATCAAAGCCGGCACGCGCGAGGAGCTGGGTCACAAATCCCGCGCGCCCGTAGCCCAGGATGAAGCCATACGCAACGATCAGGCCGGAGAACGTAAGGGGCAATGCGATGACAAACGAGAGCAAGGTCCGCCGCTTCTCCGACAGGCGTGACAAGTGCAACGCAACGGCCACGCCGACGCTGGTCGACAGCGCCGCGGCGACCAGCGTGAGCGCCGCGCTGCCGGCGAGGGCGCGCGCGAACCCGGCCGTACCGAGAACCCGGCTGAAGGCGTTGCCGCCATCGCCCATCGCGTTGGCGAAGATCGCCAAGCCCGGCAGCGCAAAGCAGAGCGCGAACAGCACCGCACCCGGCAGCGCGAGCGCGGCGTTGGTCCTGGCGCGCAGCGCCATCACTTGCTACCGGTTGCCGCCGCCCACTCGCGGTCGATGTCGGATTTTTTCGCCGCCGCCGACTTGACGTCGAGCGGACGAACCTGCGGCGCGGCGGGCAGCTTATCGGCGACGTTGTCGGGGAGCTTGACGCCGGGCACCGACGGCCGAACGAACCCCTGCGCGAAGATTCCCTGTCCTGTGTCGGTCATGATGAAATTAAGCCAGAGCTTGCCCGCGTCCGGGTTGGGACCGTTGGCCACCAGGCTGATCGCGTACGGCGCCGCCGCGGAAGCTTCCTTGGGGATCACCACCGCCACCGCATCGCCCAGGCCGTCGGTGTACTTTGCCTTCAACCCGTCATTTTCGTACGAGATCCAGATTGGAATCTCGCCTTTGACGAACTGCGCGTACGGCGTCGTGCCGAGCACGCGCAGCACGTTGCCGGATTGCTGCAGCTTGCGGAAGTATTCGAAGCCCGGCTGCAGATTGCTCATGTCGCCGCCGTTGCCGAAGTTCGCCGCAAGCACACCGACCTGGCCGACCCCCGTCGACCGGGGATCGAGGTAGACGATGCTGTTCTTGTACTCCGGCTTGAGCAGATCGGCCCACGACTGCGGCACGTTCTTGACCAGCTTGGTATTGACGACGAAAGCGATGGTCAAGGTGTGGATCGTGAACCATTTGCCATCCTGATCGCGGAATACCGGCGTCAGCTTATCGAAATTGACCGGCTTGAACGGCGCGACGACGTTCTTGCTGACGGCGTCGAACGCCGAGCCGGCAAAATAGTAGGCAGTGTCGGCCTGCGGACGGTTGCGCGCTTTGTCGAGCGCGACGACTGTCGCAGCCGACCCGATGTCGTTGTAGACAATCTCGACCTCCGGATAGCGCTTCTTGAATGCCGAGAATTCGGCCGCCCAATTGGCCCATGTCGGACCGGTATCGAAGCTGACGACCATGCCTTCTTTTCGCGCCGCTTCGTAAAGCGCTTTTTCTCCCGGATAGAGCTCGGGCGAGTCGAGCACGGTTTGCGCGATCGCCGCGCAGGCAATCCCCAGCAAGGCGAAGCCGATGGCGAAGCGGCCCAGTTGGCGCGATGTCGGTTGCATGTCTCTCCTCCTTCAGTGGGCATTCAGGAACTGGATGGCCTCGCGCGGCACGCGCACCATTGCGACATGATCGCGCATCGAGGTTTCGATTTCGAGTCGGCCGTCGCCGGCGGCGACCTCGAGCTGCCGGGTGGCGCCAAAAAAACGATCGCGCAACACCTGAGCGGCAAAGACATTCTCCCCGCTCGCTGCGGCGCCGATTTCGACCCGCTCCGGGCGCACCAGCAGGCGGAGTGCGCTGCCGGCAGCATGTCCATGCCTTGGCGTCGCAAGGCGGCCGATCGCCGTATCGACGGTTTCGGCGTCGATGACCCTGCCGTCGATCAGATTGGCTCGCCCGACAAAGCCGGCGACGAAAGCATCGGCGGGCCGATCGTAGATTTCGTGCGGCGACCCCGACTGGACGAGGCGGCCCTCGCGCAGCAGTACCATGCGATCGGCCAGCGACAGCGCTTCGTCCTGGTCGTGAGTGATCAGCAGCGTCGCGATGTTCTGCGCCCGCTGGATGCGGCGCACTTCGTCCCGCATCATGCCGCGCGTGGCGGCATCCAGTGCCGACAGCGGCTCGTCGAGCAGCAGGGCGCGCGGCTTGAATACCAGCGCGCGCGCCAGCGCGACACGCTGCTGCTGCCCGCCGGAAAGCTGTGCCGGCAGGCGCTCGGACAGCCCCTGGAGGCCGACCAGCTCCAGCATCTGTTCGGCAAGCCGGCGCCGCTCGTCCAGCGCGATGTCGCGCACGCGCAACGGATAGGCGACGTTCTCCCAGACGCGCATGTGCGGAAACAGCGCATACGCCTGGAACACGACGCCGCATTCGCGCGCCCGCGCCGGCAGGCTGCTGACATTGCTGCCGTTCAGACGGATGACGCCCGCGTCGGGCTTGAGGAAGCCGGCGACGAGCCGCAGCAACGTCGTTTTGCCGCAGCCGCTCGGCCCGAGGCAAACGACCAGTTCACCTGGGGCGATCGTCATCGTCAGGTCGAACACTCCGGCGTTCGTGCCCGGATAGCGGAAGGTGACGCCCTCGAGCGACACGGCGAGCGCGCTCATGCGGCAGCCGTTTTCAACCGCGTCGCGCCGCCGGCGGTGAGCCCGCCGCCGATCGCCGCGGCGAGCGCGAGCGCAAGAAGGATCACCGTGGCGGCGCAGGCGAACCCCGTCGCGCCATAGAACGCCTGCAATAGCACGATCGGATAGGTGCGATTCAGGAACCCGGCCACCAGGTTGGAGAATTGGAACTCCCCGATCGACAGCGCCGCGACGATGATCAGGCCGGCGAGAATCGAATGGCGCAAAGCCGGCAGGACGACGTGCACGAAGCGCTGCCATGCGCTGCCGCCCAGCGACTCCGCGGCGTCTTCCAGCGTTCGCAAGCCCAGCCGCTGCATGTCGGACACGACCGCCTGCAGGAAGTAGGGCAACGTGAGGACGACATGGCCTGCCGCGAGCAGCCAGATGCTTCCCAGCCAAGGCAGCATGTCCGACGAAAAGACCAGGATGAAGCCGAAGGCAAGCACCAGCGGCGGGAGCGCGACCGGGAGCTGATAGAGCACCCGGGTCAGCGCGCGGATCCGGCGGCTCTCCGTGTGGAACACCGCGTACGCGAGCGGCAATCCGATTACCGCGCATGCCGAGCACGCGATGGCCACGACGGCAAGGCTCGCCGCGAACGCGCGGCGAAAACTGGGGTCAGAGGCGACGTTGCGGTACCACTGCGTCGTAAAGCCCGTCGGCAGCAGTGTGTTGAGCCAAAGCTCGCCGAACGAGCCCACCAGCAGCAGCGCGATCGGCACGATCAGATAAGCGAGGTAACCGGCGGTGACCCAGCGCAGGAACATCGGTCGCATGCTCGGGAAAGGAGGGCAGCTTCGGCCCGCCGTCGAGACGAATGATAGACGGGATTTGCTACCATGGTGAACTGCGAGCCCAGGCGAACGGAAGCGACGGAGACCGGTGACCAGGATCGCGGTAATCGATGATTGGCAGAAGATTGCGCGCCGCAGCGCCGACTGGTCGGCGCTGGCCGCACGTGCCTACGTGCAATTTCTCGAAACGCCGTTCGCGGACGAGAACGACGCGGCTCGGCAACTAGCCGATTTCGACATCGTCCTCGCGATACGCGAGCGAACGCCGTTTCCGGCCTCGCTGGTCGCACGACTCCCGAATCTGAAGATGTTCGGGTTGACGGGTGCGCGGGCCGCGCTGATCGATACCGCGGCGATGATCGCACGGGGCATCACCGTCTGCTACACCGGCGGCGGGCCGTCGGGAACTTCGACGGCGGAGCTCGCGCTCGGACTGATGCTTGCCGCTGCCCGGCGAATTCCCGCCGGCGATGCCGGCGTGCGTGACGGGCGGTTTCAGGCGGGGACCGAAGCGGGCGAGATACTCGAAGGCAAGACGGTCGGCTTGCTCGGATTGGGCCGGATCGGTTCGCGCATGGCGGCGTACTGCCGGGCGCTGGGGATGAACGTCCTGGCATGGAGCCAGAACCTGAGCGCCGAGACGGCCACCGCAGCGGGCGCCGTTCGCGTGTCCAAGGAGGAATTGCTGTCTGCCGCCGACGTCGTCAGCCTGCATCTGCAGCTTTCGGAGCGCACGCGCGGCATCCTGGGCGCGGCGGACCTCGCGCGCATGCGACCGGGTGCAATCCTGGTCAACACCGCGCGCGCTCAGCTGGTCGACGAGGCCGCGCTGATGGCAGCCGTCGCGTCAGGGCGGCTGTTCGCGGCGCTCGACGTCTTCTACCGCGAGCCGCTGCCCGCCGGTGATCCGCTGGCGCGTGCCGCCAATGTCGTGCTGACGCCGCACCTGGGGTACAGCGCAGTCGAGGTTTACCGCGAGTACTACCAGCACGCTGTCGAAAACACGCTGGCCTTTCTCGACGGCAAGCCGATTCGCGTGCTGCAGACTGCGGGCCGATAGCCTGCCCGGCAAAGGGCGGCGCGCCGAGTGTTCAGCAATCGGCGCGGCCGCGATCAGGCGCCAGTGCGGCGGCGCGCGACTCCCAGCATCGCGATGGCCAAGCCAACCAATGCCATGCTGGCCGGTTCCGGCACGGCGATCACGCCGAACAGCCCGTGCTCCTCCCCGTCAGGGCCCGCCGAAAAGTAGATCGACTGCTGACTGCCGGCACCGCGGCCATTGCCCGGGATCAGGCCCCACAAGCCGTCGATCTCCAGCGGAGCGCCTGCTACGCCGAGCAGCTGCCCGAGGAAGGTGTTGCTGGAATCGAAGACGTTGATGTAACCGTTGCCGAAGTTGCCGACCAGGAGATCACCGGCGAACTGTCCGAACGAAAGGGGCGCCAGCGTCAGGCCCCAGGGCGAATCCAGCGTCCCTTGCGAGGCAACCCTGCCGAGAAAATTGCCCTGCAGGCCGAAAGCGCTGACGAAGCCGTTGCCGAGGCCGGCCACATCGTCGCCGCTGACCGGATCGCGCAGGGCGTAAGTCACGTATAGCGTGCCGCCGAGATTCTGGATGTTGAACGGCGCATAGCCAGCGGGGATACCGGGGTCGGTGAACGTTCCGGTGAGATCGGGCGCGACGGCGTTGCCCTTGAGGATGTCGATTTGGTTGCCGGCGAAATCGGCCGCGTACAAGTAGGCGTTGCCGTTGATTACCGAAATGGCAGCGCCCTTGTAGCTGTTGGCCGTCGAGGCCGGTTGAAACACCTCGGCAGTCGTGCCCAACGCGCCGCGCCATCCCGAGATCGTCCCGTCCTCGCTGACGAACAGGAAGGCGTCGCCATTGAAGTCGCCGGCGGCTGCATTGGGGTTGTTGACCTGGCCGGTGACATTGCCGGCGCCGGGAATCGAAACCTCCAGCCCTACCTTGGTGGTCGCGTTGGTCAGCGGGTCGACCCGGTACAGCACGGAAAGTCCGACTTCGTTCGACGAGACCCAGAATGGAGAAGTGGGGCCATAAGAAATTCCCCAGGCGTTGCGGAGATTCGGATCGGTGATCTGCGCCGCATTGACGGTTTGGTCGTCGGTTACCAGGTTGACGACGGTGAACGACGTCGCTGCGGCCGGCAGCGCCAGCGCCAGCCCCAAGCCGAATATCGAACAAGCGCGGCCGATGGCGAAAGGGTGGCGGGAACGGATGATGGCGGCAGAGCTTGCCGTCGACCGGATCGTCTTCATTGCGCCTCCTTGAGTGGTCGAAATACACGGTAGCAAACAAGGAGCCGGCGCCGGCCATTCCGCGCAAAGTCACAAGCGACAAAGAAGTTCGATGCAACGCGCACGGCACCCGGCAAGCGCGTGTAAATCCTACAAAGTTGTTACCGCGAAGACGGTTGGATGATGGTGTTCCAGCTCGCGTCGCTTCGCACCGTCGCGACAGCGTCGGAGTTGGTCACGCTTTCGCGGAGAAGTTTCGCCGTCGCCGCGGCCGGCAGCGGACGTCCAAGCATGAAACCCTGAACCATCGTGCAGCCCAGGCTAAGCAACAGGTCGATCTGCGCCTGGGTTTCGACGCCTTCGGCCACCACGCTGAGCTTCAGGCTGTGCGCCATAGCGATGATCGCCCGGGTGATCGCGACATCGCCCTCGTTCTGGCCGGCGTCGCGGATGAACGACTGGTCGAGCTTGAGCTTGTCCAGCGGCAGCCGCCTCAGATACGACAGCGACGAATAGCCGGTGCCGAAATCGTCGATCGCGATCTTGACCCCCATTGCACGCAGCGCGGTCAGCGTGCGCAGGGCAAGGTCGGCGTCGACCAGCAGCATCGACTCGGTGACCTCGAGCTCCAGATAATCGAGCGGGACGCCGACGACGCGCGCGATCTCCTCCACGCGCTCGGCGAGCGCCGGATCGCTGAACTGGACACTGGACAGGTTGACCGCGATCGTTACCGCCGGCAGGCCATCCGCCAGCCACGCGTTGTGCTGGATCAGCGCGGCGACCAGCACCCATTCCCAGATCGCCATGATTAGCCCCGCTTCCTCGGCAGCGCTGATGAAATGCGCGGGTCCGAGCATGCCGAGTGTCGGATGGTTCCATCGTATCAAGGCCTCGATGCCGACGATCCTTCCGGTGCGGATCTCGATCTGCGGCTGATAGTAGAGCTCGAACTGCTCGCCTTCGAGCGCTTTGCGCAGATCGTGCTCGAGCGAAAGCCGTTGCGCCGACGCGGCGCGCATCGAATCCTGGTAGAAAAAATAACGGCTGCGTCCCTGCGCCTTGGCGTGGTACATCGCCACGTCCGCATTCTTCAGCAGCGTATCGAGCTCGGCGCCGTCGCGGGGATACAGCACGATGCCGATCGATGCCGAGACGAAGACCTCGTGCGTGCCGAGGATGATCGGCTGCGCGAGCATCGCCAGCAGCCGCGTCGCGGCGCGCGCCGCGTCCTGCTCGCTCGCCACCCCGTTGAGCAGCACGATGAACTCGTCGCCGCCATGCCGGCACACGTCGCGCTCCAGCGATTGCGGGTGCGGAAGTGCGGCGATGTCGTCGGGCCTTAAACCCCGGGTGAGCCGCTGCGCGATCACGCGCAGCAGATCATCGCCGACCGCGTGGCCGAGCGTGTCGTTGATGCGCTTGAACTGGTCGAGATCGAGATACATGATCGCGAACGACGTGCCGTCGCGCCTTGCGGTGTCCAGCGTCTTGGTGAGCTTCTCGTCGAAGCGGGATCGGTTCGGCAGCTCGGTGATCGCATCGAAGTACGCGAGACGGTGAATCTGCTGAATCGCGCGCGTCCGCTCGGTCGCGTCCTGGATTGTCCCGGCCACGCCGGTGACCGTGCCGGCGGCGCTGAGCAGCGGCTCGGCCAGCACGTGCACGTGGCGCTGTTCGCCGTCCGGACCGCCGATGCGCACCTCGTGTCCCTGCAAGACCTTGCCGCGCGCGAGTCGCACCAGCCAGCGCTTGAACGGCCGGCGATCCTCGGCGTGGACCAGACGGAGGATGGCGTCGGGCCGCAGCCCGATCTGCGGCGCGGTGGCGCCGAGGATGCGGAACACCTCGCCCGAGCAGACGACGCTGTTGCTAGCACGCGTCCACTCCCAGTTTCCGATGCGGGCTATGCGTTGGGTGCGCGCCAGCTGCTGCGCCAGGCTCCGGCTGGCTGCGCTTTCGCTCTCCGCCGCCTCGTAGGCAGCCTTGAGCCTTTGCTCGCGCTTGGCGACGCGCCGGTACATGTTCTCCAGGCCACGCTGCAGACTGACCAACTCGGTCGACTCGGCCTCCGTCTTGCCGGCGCCGAGACGCCCGGACGGATCATCACGCCCGGCATCGAAGCGCGTCAGCGCCGCGCGCAATGCCGCCACCGATCGCGCGATCCGCCGACCGATCACGGCGATCGCCATGCACGATAAGGCGAGCACGAGCAGAGCGTAGGCCAGCCCGCTCAGCATTCCGGCGTAAAACAGTGGCAGCAGCGCGATATGCGCCAGGATCACCGCGGCGATCGCCTGGCCGGTGAAGCTCGACCAGAATGCGGCCAGCGGCCGGACATGGCGCCGCCCCGCGGCCGCTTGCGGTGCGGGCTTCGCTCGTGTTGCCCTTTGCTGGCCCAAAAGTGCCACGACTGCCTCCCCGGCGCGCCGTTCGCGAATGATTTCGCTAAAAGCGGACGCGCGCCACTATCCGCGTACCTGATGCGTATGCCCTAAAAGGCAAGCATCATGCCAGCGCGCACGCCCGAGACCCGGATGCGCGCCGAGCTGGAAAGCGACGCGCTGGGTCATTCCCGGCCGATTTGCGCCAGACATCCGGGCACGCCGAGAGCCCGCCGCCCGCCCTGCCGGCCTTTGCATCGGGCGGGGCAATCGGTGACACTCGGCCCTGGCTGGCCATCGCGAAAGGATATCGTGCCCGATCCTGTTTATTCCCGCCGCACGCTCGCTGCGCAGGCTCTCGGCAGCGTCGATGCCGCGACCCGCGCCATCGTTCCGCCAATCCACGTCGCGACGACCTTCGTTCGCGATCCGGACAACCAGTATCGCAGCGGCAATAGCTATGGGCGGCCCGACAACGCCACCGTCCGCGAGGCCGAAGCCGTCGTCGCGATGCTCGAAGGCGCCGAAGCCGCCCTCGTTGTCGGGTCCGGCATGTCCGCCGCCACGTCTGTTTTCCTGTCGCTAACGCCCGGCGATCATGTCGTCGCGCCCCGGGTCATGTACTGGGGCTTGCGCAATTGGCTGCTGAGTGACGCGACCAACTGGGGCTTGAAAGTCGACCTGGTCGACACCGACGACCTGGCGGCGGTGCGCGCCGCGATTCGGCCTGGCGCGACCCGCCTCGTCTGGCTCGAGACACCGGCCAATCCGCTGTGGACGATCACCGACCTCAGCGCAGTCTGCGAGATCGCCCATGCCGCAGGAGCGCGCGTCGCCGTGGATTCGACCTGCGCAACGCCGGTCCTCACCCGTCCGATCGAGCACGGCGCCGACATTGTCATGCATGCCGCGACCAAATATCTGAACGGCCACTCGGATGTCGTGGCCGGCGCGCTGGCCACCGCTCGCATCGATGAATTCTGGGAACGCGTAAAGCGCAATCGCACGATGCTGGGCACGATCCTCGGGCCGCTGGAAGCCTACCTGCTGATCCGCGGCATGCGCACGCTGCATCTGCGGGTCGCACAGGCATGCGTGAGCGCGATGGAGCTGGCGCGTCGGCTGCAGAAGCATCCGGCGGTGGCCGAGGTGCTCTATCCGGGGTTGCCGACGCATCCGGGCCACGCGATCGCCGCGCGGCAGATGCGCGATGGCTTCGGTGGCATGCTGTCGATTCGCGTGCGCGGCGGCGAGGCCGCGGCGATTGCCGCGGCCGCCGATGTCCGCTTGTGGAAGCGGGCGACGTCGCTCGGCGGCATCGAGAGCCTGATCGAGCATCGCGCATCGATCGAAGGCGCTGGCTCGCCGTGTCCGACCGATCTTCTGCGTCTGTCGACCGGCATCGAGGATGTGGACGACCTGTTCGGCGATCTCGACCGATCCCTTTCCGCGGCGACCCGCACGAGCTGAACGCCGCGCCATCGATCGATGCCGGACGCTGAGCAACGGAGTATCCGCGGCGACATCGTCGGCGGACTCGTCTCCGCGGGCATCGCGATCCCGCTGGCGATGGGCTTCGGCATGTTCGCATTCGTCTCGTTCGGCGACGAATACTTCGCCAGCGGCGCGCTTGCCGGGCTGATGACCGCGCTGGTCGTCGGCGTCGTCAGCGTAATGCTTGGCGACAGGTCCCCGACCCTCTACGCGCCGCGTATCACCACCACGTTCTTCCTGGGCATTCTTCTGTACGGCCTCGCGCATTCCGATGCGCCGGTGGTCCGCTCCGGCGGACTGCCGCTGACCCTCGCGGTGATCTTCTCGATCATTCTGCTGGGAGGCGTGTTCCAGCTGCTGTTCGGCCTGGTCAGGCTGGGCACGCTGATCAAGTTCACCCCGCACCCGGTCATGGCGGGTTTCCAGAATGCCGCGGCGATACTGCTGTTCCTGGTGCAGCTCGGCAATGTCCTCGGCTTCGATCGCAGCATGCCGTTCGTCGAGGTGCTGCAACATGTCGACCAGGCGAAGCCTTTGAGCGTCCTGATCGCCATGCTCGTCTTCGTCTCGATGTGGCAGTCGAAATCGCGGCTGCCCAATGTGCCGTCGCCGCTGGCCGGACTTACCGTCGGCGCGGCTGTCTACTACGCGATGATCGTCGCCGGACTCGGAGGACATCTCGGGCCCATCATCGGCGGAGCGCCGTCGCCCGAGTTGACGCCGCCGATGTTTCCGCGCTTCGTCGAGCTGGCGCGGCACCCGGGACTCGGCGCGATCGTGCCGACGATCGTCGGCGGCGCGCTGGCGCTCGCGCTGATCGCCTCGATCGACGCCTTGCTTTGCGCGCGAATGCTTGCGCGGCCCGGCGATCCACGGATCGACGGCGATCGACTGCTTGGCCGCCTCGGCGCCGGCAATGTGCTGGCCGCTTGCTTCGGCGGGATCACCAGCGGCCTGAATCCGGGACCCACACTGGTTAACCGCGCCTTCGGCGGCCGCACGCCCTTTTCGGTGCTGGTCAATGCAGCGGCGATCCTGCTGGCTATCGCGCTGCTGTTTCCGCTGATCGTCTATTTGCCGCGGGTCGCGCTATCCGCGGTGATCATGGTGATCGCCGTCCAGAACATCGATCGATGGACGTTGCACACGGTCCGCCGCGTCGCATCCGGATCGACGCCGTATCGGCGCCATCTGCTGCTCGAATTGGCGGTCGTCGCAGTCGTCGCGGCGCTGTCGGTGGTCGTCAATGTCGTAGTGGCCGTGTTCCTCGGCGTCGCGATCGCCGTGCTGCTGTTCGCGGTGCGCATGAGCCGATCGATCGTGCGGCGCAGCTACCGCGGCAGCGCGGTCCGCTCGCGGAAATCGCGGACGATCGAGCAGATGGCCCTGCTGGAACGTGCGGGCGGCAGCGTACTGGTCGTCGAGCTGCAGGGCGCACTGTTCTTCGGCACCGCGGAAACGCTGGCCGGCGAGATCGCGGCGCAGATGCAGCAGCAGACGCAGCAGGTGATTCTCGATCTGCGGCGCGTCACGGAGATCGACAGCACCGGCGCGGAGATACTGCGCCAGATCGACGCCGATCTGAGCGCGCTGGGCGCAAGTCTCGCGCTCTGTGTGATGCAACCCTCGGAGCCGGCTGCGATCCTGGCCGATTCGGGTGTCCTGGACGCGGTGACGCCGGACAGGGTCTTCGGGCACGTCGACCGCGCGCTCGAATGGGCCGAGGAGCGGCTGCTGCAGGCCGAGGCCAGCGATCGGGCATCCGATTCCGAGACGCCGCTCGAGTGCGCGAGCATCTTCGCCGGCCTGACATCGGAAGAGGTGGCGGTGATCAAGCGGCACTTGCGCCGCACCGAGAGCGAAAAGGGCCGGACGGTGTTCGGCGAGGGCGAGCAGGGCAAGGAGCTTTTCATCATCACCCGGGGAACGGCCAGCGCGTATCTTCGCCAGAACAATGCCGCCGACATTCGCCTGGCGACATTCGCGCCCGGCACGATCTTCGGCGAGCTTGCGCTTCTGGACCCGGGTCCGCGCTCGGCGTCGGTCATCGCCGGCGACGGGCTGGTGTGCTACGCGCTAAGTGACGAGAGTTTCCTGCTGCTGTCCCGTGAGGCACCCGATGCCGCGATCAAGCTGCTGGCGAATCTGAGCCGCGAGCTGAGCCGCCGCCTGCGGCAGGCGAACCGGACGATCCATCAGCTCGAGGAGTAGCTGCCCCGCCCTTTCGTTTGACCCGCGGGATTCGACGTTGCGGACCGGCTAGGCTTTCAATCCGCGCACACGATACGCGACGACGGGACGACGGAACCCCTTCAAGGTCAGCGCTTCCTGCGGCTCGACCTCGATCAGCGCTTCTACGCCTGCATAGACCTTTTGCGAGATCAGGATCTGGTCGCCGGGAGCCTCGCCGCAAAGCCGTGAGGCCAGATTGGTGACGGTGCCGATCGCGCTGTAATCCCATCGTCCCTCGAAGCCGATCGCGCCTATCGTCGCAAAGCCCTGGGCGATGCCGATGCCGAGGCTCAGGTCATAGCCGCGCTTCGCCCAGTCCAGCGCCATGCGGCCGACGCGCTCGCGCACGGCCAGCGCCATGCGCACCGCGCGCTCGGCGGGATTCGGGATCGGCACCGGATCGTTGAACAGGATCGTGATGCCGTCGCCGGTGAAGTGCTCGAGCGTGCCTTCGTACTCGAGGACCATGCGTCCGGCGACCTGGTGGTACTCGCGCAGCACGCCCATGACCTCCTCGGGCTCGGCGACCTCGGCGAACGCGGTAAAGCCACGCAGGTCGAGGAAGACGACGGTGATTTCGCGGCGATGGCTTTTCAGCGGATCGTCGGCACCGCCGCTGACGATGAGCTCGGCCAGATGCGGCGAAAAAAAGCGCCGCAGGCGTCCGACCCGCTCGAGCTCGCCCACCTGCGCGGCGACGCGCTCTTCCAGCTTGGCATTCCACTGCTTGACTTCGTCAGCGAGCTCCTCGGCCGTGTCGTGCAGTCGCTTGATGCGCAGCATCGAGCGCACGCGCGCGGCGAGCGACGCGTGGTCCACAGGCTTGGTCAGATATTCGTCGCCGCCGGCTTCGAGTCCGGCAACGATGTCCTTCGAGTCCGCCATCGCCGTCACCATGATGATCGGTGTAAACGGAAACGAAGCATCGGCGCGCAGCCGGCGGCAGACCTCGAAGCCGTCGAGCTTGGGCATCATGACGTCGAGCAGGATCAAGTCGGGCTTGTCCCGCCGCGCGACGGCAAGTCCCTCTTCACCGTCGGCGGCGGTGACGACCTCGTAACCTTCGGCGACCAGCCGGGTCTGAAGGACCTTGACGTTGGTCGGGTTGTCGTCGACGATAAGGATGCGGGGGGTATTTCTCACCAGTGGAATTCCAGCGGTCCGAGGGAAATATACGGTCTCGGCCGCCGATGCACAAGGACGAAGCGGACGAAAAAGATGGGGCATGGCGTGCAGTCCTCACTCGACAATCCGTCGTCGACCACACGTCCGGAGCTCGCGCTCGAGCATCTGGCGGACTTGGTGCGGAGACGAACGCCGTTGCACAGGCTGGTGCTCTGGGTCGCCGGCATCCGCGCCTCGGTGCACACCAAGCTGCTCGCCGCGTTCCTGATCGCAACGCTGCTGTTCATCGCCGTGTCCCTGTTTAGCCTGCAGACACTGGTCAATGCCACGCAGCAGAGCCGCCAGCTCGACGAGGCGCACGAGCTGGTGAGCCTCGCGCAGCAGAGCGAACGCGCGCTGGCGAGGCAGATGCACTACACCGATGTCGCGCTCCTTTCTCAGGACGAAGCGGCGATCGCCCGGATTCTGCGCGAGAACAACCAGTTCAACGATCGGCTGGCGAAGCTGGAATCAGCCGGCACCGCCGACCGGACACTGGTCGAGCAGATAAGGACCTCGCAGGACGAGGCGATGGCGGTGGTGGCCGACATAGCCAATGCGATTCGCGACGGCAAGCTTGGCGCGGTCACCGGCGCGTTGCTGCACCGGCAGGAGCGGCTCGATACCGAGATCACCACGCGGGTCGGGCTCATGGTGGCGGCGCAGCAGGACCGGATGACCCGGTTGCGCGACAGCGTAGCCGTCGCCAACAAGCGCTCGCTGATCCTGACCAGCGCGTTCGCGGTGATCGCGGTGGTCTTCGCCCTGTTCTGCGGCTTCGTCATATCCTGGTCGTTCATCCTTCCGGTACGCGAAGCGCAAGGCTTTCTCGACGAGGTGGCGGCCGGCGATTTCGGCGCGCGCATCGAGGTCTCCAATCGCGACGAATTCGGAGTGCTCGCGGAGCGAATGAACCACATGAGTGCGGAGTTGCAGCGGTTCGATGGCGAGCAGCGCCACGCCGCCGCGCAGCTCGGCCACCTCAATCGCCAGCTGGCGCAGGCAAGCAAGGCAAAGTCCGAGTTTCTGGCCAACATGAGCCACGAGCTGAGGACACCGATGAACGCCATCCTAGGCTTCACCGAGATGCTGCTCGACGGCCTCTACGGCGACATCCCGCCCGAATTGAAGGAGCCCCTGACCGACATTCAGCTGAACGGCCGCCATTTGCTACGCCTGATCAACGACGTGCTCGATCTGTCCAAGATCGAGGCCGGCCGTATGCAGCTCGCTTTGGGCGACTACTCGGTGCGCGAGATCATCGACATCGTTCAGGTTTCGCTGCGGTCGCTGGCCGCGGAGAAGGGGCTGGAGTTCGTAACCAGCGTGCCGGACGGTCTCCCGATCGCTTACGGCGATAATGGGCGGCTGACGCAGTGTCTGATGAACCTCGCCGGCAACGCCCTCAAGTTCACCCGGCAGGGACGTGTCGAGATCGGCGTCGAGTTGGTTGGAGACGAGCTCGTCTTCCGCGTTTCGGATACCGGGATCGGCATTCCGAAGGAGGATCTCGACAAGGTGTTCACCGAGTTCGGGCAGGTCGACACCGCGGTGACCCGTGAATTCGGGGGCACGGGTCTGGGCCTGAGCATTACCAAGCGATTCGTCGAGATGCACGGCGGCCGGGTTTGGGTCGAGAGCGAATTCGGCAAAGGCTGCAGCTTCTATTTCGCGGTCCCGGTGCGGGCCAAGGGCGAGGAAAAATGAGCGAACGCACGATTCTCTACATCGAGGACAACGAATACAACCGCAAGATCGTCCGTCAGCTGCTGGGTCGCAGTTCCTATCAGCTGGTCGAGGCGGTCGACGGAGAAAGCGGCGTTGCGCTGGCGCAGCAGCTCGTGCCGCAGCTGATCCTGATGGACGTACAGCTGCCCAAAATGTCCGGGTTGGATGCGACCCGTGCGCTGAAGGCAGACCCACGGACCAGCGACATACCGATCATCGTGATCACGTCGTTCGCGCTCAGCGGTGACCGGGAAAAGGCGGCCGTGGCCGGCGCCGACAACTACCTCGCGAAGCCATACAGCCCGCGCGAGCTTCTGGCGCTGGTCCGGCAATATCTACCGGAAGCTTAATCAATGCATTGGAGGTGATCGAATGAACAACGTCACGGATGTTCGACTGCGCGCCGCTTCGGCTGCGCTGCTGCTCGCTCTGTTCGGCCTCGCCACGCTGGCCAGTGCGGCGGAGGAGCAGGCCGATCAGTTCACGCCGGAGTTCCGCCAGCTCCACACGAGCTTCGACGCCAAGCACTCGCCGAAGATCGTCGCTCCCGATTCGGTCAAGCGCGGCGAGTGGTTCACCGTGACGGTCAGCGTCGGCGCCGGCAGCCAGCATCCTTCGCTCCAGGAGCACTTCGTCCGCTATATCGCGCTGTACAAGGATTCGGTGGAGATCGCGCGCACCTATCTGCACCCGGTCTACTCGGCGCCGATCGTGACCTTCACCGTTGCGCTGGACGAGGGCGGGTCACTGCGCGCAGTCGAAGAGCCGACGCATTCGGCAGCGTGGGAGACATCGAAAAAAATCGAGGTCCGGCCGTAGGTAACCCGGTCAACGCGCTTTCATTTCCACGGTGACGCGCGCCGGCTGCTGCTCGCCGACGGTGGCGGTCGCCTGGACGGTTCCCAGCCGCTCGTGCCAGATGTGGAGATCGTATCTGCCCGGCGGCAGATTATCGAAGCTGAACTGTCCGTCCGCGCCGGTGATCGCGTAGTAACGGTGCGCCGAGACGACGACCCAGCCGACCATCCACGAATGCAGGTCGCAGTTGATGCGCACGATCTCCGGCTTCGCGAAAGTCACTGGAATCGTGCGGTCCTTGGGCTGAGTGCGATTGAACGAGACGTTGAGCTTCGGCGTCGCGTGAATGTTGTGCAGCAGCCGGTCGCTGTTGAGAAAGTCGACGGTGCCGCCGGCGGGAACGACGACCACCCGCGGAATGAACACGCATCCGTTCTGGTCCACCTCGACTTTGGCGGCAGGCGCCGGCGCGGCGGCGCTCGCCGGCGGATTCTCGAGCCATACGACCGCGTTCTTCAGCTCCTTGCGCGAAGACAGCAGCAGGTCTCCGGAATCCTTTTCGGTGCCGCACACGTACTGGTCGATGGTGACGTCGATTTTTTTTGGCGCCGGGACCGGGCCGGCGAAGACGACCGAGCCCTTGATCGAACCCGCCGTACCCACGCTGGACGCGCCGAGGCCGACCAGCAGCAAGGTCACGGCTATCGTGAATTGAACTCCTCTCATAGCTTGCTCCTTGGGGCGGGCGCGGACGCGGCTGGCGACGCCGTTAGCGGTTCGACGGCGCGGGCAGCGTCGGATCGAGCGTAGCCCGCCCTGCGGCTCCCGGTCAAGACGGGCAGCGCATCGGCTCCCACGCCGGCGGCGAGCGCGGCGCTGCTTCAGTCGTTAAACTCCTGGCTTACGTCCCGGCGCTGCGGCGGGACGAAACCGGACCCCCACCCCAACGCCGGCGACGCGGGAGTGAAATGAAAGCGAGTGTCCCCGAACAGATCCTGCCTGCCGTCAAGGATCAATACGAGCGCTATCCCTATCCGCTGCGCGAAGCCGCGGAAGAGAAGACGCGGATCATCCGCACCTGGCTGGACGATCTGCCTATGATCAACCAGTACTGTTTCGGCGGCCGGCGCCGTTTCGACCGCGGGTTCCGCGTTCTCGTTGCGGGCGCCGGCACCGGCGACGGAACGATCTACCTGGCCGAGCAACTGCGCGATACGGATGCCGAAATCGTCCATGTCGACATCAGCGCCCGGAGCAACGAAATTGCGCGGGAACGGGCTGCAGTCCGCCAGCTGCGCAACATCCGCTGGGTCAACGGCTCGCTGCTTTCGCTCTCCCGCGGCGATCTCGGCGTTTTCGACTACATCAACTGCTGCGGCGTGCTGCATCACCTCGAGGACCCGGAAGCCGGCATGTCCGCGCTGATGCCGCTGCGCGCCGACGGCGGGGCCTTCGGTATCATGGTCTACGCCCAATACGGGCGCACCGGCATCTACCAGCTGCAATCGCTGCTGCGCCTGATCAATGCCGGCCTCGACGATCCCGATCGCAAGCTCGCCAACGCCAAAGCGCTGCTGCCGTGCCTGCCGCGCACCAACTGGTTCGCGCGCGCCCAAGACCTGTATCGTGAGCACGTGATCGGCGGCGATGCCGGCATGTACGACATGCTGCTGCATTCGCAGGATCGGGCCTACACGGTGGCACAGATCTACGCCTGGTTCGAAGACAAGTGCGGACTGTCGATCCAGTTCACCGACGTCAACCGGGGACCGGCGGCGTACACGCCTCGGCTGCTCGCGCCGCCCGGCGAGCTCGCGCTCTGGCGCGACGTCGACGCGCTGCCGCTGCGCCGGCAACAGGAGATCGCCGAGCTACTGAGCGGGAGCATCAAGATGCACGTGTTCTACGCGACCGCCGGCACCGGAACCAAAGCACCGTACGGAGATCCCGACTACGTGCCGTTCTTCTTTCACGAGCCGGTGACGGGCGCCGAGCTTTACGACCTGATCACCCGCCATCACGACCGCCCGTTCGTGCTCAACCACAGCTTCAGCGGCATAACGACGCGCGTCGATCCGGGGCGATTCGCGAAATACGTGCTCAGGCACATCGACGGGAAGCGCACGTTCGGGCAGATCTTCGAGCGGGTGCGCGCGGAGCCGGCTTGCGCCGCCGCCGCGCCAGGCGACGAGGAGCTGTTTGCTGACTTTGCCGGATTTTTCGGGGTTCTGCACGCCATCGACCGGTTGCTTTTGCGCCATCACACGGCATAGACTTGTCGCTGCAATCCGCGTGGCGCATCCGCCGGCGCGGAGGCCGAAATAGATCATGCGCAGCCGCCGCAACAAACCCGGGCAAGTAAGATGACTTTCGTCTGGCCGCAGATGCTGTGGCTGCTGTTGCTGGGCCCGGTGCTGCTCGGCATCTATGTCTGGGCGCTTTCCAGGAGGCGGAAGCACGCGCTGCGCTACGCAAGCGTCGGCTTGGTCCGGGAAGCGCTCGGCCGTCGGCAGCGCTTTCGCCGCCATGTCCCGCCGCTGCTCTTCCTGATCGCGCTGCTCGCGACGATCTTCGCCATTGCACGGCCCAGCGCCATCGTCACGCTGCCGTCGGACCAGCGCACGACCATACTGGCGATCGACGTCTCCCTCAGCATGCGGGCGAACGACATCAAACCCAGCCGGCTCGAGGCAGCACAAACCGCCGCCAAGGCTTTCGTGCAGGAGCAGCCAGCCGACGTGCTGGTCGGCATCGTGTCCTTCGCCGGGACTGCGTCGGTCGTGCAGCCGCCGACGCACAATCGCGACGACCTGATCGCGGCGATCGACCGCTTCGAGCTGCAGCGGCACACTGCCATAGGCAGCGGCATTATCGTTTCGCTGGCCACACTTTTCCCCGAGGAAGGCATCGATCTGGAGGCGCTGCTGTTCGGCGCCATGGGCCCGCGCGCACAGGCGCTCGGAAAGTCGCTCGACAAGGGCGCCGAGGCCGCAAAAAAGCCGTCGAAAGTTGTCCCACCCGGATCGAACGGGTCAGCCGCGATTATCCTGCTCACCGACGGCCGCCGCACCACCGGACCGGATTCGCTCGACTCCGCGAGGCTGGCGGCCGACCATGGCGTGCGGATCTACGCCGTCGGCTTCGGCATGCCGGGCGGCGGGACGGCGGACATGGACGGATACTCGATGTATATGGCCTTCGACGAAGAGACGCTGAAGTCGATCGCCGAGATCACGCATGGCGAATATTTCCATGCGGCCAGTGCAACAGAACTGGCCAAGATCTATCAGCGGCTGAACGCGCGCTACGTGCTGGAGAAAAAGGAAACCGAGGTCGGCGCTTTGTCGGTCGCGGCGGCCGCGATCCTGCTCCTTGCGGCGGCGACCCTCTCCCTGCTCTGGTACAGCCGACTCGCCTGAAGCGCCGCTGACCTCGCCTACTTCTCGCCGCTGCCGCGCACGACCGGGGGCGGCGCAATGCGAGGGATCGGACGTGACGCGGAGCGCGACACGGTGAAGCCGGATGCCCCCGCACCGGCAGGCATGCCGCCGACGATCGAATCGACCGACAGCGTGGTGGAGCCTGCCGCGCCGAACACGAACGTCACCGGCGGACAGCGATCGGCATCGGCGACGATCAGGTAGTCGCCACGATCGCGCATCGACTCGCGCGCACTCGCACCCTGGTCGCTCATGTCGACCGGCGAAATCGTGTCGCGGTAGACAAGATTATCGTTGCGGTCGTACAGCATGTAACAGGTAAATGCGCTGGCCGAAGGAGAGAGCAGCGCCGTAGCGCAAGCAGCCAGCACAACCGGAAAGACGCGCATCGAAGGGCTTTCGAAAAACGAATGCATGCCATCCTATGCCCGGCGCCCCGCCGAGGCAACCGAAAGCGAAATGCGACGCCATCGCGGGCGGGAGCCCTACTGGCACAGACCAGTATGGTCGCGGCGAGTTCCCGTCGCAACGGCGGCGCAGTCGATCCGGCCGACCAAAGGCGCTTATAATCGAATGCGCCCTGCCACGGCGCGGCCGACGGTCGCGACCTAAACATCGGTGCAATCACCCAGGAGCCCGAATCATCAGCCTCGATCATTTCCCGCGCGGCGTGCTCGTCCCGGCGCTGACGCCGTTTCAGGCCGACCTCGCGGTCGACGGCGAACGCTTTGCCGCCCACTGCCGCTGGCTGCTCGCCGAAGGCGCCGACGGCCTGGCCGTTTTCGGTACGACCAGCGAGGCGAATTCGCTCGATACCGGCGAGCGCAGGCAGCTCCTGGAACGGCTGATCGACAGCGGCATCTCGCCGGGTGTTCTGATGCCCGGCACCGGGTGTTGCGCGCTGCCGGATACCGTGGCGCTGACCCGGCACGCGGTCGAGCAGGGCTGCTTTGGCGTGCTGATGCTGCCGCCTTTTTACTACAAGGGCGTCGGCGACGACGGGGTCTATGCGAGCATCGCCGAGGTTATCGAGCGTGTCGGCGACCGTCGCCTTCGCGTCTACCTGTATCACATTCCGCCGATGGCCAGCGTCGGCTTTTCATTCGACGTGATCGGGCGATTGCTCAAGGCCTACCCCGGTGTCGTCGTCGGGCTCAAGGACAGCTCCGGCGACTGGAATAACACCCGCGGCCTGCTGGAAGCCTTCCCCGGATTCGAGGTCTTTCCTGGCAGCGAAACCTATCTGCTCGATGCGCTGCGCCTGGGGGGTGCCGGTTGCATTTCGGCAACGGCCAACGTCAACATGGCCGCAATGCACCGCTTGATGCAGGCTTGGCGCACGCCGGCCGCCGATCGCCTGCAGCAGGAGATTTCCGCTGTGCGCGCGGCGATCCAGAAATTCCCGATGGTGCCGGCGAACAAGGCGATCCTTGCCGAGCTGCGACAGACGCCGGGCTGGAACGTCGTGCGGCCGCCGCTGCGGCAGCTCGCAGAGGAAGCGAGACAGTCCTTGTTCACTGCGCTAACGTCAGTGGGCTTCGCGCTGGACAGGCCGGCGGCCGCGGCATGACCGGCGGCCTTCGCCGCGGCCTGACCAGCTACGGCGATGCGCAGTTCTCGCTGTTCCTGCGCAAGGCCTTCATCAAGGCGATGGGCTATTCCGACGACGCCCTCGAGCGTCCGATCGTCGGCATCACCAATACATACAGCGACTTCAATCCGTGCCACGCGACGGTGCCGCAGCTCGTTGCCGCGGTCAAGCGCGGCGTCATGCTGGCCGGCGGACTGCCGATGGAATTTCCGACGATCTCGCTGCACGAGTCGTTCGCGTGGCCGACCAGCATGTATCTGCGCAATCTGATGGCGCTGGATACCGAGGAAATGATTCGCGCCCAGCCGGTCGATGCGGTCGTGTTGATCGGCGGCTGCGACAAGACGATACCGGCGCAGCTGATGGCGGCGGCGTCGGCCAACATTCCGGCGATCGTCGTTCCGACCGGTCCGATGCTGACCCGCACGCACCAGGGAGAACGGCTGGGTGCCTGCACCGATTGCCGCCGCTACTGGGCGCGATTCCGCGCCGGCGAGATCGACCAGAGCGAGATCGACGCCGTCAATGCGCGACTAGCCCCGACCGCCGGCACCTGCATGGTGATGGGAACCGCGAGCACGATGGCCTGCATCGCCGAAGCGATGGGGATCAGCCTGCCGATGGCCGCGACGATACCCGCCGTTCACGCCGAACGTCTGCGCCTTGCCGAAGCCTCGGGCAGCTGCGGCGCCGCGCTGGCCCGCGCCGGGCCGCGCCCCGACGCGATCCTGTCGGCCAAGGCGTTCAGCAATGCACTGGTGGTGCTGCATGCGATCGGCGGCTCGACCAATGCGCTGATCCACCTCACCGCCATCGCTGCGCGACGGGGCATCGAAGTCGATCTCGACGCCTTCGATGCACTGGGCCGCCGCGTTCCGGTTCTCGTCGACCTCAAGCCGTCCGGCATGCATTACATGGAACACCTGCACGAGGCCGGTGGCTTGAGCGCGGTGCTGCGCGAGCTTCGCCCGCTGCTGCATCTGGACGCGCCGACGGTATCGGGCAAAACACTCGGCGAGGTGATCGCCGCCGCGGAAATTATTCCGGCGCAGCAAGTCGTGCGGCGCGTCGACAATCCGATCCATCCGGGTGGAGCGATCGCCGTGCTCAGGGGGAACCTTGCGCCGGGTGGCGCGGTGATCAAGCATGCGTCGGCGACCGAGGCGCTGCTTTCCCATCGCGGCCGCGCCGTGGTGTTCGACTCGCTCGACGATCTCGCGGCACGGATCGACGCCGCGGACCTCGATGTCACGGCCGATGATGTGCTGGTGCTGCGCAATGCGGGGCCACGCGGTGCGCCGGGCATGCCGGAGGCCGGCTACATCCCGATTCCGCTGAAGCTCGCCCGGCAGGGCGTCAAGGACATGGTGCGCATCTCCGATGCCCGGATGAGCGGCACCGCCTTCGGCACCATCGTGTTGCACGTCACGCCGGAAGCCGCGGCCGGCGGGCCGCTCGCGCTGGTCGAGACCGCTGACACGATCGAGCTCGATGTCGGCCAGCGCCGGCTCGAGCTATGCGTCGATGCCGACGAGCTTGCGCGGCGCCGGACGCGGCTCGACGCGTCCAAGGCCGCCAACCGCGAGCTCGAGGCCACCGACCGCGCGACCGGTTACCGCCGCCTTTACGTCGAGCATGTGCTGCAGGCCGATGCCGGTTGTGATTTCGACTTCATGCGCGCCGACAGGATGACGGAGACAGCGCCCGTCCAGGTGCCGTGATCGCGGATGGTGCCGCCGGTGAACGCGATCCTAACGCGTCGGATAGAGATCGAGCATCGCCTCGAATAGCTCCGGCTCGTCCCACGGCACGTCGACCGGGTAATCGCGCAGCCACTTGCTTTCCGGATCGCGCAGCCATTCCTGCGGAAACGAAACACAGATGTGCTCTTCCCCCTCGTCGAGATCGGTGCGTCCGGCGTACGGCAGACCGTGCATCGCCGCATGGAGCGCCCCGCAATGATCGACGCCGAACTCGCTGCCGCGATGGGCGCCGCCGAGGAGGCGGCGATTGACGTCGAGCAGGCGGAAGTCTCCGTTTTCCGCGACGACTCCCTCCAGCGAAAAGAGACCACTGATGCCGAATCCCCGGGCAAGCCTGGCCGCGATTTCTCGCAGCGCGTCGCTTCGATAATACCGGTTGACCCCCGTCTGGCGTCCGCGTCCGACCCCGTCGTGGATCCTCTCGCCGGCGAATCCGGCCAGAAGCTCGCCTTTCCACGCCACCGACTGATACGACCTCGGCTGGCCGCGAATCTGGGCTTGGACTAGCAGTGCATCGCGCGGATGCACTTGACCGGCTGTCGGGGTGGGCGACAGCGCCGCAATTGCGCCCGCCAGCTCGCTGTGCTTGGCGACGGTCACGCCATCGGTCGAACGGCGGCTCTTGAGGAGTATCGGATAGCCGTGCGCGGCGCCGAACGACTGGGCCCCGGCAACGTCGCTGACAATCGCGTGCGCCGGGACGCGAAGGCCGAGCGCGGTGGCGGCCGCCGGAAGCAAGGTTGGGTCGACGCTTGCCGCGTAGTGCGACGGATCGCCGAGCGACTCGGCGATCAGCGCCGCGAGCTCTTGATGCAGCGTCGGCTGCAGGCCTTCGGGTGGCGACGTTGCCAGCAGCTGCAACAAGCCGAAAGCCCTGTCGTCGCAGGGAACGACCAGGCGGGCCCCGGTCGCCTTGGCCGTTGCCGCGAACGCGTGTATCCATGCGTCCGGCGTTTTTTCCGGCAGATAGGCGATCTTGGCGACGAAGCCGCTCTTTTCCGCCAGCGATCCAGGCGGCGTCAGCAGCGTCACCTCGAAGCCCGCTTGCGCGAGCGCACGCGGCATGCGCGCCGCGCCGACCCAGCGCAGCGCGGTCAGGACCAAGAGTACCGGAGTGGCCATCGGCACGAAGTCTAGCGGCTTCCTCCGGATCACACTAGCCGGCAATGCCGTAGAATCGCTGCCCACAGCGTCAACCGCTCCGATCGATCTGACCGCATGCAGACACCGCCGCGCATTTCGCTGATCGTCGCCACGCTTGGCCGGGAGGCAGAGCTCTCGCGCTGCCTCGGAAGCCTCGCCGCGCAAACGAGCGGGGACTTCGAAGTCGTCGTTGTCGATCAGAATGCAGATGACCGCCTTGTCGCGCTGCTCGATCGCGAATGGGCCTCGTTCCCGTTGACCCACGTGCGCGCGCCGCCGGGATTGTCGCGCGCTCGCAATGTCGGCCTGCGGCTGGCACGCGGGGGCATCGTCGGCTTTCCGGATGACGATTGCTGGTATGACGTCGACATCGTGGCGCGCGTTTTGCAATTTTTCGCCGAGCAGCCTGCTGCGCACGGCTTGAGCGGCGGCGGCGCGGCGGGCGGCGGCGGCGCGCCCCGCGCGCGCTTTGCTCGCGGCGAGCGTTGGGTTACCCCGGCGCGCGTGTGGACGCAGCCGCAAGCCGCGCAAACAGCGGCATCGCTTCGCCGTAGCGCGCGGCATCGACGAGCGTTCGCCCGCGCAGCCAGAGCAGCGCGTAGTTGTCGGGAAAGCGCCGGCATGCTTCGTCGAGAAGCCCGGTCGCATCGCGCTGCCGCTCGAGCAGGAAGTTGGCCAGATGCAGATACGGCAGATCGTCGGCCGCCGTCGTCGAGGCTCGCGAGCGGACGATGTCCACGCCGCGCCGCCACGCGCGCTCGGCGCCTTCGGCGTCGCCGACGCCGAGCAGCGTCGCACCCAGATGCGCCCAGCTGTAGACGTGCGCCGGGTCCTGCGTCAGCCGCTTCTCGAGCAACGGCAGGTTGCGGGGGTGCTTGTGCCGGATATCACCGTCGTAACCGTCATGATCGAGACCGATCGAGCTGGCGCCGAGCCCGCTCGCGCCGCGATCAGCAGACCCGGGTCGAGCAGTGTCGTCAGGCAGGTCTCGACTTCGCCAGTCGGCGGTGCGGCAAGGTCGAACGCTGCTGCGAGCAAGGCGGGAAGCTCGACGGCGGGGAGTGTGCCGTCACAACTCTCGAGCAGCAGGGCTGCCGTCGGATTCAGATAGTGCAGTCGGTCGCGACCGGCGTAGTAGACGACCAAGCCGTCCGACGCCTCGCGAATCTCGATGCCCGGTGCCCGTTCGAGGCAGATATTCCAGTCCATCGCAGCGAGCCTAGTGCACGAGCAGGACGGAAAGCTCGCTCGCCGCCGCCTGCAGCGGCGCCAGGAATCGCGCCTGCATCTCGGCGACCGATACGCGCGCCGACTGCGTTCCGACGTTGATCGCGGCCACGCACCGCGCCGCCGAATCCTTCACTGGGACGGCGATCGAGCGCAGGCCGATCTCGAGCTCCTGGTCGACGATCGCGTAGCCGTCGCGCCTGACCTCGGCAAGCACGCGCTTCAATTCAGCGGCAGTGGACACGGTGCGATTGGTCAATCGCGTCAGCTTGACGCGCGACAGATACTGATCGAGTTGCACCGGCGGCAGGTGGGCAAGCAGCACGCGGCCCATCGACGTGCAGTAGGCGGGCAGGCGACTGCCCAGCCCCAGGTCGATCGACATCAGGCGCGTCGTGGTCGATGAGCGCGCGATGTAGAGAATTTCGTCGCCTTCCAGCACTGCCATCGAGCTCGATTCGTGCAACGCGTCGCTGATCTGATCGAGCAGCGGCTGCACCGCGGTCGCCAGCGGCGTCGACGACAGGTAGGCGTGACCCAGTGCGAGAATCCGGGGCCGCAGCGCGTATGTCCTGCCGTCTTCGGTGCCGACGTAGCCCAGCTTGCCCAGCGTGTACAGGCAGCGGCGCACAGCGGCGCGCGGAATGTCGGTGCGATGGCTCAGCTGCGCGATCGTGAGCTCGCGTCTCTGCTGCGAAAAGGCGCGGATCACGGCGAGTCCGCGCGCGAGCGAGCTCATGAAATTCGGGTCGCCGGTGAGTGCCTCGATTTCGGACGCCGGCGTGACGGTAGCTGTAATCGGCGCGACAATGCCCGGGTCGACGTCGGGGGAGCGGCTGCGCATGGTAGCGGCAATGGCGGATTTGGCGGCTCGCGGCATCTGTCGGTCTCCGGATACGGTGGACACGGTGGATGTTAACAAACTGGGCGGTAACCGCACAGCAATGCGATTATCGCCCTTGACCGATTCGGCCGCGCTCGCATAGACTTGTTCGTTCACCGCACGTTTGTGCGATTATCGCACGAACTCCCTGATGCCAGGAGTTTGCAAATGATCGACAAAACCGTGGCATCACCGTCCGCTGCCGTCGCGGACGTGCAGGATGGCGCCACGGTGATGATCGGCGGCTTCGGCACGGCCGGGATGCCGTCGGAACTGATCGACGCGCTGATTGCCCAAGGCGCCCGCGAGCTGACGATCGTCAACAACAATGCGGGCAACGGCGAGGTGGGACTGGCGGCTTTGCTCAAGGCCAAACGCGTACGCAAGATCATCTGCTCGTTTCCGCGTCAGACCGATTCCTATGTGTTCGATGCGCTATTCCACGCCGGCGAGATCGAGCTCGAGCTGGTGCCGCAGGGCAACCTGGCCGAGCGCATACGCGCCGCCGGCGCCGGCATAGGCGCGTTTTACACGCCGACGGCGTATGGCACGCCGCTCGCCGAAGGCAAGGAGACGCGACTGATCGACGGTCGCGGCTATGTGCTCGAATATCCGATCGCCGCCGATTTTGCGCTGATCAAGGCGGAGAAGGGCGATCGCTGGGGGAACCTCGTTTATCGCAAGACCGCGCGCAACTTCGGACCGATCATGGCGTCTGCGGCCAAATGCGCGATCGCGCAGGTGCGTGAAATCGTGCCGCTGGGCGCGCTCGATCCCGAAGTCATCGTCACGCCCGGCATATTCGTGCAGCGAGTCGTCACGGTCGACGTGGACACGCGGTGGGCGCAGCCGCAAGCGGCGGCTTGAGGACCAGACCATGAAACGTTTCAGCCGCGAGCAGCTGGCCGCGCGAGTCGCACGCGACATTCCCGAAGGTGCATACGTCAACCTCGGAATCGGCCTGCCGACGACGGTCGCCAACCATCTGCCTTCCGATCGCGAAATTTTTCTGCACAGCGAGAACGGACTGCTGGGCATGGGCCCGGCGCCGGCGCCGGGCTCGGAAGATCCCGACCTGATCAACGCCGGCAAGCAACCGGTTACCTTGCTGACCGGAGGCGCGTATTTCCATCACGCCGATTCGTTTGCGATGATGCGCGGAGGGCACCTGGACATCTGCGTGCTCGGCGCGTTTCAAGTGTCGGTCGAGGGCGACCTCGCCAACTGGCACACCGGCGCCAAGGACGCGATTCCCGCCGTCGGCGGAGCGATGGATCTGGCGATCGGTGCCAAGCGCGTATTCGTGATGATGGATCACCAGACCAAGTCGGGCGCATCCAAGATCGTCGAGCGCTGCAGCTACCCGTTGACCGGCGTTCGCTGCGTGAATCGCATCTATACCGACCTCGCGGTCATCGACGTCACGCCGCAGGGTCTGCGCGTGGTCGAGATCGTCGACGGCCTGGCCCTCGACGAATTGCAGCGACTGACCGGCGTGCCTCTGACGCGCGCCAACGCCGACGCCGGGGCGGCTGGGCGCAAGACCGCGCCTGTTTCGGAGCGATGATGCAACAGGCATGGATTTGCGATGCGGTGCGCACTCCGTTCGGGCGCTACGGCGGGGCGCTTGCAGCGGTTCGCGCCGATGATCTGGGCGCCGTTCCGATCAAGGCGCTGGTCGAGCGCAATGCCGGCGTCGACTGGTCGGCTATCGACGACGTTGTCTACGGCTGCGCCAACCAGGCGGGCGAGGACAACCGCAACGTGGCCAGGATGTCGCTGCTGCTCGCCGGACTGCCGGTCGAGGTGCCAGGCACGACCGTCAATCGTCTGTGCGGATCCAGCATGGACGCCATCGCTTCGGCGGCGCGCGCCATCAAGGCCGGCGAGATGACGCTGATGATCGCCGGCGGCGTCGAAAGCATGACTCGCGCGCCGTTCGTGACCGGAAAGGCCGACGCCGCATTTTCGCGCTCCGCGCACGTTTACGATACGACCATCGGCTGGCGTTTCGTCAATCCGTTGATGAAGGCCAGGTACGGTGTCGATTCCATGCCGGAAACCGCGGAGAATGTCGCGGCTGATTTCAAGGTGTCGCGCGTCGACCAGGACGCGTTCGCGCTGCGTAGCCAGCAACGCGCAGCCGCGGCCATCGCCGCGGGCCGCCTGGCCGAGGAGATCGTGCCGGTGTCGATCGCGCAGAAGCGCGGCGAACCGCTGCTGGTGAGCAAGGACGAACATCCGCGCGCGGACACCACGCTCGAGGCGCTGGCCAAGCTCAAGGGCATCGTTCGGCCCGACGGCACGGTGACGGCGGGCAATGCATCCGGCGTCAATGACGGCGCCTGCGCGTTGCTGCTGGCCTCGGACGCCGCGGTCAAGCAGTACGGGCTGCAACCCAAGGCGCGCGTCGTCGCCGCTGCCGTCGCCGGCGTCGCGCCGCGGATCATGGGCTTCGGTCCCGCGCCGGCGATGCGCAAGGTGCTGGCGCTATCCGGGTTGAAGCTGGCCGACGTCGACGTCATCGAACTCAACGAGGCGTTTGCATCGCAGGCGCTGGCGGTCTTGCGCGACCACGGTATTGCGGATGATGCGGCCCACGTGAATCCGAACGGCGGTGCGATCGCGCTCGGTCATCCGCTGGGCGCCAGCGGCGCGAGGCTGGTGACGACCGCGCTATACCAGTTGCGACGCACCGGCGGGAAGTATGCTTTGTGCACGATGTGCATCGGCGTCGGGCAGGGCATCGCGATGATCATCGAGCGCGCGTGATGGCCGGGAGCGGACAGCCCGATTGAATGCTCGACGCCGCCGATCCGGCGCATGACGGCCGATCGATCCGGCGCAACCGCAGGAGGAGCGACTGACATGAGCGACGTCGTCGGCTATCGCCGGCCTTATTTCAACACGCAGCCGTCTTATCTGTATCCCGGCTACCGCTCGACGATCAAGCGGGCACCGACGCGGCCGCTCGTCCTGTTGCCGCATACGCTCTCCGAGACGGCCGGGCCGGTTTTCGGCGCCGATGATGTCGCACCCGGAGATCACGATCTCACCGCGGGGCATCCGGGCCAGCCCTTGGGCGAGCGCATAGTCGTTTCGGGACGGCTGCTCGATGAAAACGCCCGGCCGGTGGCGCATGCGCTGATCGAGATGTGGCAGGCCAACGCGGCCGGGCGCTACGCGCACGCGGTCGACGACCACGATGCGCCGCTCGATCCCAATTTCGCCGGCGGCGGCCGGGCGCTCACCGATGCCGAAGGGAATTATCGATTCCTGACGATCAAGCCGGGCGCTTATCCCTGGCGCAACCATTACAACGCGTGGCGGCCGGCGCACCTGCATTTCTCGCTATTCGGCCTGGGGCTGGTGCAGCGGCTGGTGACGCAGATGTATTTTCCAGGCGACCCGCTGCTGCCGTATGACCCGATGTACAACAGCGTTCCCGACGAGCTCGCGCGGCGACGCCTGATCGCCGACTTCGACTGGGAGCGCACGATCCCCGACATCGCGCTCGCCTATCGTTTCGACATCGTGCTGCGCGGCCGTGACGAAACGCCGATGGCGACCAAGCGGACCTAGGAATATCGTGAGCCTACTTACCACACCGTCGCAAACTGTCGGCCCCTACCTGAAGATCGGCTTCACCGCGCTTGCTGTCGACGCCATCGCGCCATCGGGCGCGGCAGGCGAGCATCTGACGATCGAAGGCCGAGTCACTGACGGAGACGGCAAGCCGGTCAGCGATGCGGTGCTCGAAGTCTGGCAGGCCGATGCCAGCGGAAAGTACATGCATGCCGAAAATGCGAACGTTTCGGCAGCCGGCAAATTCCGCGGCTTTGGCCGCATCCTGACGGACACCCAGGGCGCATTCCGGTTCAGCACCGTCAAGCCCGGCGCGGTGCCGGGTCCGAGCGGGGCGATGCAGGCGCCGCATCTGGTCGTCACGGTTTTCATGCGCGGCTTGCTGAAACAGCTGCTGACCCGCATCTACTTTCCCGATGATCCCGGCAACGCGGGTGATCCAATCCTGCTGCTGGTTCCCGCCGACCGCCGTGCGACGCTGGTCGCGAAGCGCTCGCCGCAGGCCAAGGCGACGCTGCAGTGGAATCTCGTTCTGCAGGGCGAGAACGAGACCGTGTTTTTCGATTTCTGACCCGGAGCGCCACGATGGACGAGGGTGAACGTTATGACAAGGGATTGAGCGTCAGGCGCGCCGTGCTCGGCGATGCGCACGTCGATCGCACGCTCGCCAAGAGGGATTCGTTCAACGAGGAGTTCCAGGAGCTGATCACGCGCTATGCGTGGGGCGAAATCTGGACCCGCCCCGGATTGCCGCGACATACGCGAAGCCTGATCACCGTTGCGATGATGGTGGCGCTGAATCGAGCCGACGAATTCCGGCTGCATGTCCGCGCCGCCTTCAACAACGGCGTTACGCGAGACCAGATCAAGGAAGTCCTGCTGCAGGCAGCGATCTATTGCGGTGTTCCCGCAGCAAACACCGCGTTTCATCTGGCTGAGGAAGTCTTTGCGCAGATGGAACAGGCGCCGCGCTGACCACTGAGGGTTCGGCCGAGGACCGATGAAACACTTGCGCACGCAAGTCTGCATTGTCGGCGCCGGACCGGCCGGCCTGCTGCTGGCCCATCTGCTGCATCTGGAAGGCGTCGAATCCACCATCGTCGAGAATCGCAGCCGTGAGTATGTCGAGCACCGGGTGCGCGCCGGCGTGCTCGAGCAAGGCACGGTCGATCTGCTCGAGGCGTCGGGGGTCGGGGCACGCCTGAAGCGCGAAGGCCTCGTCCATCAGGGCATCGAGCTGCGCTTCGACGGCCATGGTCATCGCATCGCCATGACCGAGCTCACCGGCGGCCGCGCCATCACCGTCTATGGACAGCAGGAGGTGGTCAAGGATCTGATTTGGCAGCGCCTCGCGGATGGGGGCGATATCCGGTTCAGCGTCAGCGACGTGCGCCTGCACGACATCGAGACGAGCACGCCGGGCGTCTCGTTTCGGGACCGGGGCCAGACGATCCGATTCGACTGCGATATCGTCGCTGGCTGCGACGGCTTTCATGGCGTCTGCCGGGCGGCGATCCCCAACGGCGCGCTGCACAGCTTCGAGCGCGCTTATCCGTTCGCCTGGCTCGGCATCCTGGCTGAGGCGCCGCCGACACACGACGAGCTGATCTACGCCTACCACGATCGCGGCTTTGCGCTCTACAGCATGCGTTCGCCGGAGATTACTCGCCTCTACCTGCAGGTGAGTCCCGATGAGCAGCTCGATGCGTGGCCCGATTCGCGGATCTGGGACGAATTGCATACGCGGCTCGAAACCGACGACGGTTGGAAGCTGCGCGAGGGTGCAGTCATTGAAAAGGGCGTGACCGGCATGCGCAGCCATGTCGTCGAGCCGATGCAATACCATAGCTTGTTCCTCGCCGGCGATGCGGCGCACATCGTGCCGCCGACCGGTGCGAAAGGCATGAATCTCGCGGTCGCCGACGTGCGTGTGCTGGCGCGTGCGATCGGAGCGTTTTGCGAAGGCAAAGGCAACGCGTTGCTCGACGCCTACTCGGCGACGTGCCTGAAGCGCGTCTGGCGCGCCGAGCATTTTTCATGGTGGATGACGTCGATGCTGCATCGTTTTCCCGACGACGATGGGTTTCAGCACCGGCTGCAGCGTTCCCAGCTTAACTATGTCGTCGGATCTCGCGCGGCGGCGGCGTCGCTGGCGGAAAATTACGTAGGGCTGCCGTTCGAATGAAGATTGCGGCGTCATTCCGGCAGCACTGGATCGGTAGCCCGAGCCGTCGTAATGTGGGCCAGAACATTATTGCAGGTCGACGTTAAAACAGGAGGAAGAAATGTCAATCGCATCGAGCGCAAGAAGAGTACTGATTGTGGCAGCAATTCTGGGTGTCGCCGGCCTGGCACAAGCGCAAGACACGATCAAGCTGGGACTGGTCGCCGAATTTTCCGGTCCCTTTGCCGATTACGGCGGCCAGATGTATGGCGGTATGAAGGCGTACATCAAGCAACACGGCGATACGGTCGCGGGCAAGAAGATCGAGATCATCCAGCGCGATACGACCGGGCCCGCGCCCGAAGTGGCCAAGCGACTCGCCCAGGAGCTCGTCACCCGCGACAACGTCGATTTCCTGGTCGGCTTCGGCTTGACGCCGAATGCGATGGCGGCGGCGCCGGTGGCCACCGAGGCCAAGAAGCCGATGATCATCATGAACGCGGCGACGTCGATCATCACTACCAAGTCCCCGTACATTGCACGCGTCTCGATGACATTGCCGCAGGTCACGCAGCCGATGGCGTTATGGGCCGCGAAGAACGGGATCAAGAACGTCTACACGGTGGTGGCCGATTACGGGCCGGGACTGGACGCCGAGGCTGCCTTTACCAAGGCGTTCACCGCGAATGGCGGCAAGATGGTCGGAAGCGTGCACACGCCGCTGCAGAATCCGGACTTCGCTCCGTTCATCCAGCGCGTCAAGGATGCCAAGCCCGAAGCCGTATTCCTGTTCCTGCCGGCGGGCGCTCAGGGCATTGCCTTCATGAAAGCGTTCAACGAGCGCGGCTTGGCGGAAGGCGGCATCAAGCTGATCGCCACCGGAGACATCACCGACGATGGCGTGCTCGATGCGATGGGCGATCCGGTGCTCGGGCTGACGACGAGCTTCCACTACTCGGCCGCACATGATTCGCCGGAAAACCGCGCGTTCAAGAAGGCGTACGAAGACGCCAATGGTACGAAGCTGCGCCCGAATTTCATGGCGGCGGCGGGGTACGACGGCATGGCTGCGATTTACGAGGCCCTGAAAAAGACCGGTGGCTCGACCGATGGCGACAAGATCATGGCGGCGTTGAAGGGCATGAAACTGATGAGTCCCCGCGGCCCGATCTCGATTGATCCGGAGACGCGCGACATTGTACAGACCGTCTACATCCGCAAGGTCGAAAAGGTCAGCGGCGGGTTGTACAACGTCGAGTTCGACAAGTATCCGGACCAGAAGGATCCGGGCAAATAATCCGATCAGGCCGATGCCGGCGCGTATCGGCATCGGCCTCAGGGAGGCACTATGCGGTGCCCCAGACTTCGTGCGCCGTTTCGACCACCAGTCGCAGCTTCGCCGCCTGTGCGTCGCGTGCGATCTGATTGCCGTGCACGGTGCTGGAAAAGCCGCATTGCGGCGACAGACAGAGCTGCTCCAGCGGCACGCGCCTAGCGGCCTCGTCGATCTTATGCTTGAGCGTGTCTTTCGACTCGAGCGTGTCGAGCTTGGTGGTGACCAGCCCGAGCACTACGACTTTGCCTTTGGGTACGAAGCGAAGCGGCGCGAAGTCACCCGAGCGGGCGTCGTCGTATTCGAGGAAATAGCCGTCGACCTGCAACTCGTTGAACAAGACTTCGGCGACCGGTTCATAGCCGCCCTCGGCAACCCAGGCGCTCTTGAAGTTGCCGCGGCAAAGGTGTACGCAAATCGTCATGCCGGCCGGACGGCCAGAGATCGCCGCATTGATCAGCCCCGCGTATCGGCGAGGCAGCTCGTTCGGGTCGTCGCCACGCTGCCGCGCGCCTTCCCGCATCTTCTCGTCGCACAAATAGGCGAGGTTGGTGTCATCGAGTTGCAGATAGCGGCAGCCCGCGTCGGCCAAGGCGCTTATTTCCTTCCGATACGCCGCTGCGACATCGGCGAAGAAGAGCTCGAGGTCGGGATAGGCTTCGCGGCTGATCGCTTCACGACCGCCACGAAAATGCAGCATCGTCGGCGAGGGGATCGTGACCTTGGGTGTTCGCCGCGTGATCGATTGCAGGAATTTGAAGTCTTCGACCTGGATCGGCTTGACGTGCCGGACCGGCGCGGTGACCTTCATCACCGGCGGCGCGAAATCGACGTTGCCCGCCTTGCTGTGAAAGCTCACCGCGATGCCGCCCTTGGTTTCGACGCCGGCGAGCTGCTCCAGGAAATCGATATGGAAATAAGTGCGACGAAACTCCCCGTCGGTGACTCCTTCCAGACCAAGATCTTCCTGAAATCGAACGACGTCCCGGATCGCCGCATCTTCGACGGCACGCAACTGGGCACGGTCGATGGCACCGTTCCGGTGGCGCTCGCGGGCATCGAGGAGCGCAGCGGGGCGCAGGAAGCTGCCGACGTGATCGGCGCGAAAAGGGGGCGTGCTGCGGATAGTCATCGCGATTCCTCCGAGGCGAATGCCGACGCCTTGCAGCGGCGGGCGCGCGCGGTTCCCGGCAAAACGTTTATCATGCGCGAACAGGTGGGGGCTCGAAATGCTTCGAGGCGGCCCGTGCGAGATCGCCGTGGCAGGCTAACGATCCGACCGACAGTCGCGCTACGGCAGATTAACACGCAATAACAAGGAGGATGAACATGCATCGGAAATTCTCGAGTAAGCGCCGTCAGGTACTGACCGGCGCCGCTGCCGTGGTGGCCGCCGCATCCATGCCGCGCCTGGCGCTAGCCGCGGACCCGTTGAAGATCGGCCTGATCCTTCCCCTCACCGGACCGTTCGCATCGACCGGGCGCCAGGTCGAGGCAGCCTGCAGGCTCTACGTTGCGCGCAATGGTGATACGGTTGCCGGGCGCAAGGTCGAATTAACCGTCAAGGACGATACCGGCGCTCCCGAGGTCACCAAACGCATTGCCCAGGAGCTGGTCGTGCAGGACCACGTCAACATTCTGGCCGGATTCGGGCTGACGCCACTGGCGCTCGCAACGGCGCCAGTGGCGACCGAAGGCAAGGTGCCGATGATCATCATGGCCGCGGCAACGTCGATAATCCCGACGCGCTCGCCGTTCATCGTGCGCGCGGGCTTCGCGTTGCCGCAAGTGACCGCGCCGATCGCCGAATGGGCGCTGAAGAACAACATAAAACGTGTAGTGACGCTGGTGACCGACTACGGCCCGGGCCTCGACGCGGAGAAGACGTTCGTCAAGCGATTCACCGAAGGCGGCGGCACCGTGGTCGAATCGCTGCGCACGCCGCTGCAGGGTCCGGACTACGCGCCGTTCCTGCAGCGCACCAAGGACGCCAAGCCGGACGCATTGTTCGTGTTCGTGCCGTCAGGGCAGGGGACGGCGGTCATGAAGCAGTTCGCCGAGCGCGGCCTGGCCGCTGCGGGCATCAAAATGATCAGTACCGGAGACCTGGTCGACGACGATATTCTCGATGCCATTGGCGCGCCCGCGCTGGGTATCGTCAGCTCGTTCCATTATTCGGCGGCGCATCCATCGCCCGAAAACAAGGCGTATGTCGACGCTTTCATGAAGGCGAACGCCGGCATGCGTCCGAACTTCATGTCAGTCGGTGGCTACGACGGTATGCATCTGATCTACGAGGCAGTGAAGAAAACGGGCGGTGACAGCGATGGCGAGAAGCTGGTCGCGGCGATGAAGGGGATGGCGTGGACCAGCCCCCGGGGGCCGATGTCGATCGACCCGGGGACTCGTGACGTGATCCAGACCGTCTACATGCGCAAGGTCGAGATGCGCGACGGGCACTACTGGAACATCGAGTTCGACAAGATCGACAACGTCAAGGACCCGAGCGTCTGATCGGCCGACTCAGCGGACGTCGGCGATGATCGGCAACCTGGTGGGCGTGCTGTTCGACGGCATCGCCTACGGAAGTCTGTTGTTCATCATCAGCATCGGCCTGTCGGTGACGATGGGTTTGATGAATTTCGTCAACCTTGCGCACGGCGCCTTCGCCATGCTCGGCGGCTACGTCTGCGTCGTGCTGATGACCCGACTCGGCGTGCCGTTCCTGGCTTCGCTGCCGGTCGCCTTCGTCGTCGCGGCGCTCGCCGGCGCGGTACTCGAGCGCACGCTCTATAGGAGGCTGTACCGAGCCACGCATCTCGACCAGGTGTTGTTCAGCATCGGCCTGGTGTTCATGTCGATGGCCGGAGCGACCTACGTGTTCGGTTCGCAGCAGCAACCGGTGCAGTTGCCGGAGCTGCTGCGCGGACAGGTTCATCTGCTCGGCATCGACCTGGGCTCGTATCGCCTGTTCCTGATCGCGGTCGTCATCGTCGTGACGCTTGCGCTGACGTGGCTGATCGAGCGCACGCGTTTCGGCGCCGCGATACGCGCATCGGTCGATAACCAGCAGGCCGCGGCCGGGCTGGGGATCAACGTCTATCGGGTCTTCAGTCTGACGTTTGCGCTGGGGTCCGGCCTTGCCGGGCTCGGCGGCGGACTGGGCATCGACGTCCTCGGCCTCGATCCGACATTTCCGCTCAAGTACATGGTCTATTTCCTGCTCGTCGTCGCAGTGGGCGGTGCGGGAACCATCAAGGGGCCGCTCATTGCCGCGGTGCTCCTCGGCGTGTTCGACGTCGCCGGCAAATACTACGTGCCGCAGATAGGCTCGTTCATCATCTACGTCGTGATGGTGATCATGCTGCTTGTCTTTCCACGCGGACTTGTGGGCAGAAGAGTGTGAGGCGAAGGGCGGCGGCGACGGGCGCCCCCGCGAGCGCGCTGCCGACGGCGCAGTGGAAACCATTGGAGATCGCATTCTGGCTTCTCCCAGTGGCCGCGTACTTCGTTTTTCCGCGCTATCTGACGCTTGGCAGCCAGATCTTCATCGCGGGCCTGTTCGCGCTTTCGCTCGATCTGATCATGGGTTACGCGCGCATCATCTCTCTCGGCCACGCCGCGTTTTTCGGCATCGGCGCGTACACGGCGGGACTTCTTGCGAGGCACGGATGGGGAGAGCCGCTAAGCGGCCTCGCCGCGGCCGCGGTCGCGGCGGCCGCGATCGGTCTGTTCACCAGCTTCCTGGTCGTGCGGGGCCAGGACCTGACGCGTTTGATGGTGACGCTGGGCATCGGGCTGATGCTGTACGAGGCGGCCAACCAGGCGTCGTCAATCACCGGGGGCGTCGACGGCTTGTCCGGCGTCGAGATGCACAAGCTCTTCGGTGTGTTCGGCTTCGGCTTGAACGGCAAGACCGGCTATTGGTATTGCCTGGCCGTTCTTTTCCTCGTGTTTTGTTTCGCCCGTACGCTAGTGCGATCTCCGTTTGGGCTGAGTCTGCGAGGTATTCGCGAAGGCGAGCGGCGGATGCCCGCGATCGGCGTATCGGTGCAGCGCAAGCTGATCGCGATCTACACGATCGGTGCTGGGATAGCAGGTATCGCCGGGGCCCTGCTGGCGCAAACAACGCAGTTCGTCGGCATCGATTCGCTGGGATTCCCGCGTTCGGCGGAATTGGTGATCATGCTGGTGCTCGGCGGCACCGGATACCTGTACGGTGCCCTGCTCGGTGCCGCGACATTCATGGTGCTGCAGAATTACCTTTCCAATCTGAGCGCAGTGTACTGGCAATTCTGGCTGGGGCTGCTGCTGGTGCTCCTGGTCCTGTTCGCCCGCGGCGGACTCATCGGCGGGGCGCTGGGCTTGCGCCGCCGATTGATGGGAAAGCGCATATGAGCGACGACCGGCCGCCGCAGGGCGCGAATTACGCCGCCACGGGGGGCAGCGCCGCGCCTGCATTGGCCAACCCGGCCGCAAGCCTGGGGGGATCATGACTTACGCGCTGCGAACCGAGCGACTGAGTCGCTCTTTCGGCGCATTCAAAGCGAACTCCGACATCAGCCTTGCATTCGAATCCGGCGCGCGGCACGCAATCATCGGGCCGAACGGCGCCGGCAAGACCACGTTCATCAATCTGCTGACCGGCGTGCTTGCGCCGAGCGCAGGCGAGGTCTATCTGGCCGAGGAGAAGGTCACCGGACTGGCGCAACACACCCGCGTCAAGCGCGGCATGACGCGCACGTTCCAGATCAACACCTTGTTTCCGGGACTGACCGTGCTGGAGTCGGTCGTGATGGCTTGTTGTGAGCGCGATGGCGAGGGCAATGTATGGTGGCATTCGGCGTCGCGCGCGCAGCCGCAAATCGACGAGGCGCGCAGCATACTCGCGCAACTTCGGCTCGATCAGGATGCCGCGATGGAATCGCGCACGCTTCCCTACGGCAAGCAACGCCTGCTGGAGATCGCGCTGGCCCTCGCGACCCGACCCAGGGTGTTGCTGCTCGATGAGCCGGCGGCGGGGATACCGGCGGCGGAGAGTGCCGAGCTGTTCGGTGTCATTGCGGCTTTGCCGCGGGAGGTCTCGATCATCTTCATCGAGCATGACATGAACCTCGTGTTCAAGTTCGCGGAAAAGATCACGGTGCTGGTCGGCGGATCGGTTCTGGTCGAAGGCCCGCCGGAAGAAATCGCCCGCGACCGGCGCGTGCGTGAGGTCTATCTGGGCGAGGCGGTGCATGGCTAAGCTGCTAGTCATCGAACGGGTGACCGCGGGCTACGGGGATTCGATAATTCTCGAGGACGTTTCCCTCGATCTGGATGAAGCCGGCAGCCTTGCGCTGCTTGGCCGGAACGGCGTCGGCAAGACCACTCTGCTGCTGACGCTGATGGGCATGACGCGAGTCAAGACCGGAACGATCGCCTGGCGCGGCGCGGACGTTACGGCGCTGCCGACGTTCCGGCGCGCGCATGCGGGCCTCGGCTGGGTGCCGCAGGAGCGATTCATGTTTCCGTCGCTGACAGTCGACGAGCATTTGAGCGTCGTCGCTCGGCCCGGACCATGGACGATAGATCGCATCTACCGGATGTTTCCGCAACTCGAGCAACGCAAGCGCAACCTCGGCAACCAATTGTCGGGCGGCGAGCAGCAAATGGTGGCGATCGCGCGAGCCTTGATGACCAACCCGAAGCTGCTGCTGCTCGACGAGCCAATGGAAGGACTGGCGCCGATCATCGTCCAGGAGCTGATGCGCCTGATCGGCGAGCTGGTGCGGGAGCGGGAATTCGCAGTGGTCGTCGTCGAGCAGCACGCGCGCCTCGCTCTGCAGCTGACGCAGCAAGCTCTCGTTCTCGACCGCGGCAGGATCGTGCACCGCTCGAGCAGCGACCAGCTGCTCAAGGATCCGGAAGCCCTCGACCGGCTGGTGGCGGTCGCCTGAGCGGGCGTATTAGCGGCGGCATTCGATGCGCGCAGGCTTGCGCATTGCTCCGGTCCCCGCGCTCGTCTATATTCGCGCGGTGGTGCGAGCGGCATTGATTGCCGGCCATCGAATCCCATGCTATTTCTGCTGAAGGCCCTTACGCGCGTGCCACTGCCGCTGCTCTATACGTGGAGCGCGGTCGTATACTTCGTCGCATTTCGCGTGCTGCGCTGGCGGCGCGATCGTGCGGAGCTGGATATCGCCAACGCTTTTCCCGGCAAGAGCGCGGACGAGCGCGCCGTCATTCTTCGCCGCTCGTATCGCAACCTTGCGGATACGCTGTTCGAAGCATTCTGGGGGTATGGGGCCAGCGCCGACGCATTGCGTCGTCGCGTGACGGTCGAAAATCCCGAGCTGGTCACTGCGTGTGTGGACGCCAAGCAATCGGTGATTCTGCTGACGGCCCACTTCGGCAACTGGGAATGGCTGTCGCTCGCGACCGGCGCGCATTTCGACATTGCGATCGACGTTGTCTACCAGCCTCAGCGTGTGGAAGCGGTTGACAGGTTTCTGCGCGAGGCCCGCGCGCGTTTCGGCAGCCGCTTCGTCCCGCGAAAGGACTTTATTTTCGATCTGCTGAGCCGAGCCGGCCAGCCGCGAGTCTACGCGTTGATCGCCGATCAGACCCCGAAGGGAAACGATCCGCGGCAATGGACGCGTTTCCTCGGGCAGGACACAGCTTTTTTCGTAGGTGCCGGCAAGATCGCGCGATTTCTGGACGCGAAGGTTCTCTACGTGACGATGCGACGGTTGCGGCGAGGTTACTACTCGGTCCGCCTGACGCCGCTCGCCGAGCCGCCGTACAACGAAGGCGCGGATGACATGGTCGTCGAACGGTACGCGCGCATGCTCGAGCGCGACATCCGCGAAAATCCAGCCGATTGGCTTTGGCTGCAGAAGAAATGGAAGTACGCCAAACCCGCGTCAGTCGACGCGGCCAGTGCGTGAGACAAGGGCTGCGAACGCGAAAGGCAAGGGTTTTAGGCGCCGCGCCAGATCGCGATCGTGGCAATCAGGTCCGCCGGCACCGCGGCGCTTACCAGGCGCCAGCGTCCGGCGACGTAGGGTGGCGGCCCCGCGAGCAAATGTGGACCGCGGTCGAGGCCCACGTCGATGTCCCGAAAGGGGGCCGAAAGCGCATCACCAGTGGCCTTGCTCATCGCTTCCTTGCATGTCCACAGGCGCAGAAAGTGCCGGCGGCGCGCCTCGTCGTCCAGCGGAGCCATCGCCGCGCGCTCGCGCGTGGTCATGAACTTGCGCGCCAGCCCGTCGGCATTGACCGCGCGATCCTCGCGCTCGACGTCGACTCCGATGCGTGCGCCGGGTGGCAATCCGGCAGCGATGCCGATCAGCGCCACGTTGTCGGTGTGCGACACATTAAAATCGAGCGCATGTTCCGCTGCGATTTCGGGACGGCCGCGAGTGCCGCGCCTCAGCTGAACCGCCGCGGGATCGACGCCGAGCGTCGCGCCGAGCAGCCGGCGCAATGCTGCGCGACCGGCGACCCAGCGCGATCGCAGCGCGGGCGTGCCGAAACGATCTGCACGCTCGATTTCCGCCGGTGATAATGATTGCGCTCAAGCGCGCGCGGCTCGTCGCTGCTGCAGTCCAGCGGACAAAGCCATAGCGCGATCGCCGGATCCGGCGCGGGCAACGCGATAGCCTTTGTCGAGGTCATTTGCGAAGTGTCTGAATTCATGCAGCTAAGCGGGCCGGCGCATCGATTGTCATAGGCAAAAGTCACTCGAACGGCGTCGCTCGATGCTTGCAATGTCGAGCTCGGATCATTATAATTGGCCCCCTCTGCTCGACCGAATCCGGCGTTGTTGCTCGACCCGGGGCGAGCACGCTCTTTAACAACGTGAACAACCGATAAGTGTGGGTACTTGGGGTGATGGTGGCCTTGGGTGTTCTGGCTGCGGGTGGATGCTGGGGGAGACTCTGGCGGGCGCCTGGTGGGCTGGGGATTCGAGGGCTCGATAAGCATCACGAGAAGTACTCATGCTGAAGGAAGCGGGTCTGATGGCTGTCACGGTCATTGGGCTCGTGACGAAGCTGGAAGCGTTGCTGCTCGACCTGGGGAAACTTGGGTTGGGGGTGATGCGGAAGGTTTGGTCGACGTCAGTAATGAGTGAAGTCTTGTACAGGTATTGAACTGAAGAGTTTGATCCTGGCTCAGATTGAACGCTGGCGGCATGCTTTACACATGCAAGTCGAGCGGCAGCGCGGGGGCAACCCTGGCGGCGAGCGGCGAACGGGTGAGTAACACATCGGAACGTGTCCCGTAGTGGGGGATAACCCGGCGAAAGCCGGGCTAATACCGCATATGCTCTACGGAGGAAAGTGGGGGACCTCGCAAGGGCCTCACGCTATGGGAGCGGCCGATGTCCGATTAGCTAGTTGGTGGGGTAAAGGCCTACCAAGGCGACGATCGGTAGCTGGTCTGAGAGGATGATCAGCCACACTGGGACTGAGACACGGCCCAGACTCCTACGGGAGGCAGCAGTGGGGAATTTTGGACAATGGGGGCAACCCTGATCCAGCCATGCCGCGTGCGGGAAGAAGGCCTTCGGGTTGTAAACCGCTTTTAGTCGGGAAGAAAGGGTTCTCCTTGAATACGGGAGATTTTTGACGGTACCGGCGGAATAAGCACCGGCTAACTACGTGCCAGCAGCCGCGGTAATACGTAGGGTGCGAGCGTTAATCGGAATTACTGGGCGTAAAGAGTGCGTAGGCGGTTCCTCAAGTCCGTTGTGAAAGCCCCGGGCTCAACCTGGGAATGGCAGTGGAAACTAGGGGACTTGAATCTGGCAGAGGGGGGTGGAATGCCGCGTGTAGCAGTGAAATGCGTAGAGATGCGGCGGAACACCGATGGCGAAGGCAGCCCCCTGGGCTGAGATTGACGCTCAGGCACGAAAGCGTGGGGAGCAAACAGGATTAGATACCCTGGTAGTCCACGCCCTAAACGATGGCAACTAGGTGTTGGGGAAGCGATTTCCTGGTACCGCAGCTAACGCGTGAAGTTGCCCGCCTGGGGAGTACGGTCGCAAGATTAAAACTCAAAGGAATTGACGGGGACCCGCACAAGCGGTGGATGATGTGGATTAATTCGATGCAACGCGAATAACCTTACCTACCCTTGACATGTACGGAACCCTGCAGAGATGTGGGGGTGCTTGAAAGAGAGCCGTAACACAGGTGCTGCATGGCTGTCGTCAGCTCGTGTCGTGAGATGTTGGGTTAAGTCCCGCAACGAGCGCAACCCTTGTCCCTAGTTGCTACGCAAGGGCACTCTAGGGAGACTGCCGGTGACAAACCGGAGGAAGGTGGGGATGACGTCAAGTCCTCATGGCCCTTATGGGTAGGGCTTCACACGTCATACAATGGCCGGTACAGAGGGTTGCCAAAGCGCGAGCTGGAGCCAATCCCCATAAAAGCCGGTCGTAGTCCGGATTGCAGTCTGCAACTCGACTGCATGAAGTCGGAATCGCTAGTAATCGCGGATCAGCATGTCGCGGTGAATACGTTCCCGGGTCTTGTACACACCGCCCGTCACACCATGGGAGCGGGATGTACCAGAAGTAGGTAGGCTAACCGCAAGGGGGCCGCTTACCACGGTGCGTTTCGTGACTGGGGTGAAGTCGTAACAAGGTAGCCGTATCGGAAGGTGCGGCTGGATCACCTCCTTTCTCGGAGTCAGGTAACGGTCGTAAGAGAGGCACCAGCGATGGTGGCGAGTCGGAGCGGCTGCTTACCCAACGTCAGCGCTTCAAGTGCTCACGCTTATCGGTTGTTCGTCAGGTGTCGACTAGGAATCGGGCCTGTAGCTCAGTTGGTTAGAGCACCGTCTTGATAAGGCGGGGGTCGATGGTTCGAATCCATCCAGACCCACCACCTGCAAGGTCGCGAAGCCATGAGTCAGGAAGCATGGCTTAAAGCGAGGGGGCTGTAGCTCAGCTGGGAGAGCACCTGCTTTGCAAGCAGGGGGTCGTCGGTTCGATCCCGATCAGCTCCACCAGTTACGAAGGGGCGGCAGAGGGCAGAGGTAAGCGAAGGAAGCGTTTAGCTCTGATCTTTGGATCGGTGCCGAGAAGGTTCGGTCGTTCTTTAACAACACGGAAGAAGTAAAGCGTCTTGCTCGGAAGGAGCGGGATCTACGCGCGAGCGTGGATTCAGCGACGACGGGCGAGACTGGGTTAGATTGTATCGAAGCCTGCTTGATCTTTAGTCGGAGCGAGCGGGTGACAAGCGCGAACACCTGTAATGCGAGGCGAGGTAGTGCGTAGCGTTATGGGGTCAAGCGACTAAGTGCATGTGGTGGATGCCTTGGCGATCACAGGCGATGAAGGACGTGGCAACCTGCGAAAAGCTCCGGGGAGCTGGTAAACGAGCATTGATCCGGAGATGTCCGAATGGGGAAACCCACCCCTCCATAGATGGCTTTCGACGCGAGCAGTGAGACTGCGGTTGGAGCTTTGCGCGCGCGCTAGTGCGCGGCAAAGCGGCCAAGTCTTAAGCGAGCATTATCGAGAGTCATGTATGGAGGGGTACTCCTGGCTGAATTCATAGGCTGGGTAGAGCGAACGCGGAGAACTGAAACATCTCAGTAACCGCAGGAACAGAAATCAACCGAGATTCCGAAAGTAGTGGCGAGCGAAATCGGAGCAGCCGGTACCTTTTAGCTTTCGACTTAGCGGAGCGCTCTGGAAAGGGCGGCCAAAGTGGGTGACAGCCCCGTACGCGAAAGGTTGGGAGTGGAACTGAGGGTACGAGAAGTAGGGCGGGACACGTGAAATCCTGTCTGAAGATGGGGGGACCATCCTCCAAGGCTAAATACTCGTGATCGACCGATAGTGAACCAGTACCGTGAGGGAAAGGCGAAAAGAACCCCGGAAGGGGAGTGAAACAGATCCTGAAACCGCATGCATACAAACAGTGGGAGCCCCAGCTTTATTGGCCTTCGCAAGGTTCTTTGCCGCACGTGAGTGCGGCAAAAGACCTCGACGATGAAGCAGATCCGATCGGCGCATAGCGCTGGCTGGTGACGCTTCATTGAGAAGAGTGACTTTCGAATCGCGCAGCGATGCGAAGACACACCAGCTTGAGTGGTCCGTGAGGACCAATCAAGCTGGGGTGACTGCGTACCTTTTGTATAATGGGTCAGCGACTTACGTTGTGTGGCGAGCTTAACCGAATAGGGGAGGCGTAGCGAAAGCGAGTCCGAACAGGGCGATTAGTCGCATGGCGTAGACCCGAAACCGGATGATCTAGCCATGGCCAGGCTGAAGCGGGGGTAACACCTCGTGGAGGGCCGCACCCACGTCTGTTGAAAAAGACGGGGATGAGCTGTGGCTAGGGGTGAAAGGCTAAACAAATCCGGAAATAGCTGGTTCTCTCCGAAAACTATTTAGGTAGTGCCTCACGTATGACTTGCGGGGGTAGAGCACTGTTATGGCTAGGGGGGCATGGCGCCTTACCAAACCATGGCAAACTCCGAATACCGCAAAGTGTTAAGCGTGGGAGACAGACTCCGGGTGCTAACGTCCGGGGTCGAAAGGGAAACAACCCAGACCCCCAGTTAAGGTCCCCAAGCCACAGTTAAGTGGGAAACGAGGTGGGAAGGCTCAGACAGCCAGGATGTTGGCTTAGAAGCAGCCATCATTTAAAGAAAGCGTAATAGCTCACTGGTCGAGTCGTCCTGCGCGGAAGATGTAACGGGGCTCAAACTGTGTACCGAAACTCGCGGATTTATTCATGCCTTCGGGGTGGGTAGGTGGTAGGAGAGCGTTCCGTAGGCCGGTGAAGGTGACTCGTGAGGGTTGCTGGAGGTATCGGAAGTGCGAATGCTGACATGAGTAGCGATAAACAGAGTGAAAAGCTCTGTCGCCGAAAGCCCAAGGTTTCCTGCGCCACGTTCATCGGCGCAGGGTGAGTCGGCCCCTAAGGTGAGGACGAGAGTCGTAGCCGATGGGAAGCGGGTTAATATTCCCGCACCGGCCTGAGATGCGATGGGGGGACGGAGAAGGTTAAGCGAGCCGGGTGTTGGAAGTCCCGGTTTAAGCGTGTAGGCGTGGTCCTTAGGCAAATCCGGGGATCTTAGCCGAGGCGTGATGACGAAGGCGGGCTTGTCCTGCCGGAAGTTGCTGATACCCTGCTTCCAGGAAAAGCCTCTAAGCTTCAGTTTCAGGTTGACCGTACCGCAAACCGACACAGGTGGGCAGGATGAATATTCTAAGGCGCTTGAGAGAACTCGGGTGAAGGAACTCGGCAAATTAGCACCGTAACTTCGGGATAAGGTGCGCCTCTGGTAGGTGAAGGCTGTACGGCTGGAGCCGAGAGGGGCCGCAGAGAAATGGTGGCTGCGACTGTTTAACAAAAACACAGCACTCTGCAAAGACGAAAGTCGACGTATAGGGTGTGACGCCTGCCCGGTGCCGGAAGGTTAAATGATGGGGTGCGAGCTCTTGATTGAAGCCCCGGTAAACGGCGGCCGTAACTATAACGGTCCTAAGGTAGCGAAATTCCTTGTCGGGTAAGTTCCGACCTGCACGAATGGCGTAACGATGGCCACGCTGTCTCCACCCGAGACTCAGCGAAGTTGAAGTGTTTGTGAAGATGCAATCTCCCCGCGGCAAGACGGAAAGACCCCGTGCACCTTTACTGTAGCTTTGCATTGGACTGTGATGGGACCTGTGTAGGATAGCTGGGAGGCATTGAAGCGCTGTCGCTAGATGGCGTGGAGCCAACGTTGAAATACCAGCCTGGTGTCATTGCGGTTCTAACCCAGGACCGTTTAACCGGTTCGGGGACCGTGCATGGTAGGCAGTTTGACTGGGGCGGTCTCCTCCCAAAGAGTAACGGAGGAGCTCGAAGGTCTCCTAGGTACGGTCGGACATCGTACTGATAGTGCAATGGCACAAGGGGGCTTGACTGCGAGACTGACAAGTCGAGCAGGTGCGAAAGCAGGACATAGTGATCCGGTGGTTCTGAATGGAAGGGCCATCGCTCAACGGATAAAAGGTACGCCGGGGATAACAGGCTGATACCGCCCAAGAGTTCATATCGACGGCGGTGTTTGGCACCTCGATGTCGGCTCATCACATCCTGGGGCTGTAGCCGGTCCCAAGGGTATGGCTGTTCGCCATTTAAAGTGGTACGTGAGCTGGGTTCAAAACGTCGTGAGACAGTTTGGTCCCTATCTGCCGTGGGCGCTGGAGATTTGACGGGGGCTGCTCCTAGTACGAGAGGACCGGAGTGGACGTACCGCTGGTGTACCGGTTGTGACGCCAGTCGCATTGCCGGGTAGCTATGTACGGAAGCGATAACCGCTGAAAGCATCTAAGCGGGAAACGTGCCTGAAGATGAGATCTCCCGGGGACTTGATCCCCCTGAAGGGTCGTGGCAGACCACCACGTTGATAGGTCGGGTGTGGAAGGGCGGTAACGCCTTGAGCTAACCGATACTAATTGCCCGTGCGGCTTGATCCCATAACGCTGCGTGCTCAAAGCGCCAGCGTTACGGTGTGAGCGCAATACGATCTAATCCCAAGCTTTACTTCTTCCCTTCGCGTTGGCCAAGCCGAGACGAACTCTCTCCCTGGCCGACACCCGTCAATGCCTGACGACCTTAGCCCGCTGGCCCCACCCCTTCCCATCCCGAACAGGACCGTGAAACGGCGGCGCGCCGATGATAGTGCGGATTGCCCGTGCGAAGTAGAAAGTAGGTCATCGTCAGGCACCCCAAAAAGCAAAAGCCCAACCCCCGCGGTTGGGCTTTCGCTTTGGCGCGATGTGCGTGCGTCAAGCGATGTCAATTTCCCCAGGCTTCGATTTCGGTGATACGGGAGAAGGAGGCCAGCGCGGAGGTGATGCGGAGGCGGATTTGGGTGGTGGTGAAGGGGGAGAAGTTGACGGTGCGCTTGACCAGGTTGTTGCCGCTGACGGTGGCCAGGTTGATCCACTTGCCGCCCTGCTTGCCCTGGACGGTGAAGGCGGTGATGCCGTAGAGGCTGAAGGTCATGCTGTCGGTGGGCTCGACCGGGCTGGCGTAGTTGTCCTGCAGCGTATAGACGACGACGCGATTGATGGTCTTGCTGCCGCTGAAGTTGATCTGGACGGTGTCGGGGAAGGCATTGCCGGTGGCGTCGTTCCAGCCGCCGCCGTTGCCCCAGTTGACGCCGGCGCGCTCGTTGTTATTGACGGCGGACACCGGGAAGGCGGCGCTGAAGGTGCTCGAGGCGCTGGCCACGGCGCCGTTGCTGGCGAGCGCGACATTGCTCGACCCGGCGGCATTGACGACTTGCGACAGAGGACTGCTGCTCGAGGCGGCGTTGCCGGCGTCGCCGGCATAGGCGGCGACGATGCTGTGCGTGCCGAGCCCAAGGCGCTGGTAGTGCAGGGTGCGGTGCGGGCATTGCCGCTGCCGGTCAAGGTCACGCCGCTGCAGCCGCCGATCGCGTTGCCGCCATCGGTAAAGGCGACGCTGCCGGTCGGCGCGGTGCCGGTGACGGTGGCGGTGAAGGTGACCGGCGCGCCCACCGTCGACGGATTCAACGAACTGGCCAGCGTAGTGGTCGACGGCGGCGGTCCGACGGCGGCCGTGCCCCAGGCTTCGACCTCGACCAGGCGCGAATAGAGCATCAGCGCATTAGTGATGTTGACCCGGATGCGGTTGGTGGTGAACGCCGGGAAGGTCACCGCGCGCTTGACTAAGTTGTTGCCGCTGACGCTACCCAGGCTCACCCAGGCCGCGCCATTCCAGCCCTGCACGGTGAAGGCGGTCACGCCGTACTGGGTGAAGGTCAGGCTGTCGGTCGGCTCGATCGGATTCGGATAGTTGTCCTGCAAGGTATAGACGATGACCCGATCGATGGTCTTGCTGCCGTTGAAGTCGATCTGCAGCCAGTCGGGGAAGACATTGGCGGTGGCGTCGTTCCAGCCGCCGCCGCTGCCCCAGGCGGCGCCCTTGCGGTCGTTGTCGTTGCCCGCGGCCGCCGGAAACTGGGTGCTGAACACGCTCGAGGCCGACGCCACCGCGCCGACACTGGCCAGCGCCACGTTCGTGCCGCCGGAAGCGGTGTCGATCACCTGCAGCAAGGCACTGCTGGTCGAGCCGGCATTGCCGGCATCGCCACCGTAGCTCGCCACGATGGCGTGCGTGCCGACGCTCAGGCTGCTGATGTGGCAAATCGCACTGGGCGCGTTGCCGCCGCCGGCGAGCGCCACCGCCGCACATCCGGCCAGCGCGCTGCCGCCTTCGCTGAAATTGACGTTGCCGGTCGGCCCCACCCCGGTCACCGTCGCCGTCAACGAAACACTCGTCCCCGCATTCGCCGGATTGCTCCCACTCACCAGCACCGTCGTCGTCGAAGGCTGCGGCTGCGAGCACGATGGGAATCTGAACGAACCGATGCGCGTTTGCCAGTTGCCGCTGCTGCCGTTGGTCTGGCTGCTGTAGTACTCGTTGATGTACCAGAACGTGCAATCGTCGGCAGGGTCGACGCTCATCGCGCTGTAGTCGCCCCACCGATCGCAGGGGCCGCCGCCGCAATTGTTGACCTGCGAGCCGGCACCGGCGGTCATTTTCACTTCGGTCTGCGGAAGCGTATTCAGCGGATCGGTCGCCAGCCTGCCGGAATAGGCAAGGCTCGGAAAATTCGGCGAGGTGGCGTTCGAGGTCGTGTAGCCGAGCGCCATGTTGCCGCGTCCGTCGACTGCAAGGCTGCCCATGAAACGATTGAGCGTCGAATCGGGCGCGTAAATCTGCTGTTGCACTGGTGCGGCGGCGATTGCGCCGCCGGTGACGTCGAGCTGCGCCCATTGCATCGCGGTCGTGCCCAGTCCGCTCCCGACCGGATGCGTAACCCACAGCGACTCCGTGCCGCCGATCTTGCGATATTGGGCCTTCTGCATGATCCGGTCGTCGATCATGTCCAGTTTGCGCGACGTGTTCGGTTGCGGAACGATCGCACCCTGTTGGAACGTGTACTGCGCCTGACTGACGATTGTCGGCGCGCTCAGCGTGCCGCCCGCACCGCAGTTGGCGCCCGGGCTGAACGTCCGGACCTCGAATTCCTCGACGACTCCCGATTCGGATACGAAATAATTCGGCGTCCCCGGCTGCGCGGCGTTCGCGCCCTTGCCCTGGTTGTTGCTCGGAATCAGCGTGAAGGCGTTCGTCGATGGCGGCAGATAGCCGATCGAGAACGTGAGCGGCGCTCCGCTGTAAAGATCGGCCCGGCTGAACGATGCGAACGAGACGCCGTCGTAGGCGCTGCTCGGTGTGAACGCGTTCGCCGCCATGTACAGGCAATCGTGCCAGAGGCCGAACTTGCCGTAATCGTTGATGTCGCCGACTGGAGGCAGGCCGGCGCCGCCCGGGTCCATGCGCACCGCATACAGCCACCAGCCGCCGGCGACCGGATCGCTGGTCTTCGATGCGGCGATGCACTGGTAGAACGGTCCGTTGACGGATGCGAACGCAAAATGCGTCAGCACGAAGCGATCGGCCAGCCAATCGTAGATGACGACCGGATCGCCTTCGGGAGCGGACGTGCATGGCGATGCCGGCGCGCCGCTCCACAGCTGGTCTTCGGTAAACGCGGCAAGCCGCGTTCCGCTCTTGTTGTAGATCGCGTACGAGGTATTGACCGCTTCGATATAGTGGTTCGGTCCAACGTCGCCGTTCGGGTCCGGCGGCCAGCCACCGCCGCATTGGCCTCCGGTGCAGCATCGTTGAAGCTTATCCCGGCGAAAGTCAGGATGCGGATTCGGCATCGGCGCGAGCGGACCGGATCGCGACTGTGGCGCGAGCGGTTGTGGCGCCTCCGACGGAATCTTGGACGATACCGGTCCGCGAAGCAGCGGACGGTAGATGCGCTGTAGCAACGGGTGCCGGGGCCAACGGCAGTCTGCGCAAATCGCCACTGAATTCTGCAGCTGGTACGGCGGGCTGGCCGTAAGTGATGCCGAGTGCCCTGCGGCGTTCCCGCCGCCTGCGGCGAGGGCGGAGTAAAGGCAGCCGAGACGCCAAAGGAAGCGCGCAGGACAGAAGCGCAGCAAAGCTGCGCTCGAGCGCGTGAAAGTGCAGAAAGATCATTGTTTCGCGTCGGATCCTCGGTCGGCGAAACCGCGGCGAGCGGCGGTACGGCGACCGCGCGGCATGGCTGCGCGCGATAGTAACAAAGGCGGGGCGAGTCGCGCTGGCTACTTGTCGACGAAGCGCGGGCGCCCGCACCGTGGGGCGCCAGCCGGCAGCGTCAGCAGCTGTTGCGCTGTCAATGCCCCCAGGCTTCGACTTCGGTGATGCGGGAGTAGCTGGCGAGCGCGGCGGTGACGTTGATGCGGATGCGGTCGGTGGTGTAGGCGGAGAAATTCACCGTGCGCTTGACCAGGTTGTTGCCGCTGACGCTGCCCAGCGTCACCCAGGCCGAGCCGTTCCAGCCCTGCACGGTGAACGCGGTGATGCCGTACAGGCTGAACGTCGTCGTGTCGGTCGGCTCGACCGGGTTGGCGTAGTTGTCCTGAACCGTATAGACGACGACGTGGTCGATCGTCTTGCTGCCGTTGAAGTTGATCTGCACCCAGTCGGGCTAGGCATTCGCGGTGTTGTCGTTCCAGCCGCCGCTGACGCCCCAGTTCGCAGCCGGTGCGTATGTTGTTGATGATGGCGGACACCGGGAAGCTGGAGCTGTAGCTGCTCGATGCGCTGGCGACGCCGCCGTTGCTGGCCAGTGCGACGTTGATCGATCCGCCGCCCGTTGACGACCTGCGACAGCGCCGCACTGGTCGAGGCGGCATTGCCGGCGTCGCCGCCGTAGGCGGCGGTGATGCTGTGCGTCGCCGCGGTCAGCGTGCTGGTGCTGCACGCCGCCGTCTTGCTGTTGCCGCTGCCGACGAGCGCGATCGGCGCTGCAGCCGCTGATCGAATTGGCGCCGTCCTTGAAGTTGACGCTGCCGGTCGGGTTGCTGCCGGCGACGGTGGCGGTGAAGGTGACGCTCGCGCCGGCGGTCGATGGGTTGAGCGAACTCGCCATCGTCGTCGTCGATCGGTCCGGGCCGACCGGCGCGCGGCGCCCCAGGCCTCGACTTCGGTGATGCGGGAGTAGCTGGCGAGCGCGGCGGTGACGCTGATGCGGATGCGGTCGGTGGTGATAGGCGGAGAAATTGACCGTGCGCTTGACCAGGTTGTTGCCGCTGACGCTGCCCAGGCTCACCCAGGCCGAGCCGTTCCAGCCCTGCACGGTAAACGCGGTGATGCCGTACAGGCTGAACGTCATCGTATCGGTCGGCTCGACCGGGTTGGCGTAGTTGTCCTGCACCGTATAGACGACGACGTGGTCGATGGTCTTGCTGCCGTTGAAGTTGATCTGCACCCAGTCGGGCCAGGCGTTGGCGGTGTTGTCGTTCCAGCCGCCGCTGACGCCCCAGTTCGCGCCGGTGCGCATGTTGTTGATGATCGCGGACACCGGGAAGTCGGAGCTGTAAGGTGCTCGAGGCGGTGGCGACGCCGCCGTTGCTGGCCAGCGCGACATTGATCGATGCGCCGTCGGCGTTGACGACTTGCGACAGCGCTGCACTGGTCGAGGCGGCATTGCCGGCGTCGCCGCGCGTAGGCTGCGGTGATGCTGTGCGTCGCCGCAGTCAGCGCGCTGGTGCTGCACGCGGCGGTCTTGCTGTTGCCGCTGCCGGCGAGCGCGACGGCGCTGCAGCCGCTGATCGAACTGGCGCCATCCTTGAAGTTGACGCTGCCGGTCGGGTTGCTGCCGGTGACGGTGGCGGTGAACATGACGTTGGTCCCGACCGTCGACGGATTCATCGAGCTGGCGAGCGTCGTCGTCGCTGCGCCGGGCCGACCGAGTTGACGACCTGCGACAGCGCCGCACTGGTCGAAGCGGCATTGCCGGCATCGCCCCCGTAGGCGGCGGTGATGCTGTGCGTCGCCGCGGTCAGGCTGCTGGTCGTGCACGCGGCGGTCTTGCTGTTGCCGCTGCCGGCCAGCGCGACCGCGCTGCAGCCGGTGATCGAATTCGCGCCATCCTTGAAATTGACGCTGCCGGTCGGATTGCTGCCGATGACCGTGGCGGTGAAGGTGACGTGGTTCCGGCTGTCGACGGATTCTTCGAACTCGCAGCGATGTCGTCGTCGGTGCAGGTCCCGCCGAATTGACGACCTGCGACAGACTCGTGCTGCTCGAAGCGAGGTTGCCCGCATCGCCGCCGTAGGACGCGGCGATGGTGTGCGTGCCGCGGTCAGCGTTCCGGTCGTGCATGCCGCAGTCCTGCTATTGCCGCTGCCGGCGAGCGCGACCGCGCTGCAGCCGGCGATCGAGGCGCCGCCATCCTTGAAGTTGACGCTGCCAGTCGGCGCCGTGCCGGTGACGGTGGCGGTGAACGTGATGCTCGTGCCGAACGTCGACGGATTCTTCGAGCTGACGACGCCGGTCGTGCTGGTCGCCTTGTTGACGACCTGCGAGACCGCGGTGCTGGCCGAGGCGTTGTTGCCGGCGTCGCCGCCATAAGCAGCGGCGATGCTGTGCGTTCCGGCGCTCAGGGCGCTGGTCGCGCACTGTGCGGTACGGATATTGCCCGATGCCGGACAGCGCCACGGCGCCGCAGCCGGCAAGCGAGCTGCCGCTGTCCTGAAATTCACTGTTCCCGTCGGCGCATTGCCGGTGACGGTGGCAGTGAACGTCACGAGGCGCCGAGCCCCGAGGGATTGACCGAGCTGGCCAGTGTCGTCGTCGTCGGGCTGCCGGCGCCCATGGCGACGGTGACATTGAGCGCCGTCGGCGACGCCGAGCCGACGGTAATAGTGATGCCGTACGTACTGTCGGTGTAGCTCTGTCCGGCAAGCAGCGCCGCATCGGTGAAGCTGCCCGTCCCCGGAGTCATGTCGAGCAATTGCGTGTCGTCCGATGCCGGAAATCGACGTGAACGGGCTCGACAACCGGATCTGCGCGCCGTTGCTGGGGAAGGCAAAGGGCCAGCCCCGGGCCATCGAAACCGATCGGCTGCCGGTATTCGACCCAATAGGTGCGGTTCGCGGCGGCCGGAACCTTGATCGCATAGCTTGCGGCGCCGCCGGACTCGATCGGCGAAAGCGTGTACGTCGCGGTTCCGCTCGTATGCGTCTTGACCGACGTCGCCGGAATCCACTGCAGAAGCGATTTCTGCATGGCATTGAAATGCATGGTGCTGATGTTGCCCATGACGTCGAACGAGTCGCCATACTCGGAGACGGCGCCGCTGGCGCACATCGACAATCCCGTGCAGGTAAGCCTGCCGCATGCAGCAGGCCGAAATTGTGGCCGAGCTCATGGCCGTATACGCCGAGGGTGTTGTAACCGTTGCTGTACGCCCGACCAAAGCCGACGTATGCCAGCCCGGCCCAGCCGCAGGCATTCAGGTGCGGAAAGACGTAGAAGCGATTTTGGTAAACGGTCTTGTCGGCGGGGAAAGCCGCCGCGTACGCCGCATCGGCCTTGGTGCCGATCGTCGAGTAGTCGCAGGTCGACGGCGGGGCGATGCCCGATTGCAGCCAGTTTGGCGTCACAGTGATGCTCAACTGCTCCTGACCGAACGAGACTTCGTTGTAATAGTTGGCCACGCTACCGGCGTTGGTCACCATGACCTGCTGCACTGCCGCCGACGTGAAGGGCTCGACGTTGTCGGTGAACTTGACCAGCAGCACTAGCACTTTGTTCGTCGTCAGCGACTGGATGCTGAAGCTCTGTATTTTGGATGTGGGTGCGGCACCAGCGCGAGGACTTCGACGTGGTTTGTGTCCAGCGAGAGATTGTCGGCGCCGAGGGTGCCATAGGCGACGACCCTCATGCCGGAGCGCAGCACGTCGGGCATGATTCCCAGTTGCAGTTCGGTCGCGTGCCCATCGTCGCCGAGCACCACCATCTTGAATTCACCGCGGTCGTTTTCGAAATCGTCGGCGTGGGCGAGAAGAAGCGTGCCCTGCACTTGTTCCGAGCCTGTGGCCTGGGTCGCCGCGCGTGGCGATGGACCCGACATCAAGCCGTAGCTTTCCACCTGCAGCATGTCGCCGGCGCGCCGCCCGGTGGCAAGAATCCGCGTTCCCTTGAACAGGCTTTCCGAACCGGCGCCACGCAGGCCCACGACGATGCCGTCGTCCCGTCGCAGCAGCGTATAGCGCGTGGTTGTGCCGGTCACGCGGTTGTCGACGACGAGCTCGTCGATCGTGCCGGCGGCGGTCTCGACGGTCGTCGCCAGCGGCGCCGACTGGGATCCAGTGATCACCGCGTCGGCGCCATGGTGGGCGCCGGCAGGCAACGAGGCGCCAGCGGCCACTAAGAAGACAGCGATTGTCGTCCACAAAACTCGTTGAAGTGACGACTTCATCTCGGGCCTTTACTCCGTAGTGGGACGGCAAGCTACCGCAAATCGGCATTAGTTGACGCGAGACGCCTATGCTAATGGCATGACCGCCGTTTGCCAAGCATTAAAATGCGCTCACGTCGATCTGGAGCAAGAATCGCGCTAGGAATCGCTGGCGAGGCGTCCGATAGGCAGCAAGCGGGCGGCTCGATCCCCGCCCTGGTGAGCAGGACAATCTGAGCGACTCATTAGTTGTCGTAAACAAAAATGGAACGCGTCAATTTCCCCAAGCTTCGATTTCGGTGATACGGGAGAAGGAGGCGAGCGCGGCGGTGATGCGGAGGCGGATTTGGGTGGTGGTGAAGGGGGCGAAGGTGACGGTGCGCTTGACCAGGTTGTTGCCGCTGACGGTGGCCAGGGTGATCCATTTGGTGCCCTGCTTGCCCTGGACGGTGAAGGCGGTGATGCCGTAGAGACTGAAGGTCATGCTGTCGGTGGGCTCGACCGGATTCGGCGTAGTTGTCCTGCAGCGTATAGACGACGACGCGATCGATGGTCTTGCTGCCGTTGAAGCTGATCTGACACGGTGTCGGGGAAGGCGTTGCCGGTGGCGTCGTTCCAGCCGCCGCCGTTGCCCCAGTTCACGCCGGCGCGCTCGTTGTTATTGACGGCGGACACCGGGAAGGCGGCGCTGAAGGTGCTCGAGGCGGTGGCCACAGCGCCGTTGCTGGCCAGCGCGACATTGCTCGACCCGGCGGCATTGACCACTTGCGATAGAGGACTGCTGCTCGAGGCGGCGTTGCCGGCGTCGCCGGCATAGGCGGCGACGATGCTGTGCGTGCCCTGGCTCAAGGCGCTGGTGGTGCACGCTGCGGTGCGGGCATTGCCGCTGCCGGTAAGGGCGACGGCGCTGCAGCCGCCGATCGCATTGCCGCCGTCGGTAAAGGCGACGCTGCCGGTAGGATCGGTGCCGGTGACGGTGGCGGTGAAGGTGACCGGCGTGCCGACGGTCGACGGATTCAACGAACTGGCCAGGGTGGTGGTCGACGGCGGCGGACCGACCGCGGCACTGCCCCAGGCTTCGACTTCGACCAGGCGCGAGTACTGCATCAGCGCGTTGGTGACGTTGACCCGGATGCGGTTGGTGGTGAAGGGCGGGAAGGTCACCGCGCGCTTGACCAGGTTGTTGCCGCTGACGCTGCGCAAGCGTGACCCAGGCCGCGCCATTCCAGCCCTGCACGGTGAAGTCGGTCACGCCGTACTGGGTGAAGGTCAGGCTGTCGGTCGGCTCGATCGGATTCGGATAGTTGTCCTGCAAGGTGTAGACGATGACCCGATCGATGGTCTTGCTGCCGTTGAAGTCGATCTCGACCCAGTCGGGGAAGGCATTGGCGGTGGCGTCGTTCCAGCCGCCGCCGCTGCCCCAGCCGGCGCCCTTGCGCTCGTTGTTGTTGATCGCGGCCACCGGAAACTGGTTGCTGAACACGCTCGAGGCCGAGGCCACCGCGCCGGCGCTGGCGAGCGCGACGTTGATGCCGCCGGAAGCGGTGTCGATGACCTGCAGCAAGGTGTTGCTGGTCGAGCCGGCATTGCCGGCATCGCCACCGTAGCTCGCCACGATGGCGTGGCTGCCGACGCTCAAGCTGCTGATGTGGCAGATCGCGCTGGCGCGTTGCCCCGCCGGCGAGCGCCACCGCCGCACATCCGGCCAGCGCACTGCCGCCTTCGCTGAAATTGACGTTGCCGGTCGGCCCCACCCCGGTCACCGTCGCCGTCAAGGCAACACTGGTCCCCGCATTGGCCGGATTGCTCCCACTCGCCAGCACCGTCGTCGTCGGCGAAGCACCGACGGCGGCAAGCGAAGCGGTCAGATGACTGCGCCTGGTCGGTCACATAGACGACTGCCGTTGGCGACGATCAGGCTCTGCCAGTGCGGCGCGCCGGTGCCCGATGCGGTGCGCAAGATGCTGCCCGAGACGGGATCGAGCACGCGCACGCTGCTTCCGCTCAGGTAGAACAGCATATTGTTGGCGACGACCGGAGACGTGCCGCTGGCGGCCGTTGCTCCACTGCGTCGCCAGCGACGGATTGCCGCTGGCGTCGACGTTCGAGCCGCAGCGCCGATGCGCCATTGCCGTTGACGACGAATACCCAGGTGCTGCCGTCGGCAGGATTGATCCAGGTCGCCGGCTGCGGGAAGACCCCATCTCCCTGCGGAACCGCAAACGGCGCGCCGACCGAGCCGCCGAGATGCCCCGGACCTCCCGGCGCCGCTCAGATTGGCGAGGTTGAGCAGCCGCAGCATCCCGTCCTTGCCGCTTTGCAGTCCCAGATGCTGCACGTTGGAAGTCGGCGGCACCGGAAGGATCGTCGGACCGGTGCTGCCGATGTCGGTATCGGTGTTGTCGAGCGAAGACCAGTTCGGAGGCGTGTAGCTGTCGAGCGGCTTGCCGCGTTTACGCCGTGCCGCCGGTACCGTCGGGCTGCAGCGCAATGCACCGACTCGCTCCAGTTGCGGATGCCATCGAATTGTCCGACACCGGCGGTGAAGCGTTGCCGGTCGCGATCAAAATGCGATCGGTGCCCGCGTCGTAGAAGACGCCCGGCCGCGCCCAGATCGCATTTCGCGCGCTGCGCAAGTCGTCGTCGTTTCCGGCGCCGCGACGAAATGAGTCAAGGTGCACCGCCTTGTCGCTGCACGCGGTGTTGAACACTTTTTGCGCGCCGGTGCGCGAGGTTGATCGCGGTGACGTGGCCCTGGTAGTCGCCCTTGTCGCCCGGATATCCGCCGTGCACGACGTACAGGTATTTGACGCCGCCCGAGGTCGCGATCGACAGCGCCGACGAGCCCTTTTCGTCGTAGCCTTTGAGCGTGGTGAGCTGCGGCCAGCCGCCGGTCAGGATTTCGATGCCGTCGCCGACCTGGTACTTGTGGACGTAGCCGTCGAGGCCGTAGCTGTAGACGTAGAGCGCGGTTCGGGTCGATCGCCGGCGACGACGTCGTGTAGCAAGCGCTGCCGCCGTTGTATGATCGTGCAACCGCCGGGGCCGTTCTGGTGGGCCCACACGACGGCGCCGTTCTGCGCATCGAGCGCGACGATGCGTCCGTCGCGGGTCGTGACGAACAGCAGGTCCTTGACGCCTCCCGGCGTTGATCACGTTTTCGAGAAATACCGGCGCGCCGTCGACCGTTGCCGCCAGCGTGACTTGGTACTTGAGCGGCGAGCATTCCGACGTTGCCCGGGGTCAGGATCGTTTCCGCGGTGTTCCGGCCGCTGTGTTGGGGATCGCCGCCGAACTGCAGCCAGTCGTATGCCGATGCGCCGCGCGCGCCCAGCAAAAGCAAGAACGCCGCGGCGTACCAGTCCTTTGGTCCATCGACGCTCTGTGCAGGCTCGCCATGCGGCGTCGTTCCTTTCGGGTTTCGGCGATGCCCGCCGTCCGGGCAGTGGCACGCTGGCGGAAACGCGCGGAAAAGCGCGCGCCCAGGCTATGACGATAGCATAGCAATGACAAACAGGCGATTGCGCCGGCTATTCCCTTGGCGCTGCCGACCGTCCCGATCAGGCGTCAGTTCGAGCGCAGCCGGATGCGCATGACGCGCTTGTCGTATTCGTCCTCGACGCTGCGTGTGATTTCGCTGCCGTCGGCCGCGAAAACCCGTCCACCGCTACGACGGCACGCATCGCGCTCGTACTGGCATGGACCCATCTCGGGGTGTTTTCGGCAAAGCTCCCCGACGCCTGCTGCAAACTCGATCGATGTCTGCCGAAGTTGCGCGCCGACGCCGCTGACACACACATAAACCGCGCCCGGAGGCGCCGCGATGGCCAGCGTCGGCGCGGCCGGCGGATTGACTGGGGAAGCGGCTACCGGCGGCGCGGGGGAGGCGTCGTATCCGGCAGCGTACGTCGCACGACCGCGGCCCCTGCGGCCTGTCCTGGCGGCGTGGTCGGTAGGGGCTGACGATCCGGCGCGGACCCGCTGCAAGCCGCCAGCACGGCGCCTCCGGCGAGCAGATAACGCGTCGGTTTTCTCATAGCGTGATCCGGGCGCGGAGAGCGGGAGATCTAGCGACGACCGCCGAGCAGCGATCCGAGGACGCCGCGCACGATCGAGCGGCCGATCGTCGATCCCACCGTCCGGGCAGCGCTCTTGGCCATCGCCTCGACCAGGCTGTCCTTGCGCCCGCTTCCGCTCATCAGCCCGCCCATCGAATCTTTGATCGTGCCGACGATTCCGCCGTCGGACGGCGCGTTGATCGTCGGGGTCGAGTCCGCGATCCTGCTGCGAAGTTTTTCGTACGCCGATTCCCGATCGACGGTTTTTTCGTAAACGCCGGCGACCGGAGACGCGGCAATGACCGCCTTCCGCTCATCGAGCGCTGATCGGCCCGATGCGGCTCGCCGGCGGCAGGATGTATGCGCGCTCGACAACGTTCGGCCGCCCCTTTTCGTCGAGAAACGAAACCAGCGCTTCGCCGACGCCGAGCTCGGTAATGACTTTTTCGGTGTCGAGCGTACGGATTGGCGCGCATCGTGGTCGCGGCGGCGGCGACCGCTTTCTGATCGCGCGGCGTGAACGCTCGCAGCGCATGCTGGATCCGGTTGCCAAGCTGGCCCAGCACCTTGTCCGGGACGTCGAGCGGATTCTGCGTGACGAAATACACGCCCACTCCCTTCGAGCGGATCAGCCGCACGACCTGCTCGATCCTGTCCAGCAGCGGTTTCGGCGCATCGGTGAACAGCAGGTGCGCTTCGTCGAAAAAGAACACGAGCTTCGGCTTGTCGGGATCGCCGACTTCGGGCAGTCGCTCGTAGAACTCGGCCAGCAGCCAGAGCAATAAGGTCGAATAGAGCGCGGGAGCGATGAGCAGCTTGTCGGCCGTCAGGATGTTGACAATGCCCTTGCCGCTGCCGTCGGTCTGCAGCAGGTCGTCGATATTGAGCATCGGCTCGCCGATGAACTTGTCGGCGCCTTGCTGCTGCAGCGCCAGTATGCCGCGCTGAATCGCGCCGACGCTGGCTGCAGAAATATTGCCGTACTGGGTCTGAAAGTCGCGCGCGTTGTTGCCGACGTACTCGAGCAGGGCGCGCAGGTCCTTGAGATCGAGCAGCAACAGGCCGTTGTCGTCGGCGATCTTGAACGCGAGGGCGAGCACGCCTTCCTGGGTTTCGTTGAGGTTCAGGATGCGGGCAAAAAGCAGCGGCCCCAGGTCCGAGACCGTCGCCCGCATCGGATGGCCGGATTCGCCGAATACATCCCAGAAAACGGTCGGAAACCCGGTGTATGCCGGCGCGGGAACGCCGACGAGCTTCAGCCGCTCGTCGAACTTTGGGCGAGGCTGCGCCGGGCTGGCTCATCCCGGCGAGGTCGCCCTTGACGTCGGCCATGAAGACCGGCACGCCAAGCGCGGAAAAGCGCTCGGCCAGCACCTGCAGGCTGACCGTCTTGCCGGTTCCCGTCGCCCCGGTGATCAGGCCGTGCCGGTTGGCGAGCGCGGGCAGAAGGAAGAGCTCGAGGTTGCCGTGTTTTGCGATTGGCAACGGCTGCGCCATGACGTCTCCCGAACAAGGGTATTGCCCGCAAGTTTAGCCCAGGGAACGCGCGCGGGCGTGGTCGCGGGCTAGAGCGGCAGACGGTGGGGCGCTGCCGGCCGGGCGCGTCGCCGGGCCTGCCGCGGCGCTAGGCCTCGACCCCTTCAAGTCGGCAGCGGAATTTTTGCTATACTTCGACTCGGATGTAAACGATAAGAAATGGGCTCGACAGCCCATTTTTTTTTTACTTTTTCGGTTTCATGGCGATGCCATTGGTGAAGCTGTGCCGACGTTCTGGAACGCACGTTGCCCCCGCTGGGCTACGAGCTGGTCGATTGGGACCACTCGGCCCGCAGCGGGCTCGTGCGCGTATTCATCGACAAGCCCGGGGGCGTCGACGTCGAGGATTGCGCGCAGGTGAGCACGCATTTGACCCATCTTTTCGCCGCCGAGCAGATCGACTACGACCGGCTCGAGGTGTCGTCGCCCGGACTTGACCGGCCGCTGAAGAAGGCTGCCGACTTCGCCCGTTTCTCGGGCGAGGAGGTGCGCCTGACTTTGCGCGAGGCTATCGACAATGCCCGGCGCTTGAAAGGCATTCTGCGCGGCGTCGAAGGCGATGCGGTGCGGCTGGACACCGAAACGGGCCCACGCACGATCGCTCTCGCCAATATCGACCATGCGCGGCTGGTGCCGAAGATTGAGTGGAGAAACGCAAGATGAACCGCGAATTGCTGTTGCTGGTCGACGCGCTGGCGCGCGAGAAAAACGTGCCGAAGGATATCGTGTTCACGGCGCTGGAGTCGGCGCTGGCGTCGGCGACCAAGAAACGCTTTGCCCAGGACATCGACGCGCGCGTGTCGATCGATCGCGAAACCGGCGACTACGAGTCGTTCCGGCGCTGGACGGTCGTGCCCGACGAGGAGCACGAGGAGCCGGCGCATCAGATCGCGATCACCGACGCCGCCGAGCGCGATCCGCCGCTGCAGCTGGGCGATGTGATCGAGGAGCCGCTCGAGCCCGTCGAATTCGGCCGCATTGGAGCGCAGGCAGCGAAGCAGGTGATACTGCAGAAGATCCGCGACGCCGAGCGCGAGCAGATCCTGAACGATTTCCTCGACCGCGACGACAACCTGCTGACCGGGACCGTCAAGCGCATCGAGCGCGGCAACGTGATCGTCGAATCGGGGCGGATCGAAGGCATGATTCCCCGCGATCAGCTGATCCCGAAGGAGAATTTGCGCGTCGGCGACCGCGTCCGGGCTTATGTGATCAAGATCGAGGCGCAGGCGCGCGGCCCGCAGCTGCTGCTGTCGCGCATCACGCCCGACTTGGTCGTGCGCCTGTTCGAGCTCGAGGTTCCGGAGATCGAAGAGGGGCTGATCGAGATCAAGGCGGCGGCGCGCGACCCCGGCGTGCGCGCCAAGATCGCGGTCAAGTCGAACGATCCGCGGCTCGATCCGCAGGGCACCTGCATCGGCATGCGCGGATCGCGCGTGACCGCGGTGACCAACGAGCTTGCCGGCGAGCGCGTCGACATCGTTCTGTTTTCCGAGGACCCGGCCAAGTTCGTGATCAACGCGCTTTCGCCGGCGGAGATCTCCAGCATCGTCGTCGACGAGGAACGGCACAGCATGGACGTCGTCGTCGACGAGGAAAATCTGGCGATGGCGATCGGGCGCAACGGCCAGAACGTCCGCCTGGCCTCCGAGCTCACCGGGTGGGAAATCAACCTGATGGGGGTCGAGGAATCGCAGCAGAAGCACCAGGTCGAAAGCGAGCGCACGCGGGCACTGTTCATCGACAAGCTCGACGTCGACCAGGAAGTGGCCGACATCCTGATCCAGGAAGGATTCACCTCGCTGGAGGAAATCGCCTACGTGCCGCTGAACGAAATGCTCGAGATCGACGCCTTCGACGAGGACACGGTCAACGAATTGCGCAGCCGCGCGCGCAACGCGCTGCTGACCGAGGCGATCGTGCGCGAGGAGTCGGTAGGCAACGTCGCCGAGGACCTGCTGAACCTCGAAGGCATGGACAACGAGACTGCGGGCTTGCTCGCCGAAAAGGGCATCACGACACGCGATGGGCTCGCCGACCTTGCGGTCGACGAGCTGGTCGAATTGACCGGACTGCCGGCGGAACGCTCGCAGGACCTGATCATGAAGGCGCGCGCCCATTGGTTCGAAAACACGGAACACGCAGAGTAAGGCCGGGCGGAACAGCGCGGCAGGAGAAAAAACATGCCCCAGACCACAATCGATAAATTCGCGACCGAGCTCAAGATGCCGGCGGGCATCCTGCTGGAGCAGCTCGCCGCCGCGGGCGTCGCCGGCAAGAAGCAGGGCGACAAGCTGTCCGAGCAGGACAAGACCCGGCTGCTCGACTATCTGCGCAAGCAGCACGGCGGCCTGGACCAGAAAAAGAAGATCACGCTGACGCGCAAGCAGACGACCGAGATCAAGGCCGCCGACAGCACCGGCCGCGCACGCACGATCCAGGTCGAAGTGCGCAAGAAGCGCGTGTTCGTCAAGCGCGACGGCGCCGAAGCGGCGGCGGCGACGGAGGAGGCCGCGCCGGTCGCGCCGCAACCGGTCGTCACGGCGGCCGAGCTCGCGGCGCGCGAGGAAGAGGCGCGCAAGGGCGCGGCGCTGATCGCCAAGCAGCAGGAAGAGATACAGCAAAAGCAGGAACAGGCGAAGAAGCGCAAGACCAAGAAGGAAAAGGAAGAGGAAGAAGCGCTGGCGAAGGCGGCCGAAGCCGAGGCGGCAGCTGTCGCCAAGGAAGCGGCGGCCCCGGTCGCGCAACCCGCGGCCACGGCGAAGCCCGAGGCCAAGGCGAAGACCGAAGGCACGCTGCACAAGCCGGTGGCCAAGCCCGGTGCGAAAAAGGACAAGCCTTCACGCAAGCCCTCGGCAACGGCGTTCCAGGAAGAAGCGGCGCGCCGGCGTGCGCTCAAGCTGCGCGGCGACGTCACCGGCGGCGCGGCCGCCGCCGGGTGGAAGCAGCCGAAAGGCGGCAAGCACCGGCACGAGGAAGGCGAGGAGATCGAAGAAGGCGCCCAGGCGCTCGCACCGGAGCCGCTGGTCCGCGAAGTCGCGGTGCCGGAAACGATCACCGTGGCCGACCTTGCCCGCAAGATGAGCGTCAAGGCCGCCGAGATCATCAAGGTAATGATGAAGCTCGGCACGATGGTCACGATCAACCAGATGCTCGATCAGGAAACGGCGATGATCGTCGTCGAGGAAATGGGCCACAAGGCGATCGCGGCCAAGCTCGACGACCCGGATTCGCTGCTCGCCGAAAGCGCGCAGGCGACGACGGCGGAATCGCTGCCGCGGCCGCCGGTGGTCACCGTCATGGGTCACGTCGACCACGGCAAGACGTCGCTGCTCGATACGATCCGCCGCACGCGCGTGGCCAGCGGCGAAGCCGGCGGCATCACCCAGCATATCGGCGCCTACCACGTGGAAACGGCGAAAGGCGTCATCACTTTCCTCGATACGCCGGGCCACGAGGCGTTCACCGCAATGCGCGCCCGCGGCGCCAAAGTGACCGACATCGTGATCCTGGTCGTCGCGGCGGACGACGGCGTGATGCCGCAGACCAAGGAGGCGATCGCGCATGCGAAGGCCGGCAATGTGCCGATCGTCGTCGCGATCAACAAGATCGACAAGCCCGAAGCCAATCCGGATCGGGTCAAGCAGGAGCTCGTCGCCGAAAGCGTGCTGCCCGAGGAATACGGCGGCGACACGCAGTTCGTCCAGGTCTCGGCGAAGACCGGCGCCGGCATCGACAATCTGCTCGACGCGATTCTGCTGCAGGCCGAAGTGCTCGAGCTCAAGGCGCCGAAGGATGCGCCGGCCAAAGGCATCGTCATCGAATCGCGGCTCGACAAGGGCAAGGGCCCGGTGGCCACCGTGCTGGTGCATTCGGGCACGTTGAAGCGCGGCGATATCGTGCTCGCCGGCGCGGTGTTCGGGCGAGTGCGCGGCGATGACCGACGAGACGGGCAAGACGGTCGCATCGGCCGGTCCGGCGATTCCGGTGGAGATCCAGGGCCTGTCGGACGTGCCGCTGGCGGGCGAGGACGTGATGGTGCTCGGCGACGAGCGCAAGGCGCGCGAGATCGCACTGTTCCGGCAGGGCAAGTTCCGCGACGTCAAGCTCGCCAAGCAGCAGGCGGCGAAGCTCGAGAACATGTTCGAGCAGCTGGCCGAGAGCGAGATCAAGTCGCTGGCGTTGATCGTCAAGGCCGACGTGCAGGGCAGCTACGAGGCGCTGGCCAACGCGCTGACCAAGCTGTCGACTGGCGAAGTCAAGGTCAACATCGTCCACGCCGCGGTCGGCGGCATCACCGAGTCCGACGTCAATCTCGCGCTGGCGTCGAAGGCCGTGATCATCGGCTTCAACACGCGCGCCGACGCGGCTGCGCGCAAGCTGGCCGAGCATTCGGGCGTCGACATCCGCTACTACAACATCATTTACGAGGCGGTGGACGAGATCAAGGCCGCGCTGTCCGGCATGCTGGCGCCGGAAAAGAAGGAAAGCCAGCTCGGCCTGGTCGAAGTGCGCGAGGTGTACAAGATCTCGAAGGTCGGCACGGTCGCCGGCTGCTATGTGCTCGAAGGCGTCGTGCGGCGTGGATCGAAGGTTCGCTTGCTGCGCGACAACGTGGTCGTCTTCGACGGCGAGCTCGATTCGCTGAAGCGCTTCAAGGACGACGTGCGCGAGGTCAAGGCGGGGTTCGAGTGCGGCCTGTCGCTGAAGAATTACAACGACGTCGAAAAGGGCGATCAGCTCGAGGTGTACGAGATCGTCGAGGTCACGCGCACGCTCTGACCGATAAGGCCCGGCGCCGGCGATGCTGGCGGCGCGGGCATTCGCGTGCGGCTTGCTCGAAGGACAACGATGAAAAGGCACTCACAGCGCGCGCAGCGAGTCGGCGATCAGGTCCAGCGCGAGCTTGCCGACCTGTTGCGCCTGCATGTCAAGGATCCGCGCATCGGCATGGTCACCGTGACCGCGGTTGAAGTTTCCGCCGATCTGTCCCATGCGAAGGTGCTGTTCACGCATCTTGCCGGCAAGGAGCGCGCCGACGAGGCGGTCAAGGCGCTGCAGCACACGGCCGGCTACTTGCGCACCGAGCTCTCGCATCGGCTGAAGCTTTACTCGGTTCCGCAGCTGCACTTCGCCTACGACGACTCGATCGAATCGGGGCTGCGCATGTCGAAGCTGATCGACGACGCGGTTGCCGAAGATCGGAAGCACCCGGATTGACTTGCGGCGCGCTGGTCGCCGGCGGCCCGGTCCCGAGCCGCGCCAGCGCGGCGGCGCGAGGTTCCGACCAAGCGATGGCAAGCGACCCGACCCGCAGGCCACGCCGCGCGATCGACGGCGTGCTGTTGCTCGACAAGGAAGTCGGACTTTCCTCCAACGCAGCGCTGCAGCGCGCGCGACGACTCTACCGCGCCGAGAAGGCCGGCCACACCGGAACGCTCGACCCGCTGGCCAGCGGACTTCTGCCGATATGCTTCGGCGAGGCGACCAAATTCGCGCACATGCTGCTCGAAGGCGACAAGACGTACGCGGCGACTATGCGGCTCGGCTTGACGACGACCACCGGCGATGCGGAGGGCGATCCGGTCGATGAACGGCCGGGTGCGCGTGTCGCAGCGCGACATCGAGGGCGCACTTGCGCGTTTTGTCGGCTCGATCGCGCAGATTCCGCCGCGCCATGCGGCGCTCAAGTACCGCGGACGCAATTACTACGAGTACGCGCGAGAGGGGATAGCCATTCCTCGAATCGCCCGCGAGGTCATCATCCACGAGCTTGCGCTGGACCGATGGAGCTCGCCCGACGTCGAGATCAGCGTGCGCTGCGGCAAAGGAACCTACGTGCGCGTGCTGGCGGAGGACCTCGGTGCGGCGCTCGGCTGTGGGGGACATCTGGTGGCGCTGCGCCGTGTGGCGAGCGGCGGATTCGGTATCGGCGAAGCGCTGTCATTGGAAGCGCTCGAGGCGCTGGACGATGCCGCGCGTGATGCCCGCCTGCTGCCGGTCGATGCGCTGCTTGCGACCCTGCCGCGGCTGGAGCTCGACGCCGCGGACGCTTGGCGCCTCGAATGCGGACAGGCGATCGCCGGTGGCGATCTGCCCGACGGCGACTTCCGAGTCTATGCCGCGGGTCGTTTCCTCGGCGTCGCTCGGGCGAGCACGGGCGTCTTGCGGCCCCGCCGCCTGCTTTCCACTGGCGACGCCGGCAGTGCGCCGCTTTCTCCGGTTGAATCGCTTGAATCGTAAGCATTTTTCGAGGTACAATTCCACCCTTTCGCGAGGTTTGGAGTAACTTGCATGGCAGTCACGATTCAAGAGAAGGCCAAGGTCATCGCCGACCATCAGCGGGCCAAGGGCGACACCGGTTCCCCCGAGGTGCAGATCGCGCTGTTGACCGCGCGCATCAACGGCCTCGGCGATCATTTCAAATCGAACGTCAAGGATCATCATTCGCGCCGTGGACTGCTGCGCATGGTCTCGCGCCGGCGCAAATTGCTCGACTACCTCAAGACGCGCAACGCGGACAGCTACCGCGGTCTGATCGAAAAGCTGGGCCTGCGCAAGTAAGCGCACATCGGCCGACGGCCGCTGCGAATGCATCTGCTATCAGTCAATTCCGAGCAGCCGGCCGTGCCGCGCAGCCACACCCATAACCCGACCATGGCCGCAACTCGGTTCACGACTGAGGCGGCCATGGTTGTTTTCGGATTCCGAGGATAAACGTGCCTACTGCAATCAAGAAATCGATACCCTACGGCCGCAATACGCTGACGCTGGAGACTGGCGAGATCGCCCGTCAGGCGGGCGGCGCGGTGCTGGCCAGCCTGGGCGACAGCGTCGTGCTGGTCAGCGTCGTCGCCGCCAAGCAATCCAAGCCGGGGCAGGACTTTTTCCCGCTGACCGTCGATTACCAGGAAAAGACCTATGCCGCCGGACGCATCCCCGGCGGGTTCTTCAAACGCGAAGGACGGCCTTCCGAAAAGGAGACGCTGACTTCGCGCTTGATCGACCGCCCGATCCGTCCGCTGTTTCCCGATGGCTTCTACAACGAGGTACAGGTCGTCGCGACCGTATTGTCGGTCGATCCTGAGATCGATCCCGACATTCCCGCGCTGATCGGCGCTTCGGCGGCGATCTCGCTGTCCGGCATTCCGTTCAATGGTCCGATCGCCGCAGCTCGCGTCGGTTACATCGACGGTCAATACGTGCTCAATCCGAGCAAGACCGAGCTCACGACGACCTCGAAGCTGGATCTGGTCGTCGCCGGAACCGAAGCCGCCGTGCTGATGGTCGAATCGGAAGCCAAGGAATTGCCCGAGGAAGTGATGCTCGGTGCCGTGGTATTCGGCCACCAGCAGCAGCAGGCGGTGATCGACGCGATTCATGAGCTGGTCGAACAGGCCGGCAAGCCGCTTTGGGACTGGCAGCCGGCGCCGAAGGATCAGGCGATGATCGACAAGGTCACCGCAGTCGCCGAGGCCCAGTTGAAGGAGGCTTATCAGCTGCGTCAGAAGCAGGCCCGTCAGCAGCGGTTGAAGGAGATTGGCGCCCGGGTCGAGACCGAATGCATCCCGGCGGACGCCAAGCCAGGCTACGCGAACGAGGTCAAGAATTTCCTGTTCGAGCTCGAATCAAGGCACGTGCGCAACCAGATCCTGTCCGGCGAGCCGCGCATCGACGGCCGAGATACGCGCTCGGTACGCCCGATTTCGATTCGTAACGGCGTGCTGCCGCGCACGCATGGGTCCGCGCTGTTCACGCGTGGAGAGACCCAGGCGCTGGTCGTAGCGACTTTGGGCACCGCGCGTGACGAGCAGATCATCGATGCGCTGCAGGGCGAATATCGCGAGCGCTTCATGCTTCACTACAACATGCCGCCGTACGCCACCGGCGAAACCGGGCGGGTCGGCAGCCCGAAGCGGCGTGAGATCGGCCATGGCAAGCTCGCCAAGCGCGCGCTGGCTGCGGTACTGCCGTCGCCCGAGGACTTCGCCTACTCGATCCGCGTCGTGTCGGAAATCACCGAATCCAACGGCAGCTCGTCGATGGCGTCAGTTTGCGGGGGCAGCCTCGCGCTGATGGACGCCGGCGTGCCGCTCAAGGCGCATGTCGCGGGCATCGCGATGGGCCTGATCAAGGATGGCAATCGCTTTGCCGTGCTGACCGACATTCTCGGCGACGAGGATCACCTCGGCGACATGGACTTCAAGGTCGCCGGCACCGACCGCGGCGTGACGGCGCTGCAGATGGACATCAAGATCCAGGGCATCACCAAGGAAATCATGGCGGTCGCGCTGTCGCAGGCGCGCGAAGGGCGGATGCATATCCTGCACCTGATGCACGAGGCGATGCCGCACGCCCGTACCGAGATCTCGCAGCATGCTCCGCGGATGATGACCTTCAAGATCAATCCGGAAAAGATTCGCGACGTTATCGGCAAGGGCGGTGCGGTGATTCGCGCGCTGACCGAGGAGACCGGAACGACGATCGACATCCAGGACGACGGCATGGTGACCATCGCATCGGTCAACGCCGACGCCTGCAATGCGGCGAAGAAACGCATCGAGGAAATCACCGCCGAAGTGGAAGTCGGACGCATCTACGAAGGCACGGTGCTGCGCCTGCTCGATTTCGGCGCGATCGTGCAGGTCCTGCCCGGCAAGGACGGTCTGCTGCATATCTCGCAGATCGCCAAGGAGCGCGTCAATCAGGTCTCCGATTACGTCAAGGAAGGCCAGATCGTCAAGGTCAAAGTGCTCGAGGCCGACGACAAGGGCCGGCTGCGCCTGTCGATGAAGGCCGCCGCCGAAGATGCCGCGGCTGCCGCGCCCGCGGCGCAAACGACTCCGTCGGAGCAAACGCCGGCGGTGTGAGCGCGCATGCCGGAGCAATGGAAAGAGGGGCGCGTGGCGCCCCTTTTTTTCCGCCTGGAGACTATCGATGAGCCAGTCCTCGACACGGATCGAGCGTGACACCTTCGGACCGATCGAAGTGCCCGCCAATCGGCTGTGGGGCGCGCAAACGCAGCGCTCGCTCGAGCACTTCCGCATCTCGACCGAGAAGATGCCGGCGGCGCTGATACGCGCCATGCTGATCGTCAAGCGAAGCGCCGCTCGCGTCAATCTGGCCCTGGGCATCCTTTCGCCCAGAATCGCCGACGCGATCGTCGCGGCCTGCGACGAGGCGCTGGCCGGGGCACACGCGGCCGAATTCCCGCTGGCCGTCTGGCAGACCGGATCCGGCACGCAGACCAACATGAACGTCAACGAGGTGCTGGCCAACCGCGCCTCGGAGCTCCTGGGAGGAGAGCGCGGCGAGGCGAGACTCGTGCATCCGAACGACGACGTCAATCGCGGCCAATCGTCGAATGACGTATTTCCGACCGCGATGAACGTCGCCTCGGCCGAGACGGTGGCGCGCGATCTCCTGCCCGCGCTCGACGCTCTGCAGGCGACACTCGCGGCAAAGGCCGAAAGCTTTGCCGCCATCGTCAAGATCGGCCGCACCCATCTGCAGGATGCGACGCCGCTGACCCTGGGCCAGGAATTCTCCGGCTATGCGGCGCAGCTCGCGCATGCGCGAACGCACATCGACACAGCATTGCCCCACGTCTGCGAGCTCGCGCTGGGAGGAACGGCGGTCGGAACCGGCCTCAACACGCACCCGGAATTCGGCGCTCGTGCCGCGACCGATATCGCCGAGTTCACCGGGCTGCCATTTGTCAGCGCGCCAAACAAATTCGAGTCGATGGCGGCCGCCGATGCGCTGGTCAACCTGCACGGCGCGCTGAAGACCCTGGCCGCCGCGCTGACCAAGATCGCAAACGACGTGCGGTGGCTGGCGAGCGGCCCGCGCTCAGGACTGGGCGAAATCACGATTCCGGAGAACGAGCCGGGCAGCTCGATCATGCCGGGCAAGGTCAATCCGACGCAATGCGAGGCCCTGACGATGCTATGCGCGCAGGTGCTTGGCAACGACGTCGCGGTGAACATCGGCGGAGCGTCGGGCAACTTCGAGCTGAACGTCTACCGGCCGCTGATCATCCACAACGTGCTGCAGAGTATCCGCCTGCTCGGCGATGGGATGGCGAGCTTCGACGCCCACTGCGCCACCGGCATCGAGGCCAATCGCGCGCGCATCGACGAATTGCTCGAGCGCTCGCTGATGCTGGTCACCGCGCTCAATCCGCACATCGGCTACGACAAGGCGGCGGCGATCGCCAAGAAGGCGCATCGGGAGGGGACGACGCTGAAGGCCGCGGCGCTCGCGCTGGGCTACGTCAATGCGGAGCAGTTCGACCAGTGGGTGCAGCCGCAGCGGATGATCGGGCCGCGATAGACAGGCGCGGACCGGGTCAGCGCGCCGGCATGATCGCGCCCTCGAGGAGGGCCTCGCCATTCACGGTGACGGTCACGTCGGTCGTTCCGGCCTCGAGCGCGATCGGGCCCTGTGCAAACCCCGGCGTGGCCTGCGCCCGCATCGTCGGATAGACCCTGCCGCCGTCGCCGGCCTGCACGGTCAGATGCCCTGGACGCCAGCTGGCGAAGCCCAAGGCCTGCGCCGCCTGCTCCGCGCGCAATTGCCAGCTGCGTATCGCCTGCCGCGTCACGCCGTCTTCGGCATCGCGCCGTGTCTTGTCGGACAGCGAGAATCCCATGCCCGACAGCAATAGTCCGTCCTCGTCCTGAAGTTTGGTGATCAGGATCGCCGCGGTGGTGAAGTCGGCCGAGTCCAGGCTGACCGCTTGCGCGACGTGCCAGCGGCTCGGCTTGCCCTTTTCGCTAATTTGCTGCGTCGAGTAGCCCGCCGTCGCGAGTTTGACGGTCGGATACGATCGCGCGCCGGCGAGCGCCTTGGCGATGATCGCGTTGACCTGGCTCGCCGCGGCGGCCGGGCTGGGATTTTCGGCCTCGGCGCGCAACCATGCCTGCAAGCGATCGTTGCTTACCGTTGCCGTTGCAGAGGCCGAGACGGTGACAATAGGTTGCGTCGGCACAGCGGGCACCTGCGCGCCGGCCAAGCCTGCCGTCGCACTGACAGCGAGCAGCGCGGCCATCGCCGCCGCGCGCGGAATCTGCACAGAGATCATCGAGTTTTCCTTGCACTGTTGGCGACTCGCTGCGGCAGCATCTCGATTGCCGCCCGATTCGACCACGAAAAGCACTTGCCTGCGGCTTCCGCCCACGGCAGCCAGTCGTACGCCAGGTGCTCACGCGGATTCAGGATCACCGGCACCGGCTCGCGCACCTCGACCGAGAATACGTGCTCGGTATTGTGCGTCGTTCCCTCGGGGTAGCGAAAGCGCCACTGTGGATAGATCTCGTAAACATTGGAGAGGTTCCAGTCACAGACGCCGCCATAATGGTCGGCATCGATCCCGGTTTCCTCGTGCAACTCGCGCCGGGCGGTTTCGGCAAGCGTCTCGCCCGGTTCCTGGCTGCCGGTCACCGACTGCCAGTATCCGGGGAAGTCGGCGCGCTCCAGCAGCAGAACCCTCAAGTCCTGCGTATGCACCAGAACCAGCGTCGATACGGGAAGCTTGTGCGGCAATGAAAGCGGCCCGATCGAATTTGCCGCCGCTGTCGAATCGGCGGCTAGCTGACGAATACCCAGAAGGGCTTGTGCCGCTCCTGCCAATATTCGGCGGCCTCGCTCAGGATATCGGAAAGGGTTTCCCAGTCGGCGGCGTGCGTCTTGCGATAGGTTGCGGCGTGCCGCAGCACGATCGCGATGCCGTGAGCGCCGAGCCAGTCGCTGTCTTCCAGGCAATCGGCCAGCGCATCCCAATTGTTGCCGAAATGCTCGGGCAGCTTGAGGCTCTTGCCCAGCGTTTCCAGCAATGCGGGCTTGTTGTCGATGCCGTGCAGGTCAAGCGAGCAGAACCTGAGCTTCGCTGCGGCGGCTGCGGTCTTCAGCGGTTCGGGCGCGCCGGTCCAGTCATGCACGCCTGCGTCCGCGGCTGTGGAAAGGTCGGGAACCTTCATTGCCGTATTCTCTTAAACGAACGATAGTGGTCATCGGAATAGTAGCACTCCGACGTCGATGCGATTGCGCCGCCGCAGACGATGCGACGCGCGCCCCGGCTGTGCACGCCCGGCGTTTTCACCGTGTACTCATGATAGTACCCGCGCATTCGCTCGGGCAGCAGGCGTTCGCGATTGCCAAACACGACGCCGTCGCGCTCGTAGGGCAAGGGACCACCGGTGCGGATGCGTTCGAGCGCCTCGCGCGCTTCCGCAGGCAGGGCGTCGATGCGGATCTCGGCTGGCGCAGACGACGTTTTCGCTGTAGCGAGCGGCGAGGCGACGCAGGCGACGAACGCGACGAGCACCAGCATCGCTGCCCGCCATGGATCCGGGCGTGAACAGGCCTCCATCGGCGCATTGTAACGCCGGCCGGCAATGCAACAAGAACGCTGACGATGCAATCGCTGCTTGGCTGAGGGAAGCCTCGATCAATAGAATCGCGCACGGTGGCGAGACCAGCGAATCGGCACCTGCGCGCGCATCGTTGCCGTGCAAGCTTACCGATGCCTCCTCACCCGGAACGATCTCCATCCGCTCCGAGGGCACGACCTACAGCGTGATCGCGCCAGTTCCTCGACTAGCGCTGCGTCGTTTGAATCCCGACGTCGGGCTCTGCGGCCCAGCGTCGGGATTCACGGATGTCACCCCTACGCTGTCTTCACGAAATACGCCGGCCGGTCGGGCGCCTGGATGATGCAGACTCCCTTCAGATTGGGCACGTACTGCATGCGGCCCCAGATCGCCGGATATCCGACCCGAGCCGAGTGCCCCGCCGTCGGCGGAACGCCTGTCAGCGCTAGCCGATTGACCGCCCAGTTGGCGATTGACACCTTGGTGATCGTATAGAGGAATCCGTCATCCTGGAACAGCAGGAATTTGTTCAGCACTGGATCGAACACCAGCCCGGCAGCGAAGTAACCCCCGACGTTGACGGCGGCGGCGTACGGTCCACTGAACGCCGCGACGGTCCCCACGCCAGTTGCGAGGTCGATCGCAACCGGAACGTTCGCCCCACCGAAATTGCCGATCCGCAGCAGGACTCCGCCACCGGTAGGGTCGATCGCGGCGGTTGCGCGATCCACGTCGGTATGCGTCGTTTGCCAGACGGTAGACCAATTGTTCGACGCGCGGCTCCATTTGCTGACACCCGTCGAGCCCGACACATAGACATCCTCGGTCAGCGGATGCTTGCACGCCCAGTTGCCGTCCCATCCGCGCGAGATGGGCACCGGCGGATGCGTGCCTGGCGCATCCCAGCGTCCCGAGGCCAGGGGCACGGAGTCGACGACATAGAACTGCCCGCTGCTGCCGCTCCACGTGGTGACGCAACCGAACGCCATGAACGTGCCTGTCGCGTCGATGACCTGCGGCTGCCAGAAGCTGTGCCGTGCGCTGGGTGTGATGCTGTCGAGCATGTAGGGCCGCGCTGGCGCGGTCGCCGGCGGTACGATGGATACCGGCGCGGGGTTGACCAGCGTGCGCCACACCGGGGCGTCATCTTCCAGTCGCAGTCCGCGAATGTCGTTGCCTGCCCAGGCCTTACCGCCGCCGCCGCCGAAGATCAGCATCTCGCTGCCGGACTTCTTCAGCGCGCCGCCGCTGTAGGCCATGATGCCACGGCGCGGATCCCCGTAGCCGATATCGCGGCATAGGCCGTCGGTGAGTCCGGCCGCGGCTTGCGCCGCGCACGTCGATGCGGTGAGTTCCGTCCCCGGAACCGCGATCCACTGATTGACCGGTTTCGATTGCAGCCACAGTGGTGTCCCCGTCACCGGACCCTGTCCTCCGCCGGACACCCCACGCATGGGCCCGATGTACGCGGACGCGACGACGAGGTTTGCCATCTCGAAGTCGTGCTCCGCTTCCGCGGGAATGACGCCGCCGTGATAGTGGCTGAGCCAGACCTCATCGACACGAATGGCTGGATGCTTGCGGAATATGATGTCCTTCTTCTCGAACACCATTACGCCGTCGATCCAGCCGCGCAGGATGCCATCTGCGTTCCCGACACCGTTGCCGAGTGCATCGTAAGGGCCGCTCAACGTGTTCATCTTCACGTATTGCTCGATGCAGTACCAGCGCTCCGGTTCATAAATGATCCAGCCGATCGAAGTCGTTCCCCATCGCCACGTGTCGCCGTACCAACCGGTCATTCCGGCGTGATAGGCGTAGGTCCCCGCGGCCACGCGATCACCGTACGGGTTGTTATCGGTCGGACCCGCCCACGCGATATGACGCATCGACCAGCCCGAATAATAGAAGCCGCCCGGATATCCGCTGCCGACGATCTTCGTTCCTTTCGTCGGCGATCCGCCATTGCCGTTAACGGGCTGGTAGTAGCCTCTGTCGGCCCCTAACGAGTTCCAGTAGCCATATCGTCCCGCAAAACCCGGCAGCTTTTTTCCGTCGACCGCGCATTGGTAGTTTTCGTTGAGCTTCAGGTAGTACCGGAAGTAGACCTCGCTTGGGCAGTCCTGATGGTTGAGCGTGTCGTACTGGGGCACTGTGATTTGCTCGTAGATCTTCAGCGTCCCCGCGGCGTTCGTAGTCGGGATCCCCGGAACTTTCTGGCTCCACATGTGGTTGAGATAGCATGGCGAGAATTCACCAACGTGGTATTTCACCGCGAGAGCCGGCGTGTCGAGATCCGCGTCGTTGACGACGACGGAATCGCTGTCGAGTTCGCCGATAGGAAACAACTTCCCCTGCCAGTTTGGTTCATCGAACTGCGTCGCAAAGTAGACTTGCGTGTCGCCCGCGATGCCGTCGTCGTGATCGTACCGGTCGGCGATGCCGAGTGCTGGCTGGCCACCTTCGAATATCTTCGGTGGGCGCAGCTCGAACACCTTCAACGTCGTTGTGCCGTAGATTCGGGTTGCGCTGAGCGTCAGGACCGCTTTAGTGATTGTGCGCGTGCCCAGGGCGGGCAGAGTGAATTGAAGTTGCATCGGCGAGCTCGCCTGCACAACCAGCGTCTGCCCCGTCAGCGGATACGACGTCGTCAGGTTCGCGACGGCGCAGGCCGAGCAGGTCAACTGCACCGTCGTCGCGTCGCTCAAGGTGAGCGCCACGACCGGACGCAGCGCCGGGTTGCTATTGGCGCGCGACGCGACATAACCGGCATTGGCCGTGCACTGCAGATAAGCGCCGGAGTTGCCGTTTGCATACCAGCGCTGAACCAGCGACGTGATCGTCGCCGTCGCCGGACCAGCGCTGGCAAACGTGATCGTTGCATAGGCAGACGTGCCTTGCGGGACTTGCGCCGCATCGCTCCAGTCGCCGCCAACGTTTTGCCACGGCAACTGGGCGCCATAGTTGAAGAAGTCCTTGCTGACGCCGCTTATGCCGTCCCACAGCAGGGGTGGGGCGGCAGGGACGGAGGTCGACTGCAATATCGACGAGTCGGGCGACGAGGCTGCAGCGATGCTCGAATCTGCGGTTAGGGAAGTTTCTTCGCTGGCGGCGGATAGGACTCGGGAGGGGAGAAGGCCCGCGATGCCGGCACCGGAAAGGGCGGACAGGCGGCGCATGAGTTCGCGACGTGTAAGAGTCATGGGGTAACCGTTCGAAATTTATTGCGCAAGCGTTGCAAGAGCGTGGCAGGGTGCCCAACGTCGGGTCGTGCCACTCCGGTGGAGCAGGGGTAACGCGGAACAGCGGCCTTCGCGGCGTTGCCGGATCCGGCAACGTATCAGCGGGGGACCTGGTGCAGCGGGGACAATTATGACGCTGTACTAAACGAAAAGTCGAGTCGTATCGCGCAAATTGTCGATAACAGCGAGGGGAAACCGCGAGACGGTCTTCGCAGGCCGACAAACGTCGTCGGTCTCAACGTCCGGAAAAGGCAGCGGCTTCGATTAGGGCGACCGACGACAGCGCGCTGTCACGCCACGGCCGCGTCGCGTTCGCGGCGCCATGTGGCCGGCGGCTTGCCGACCAAGCGTTTGAAAGCGCGCGTGAAAGCCGCCTCCGAATCGTAACCGACGTCGAGCGCAATCGCGGCGATGGTCGCGCGCGTTTCGAGCAGCAGACGCGCCGCGGCCTGCATCCGCCACTGCGCCAGATACTGCATGGGAGGCACGCCGATCAGCTGGACGAAGCGTTCGTGCAGAGCCGAGCGCGACAACCCAACGCGCCGGCCAAGCTCATCGATTGTCCACTCGTGTGCCGGCTGCTCGTGCATCAGCGCCAGCGTGCGACCCACGAAGCGATCGAGCAGGCCGGCAAGCCAGCCCGAGCTTTCCGGCGGCAGGTGATCGGCATAACGCCGCACCGCATCGACAAACATCATTTCGCTCATGCGTGCCAACATCGCCTCTCCGCCGGGGCGGCGGGCATGCGACTCGGCCACCGCTTGTCGGGTGAATTTCGCAATCCAGGCGTCATCCTCGGTGGCGCGCAAATGCAGCAAGCGCGGCAGCGATGTGATCAACGGGTTGAACGGCTGCAGGTCGCAACCGAGAAAGCCGCAGACGATGGTCGTATCGGTACTGCGCTCGACCGGGGGCGTTGAGCGCACCGCGTTCTGGCCGTTGAACGAAAGACGCAGCGGCAACCGGTCAACTTCCGCGCTGGAGAACCAGCTCAAGTCGGGGTTGCCGCGCATTCCCGGCGCACTGGACACGACATGGGAATCCCCATGCGGAAACATCACCACGTCCCCGGCGAACAGTTGCACCGGCGGTTCGCCGGGAATGCCGGCCCAGCAACTGCCCTGGGCTACCGCGTGGTATTCCATCACGTGCTCGACGCCGCGCATCAGCAGCGGCGCGATCTCCGTCGCCGGCGGCGCCTCGGCGGCCCACTCGCTGCTGCCCGTGACATAGAAGAACACGGCGCCGCGCAAACGCACGCCGCGCAGGACATCCGACAGCGTGTCCTGACTCATGTCACGGTCGCCGCGGCGTTTCGATCAAGTCGCGCGGACGATCGATCAACCTTCTTGACCGCGCAAAGCCAACCACAGACGCGTGAGCAAGCCCCAACGACACAGGGTCAAGCGGTGGGTCGGCCAATCCGAAATAATCAGTCCACTCGTCGCGACCGAATCGTCGGGTTTTTTTCATGTTCTCGCCTGGAGCACACGTGCAGTCGCCACCTTACCTTACGCTGGACAAGGATGTCCGGCAAGTCCGCATGAACCCGAACGTCGCATCGGCGCTTGCGCCGAATCCCAGGGCAGCGCTATGAGCGGCGTCGACGCACGCGGGTACAGCATTTCCGGCGCCACACCGACGGCGCTGGAAGCCTACGAACGCGCGCTCGCCACCTTCCAGAGCTGGCGAACCGGAACCCACGCTCAGCTTTTGCCGGCACTTCGAGAGGCGCCTGGCTTTGTGATGGCGCATGTGCTTCAAGCGTATCTGCTTCTTTCCAGTCGCGATCCGGGGCATGTCCGGTTGGCACGTCCTGTGCTGGCGCGTGCCTCCGAGCTGCCCGCCAACGAGCGCGAACGATTGCACCTGGCCGCGATCTCGGCGGCGCTCGCCGATCACTATGAACGCGCCAAGGCGCGGTGGGGCGAGTTGTTGAGTCGGTATCCGCGCGATGTGCTGGGGCTGCAAGCGGCGCATGCGTTCGACTACATCACCGGCGATCTGGAACGCATGAATGACCGAGTGGCGGCCGTGCTGCCGGCGTGGTCGAGCGAACTGCCGGGCTACCACGCCGTGCTGGCGATGCACGCCTTCAGTCTCGAGGAATGCGGCGAGTACAAGCGCGCCGAGGACACCGCCCGCGCAGCGCTGACCCTGAACGCATTCGACGCGCGAGCGCATCATGTGATGGCGCACGTCTTCGAGATGAGCGAGCGGCCTGCCGCGGGTGTGCGGTGGATGAACGAGCACATCGCCTCCTGGGGCGTCAGCACCGTCGTCGCAACGCATTGCTGGTGGCACCTGGCGCTGTTCCACCTGGCGCAGGGCCAGCTGGACCAGGCAATAGCGTTGTACGACGGACGGGTCAGGGCCCGGCACTCGATAGAAATCGCAGACATGATCGACGCCTCCGCGTTGCTGTGGCGCATCCAGCTGCTTGGCGGCAATACCGGCACCCGGTGGACCGAACTTGCCGCTGCATGGGCGCCGACGATAAACGACGGCTTCTGCAGCTTCAACGATCTGCATGCGATGCTGGCATTCGTCGGCGCACGGGACTGGGATAACGCCCGGCGCCTCGAGCTTGCGGTGGCCGAGGCGGCGTCGCGGCCGACGCGCTACGGCGAGACCACGCGGCTGCTCGGCCTTCCGGCCTGCCGTGCGCTGATCGCATTCGGGCGCCGCAACGACACCCTGGCGATTGCGCTGCTCGCGAGCCTGCCGGCGCTGGCGCATCGACTCGGCGGCAGTCACGCGCAGCGCGATGTGCTGCACCTGACTCTGCTGCATGCCATCGAGCGCATGCAACGGGCGACCCGTCGATCCGGAACGGCGCAGCCGCGAATCGCCGCGCGGCCCCCACGGCTGGCCCCAGCCTAGCTGTGAAGTGTCAACAGGTTGTTTCTGGAGACGGCCAAGCGACTGACCGGTGCTAATTTCCCGATGCCATGGTGCGGGCGATGCCAGTTGTAGTGATGAATCCAACGATTAAGCATGTTCGCTCGTTCCGAGGAATGGTTGTAGGGGATGCCGTAGGCCCATTCGCGCAGCGCGGACTGGATGAATCGCTCAGCCTTGCCATTCGTTTGCGGCCGATACGGCCGAGTAAACGAGTGCTTGATACCGAGGAGCCGGCAGACTTGCGCGAAGCGTTTGGAGCGAAAAGCATTGCCGTTGTCAGTCAGCACCCGGCGCACCACCACGCCCAACTGCTTGAAATACTTGACGGCGGCACGGAGGAACGAAATGGCACAACCAATCCGTTCGTCTGGCTTGAGCTGAGTAAAGCCGAGGCGCGCATGATCATCGACCGCAACAAACAGGAATTCGTAACCGGCACCGACGGTATCGTGCCGCCTGGCGCCGGTCACGCGGTGGCCCATGCGCTCGATCCTGCCTAGCTTCTTGGTATCCAGGTGCAGCAGATCGCCGGGATGGGCGTGCTCGTAGCGGACAGTCGCCTCGCTCGGCGCCAAATCGGCCCAACGCGACAACCCTGCTCGTCCCAGAACTCGGCTAACCGTACTCGCCGATACGCCCAGGCTCTTGGCAATGCAGGCTTGCGTCAGCCAGCGTCGCCGCAGCTCGACGATCGCCAGCGCGCTTTGCGCAGAGATCGCTCGCGGACTCACTCGCGGCCGGGAAGATGCATCGGTCAGCCCAGCCTCTCCCCGCACCAGGTAGCGACCGACCCATTTCCGCACCGTCGGCACGCTAACGCCGTGGCCGCCGGCTACTGCCGCCAGGGTAAGCTTGCGCTCCACAACGTCCTTCACCATTTCCAGTCGACGGACCAACGTGAGTCGGGCATTCTTGTGGATGTTCATTCGGCTGAGCTCCTGAAAGATGCGGAATGGGTCGCACCTTCCAGTCTCTCAGACTCAGTCCGAATGAACAGTAACAACGTATTGAAGCTTCACACCTAGCTTGCCGGAACAGACCGTCCAGGCCGCAGGCGCCGCGCTGCACGTCGAATTCCGGTCGTCGATCGAGCTGTTGAAACAAACGAAACAGAAATGGGCTCGCAATGAAGTTTCGTCGTTGCATCAGCCCGGTAGACTGAACTCCCTTCACCAACGTCGAACCACGGAACGATAATGGATTTCGGGTCCCGCTTCTGGGTGGTGGCAGCGCTGTCACTCGGCCCCGCCGTCGCCAATTCGTTTGCGCGATTTGCCTACGCGCTGCTTCTGCCCGCGGTGCGCGCGGAGCTGGGCCTCAATTATTCGCAGGCCGGCTCGCTGAACACGGCTAACGCGCTCGGCTATCTCGCGGGCGCGCTGCTGACGATGGGCTACGTTTCTCGATTGGGCAATCGCCGGTTGTTCTGCGTCGGAATGGTGGTGACCGTACTGGCTCTGGTCGGCTCGGGGCTTGCCGGGGGATTTATCGCGCAATTGTGCTTCCGTGCGGTCGCGGGCATCGGCGGCGCGATGGTGTTCGTTTCGGGCGCCGTCCTTGCGAGCAATGTCTACTCCAATCGACCTGAGCTCTCGTCCAGCGCCATCGCTGTCTATTTCGGCGGGGCTGGTGCGGGGATCCTGCTGTCGGGTGTGGGCATCCCCTGGCTGCTCGCGGTTGCGGGCGACGACGCGTGGCGCACCGCCTGGCTCGTTATCGGCGGCGTCTCGGCTGTGTTCGCGGTGCTGGGCATATGGGCGGCGCGGCAGATCAGGGAACCATCGAGCGGTGCTCCGAAGAGCCCATGGCAAATGAGAACGTTCCAGGCAACGCTCGGCAGTTATTTTCTGTTCGGCGTGGGCTACATCGCCTATATGACGTTCGTCGTGGCGTGGATGGTGTCCCACGGGGCATCGGCACTCGACGTCGCGTTGACGTGGGGGACACTCGGGATAGCCACGATGCTCGCTCCGATTGGATGGCGTGTGCCGCGGGCCCGGTGGTACCCCGCCAAGACGCTCGCCGCCGTCGGCGTGATCCTGAGTGTCGGCGCGGCCATACCGCTGGTCAGCACCTCGCTGCCTGCAATGATTCTTTCCGCACTCTTTTTCGGCGCGGCAATGTTTACGGCTCCCACGGCGGTGACCGATCTGGTCAAGACTTCGCTACCCAGGACAGCATGGGGTCCCGCAATCGCCACATTCACCGTGGTCTTCGCGATTGGCCAGGCGATCGGCCCCATCCTGTCTGGATGGCTCGCAGACACGACACAGTCGCTGTACGCGGGCCTCGCAGGGTCGGTGGCCATTCTGTTGGCGGCGAGTGCGGCTGCCATGTGCCAACGGGAAAGCACAGGCCGGCCGAACCACAATCCCGGCTTCAAGGAGATTCAAATGGAAAAGCGCAACGTGAACGTCCTCCTGCATCTTGGCAGACCGAGCGTCGGAAACGACATTCGCTCGCTCATACGCGACCTGACGAGGCTCGCCGGCGTCGCCCGTGTCGCACCCGGCTCGCGCGTGTCCAACCTGCTTAGAATCGACTACGATCCTGCTCGCATCTCGATGCGGACACTTCTCGCGCGCGCACGGCGCGGTTGGTCGGTGGTGCGGGGGATCGGGACGCAAGGCCGGGAGGCGATCTCGCGGCATGCGCATGCCGTCAAAGGTCTCGGCGCGTCTGGCGTACTCCCGCCCAAACCTCAATGATCATCCGAAATCGAAGTCCTCAGCGGCTGGACTAGTCATTCGTGCCGCTTCGTTGCATCCCTGAATCGCTTTAAACAGCGCTTCGGGCCAGAGAGATCCGGTTCGGTCACGCACTTGCCACTACCTGTGCCTTGACCGCTGCTTCCGCGGCGAACGGAAACCGGTTTATGATCGGCGCGATGAACCCCATCTACGCCGAGATGGAGCACGCGCGGGAAAGGGCATTCCAGTCGATCTGGAACAACCAGATCGACGCGGTTTTTTCCGACGTCGCTGAATACTACGACCGTGCCAATGTCTATGCGACCCTAGGTCTCATAGACAGGCTGCGGCGGCGCTTCTTGTCAACGATGGACATCAAGCCCGGGGCAAGAGTCCTCGACGTGTGTGCGGGAACCAACGTCATTGGCATTGACCTGCTCAAAAAACAGCCCGACCTCGAAGTCTGCGCCGTGGACCGAAGCAAGGCGATGCAACGCGTCGGCAGGCGACTCGCCGAAGGCCAGGGGCTGCGCATCCATTCGGTGATTTGCGATGTCCACGAGCTGCCCTTCCCGGAGAACCATTTCGACGTCGTGACGCTGCAATGGGCGACGCGGCATCTGCGTGCGCTCAAGGTGTTCTCGGAAATCCACCGCGTACTCAAGCCGGGCGGCCATTTCTATCACTGCGACATGCTTCGACCACAAGTGAAGCTGGTGGAGAAGCTCTACTTCCTTTACCTCAAGATGTGCCTGACGCTGGTTTCGCGCGCATTCCGCAGCGGCTCGGCTGCTCTGGAATGCCGCAGCTATTTCGTCGACGCCATCCGCATGTTCTATTCGGTCCCGGAGCTTTCCAGTGCGCTCTCCGAGCTGGGATTCTCGGACGTCGTCGGCCGGCCGGTGCTGGCCGGGGCGGTCGGCTTTCACGCGGCACGCAAGTCGCAGAGCCGGCCCGGCGTCGCGTAGCCGGCGCCGCGTATCTACGGCGTCGCGAGTCCCGATTGGCACGATCGGTGCATGAACATCTTCTGACGGTGGGACGATCATCTGCCCGCCGTCCTTTCTCTCGGGAGATGGCCATGTACTCGTTGCTCTTGCCGCTCGATCCTAACGTGCAACGGCACAACGCCGGTGCATCGGTGCCGCCTGGCGGCACTTGGACGTGGGTTGTGCGCGATTGCTGCATTGCAATTCTGCACGCCATCACACTTCATCGCCGGTAACACCGAAGACCAGCTGGCCGCCCTCGTAGGGCATCACGAACTGGCCCAGCGGCGGCACGTATTCGGCGAGCCGGGCCCGCAGCAGGGGTTCGAGCGCCAGCAGGCGCGCGCCGCGAAAACGCTTCCACGCGCTGATGGTCGCGTGGTGAGCGTAGCCCCAGGCATTCTTTCGGTCGAAGACATAGACGTACAGGTAACCGTGCTCGCGCAGGCGCGTGATCCGGCGCCCGCGGCGTAGCAGATCCAGGATCAGCGGGGTGTCCTCGCCGCGCGCGAGCGCCGGATAGCGCCCGAGCGCGGCTTTGCTGCCGAGCAGCGTGCCCTGGACCAGGTTGAGCGGATGGACCTCGAGGTTCCAGTCGTCCCAGTACATCGTCCGGTCCTCGGCAAACAGGTGCAGCTGGTCGGTCAGAAAGCAGAACTCGCTGTTCTCGACGCGCATCGCCGCGAACTGCAATTCCAGCCGGCGCGGATGGTAGCGGTCGTCGTCGTCCCATTGACAGACGATCTCGCCGCGCGCGGCGTCGACCGAGGCATTGCGCAGTTCGCCGAGCGTTTGCCCTGGCGGTTCACGGTGAACGGCAATCGCCGCGCCGTGGTGCAAGGCGGCCAGCGCCTTGAGCCTTGCATCGAAGGCCGTGTCGCCGTCGTGAACGATGACCAGCTCGCGCTCGCCCTAGGTCTGGCGCGCGAAATCGGCGACCGCCCGCTCGAGGCTCGCAAACCGCGCTTCGCGCGTGACCGTCAGACAACTTATCATGGCGCTATGGGCCCGATCGCGCGATCGAGCGCGACCGCGCTAGGTATTTTTCGCGGCGTCGCTGGCGCGGATGCGGATATGCAGCTCGCGCAATTGCTGCTCGGTGACCGGCGAGGGCGTGTCGATCAGCAGGTCCTGCCCGCGTTGCGTCTTGGGAAAGGCGATGACATCGCGGATCTGGTCGACGCCGGCCATCATCGCCGTCATGCGGTCGACGCCGAAGGCGATACCGCCGTGCGGCGGCGCGCCGTACTGCAGCGCGTCGAGAAGGAAACCGAATTTTTTCTGCTGGTCCTCGACGCTGATGCCGAGCGAGCTGAATACCTTCGCCTGCACGTCGGGGCGATGGATGCGGACCGAACCGCCGCCGATTTCCCACCCGTTCAACACGACGTCGTAGGCCTTGGCGATCGCGCCGCCCGGGTCGGTCTGGAAAAGCTCTTCGTGGCCGTCTTTCGGCGCGGTGAACGGATGGTGCCTTGCACCCCAGGTCTTCGACTCGTCGTTGAATTCGAACATCGGAAAATCGACGACCCACAGCGGCCGCCAGCCGGTGGTTGCGAAGCCGCGCTCGTGGCCTACTCTGGCGCGCAACGCACCGAGTGTGTCGCAGACGACTTTCTCGCGGTCGGCACCGAAGAAAATGAGGTCGCCGCTGACGGCGCCGGTGCGGCGAAGGATCTCGACCAGCGCGTCGCGGCCGAGGAACTTCACGATCGGTGATTGCAGCCCCTGCTCGTTCGGCTGCGCAGCGTCGTTGACCTTGATATAGGCGAGTCCCTTGGCGCCGTAGACGGCAGCGAACGTCGTATAGTCGTCGATCTCCTTGCGCGACAGCGAGCCGCCGCCCGGCACCGACAACGCTGCGACGCGGCCTCCGGCCAGGTCGGCGGCGCTGCGGAAGACCTTGAAATCGACGGTCTTCATCAGGTCGGTGAGCTCAGTCAGCTTGAGCGGGATGCGCAGATCGGGCTTGTCGGAGCCGTAGTCGCGCATCGCATCGGCGTAGGTCATCACCGGAAACGGGTGCGGCAGGTCGACGCCGAGCGTCTCCTTGAACATCGACCGCACCAGTCCTTCCATCAGCTCGCGAATCTCGAGCTCGTCCAGGAACGAAGTCTCGACGTCGATCTGCGTGAATTCCGGCTGGCGATCGGCGCGCAGGTCCTCGTCGCGAAAGCACTTGACGATCTGGTAATAGCGATCGAAGCCGGCCATCATCAGCATCTGCTTGAACAGCTGCGGCGACTGCGGCAGCGCGTAGAACTGGCCATGGTGAAGACGCGATGGCACGAGAAACTCGCGCGCGCCCTCGGGCGTCGACTTGTAGAGGATCGGCGTCTCGATGTCGACAAAGCCGTGCGAGTCGAGATAGCGCCGCGCGCTCATCGTCGCCTTGTGCCGCAGCATCAGGTTCTTCTGCATCGCCGGCCGCCGCAGGTCGAGCACGCGATGCTCGAGCCGGACGCTCTCGGAAATGTTGTCGTCGTCGAGCTGGAACGGCGGCGTCAGCGATTGATTGAGGATCTCGATCTCGTGGGCGAGGATCTCGATCTCGCCGCTGACCAGGCCGGTATTGACCGTGCCTTCGGGGCGAGGCCGCACTCGGCCGGTGGCCGCGATGACGAATTCATGGCGGAGCTTTTCGGCGATCGCGAACGTCGCCGCGCGGTCGGGGTCGCAGACGATCTGCACCAGACCTTCGCGATCGCGCAGGTCGATGAAAATGACGCCGCCGTGGTCGCGGCGGCGATGCACCCAGCCGCAGACCGTGACGGTTTCGCCCAGTCGCTTGCGGTCGATACGGCCGCAATAATCGGTGCGCTTCAAGCGGTTCTCCAAGGACGTGTGATCGCCGGGGCCGGCCGATCGGGTGGCGACACGCTGCGCGCCGGCGGTGTGATTCCGCACGCCGCGCGCAAGCGCTGCGCAAACACGCGCTCGCGCGCCACTGCCGGCCGGCAGTGGGCAAGGTGATCCGGTCGGGTCAATTTCGGCGATCGAGCGCGGGCGTGACCGTGCCCACGCGGACGTTCGTGTGCGGGCGCGGCGCGACGACGCCCATCGAGATGATGTATTTGAGCGCCTCGTCGACGGTCATGTCGAGCTCGTGCACGCGGGAACGAGGCAGCATCAGGAAGAATCCCGACGTCGGGTTGGGCGTGGTCGGCACGTAGACGCTGACGTGCTCGCTGGCGAGATGGCCGGCGACCGATGCGGCAGGAATGCCAGTCTGGAAACGCGATCGTCCAGCTGCCCTGATACGGATATTCGACCAGCAGCGCCTTGCGGAACGCATTGCCGGTGTCGGAAAGCAGCGTGTCGCTGACCTGCTTGACGCTCGAATAGATCGACTTGACGACCGGGATGCGGCCCAGCACCGATTCCCAGAGGAGAATCAGGCGCGCGCCGAAAAAATTGGCGGCGACGACACCGGTCAGGAGCAGGATCGCAAAGGCCAGCAGCGCGCCCAGGCCCGGGATATGGAATCCGAACAGCGCTTCGGGACGCGCGCTGGCGGGCACCAGCAGCAGCGTCTGGTCGAGCGTCGATATCAGCAGCTGCAGCACCCAGATGGTGATGCCGAGCGGAACCCAGACGAGAAGCCCTGCGATCAGGTAGCGCTTCAACGCCTCGACCGTTTGCTTGCGCGAGGTCACGAGCCGCCGGATGTCTTGCCAGCGCGGTCGCGGCCGGCTTGTCGCTTGGGCTGCGGGTTTCGCTTTTGCCTTCGTCGCCGGTCTTGGTGCTGGACGACGCGGCGGGTGCGTCCGCCTTGGCGCCGGCCGAGGTGTCGGACTTGGCGTCGCTGCCGGCGCCTGGCCGACGCATCGGTCTTGGCGTCCGGCTTGGCCGCATCCTTCGCCGCGGCTTGCTGCCCGAGTTCTTGAAGTCGGTGGCATACCAGCCGCTGCCCTTGAGCTGGAAGCCCGCGGCCGACACCAGCTTGGTCAGCGCGTCCTTGCCGCAGGCGGGACAGGCGACCAGCGGTGCGTCCGACAATCGCTGCAGCGATTCCAGCTTGTGCCCGCAAGCGTTGCAGCGGTATTCGTAAATGGGCATGCCGGACCTCCGGTGCGTCGCGAAACGTCTGAAAAGAAAGGGCTAATTATAGCTCAATGTCGGGGCGGCCCGGCGCCTTGCAAGCCCGTGGCGCCGGTGCGCCCAAGCTCGACGTTCCTTGCTATCCTTTGCCGCCGAGGGGGGCCGATGACCGATTATTGGATGTGGTGGATTGCCGGCGCGGCGCTGATTGCCGCCGAGCTGGTCACCGGAACGTTCTACCTGCTGGTGATCGGGCTGGCGCTCGCATGCGGCGGGGTCGCCGCGTGGCTCGGCGCCGCGATTCCGGTGCAGTGGCTGATCGCCGCCGCGCTCGGCGTGGTCGGCACCGTCCTGTTGCAGCGATGGAAACGAGGCCTGGTGGCCAGCACCCCGCCGCAAAAGGGACTCGACATCGGCCAGATGGTGCAGGTGCAAAGCTGGGGGCCGGCCGGCAGCGCGCGGGTCGCTTATCGCGGCAGCACCTGGGACGCCGAAGTCGCAACGCCGGACACGCCGCATGCCAAGACCATGTACATCGCCGGCATGCGCGGGTCGGTGCTCCTGCTGTCCGAACGTCCGCCCCGAAAGCGCCTGAACCATGGAGAACATCATGACCGGATTTTCGGCCCTCACGCTGGCGCTGTTCGTCGTGGCGATCATCGTCATCATCAAAACGATTCGTATCGTCCCGCAGCAAAAGGCGCTGGTGATCGAGCGCTTCGGGCGGTTCCATGCCGTGCTGGCCCCGGGGCTCAATTTCGTGTTGCCTTTCGTCGACCGCGTCGCCTATCACCACGACCTGCGCGAAATCCCCTTCGACGTTCCCAGCCAGATCTGCATCACCAAGGACAACACGCAGCTGCAGGTCGACGGCATCCTGTACTTTCAGGTCACCGATCCGCGCCTCGCCTCGTACGGATCGAGCAATTTCATGGTCGCGATCACCCAGCTCGCGCAGACGACGCTGCGCAGCGTCATCGGCAAGATGGAGCTCGACCGCACGTTCGAGGAGCGCGACCACATCAACGGACTGGTCGTCTCCGCGCTCGACCAGGCGGCCGCCAACTGGGGCGTCAAGGTGCTGCGCTACGAGATCAAGGACCTGACGCCGCCTAAGGAAATCCTGCATGCGATGCAGGCGCAGATCACCGCCGAGCGCGAAAAGCGCGCGGTGATCGCGACATCGGAGGGCGCGCAGCAGCAGCAGATCAACCTGGCGGCAGGCGCGCGCGCAGCGGCCATCGCCCAATCCGAAGGCGTCAAGCAGGCGGAGATCAACACCGCGCAGGGTCAGGCGGCGGCGATCCTGTCGATCGCCGAAGCGAACGCCAAGGCGATCCGCCAGGTCGCGGAGGCGATCGTCTCGCCCGGCGGCATCAACGCCGTCAACCTGAAGGTCGCCGAGCAGTACGTCGCGGCATTCGCCAATCTCGCCAAGACCAACAACACGCTGATCGTGCCGTCGAACCTGTCCGACCTCGCCGGCCTGGTGGCGACCGCGACGACGGTATTCAAGGCGCAGGAAAAGTAAGGCGCGACACCGGCCAGAGTCGGCATCTGCGCGCGCTACGCGGCGGCGGCCGATCGAATCGAACAACGGAGCAAGACGATGCAACTCAGCGGCAGCGTTTTTCTTATCAGCGGCGGTGCGTCGGGTCTTGGCGCCGCGACGGCACGAATGGTCGTCGCCGGCGGCGGCAAGGCGGTGCTGGCCGACGTCAACGAACGCGACGGCAACGCCGTGGCGACCGAGCTCGGCGCGTCGGCCCGATTCGTCCGGACCGACGTCACCGACGAGGCGAGCGGCAAGGCCGCCGTCGCCGCAGCGCAAAGCGTCTTCGGCGCGCTGCACGGCATGATCAATTGCGCCGGCGTCGTCCACGGCGAAAAAATCCTCGGCAAGGAGGGACCGCACAACCTCGCCGCGCTTACGCCGCACGATCAACATCAACCTGGTCGGATCGTTCAACATGACGCGCCTGGCCGCGGAGGCGATGTCGCGCAACGCGCCGAACGCCGGCGGCGAGCGGGGCGTGATCGTGTTCACCGCGTCGGTCGCCGCGTACGACGGTCAGATCGGACAGGCGGCGTACAGCGCGTCCAAGAGCGGCCTGGTCGGCATGACGCTGCCGATCGCGCGCGAGCTGGCGCGTAACGGTATTCGCGTCGTCGCGATCGCTCCGGGCCTGTTCGAGACGCCGATGATGGGCAGCTTGCCGAAGGAAGTGCAGGAGTCGTTGGCCAAGATGGTGCCGTTCCCCCCGCGACTGGGCCGACCGGCGGAATATGCATCGCTGGTGGCGGAAATCGTCCGCAACGAAATGCTCAACGGCGAGACGATTCGTCTCGATGGCGCGATCCGGATGGCGCCGAAGTAGCGCGGCGGTCGCGGCGAGCGCCTCGCCCATCCGCATCGCGGCCCGTGCCGGAAGACAACTTCCTGATCGAAACGCCGCGACTGCGCTTGATCGCGGCGCAGCTCGCGCATTTGCGCACCGAGCTTGGCGACCCGGCGCAGCTCGCCACGCTGCTCGGCGCCGAGGTGCCGGCGAGCTGGCCTCCGGGCGAGTACGATCGCGACGCGATCGCGTACTTCCTGTCGCAATACGAAATCCGCGGCGCGGAGGCGGTCGGATGGTACGGCTGGTACGCGGTGCGCCGGGCGGAAGACGCGAGTCGCCGCGCAGCTGGTCGGGGCCGGCGGCTATTTCGGGCCGCCGAGCGTGGACGGCACGGTCGAGATCGGCTACTCGATCGCGGACGAGGCGCGCGGTCATGGCTATGGCACGGAGCTCGCGCGGGCGCTGCCGACCGGGCGCTGCGGCAGCCGCAGGTGCGCCGCGTCATCGCTCATGCGGCGCCAGATAACCTGGCCTCGCATATCGTGCTGCAACGCGCTGGATTTCACTTCGCCGCTGTCGGTGCGTCGGGCAAGTGGCGCTACGAGCGCGCGGCGAAGCCGCGGTAATGAGCGCCTGCGTGCGATGGAGGTTGCGCGCGCGACGAACTCCGGAGGCTGACAGATGGCACAGGTAATCGCGCAGCGGATGACTGCGGACGTCGACGGCGAGGTGATCGTTTTCCTGATCGGCATGCGCATCAACCGCTTCTGGAAGATCCACAAATGGCTGCCGGTCGCGCTGGCGATGCCGCGCATGCTGCGCGGGCTGCAGGCCGACCCGGAATCCGGATTCCTGAGCGGCGAGTCGTGGCTCGGGAATCCGACGATCATGCTGCAATACTGGCGATCGTTCGACGACCTCGAACGCTTTGCCAAGGACCCTTCGCGCCAGCATCGACCGGCGTGGGCGGCGTTCAATCGCGCGATGGCGAGCAACGGCGACGTCGGCATCTGGCACGAAACGTATCGCGTCCGGCCGGGCGACTTGGAAAGGATCTACAACAACATGCCGCCATTCGGACTGGGCCGTGCGACACGGCAGGTGCCGGCGCAGGGACATCGCGAGACTGCGCGCGACCGGATGTCGATCACGGCGCCTCCGGTCATCGAGACGATGCCCGAGAATCCGATGTTCGATCCGGATATGCCGCCGGCCGGGGGTTGACCAACGTCGCGAGCGGCTTGCCTTGCGGATGCTATGCGCATGCAACCGGTTGGTATTTGCCGTGTCGGAGCCCTGAGGAATATTAGGCGAAGCCTGGCTAACTGAAAGTCGAACCCCGGTAATCGTCGACTTTAGCGCGAATCTCGGCGTCGGTTGTTCATGCCGCAATCAGGATCGCGTCCTCGATAAGTAGAGAAGCAGCGCACCAGCAAGCACCATCGGTATCGAAATCCGCGCCAGGAAGGGGAACAAATTTTCGGGCGCACCGGGTTCGCCGATAGCAAACACGAGTAATGACAAAATGCCGCTGCCGACAAGCCAATACCCAGCGGCTTGTTTTCTGAACAGTGCGAGGAGCGCCGCAGGAAGGGTGCATGCTGGCCCGGTCAACACAGCAATCCACGAGGCAATCGGTTCACCGCCACGAAATACCCAGATTGCCTGGATCGCCAAGTTGAAATGCCAAGCACCAAGCGCGAGTGCTGCGCAAACCGCTATCACGGAAACTAGTGTCATGGCCTTGAAGAAAATTGTCGTGCCTTAGGATTGGCGGTTGGAAGCACTGCGCATTTGAAAAATAGACTGACTAGCTCCTTTCCTCTCCTTTCTCCACCGTTCTTTGATCGTGTAGCTTCTAGACAGACACACACTTTCTTGTCGCATGAAGAAATCTGGGATTGCATGGTGCTACCACCTGTTCCAAAAACTTTGTTTTTCCAATCGGCTTTACAGCGGTCGTAACAGTCATCATGATCTTTGCAGCATTGATCGACTCCGTCTTCCACGGGTCCACCGCCACCAGGTCCGCACCAGTTGCCGTGAATATTTTCGCCCGTCGGGTCTACGTACATTGACGGACTGTTGGCCACGTACGCATAGGTGTTCAAGCCACCCCAGATGCCAATTGGGTCGCTTTCCGTGTATCTACCGATCGCGGGATCGTAGTCACGGAAGTAGTTGTAATGCGTCCCAACCTCGGCATCGTAATACTGGCCCGGGAATCTGAGGTTGTACTTGAATACTCCCAGGTTGGCCGGGCTTTCATTAGGCAAGTTGGCGCCAAAAGGATCCAGATTGTCCCATAGCCACATAGCTTGTTATCGCTTGGCCGTGTGACTGCGCGCGCGCTGCCGAGGTGATCGGCATGGACATAGTAGATGTTGACCGGTGTCGGTATTCCGATCTGCGCCGGTCGGTCGCAGCGTCGCAACGGGCAGAGTCTTCAAGCCAAATAGTTTCTTCGATAAGTCTGCCGGCTACCGTCGTATTCGCCGAGAATGTGTCCTCGTTCATCATAGAAGAAATACGTCAATCGTGCCGCCAACGTTTTTGCTTACTCGTTGCCCTTGCGCATTCACGCGATAAGTCGCGACAGTGGTGCTTCCGCTGAGCACTGTGAGCCAATCGATTCGAATTGCTGTACTTGAATGTCCACGTTCCATTTCCCAGCAAATATCCTGCCGCGAGCGAGCCTGAAAGCATTTGAAGTTGATTGCTGTTCGTGCCAACGGTCAAGTTGACAGCGGCCCCGTCAGCCGTGACGTTTAGTCGGTTGCCAACCGAATCGTACGCGAACTGCTGGGTGTGCACAGGCGGAGAACCCGTCTGAGCGACAGTAATTCTGTCCAGCAGATCGTACTGGTAGCTCTGGTTCGCTGCGACGTGAGCTGGATCATTGATGGCAGTGAGTCGGCTCGCCGCATCGAAGGTATGTGTCCTGTGGCAAGGATGCTGACGCCATTGCGAAACTCCCAACTCGCGACGCGTCCGTCCTGATCGTAGTTGCGAAACGTAAACATGCCATTGCCCCAAAGCCAACTCGACATCGGGCCAAAAGGAACGGTGACCACGCCGTGCAGAAGCGTCTGCCCGTTAACCGTGATCGCGGAACGCGATTATTGACGTAGCCGTATGCGATCCGCTGTCCCGAAGGTGTCGTCAGCGCAACAAGCTGGCCTGCGTTGTTATAGCCATATGTCGCCGTCCTGGTAAGAGCGTCGACCGTCTGCGCTTTGATCGCCACGTGGCCTTGCAGGCTATATGTCCAGGTCGTCACCGCTGCCGGATCTACTAGTCTCGTCAAATGGCCTTTGCCGTTGACGCCTGCGTCGTACTGGAATTGGTGTGTGTCGCTCGAATTCCCTGCTGAAATACGATTTGCGATACGCGGTTAATCCCATCGTAGCTATAGGTCGCAGTAACACCGCGTGAGTCCAATTTAGTAAGCAGATTCCCGCCCGGATCGTAAGTGTTTACCGTCGTTCCGGTATCCGGGCTTTGGATTTGGATCGCGATTGTTCAGCCCATCGTACGTATAGTTTGTGACAAGGCCGCGCTGGTCCGTGACTTGCGCAAGGTTGCCGGCTGCGTCGTAGGCATAGCGTACCGTTCCGAGATTGGGATCCAGACAGCGGTCAGTCGATTGAGTAGGTCATAGATATTGCCATTCGAATGTCCCAATGGGTCCATCGCGGTAGAGAGGTTGTTGTTATTGTCGTAGGTATAGGACGTGGTCTGGCCCTGCGCGCCGAGATCGGATGCCAGCTGATTGAGGCTGTTATAGGTGCGCGACCGCGAGCGCGCCAAGTGACCCGCCGGATCGAACACCTGCTCGCGAATCCGGTTACCGATGGCATCCAAAGCGTACACAATCGTGTTGCCAAGTCCATCAGCTTATCTCGACCAGGCGATGCGCATCGTCATAGGTGTACTCCAGGTACGAACCGCCCGGGGATGTGACCATTCGCAATTGTCCGGCGTCGTCATAGTCATAGCGTTGTCATTCGGTCGCGACTTTGCGCGCGGTCAATCGACCCCTCTCGTCGTAAGTCAAAGTGGTCGTCAGTCCGTTGGCATCGCGTTTTGACAGTCGGCCGTCCTGCGGCGTCGTATCCGGTGATCGAGGTGACATGTCCAACTGGATTGATGATTGAAGCCAGGTTGCCGCGCCTGCCGATGTTCGGCATCGGAATCGGGATAATAGGCAAACGTCGTTATTTTCCCATTGGGATCCGTTGCAGTCAGCGGCTCGACCGAGAGTTCCATAGGTCCAGCCCAGGTTCGCGCCGTCGTGAGGCCAGTGCCGTCATTCCTCGGTGCGCTGACTGTCTTCGTCAGCGATGTTCCCAGACGAATCGTAGGCGAATGTCGTCGTTCGTAGTGCCACCCGGTGCCGGCTCTGCCATTTGGGTCGGCAGGCGATACGTCGGATGCCATTGCGTAGTGATCGTGCGTTGTTGCGAGGTACCGCTGGCTTCGATTCGTGATATTTCGAGATTGCGAGTCAAGTCGAATGCGAAGGTCGTTTTGACATTCTTGAAGTCGAGTAATGGTCGTTGCATTGCCGTTCTTGTCATAGGCAATCGAGTGACCACTTTGCCCACCACACGATACGCACGGTTGGGATAGCGCCGTATTGGTATAGCGGCTATTCAGATACGAATAGTCGTATTTGCGTTGGGTTCCGAGGGGATCGGTCACTACCGTACTCAGCGCCGGCATTGCGCCGGAAAAACTGAATTGGTATCTCTCCACGCCGCCCGCATGCTCGGTTGCAATGGCGCGGCCGCTCGCATCGTAGGAGAATGTGGCAAATCGAGCGCCATTCTCGTCGACGATCCCGGTCAACAGCCAGGGGGCGTTCGGGTTTTGAACGTGCGCTCACTTCGTTATACAGATAGTGGCGTTGCGTCAGATCCGGATAGGTTACCGTCGCGAGGTTGCCTGCCTGGTCATACGCATACAGAGTACGGCTGCGCCCGACTGATCGGTTACTTTGATGACGCGTGCTTGCGCGTCATACTCGAAGCGCAGGGTTCGTCCCAGCGAATCGATTACCTTCATCAACAATCCCGACTTCGGCACGCCTGCGTGGAGTTGTCGCTATAAGCCAGAGTCTGCATCATTCCGTTGCGGGCGGTGATCGACCGCAGCTTGCCATCGGCGTCATACGACTCGACATCATCGGTCGTCGTAACATACCGCCAACCCACGAGCATGTTGTTGCTATCAACGACCGGCAGTAACTGATCAGCAACATCGCGTTCCGCGGTCCATGCCGTGCCCGCGCGATAGAAAGTGAATTGCTTGCCGTCGGGGCGACTCACTTTCGCGATCGCCCCGGCGATCGCTAGAGCTGCCGGGAGTGGCGACACGATCGTAGGTGTGGCGCCATTGCAAGCCGAGCTCATAGGAGCCGAGGTCGCACAGAATTGTAGTAGCGCTGGAAACCGAGCGTACCGAAGGGCCCTGGAGCGATGTCGTCTTCCTGCTGGAACTTGTTGCCGCTGGCGATGCTCACGGGATTTCCGGCAATCTGATTGGGTCCGGTACAGGCGCCGAGATTTTTCGGTTCTACGGACATCGCCTTGACGCAAGCTTCGGGGTTGTGCAGGAATTCCGAACCCGTCATAGCAAGAGGCGGAGCGAACTTGAATCCGGCGGGACAAACGCCGATGCGCCTTTGATATGGAAGAATATCGATAGTTTGCACGCAAGGTCCTGGCGTGCCACCTAGAGGGACGAGCCATCTGTACCAAAGCGAACCCTCTTCGGGCTGCCGGTCGACACCAAAGTCCGGCGAGATGCCGTCCGCATAGCTCATCGCGAGAAGTCATCGGATAGACGTAGTTATAGTGTCCAATCAAACGAGACTCGTACTGAGAATCCTCGATACAGGTAGGGCGCAGTGCCACACGCGGTCGCAGCGGGATTAGCCGTGACGAATGCCTGGATTAGTGCTTCTGGGCTGGGAAAATCGGGCCAAGGGCCAGGCGCGTACTGATAGTAGGCATTCCAGCTAGCACCAGCGGCAAGGCCCCAATGAGGAACCGAAAAAGTCTCCATCGGAGCACACAACGAGTTTGCCCCGTCCGTACGCATACAAAAACTTCCGGTGGCGTGCGACGCACCGATCGACATCTTCACCAGTGCAACGCAGACGGCGAACAGGAGAAACAGTGTTCTGTACGGCCGCCCGTCTCCGCCTATGCGTTCTTCCGGATGCTGCGTTGCGTCAGTATATGAATTGAGCGTGGTTGCCAACCCGGTAATCGAAACGCGCGGCGGTCTATTTTTCACTAGGGAGATCCAACGCGATGGATCGTCAGGATGTTGCCGGCAGCATCGTAGGTAAATTGGACGATTGCGGTTGCGGTAATGCCGAAGGTCTGATCGACGGGCGCCGCTGCCGCGTACGATCCATCACCTGCCTGGGACGCGCGAATCGTGCACGTGCCTTGCGCGACTAGAGTTACGACGGTGCCAACGACCCGGCACGTAGCCGTCGTCAATGAAGAGAACGTGACCGGCAACGCGGATGAGACGCTGGCGCTGACGGTGAATGGCGCATCACCCAGGCGCTTTGCGCCCAAGGCGGCAAAGGTGATGGTCTGAGCAGTGAGGGCGCTTGCGACGGACGAAGCTGCAAGGAGGATAATCTGCGCGAGAGACATTGCCGCGGCAGACGCAAGACTTGTGCGGGCCTGATTCGAACGTGCCGGAAGAGGAGTCCTCGCCATAGCGTCTCTCCTAGTGATTGGTTGCATGTCCCCTGCAGCGGCGCAGGCCCCGACCAGCGGTACGACTTGCAGCACGCTACGCTCGCCTTGATCGGCGGTGCAGCTGTCAGTTACTACAGGAATTCGATCGGATCGACGGTTGCCAGATACGGCAAAAGACTCGATCGGTAGAGTAGAAAATGCATGTAACTCTTGCCGCGCACCGCAGCTCATGCCTAGGCCGAAAGTGCTAGGCTGCTCCGCCTAGATCGCACGGCCGATCGACCGATTGCGCGTTGGCAACGACCGGATCGAGTCCGGCACCGGTCTTGCTTTGATTCGGCCCAGGACCAACCGTCGATCCGATGGCCAAGCCTCCACCCCCCGCGCCTGATGTCGTCGTCGCTCTCCGATCTAGCGAAAGCGATCGACGCCTGCCAACGGTGCGATCTGTGGAAGAACGCGACTCAAGGCGTGCCGGGCGAGGGCGCCGCGCGCGCCCGCATCATGCTGATCGGCGAGCAGCCGGGCGACCAGGAGGATCTTGAGCGGGCGTCCGTTCGTCGGTCCGGCGGGCAAGCTCCTCGACAAGGCGCTGGCGGAGGCGGGTGTGGACCGCAAGCAGGTCTACGTCACCAACGCGGTCAAGCACTTCAGCTGGTTCCCGCGCGGCAAGCGGCGGATGCACAAGACGCCGACCCAGCAGCAGGTCGCCGCCTGCCTCGACTGGCTGCGCCAGGAGCTGCGGCTGGTCAAGCCGAGCATCATCGTCTGCCTCGGTGCGACCGCGGCTAAGGCGCTGCTCGGGCCCGTCGGTCCGGGTGACCGTCGATCGCGGGCAAGCTGGCTGGAGAGCGACCTGGCCGAGCACGTGATGGTCACCGTCCACCCGTCGTCGATCCTGCGCGTCCCGCGCGAGGACTTCGACGACGCCTACGCGGCGCTGGTCCGGGACTTCAAGCTCCTCGCCAAGCGCTCCGCTGACGACGGCCACCGTAACGTGCGGCGATCGGCTCGGACCGCATCGCGACGCTTCGGGCTGTGGATGACAGCGTGCGTCTTACGGCCAGCGCTGCGAGCGACCTACACCAAAATAGGACGCGAACGGATTGGCTCGGCGTCGCCGCGAACGACGACTATGGACACCGGGACCGTGAGTGCGGCAGGCAGGCGACACGAATAGCAGATCGCGAAAAGCCAGCGCTTCCGGCAACTCCGGCAAACCCGGGGACCGTTTTTCGTCGAAGCATTTTTGTCAGGAGTTCTTTATGGCCACGCAATCGAATCCGTACGACTCGACCACCCAGCGCGGTCGGTCGCGCAAATCATCCCGTCCGACAATCCGGACAACAGCGGTCCCGGCCCGGAAGTGATGGACGCCGCGACGTTGCAGCGGCGACAAGGTCGTCAACGCCGCGGGCGAGGACCTGGGCAAGATCGAAGCGATCATGCTCGATGTCACCAGCGGCCGCATCGCTTATGCGGTGCTGTCGTTCGGTGGCTTTCTGGGCATGGGCGCCAAGCTTTTCGCGATTCCGTGGGGCGCGCTGACGCTCGACGCGCGCGAGCACGGTTTCATTCTCGACGTCAGCAAGGAAAAGCTCGAAAACGCCGAAGGCTTCGACAAGGATCACTGGCCGAGCATGGCCGATGCGAACTGGGCGTCGGAGCTTCATGCCTATTACAACATCACGCCGTACTGGGAAGACGACGAACAGGAGTATCGCGAGCGCCGCTCGACCGGCGACTTGCCGCTGGGGAGCCGAAGGTATATTGATGCGGTTGACCCGGCGGCTCCGGCACGTGACATGCCGGCGGCGCCGGGGACGGCCCGTCGCTGAGACGATCGTCGCGGGTCGTGGGGACGCCGGCCGGAATGCCGGCGGCACTAAGGGTGGGACGATGTCGTTGAAAGAGGAGATCCGCCTGAAGGCGGAACTGCAGGGCAGCAACGGTTTTGCTGTCCGCGCTGATGCGCCAGACGCGATGCGCAGGATCTGCGTCGTGTCTTCGAGAACGCCGTCGTGCGCGAGACCGCCCATATGCTCGAACGGGGTGCCCGCAGCGAGGCGGTCCGCGCTTTCGAGGACGCCGCCGGGGAGTGGTCGGTTTGTTCGCGCGGCTTGCGCCATGAGACGAAGCGCTGCCGAGGTGGGACGCGGCAATGGCAGCGGCAATGCCGGTCGCAGCGCCACTGGAAGTCACTGAGCCGCTCTAGCTCGGCGCTCTCGCTCCGTCGAGAGTCGCCCGACTTTCCGATTTTTTTGCGATACTCGGTACCGGCGTTGCGGCCAGCCGTGGTTTCGGCTGCTGCAGCGTGGGGGCCGACGCGATGAGCGACACGAATGGGCGGGATGTCGATGCGATCCGATACGCGGTGCTGCGCAAGCTCGCCTCCGCGATCCGCCACAGCCTGATGGGCGATCTGCAGACCATACAGTTCTCCGCGGAGCTGGCGGCGAGAATGATCGACAACGGCTGCGGGCGGTCCGAAGCTCGACGAGTGCATCAAGCTCTTGCCCGATCAGACGCGCGCCGCGGTCAACAGTTGCCGGGCGATGATCGAATGGCTGCGGCCCGACGACAAGGCCGCGACGACAGTCGATGAAACGTTGCGACACTGCCTGAAAGTCGCAGGCGACGATTGGTCGCTGCGCGGCATCGAAGCGTCGACCGACATCAGCAGCGGCGGCGCGCTGGTATCGAAGCCGGTGCTGCGCGAGCTTCTGGTCACGTCGCTGCTCGCGCTGTCCGACACGCATCCGGGCCCGATCGATATCGCCATCGCGTCGGAATCGAAGGGCGATGAAGTCGTCATCAGCTTGTCCGCCAAGCGCGGCCGAGCGCAAGACGCAGTTCCCGGCGCTGACGCTTTATCGCGCGCTTGACCTATGACGACGTGGTCGTCGTCGGCAAGGCCAACAGCGTGCCCTGCTCTTGCGCGACGGGACGATAAGCTTGCGGCTGCCCGACGATAGCGGCGCGCTCGGCTCAGGAGCGGTACTGAAGAGGCGTGGGCTGCGCGCTGGTTTTCTGGTGAGGAGCGCATATCGTCTCGGTGCGGACCGCGCTGCTCCTACAATGGTGCTGCAGTGCGCCGACGCCAGAACAAGACGCCCGCCGATGGCCAATCCTGCGGCAGACGTTGCCAGAATGCACGGCTCGATGCGAGGAGAGACGATGCTCGTTTGCCCGTTCGACATGCACTGGTGCGATCTCGCCGGCTGCAAGACCGCGTGCGAGTTCTCCGGCGAGAGACCTTTGCTGCAATGCGTCGGCTGCGGCATCTTGATCGTCCGTCCGGTAGCGCATGGCCTGTGCGTCGACTGCATCGCCATTCACGTCGCCGAGCAGGAGAAAGGGTAGATCATGGCTCGCTCGCTCTGGAAAGGTGCGATCACGTTCGGCCTGGTCAACATACCGGTCGAGCTTTTCTCCGCGGAAGAGCGGAAGGGATTCCAGTTTTCGATGCTGGACAAGCGCGACTTTCGCCGGTCGGGTACAAGCGCTACAGCAAGAAGAGCGGCAAGGAAGTGGAGTGGGCCAACATCGTCAAGGGCTACGAGTACGAGAAGGACCAGTACGTCGTCCTGTCGGACGAGGATTTCCGGCGCGCCAACGTCAAGGCCTCGCGGACGATCGACATCAAGGCTTTCGTGCCCGTCACGCGAGATTCCCGCGCAGTACTACGAGACGCCGTATTACCTCGCCCCGGCCGACCGCGGCGAAAAGGTCTACGCGCTGCTGCGCGAGACGCTGCGCGCAACCGGGCGCGTGGCCGTCGGCGCAGGTCGTCATCCGCACGACCCAGCACCTGGCCGCGGTCGTCCCCTCGGGGCGTGCGCTGATGCTGATCACGATGCGCTATGCCGACGAGCTGCGCGGCGCGCAGCGGCTTCGAGCTGCCGGCGGAAGGTCTGAAGGGCGCCGGCGTGAGCAGCAAGGAGGTCGATCTCGCCAAGCGCCTGGTCGATGACATGACCGAGCACTGGAAGCCGGAGGAATTCAAGGACACCTATCACGAGGATCTGATGCGGCGGATCCACGAAAAGATCAAGGCCGGAGAGACCAAGGAGATCACCAAGCGGTCGGCGGAAGAAGGCGACGAGCCCCGCTCGGCGAAGATCATCGATCTCGCCGCGCTTGCTGAAGCAGAGCCTCGAGCAAGGGCGCGACGCGGCGAAAACCGGCCGACGCGCGCCGTGCCAAGGCCGAAACCGCCAAGCCGACGCTGCGCGTGGTCGCCGCATCGCGCGGATCGAGCCCGCTCGGCCGCCAAGCGCAAGCGGGCCTGACGCGCGGATGCGAGCGCATGGGGCTGCGAACGATACCGAGAGAAGCGCAATTTTCGGGCGACGCCCGAGCCGCGCGGCCGCGTCGTTCGCGGCAAGGCGAAGGCGCTCAGCTTCGTCATCCAGAAGCATGCGGCGCAGCCATCTGCACTACGACTTCCGGCTCGAGCTCAATGGCGTGCTGCTGAGCTGGGCGGTGCCGAAGGGGCCGAGCCTCGACCCGCCGACAAGCGCCTGGCGATGCACGTCGAGGACCATCCGCTCGAATACGGCGGCTTCGAAGGCATCATTCCGCCGCGCCAATACGGCTCGGGCACGGTGATGGTGTGGGATCGCGGCACCTGGCATCCGATCGGCGATCCGGTCGCCGGATACGCGAAGGGGCATCTGAAGTTCGAGCTCGACGGCGAAAAGCTCAAGGGCGGCTGGGCGCTGATTCGCACGCATGGCAGCAAGTACGGCGGCAAGATCGGGCAAGCAGGCGTGGCTGCTGATCAAGGAGCACGACGAGTACGCGAAGCAGGGTCGCGCGGCCCGGATCGTCGACGAGGAGCCCGACAGCGTCGTGTCGGGCCGCAGCCTTGAGGCGATCGCGCGACGATAAGGCGCACGAATGGCATTCGAACCGATCGGTCGCGGCGAATGTGCGCGGCGGGGCCCTGGCCGATGTCGCCTCGGTCAAATCGGCAAGAGCCTGCGACGCCGTCGGCCAGCAAAGCGCGACGCTCGCGTGCAGTAACGGCGGGAACGGGGCAGGAGAAGATGTCGCCGGCGTCGGTGGCCGGCGCGAAAAAGGCGAGGATTCCCGCCACGCTCTCGCCGACGCTGGCCACTTTGGTGACAGCGCGCCCGTCGGCGACGATTGGATCCACGAGGTCAAGTTCGACGGCTATCGCATGGTCTGCCGGATCGACCGCGGCGACGTGCGCGTCTATTCGCGCAACGGCAAGGAATGGACGGCGGCGCTGCCGTCGATCGTTGCCTCGCTGCAGCAGTCTGGGCGTGGACCAGGCGTGGCTCGACGGCGAGATTGCCGTCGCCGACGCCAAGGGCGTGACCAGCTTCCAGCAGCTGCAAAACGCGCTGTCCGAATCCCCGGCGCCAGCAACATCACCTATTTCGTCTTCGACCTGCTCTATCAGGACGGCTACGACCTGCGCGGCGTCGCGTTGACCGAGCGCAAGCAGTTGCTGCGCGCACTGGTCGGGCACGTCCGACCCCGTTCTGCGCTACAGCGTCGACGTGCAAGGCTCGGGCGCCGAATTCTTCGCAGCAGGCCTGCGCTCTGAAGCTCGAAGGCGCGGTGTCGAAGCGCGCCGATTCGGTGTATCGAGAAGGCGTCGCGCACGCGCGACTGGCTCAAGGTCAAGTGCGGCCGTCGCCAGGAAATGGTGATCGGCGGCTTCACCGATCCGCAGGGCAGCCGCAGCGGCTTCGGCGCGCTGCTGCTCGGCATCTACGAAGCGCGGCAAGCTCCGCTATGCCGGCAAGGTCGGTACCGGATTCGACGACAAGACGCTGACCAAGCTGCGGCCGATCCTCGGCAAGCTCGAGCAGAAGGAAGCGCCGTTCGTCAACCCGCCGCGCGGCTTCGAAGCCAAGGGAGCGCACTGGGTCAAGCCGCAGCTGGTCGGCCGAAATCGCGTTCACCGAGTGGAGCAACGACGGCGCGCTGCGCCATCCGTCGTTCCAGGGACTGCGCGAAGACAAGAAGGCGACCGAGGTCGTGCGCGAGCAGGCGGCGGCCGATCAAAGCGAGCGACGGCGACGCCGGCCGCCCGCGCGCAAACCGTCGCCGCACCCGGTGCGGCGCCCGCCGCAGCGCCACGGCCGCGCAGGCGCGCGACATCCGGCGGCAAGACGCGATCGCCTGGAAGCCTCGCCCGACACCGTCGCCGGGATCAAGCTCTCGAATCCCGACAAGCCGCTCTTCCCCGAGGCCAAGCTCGGCAAGCGCGATCTCGCGCTGTACTACGAAGCGCATCGCCGACTGGATCCTGCCGCACCTGCGCGACCGTCCGCTGGCCCTGGTGCGGTGTCCCGACGGCTGGAGCAAGCAGTGCTTCTTCCAGAAGCATGCCGACAAGAGCGTCAACGCCGCGGTGACGCGCGTCGAAGTGCCGGAGGGCAACGGCACGGCGACCTATTTCGCCGCCAATTCGCTTCCGGCGCTGGTCGCGCTGGTGCAATGGGGCGTGGTCGAGCTGCATCCGTGGGGCTCGAGGACGCCGAAGCTCGATCGGCCCGACCGGCTGATCTTCGACTTCGATCCGGACGACGGCGTGGGCTGGAAAGAGATCGTCGAAGCGGTCGGCGTGTTGCGCACGCTGCTCGACGATCTCGGCCTCGAAGGATTTCTCAAGACGACCGGCGGCAAGGGCCTGCACGTGGTCGTGCCGATCCGTGCCGACGCTCGACTGGACGCAGGCGAAAGGCTTCACCAAGGCGGTCGCCGATCTCCTGGTCGAAACGTTTCCCGACCGCTTTATCGCGACGCTGTCCAAGGCGCAGCGCAAGGGCAAGATCTTCATCGACTATCTGCGCAACGCCGAAGGCGCGACCGCGATCGCGCCTTATGCGATTCGCGCCCGGGCCAACGCGCCGGTGTCGACGCCGATCGGCTGGAAGGAGCTCGACGCCGATGTCCGCTTCGATCACTTCAACGTCCGCAATATCCCCGAGCGTCTGCGCGGCCTGCGCGAGGACCCGTGGGCGTCGATCGGCGAGGACGCGCCAAACGGTGACGCGCGCGATGTTCAAGCGCGTGCGCTACGAGGGCTAGCGCGTGGAGCGACCTGAGCGAGCGAACCGCAGAATCCGAGCGCGATCCTGGCCGCCGCCGGCCTGGTCTACGTGTCCGACGCGATCCGGGCATCCGGCGCATACGCCAGGGCGACAAGTTCGTCTACATGCTCGGCGACGAGCAGATGACCGGCGAGGCGGAGCTCAAGCGAATCGCGAGCCTTGCGATCCCGCCCGGCTTACGAAGACGTCTGGATCTGCCGCAAGCCGAACGGTCACTTGCAGGCGACCGGACGCGACGCACGCGGCCGAAAGCAATATCGCTACCATCCGAAATGGCGGCTGTTGCGCGACGGCGCCAAGTTCGAGCGCATGCCGGCGTTCGGCGAGGCTCTGCCGCGGCTGCGCCGGCGCCTGCGTCGCGACCTCGCGCTGCCCGGACTGCCGAGGGAAAAGGTTCTTGCGGTCATCGTCAGCCTGCTCGATGCGACGCGCGTGCGCATCGGCAACGCCGAGTACGCGCGTGACAACGACAGCTATGGCCTGACGACGCTGCGCAATCGCCATGTGCAGTTCGTCCGCGACGGCCGCCTACTGTTCCGGTTTCGCGGCAAGGGCGGGGCCGAGCACGAGATCGCCGTCGACGACAAGCGCCTTGCCCGGCTGGTCCGCCATTGTCACGAGCTGCCGGGCCAGCGGCTTTTCCAGTACGTCGACGAGACCGGCGAGCGGCGCCCGATCGATTCCGACCAGGTCAATCTGTATCTGAAGGAAGCGATGGGCGACGATTTCACCGCCAAGGACTTTCGCACGTGGGGCGCGACGCTTGCGCGCCATCGCGATCATGCATCGGCACGCCGCTGCCGGATCCGGTCAGCGAGCGGGCGTTGAAGGCGTGCATCGTCGACGCCGTCAAGCAGGTCGCGAGCGACTTGCGCAATACACCGACCGTCTGCCGCAAGTCGTACATCAACCCGCTGGTGTTCGATGCCTGGCGAAGCGGGGCGCTGCACAAGGGCATCGGCGAAAGGATCGCCGGCGCGCCGCGGCGGGCCGAGCGCCTGGTGCCGGCGTTCCTGCGTCGGCAGGCGCGCAGTGCCAAGCGAGTGTCGGCGCCGTCGCTGGCGCGACGTCAAGTCCTCGCTGCGGACGCGGCGCATCAAGCCCAAACGTCTCGAACCCTCGGAGTTGATGCGCGCCGCCGCCTGAGACGGCCGTCCGTCCGATCGAGCGTTTGTTAGTGTTGCCGGTAGGTTTGTTCGCGCCCGCGTAATTCGTACAGCGGTGGCACCGTTAACCGCCTCCTTTATTCCCGAGATGACGTGGATTTTGCATGGCACGCGACTTGCATCGCGTTGGTGCGCGGCCATTTGCCGCAAACTCACCATAGAGGAGGCGCCATGCAAGCTACAGCTCCGCAAGCCGCGGTCTACCGGCCTGAAAAGGCGGTCGTCGCGGTGGGAACAGCAAACGAATCGGCAGCATCCGCGATTTCCTGGGGTGCCATTATCGGCGGCGCATTTGCCGCCGCGGCGATGGGACTGATATTGGTTGCGCTCGGCACAGGCCTCGGCTTCGCAGCCGTGTCGCCTTGGTCGAACTCGGGCGCATCGGCGACGACGATGACCATCGCCGGCGCGATCTGGCTGCTGCTGATGTCGGCGATCGCGTCTGCGATCGGAGGCTATCTCGCCGGCCGGCTGCGCACCCGCTGGGTCGACTTGCACGGCGACGAAGTTTTCTTTCGCGACACCGCGCATGGATTTCTCGCCTGGGCGGTCGGGACGGTGATCACCGCTGCAGTGCTAACGTCGGCGGCCGGAGCTCTCGTCGGCGGTACCGCCAAGGTGGCGGCCGCGGGTACGGGCGCCGCCGTTGCCGGAGCAGGTGCCGCCGGTGCGGCGGCGTTATCGAATGGCCTGACACCGGAAAAGGCGATCGAAGGGGCCGATCCTAATGCGTATTACGTCGATAGCCTGTTTCGCACCGACAAACCGGCCGAAGCTCCCAGTGCGGATGACAGCGCGACACGCGCCGAAGTCGGCAAAATTTTCGCCAACGGCCTGCGCAGTGGCGACATACCTCCGTCGGATCGTCTCTATGTTTCGCAACTGGTGGCGGCGCGAACCGGCTTGAGCCCGGAGGACGCCGACAAGCGCGTCAACGACGTCTATTCAAGAGCCAAGGCCGTCGCTGCCGACACCGAAGCCAAGGCCCGTGAAGCTGCCGACGCGGCGCGCAAGGCCGCGAGCTACACGTCGCTGTGGATGTTCATCGCCCTGCTGGTCGGCGCATTCTCCGCAACGTTCGCCGCGACTGTCGGCGGCCGGCTGCGCGATAGGGTCTATGCGTAGGAACGCGCGAGCAAATTCAACAACCGCCGGTGGCTAGATGCCACGGCGGGACGATCAACCTCACTAGGAGATTTCCATGCGCTCGATTCTGTTGTGGCTGCTCGGTGTGCCGATCCCGATCATCATCCTGATCGCGCTCTTTACGCACTAGGACGGGTTGTCTCGTGCGCTGCGCCAGTCTCGCAGCAGCGCACGATCCTCGCCGGGCTTACTTGGCGGGCGACGCAGGAATGGTTTTTTGCTCCGAGGGCGCGGCTTGTTGCGCCTCGAGCTGCTTTCTGCTACTGAGCTGCGCACGAAGAATCGCCCACAGCGACAGCTGCTTGGACGTGCTCATGCGGGCAAAGTCGGCGGTGCGTATTTGCGACATGATCAATGCGTCATCCCTGTATTCGAGCATCAGGCGCTCCTCCGCCTCGAACAGCCGCGTCGCGGCTTGGCGGCATCGCCGTCCAAGCCAATCCCTTCCACTTGCCTGAGTCCGGCGTTTCGCGCCGGCCCCAGGGGTATGGAATGGGGTGAGGACCTGTTGGCCCGCCTGACTCGCAAGAGACGTTCCACCTTGCCGCGGGGCTACGCTATCAAGGACTTAGTCTTCGGGCCGCCGGCTGCGGCGGCGCCACCGTAAAATTCATTGACAGCCCTGCGGCGGCCTCGCAGTCCCCAAGGACCGCGGCCGCCGCAGGCCTGCCGACCCTGCTAGCGACACCAGATGGCGCCGCCCGAAGTACGTCGTAGCCCTCGATTGCTACGACTGGCGCTTCGCGCGCTGGCCGTCGCGTTTTTGCATCGCCTGCTCCCTAGCGGCCAGAGCGGCGACATCGACAGGCGGTTCTTCGCCTTTGAGCTCGGCCTTCCGCGCATCGAGCTGCTGGCCCAGTGCGACCAGATCGAAGTCGGCCTTCCTGGCTTTCGAGAAGATCGTCGACTCCTCTTCCTGCACATGGTGCTCGACATATTCGGAAAGCACCTTGACGCGCGCTTCAAAATGTTCGTCTCCGGGGCCGCTGGTCGCGATCTGCTCGACCAGCTCCTTGACGTGGCTGTGCTCGACGTCGGCCTCGTCGAGCGCATCGTCGGCGTCGCCGGCCTCGCGCAGCGCCGGATAGAATATTTCCTCTTCGATCTGGGCGTGAATCCGCAGCGCGTCGCAGATCGTCTGCGCGACTTGTTGCATCCCGTCGGTGTCTTCGCTCTTCTTCAGCTTTTCGAACTGCCGGAAAAGCTTCTTTGCTTCCGCATGATCTGCCTTCAACAGATCGAGTGCGGTCTGCGTGCGCGTCGTGCGGGTTGCGGTAGTCGTTCTTGGCATCGTCGTCTCCGTGATTTGCGTTGGGCTAAGTGACTTGGGGCGCGCGGCCCGATCGCAAAACCGGTGCCTTCCGCCTGTAGCGGGATTATTGGTTGCGTCGCTTGGGACTCCTATCGGACTCCGTCTGATTTAAGCGTAGGACGCCTTCACAGAGTCGAAAGCAGGTCTTGCAACTGATCGATGAATCCGCGCTGTCCGGGCAGCAGTTTGCGACGCGCGGTCGGCAGATCGAACCAACCGCCTCGATCGACTTCGGGAAATTCCTGGGTGTTGCCCGAGCGCGGTGGCCATTCGAGCGCAAACGTGTTGCTGCGAATCGACGCGGCATCGATATCCCCTTGCACCGCCCAGGCGTAGACGAGCTTGCCGCCCGCCTGCTTTATGGCTCGAGCGGTATCGGTCGACCGTGCAAAGGCGAACCGGTTTCCTCGTGAAATTCGGTGTGTGCCGTCTTCAGCAGGTCGGCGCCGTCGGCGGCCTCGCCCTTCGGAATCGACCACGCGCCATCGTCCTTGCGCGCCCAGTACGGGCCGCCGGGGTGAACCAGGAACACCTCCACGACGTGATCCTGGACGCGGTAGAGAAGAATGCCTGCGCTGATTTTTTTCGCCATCGATATCAGCGGCTGCGCGTTGCCGCGGGTAGGCGGCGTCTGACAACAAAATCAGCTGGCGTCCGATTGCGAATCATAGCCTCCATCCGCGATATTCTGCCCGACGCGGCGTCGCCGATGCCGGCAGATCAGCAAAGAGAGGTTGGGTGATGGTCACGCAAACAAGAAAACGAAATCACAGCACGTGGCAAAACCTGCTGCAGCCCATCAAGCTGAATCCGCGAAAGCGCGCCGACTGCGTCCTTCGCGAAGCCCGATGCGCAGCCAGACCCGGCGCGGTTCGCGCCGCGTTGCAGCAGGCGGTGGCCGTCGAGATCGAGCGCATGCGCGCATTGCACGAAAACGAAGAGACCATTCGCGCGTTCCAGGCGGCGACCGAAGTGCATATCGCCCTGTGCGAACCGGAAGCGCGCGAACACGAGGCGTCGGCCCGCGCCCACGACCCGCAGCTCGCGGTTGATGACGCGGCTGCAGCGTGAGTGAAGCGCTACCGCCAGCGGCGGGCCCCGCGCGGGACCGGAAGCATTGCAAAAGTTACGCTCGGTTGTAGAACAGGCGCCGATCACGGAGGAGCGACGCATCGCAAGCGATCGAGTGGCGCCCTGGGCCTCGCGCGGCTCTTAAGCACCGTCCGGACATGGCGCAGCGCCGCGCGGTTCCGTTCATCGTTGAATCAAAGCATGTCGCGTGCCAGCGGTCGCTGCGTGGCGGAAGAAACGGGCACTGTCGTACTCTCGAGCAGGGCGACCGGCACGGTATCGAACAATGCGGCGACGGCCAGACGGGCACCTTTGGTCGCCGGCGTGCTCTCGCGAATCGCGCCGGTAAGCACGTCGCGGTACGTTGTCGGCGATGGCAGCACGACGCGGGTATCGGCCCAGACCGCGCCGAGCGGCGGACGCGCCGTCCGCGCCGTCAGGTCCCTCAGCAGCCTCGGCACGACTGTCAACGCGCTGCCGCCGGCATGCACGCGAGCGAACGCACAGATGTGCGCGGCATGCGCCCCGGCGACGGGAAGCGCGACATAGCGTCCGTGCTCGAACAGTCCCGGGACCCGCGCCCGCAGCGCCAGCGCCCGCCAGATGACATACAGCTTGAGCCGCCCGTCGTCGATCGATTCGAACATCTCGCGTGCCTGCACCTGATGCGGGCCGTCGGATCCGAACGAGCGCTTGATCTCTTCCAGCAGCGTGCGCCGCTTGTCGTAATCGACCGGTCGCCGATTGTCCGGATCGACGAGGCTGAAGTCCCAAAGCTCGTTGCCCTGATAGATGTCGGGAACGCCGGGTGAGGTGAGCTTGAGCAGCGGTTTGCGCGAGGCTGTTGTACAGACCGCAGCGCGCGACCAGCGCGTGCAGCGCATGGAATTCGTGCAGGAAGGGGTTCGGCTCCAGCCGTCCGAGCAGGCCATCGATGAACGAGACCAGCGCCGTTTCGTAGGCGTCGTCGGGACTGGCCCAGCTGCTGTGGACCTTGGCCTCGCGTATGGCCTTGCGCATATATGCCTGGACGCGCTGGCGAAGCGCGTCCAGCTCGCCGGCGTCCGGTTGAGCCGAAGGCCAGATGCCGAGCAAGGTCTGATAGAGCAGATACTGGTCGTTGCGATCGGGCGCCGGGAGATCGTCCAGCCGCGTCTCGTGCCGCCGGTTCAGACGTGCCCATCGGCGCAGTGCGAGCCGCCATGCGGCGGGCATTTCGCTCAGCACCGCGATCCGCGCGCGGACATCCTCCGATCGCTTGTTGTCATGGGTCGATGTCGCCAGCATTTCTCCTGGCCAGTCGCGTTGGCGCTCGTGCGCCGCGGCATGGAAGGCGGCGACGCTGACGCCGAATCGCCGTGGATCGCCACCGACCTCATTCAGCGCGACCAGCCGGTTGTAGACATAAAAGCTCGTGTCTTCCATCGCCTTCGCCATGACTGGCCCGGTGAATTGCTGCAGGCGGCGCGCGAAGCGATCGATGTCAGCGCGCAGCGGGCCCGGCGCCGCGGCATCGCTCGCCGGTCAGCGCCCGCGCGGAGGAAATCGAAGGCGATCCGATCGGGAGCAGGCCGCCATTGCCGGGCGACGCCGATCGCCCAGTCGATGTAGCGCAGATCGGCCGCGCCCGGACCACGCCCGTCGATGTAGGTGCGGTAGACCGGCAGCGCTGCGGTGTAGAGCATCACCGTGCGACGCAGGACGTTGAACGTAAGATCGCGCGTGTTGCGGTCGGCCTCGGCGATGCGGGTCAGCGCGTGCGCGAGCAGATTGAGGTCGGATGCGAGCGAGCCGGCCATGATCAGCAATTTCGCTTCACGCAGGATCTGATCGAAATCGACCCATCCGCCGATGAAGGCGGCGTAGACGCGATCGAATCGCGACTTAGCCGCGCCGTCGACCCACAGCCCGCCGACCAGGTTGGCGAATCGGTAGCCGGTCGTCCCCTGTACCGGCCAATCCGCCGGCAAGGTCTCGTGCTCGGCCAGGATTTTTTCTACCGTGGTGTAGAGCTCGGCCGCCGGCGGGGGGGTTCCGCGCTGCGCGCGCTGTCCCCCGCTCGGCAGCAGTGCGGAGCGCACGGCGCCCTGCAACCGGTCGAAGTACGCCTTCGGATCGTACAGGCCATCGGGATGATCGATGCGCAGCGCATCGATCTTGCGCTCGGCCACCAGACGCAGCACCAGTCGATGCGAATCGGCGAAGACCTGCGGATCTTCGGCACGCAGCGCGGCGAGCTCGTTGATGTCGAAGAACCGGCGGTAGTTGATGTCGTCCGCCGCGACGCGCCAGCTTGTCAGCCGGAACGCCTGGCCCTCGAGCAGCGCGTGCAGCGCGTCGAGGCTGGCTGCTTCGCCCGGGCGGCCGTTGAGAGTCGCCACGGCGTCGCCGATGCGCTTGCGGATTTCCGGGGCGCCGGCCGCCAGCGCTGCGAGCTGCTGCTTCAGGCGCTCCTTGTCGCGCCAGCGTCGGGCGAGTCGGCGCGGCGTGGCATGGTCGTGCCCAGGCAACGCTGCGAATGCGTGCGCCAGATCGAGCATCCGATACGCCGCCTGGCCGCGGGGGATGGCACCCGGCGCCGCCGCATCGCGCAGGATAGGCGCGTACGAGCGTGGATCGAGCGGAAAGCGATGCTGGACATAGCGAATGCTGAACTCGCCGGTCTCCGAATCGAATCCGAGCTGCAGCTCTCCTCGGAGCAGCACCTCGCCGTAATTGTCGGCCAGCACCGGAACCAGAACCTTGCCCGAAAGCGCGGCCAGCGGCGGCGTCCAGTCGATGTCGAAGTACCCAGCGTATTGCGAGGCGCGGCCGTTCTCGAGCACATCGAGCCACCAGGCGTTGTCGCTGCCCATGACGCCCATGTGATTGGGCACGATGTCGGCCATCTGCCCCATGCCGTGGGCGGCAAGCGTAGCGGCGAGCGCAGCGAAGTCATCGTCGCTGCCAAGCTCGGGATTGAGATGGCCGTGATCGACGATGTCGTAGCCGTGCGTGCTTCCGGGCCGTGCCTTGAGCCAGGGCGAGCAGATAGATGTGGCTGATGCCCAGTTCGGCGAGATACGGGACCAGTGCGGTAGCGTCGGCGAATCCGAAATCGCGGTGCAGCTGCAGGCGATAGGTCGCTCGAGGGATATTCATCCCGGGTCGCGGCCGAGCGACCAGCCGTCGCCAGCGGCGCGATGCGGGTCGTGCGGTGCCCGCCGTCGCCGTTCCTTGCGCAGCATCCGGGTGAGCGCGGCGAAGCGTCGGTTCGACGCCCAGGATTCGAGCGGGATGTTCAGCTTGCGCCGCCAGTTTGGATATTGCTCTTCGGTGGTGCTGGGGAGATTCACCTGCGTGTCCTGGCCGAAAACGTCCTCGAGTTGCACGGCCATGACTGCCGCCGGTGTGCGGGCCAGGAATCGATGCACGGCGATCATCAGATCGACGGTCATGCGCCGCGGCGCGTCGGCGGCGGCGAAAACCCCGGCGCGCTCGAGCGCGCTCATCAGCCGTTCCCGATCGCGCGATCGCGCAGCTAGCTGTTCCGCGGGGGCATTCTCGTCGGGATAGAGACGCAACCTCCTGCGCGCGGCGATATCGCGCCCGGCCCAGAAACCGGAGAGCGTCGGCAGGTCGTGCGTGCCGATGGTGACGAGCGCCTGCGCCGGATAACTTTCGGGCGGCGCGAATTCGGCGTCGCCGCTGCGCTCGAAATACAGCGGCCGGTACGAGAGCACTCCCGCCGCCCCGAGCGCGGCGCGAACGCCGGGTGCGATCGTTCCCAGGTCCTCGCCGATGACGAGGCAGTGGTTGCGCCGGCTTTCGAGCGCGACGATGCCCAGCAGTTCGGAAAAAGGATAGGCGACGTAGGCGCCGTCGACCGGCCCCGTCCCCTGCGGCACCCAGAACAAGCGCATGAGCGCCATGACGTGATCGATGCGCAATGCGCCCGCATGGCGCATGGCCGCGTGCAAGGCGGTGATGAACGGGGCGTAGCCTGCGGCCTTCAGGCGCTGCGGCAGCATCGGCGGCAAGCCCCAGTCCTGTCCGCCCAGGTTGAAGTCATCCGGCGGGGCCCCGATATTCATGTCCGGCGCGTAGACGGCGGACTGGATCCACGTTTCCGCGCCGCCTGCGTCCGCGCCAACGGCAAAGTCGCCGTACAGTCCGATCGCAAGGCCGCAGGTGCGGGCGTGCTCGCTCGCTGCGCCGAGCTGCAGCTCCGCCTGCCACTGCAGGTACTGGAAATATTCGGCGCGCTCGGCATGACGGCGATAGAGCTCCTCATCGCCGGTGGCCGACGGCGGGCGGTACTCGGCCGGCCAGCTTCGCCAGCCACTGCGATCGCCTGTGACCCCCGCGATGTGCTCGTGCAGCGCGTCGAACAGCCCATGCAGCTTGAGCGCCGGTCCGCGTTCGCGCTGAAAATCGCGGAACGCGTGACCACGCTCGCCCAGGCTCGCGCCGAGCTGATTCTCCCGGAAGTGATCGTATAGCAGCGCGAGAATCTCGAACTTCACCCGCGCGACCGCGCCATAGTCGACATGGTCGAAGGCTCGCAAGCGTGCGAGCGTGCTCTGGAAGGCGGGACTGTACACGCGCGCGCGGGCGGCCTTGCAGTCGGCGAAATCGTGGACCGCCTCGACGTCGATATAGAGCACGTTCAAGGCGGCCCGATTCGATGGGCTGTACGGGCTCGCCGCTTCCGGTCGGGTGGGAAACAGTGCGTGCAGCGGATTGGTGCCGACGAAGTCGGCGCCTGTGGCGGCCGCGACGCCGACGGCGTTGCGCAAGTCGGTGAAGTCGCCGATGCCCCAGTTGCGATGCGAGCGCAGCGCGTAGAGCTGCAGCGCCAGTCCCCAGATCCGGGAGCCGCCGGCGAGCAGCGGCGGGCTGTAGCAACGCGAAGGCGTGACGATCAGAGGCGAGGATGCAAGCCGCGCGCCTGTCGCGTGTTCGCGAATCGTCAGCGTGTGATATCCGGTGGCCTGCGGCAGCGGGATCTCTAACGTGCTCCGACCGTCGCCGCCTGCCACCGAAGCCGGCGCGGCAACGCCTTCCAGGCTTTCGCCGGTTTCCAGATCGATCCGCCACTCGACTGAGACAGGCGGATCGCTCGACGGCCCGAATGGCAGCGCGATTCGGCCCGCGCGTTCGTCGACGACGGTGGCCGGCGCCGGTTCGCCGCTTGCGCCGGCGTCGGATTCGGCACCGGAGGCATCGTTGGCCGCCGCGGCGACATCGATCCCCATCGCCCGCAGCAGCGCAAGCTTGGTATCTTCCGGCGTCTGGCGCGAGGCGCCCCACGCATCCTCGTAGCCGGCCGCGATGCCGTAACGCTCGCACAAGTGCTCGAGCATAGCGCGCTCAGGCATCGCGCGTCTCCGCGGTGCGCTCGTCGATCAGCAACCAGGTTGTCGACCACTGCGAGACGAGCGCCTGCGCGGCCGTATTGCCTGTCGTGTAGACGAGCTTGCCGGACGGCAGCGCCGGTCCGGCATCGGGTGTGCCGCCCAGGTTGGCAAAAAGCAGCAGGCGGGCGCCGTCGTCGGTCGACCAATGCGCGGCAAGGCTGCGCGGACCGGTGGTGGCGAAACCGCAGCGCTGTGGATCGATACTCACCAGCATCGGGACCACAGTGTCGCGTCTGATGCTCAACAGCTCGCGATACCGGTTGAGCCAGCGTGCATGCTCGGGATCCGTGCTGGAGCCCCAGTCGAGCTTGCTTTGAGCGAACGTCGCCGGCGCCTGCGGATCGGGAATCGCCGCCGCGGAAGCGCCATCGGCCAAGTGCGCGAGGCGCGCGAACTCCTTGAGCCTGCCGGCGCGCACTGCCGCAGCAAGTGACGCGTCGAAGTCACAGAAGTACAGAAAAGGCGTCGTCGCGCCGAATTCTTCGCCCATGAACAATAATGGGGGCGAAGGTGCTAACAAAACGATCGCCACCGCCGCGGCGAGCGCCGCCGGCTCGGCGAGCACCGTCAGCCGCTCGCCGAAGGCGCGGTTGCCGACCTGGTCGTGGTTCTGCAGGAAAGAGACGAATGCCGTCAGCGGCAGTCCGGCCGTCGAGCTCGCCGCGCGCCCGTCCGCGCAGCGGAGAATACTCACCCTGATAGGCGAAGCCGGCGGTCAGGCAACGGCCAAGATGTCTGAGCGGTGCATCGGCATAGTCGACGTAATAGCCGCCGACGCTCGCCGGTCAGGCGGGTATGCAGGCGTGGTGCAGGTCGTCGTTCCATTGCGCGGTGTAGCGCCCGGCGGCGCCGTCGGCATCGCGCGCGAGAAACTCGCGCGCGTTGTCGTCGTTCTCCAGGACCAGGTGGACGTGGCGCGCCGCCGGCGCACCGCTGTCGCACCGTCGCTGCCAGCTCGTCGAGGAAATGCGGCGCCGAGTCGGCGTCGGCGAATTGCATGCACAGCGTCGAGGCGCAGGCCGTCGAAGTGAAATTCGTCGAGCCAATACAGCGCGTTGTGGATGAAAAAATCGCGCACGACGCGGCTGTCGTCCCCGTCGAAATTGATCGCATGCTCCCCACGGAGTGCGGTGGCGCGCGGTGAAGAACTGCGGTGCGTAGACGATGCAGGTAGTTGCCGTCCGGGCCCGAAATGGTTGTAGACGACGTCGAGGAACACCATCAGCCCGCGCGCGGTGCGCCGCGAGCACCAGCTGCTTCAGCGCGGCGGGCGCGCCGTAGCTCGCATCGGGCGCGAACGGCAGCACGCCGTCGTAACCCCAGCCGCGCGTGCCGCGGAAATCGCCGATCGGCATCAGTTCGAGCGCGGTCACGCCCAGGTCCGCACAGGTGGTCGAGTCGCGTCTCGATCGCCGCCGAACGTGCCCTTGGCGTGAACGTGCCGACGTGCAGCTCGTAGATCGACCGCGTCTTGCCAGCGCCGGCCGAGCCAATCTTCATCGTCCCAGTCGACGTCGAACGGATCGACGACGTCGCTCGCTCCATGCACGTCCTGCGGGTTGTGCCGCGACGCCGGATCGGGCACCGATAATTCGTCGTCGATCCGATAGCGGTAGCGCGTGCCGTGCGTAGCTTCGCGCGTCGTGAGCTCGAACCACCCGTCTGAGCCGGCGGCTAGCGGCAACGGATGCGATGCCCCGTCGAGGCACAGCCCGACCTGGCGCGCCGCCGGCGCCCACAGGCGGAAGCGCACCGCACCGTCGTCGAGGACCATCGCCCCGAAGCCGCATCGCATGCCGGCGTTTCATCGTCGCCCGGCGTGCTGCAGCAACACCGCCATCGAGCGGCCCTGCAGCGGATACGGCGCGCCGAACGGCAGCGGCTCGGGTGACGGCGCGTCGGCGCCGATAGCGGTGTCGAGCAGCACAACCCAATGCGTCAGGCGCGGCTTCGGCAGCACGAACGGAATCGCTTCGTGATGCGCGTTCAACAGCAGCAGCAGGTCGTCGTCGTCGAGCGGGTCGCCGTGCGCATCGCTTTCGGCCAGGCCGCTGCCCCGATAGGAACACGCCCAGGCAGCGCGCGAACGCCTTGTGCCAATCGTCGCCGGTGATCTCCTGCCCGTCGGGATTGAGCCAGGCGATGTCCTTGGCGTCGGCAGCGGCGATCGAGCGGCCATGAAAGAACGTACGCCGTCGAAAGAGCGGATGGCCGTTGCGCAGCGCGACCAGCCGATGGGTGAAATCGATCAGGTTCTGCGCGTCGGGCCCGAGCTTCCAGTCGACCCACGACAGCTCCGAGTCCTGGCAATACGCGTTGTTGTTGCCTTGCTGTGTGCGGCCCATCTCGTCGCCGCCCAGAAGCATCGGAACGCCTTGGGACAGCAGCAGCGTCGCAGGAAATTGCGCATCTGCCGCTCGCGCAGCGCGCGTATCGCCGGATCGTCGGTCGGGCCTTCGACGCCGCAGTTCCAGCTGCGGTTGTCGGCTTCGCCGTCGCGGTTGTCTTCGCCGTTGGCCTCGTTGTGCTTTTCGTTGTAGCTGACGAGGTCGTGCAGCGTGAATCCGTCGTGCGCGGTGACGAAATTGATGCTTGCCGTCGGCGCTCGGCGCCTGCGAACAGGTCGCTCGATCCCGACAGCCGCGACGCCAGCTCGCCGATGACGCCGCCGTCGCCCTTCCAGTACGAGCGTACGGCGTCGCGATAGTTGCCGTTCCACTCCGACCAGCCGGGGGGGAAATTGCCGACCTGATAGCCGTCCTCGCCGAGGTCCCACGGCTCGGCGATCAGCTTGACGTGCGCCAGCACCGGGTCCTGGCGCACGCATGTCGGAAGAAGCCGCTCTGCTGATCGACAGGCGATCGCGTCCGGCCGAGCGTCGCCGCGAGGTCGAAGCGGAAGCCGTCGACATGCATTTCGGTGACCCAGTAACGCAAGCTATCCATCATCACCGCAGCGCCGCCGGATGCACGCGTATTGAGCGTGTTGCCGGTGCCGGTGTAATCGACGTAATGGCGCGGATTCTCGGGTCGAGACGATAGTAGACACGATTGTCGATGCCGCGGAACGACAGCGTCGGGCCGAGATGATTGCCTTCGGCCGTATGGTTATAAACGACGTCGAGGATGACTTCGATGCCGGCGGCATGAAGCGTCTTGACCATCGTCTTGAACTCGTTGACCGCATCGCCCGCGGCATAGCGCATGTCCGGCGTGAAAAAGCCGATGCTGTTGTAGCCCCAGTAGTTGCGCAGCCCGCGCTCGACCAGCGCCTGGTCGTCGACGAACAGGTGAACGGGCATCAGCTCGACCGCGGTGACGCCCAGCCGCTGCAAATGATCGATCACCGGCGCGGTCGACGAGGCCCGCATAGGTTCCGCGAAGCTGCGGTCGGATCGCGGGATGCAGCTGCGTGAAACCCTTGACGTGCAATTCGTAGATGACCGTGTCGTTCCCACGGCGTTTGCGGTCGTCTGTCGTTGCCCCAGGTGAACGCGGAGTCGATCACCCGGCACTTGGGCATCGCCGACGCGCTGTCCCGGGCGTCAAAGCTCAGATCTTCGCGTCGGCTTCCGACGCGATAGCCGAAATGCGCGTCGGTCCAGCGTAGCGGCCCGGCCACCAGGCGGGCGTACGGGTCGAGCAACAGCTTGTGCGCGTTGAACCGATCGCCGCGCTCCGGTGCGTACGGACCGTGCACGCGGTAGCCGTAAAGCTGGCCGGGCCGGGCTTCGGGCAGATAGCAATGCCAGACGAAGTCGGTGCGTTCGCGTATGTCGATCCGCGCTCGATCTCCCGCCGGCCCTTGGGGTCGAACAGGCACAGTTCGACGCGCTTCGGCGTTTTCCGAATACAGCGCGAAATTGACACCGGCGCCATCCCAGCGTCGAGCCCAACGGCCTCGGTTTCCCGCGCCAGACGCTGATCGGCGCGGCCGTCGCGTGCTCGCCGGCCTTCACGAGGCCGCTGCCGCGACTTGCATGCGTTCGAGGAGGCCGGCGAGTGGGAATGCGAACCCAATCCGGACGCGAGCCCAGCTCGTAGCGCACCTCGTAGAGCGCCTTTTCCAGGACGAACAAGTCGATCAGCCGCGCCACGTCGACGGGATCGGATGGATACGAGCTTGTGCCGCGCATCGCGCGCGCGTAGGCGGTCAAAAACGCCGCGGCGGTCTCCCGCTCGCCAGCGGGTCATGTGCGTGGCGGCGCGAACGCGATCGGCAGGCCGGTCGCTGGTTGCCTCGTCGAGCGCAATAGCGGCGGCATAGCTGAACGAGCGCAGCATGCCGGCGACGTCGCGCAGCGGGGAATGTTTGCGGCGCCGCTCGGTCCATCGGGCGGAACGGCTCGCCCTCGAAATCGACGACGATGAAATCATGCTCGACCACCAGCAGCTGGCCCAGATGGAAGTCGCCGTGAAAACGGGTTTTGGTGAACGTCAGGACGCGAGGTGCGAGCGCGGCGATGCGGTCCTTTAAGCTCGCACGCATGGCGAGCAGTCGCCCGGCCGCCGCGCGCACGGGCGGCGGAAGATCGCCCTGTCGCTGCGAGACCTGATCGAAGCGTCTGATCGACCTCGGCGACGACGGCGGCGATCCATGCGGCAACGTCGTCGGTCGACACCGGTTCGGGATCGAACGCAGGATCGCCGGACGTGGCGGCAAGTGCGACATGCAGCTCGCCGGTGCGCTGCCCGAGCATCGCGACCAGCGTGAGAAAGCTGGCGTGCGGCGTCGGCGTGCCGGCGCTAACCACCGCGGCGCCTGCGGCGGACGCGCCGCGCGCGACGCTTGGGCCAGGCGCCGGCGCGATAGCCGGCGAAGCAGTGGCCGAATCTGCGCCAGTGGCTGCGGCATTCGCCGCCGCAGCGGCATCGGCTTCGTCCGGCGGCACCGTAAGCTGCTGATCGAGGTAGCGTCGCAAGTATTCGATGACGTAGTTCCAGCCGCTGCCCTGGTTATGCACGTACCGCTGCAACACCGCCAGCGCCGTGGGCTGTCCGGCATCGTCTAAGAACTGCAGCGCGCCGAGCACCGGCGCGATGTTCGGATACGGCGACACGTCGGTCAGGTATCGGCCGATCTCGATCTCCGGATTGATGCCCTGCCGCAGTCGTCGATAGCATTTGAGCACCAGCTTTTCGTCGAGGATAACGAGCGAATTGCTCTGCTCGAACGCCGGATGCCGGGCCGACAGCACTTCGACCCTGGCCGCCTCGGCGAACGCGCGGCGTTTGGGTGAACACGAGCTTGCCGCCATGCACCGGCAAGATCAGATCGCTGCCCATCGCCTTGACGATGCTGCGACAAAAGGCGTCGTCCCAGAACGCGTCGTAGACGATGCCGACCCGCGCGCGCTGGCGGACGCTGGGCCAGCGTGCAATGGCGCAATGCCTGCATCCGCTCGCCGTCGCTGTCTTCCCACGCCAGCGCCAGCGGCAGCGCATAGTTCTGCTGTTTCGCCGTCGGCGAACTCGACCTGCGCGAATCCCAGCAGCCAGCTTGCCCTGCCGGCGTCTGCCATTCGTCCTGCTCGGTGCAGCCGCGCCGCCACGATCGGGCGGCCTTTGCCGGCGAACCAGCGCTGCGTGGCGATAAAGTCTGGCAGGACCTCGTGCTCGAGCATGCGTGCGTACGCGCACGCGCCATCAGCGCGCGGATGTCGCTGGGCTCGCTCGGTTGCGAGGCGAACAGCGCGACGCAGGCCTTCAGGAATCACCAGCACCGGGAGCTCGGCCGGCACCGGACGCTCGTCGTGCCACTCCGGCAACTTGGCGTCGATCGCGAGCACGAACCAGTAGAAGCCCCACGGCGGCAGGGTCAGAAGGTAAGGCAGATCGCCGATCGGCGGGAACGGCGTGTCTGCCGAGCAGCTCGACCGGGATGCGGCCCTTGAACTCGCGCAGATCGAGCTCGACCGGCTGGCTCGAGCGCGAGAGGTTGGCGACGCAAAGGATGATCTCGTCCTGGTATTCGCGCAGGTAGGCGAGGATCTTGCGATTGCCCGGATGGACGAAGCGCAGCGTGCCGCGGCCGAAGGCCGGGTGCGCGCTGCGCACGGCGATCAGCCGCTTGCATCCACTGCAGCAGCGACGACGGGCTGCGGCTCTGTGCCTCGACGTTGACCGACTGGAAACCGTAGACCGCGTCCATGATCGGCGGCAGGTACAGCGATTGCGGATCGGCGCGCGAGAATCCGGCGTTGCGATCGGGGCTCCATTGCATCGGCGTGCGCACGCCGTTGCGGTCGCCGAGGAAGACGTTGTCGCCCATGCCGATCTCGTCGCCGTAATACATGACCGGCGAGCCGATCAGTCGACATCAGAAGACTGTTGAGCAGCTCGATCTTGCGCCGGTCGTTGTCCATCAGCGGTGCAAGCCGGCGGCGGATGCCGACGTTGATCCGCATGCGCTGGTCGGCCGCGTAGGTGCGGTACATGTAGTCGCGCTCGCGCTCGGTGACCATCTCGAGCGTCAACTCGTCGTGGTTGCGCAGGAAGATCGCCCACTGGCAGTTGTCGGGGATGTCGGGCGTCTGCGCCATGATGTCGACGATCGGGTGGCGGTCTTCCTCGGCGACGGCCATGTAGATGCGCGGCATCAGCGGGAAGTGATACGCCATGTGGCATTCGTCGCCGTTGCCGAAGTATTCGCGCACGTCCTCCGGCCACTGATTGACCTCGGCGAGCAGGAAGCGGTTCTGATACCGCGCGTCGAGCTCGGACGCGTATGTATTTCAGCACCTCGTGCGTCTCCGGCAGGTTTTCGTTGTTGGTGCCGTCGCGCTCGCACAGATACGGGATCGCGTCGAGGCGCATGCCGTCGACGCCCATGTCGAGCCAGTAGCGCATCACGCGCACGACCGCGCGGATGACGTTCGGGTTGGCGAAGTTGAGGTCCGGCTGGTGCGAGAAGAAGCGGTGCCAGTAGTAGGCGCTTGGCGACCGGGTCCCAGGTCCAGTTCGACTTCTCGGTGTCGGTGAATATGATGCGCGTCTCCGGCCATTTCTTGTCGGTGTCGCTCCACACGTAGTAGTTGCGCTTCGACGACTGCGGCGGCGCGCGCCGCGCGGCCTGAAACCACGGGTGCTGGTCGGAGGTGTGGTTGATGACGAGCTCGGTGATGACGCGCAGGTGAGCGCCGATGCGCCTCGCGGATGAAATGGCGGAAGTCGGCGAGCGTGCCGTAGTCGGGATGCACGCCGTGGTAGTCGGCGATGTCGTAGCCGTCGTCCTTAAGCGGCGACGGGTAGAACGGCAGCAGCCAGAGCGTGTTGACGCCCAGGTCGCGGATATAGTCGAGCTTTTGCGGTCAGTCCGCGGAAATCGCCGATGCCGTCGCCGTTGCTGTCGTGGAACGCCTTGACGTGCACCTGGTAGATGACCGCGTCCTTGTACCACAGCGGATCTCGAGCGAGGGCTTGGGCTGGGTCGACCCGCTTGCCGGTGCGGTGTCGGCAGCGAGTTCGGAATAGGTGTCCATTTCGCGCCCTAGGCGTAGTAGTCGAAGTTCTGTTCCTGGCGCGACTGGCGGCGCACGACGAAGATGTGCGCCGGTGAAAAGGCCGGATCGAGCTGATGTAGTTGCGCGCGCCGTGCCACATGTAACGCGCGTCGTTCAGCAGGTCGTGCACCTGGAACGGCTTGTCGGCGGCGATGCCCAGGTTTTCGAGATCGAGCGTCACCCACCCCGACTGCGTATGGTGATAATCGAGATTGACGATTGTGATGACGACGTTCGAGAGGTCCGGCGTCGACTTCGGCATAGCAGAGCAACTGATCGTTGTCGGTCGGCTGGAAATCGAGCCGCCAGTCCTGCTGCAGCGCCGGCTGCTCGCGACGGATGCGGTTGAGCCGTGCGAGCAGCGGCGCCAGGCTGTCGGCGCGTCGCCACGTCCCATTGCCGCAACTCGTACTTTTCCGAATCGCGATATTCCTCGCTGCCGGCTTCGCGCGGGACATGCTCCATGCAATTCGAACGCCGGTCCGTAGACCCCGTAGTTTGCGGCAAGCGTCCCGGCGAGCACGAGCCCGCGCGATGAACGCAGGCCGGCCGCCGATTTGCAGCGGTTCCGGCAGGATGTCCGGCGTGTTCGGCCAGGCGTTGGGACGGAAATAGTCGCGCGAATCCGATTGCGCGAGCTCGGTGAAATACGCGGTGAGCTCCGCCTTGCTGTTGCGCCAGCTGAAATAGGTATACGACTGGGTGAAGCCCAGCTTGGCCAGCCGGTGCATCGATCTTCGGCCGGGTGAAGGCTTCGGCCAGGAAGATCGCGTCCGGATGCTCCTGCTTGATCTCCCCGATCAGCCATTCCCACAGCGCGAACGGCTTGGTGTGCGGATTATCCACCCGAAAGATGCGCACGCCTTGCGCGATCCAGTAGTCGAATATCGCTCTGACTTCGCGCCACAGGCCCCGCCAGTCCTCGTTCTCGAAGTCGAACGGATAGATGTCCTCGTATTTCTTCGGGGGATTCTCGGCGAACTGCAGCGTGCCGTCCGGCCGCTGCCGGAACCACTCGGGATGCGCGTCGATGTACGGATGGTCGGGTGAGCATTGCAGCGCGATGTCGAGCGCGATGTCGATCCCGACGGTGCGTGCGGCGACAAGCAACTGGCGGAAGTCCTCGATCGTGCCGAGCTCGCGGTGCACGGCCGTATGGCCGCCATCGGAGCCGCCGATCGCCCAGGGGCTGCCGCAGTCGTTGAGCGAAGCGACCAGCGCGTTGTTCTTGCCCTTGCGCCGCGTCAGTCCTATCGGATGAATCGGCGGAAAATAAAGCACGTCGAAACCCATGTCGACGATGTGGGGTAGCCGCGCTTCGCAATCGGCGAAGGTTCCGTGCGTGCGTCCGTCGGCGGCGGAGCGCGGGAACATTTCGTACCAGCTGCTGAACCGGGCGCGGGGCGGATCGACCGTCAGTTTCAACGCCGGCTCGAACGTGGTCGCGAGGCTGCGATCGGCGTGGCGCGCGGCGATTTCCGCCAGCGCCGCATCGAGCGCCGCGGTGCGCCTCGCATCCACGGCCCCATCGCCGCCGATGCGCTGCGCCCATTCGCGCAGCGCCGTCGCATCGGCGCCGCGCGCGCGACGCGCGAGTCCGGCGATCAGCGCGGCGCCGGCCTGCAGGGCGAGGACGATGTCCTCCGATGCGACCCAGCGGGCGAGATCGTGGCGCCATGACGCGAAGCGGTCGACCCAGGCGATGATCGTATATTCATAGCTGCCGATATCCGGGACCGGAAAGGCGCCGCGCCAGCGGTCGTTGACCAGCGCGACCATGTCGACTTCGGTCCATTTGGCGGAGCCACGTTTACGCACGAGCAGCAGGGCGCGCAACCGATCGTGCCCGTCGGCGAAGATGTCGGCCTCGACCGTCACCACGTCGCCGGCGCAGCGCTTGGCCGCGAAGCGTCCGTGATCGACGCAGGGCGAGATGTTTTCGATGACCGCGCGCCGGCGGCCGTCGGTGACGCCTGCCGGCTTCATGGCGCCTGCTCCAGAATGACCGTTGCCAGCGGCGGCAGCGACAAGGTCAGCGAGTACGGTCGGCCGTGCGAGGGCAGCGGCGCGGCATGGACGCCGCCCAGGTTGCCCTGGCCGCTGCCGCCGTAGACCGTTGCGTCGCTGTTCAGCACTTCGCGCCAGAATCCGCCGCCCGGCACGCCGAGCACGTAGTTGCGGCGCGGCACCGGCGTGAAGTTGCAGGCGACCAGCAGCGTGCGGCCTTCGCCGGAGGGAAAGCGCAGAAAGCCTACTACGCTGTTCTGGGCGTCGTCGGCATCGCTCCAGGCAAACCCGGCGGGATCGAAATCGCGCTGATACAGCGCCGGCGCTGCGCGATAGTAGCGATTGAGGTCGCGCACCCAGGCCTGAATGCCCCGGTGCTCGGGGTGCTGCAGCACGAACCACTCGAGCGCGGCATCGTGCGCCCATTCGCGGCGCTGGCCGAACTCGCCGCCCATGAACAGCAGCTTCTTGCCCGGATGCGCCCACATGTAGCCGAGCAGGCAGCGCAAGGTCGCGAAGCGCTGCCAGTCGTCGCCAGGCATCTTGCCCAGCAGCGAGCCTTTGCCATGCACGACCTCGTCGTGCGACAGCGGCAGGACGAAATTCTCCGTGAACGCGTACCAGAGGCTGAACGTCAGCTGGTGATGGTGATAGCGGCGGAACAACGGATCGGTGGCGGCGTAGGCGAGCGTATCGTGCATCCACCCCATATTCCATTTCAGCCCGAATCCCAGTCCGCCGACGTAGACCGGACGCGAAACCGCAGGCCACGCGGTCGATTCCTCGGCGAAGGTCTGCGTGTCGGGAAAGTCGCGGTACACCGCCTGGTTCAGATCCTGCAGAAACTTCACCGCCGCGAGATTCTCGCGCCCGCCGTACTCGTTAGGGATCCATTCGCCGGCCGCGCGCGCATAGTCGAGGTAGAGCATCGAGGCAACGCCATCAACGCGCAGGCCGTCGACATGGTAACGGTCGAGCCAGAACAACGCGCTGCTGATCAGGAACGCGCGGACCTCGTGACGGCCGTAGTTGAAGATCAGGCTCTTCCATTCGGGATGGAAGCCCTGACGAGGGTCTGCATGCTCATAGAGATGGCTGCCGTCGAATTGCGCCAGGCCGTGCGGATCGTTGGGAAAGTGCGAAGGCACCCAGTCCAATATGACGCCGATACCGTTTTGATGAAGATGGTCGACGAAGCGCATGAAGTCTTGCGGCGTACCGTAACGCGACGTCGGCGCGAAATAGCCGGTCGTCTGGTAGCCCCATGAGCCATAGAACGGATGCTCGCAAACCGGCATCAGCTCGACGTGCGTAAAGCCCATCTCGACGACGTAGCGCGCGAGCTCCTCGGCGATCTCGCCGTAGCCGGGCAGGCGAGTGGAGTCCTCGCCGAAGCGCCGCCACGAGCCCAGGTGCAGCTCGTAGATCGACATCGGCGCGTTCAGCGCGTTGGCCGCGGATCGCCGGCGCATCCATTCGCCGTCTCCCCAGCCATAGTCGAGGGCCCAGACCCGCGACGCCGTTCGGGGCGGGACTTCGCAATAGAAGGCGAAAGGATCGCTCTTTTCGAACGTGTCTCCGTTCGCCGCGGTAATCCGGTACTTGTAATTGGCGCCGCCTGTTGCGGCGGCAACTGAGGTCTCCCAGATGCCGGAACTGTCGACGCGTGGCGTCAGCAGATCGGCATCGCCGCGCCAGCCGTTGAAATCGCCGATGACCGCAACACGACTGGCGTTCGGCGCCCAGACGGCAAAGCGTGCGCCAGGATTTCCGTGGTCAAAGAGGTGGGCGCCCAGGCGATCGTAAAGACGGGTGTGGGTGCCCTGTCGGAAAAGGAAGACGTCGAAATCGGACAGCGCGGAGGGCTGGTCGAGCGCCGAGCCCGCACCCGGCGTCGCGGCTTTTGCCAACGGATCGGCAGGGCGGGTCATATCACTGTGGACCGGTCGATGCAGGTTTGCAAATTTTACAAGCCGCGCGTGTCTTATTTGCTGCGATTCGAGCTTCTTTTTGCCCGGCGCGCACGCAACGGCCCAATTTTCGGCGTCGCAGACGTCTTTCCCCGGTCGAGACCGGTCGCACGCGGCTTGCGAAATGCGACGCAAGGCCCATGCCAAGGCCGGCCGCGTGGTTGCGACTTGCGTTGCAGCGACTGTCTCGACCGTCCAAATCGCTGCTGCTAAGCTAGGCGAGAAAGGACGACGGACGTATTCGCCGCAAACGACATGACAACCCGCCTTCCTCCGCCGCGCGCGGCGATCGCTGGCAATGCGCTGGAACCCAACCTCGGGGCGGCGCCGGCGTTTGTCCGGCGGGCGCCGGGTATGCGCACGGCGTGGCTGCTGGTGCGCGAAACCGTGTCGGGCTGGATCGACCATCGTGCATCGAGCCTCGGTGCGGCGCTTGCCTATTACACGGCGTTCTCGCTTGCCCCGCTGGTGCTGATCGCGATCGCGGTCGCGGGCCTCTGGGTCGATTCGGATGTCGCGGCGCGCGCTATCGCGGATCAGGCGGCGGTTCTGCTAGGGTCACATGCTGCCGAAGGCGTGGAATTCATGCTGCACGCGGCGCCCCATGCCGCCAGCGGATGGCTGGCCGGCGGCGTTGGCCTGGTGACGCTGATCATCGGCGCGACGACGGTGCTGACCGAGCTCCAGTACGACCTCGACATGATCTGGCATGCGCCGCCTCGGCGATCGAGCGGCATGATGGCCGCGCTTTGGTCGCGGCTGCTGTCGTTCGGATTGGTGGTCTGCATCGGATTTCTGTTCCTCGCCTCGCTGGTTGTCAGCACCGCCATTTCCGCGCTCGCGGCGCACGGTGTCGCGGTTCTGCCGGGGTCGCCGGTGGTGCTTACGGCGGCCCATGTCCTGGCCTGGGGCGTCATGCTCACGATTGGCTTCGCGATGCTGTACAAATGGCTGCCGAACATCCGGCTGGCGTGGCGCGACGTCCTGGCTGGCGCGTTCGTGACGACAGTGTTGTTCAGCATCGGCCGGCTGCTGATCGGCATCTACCTGACGCATACCACCACCGCGTCGATGCACGGCGCGGCGGGCGCGCTGATCATCCTCCTGCTGTGGTTCTACTACTCGGCGCAGGTTTTCCTCCTGGGCGCGGAATTCACCGCCGTCTATGCCCGTCGCCTCGGCTCGCTCGCAAAGTCCCGCGCGCCCGCCGCGGTCGCCGCGACGTAAGACGAATGCCGACGGGCGGCGCTGATCGCGCCTAGACGCAAAACAGCGATTCGCCGATAGTTGCGCGCGCACTCGCGCGGCATCATCCCACCTGTCGACACAAGCCCTGCGGCAAACGCTCTATGAGTTGTCTGCCGGGAGGGCCGGCCTGCGAACGGATCTGCGCGGCGCACGGTGGTGGAGCTTTGCCGGCATTCGAGTGACACTCAAGTCGAAAGGATGAATATCATGAAACGTCGTTACATAATGCAAGCCTTGCTGGTCGCCTCTTTGGGGGCCTTGGGCGCGACCGGCTACGCACAGACGAACACCACTACCCAGACGCCGGGATCTCCTGGCGCCGCTACGCCTGCGGCAGGAACCGGAACCACGACCGGCGCTACGACCAACACCATGGGCGCCGGCGCCTACGGCACGGCTCAGACCGGCACGAGGCAGCCCATGTCATTGGAGAGACTCCGCGCTTACGAACATGCGCGTGCCAACTGCGAGGCGGGACCTGCGGCGCAGCGCAGCGAATGCCAGTCGGTTCTGAGCAAGGACTATGCGGGTATCCCCGGTCCATGCCAGAAACTGACCGGAAATGCCTTGGACGCGTGCGTTCACGGAGATTACCCGGCGAACGCAGGTATGCCGGCCAAGCCAGCCAAATAAGACTGGTCAGCGGCGTCACACTCGGGAGCGCATCGCGCTCCCACTTTTTGCGCAACGTTTTCAGCGAGGGCGCGGGATGGCTCGAAATTTAGCCGCCAGTCGTTTCGCCGCCCATCACCTGGATGATGGTTCCGGTGATGTACGAAGAGTCGGCTTCGGACGCGAGGAAGACATAAGTCGGCGCGAGCTCTTCCGGCTGCGCCGGCCGCCCCATAGGATTGTCCTGTCCGAATTTGGCGACGCGATCCGGCGTCAGGCCGGCATCCGACGGATTCAGCGGCGTCCACACCGGACCGGGCGCAACCGCATTGACGCGAATGCCGCGGTCGATCAGTTCGAGCGCCAGTGTCTTGGTGAATGCGTTGATGGCGCCCTTGGTCGCGGAATAGTCCGGCAGCTCCTTCGAGCCCATGATGCCGGTTTCCGAGCTGGTCGCGATGATCGCCGCGCCGCGCTGCATGTGGCGAAGCGCAGCGCGCGCAAGCCAGAAATAGGCATACATGTTGGTCTTGAACGTCCGGTCGAACTCTTCGTCGCTGACTTCGGCGAGCGATTTCTTGCGATGCTGATGGGCGGCGTTGGCCACCAGGATATCGAGGCGGCCGAACGCTTCGACCGTCTGTTCCACCGCCTGGTCGCAAGCGCGGACGTCGGTAAGATCGCCCGGAATCTGCAGGCATTTCGTACCGGCCGCTTCGACTGCGGTCCGGGTTTCATCGGCGTCCGACTGCTCGACGGGCAGATAGCAGATCGCGACGTTGGCGCCTTCGCGAGCATAGAGCAGCGCGACAGCGCGGCCGATGCCGGAATCGCCGCCGGTGATCAAGGCGACCTTGCCTTCGAGCTTGCGGGCGGCGCGGTAGCGATCGGCGCGATAGCGTGGACGCGGGTCGAGTTCGGATTCGAGACCGGGCGCGCGCTGGTGCTGCTCTGCGAACGGCGGCCGGGGTTGCTCCAGCGGCGGAGGAGCGAGCTCGGTGGATGGACGCTGCGGACCTTTGGCTTTGGATTTGGACCGGGTCTTGGCGGTAACGGTGGTGTCGTTCATGGTCAAGATTTCGTCTACACGCCGGCCCCCGACCGCCGGCGGGGGCGTCGGCGGCGGAGCCTATTCGTGTGCCAGCTTTTGCTCGGCGAAGAGCAGCGCGATATTGTTCGTCGGCGGACGCGGTTCCTCGCGCTGCGCTTCTTGTGCGCGCGCTTCGCGTCTCAGTCGCGCAAAAGTCTTGCGCAGATCGGTATGGATACTCGGCGTGTAGCGGAATGTCGGGTCGAGAACGGATTTCATGATCACCCCCAGTCGGCCTGGCAACATCGCAAACGTTACACAAAGCGAACAACGGCTGCTGTCGGTGTTTGTCTGATTTTTCTTCCGCTATGTGCGCCGTCGCTATAGGACGCGCTCCTACACTCGGCAGCGCTCTCTGCTGTCCGTTTCCCTCGGTGCGAGCGGAGAGCACCGGCGTCGCCAGCAACATTTCTCGCGGCAATGTCAGATGAAGACGCATCCACAGCGCTGGTTACGCAAGCTTGGCCCCGGCGTAATCACGGGCGCCGCGGACGATGATCCGAGCGGAATCGCGACCTATTCGCAGGCGGGCGCGCAATTGGGTTTCGCGCTCGGCTGGACGGTGGTCCTTACGCTGCCGCTGATGATCGGCATACAGATGATCAGCGCGCGCATCGGCCGGGTGACCGGTCACGGCCTCGCCAGCAACATTCGCCGCCACTACCCGGCGCCGATACTGTACGCGGTCGTCGCACTGCTGTTCGTCGCGAACACAATCAATGTGGCTGCCGACATCGCCGCGATGGCCGAAAGCGTGCACCTGGTAGCCGGCGGTCCCACGCAGCTTTATGCGGTCGCCTTCGGCACGGTATGTCTCGGCCTCGAAGTTTTCATGTCGTATCGCAAGTATGTGCGTTACCTCAAATGGCTGACGCTGGCGCTGTTTGCCTACGTCGGCGTCGTGCTGTCGGTCGATGTGCCGTGGGGCGAAGTGGTCGCGGGGATCACGCTGCCGCGAATGGATTTGTCCGCCGGCGCGGTGACGCTGGTCGTCGCGATTTTCGGCACGACGATCAGCCCTTACCTGTTTTTCTGGCAGGCGGCGCAGGAAGTCGAGGAGGCTGCCTCGGCAGCTTCGGGCGGCAAGCGCGTAAACGCGGCTTCGACCGGCCGCCAGTTGCGGCGCATCGAATTCGATACGATCGCCGGCATGACCTTTTCGAACCTGATTGCATTGGCGATCATCGTCAGTGCGGCAGCAACCCTGCATCCGGCAGGGATCACCAACATCGAAACCTCGGCGCAGGCAGCAGAAGCGCTGCGGCCCGTCGCCGGGCCGTTCGCCTTCGTGCTGTTCTGCCTGGGCATCGTCGGCACGGGTATGCTGGCGGTCCCGGTGCTCGCCGGGTCCGCTGCGTACGCCGTTGCCGAGACCTTTCGCTGGAAGCACGGCCTCGATCTGAAGCCGCACCAGGCTCGAGGCTTCTATGCGATCGTCGCATTGGCGACGGCCGGTGGCGTCTTGCTCAACTTTATCGGCATCGATCCGATCCGTGCGCTGGTCTGGGCGGCGGTTATCAACGGCGTCGCCGCGGTGCCCATCATGGCGGTGATGATGCTGCTGGCGACCGACCCGCGCGTGCTGGGCAAGTTCGCTGTGCGGCGCTGGCTCAAGGTCGCCGGCTGGTTGGCGATGGCGACGATGGCCACGGCGGTGGCTGCGATGCTGATGCTCTGAGCTGGCCGTGCTGCCGCCGATCGATGCGGGTTCGATACGTGTCCAGGGGCCGCTTGTAAGCGATGCGTGAGGTCGGTAGCATCGCCATAGGGAGTGACGCGCTATGCCGATTCGGCCGCGGTGCGTCGACCGGCTCCGGATGGCGTCGCCACGGCGGCGCAGGGGGAAATTTGCAATGAGTAGCGGGTACGCGCTGCATGGATCGGTGGCGGTGATCACGCTCGACAATCCGCCGGTCAACGGCATGAATCATGCCGTTGCGCACCGCGATCGTCGAAGGCAATCGACCGCGCGCAGGCCGACTCGTCGGTCAGCGCGATTGTCCTGACCGGCGCCGGAGGCCTGTTCTCGGGCGGCGCCGACATCCGCGAATTCAGCACGCCGACAGGCGCGAGCCGAACCGACGCTGCACACGCGTCATCGCCATCGCGGAGGCCAGCGAAAAGCCGGTCATCGCCGCGATCGGCGGCAGCTGCATGGGCGGCGGACTGGAGCTGGCACTCGGCTGCCACTTCCGCGTCGCCGTCGCCGCACGCGCAAATCGCGCTGCCGGAGGTCAGGCTGGGTCTGCTGCCGGGCGCCGGGGGCACGCAAAGGCTGCCGCGCGCGATCGGTGTCGAAGACGCGCTGAACATGATCGTTTCCGGCGCCAGCGTGCCTTGCGAGCGCTTTCGCGGCACGCGCTTGTTCGACGCCATCGTCGACGGCGATTTGCTGCAGGGCGCGCTTGCGTTCGCTTCGAGCGCCCGTCGCCGGACAGCGCCCGCTGCCGCGCGTGCGCGACATCGTCATCGACTGTCCGAATGCCGATGCTCTGTTCCAGTTCGCACGCAACACCGTGGGCGATGGCCCGCGGCTTTCCCGCGCCCCTCAAATGCATCGATGCGGTGGCGGCGGCCGTCGCGATGCCGTTCGAGGAGGGCCTGCGTTACGAGCGCGAGCTGTTCGTCCAGCTTGCACAGACAGCCCGGAATCGCGCGCGCTGCGGCATGCATTTTTCGCCGAGCGCGCGGCCGGCCAAGATTCCCGACATTCCGTCCGGCACCGCGCCGCGCGCGATCAACGCCGGTCGGCGGTGATCGGCGCCGGAACCATGGGCGGCGGCATCGCGATCTGCCTGCTCAACGCCGGCATTCCGGTCACGTTGCTCGAGACCAAGCAGGAGGCGCTCGACAAGGGCGTCGACGACCATCCGCAAGCACTACGACAGGCTCGCTCGCAAGGGCCGCCTCACCGCCGGCGAGCTCGAGCGCAGCGATCGGCGTGCTCAAGCCGACGCTGGCCTACGATGATCTTGCCGGCGCCGATCTGGTCATCGAGGCGGTGTTCGAGGACCTGGCGGTCAAGAAGCAGGTGTTCGAGCGTCTGGACGCGGTGGCGAAGCCCGGGGCGATCCTCGCCTCCAACACCTCGACGCTGGACCTGAACAAGATCGCCGGCTTCACCGCGCGGCCGCAGGATGTCGTCGGCATGCATTTCTTCAGTCCCGCCAACGTCATGAGGCTGCTCGAGGTGGTGCGCGGCGCCAGGACCGCAAGCGACGTGCTGGCCACCGTCGATGGCCGTCGCCAAGAGGATCGCGCAAGACCGCCGTGGTCTCCGGCGTGTGCGACGGCTTCATCGGCAACCGCATGATCGAGCAGTATCTGCGCCAGGCGCTTTTCCTGCGTCGAAGAAGGCGCCTCGCCGCGAGCAGGTCGACCGCGCGCTGGAGAAGTTCGGCATGGCGATGGGGCCGTTCCGCATGAGCGACCTGGCCGGCAACGACGTCGGCTGGTACATCCGCAAGCGCCGCTACGTCGAGAAGCCGCGACGTGGTCTATTCGCGCATCGCCGACAGGCTGTGCGAGCTGGGCCGCTTCGGGCAGAAGACCGGCGCGGGCTGGTACCGCTACGAGCCGGGCACGCCGCGATGCGCTTCCCGATCCCGCGGTCGACGCGCATGATCGCGAGCTACCGGGCCGAGCAGCGGCATCGACGCCGCGCAAGGTCGCAGACGGCGAGATCGTCGAGCGCTGCATCTACGCGCTGGTCAACGAAGGCGCGCGCATCCTCGAGGAGGGCATCGCATCGCGCGCCTCCGACATCGACATCGTCTACCTGACCGGCTACGGCTTTCCGCTCTACCGCGGCGGGCCGATGCTCTACGCCGACAGGTCGGGCCTGTTCGACGTGATGCGCGCCATGCACCGGTTCGCCGCCACGGGCCGCGGCGATCCGGCGTTCTGGCAGCCGGCGCCGCTGCTCGCCCGGCTGGCCGCCGAAGGCAAGACGTTCAATGAGCTGCAGGCATGCCGTCATGACCGACGCAGTCGTCGTATCCAACGCGCGCACCGGGCTCGCGAAGATGCTGGCGCGGCGCGCTCAACATGACCCACGGCGCGACCATGGGCGCGCCACGCCGTCCGGCACGCGATCGAGCGCGCCGGGCCTCGACGCCGGCCGAAGTCGAGGACGTGATGATGGGATGCGCGTTTCCCGAAGGCGCCACCGGCGGCAACATCGCGCGCCAGATCGCGCTGCGCGCCGGTTGCCCGGTGACGACCCCGGTGCGACGGTCAACCGCTTCTGCTCGTCGGGGCTGCAGACGATCGCGCTGGCCGCGCAGCGCATCATCGCGGCGAAGGCCGAGATCTTCGTCGCGGGCGGCGTGGAATCGATCTCCTGCGTGCAGAACGAGATGAACACGCACATGCTGCGCGAACCGTGGCTCGTCGAGCACAAGCCCGACCCTCTACTGGCCGATGCTGCAGACCGCCGAGAACGTCGCGCGAGCGCTACGGCATCCCGCGCGAGGCGCAGGACGAGTACGGCGTGCGCAGCCAGCAGCGCGCGGCGGCCGCCGCGGCGGCCGGCACGGTTCAACGACGAGATCGTGCCCGCTGACGGTGACGATGGGGGTGGCCGACAAGGAATCCAAGCGCATGTACACGCGCGAAGTCACGCTTGCATCGGACGAGGGCATTCGCGCCGACACGACCTACGACGCGGTGGCGAAGATCAAGCCCGGCGCTGCCCGGCGGCGTCATCGCCGCCGGCAACGCCAGCCAGTTCTCCGACGGCGCGGCGGCATGCGTGGTCATGAGCGACAAGCTCGCCGCGAGGCGCGGCCTCGAGCCGCTGGGGATATTCCGCGGCTTCGCCGTCGCCGGCTGCGAACCCGACGAAATGGGCATCGGACCGGTGTTCGCCGTGCCGAAGCTGCTCGAGCGCACCGGCGTCAAGATCGGCGACATCGGCCTGTGGGAGCTGAACGAGGCGTTCGCCGTGCAGGTCATCTACTGCCGCGACAAGCTCGGCATTCCCGACGATCGGCTGAACGTCGAACGGCGGCGCGATCGCCGTCGGGCATCCTTACGGCGTGTCGGGCACGCGCCTGACCGGCCACGCGCTGCATCGAAGGCAAGCGCCGCGGCGCGAAGCACGTCGTCGTCACGATGTGCATCGGCGGCGGCAAGGGCGCTGCCGGGCTGTTCGAGGTCGCGTAGAAATAGCTGCGAACACTCGGTCCCGCAGCGCCAGCCATAGCGGGCCGCGCCGGAGACGCCGATTCGCCTGCGCTAGTGGGCCGGCCGCAGCGCATTCGCTGCCATCAATGCGCCAATCCTTTTCCCCATCGCGGCTCCTGCTTCCGTCGAGTTGCGGTAATGCACGCCGTCGTAAATGCGGGCGTTGGCGACTTCGGCCACGAAATCGTCGACGTGCGTCCAGCTGCGGACACTCCTGGCGACGTCGGGCTGGTCGTGCTCAGTGTCGGCGTAGGTCCGCGGCCGATCTCCGCTAGCAGCACCGCGCCGACCGCTCCTGAGACGATGCAATGGGCGCAGGGATATTCGGGGTGCATCGGCGTGTCGATGAGTGGTAGCCACGCTGCGTCACGCTCGGTCGCATCGTTGCCATCGATGTCGCCGTTGCGAATCGCGGTGACCGGTCGCCAGAAGTTATAAAAGTACTTCCCGTCAAAGACCGCGATCAGCGCGTCGTCCATCGCTTCGGCGGTCACTGCGAGGAGCCGCGCGTTCTGCGTCACCTCTCTGCCAGGCAGATTGGCGACTGAACGCACGAGCGGAAAGTAGATGGTCGGCGCAGTGGCTTCCCAGAACCGGGCAATTTCAGTCTGCGCCGGGGTTCTCGTCGTACTGTTTTTCGCGCCGACCGCCTTGATCTCGTTGTAGTCGCGCGCCCATAGCTCACTCCCAAGCGCGGGAGGCGGCCCCGGTCGGAACTGGTCGCAGCGAAGTCATCACCCATGGCTTGCGCTGCGCCCACTGCGGAGCTGCTGGAATTACGGTGGGGACGTAAGCGCCGGCGGTCGTGGCCGGCCGGTACCGTTCGGGCCCTCCCACGTTGTCGTCCGCGCGCCAAGCGAAAACAGCCGCGGCGGCCTGCTCGCCGGCGGCGATCCCCGCCGTCTTCGCCGGGCCATCGGCGATCGCGGCGAGCGCGCTCCCGTAGGCCTTGTCGATCGCGGCCTTCTGCGAGGGCACCAGGCGCGACAGCATCGTGCGGTTCGCTGCCGCGACTGCTGCCGCAACCGACGCGTCGGGCACCGAATTCAAAGTAACGCGATCGGCGGGATACCGTTTGGTGATGGCGTTGACGGCCTCGTAGACGGCGGTCTGCACCATTGCGAGCGTCCGGTTGGCTGGCGGTGGCGGCAGGCCGGCGGCGAACGCGATGTCGGCGGCAGTAACGTTCCAGTCTGTGACCACGTCAGCCGCGGCGGTTGGCCCCCCAAGCAATGACGCCAACGCGATAGGTAGCACCATCCAACGGAACTTCCTGGTGTCGTTCATGGCTTCGTCCTTGGTTGGTTGAGCGATGGTGGCTAGATAGCGGATAGGCTCATTGGTCAAACTGTTTCTCGACCGAGGGGCTGCACGAGGTCGGAAAGTGCACCTTGCCGAGCTGTTCCGGTGGAGTGGGCGCCTGGCCTTGCTGCGCAAGTGCACCTTCGACACCGAAAAGCGCCGCTAGACCTGCCACAACGAGCGCTAGTTGCATGGTGATTCTCCGTAGGATTTGGACCGTGCGCCTCCGTTACATAAAACATAAGCTCGGATCGCGCTCGGCGATATGCGCTCCGCAACTCCCGCTGCGCGGCCAGTGTCGCGAATTCTCCACGCGAAGTAAATGTTGCAATGAGGAATTAGACTACTTTAAATAATGGAGTAATAATCCTCACCGTGGATAAATTTGCAGCCATGACGACATTTGTACGGATCGTGGAAAAGGGAAGCCTTACCGCGGCTGCGAATGCTCTCAATACTTCCTTGCCGACCGTGGTCCGAATCTTGGCCACGCTCGAGCGCCAGCTTGGCGTATCCCTGCTGAACCGCACCACTCGCCGAATCCATTTGACCGATGAAGGGGCTCAATATCTTGATCGCTGTCGTGCCATTCTTTCTGAGGTGCAGGACGCAGAGGCGGAATTGAGCTTCAGTCAGGCCGAGCCGCAAGGCAGGTTGACGGTGACCGCCTCGGTATTATTCGGCCGACGCTATATCGCGCCGATCGTGAGCGAATTCATCCGTCGCCATCAAAACGTCAACGCGGAAATACTGTTCGTGGATCGCGTGGTGAACATGGTCGAGGAAGGTATAGATGTCGCCGTCCGGATTGGACATCTGAAAGATTCGTCGCTCGTGGCGATCCAGGTTGGCCAGGTTCGTCGCGTAGTCTGCGCAAGTCCGCAATATCTTCGCCGCCACGGTATTCCACGCACGCCGGCGGAGTGTCCGGACGCATCGCTGCGTCAGGCACACAGGCCTGTCGCCGCGAAACGAATGGAACTTCCGGGTCGGCCGGCGCGGCATAACTATTCCGATTACTTGTGCGATCGTTTGCAATGAGATCGACAGCACGTTGAATGCGTGTACAACCGGTCTCGGACTGGGCATGTTTCTGTCCTATCAGACCGCGCCGTACAGGAGATCGAACAAGATCCGGTACGTGCTGGAAGAGTTCGAAGACGAGCCTGTGCCGGTTCAGATCATTTATCCGCATACTCGGCGACTTTCGACCGCCGTGCGGGCATTTGTCGACGAGTGCGCAAGAAAACTTCGGCACGTCAGTCTTGATTGAAAGAACGTTGGTTTTGGTGTCCAGTTTGCCGCGAAGAGAACGTAGGGCCGAAGCCTACGAGCGAATGATGAGCGGCAAGGCGCGGCTTTGCGTCGTTCTCACGAAGGGCTCTAGGCATGGTGCTCCGGGCCGCCGCCGGGTGGGTGCGCCGGCGGCTTGGTCCCGTCCGCTCAAGCCTGGTCGGCTGTCCACAACCGTCGCCATCCCTCGTGACCGAGCTGGCGCAGCGTGTCGATATTGCGCTCGTAGATCGTGGCGGCGTCGGGAAATGCCGCCACGGCGCGATCAATGCTGGCTTCGCGCAACAGATGCAGCATTGGGTACGGTGAACGGTTGGTGAAGTTCGCGATGTCGTCGGGGGCGCTGCCGGCGAACTCGTAGGCCGGGTGGAAGCTCGCAATCTGCAGGCTTCCTTCCTGTCCAAGGTCCCTGATCGCGACATCGGCCTGCTTCAGGAACCTGTGATAGTCGATGAAATCGTTCAGCGCCTGAGGATGGATCAGCAGCGTCGTATCGATCTCGTCCGGATTCGCCTTTCCCAACACTGCGATCTCGTGCCGAAGTTCCGCAAGCAAGCCTTTGGCCGTTGTCGCCGCGGTGACCGCGTACCGGATCTGCCGCTTGACGTAGACGGCCTTGGCGAAGGGGCACAGGTTGAGTCCGATCACTGCCCGCTCCAGCCAGTGCTCTGTCGACGTGACGACGTCCGCTGCAGTGGCCGCATCGTCGAAGGGGCGGAGGACATCACTCATGGGTGGAGGCGGGCGAGGATTTGCGCTTGCCGACCCTACGGGGGTCGTCTCGCAACTCAGATTTGGTTGTTCGGCAGGGTTCCGGCCATCGTTTGACGCAGATCAATCGTCGCACCATAGAAAGGCATATCGTGCATGCTAGATGAAATCTTCTATGTCACGCACCTGGTTGATCGCAGCAGCCGCGTTGGGAATGGCGTTCGGCTGGACGTCGGTGGCTGCGCAGCAGAGCAAAACGGTCGCCGGGTTAATTATCAATTTCGGCCTGATGCCAGCCGAGTCCGCCTTGCGTGCCGATGGCCATCGCGATGCGCATCCGTTGCATCCGCCCGGGGGCTCGCAGCATTTTCTGATCACGCTGGACGACGAGAAAAGCGGTGCGCGTATCGGCGACGCGGAGGTGGCAGTAGAGGTGACCGATCCTCACGGCCGCGTCGACAAGAAGGCGTTGCTGCACACGCAGTCAGGCGGCTTTCCCGACTACAGCGAACTTTTCGTGTTCGGCTGGTCCGGCGAGTACTCGATCCGGGTCACCATCATGCGACCTGGGGCAAAGCCGATCGAAACGCGGTTCAAGGTCAACCATACGATCTGAACGACGGGCGGACTAGCTTGTAACTGCGGTGCCGCAGCCGTGGCCGAAGCCCCGCCCCTTCGCCACGGGGCCACTGGCACCGGCATGCGGAAACGGCTTGGGATTGCCGGCGCAGGCTAGCGCGCAGAGTAGCTCGGCGCTGAATTACGACTTGGGCTTGGGCGCGACGGCAATGACCTCAAGCGTCTGATTCTTCACCTGCTTGATCAGCGGGCCGTAACCGTGAGGAATTCCAGATTGACGTCCGCCGTGTCATTGGGATTCAGCACCGGACGCTTGGTCGATGCGCTCGCGGTCCCCAAAACCTTTCCGTTGGCATCGAACACCTTGCCAGCGACCTTGATCGGACCGACCGGCGCCTCGGTGAGGTTCTGCACGGTGCCCCTGATATGCAGGTGGCCTTCCGCGCAGACATACATCCCAGGCGCCATGTCTGCATGAGACCCTGCGCTCTGAATCTCGACCGTGACCTCCTTCTTGAGCTCGGCGGCGCCGGCTGTCAGCATGCCTGCTGCCACTACCAATGTGACGATCGATACCATCGCCCTTTTCATCGTCATTCCTCCTATCGTTGAGCGCCTGTCGACGTTCGACGGGGCGCTTTCGCGAGACGCGTGTTCGCGGTCGCGATCATGCTGCGACCATACGCCGCGCGGCCGATGGGATCAAGCGGGCCGACGCGGCGGTGATTGCCGATCGCCCCGCATGTGCTGTGCGGGTCCAGAGGAAATACTAGCGGCCATCGACAACCTGCCTAGGCTAGCCTGACCAGCTGCTTGCCGAAGTTTTCGCCCTTGAGCAGGCCGATCAGACCGCGTGGCGCATTGTCGATGCCTTCGACGATCGACTCGCGGTACTTGAGCTTGCCGGCCGCGAAAAGCGCCGCCAGCTGCTGCAGCGCCTCGCCGTAGCGGTCCTTCCAGTCGAACACGATCATCCCTTGCATCTTGATGCGCTTGACCAGGATCGCGCGCAGCGACTTGTAGCGATACGGTTCGGTGGCACAGTATTCGGCGATCAGTCCGCAGAGGACCACGCGCGAGTGCGGATTCATCAAGCGCAGGACCGTGTCGAGCAGTTCGCCGCCGACATTCTCGAAATTCACGTCGACGCCGTCGGGACAGCTTTCGCTCAGGTCGCGTTCCAGGCTGCCGGCCTTGTAGTCGACGCATGCATCGAAGCCGAGATCTTCGACCACGTACCGGCATTTGGCGCTGCCGCCGGCGATGCCGACGGCGCGGCAACCGCCGATCTTTGCCAGCTGCCCGACCACGCTGCCGACTGCTCCCGATGCTGCCGACACGACGACGGTGTCGCCGGGTTTGGGTTGACCGATTTCGTGCAGGCCGAACCACGCGGTGATACCGGGCATGCCGAGCGGGCCCAGATAAGTCGATGCGGGCGCGCGCGTCGCATCGATGCGGGCCAGGTCGCGCGCTTTGGCGACCCCGTACAGCTGCCAGCCAAGCGAGGTCAGGACCTTGTCGCCAGGACGGAAAGCCGCGTCACGAGATTGGAGAACTTCGCCGACGGTCTGGCCGACCATCACCGCGCCAATCTGCACCGGCGGCACATACGATTTGACGTCGTTCATCCGGCCGCGCATGTAAGGATCGAGCGACAGCCATTCGTTTCTGACAAGCACCTCGCCCTCGCCCGGTTGCGCGATCGGGGTTTCGACGATTCGAAAATTGTCCTCGCTGACCTGGTCGCGCGGACGGCTGGCCAGCAGGACCTGCTTGTTGTTTGCAGTCATCGGGCAACCTCGGCGCGCCGGGCATGATGGCGTCAGCGCCGGCCCGGATGACGGAAGACCCCATCGACCGACGCAATCGATCCCGCGTTGGCGGACAATGTTAACCTGAATGCGGCGGTCATGGCAGGTGCACAGAGCAATGGCTGGCCATGTCCATCACGATCGCCGTACAACGCGGCAGCGGGAGCGCTATGAGCGTCAAACAACGATTCGATCTGACCGGAAAGGTGGCGCTGGTCACCGGCGGGTCGCGCGGACTAGGGCTGCAGATGGCCGAGGCGCTGGCCGAAATGGGTGCAAGGCTCGCCCTCGTTGCGCGCAAAGGAGACGAGCTCGACGGGGCCGCGGCCGAGCTGCGCGCGCAATGGCGCGCCGACGTCGTTACCTTGGTCGCCGACCTGTCGAAACCGGCCGCGATCGGCCCCGTCGTCGAGCGGGCGATCGCCGCGCTCGGACCGATCGACGTGCTGATCAACAACGCTGGAACCACCTGGGGCGCGGCCACGATCGACCATCCGCTCGAGGCGTGGCAGAAGGTCGTCGATCTCAATCTGACCTCGATGTTCGTCGTCTGCCAGGAAGTCGGCCGGCGATCGATGCTGCCGCGCCGGCAGGGCAAGATCATCAACATCGCATCGATCCTCGGACTCGTCGGCGGTGGCGACCCCGGCCGGCCCGGCGACGCTGGCGTACAACACGACCAAGGGCGGCGTGGTCAATTTCACGCGGTCACTCGCCGCCGAATGGGCGCAGTACAACATCAACGTCAACGCGATCGCGCCAGGTTTTTTCCCGACCAAGATGACCAAGGGCGTGCTGGAGATGATGGGCGAGGCGGTCGCGGCCAGGGCGCCGCTGAAGCGGGTCGGCGGTCCGGAGGACCTGAAGGGTCTGACCGTGCTGCTGGCCTCCGAGGCTGGAGCGTTCATCACCGGCCAGATCGTCGCGGTCGACGGCGGCGTCACCGCGGTCTAGAGCATTCCGGCCGCGGCGTGAGATGAGCGATACAGCCAGTTCGCAGGTACGCGTCCGGTCGCCGACGCGCTTCGCTTCGACGTCGCCGCGCTCGAGCGCTATCTCGTCGCCAACGTCGCGGGTTTCGCCGGCCCGCTCGACGTCGAGCAGTTCAAGGGCGGGCAATCAAATCCGACTTACAAGCTCACCGCCGGCGGAAAGTCGTACGTGCTGCGCCGCAAGCCGCCGGGCAAGCTGCTGCCATCCGCGCATGCGATCGATCGCGAATATCGGGTGATCCGTGCGCTCGCCGGGAGCGCCGTGCCGGTCGCACGAACGCATTGCCTGTGCCTCGACGAGACGGTGATCGGCACGCCGTTCTATCTGATGGATTTTGTCGACGGGCCGGATCCTCTGGGATCCGCTGCTGCCTGGAATGGCGCCGGACGAGCGCCGCGCGATTTACGCGGAGATGAATCGCGTCATCGCCGCACTGCATCGCGTCGACTTCGCCGCGATCGGTCTTGCCGATTACGGCCGGCCCGGCAATTATCTCGCCCGCCAGATCGACCGCTGGAGCCGTCAATACCAGGCGTCGTCGACCGAAGCCATCGACGCGATGGATCGCCTGATCGAATGGCTGCCGCAGGCACATCCCGCCGGGCGAGCGAACCTCGCTGGTCCACGGCGACTTCCGTCTCGACAACATGATCTTCGACAGGCGCGAGCCCAGGGTGCTGGCGGTGCTCGACTGGGAGTTGTCCACGCTGGGTGATCCGCTGGCGGATTTCGCCTATCACCTGATGGCCTGGCGGCTCGCGCCGGACGAGTTTCGCGGCCTGCGCGGCTGCGATTTCGCCGCGCTAGGGCATTCCAACCGAGGACGAATACGTCGCGATGTACCTGCGCGACAATCGCGACGTTCGACGCAGCCGGGCGCAGCAAGCTGGGATTTCTACATGGCGTACAACATGTTTCGCATGGCGGGCATACTTCAGGGCGTGCTGGCGCGCGCGCTGGCGGGCAACGCCGCAAGCGCGCAGGCGCTGGAGGCCGGGCGGCGCGCCCGGCCGCTGGCCGAGCTCGCGTGGAAGCAGGTCGAGCGAGGCCGCGCGCAGGAAGCGCGGCGCGGCTGAAGCGGCGAGACGCGCGCCACGAAAGGATGGTGATGGATTTCGATTACTCGCCGAAGGTCGTCCAATGGCAGGCTCGCCTTAACGCATTCATCGACGAATTCATCTATCCGAATGAGCAGCGCTATCTACCAGGAAGTGGCCGCCGGCGATCGCTGGCAGCCGACGCAGCTGGTCGAGGAGCTCAAGTCGGCGGCGAAGTCCGCCGGCCTGTGGAATCTGTTTCTTCCGGAGTCGGCGCGCGGCGCGGGCCTGACCAACATCGAGTACGCCCCGCTGTGCGAAATCATGGGGCGCGTGCTCTGGGCGCCCGAAGTCTTCAATTGTTCGGCGCCCGACACCGGCAACATGGAAGTGCTCGAGCGCTACGGCACGCCCGCGCAAAAGGCGCAATGGCTCGAGCCGCTGCTGGCGGGAACGATCCGCTCGGCGTTCTGCATGACCGAGCCCGGCGTCGCATCGTCGGACGCGACCAACATCGAAAGCTCGATCGTGCGCGACGGCGACCACTATGTCGATCAACGGACGCAAGTGGTGGTCGTCGGGTGCGGGCGATCCGCGCTGCCGGGTCTTTATCGTGATGGGCAAGAGCGACCGACAGGCGCCGCGTCACGCGCAGCAGTCGATGCTGTTGGTGCCGCGCGACACACCCGGCGTGAAGATCCTGCGCCATCTGCCGGTGTTCGGCTATGACGACGCGCCGCACGGCCACATGGAAATCGATTTCGAGAACGTGCGCGTCCCGCAGTCCAATATCCTGCTCGGCGAGGGCAGGGGGTTCGAGATCGCGCAGGGCCGGCTGGGCCCGGGCCGCATCCATCACTGCATGCGCCTGATCGGGCTGGCCGAGCGCGCGCTGGAAAAGATGTGCCTGCGGGTCAAGTCGCGAACGACGTTCGGCAAGCCGGTGGCCGAACGCACGGTGACGCTGGAGACGGATCGCCGAGTCGCGCATCATGATCGACCAGGCGCGCCTGCTGACGCTCAAGGCCGCCTACATGATGGATACGGTGGGCAACAAGGCCGCGAGGGCGGAAATCGCGATGATCAAGGTCGCCGCGCCCGCGATGGCCTGCCAGATCCTGGATTGGGCGATCCAGGCGCATGGCGCGGCCGGCGTCTGCGACGACTTCGGGCTCGCGCAGGCGTATGCGCACGCGCGGACCTTGCGTCTGGCCGACGGACCCGACGAGGTGCATCGCAATCAGATCGGCAAGCTGGAGCTCGCGAAGCACTGATCAGCCTGCGATCAGCCCGGCCGCGCGCGCCGTTTCGTCCTGGCCGGCGGCTTCAGCAACAGCGTGCCACGGCAGCGCCTGGCGCCGCAGCGACAGCGCAGTGCTTCGCGCGCCCGCCGGCTGATCGGGCCGACGAAGCTCAGCCGATAATCGTAGGTGAGCTCTTCTCCGGCGCGTATCGTGCGCCTGGCGTGAATGAATACTCGACCGTCGTCGTATTCGATCGCCTCGCAGTTCGGCTCGCAGCCGTGGTTGATCCAGCGCGCCGCATTGCCGCGCAGGCCCGCGTCGATCACCGTGCCGTCGGAGAGCTCGAACAGCAGCGTGTGGTAGGGGTCGGCAGGGATCGCTCGGCGGGCGCTCGCAGGCCACATCCCAGCTCGAACGCGCGCCGCGGTACTCGATGATGCGTGGCGCCCTTGCGTATCGTTCGCGTCGCGAATGCGCCGCGCCCGTGCGTCGGCGATGACCGGACCGCGTACGGCCGCCTCGCGCGTCCGGCAGGCATCGTCAGCGCTGGCAGATCAGCGCGGCGACGCCGCGGCGCAGCGGGTGCGGCCCGCGGACCGCGCCGTCTCACAGGCCCAGCCAGGCGATCGCCTTCAGCTCGTCTTCTCGATTCGGCGCAACGAATCCCTGGTAGCCGAGCGTGGTAAGAGCATGCTTGCCGCCGTCGCTCTGCCCCAGCGTCGTCAGCACGGTGCGCACTTTTTCGTCGTCGTCGGCAGACAGCTTGGACGAGGCGATGAACTGCTTGATCGGTGTCGGGCGCGACGTCAGCAGTATCTTGCCGCCCTTGGCGGTCCACGATTTGGCCACGGCCTTGGCGGCGGTCGCGCCGGCCTGCGCAAAACCGTATTCGACGTAGAACGGCACCGCGTCCTGGTAGCGCGTCGTGATCACCTTGACGTCGGTCGAGCCCAACTTCTGGTCGCGCAGCATCGCCCGCAACATCGCCGCGGTGATCGAATCCGGATCGGGACTGACGACCGTGTGGCCCTTGAGGTCGTCGAATTTGGTATACGGCTGATCCTTGTTGATCAGCAGATATACCGAGTAGTCGATGAAGCCGGTCGTCCACGCGACCGAATGGTATTGGCCCGACTTGATCGCGGCAAGCGAGACATGCGCCGGATGGATGAACGACAAGTCGTATTCCTGTTTGGCGAGACCTTCGCGCAGATCGTTGTAGGGGCTGACGACAACCATGCGTACCGGCCGCTTGAGCGCCTTCGCCAGCAGGTCGGCCAGCGGCTGGAATCGCGCCTGGATTTCGCGGTTGGTCTGATAGTAGGTGACGCCCTCGGTGATCGAAAAGACGAAATCCGCCGCCGCTGCGCACGGTGCAGCCAGCGCGAACGCCGCCACCAAGATCGACATCCTGCGCAACATGCTCATCCACGTCATGCATGAATTCCCCCGATCGACACCGGCCGCTCGCGCGCCTGTTGGCGGCGTGTACGCCGCGCCCCCGAAATAGCATACGCCAAATCGCCTGCAACGCATCCTGCCATGACATCGTCATTGCCGGCTCGCGGAGAAGGCGACCCGGCGCGGCGCTTTGCGCCGCAACGCGTCACTCGATTCGCGTCATCGTCCCGGAGCGAACAGTCGCTCAAGGGCGGACGGACGCACGATCGTCGTGAACATGCAGGTTGTATGCAACTCCCGTTCCAGCCGCACGTGCGCGCATCTTGAACGCCATCTGCAATTGCGCCACAATCGTCGACGCATCCGACCGCGATATTCAAGCGCATTCTTTGCCGCGTCGGATGCGCCGTGATCGCGATGACCCTTTGAACGCAAATCCGTCGTACCTTTCGATCGAAGCGTTGACCGTCTCGTACGGTGCGACGCGTGTCCTCGATCGCGTCAGCCTGGGCGTCGAGCGCGGCGAAATGATCGCGCTGCTGGGCAGCTCCGGCTGCGGCAAGACGACGCTGTTGCGCGCAATCGCCGGATTCGTGCGGCCGGAATCGGGCACGATTCGGGTCGGCGGCAAGGAAATCACGGGTCTGCCGCCCGAAGCGCGCGAGACCGCGATGATGTTCCAGTCCTATGCGCTGTGGCCGCATATGAACGTCGCCGACAATATCGCCTACGGTTTGCGCATGCGCGGCTGGACGAAGGCCGCGATTGCCGACCGCGTCGCCGAAATGCTGAAGCTGTTGCAGCTCGAAGGCTTCGGGCCGCGGCCGGTGACGCAGCTTTCCGGCGGTCAGCGCCAGCGCGTCGCGCTCGGGCGCGCGCTGGCGATCGACCCGCACCTCCTGCTGCTCGACGAGCCGATGTCGAACCTCGACTACAAGGTGCGGCTGGAGCTGCGCCACGAGCTGCGCGCGCTGCAGCAGCGCATCGGCATCACGGCCGTCTATGTCACGCATGATCGGGAGGAAGCGCTGACGCTTGTCCGATCGGATCGCGGTCATCGACGCCGGCCGCATCGTGCAGGTCGGCGCGCCCGAGGAAATCTTTCATCGGCCGACGTCGGCGTTCGTCGCCGGCTTCATGGGAGCGGACAACGCGATCGATGTCGCTCAGCGCGACGACGGCGCGTTGGTCGCGGCGTCGGAGCGGCGGACCGGACCGGCGCATGCGCGCGCATTTTCGCAGCGATTCGGCCCGGCTCGGGCGGCCGCTGCACCGTCGGCGGATGGCAGCCTGGTCCTTTCGGGGACGATCGCACAGGCCGTGTACGTCGGCCAAGGTTATCGCTATCGCGTGCGAACCGCCGGCGGCGACGTGTGGGTCCATGCGCCGGATCGCGTGCCCGAAGGGGCGCCGGCCTGCGTCGTCGTTCCGCGCGAGGCGGTGCTGTTGTTTCCGCGGGACCGGACAAGGCGGACAACGCCGCCGCGGGCTCGATGCGCCCGGCGGCATAGCCGGACGCGAACCGATGTCGGCTGCGGACGATTTGCGGTATTGTCGCCAAGGTGACTGCACTGCCGCGGCGGTGCGGGCGGGAGCGCCGATTCGCAGAGCGACGTCCGTGACGAAAATCGCCGCCGGAACTGAAGCTAAGGAGGATTCGATGAAATCTCGCCTGATTGCTCTCGCTTCCGCGCTCGCCTTCGCCGGTGCGGCGTTCGCGCAGACCACGCTGAACGTCATCACCGCGGGCGACCAGAACATGGTCGACTACGTCAACAACTACCTGGCGCCCAAGTTCGAGGCGGCGAATCCCGGCGTCAAGGTGCGCGCCGTCGGCACCGGCCCCGGCGATTCGGGTTCGCAGAAGATCTACGAAAAGCTGTCGGCGCAGCAGAAGGCGGGCAGCAGCCGACTGGGACGTCGACGTCGCGGTGATCCACCAGCTTGCCTCGGCCACGATGGTCAATGAGAAGCTGCTGATGCCGTACCGCAACGACATCAGCGCCGGCAAGCTCGTCTCGCGCGACACCGCCAAGAACGCGCTGGGCGCGAACGTCGACGGCTACGTGATGCCGATGTTCCACAGCCAGATCGTGTTCGCCTACAACCCCGAGCTCGTGAAGGCGCCGCCGCGGTCGTTCGCCGAGTTGAACGAGTGGGTCAAGAAGAATCCGAAGCAATTCGGCTACAACGGCGTCAAGGGCGGGATGTCGGGCGTCGGCTTCGTCACCGGCTGGGTGTCGGCGTATAGCGGCATCGGCGACAAGCTGGAAAAGGGCCCGTTCGATGCCTCGTCGGCGACCGGCGATCGACAAGGCGCTGGCCGGCCTGAAGGAATTCAACCAGTACGTCGTGATGACGCCGGGCAACGCGGGCACGCTGGACATGCTGAACCGGGGCGAGATCGCGATCGGCCCCGTCTGGGTCGACATGTTCTACACCTGGCAGGCCGACGGGCGCATGAGTCCCAAGATGAAGCTGGCGCTGCCATCGCCGGGGCTTCCCGGCCAGCCGATGTACTACGTGATCCCCGCCAAGGCGGCGCATGCGCAGCTCGCCAAGAAGTTCATCGAGCTCGCGGAAAGTCCCGAGGTCCAGGCCGACGGCATCATCAAGCAGTTCAACTGGTATCCGGGCATCGATCCGCAGTACGTGCAGCCCAAGCTCGACCAGGCAGCCTGGAACAAGCTCTTCACCGATGTCTCGCCGCAGGATCTGGCGAAGTACGGCCGGCCGTTCCCGTTGTCGCCTTACTTCAAGGAAATCGTCGAAGGCTACGAACGGGTCGTGCTCAAGTAGACGATTTAGGTCTGCGGCGAGAGGGCCCTCGGTTGGCCGCGGCCAGCCGGCCCGCTGATCGCTGGACGGGGGTCGCCCTCGCCGCGCCAGCGCTCGCTGTCGTCGGCGCGTTCTTCATCGCGCCGCTGATGGTGTCGGCGGTCGTCGCCTTTCGCGGCAAGGGCGGCGGCTTCACCCTCGAGCATTTCAGCAAGGCGTTCGACCTCTACACGACCGACCTGCTCGTTCACGCTGGCGATCGTGCTGCTGTCGACGGTCCTGATCGGGCTGCTGTCGATCGCGATCGCAGGCTACCTGACCCTCGGCGAGAATCCGCGCGCGGTCGCGCTGCTGCGCTGGCTTTACCGCTGGCCGCTGTTCATTCCATTCGTCGTCGCCGGACAGGTGATGCGGACCTTCCTCGCCAAGAACGGAATGCTGAATCACGTGCTGATCGGCAGCGGGCTGATCGAGCCGCTGTCGGCGCAAAGCCTGCTCGACTGGCGCGGCATCGTCGTCGCTTTCGTCTGGAAGCAGGCGCCGTTCGTGACCTTGCTGCTGGCCGGCGCGATGGCGTCGCTCGAGTCGCAGCACATCGAGGCGGCGCGCAACCTCGGCGCGCGCCGACTGCGCGTGCTGCTCGACATCGTGCTGCCGCAGGTGCGCGGCACGTTGCTGGTCGGGCTGGTTCTTTCGTTCGTGACGATGCTATCAGTGCTGTCGGTGCCGCTGATGATCAATCCGAATTCGCCGACGATGGTCACCGTCGACGTCGCTTACCGGATCAATACCTTCGCCGATTATGCGGTCGCCAACGCCTTGTGCCTGCTGTCGCTCGTGCTTGCCGCGGGCGGGGCGTGGTTCTACCTGCAGCACGCGTCGAAGAAGATCGAGGCCGCCGCATGAGCGACGGAGCAGGGGCCTCATGAACGCGATGACGCTCCCTTCGCCGCTGCGGTCGCTGCTGCGCGCCGTGCTTCTGGCGCTTTTCGCCTTTGCGATCTTCGGGCCGCTGCTCAACCTGGTCCTGTGGGCGTTCGCCGAACGCTGGTACTTCCCGAGCAAGCTGCCGCTCGAGTACGGGCTGACCTTCTGGTACCGCGTTTTTCAGCCGCGCGGCAACGCGCTGGCTTCGCTCGGCACCAGCATATGGATCGCCGCGCTGACGGTCATCTGAGCCTCGCAGTCGCGGTGCCGGCCGGCTATGCTCTGGCGCGGCTAAGGCTGCCCTGGCGCAGCGCGATCCTGCTCGCATTTCTGCTGCCGCAGGCAGTGCCCAACCTGCCGGTCTACGTCAACATCGCGCAGGTGTTCTATCAGATCGGCCTCAACGGGACGATACTCGGCGTCGTGCTCGTGCACGCCTCGCACGGACTGGTACTGGCAGTCTGGATCGCGTCGGCGGCGTTCGCCTCGGTCGACGTTTCGCTCGAAGAGGCGGCGCGCAACCTTGGGCGCTTCGGCCTGGACGTGCTTTCGCACGGTCACGCTTCCGATCGCGGCCCCCGGTCTGATTGCCAGCGCGATTTTCGTATTTCTCGAATCGCTGGACGAATTTACCGGCACTTACTTTGTCGGCGTTCCGGACGTGACGACGCTGCCGCTGCTGATGTTCAACGCCAGCATGGGCGGCAATTACCAGATCGCGTCGATCACCGCGCTGCTGCTGCTGATCCCATCGATCGGCTTCATGCTGGTCGTCGAGCGCTTCCTGAAGGCCGACGTGCTCGCGATGGTGGGCCGCTGAAACGCATTTCGCCGCGGCCCGAATCGGTCAGGGCTTGCGCCTCTTCAGCCCCCACCAAAGCACGATCAGGCCGACGGCGAGCAGAAGCAGGGTTGCCGGCTCGGGAACCTGGCCGACCGGCGTGCCGCCCATGGCGGGCTCGGCCCATATCGAGAGCGACGCGACAGTTAACGCGACCGGGTAGGCCTTGGCGCTACGCGACTTGATCAGTGCAAACATGGCCTTCTCCGTCGGTATGATGTTGTGCGACAGGTTGTACGCAACAACCGTACCGAAGGCCACGAGTTGATTAATTACAAAGGCTTAGATTGGTAGTCGGAAGATGAAGGTCAGGAGTCCGTAAGGATTTTCGACACTCATCTGGACCGCGATTGTCGGTTACAGCCAGCGATCTGGGTCATGGCAACGTGTACGCAGTCTTGACGACGGTGATAGAATTCGCGCGGCGTAGCGCCCCTGCTCGCGCGGACCGTAGCTCGAGCCTTTCCGCCCGCCGAACGGGACGTGATAGTCGACCCCGGCGGTCGGCAGGTTGACCATCACCATGCCGGCCTCGCTGGCGCGCTTGAAATGCGACGCGTGCTTCAGCGATGTGGTCACGATGCCCGCGGAAAGGCCGAAGTCGGTGTCGTTGGCTATGGAAAGGGCCTCGTCGTAGTCCTTGACCCGGATCACGCTGGCGACCGGCCCGAAGATTTCCTCGCGCGACGTGCGCATCGCGTTGTTAGCCTCGGTCAGCAACGCCGGCGCCAGGTAATGGCCCTTTTTGCCGCGCTCGAGAACTTGGCCGCCGGCCACTAGCTTTGCACCTTCCTTCTGCCCGATGCCGATATATTCGAGGTCCTGCTTGAGCTGGACCTCGTCGACGACCGGACCGATATCGGTTCCCGGCGCCAGGGCATCGTCGACCTTGAGCTTGCTCAGCCGTTCGGACAGCGCCGAAACGAAACGGTCGTGGATGCCCGCGCCGACGATCAGACGCGACGAGGCCGTGCAGCGCTGCCCGGTCGAGAAGAAAGCGCCATTGACCGCGCAATTGACCGCCACGCCCAGGTCGGCGTCGTCCAGGACGACCAGCGGATTCTTGCCGCCCATTTCGAGCTGCAGCTTGGCCATGCGCTTGATCGCTTTTGCCGCGATCGCGTGGCCGGTCGCAACCGAGCCGGTGAAGCTGATGCCGTCGACGCGGCGATCGCTGATCATCGTCTCGCCGACGACGCTGCCGCGTCCCATGACCAGGTTGAATACGCCTTTGGGCACGCCGGCGTTGACGATGATTTCGGCGAGCGCCCACGCCGATCCGGGCACGAGCTCGGCCGGCTTGAACACGACGCAATTGCCGTAAGCGAGCGCCGGCGCGATCTTCCAGGCAGGAATCGCGATCGGAAAGTTCCACGGCGTAATGATGCCGACGACGCCGATCGGCTCGCGGGTGACCTCGACGTCGATGCCGGGACGAACCGAGGGAATCTTTTCGCCGGCCAGGCGCAGCGTTTCGCCGGCGAAGAACTTGAAGATCTGGCCGGCGCGCGCCGCTTCGCCGATGCCCTCGGGCAGCGTCTTGCCTTCCTCGCGCGACAACAGGCGCCCCAGCTCGTCCTTGCGCGCGAGGATCGTGTTGCCGATAGTGTCGAGCCAGTTGAAGCGATCCTGCACCGACGACGCGGCCCACGCAGGAAACGCCGCGCGGGCGGCGCCGATCGCCGCGTCGGCCTGGGTCCGGTCGGCGCGCGCATAGACGCCGATGACATCGCTCAAGTCGGACGGATTGATGTTGTTCGCGGTCTCGGCGCCGGGCGATCCATTCGCCGGCGATGTAGTTGCGGTGCAGGTCGCTCATCGTGGTTTCCTCGTGGTCATCCGGCGCGCAGCAGCCCGCGCGCCGAAAGGTTGCGCATCAATTCGCCGGCGCCGAATGTCCAGGGCGGCGCCTGGTCGCTCGTCGTCACCTGATTCTCGAGCGCGCCAAGTCGCGCCGCCGCGATGACGACGCGATCTCCGGATTTGTGCGTGAAGCCCATGCCCGGCGCGCCGCGGTCCTCGACCGGCGCGAACATCGTGCCGAGGAACAGCATGAAACCGTCGGGGTACTGGTGGTTCACGCCGATCGCCTGCGCGACCAGGTCCTCGGGATCGCGGCTGATCTTGGTCATCGAGCTCGCGCCGCGCAGATGATAGCCTTCGGGGCCGTGGACATCGAGTGTGATCTCGGCGTCGTCGCACGTCATCGAGCGTGAAGCCATCGTCGAACACGCGGATGAACGGACCGATCGCGCACGAGGCGTTATTGTCCTTGGCCTTGCCGAGCAGCAGCGCGCTGCGGCCCTCGAAATCGCGCAGGTTGACGTCGTTGCCCAGCGTCGCGCCGCGGATCCGGCCGCGCGAGTCGACGGCGAGCACGATCTCGGGCTCGGGATTGTTCCAGGTCGAATTCGGATGCACGCCGATCAGCGCGCCGTGGCCGACCGCGGCCATCGGCTGCGTCTTGGTGAAAATTTCCGCGTCGGGGCCGATCCCTACTTCCAGGTATTGCGACCATGCGCCTTGCTCGACCAGGATCTGCTTGATGCGTGCCGCTTCGGCCGAGCCGGGACGCACGCTCGCCAAGTCATCGCCGAGGATGCCTTGCAGACCGGGCGCGTATCGCTTCGGCGCGGCTCGCGTCACCGCGCGCCTGCTCTTCGATCACGCGCTCCAGCGTGCTCGCGACAAAAGTCACGCCGGCCGCCTTGATCGCCTGCAGGTCGCAGGGGGCGAGCAGCCGCGGCGCACCGGCGTCGAAATCGCTGCGACTGTTGGCGAGAAGCGCATCGATCCGGCCGACGAGGGCCCGTGCGCCGCACGGATCGCCGGCGCCAGGTCGTCGCGTTCGAGCCATGCGCTGGCGGTCGGCGCGAGTGCGGACAGGTCGACGACCGCGCCGTCGGGACGCACGGTGATCGGCGCCGGACCGCCCGGATTGCCGGGAAGCCAGGCGCGACCGAGCAACGTCGACGTCTTCCAGTCGGAGGGCAGGGCGAGGAGCGATGAGGATGGCATTGCGATCGAGAGGTTTGAGATAATCGAAGCGTCCGCGCGCCGGCGGACGCGGCCAAGCGGGTTAACGCATAGCGCCGCCTGCGATAATACCCGTTGCCGCCCGATTACAGGAGGCTCGCAATGAGTGCGCCAACGACTTCACCCGATACGCCCGACCGTTTGCCGTTCCGGCCGACTCGAATCGATCAGCGACGCGGTGCTCGTCGCCGTTGCTGCTGCATACCCCCGGCCCGATTCCGCCGGTCGACGATGACGACGACGACGAGGACGACGATAGCAAAGGCGGAGGCAAGGGCGGAAACATCGATCCGGACGACGATGAAGACTCGACGACGAAGAGGATGACGATGATGAAGCCGACAAGCAGTGGGCCTCGCGACGCGACGCGTCGGCCGGCGTCGCGGACGCGCGTTTCGTGCTATAGTATCGGCTGTACGGCGTTACGCTGGCTGTTTTTGCTGTGAGCGTACGATTGTCCGCCGCGTTTCGGAAAGCACATTTCCGCACCGAATTCAGGCAGTCCGATCATCGGTTTCTAATCCCTCGCTCCCTTCGTTTTTCCGAGCGGCACTCCCCGGTTAGAGATGATGGTTTCTCGACCCGGTTGCGGCCGTTTGCGCACGGTAACGTCTGCCCGGCCTCCGCCGAGCCTGACGACCTGGCGCCATTTCCGCGTTTCCGGAATTTGAGCTGACCCCGGCGTTTTTGCCGGCGCGGCCTGTTTTTTCGCGACGCCTCGAAAAGCGGCGCGATGCTCATTGATCGGACGAACGATGAATTTCGAATCATTACAATTGGCGCCGGAGCTGCTGCGCGCGCTGGCCGACTGCGGCTATACCGAGCCGACGCCCATCCAGGCGCAGACGATCCCGCCGCTGCTGCAGGGCCGAGACGTCGTCGGATCCGCGCAGACCGGTACCGGCAAGACCGCGGCATTCGTGCTGCCCGCCTTGCAGCGCTTTGTTGACTCCAACGGAGCGGCCCCGGGCAAGCGTCCGTTCGGCCACGGCCCGCGCGTTCTGGTGCTGGCGCCGACGCGCGAGCTGGCGCAGCAAGTCGCCGAACAGGCGATGCGCTACGGAGCGCATTTGCGCGTCAAGACGGTATGCATCTACGGCGGCGCGCCGTACCCGGTGCAGAACAAGCAGCTCGCGCGCGGCGTCGACATCCTGGTGGCGACGCCGGGCCGGCTGATCGATCACATGGAACGCGGCCGCATCGACTTGTCGCAGCTCGACATGCTGGTGCTGGACGAGGCGGACCGAATGCTCGACATGGGCTTCATCGACGACGTCGAGCGCATCGCCGCGCGCACGCCGGCAAAGCGGCAGACGGTGCTGTTCTCCGCGACGCTCGACGGCGCGATCGGACGCCTGGCCGGCAAGCTATTGCGCGATCCGGTGCGTATCGAAGTCGCCGCGGGCAAGGCTGCGCCGATTGCGATCGAGCAGCGCGTGCATTTCACCGACGATCATGCGCACAAGCATCGGATCCTCGATCATCTGTTGACGCGACACCACGATGACGCAGAGCATCGTGTTCATCGCGACCAAGCGCGACGCCGAAACGCTGGCTATACGGCTGCGTGGCGAAGGCCATGCCGCCGCCGCGCTGCATGGCGACATGCGCCAGCGCGAACGCACCTACACGCTGCAGGAAATGCGCCGCGGCCGCGTGCGTACACTGGTCGCGACCGATGTCGCCGCACGCGGGCTCGACGTCGCCGGCATCAGCCATGTGATCAATTTCGATCTGCCGCGGCAGGCCGACGACTATGTTCACCGCATCGGCCGCACCGGTCGTGCCGGCGCGACCGGCATCGCGATCTCGCTCGCCTCCTTCGCCGACCGCGGCGACTTGCGTCAGATCGAGCGCCATACCGGCGCCGCGATCGCCGCGCACGTGATTCCGGGGCTCGAGCCGCGCAACCGCAGCCGCGGCGTGCACGATGCGGCGCCTTCCCGCGCAAGGCCCCGCAGCAACGGCAGCCCTCGCACACTACGCGCGTGATTCGCGCGGGCATGGGAGCGCAGGCTCCGCGCGGATCGGGCTGGCAGGGCAAAGCGGCAGGACGCGGCCGCTAGGCATCCTCGGTCGGCGCCTCGACGCGTGTCGCGGTGCTGCCAGGCCGCCGAAGCGCTGATAGAAGTAAGGCGCGGCCGGCGGCAACGGCTCGCCATCGGTCTCGAGCGTCGCCGCCAAATGCTGCTCGGCGCAGCGATGCGTCAGGCGATAGAAGTCCCGGCAAAGCGCGTACGCTTCGCGCGCATGCCAACGCGCGGGCAGCATTGCCGGCGGCAGCTGCGGATCGTGCAGCGTCACCCGGCGAAATTCATGTATCAACAGCGTCCGCACGACAAAGCATTGCCCGGGGTCCGGCGCGGCATCGTCGCGGAAGAGTTCGACCACCCGCCGGAAGCGGCCGATGAAGCGCCGGTAATCGGCATCGAGGCTCTCAAGATCCCAGCATTGCCGAAGCAGGGATTCGAGGGGCATCGCGGCGGGCTGCGCTCTCCTGACCGCGGAGCAGTACGACGTCCATCGAATGCTCGAGCGCCGCGACGATTTCGGCTGACGCCGTCTGGCCCGGCTGGGCCGGCCGCGCATAGACGCCGGCGCGATCGGCGCCAAATCCTTCCCAGGCCAATTCTCGCCGGAACTTGTTCGCCGGCTCCCGGCGCCGGGCGATCGGGAGAGGATCAGGTCCCAGTTGCCGTCCCAGGCATCCGAAGGGGCCGCATAGATGCGCCGGTAGGCGCTTTCGAAGCGCCGCCGCCCCTGCGCGTCAGGCGGTAGAGACTGCGCCGCCCGGCCTGGCGGCTGGCGAGCCATCCATCCCGCGCAAGCCGATAGACGCTGGTGCGCACCAGCCGCTCGTTGAGCCCGAGCGGCGCCAGCAGGCGAATCAGGCCCCGACAGCCAGACCGCCCCGCCGTGCGGCGCCAGTGCGTCGCCCCAGACGGTCACGACCAGCGACTTGGCCCGCGGCGGCGCCGTATCCAGCTCGCTTTTGATCCAGCGCGCGATCGCCGCATGCGATCGGCTTTTCATCGCCGCCGCCCGCCGGCCCATCCGATACAGAAATTGCCACTGACCATCGCAAAAGTGTATCGTTTTATATTGCCGGCGGCCAGAGCGGGTCGCCGCGGCGAGGAGGAGCAGGCGATGTACGCGCAGATGGTCGACACGGGCGCCAAGAAGCTTCGATCGCTCGAGGAGATGACGCCGGAGGAACGCGCGTTCCAGGCGCGAGTCGACGCCGACATCAAGATCGAGCCCAAGGACTGGATGCCCGAGGCCTATCGCAAGACGCTGATCCGGCAGATCTCGCAGCATGCGCATTCGGAAATCGTCGGCATGCTGCCGGAGGGCAACTGGATCACGCGCGCGCCGACCCTGCAGCGCAAGGCGATACTGATGGCCAAGGTCCAGGACGAAGCCGGCCACGGACTGTACCTGTACTGCGCGGCGGAGACGCTCGGCGTGTCGCGCGACCAGATGGTCGCCGACCTGCATTCCGGCAAGGCCAAGTATTCGAGCATCTTCAACTATCCGACGCTCACCTGGGCCGACATCGGCGCGATCGGCTGGCTGGTCGACGGCGCGGCGATCATGAACCAGATTCCGCTCTGCCGCTGCTCGTTCGGCCCGTATTCGCGGGCGATGATCCGCGTCTGCAAGGAAGAGAGCTTCCACCAGCGCCAGGGCTTCGACATCATGATCAAGCTCTGCCGCGGAACGCCCGAGCAGAAGGCGATGGCGCAGGACGCGCTCAACCGCTGGTGGTGGCCGTCGCTGATGATGTTCGGCCCGCCCGATGCGAGCTCGGTGCACAGCGCGCAGTCGGCGCAGTGGAAGATCAAGATCCTGTCGAACGACGAGCTGCGCCAGCGCTTCATCGACCAGACGGTGCCGCAGGCGGACTTTCTCGGCATCACGATGCCCGATCCCGAGCTCAAGTGGAACGCCGAACGCGGCCACTACGATTTCGGCGCGATCGACTGGAACGAACTCTACGAAGTGGTCAAGGGCAATGGGCCGTGCAACCGCGAGCGACTGCGCGCCCGCGTCGAAGCGTGGGAGAGCGGCGCGTGGGTGCGCGAGGCGGCGCTCGCCCATGCCGAAAAGCGCGCGGCGCGCGAAGCGAAGGCGGCGTGATGGGCTGGACACCGGAGTGCCAATCGGAGGTCGAGATGAACGAATGGCCGTTGTGGGAAGTCTTCATCCGCAGCCAGCACGGGCTCGCGCACAAGCACGTCGGCAGCCTGCACGCGCCCGACGCGGAGATGGCGATCAAGAATGCGCGCGACGTCTACACGCGGCGCAACGAAGGGCGTCAGCATCTGGGCGGTGAGGTCCTCGGACATCGCGGCCAGTTCGCCCGGCGACAAGGAACCGATGTTCGAGCCGGCGTCGAGCAAGGTGTATCGCCATCCGACGTTCTTTCCGATGCCCGACGAAGTCAAGCACATCTGAAGATGAGACGATCGAACGGACGCTGTTCGAATACCTGTTGCGGCTTGCCGACAGCGACCTGATCCTGGCGCAGCGCCTGGGCGAATGGGTCGGCCACGGACCGGTGCTGGAGGAAGACATCGCGACGACCAACGTCGGCCTCGATCTGCTCGGCCAGTCGCGCCTTTGGTTCGCCTACGCGGGCGAAGTCGAAGCGCGTTTCAACGACGGGCCGGGCGAAGCGAGGACGAGCTCGCGTTCCTGCGCGACGCCGGCTGAATTCCGCAACCTGATGCTGGTCGAGCAGCCGAACGGCGACTATGCCGTTACGATGGCGCGGCAGTTCTACTTCGACGTCTGGCACGAGCTGCTGCTGCGCGGTCTCGACGGCGTCGACCGATGCGCGCATCGCCGAAATCGCCGCCAAGGCGCTGAAGGAAGTGCGCTATCACGCTGAGCGCAGCGCCGACTGGGTGATTCGCCTGGGCGACGGCACCGAAGAGAGCCATCGCAGGATGCAGGCGGCAATCGACGATCTGTGGATGTACACCGGCGAGATGTTCGAAGCCGACGCCGTCGACCTCGCGCTGGTCGATGCCGGCATCGCCTGCGACGCCCGCACGCTGGCCGCGCCGTGGCGCGAACGTGTCGGCGCGATGCTTCGCCGAGGCCACGCTTGCCATGCCGGCGGCCACCTGGATGCAGGGCAGCGGCGGCCGCGGCGGAAAGCAGGGCGTGCATACCGAGCACATCGGCCCGATGCTCGCGCAGATGCAATGGCTGCAGCGCGCCTACCCTGGAGCGCAATGGTGAGCGCGATTCGCGTCGCGACCGAAGCCCGGCCGACGATCGACGCCATCTGGGCCGCGCTCGCGGCGATTCCTGATCCCGGAGATTCCGGTGATCTCGCTGGTCGAGCTGGGCGTCATGCGCGACGTAGCCTGGCGCGACGACGAGCTCGTCGTCACCTTGACGCCGACCTATTCCGGCTGCCCGGCGACCGAGGTGATCGCCGCCGATGTGGCCGCGGCCTTGGCGGACGCCGGCATCGTCGGCGCGCGGATCGAGACTCGTCTTTCCCCGCCCTGGACGACCGACTGGATCGCGCCTGCGGCGAAGAGCGCGGCTAGCCGGGTATGGGATCGCGCCGCCCGGGACTCGCGCCGCCGTGCAGGCGATAGACATCGGCGGCTTGCGCCGCCGCGAGCCGCCGGTGCCGTGCCCGCGCTGCGGTTCGAGCCGGACCCGCGAGCTGTCACGTTTCGGCTCGACGCCATGCAAGGCGCAGCATCGCTGCGAAGACTGTCTCGAGCCTTTCGACTACTTCAAGCCGCATTGATCCGGCAGCATCGATCGAGCGCACGGCAATTCGGGTTCCACGTTGAGCAAATTTCATCCGCTGACCATCGCCTCGGTGGCGCGCGAGACGCGTGACGCGATCGCGCTGACCTTCGACGTGCCTGCCCGCGCTGCGCGACGCATTCCGCTTCGAGCCCGGGCAGCATCTGACGTTGCGCACGACCATAGGCGCCGACGACGTGCGGCGCTCGTATTCGATCTGCTCGGCGGTGCAGGACGGCACGTTGCGGGTGGCGGTGAAAAAAGCGCCCGGCGGCGTCTTCTCGACCTGGGCCAACGAGCACATCGCGCCCGGGCAGAAGATCGACGTCATGCCGCCGCTCGGCCACTTCAACGTCCCGCTGGCCGCCGCCAATCGCAAGCATTACCTGGGGTTCGCCGCGGGCAGCGGCATCACGCCGCTGCTGTCGATCATCAAGACGACCTTGCTGACCGAGCCGCACAGCCGGTTCACGCTGTTCTACGGCAATCGCTCGTCGAGCGCGGTCATGTTCCGCGAGGAGCTGGCCGACCTCAAGGATCGCTTTCTCGAGCGCTTCAGCCTGATCTACGTGATGAGCCGCGAGCCGCAGGACATCGACATTCTGAATGGCCGCATCGATCGAAAAAAGGCCGACGCGCTGATCGAGCACTGGGTCGACCTGCGCCGGCATCGACACCGCATTCGTCTGCGGGCCCGACGGCATGATGCAGGCGGTATCGCGGAGTCGCTGCAGGCGCACGGTATGCCCAAATCGCGCATCAAGATCGAGCTGTTCGCGGCCAGCATTCCGAAGCATGAGCGCAAAGCCCCAGCCTGCGCCCGACCCCGGCCACGCCGAGTGCGAGGTAACGGTCATCATCGACGGATCGGTGCGACAATATACGCTCGAGAAAACCAAGGAGAACATCCTCGACGCGGCGTTGCAGCGCGGTATCGAGCTGCCCTACTCGTGCAAGGGCGGCGTCTGCTCGACCTGCCGCGCCAAGCTGGTCGAGGGCGAGGTCGACATGGACGTCAATTTCGCGCTCGAGGATTACGAGGTCGCGCGCGGGTTCATCCTGTGCTGCCAGAGCTATCCGGTCACCGACAAGGTCGTCGTCGACTTCGATCAGGGCGCATGAGCTTGCCGCTGGCGCCGCAAATACGCAACCGTTGCTATCGTTGAACCAGAGTCAGGAGACCACGCCGTGTCCCATCCGTTGTTCGAGCGCCACCGCGCGTTGCTGGACCAGGCGCTGAAGGCGATCGCCGAGCGCGGCTACTGGTCGGCGTTTCCCGAGTCGCCGAGCCCGAAGGTCTACGGCGAAGGTTCCGCCGACGCCGGCAAGGCGGCGTTCGACGCGCTGGCCAACAAGCCGTTTCCGATCGACCTGCCCGCAACCGTCGGGACCGTCGGCGGCGAACGTTCGCCGTATGGGATCGCGCTGGGCATTACCTATCCGCGCGTCGACCTCGACAAGCTCTTTGCGGCGATCGCCGTCGCGGAAAAATCGTGGCGCAAGGCGGGTCCCGAAGCCTGGGTCGGCGTTTGCCTCGAGATTCTCTCGCGCATCAACAAGCGCAGCTTCGAGATCGCACACGCGATCATGCATACAACCGGACAGGCGTTCGTGATGTCGTTCCAGGCCGGCGGCCCGCATGCGCAGGACCGCGGGCTGGAGGCTGTCGCCTACGCGTGGGACGAGATGCGGCGCATTCCCGCCAGCGCCTACTGGGAAAAGCCGCAAGGGAAGAACGAGCCGCTGAAAATGGAAAAGCGGTATGCGATCGTGCCGCGCGGCGTCGGATTGGTCATCGGATGCAACACCTTCCCGACCTGGAACGGCTATCCGGGCATGTTCGCGAGCCTCGCGACCGGCAACGCGGTCATCGTCAAGCCGCATCCGAACGCTATCCTGCCGCTGGCGATCACCGTAGCGATCGCTCGCGAAGTGCTGGCGGGGGCCGGCTTCGATCCGAACGTCGTGACCCTTGTCGCGCACCGAGCCGACGACGACACCGCGCAAGCGCTTGCGTTGCGTCCTGAGGTCAAGTTGATCGATTTCACCGGAAGCAGCGCGCACGGAACCTGGCTCGAGCGCAACGCCCAGCAGGCGCAGGTGTACGCCGAAAAGGCGGGCGTCAACCAGATCATCATCGACTCGACCGACGATTTTGCCGGCGCGGCGCGCAACATCGCGTTTTCGCTGGCGCTATACACCGGCCAGATGTGCACGGCGCCGCAAAACATCTACGTTTCCCGCCACGGCATCGAGACCGGCGACGGCCACCTTTCGTTCGATCATGTCGCGCAAGGCCTGGGCGCTGCGGTACAGAAGCTCGTCGGCGATCCGGCGCGCGCGGTGGAAATTCTGGGCGCCGTGGTCAACGACGGCGTCGCCGAGCGGATCCATGCCGCGCGCTCGCTGGGTGCGGTCGTGCACGACAGCCAGGCGCTGGTCCATCCGCAGTTTCCCGAGGCGCGCATCGCGACGCCGCTGTTGGTCAAGCTCGACGCTAACGACGGAGCCAAGTATCTGAAGGAATGGTTCGGTCCGATCGCGTTCGTCATCGCCACCGACGACACCGCGCAGAGTCTTGGTATCGCGCGCCGTGCGGTCGTCGATCATGGCGCGCTGACCTTGTCGCTCTACTCGAATCGGCCGGAAGTGATCGAGGACACGATCGCGCTGGCCGAAGACACCGGGGTCGCCTTGTCGATCAATCTGACCGGTGGCGTGTTCGTCAATCAGTCGGCGGCATTTTCCGACTACCACGGCACCGGCGCCAATCCGGCGGCCAATGCCGCGCTGACCGATTCGGCGTTCGTCGCCGGCCGATTCCGGGTCGTGCAGCACCGGAGACACGTCGCGGCGGCGCCGCAATGAGCTACGGCAGCATACTGTTCGAAGTCGCCGGCGGCATCGCGCGCCTGACGCTGAACCGGCCCGATCGGCTCAACAGCTTCAACGATGCGATGCACGCCGAGGTGCGCGATGCGGTCGGCCGCGTGCGCGCCGATCCGTCGGTGCGCGTGCTGCTGCTGACCGGCGCGGGGCGCGGCTTTTGCGCCGGTCAGGACCTCGGTGATCGCGCAGTCGCGCCGGGCGCCTACCCGGTCGATCTGGGCGCGTCGATCGATCGCAATTACAAGCCGCTGGTACTGGCATTGCGCGCGCTGCCGCTGCCGGTCGTTTGCGCCGTCAACGGCGTCGCCGCCGGCGCGGGCGCCAATATCGCGCTCGCCTGCGACATCGTCATCGCCGCGAAGTCAGCGAGTTTCGTGCAGGCGTTCAGCAAGATCGGCTTGATCCCCGACTCCGGTGGAACTTATCTGCTGCCGCGGCTCATCGGAACCGCGCGCGCGATGGGGCTCGCGGTGTTCGGCGACAAGCTCCCGGCCGAGCAGGCGGCGAGCTGGGGACTGATCTGGCGCTGCGTCGACGACGCGGAGTTGCCGGCGGCCGTCGACGCGATATTGAGGCAATTGGCGAGCGCGCCGACGCGCGGCCTGGCCGCGACCAAGCAGGCGATCTATGCTGCGCCGGGCAACACGCTCGAAGCGCAGCTCGACCTCGAGCGCGATCTGCAGCGCGAGCTCGGCACAAGCGCCGACTATCGCGAAGGCGTGGCCGCGTTCGCGGCGAAGCGTCCGCCGCAGTTCGTTGGCAAATAGCGGGCGGCTTGGGGTCGATGGGCGAGCATCATCCGGCCGCGAGTCCCGCCGAGGCGCAGGCGCTGGCCGAGCGCGTGGCGTCGGCGATGTACGAGCGTGACCGGGCTTCGCAGGCGCTGGGCATGCACATCGTGCGCGTCGGTGCCGGTCATGCCGAGCTTTCGATGCGCGTGCGCGCCGACATGCTCAACGGGCACCTCACCTGCCACGGCGGGTTCATTTTTTCGCTGGCCGACAGCGCATTCGCGTTCGCGTGCAACAGCTACAACCTGACGACGGTCGCTTCCGGCTGCACGATCGAATTCGTCGCACCTGCGCGCGAGAACGACGTGCTCACCGCGGTGGCGCAGGAGCGCAGCGCCAGCGGCCGGACCGGCGTGTACGATATCGAGGTGACTAACCAGGACGGTACCGCGATCGCCTTTTTCCGCGGCAAGTCGTATCGGATCAAGGGTCACGTGCTCGGCGACAGGACTGCCTAGGTCGCCGCCAGCGCAGCAGGAGACAAGTCATGGCCGCCAGGAAGCCCGCGCCCGGCGATCTCGAGCCGATCGAGACCGCCAGCCGCGACGAGTTGCAGTCATTGCAGTTGCAGCGCCTGCAATGGTCGCTTGCGCACGCCTACGACCATGTCACGCATTACCGCAAGGTGTTCGATGCCGCCGGTGTGCACCCGCGCGATTGCCGCTCGCTCGCCGACCTCGCGCGGTTTCCATTCACCGTCAAGGCGGATCTCCGCGACAACTACCCGTTCGGGATGTTCGCGGTGCCGCGCGAACAGGTCGTGCGCATCCATGCCTCTTCGGGCACGACCGGCAAGCCGACGGTCGTCGGCTATACGCGAGGCGACATCGACACCTGGGCGAACGTGATGGCCCGGTCAATTCGCGCGGCCGGCGGTCGCGCTGGCGACATCGTGCATGTTTCCTACGGCTATGGCCTCTTTACCGGCGGCCTCGGAGCCCACTACGGCGCCGAGCGGCTAGGGGCGACGGTGATTCCAATGTCGGGAGGCCAGACCGAAAAGCAGGTACAGCTGATCCAGGATTTCAAGCCCAACATCATCATGGTGACGCCGTCGTACATGCTGGCGATCGCAGAGGAAATGGAGCGGCAGGGCATCGATCCGCGGCAGACGTCACTCGAGATCGGCATTTTCGGCGCCGAGCCGTGGACCGCGACGATGCGGCAGTCGATCGAGACGAAGCTGAACATCGACGCGCTCGACATCTATGGCCTGTCCGAGGTGATCGGACCCGGCGTCGCGCAGGAGTGCATCGAGACCAAGGACGGCCTGACGATCTGGGAGGACCACTTCTATCCGGAAGTCATCGATCCCGAGACCGGTCGCTTGCTGCCGGACGGTGAAAAGGGCGAGCTGGTGATCACCTCGTTGACCAAGGAAGCGCTGCCGATCATCCGCTATCGCACGCGCGACCTGACGCGCCTGTTGCCGCCCAGCGCGCGCTCGATGCGCCGCATGGAGAAAGTTACCGGGCGCTCCGACGACATGCTGATCATCCGCGGCGTCAACGTGTTTCCGACGCAGGTGGAGGAGCTGATACTCAAGCAGGAGGCCCTGGCGCCGCATTACCAACTCGAGATCACGCGCCCCAATGTGCTGGACGAGCTTACCGTGTTGGTCGAGCGCGCTCCGGGCGCCGGCGGTGTCGACGGCGAGGCCGCCGGCGTGAAGCTCGCACACCACATCAAGAGCCTGATCGGCGTCAGCGCCACGGTGCGGGTCGTGCAAAGCGGCGGCATCGAACGCTCGCTGGGCAAGGCGAAGCGCGTCGTCGACAAGAGGCCGAAGCTTTGAGCTTCGACGCCGATCGGCCGCGCCACACTTAAGGATCTGCGCTGAAGATCTGCATCGTCGGCGCCGGCGCGATCGGCGGATTCATCGGCACGCGGCTGGCGCATGCCGGGGCCGACGTCGCGGTGCTGGCCCGCGGCGCGACCGCCGACGCGCTGCGCGCGCACGGCTGGCGGCTGCAAACGCAGCAAGGCTCGATCACCGCGGCGGCGAACGTCGCCGAGACGGCTTCGGCGCTCGGGGCGCAGGATCTGGTCATCGTCGCGGTCAAGGGGCCCGTCGCTTGCCGGCGTTGCGGCGATCGTCGGTCCGCTGCTCGGCCCTGAAACGGCGGTGCTCACCGCGATGAATGGCGTGCCCTGGTGGTTCTTTCACGGATTCGGGACGGCCTATCGCGACATGCAGCTCTCCTCGGTCGATCCCGAGGGCGCGATCGACGCGGCGCTGCCGGCGCGGCGCATCGTCGGCTGCGTCGTTCATGCCTCGTGCTCGACGCCGGAGCCCGGCGTGGTACGGCACCACGGCGGCCAGCGGCTGATCGTCGGCGAGCCGGCCGGCGATCCGGCGCCGCGCACCCACGGCGATCGCCGCGCAACTTGACCGCCGCGGGATTCGACGTCGAAGTCTCGTCCTGCATCCAGCGCGACATCTGGTACAAGCTGTGGGGCAACATGACGATGAACCCGGTGTCGGCGCTGACCGGCGCGACGATGGATCGCGTCCTCGATGACGAGCTCGTTAACGCCTTCTGTCTCGCGGTGATGCGCGAGGCCGCGGCGATCGGCGCGAAAATCGGGTGTCCGATCGCGCAAAGCGGCGAGGATCGCAACGCGGTGACGCGCCGGCTCGGCGCGGTCAAGACGTCGATGCTGCAGGACGTCGAGGCGCAGCGGCCGGTCGAGATCGACGTGTTATTGAGCGCCGTGCGCGAAATCGGCCAGCGGGTGGAGGTTGCCACGCCGGCGCTCGATGCGCTGCTGGGCCTGGCGAGGCTGCACGCGAGAATGCGAGGCCTTTACCCGTCGTAGCCGCGCGCCTCGTGCGGCCCACGGCAATCCCTCCTACAATGGCCCATCGCCGCCGCGGCACAGCGGACCTTCGTGCACAGGACCTTTGCAATGAACGACAAGAAATTCGCTTCCCAGGCCGACCTGGAAGCCAAGAAGGTGAGCTTCGACAAGCTGTCCGACCACGCCTATGCGTACACCGCCGAGGGCGATCCGAACACCGGCATCGTCGTCGGTGATGATGCGATCATGGTCATCGACACCCAGGCTACACCGGTGATGGCGCAGGACGTCATCCGCCACATCCGCACGGTCAGCGACAAGCCCATCCGCTATGTCGTGCTGTCGCACTATCATGCGGTGCGCGTGCTCGGCGCGTCGGGCTACGGGGCGCAGCACGTCATCGCCAGCCGCGACACCTACGATCTGATCGTCGAGCGCGGCGAAGCCGACATGAAAAGCGAGATCGAGCGTTTTCCGCGCCTTTTCCAGGCGGTCGAATCGGTGCCGGGGCTGACCTGGCCGACCTTGGTGTTCGAAAAGCGGATGACGCTCTGGATCGGCAAGCTGCAGGTCGAGATCATGCAGATCGGACGAGGCCATACCAAGGGCGACACCGTCGTATGGCTGCCGCAGGAGCGCATCCTTTTCTCCGGCGACCTGGTCGAATATCAGACGACGCCGTACACCGGCGATGCCTATCTCGAGGACTGGCCGGTCACGCTCGACGCTATCGCAGCGCTGAAGCCCGCGAAGCTCGTGCCCGGCCGCGGTGCCGCATTGCAGAACGAAGCCCAGGTCGCTGCCGGTCTCGACGGCACACGCGCGTTCATCACCGAAATGTTCGGCGCGGTGAAGGCGGGCGCGGCGCAGGGGAAGGACTTGCGCACCGTATACAAGGAAACCTACGCGGCGTTGAAGCCCAGGTTCGGCGACTGGGTGATATTCGATCATTGCCTGCCGTTCGACGTGACGCGCGCCTACGACGAAGCGACCAGGTACCGCGATCCGCGCATCTGGACGGCGCAGCGCGACAAGGAAATGTGGGAGTCGCTGGAAGCTTAGGCGCCGTCCGGTTGAAGACCTATACCCATCCGGTCTACACCTATGTCCGGCCCGCCGAGCTGGGCGGAACGACGCGCCACTGGCCGGTGGTCGTCGCCGGCGCCGGACCGGTGGGCCTGACCGCTGCGATCGATCTCGCGCTGCGCGGCATCGATGTGTTACTGGTCGACGAGGACGACACGGTCAGCGTCGGCTCCCGCGCGATTTGCTGGTCGAAACGCACGCTCGAGATTCTCGATCGCCTAGGCTGCGCAGAGCGGCTGGTGCAAAAGGGCGTCGGCTGGAGCGTCGGCCGGGTTTTCTTTCGCGATGAGCAAGTCTACGAATTCAACCTGCTGCCCGGCGAGGGTCACCGCCGGCCGGCGTTCATCAACCTGCAGCAGTACTGGGTCGAGCAGTTCCTGGTCGAGCGCCTGAGCGAGCTGGCGCAGGCCGAGCTCCGCTGGCGCAGCAAAGTCATCGGCGTCGAACAGCAAGCCGACCGTGTCGCGCTTCGGATCGGCGCGCCCGATGGCGAATACACGGTGCATGCCGACTGGCTGATCGCCGCCGACGGCGCGCGCAGCCCGATTCGCAGCATGCTCGGGGTCGAATGCGAAGGACAGGTCTTCCACGATCGGTTCCTGATCGCAGACATTGCGATGCGCTCCGGCTTTCCGGCCGAGCGCCGTTTCTGGTTCGACCCACCGTTTCACCGCAACCAGTCGGCGCTGCTGCATCGCCAGGCCGACGATGTCTGGCGGGTCGACTTCCAGCTCGGCTGGGACGCCGATCCGGACGAGCGAAAAACGGCCGGAGCGCATCGTCCCGCGCATCCGCGCGATGCTCGGCGCCGATGCGCAGTTCGAGATCGAATGGGCGAGCGTCTACACGTTCCAGTGCCGGCGCTTGCGTTCGTTCCGTCACGGCCGCGTGCTGTTCGCCGGCGACGCCGCGCACCTGGTGTCGCCGTTCGGCGCGCGGGGCGCGAACTCCGGTATCCAGGACGCCGACAATCTGGCATGGAAGCTCGATCTGGTGCTCGCCGGGCAGGCGCCCGAGCGTTTGCTCGACAGCTACGACGCCGAGCGTGCTTACGCGGCCGACGAGAACATCCGGCACTCGACGCGCAGCACCGATTTCATTACACCGAAGAGCGCCGTCAGCCGCACATTCCGCGACGCCGTGCTGGGCCTCGCCAAGCGCTACCCATTCGCGCGAGCGCTGGTCAACAGCGGCCGGCTGTCGGTGCCGGCAACCCTTTCCGGATCGTCGCTCAATACGCCGGACAGCGCGGACGCTTTCGGCGGCGGGCCGGTTCCGGGCGCCGTTGCGATCGACGCGCCGGTCGCCGGTCTGCGCGGCGGCTGGTTGCTCGGTTATCTCGATGCCGGCTTCACCTTGCTGTGCTTCGGAAGCGCCGTGTCCGCCGATGCGCTGCGTTCGCTTGCCCGGGACAGTATCGCGTGCACGGTCGTGCAAGTCGGCGGGGCGCCGGCGAACGACGCCTGCCTGATCGAGGACAGTGAAGGCCTCGCGACCAAACGCTATGACGCGAGGCCGGGCACCTGCTACCTGTTGCGTCCCGACCAGCATGTCTGCGCGCGCTGGCGCGCGTTCGAGCTCGGTGCCGTGCGCGCAGCGATCGCGCGTGCCTCCGCCCAGTCCGTCCAGGCAGCGAAAGCGGCGGCGTGACGACGCTCAACACCGAGGCCAATCTTTCGGCGCCCGACGACTTCTATCAGGAGCTGATCGATGCGCACCGTGATCTTACCGAGGCGCAAAGCGCGCTGCTCAACGCGCGCTTGATCCTGTTGCTGGCCAACCACGTCGGCGACCTCGCGGTGCTGCGCGAGGCGCTGGCCGCGGCACGCGAGGACCTGGGCGCGGTAAAATAAGCTTCGGCGGCACGATCCGCCGCGGCGAGACCCCATGACGATCAAGACGACCGAGCGCCGACGCGGCGCAAGCGGCGCGGCGCGGGCCGCGGAAAGCCCGATCGCGGATGCGGCGTTGAGCTACCAATCCGGATTCGGCAACGAGTTCGCGACCGAAGCGCTGCCCGGCGCATTGCCCGAAGGGCAGAACTCGCCGCAGCGCGCGCCGTACGGTCTCTACGCCGAGCAGCTGTCCGGAACCGCGTTCACCGCGCCGCGCGCCGTCAATCGGCGCGCCTGGTTGTACCGCATCCGGCCGGCCGCCGTGCACGAGCCGTTTCGCCGGATCGACAACGGCCGCGTCGAAAGCCGCTTCGATTATTTGCCGACGCCTCCCGATCAGCTGCGCTGGGACCCGTTGCCGATGCCTTCGGCCACGGCGCCGACCGATTTCATCGATGGTCTGGTGACGATGGCCGGCAACGGGGCGCCCGCGGTGCAGAACGGCTGCGGCATTCACCTGTACGCGGCGAATCGTTCGATGCGCGATCGCTTTTTCTACGATGCCGACGGCGAGCTATTGATCGTTCCGCAGCAGGGGAGGCTGCGGTTGGACACCGAGCTCGGGCGCATCGCGGCGGCGCCGCAGGAGATCGTCGTGATCCCGCGGGGCCTGCGCTTCCGGGTCGAGCTCCTCGACGCCGAGGCGCGCGGCTATGTCTGCGAGAACTTCGGCGCGCCGTTCAAGCTGCCCGACCTGGGCCCGATCGGCGCCAATGGGCTCGCCAATCCGCGCGATTTCCTCGCGCCGACCGCATCGTACGAGGACCGCAGCGGCAGCTTCGAGCTGGTCGCGAAGTTCATGGGCAATCTGTGGTCGGCCGCGATCGATCACTCGCCGCTGGACGTCGTCGCCTGGCACGGCAACTACGCGCCGTACAAATACGACCTGCGTCGCTTCAACACGATCGGATCGACCAGCTTCGATCATCCGGATCCGTCGATCTTCCTGGTGCTGCAGTCGCCCAGCGACACAGCCGGCGTCGACATGATCGACTTTGTCATTTTCCCGCCGCGCTGGCTGGTGATGGAGCACACGTTCCGCCCGCCGTGGTTCCACCGCAACGTCGCCAGCGAGTTCATGGGCCTGATCGAAGGCGTCTACGACGCCAAGGCCGAAGGATTCCTGCCGGGCGGCGCTAGCCTGCACAATTGCATGAGCGGTCACGGGCCGGACGCCGAAACCTTCGCGCGCGCGTCAGCAGCCGATGTCTCGCGACCCCAGCGCGTATCCGACACCATGGCGTTCATGTTCGAGACGCGCGCGGTCATCCATCCGACGCGATTCGCGCTGGAATCGGCGCAGCGCCAACCCGAGTATTACCGCTGCTGGGCGACGCTAGCCAGCCATTTCGATCCGGACAAACCCTGAAAGGCCCGATGAGCGACTCCTACGAGAACATCGTCGTCGAAACGCGGGACCGCGTCGGCGTCATCCGGCTCAACCGGCCGCAGCGGATGAACGCGCTCAACGAGGCGCTGGCCAGTGAGCTCGGTCGCGCGCTCGCCGCGTTCGATAGCGACGCCGCCATAGGCGCGATCATCATCACCGGCAACGAAAAGGCTTTTGCCGCAGGCGCCGACATCGGCGCAATGGCCGAGTGGGATTACCAGAAGGTCTATGCCGACAACTACATCATGAGCTGGGAGTCGATGCGCGGCACGCGCAAGCCGGTAATCGCCGCGGTCGCCGGCTATGCGCTTGGCGGAGGATGCGAGCTGGCGATGATGTGCGATCTGATCATTGCCGCCGATACGGCGAAATTCGGCCAGCCGGAGATAACCATAGGAACGATGCCCGGCATGGGCGGGACGCAGCGCCTGCCGCGCGCGGTAGGAAAGGCCAAGGCGATGGACTGGTGCCTGACCGGTCGCATGATCGATGCGCAGGAAGCCGAGCGCTCGGGACTGGTCGCGCGGGTCGTGCCTGCCGACAAGCTGTTCGACGAGGCGCTGGCGGTGGCGGCCAAGATCGCCGGCTATTCGCTGCCAGTCGTGATGAAGATCAAGGAAGCGATCAATCGTGCGTACGAGTCATCGCTGTCCGAGGGCCTGATGTCCGAGCGCCGCGAGTTTCACGCGACTTTCGCACTTGACGATCAGAAGGAAGGCATGCGCGCGTTCGTCGAAAAGCGCAAGCCCGAGTTCAAGCACCGCTAGGACTGGGCTCGCGCTCTTCCGGACGGCGGGGGCACGCCGGCGTCGATCAAAGCAGCGGGCTCAGCAGCCGCGCCAGATTCTCTGCCACCTTCATTACCCCGGGCCGCTTCGACCAACTGGCCGGGTCGAGCATCTGTCCGTCGCGAAGATAGCGCGCCTGTTCGTGTGCCAGGCTGGCGCACACGCCGGCATCGTAGAGCAGGACGACGATCTCCGAGTTGAGCGCAAATGAGCGCACGTCGAGATTCGACGATCCGATCCAGGCGATCCGATCGTCGATCGTGACGTGCTTGGCGTGCAGGAACCGCGTGCCATAGCGGCAGATACGGACACCTGAGTCCAAAAGCTCGTCGTAGTACGAGCGCTGCGCCAGGTGCACGAGGATCTGATCCATCTGCAGCGGCACGACCAGGGTCACGTCGATGCCGCGCAAAACGGCGGTCTGCAGCGCTTGCAGCAACGCTTCGTCGGGAACGAGATAAGGCATCGTGATAACGACCCGGCTTGCCGCCGCGTGGATCAGCGAGACGATCAGGCGCTGGTTGTTCTCGCGTGGGTAGCCGGGGCCGCTCGGCAGCGCCTGCACGGGCACGTCGCCGGTAATCCTCGGCTCCGGAAAGTAGCGCAGATCGCCCAGAGCCTCGCCGGTTTCGGCATACCAGTCCTCGACAAAAACCGCCTGCAGCTCGAGTGCGATCGGCCCGCTCAGGCGCACGTTCAGCTCCTCGAAGGTAAGGCCGCGCTTGAACGTCGCGTCGACCAGGTTCTGCGATCCGACATACGCGACGCGCCCGTCGATCACGGCGATCTTGCGGTGGTTGCGCAGATCGATGCGGCCGGTGCGGCGGCGGAAGAAGCCGACACCCATCGTTTCCTCCGCCAGGATTCCCGCCGCCAGCAGCCGCGGCAGCATCTGTCCGAAATCCGGACGCGACCCCAGCGAATCGGCGAGCAGGCGGCAGACGACGCCGCGGTCGACGGCCCGTTGCAGCGCATCGACGACACGCGCCGTCGTGGCGTCGTCGGCAACGATGTAGAACAGCAGGTGCACATGGTCGTGCGCCATATCGATGTCGGCGATCAGGCGGTCGATCGTCCGGTCATAGTCGGCGAGGATCTCGGCGGTATTGCCGCCCAGTATCGGAAGCCGCCCGAGGTTTTCGGCCAACGTCACGGCATGATCGAGCGTCGGGCCGAGCTGCGGATGGAATATGTTCGGGTCGCGGCCGAGCCGCTCGTACACCGGCTTGGAAAGCTCCATGAACTCGACATGACGCTGCAGGCGCCAGGCTGGCGGCGTCGGTCTGCCGATGAGCAAATACAGCGCGATGCCGATTGCCGGCTCGAAAAAGATCAGCAGCAACCAGCCCTTGGCCGCTTCCGGCGAGCGCCGGAATGGCACGACGACGATCATCGCGATACGCACCGCCCATTCGGCGGCAAAAAAAACGTTGACCCAGAAGGTCTGGTCAGTGAGAAGCGCGGGCATTGTCGTCATCGCGTCGCGGATCGCGCGGGCACGCCAACCGATGCTGGCAGTCGCGCGGGTCGCCGCCGCTGGCCTGCGATTCTACGCAAGTCTGCGCCGCGACCGGATCGAGCCGCGGTTTTTCATGCAACAGCCCTCACGGGCCGTCGCTACACATCGCCGCGCCTTGTCAGCTGCAGCAGGACTTGGCGCCCGCGATGGGGCGCGGTGCGCAGCCGCAGCCACTCTGCGCTGTATCGACGGGCGTGGCGTCCGCGCCACCGACGACGGGGACGCCGCTCAGTGTGTGAAAAGTCTCCCAGGCGATCCCGGCCGGATCGGTGACCCAGTATTTGTCGGAACGCACATAGCAGCAGTCGGCATTCTTTTCCGCAACCAGGTGCCGATCCGCCGCCAGAAGTTGGGCCTCCATCGCGTCGAGCTCGGTCAAGCTTTCAACCTGGAAGCCGAGATGATTGACGCCCCCGCTCCCAGCGCGCGTCGAGATGGCAAAGTTGATGCGTGGATCGTCCAGCATCCATTTGGCGTAGTCGTCCTTGCGCAGCGTGGGCTCGGCGGCGAACAACGCGGAATAGAACCGGATGCTCGCTGGGAGATCCGGTACCGAGACGTGGACATGAAATCGTTTCATGCGGCTCTCCTCTTGGGTCGTACCGTGGGCTTGGGGATGGTAAACACCGTGCGCTCGGCCGCGGGCTGCGGCGAGCAATCGGAGGTGCAGGCGGTCGGCTGATCGTCGTCGCCAAGGGCAGCGCGACAACAGTTCTCGCTCAGATAGGCGACCAGATTGCGCATCGCGGCGAAGTCAGTCGCGTAACGGATAGAGCGGCCCTGTGGCCGCGCCGACACCAGCCCCGCCGTCGCCAGCTCCTTGATGTGGAACGACAGGGTTGCGGGCGGCAATCCGAGCTGACGGCCGATCTCGCCCGCGGGAAGGCCCAAGGGTCCGTGCTCGACCAGCAAGCGGAATACGCGAAGGCGGGTTTCTTGGGCCAGCGCAGCCAAGGCACGCAAGGCGGACAATGTTTCCATGTTTCCAGAATAATGGAAACATTGGCTATGTCAAGAGTTTTTCTCCCGTCTTTTGACTTTGCCGCCAGCGCCAGAGCAACCACGGTATACCGGCCAGCGAAACGACGGTCCACAGGACGACCGCCAAGGCGCTCCGACTCGGCGGCGGTGGAAGGAGGTCGGGATCGCGCAGTTCCGGCGGAAAGAGACGCGGCGGCACCGGAATGATCTTGGCCTGGCTGCGATCGGCGGGAAGCCGCGCTGCGTACTCGCGCTTGGTGACGACGGCAAAGTCGCCCCAGGCGCGGCTCGACGGAAGCTGCGGCACGCGCAGCCACACCAGCGCCTCGATGTCTTCGGCGAGCATCGTCTCGAACGGCGTGAGCTCGCGCGAATCGGGTCGCGCCGCCAGCCGCAACAGATCGGCTGCAGTCTCCTCGAACGCCGCCGCGGGAAACATGCGCGTGCCATCCTCGCTCAGATAATCGAACGCTCGCCGCGCGCTGGCGATGCTCCGCTCGAAAAGTGCGACCCAGGGTACGGCGAGCCAGGCCAGCACGCGGCTGACGGGCTTGCGCGCATGGACGCTCCAGCCGAGGGCGCGCAGCGCGTCGATGCTGATGCCGGCGCAGTTCATCGTCACGTTGCCGTAGATGAGTTGATGCCGGTAGAACTGGTTGTAGACGCGGTTTATCGCGCCTTGCACATGGCTTGCCGTCCGGTCGCGGCTCAGAACCGCGACCAGCAGGTGCGAGGGCCGGTACCAAGCCTGGCCGCTGTTGAGGTCGGCCAGGTAGCGGTCGAGCGGCACGGCGGCGGCGATGATGCCTTTTTCGCTGAACAGATCGAGCGTGTAGAAATTGTTTGCCATCCAGTCGTCGATCCCGCCGTCGGCGCCGACGCGGCCGGTGACGATCGCGAAGTGGCCGCCGTGGGCTTCGTCGTCGTCGCCCTGAGCGCCGTTGAGCATCGCGGCGAGCACCGGTTTGCCCACACAGCGGCGCGCCGCGCCCGGCGTGCGCTCCCACAAGGTGATTGCGGCGAACCCGCTGGTCGCGCCGCCCCGCGGCTCGGCGCGCAAAAGCTTCCGCACCGCCTCGGGCGATGGGTCTGCGGCAGCCTCGGGCGACGACGCGGCGGCGTCATTCACGTCGAGCCGGAAATCCTCCGGCCATATCGAGCGGGCGGTGAACTTGCCTTCGGCGATTTCGCCGCGCATCTTGAGCGTCCTGCCGGTGAAATAAGCGACCGAGGCTGCGTCGTAATACGACCGATTGAGCGGGATCTTGGGCACGACCGCGAACGCCGTCGTCGTGCCCGCGACCGCGATGTGCGTACCCGCCGCGTCGAGTCGCGCGCCGCGCAGCACCGCCGGCGAGGCGACCCAGATCAGCGTCGGATAATCGGGCGCGGTTCCCGGCGCATGGCTCGCCGCCCAGCGCGCGACGTCGTCGAACGTGCTTGCGCCGCGGGTGAATCCTGCAACGGGTAACCCGGGTCGCGGTACAGCGATCGCCTCATCGCGGAAATACCACAGCGCCTGCGGTATTGCGTCGCAATCGGCGCAGCGCCCGTCGGTCAGCCGGAAGTCGGCGGCGCGATAAAGACCGATGTTGCCGTCGCCAGGCTCCTGCGTCGGGCGGCCGGTCATGACCAGACCCTGGCTGGCGATCGCAGGTCGGCGCGGACCGGGCGGTGTGCCGGTGTTGCGACGACGACAGCCGTGCGGCGCGCAGACGCGATAGCTTCCCGCCACACGACATGGGCATCGGGCGAGGTCCATACGCGCCAATGCAGACGCGACAGGGCGATCGGGTCGCCGAGCAAGCGGAGTTTCGAGGATGAACTCAAGCCGTCGGGTCCCTCGACCAGCGCGACGTCGACCTTTTGCATCCGCTGGTTCTGGACCAGAGCTGTCCGCGTAAATCGGGCGACGGCGGCGGCGCAGGCCAGCGCGTTGGTTGCGGGGTCGACGACCGCATCGACAAAGCCCGGCGGCATCGGCGCGGACGCGACAGCCTGCATCATCGCGCGTATTTCCGCCGGCGGCCGCGCTTCTTCCGGAATCAGGAACAGGCCGGCCGCGCGCAGTCGGCGCCCGAGGCGGAGTCGGCTCGAATAGACCGAAAGCGGTATCGAAAGCATCAGCGCGCCGACGATAGGCAGCAACCACCAGAGGAACGACGGATTGAGCCAATACACGCCAGCGGCCCAAAGCGTGCCCAGCAGCGTGTGCGCCCCGTGTCGCCGCAGCGCTTCATGCCACGTGGTTTCGGCGTCCTCGCGCGTCGGCGACTGCCAGTGGATCGCCCACCCGACAAAAGCGCCGACGACGAACTGAGAGTGGAACAGCATCCGTATCGGCGCGAGCATCGCCGATATCAGCATCTCTCCGAGCACGCTCAATCCGAGGCGCGCGCGGCCTCCGTATTCGGCTGCGCCGCGCACGACGATGAGCAGGGCGCCGAGCACCTTCGGCAGGAACAAGCAGAATCGCCGTCGCCGAAAAAAGCGCGATGGCCCATTCCGGATGCCATTCGGGCCAAAGCGGAAAAAGCTGGAAGGGCTCGCACGAAATACTTGGGCTCGCTCAAAGCGTGAACCGCCAGCAGCGCCGTCGACAGAATCAGCGAAAGAAACCACAGCAGGGCGGAAAGGTAGGCCATGACGCCGCTCATGAACACCGCGCGGTGGGCCGCATGAAGGCCGCGCATCAGGAACAGGCGGAAATTCATCAGATTGCCACGGCACCAGCGCCGGTCGCGCGTAAGCTCGTCGACCAGGTTCGGCGGCATTTCCTCGTAGCTGCCGTCAAGATCGTAGGCGATCATGACCTGCCACCCGGCCCGTCGCATCAGTGCCGCCTCGACGAAGTCGTGCGACAGGATTTCCCCGGACAGCGTGCCGTGTCCCGGCAGACGACCGAGCGCGCAATGCCGCATGAACGGAGCGACGCGAATGATCGCGTTGTGCCCCCAGTAATGCGATTCGCCGAGCTGCCAGAAGTGCAGGCCGGCGGTGAACAGCGGCCCGTAGACGCTGGTGGCAAACTGCTGGACACGCGCATAAAGCGTTTCGCGTCCGGCCGCATGCGGCGCCGTCTGGATGATGCCGACATCGGGATTCGATTCGATCAGCCGCAGCAGCGCGGTAAGGCAAGCTCCGCTCATGATGCTGTCGGCATCGAGCACGACCATGTAGCGGTAGCGGTTCCCCCAGCGCCGGCAGAAATCGGCGATGTTGCCGCTCTTGCGCTTGATCCGGTGCTGCCGCCATCGGTAGAACACCCGGCCGAAGCCGTTTATCGCGCGGCACAGCGCCAGCCACGCATCGAGCTCCGCGACGCGTATGTCCGGCTTGCTGCTGTCGGAGAGCACGAAGAAATCGAAATGCTTCAGGTCTCCGGTGCGCGCCAGCGATTCGTAGCTGGCGGCCAGGCCCGCGAATACCCGCGACACGTTTTCGTTGCAGATCGGCATGACGATCGCGACCCGCGCTTTGGGATCGATCGCCGCATTGCGGGGCGTGCCATCCGTGATCGCATAGCGATCGCTGCCGAACACCAGCAGGACGAAGCCGGCCATCGCGGTCCAGAAACCCGCCGAAACCCATCCGAATAGAATCGCGAACAGCATGAGGATCGCGATTTCCAGCGGTTGGCGCCCGTGATACGGCAGGACGGCGACCATGAAATTGCTCGCGATATAGGTTTGCGACACGATCAGGCCCATCAGGACGATGCGCCGGAAGGTCGCGGCACGACGCCATCGTTCGCGATGCTTCGGCGCGCGCTGAATCGGATCGCAGGCGTCGGCCGCGGTCCGCCGGCGTCGCTCGCGCGCGGCTCTTCGTGGCGTACAAAGCGCAGGAACCACCGCGCCAGCAGCCCGCGCGGCCAGGCGCGCGGCACCATCGACGTTCGCGTCAGCGGCGGAGCCGTAACCAGGCGGTCGCGTCCGAGGGCATCGTGCGTCAGCGGTGGCGAATGGACGGCGTCGCTCGCCCCGTAGGCGAGCTCGAGACGCTGGCGGATCGACGCCAAGCCCGGATTGTCGGGATCGACGTCGCCGCCGGCCAGCGTCGCGTGCAAGCGACAGCATCTTCGCGCGAACGGAGTCGCGACCGTTCCGACGTCAGCCGCGACGCGCCGCAGCAATGCAGCGCGCTGCTCGGGCGCGAGCGGCAGTCGATCCAGATAGCGGATGCAGGCGTCGGCGTCGTCGTCGGCGCCGGCTACTCGGGAGGAAGGATGTAGCTCCACGTTTCCGACACCGCGTTGTTGCCGCCGCGCAGATACGCGCGTAGTTCGACCGGCTTGCTCTTGATCGCGACGTTTGACGCGCAAAGCCAGGCGCCAGCCGCCTGTCTGCATCGTTGCGGTGGCCGATCAGCTCGACGACCTCGCCGTTGGCGTCTGCCGAGGCGATGCCCTCGATCTTGGCATCGGCCGGCAGCTTGCGCAGCGCGGGACCGTCGAAATCGATGACGAAAGCCGATGCTGCCGTCATCGTTGCGGACATAGCCGCGACCGCGCCGGGTCTGCGTCACCCACGAAGTCGGCGGGCGTGTCCAGGCGTCCTTCTGCCACAGGATGCGGTATTCGATGTTGTACGGCTGCTGCGGTGCCGGCGTCCTGTCGGGCACCCAGTAAGCGACGATGTTGTCATTGGTCTCGTCGGGACTGGGAATCTGCACCAGCTCGACTCTGCCGGTGCCCCAAAGGCCCTTGGGCTCGATCCATGCGCTGGGGCGAAGGTCGTAACGCGCTTCCAGATCCTCGTAATGCTCGAAATCGCGGTCGCGCTGCATGATGCCGAATCCGGACGGGTTGGCCGTCGCAAACGACGTGACCAGCAGCCGCTTGGGATTGACCAGCGGCCGCCAGATCCATTCTCCGGTTCCCGATGCGACCGACAGGCCGTCGGAGTCATGGACTTCGGGACGGTAGTCGTCGCGGGCCGCATGCTGGTTTTCGCCGAAGAAATACATCGTCGTCAGCGGCGCGAAGCCTGGCTTGCTGACGAATTCGCGCAGGAACAGCCGAGCCTTGACATCGACTGCGGTGTCGATGCCGGGCTTGACCATGAAGCTATAGGCGCCGGTCATGCGCCGGGAATCAAGCAGCGCAAAAATCGTGAGCTCGGTCGCACCGGGCGCCGGCCGTCTGATCCAGAACTCGACGAACTGCGGAAACTCCTCGCCCGAGCCGAGCGCCGTGTCGACGGCAAGTCCGCGCGCCGACAGTCCGTAGCGCTGGCCTTTGCCGAGCGCGCGAAAATAACTGGCGCCGAGAAACACGAGGACCTCGTCCTTGTACTTCGGCGAATTGATCGCGTAATGCACGCGAAATCCCGCAAACCCGAGTCTGCGCAGGTCGCGGGGATCGATGACATTGGCGCCGTAGTCGAACAGCTCGGGATTGAATCGCACTTCGCGCACGGCGTCGCCGGCCAGCTCGTTGATCTTGACCGGGTCCTTGAAGTTCTGCCCTTCGTGAAAGAATGCGACCTCGAACGGCAGTCCTTCGGGGTGCCAGAGCGAACGATCCGGCTTGAAGCGGATGTCGCGGAAATGGTCGTAGTCGAGTCTGGCCAGCGCATCGGGCAGCTTGTCGTTGCGCGGCTTGTACGGGGTCGCGGCGCGCTGCGCGGCAATTTTCGCGACGTCATCGAAGCCGAAGGCGGACGCGGCGGCGGCGAGCAATAGCGTCGCGGCGGCAAGCACTGCTGGCAAAGGTCGGACCGGGCGCCTGCCATCCCGCTGACCTTCCGATCGGCATCGAATCGCTGGCGATCATGCCCTTCTGCCAGGTGGCAAAGGAGTTATCGGCGCCGGCGATGCCTCGCTCAGGCATCGATTGAGCGACCGTTCGTCAAGCGTCAGCCGCGCCGGTTCAAATCCCGCGCCAGGCGGAAGCCGGAAAATTGCCAGCGCGCGGCGGCGGGAAAAAAATTCCGGTAGGTCGCGCGGATGTGCGAACGCGGTGTAGCGCAGGAGCCGCCGCGCAACACGTACTGGTTGCACATGAATTTTCCGTTGTACTCGCCGATTGCGCCGGACGCCGGGCGAAACCCGGGATACGGCGCATAGTCGCTTTGCGTCCATTCCCAGACGTCGCCGAACATCTGCGTCAGCGTGCCGGCAGCGGCAGTCGATGGGCGGGGCAGCAGCGCCCCGTCCTCGACAAACGAGCCGTCGACCGGAGCGCGCGCGGCCGCTAGCTCCCATTCCGATTCGGTCGGCAATCGCGCGCCCGCCCACCGCGCGTAGGCATCGGCCTCGAACAGGCTGACGTGGCACACGGGCGCGGCAGGGTCGATCGGCAAGGTGCCGCGCAAGGTGAACCGGCGCCAACCGCCGGCGTCGAGCCGCCAGTAAAGCGGCGAGCCGATTCCGCCGGCGTTCAGCCAGTCCCAGCCTTCCGAGAGCCACAGCTCGGGTCGCCGATAGCCGCCGTCGCCGATGAACGCCAGGTAGTCGCCGTTGCTGATCGGCCTGCTCGCCAGCGCGAAGGGCGCCAGAAATTCTCGATGGCGGGGCATTTCGTTGTCGAAGGCGAAACCGACGCCATCGTGTCCGATTTCGGCCAGTCCGCCGTCGAACTCGATCCAGGACGGCGCGGCCGCGTCGCTCGCGGCGCGGCCGTCGGAGCCGGCGAGAGGAAGGTACGCCGGCTGCAGCGGGTTGCACGACAGCATATGCAGCACGTCGGTCAGGATCAGCTCCTGGTGCTGCTGCTCGTGTTGCAGACCGAGCTCGATCAAATCGCCAAGCTCGATGTTGCCGGCATGGTGCCGTGCCAGCAAGCGCTGCATCGCCTCGTCGACGTGCGCGCGATAGGCGACGATATCGCGGCGCGAGGGACGCGAAATCAGACCCCGCTGCGGCCGCGGGTGCTTGTCGCCGACCGCGTTGTAGTAGGAATTGAAGAGGATCCGGAAAGCCGGATCGTACGGACGATAGCCGGCAAGTGCGGCATCGAGCAGAAAAGTCTCGAAAAACCAGCTGGTGTGCGCGAGATGCCATTTGACCGGGCTTGCGTCGGGCATCGACTGAATCGCGCAGTCCTCGTCCGATAGGACGCCCGCCAGCGCCTCGGTGGCGGCGCGAACCTTGCGATACCGGTCGGGCAGCGAACCTTCGTGCGTCCTCGCCCTGGATGGCGGGATCGTGCGCAGATGCGATCGTTCGGTCATGGCAGGGTCCTTGCGCTGGCGGGCTCTACTACGATGCGGCTTCGGCGGCTGGAGTTCAGTCGACGACGACATGCGGGACGCCCGCAGTGATCTCGCCGATAACGGCAGCGTGCTCGAAACCTTCGCGGCCGAAGATCGCCAGGACTTGCTCGACCGCAGACGGCGCGCATGCGGCGAGCAGACCGCCGGACGTTTGCGGATCCGTCAGCAAGGCCTGCGCGGCGGCGTCACCGCACGCGCGCCAGGTGACCTCGGCGCCGTAGCCGGCCCAGTTGCGACCCGATCCGCCGGTGATCATTCCGGCGCGAGCCAGTGTCCGGCACGCCCGGAAGCAGCGGCACGCGGTCGAAGAGAAGCCGCGCGCCTACGCCGGAGCCGCGGCAAATCTCCAGCAGGTGTCCGAGCAGGCCGAAGCCGGTGACGTCGGTCAGCGCATGCACGCCGTCCAGGCTGCCGAACGCAATGCCGGGCGTGTTGAGCTGCGTTGCCTGCGCGACCATGGCGGTGTACTGCTCGGCGCCGAGTTGCTCCTTTTTCAGCGCGGCCCCGCAGATGCCGATGCCCAGCGGCTTGCCGAGCACCAGCACGTCTCCGGGCATCGCGCCGACGTTGCGTTTGATCCGGGCCGGATCGATGGTGCCGATCGCGACCAGTCCGTAGATCGGCTCGACCGAATCGATCGTATGTCCGCCCGCCAAAGGAATGCCCGCCCTGGCGCAAGTGGCCTCGCCGCCGGCGAGGATGGCGCGGATCGTAGCCAGCGGCAGCCTGTCGAGCGGCATCGCAACGAGCGCCAGCGCAAATAGCGGCGTTGCGCCCATCGCATAGATGTCCGACAGCGCGTTGGTCGCGGCGATAGCGCCGAAGGCGAACGGATCGTCGACGATGGGCGTGAAAAAATCGGTCGTGGCGACAATCGCCTGGCGGTCGTTCAGCCGATACACGGCGGCATCGTCCGACGTTTCGATGCCGACCAGCAGCTCCTTCGGCAACACGCCGGGCGACGACTTGGCGATCAGCTCGCGCAACACGCCCGGGGCGATCTTGCAGCCGCAACCACCGCCATGACTGAATTCGGTCAGGCGGATCGGCGGAGAGCGGTGGTGTCCATGCCGGTCGTATGTCTTTGACAATCCGAGCATACGTCGCTCGCCCCGACATTCTAATCGAACGACGGGCCGCCGCCGTACCCGAGCGGCAGCCGGCGCTTCCGACGTCAGCGCCTTTGAGAACTATCGGAACAAGCGACAGTCGAAGCGGGCCGCGAACGGCATTCGTCGGCCGGAAGCTTGGTCTCGTCGGGCCGAACTGCCATGCCCTTTCGCCGGTGGCCGGCATTCCGCTATCCTACGGCGGGCGGATCGAAGGCGGTCGGGTGTTGCGACCGCGGACGCGAGCTGCAAGGTTCCACGGCTTGAGAGGAGTCTTCTGACAGTGCAGAACCGGGACATCGAATAATGCGCAAAGAAGTGGCGATGTCCGTCGGGCGCTGGGCTCGTCTCGTCGCGACGATAGCGATGGTGGCCGCAGTCGTGACGATGGTCCACGGCAGCGAAGCGCCGAAATTCGGATTCGACGCACTGGGATTGCGCAAGGCAAGCCCGGTCGTCGATCCCTTCCTGATCGATCTTCAGGAGCGGACGTTCCGGTTTTTCTGGGATACCGCCAATCCGAAGAACGGTCTGGTGCCGGATCGCTATCCGACGCCCTCGTTCTCGAGCGTCGCCGCGGTCGGCTTTGCGCTGACCGCGTACCCGGTCGGCGTCGAGCGCGGCTATGTGACACGCAAGGCAGCGCGGCAGCGTGTTCTGGCGACATTGCGCTTCTTCAACAGCGCCCCGCAGAGCCCCCATGCCCGGGGCGTCGCCGGGTACAAGGGCTTTTTCTACCATTTCCTGGACATGAAGACCGGGGAGCGCTTCGCCGACAGCGAGCTTTCCACGGTCGACACCGCGATCCTGCTGGCCGGCGCCTTGTTCTGCCAATCGTACTTCGACGGGTCGGACGCGGAGGAAGTCGAAATCCGCTCGCTGGTCGACAACATCTACCGCCGCGTCGACTGGACGTGGGCGCAGCCGAGGACGCCGGCGATCAGTCTAGGCTGGTCGCCCGAAGAGGGATTCCTCGAATACGACTGGCGCGGCTACAACGAGGCGATGCTGGTCTACCTGCTGGCGCTGGGCTCGCCGACGCACCCGGTCGGACCTGAAGCGTGGGCGGCGTGGACCAGCACCTACGACCAGTCCTGGGGCAAGCAGTTCGGACAGGAATACCTGGGCTTCGCCCCGCTGTTCGGCCACCAGTACACGCATGTGTGGCTCGACTTCCGCGATGTCCAGGATGCCTATATGCGGCGGCGTGGCCTCGACTACTTCCAGAACACGCGCCGTGCGATTTACGCCCAACAGGCGTACGCGGTCGCCAATCCGCGGCAATGCAAGGACTACGGCGCGATGATCTGGGGACTGACGGCGAGCGATGGCCCGGCGGACATGGAGCTCGAAGTCGCCGGAGTCATGCGGCTGTACCGCAGCTACGCGGCGCGGGGAATTGGCGGCAAGGGCGCGGGCAGCCACGACGACTGCACGCTGGCGCCGACTGCGGCGGTGGCCTCGCTGCCCTTCGCGCCGGAACTTGCGATCCCCGCCGTGCTCGAAATGAACAAGCGCTTCGGTAACTATATCTATGCGAAGTACGGGTTTCTCGACGCGTTCAACCTGAACTTCAATTTCGACGGACCGCTGGCCCATGGCCGCTGCATCCCCGGATTCGGCTGGGTCGATGGCGACTACCTCGGCATCGACCAGGGGGCGATCTTCACGATGATCGAGAATTACCGCAGCGACATGATCTGGCAGGTGATGCATACCAATGCTTACGTCCGGACCGGCTTGCAACGCGCCGGCTTCTCCGGCGGCTGGCTCACCGCGTCGCGATGAATTGTCTGGGCACGCGCGCGCGCTGGCGCGCCGCGGTGCTCTCTTTCGCCTTCGCGGCCGCATCGCTGGCGGCGTCTTGCGCCCGCTCGCCCCCCGCCGGCGAAACCGTATTGAAGTTCTGGGCGATGGGCCGCGAGGGCGAAGTCGTCGTCCAGCTCCTGCCCGAGTTCGAGCGAACGCATCCGGGCATCCGCGTCGACGTCCAGCAGCTGCCGTGGACTGCGGCGCATGAAAAGCTCCTGACCGCCTTTGCGGGCGACGCGACGCCGGACATCTGCCAGCTCGGTAATACCTGGATCCCGGAATTCGTGGCGCTGGGCGCGATCGTGCCGCTCGACCGGTACGTCGCCGATTCGCCGGTGGTCGATCCCGCCGACTATTTCAACGGCATCTGGCAGACCAATATCGTCGGGGGCGCGCTGTATGGCGTGCCCTGGTATGTCGACACGCGGTTGTTGTTTTACCGGCGCGACCTGCTCGCCCAGGCCGGTTATGCCTCGCCGCCCGCGTCGTGGCCGGAATGGACGCGGATGATGGCCGCCGTCAAGCAGCGCGCCGGGCCCGATCGTTACGCGATCCTGCTGCCGCTGAATGAATTCGAGCCGCTGCTGGCGCTGGCGCTGCAGCAGGACGAGCCACTGCTGCGCGACGATGGCCGTTGGGGCAATTTCGACAGCGCAGGATTCCGCCGCGCGCTGCAATTCTATGTCGACGCGTTTCGCGCCGGCTTCGCACCGGCCTCGACCGGCATCGATGTCTCGAACGTATGGAACGAGTTCGGACGCGGTTATTTCGCGTTTTACATCTCCGGTCCGTGGAATATCGCCGAGTTCAAGCGACGCCTGCCGGCGAGCGTGCAAGGCGAATGGGCGACGGCGCCCTTGCCCGGCCCGAGCGCTCCGGGCGCATCGATCGCGGGCGGGTCGAGCTTGGTCGTGTTCCGCGCCTCGCGGTCGAAGGGTGCGGCTTGGCAGTTGATCGAGTACCTTGCCCGGCCCGACGTTCAGCGCCGGTTCCATGAGCTCACCGGCGATCTGCCGCCGCGACGCGAGCCGTGGCGCGATGCGCCGCTCGCTGACGACGTCTATGCGCGTGCGTTTCGCGACCAGCTGGAGCGCGTGAAGCCGACGCCCAAGGTCGCCGAGTGGGAGCGCATCGCCAACCAGATGAGGCTGGTGGCCGAGCGCGCGGTATCCGGTCAGCTGTCGGTCGACCAGGCGGCGAAGGAGCTCGATGCGCGCGCCAACGATATTCTCGAAAAGCGGCGCTGGATGCTCGCGCGCGGGGAACCGCATTGAGATTCGATCGCGCCGCCTGGTGGTTTGTCGCGCCGGCTTTGCTGGTCATCGCCGTATTCTTTTTCCTGCCGATCGTTGCCGCGCTTCTGATCAGCCTGACCGATTTCGACATCTACGCTCTCGCCGATCTGGCCAATCTGCGTTTCGTCGGCTTCGGCAACTATCTGAAGCTTCTGCAGACCCCGTTGTTCTGGCAGGCGCTTGGCAACACGCTGTACTTCGTCGCCGTCGGCGTGCCCTTGTCGATCGGCGCGTCGCTCGGCGCCGCGCTGCTTCTGCATTCGCGGCTGGCGCGATTCAAGCCGTTTTTTCGTACCGCGCTGTTCGCGCCGGTCGTGACGACGCTGGTCGCCGTCGCCGTCATCTGGCGCTATCTGTTCAACACCCGTTATGGCTTGCTCAACTATGCGCTGGGCGGGCTCGGCATCGATCCGATCGATTGGCTCGGCGACCCGCATTGGGCGATGCCGGCGATCATGCTTTTTGCCGTATGGAAGAATTTCGGCTACAACATGATCATCTTTCTCGCGGGGCTGCAGAGCATTCCTGAGGAGCTCTACGAGGCGGCGCGCATCGACGGCGCCTCGGTGTGGCGACAGTTCGCTTCGGTCACGCTGCCGATGCTCTCACCGGTCGTCATGCTGGTCGGCATCCTGACGATAGCCGGCTACTTCCAGTTGTTCGCCGAGCCCTATGTGATGACGCAAGGCGGACCGCTGCAAAGCACGGTCAGTGTGCTCTATTTCATGTACGAGGAGGGATTCAAGTGGTGGAACCTCGGTTCCGCCTCGGCGGTCGCGTTCGTCCTGTTTCTGCTGATCTTTGCCGTTACCGCGCTGCAGCTTCGCGGGAAAAGATGGATCGGCGAGTAGCACGCCGCGTCCAGGCGCCGCTGGTGAACGGTCTGTTGCTGGCCGCCGCGGTGCTCACGCTGTTCCCGCTGTTGTGGATGGTTTCCGTATCGCTGATGTCTCCGGGCGAAGCCAGCAACTATCCGCCGCCGCTGGTTCCGCAACGCGCGACCCTCGGCAATTATCAGGAGCTTTTCGGCCGTGCCGGCGTCGGCCGCTATCTGGTCAACAGCGTTTTTCTCGCGGCCGCAGTAACCGCGGTGTCCTTGGTGTTCAACGTGGCGGCCGGCTATGCGTTCGCCAAGCTTCGCTTTGCCGGACGGGATCGGATATTCAAGCTCTTGCTCGGAGCGCTGGTCATTCCCGGGCAGGTTGCGATGGTGCCGCTGTTCCTGCTGCTCAAGCAGATGGGGCTGGTCAACAGCTACGGCGGCGTCATCGTGCCTGCGATGGCGGGGATATTCGGCATTTTTCTGGTGCGGCAGTACGCGCTGTCGATCCCCGACGAGCTGCTGGAAGCAGCGCGCATCGACGGCGCCAGCGAGTTCCGCATTTTCGGCGCTATCGTCGTCCCCGCGCTCAAACCGATCATCGTCACCCTGGCGGTATTCACGCTACTCGGAACGTGGAACGATTTCATGTGGCCGTTGATCGTCCTCACCGACAAAGATCTCTATACATTGCCGGTCGCGCTGGCCAGTCTTTCGCGCGAGCACGTGCAGGATAACGAGCTGATGATGGCAGGCTCGGTGCTGACCACGCTGCCGGTGCTGCTGGTGTTTCTTGCCTTGCAGCGCTACTACATGCAAGGATTTCTGGCGGGAAGCGTCAAGGGGTGACACCGCTCGTTGACCAGGCCCGCGGCGGCACGGGCGGACTTGGCTGCGATCGCCGCGATCGCGCTCGTCGCTGCGCTCGCGGTCGGGCGGCGCCGCTGGCCGCGCAGGTGCTCTCAGCGCCACCGCGGCTGCTCGACGATTTCGCCGATCTTTCGTCGTGGCATGCCGGCGCCTCCGACGGCGTGCGGGCATCGATCCATGCCGCCGACGGCATCGATGGCCGCGCGCTGCAGCTCGATTTCGATCTCGCCGGCACCGCCGGTTACGCGATTGCCGACCGCGCGCTGCCGCTCGACTTGCCCGCCAATTACGAGATCTCGTTTTACATGCGCGCCGACGCGCCGGTCAACAATTTCCAGTTCAAGCTGACCGATGCGGGCGGCGACAACGTCTGGTGGTTCAATCGGCCGAATTTCACCTTTCCTCGCGAGTGGCGAGAAATCAGGATTCGCAAGCGCCAGATCGAATTCGCCTGGGGGCCGACGACCGATCACACGCTCAGGCATGCGGCCCGACTGGAGTTCGTCGTCGCCGCGGGAAGCGGTGGCGGCGCAGGGTCGATCCGGTTCAGCCGGCTCGCGGTGCGCGAACTTCCGCCGGTGCCGGCAATCTGGCCGACGCCTGCGGTGTGTGCGTCTTCCGATCGATCCGGCGCCGAACCGGCGCTCGCGGTCGACGGCCAATCGGCAACCGCCTGGCGCAGCGACCCGGCCAGCGGGGCTGCGCAAAACCTTACGCTCGATTTCGGGCAGCGGCGCGAATTCGGCGGCGTCGTGCTGCACTGGCTGGACCAGGCATTCGCTTCGCGCTACGAGGTGCAGATTTCCGACGATGCCGCGCGATGGAGGACGCTGCGCGTGTCAGCGGAGGCACCGGCGGCAACGATGTGCTGGCGCTGCCGGAAGCCGAGAGCCGTTACCTGCGGCTCTCGTTGCAAGAAGGGCCTGCCGGCGCTTACGGCCTTTCGGAAATCGAAATCGAGGACCCGGATTTCGGCGAATCGGGCAACGCCTTCGTTGAAGAGCTTGCGCGTAATTCGCCGCGCGGCTATTTCCCGCGCGGCTTTTCCGGCGAGCAGGCCTACTGGACGCTGGTCGGCATCGACGGCGGCAGCGACAGCGGTCTGTTATCGACCGACGGCGCGCTCGAGGTCGGGCAGGGCGGATTCTCGATCGAACCGTTCGTCGTCGCCGCTGGCAAGCCGACCACCTGGGCCGACGTCGACGCGGCTCCGTTTCTGCTGGACGGCTACCTGCCGATGCCGGGCGTGCGATGGCGCCAGCCGAAGTGGGAGCTGAGGGTATCCTCGTTTGCATCGGGGACCCGCGGCTCATCGCGGCTCATCGCCCGGTACGAGATTACGAATCTGACCGGCGATCGACTGCCGCTGCAGCTCGTGCTCGCCATTCGCCCACTCCAGGTCAATCCGCCGGCGCAATTCCTCAACACCGTCGGTGGGGTCAGCGCGATTCGCGATATCGCCTGGGACGGAACCGCGTTCACGGTGAACGACGAGCGCAAGGTGTACACACTCCAGCCGCCCGACAAGGTCGGCGCGTTTTCCTCCGACCCCGCTGCCTTGCCCAAGCTGCTGGCGCGATCGCGCTGGTCCGACGCGAAGCGCGCGCACGACGCCCTGGGCTACGCTTCCGGCGCGCTTGCCTATGAGTTCGAGCTTCCGCCGCATGGTAGCCACGCTGTCGATCTGGTCGTTCCTTTTTCCGGGAACGCGGCGCCCCCCGATATGCGCCGCATGTCGGCGCATGCCTGGGTGGCGAGCGAGCAGCGAGCCGTCGCGGCCGCGTGGCGCGAAAAGCTCAATCGCGTTTCGCTCAAGGTTCCCGCCGCGGCGCAGCCGCTGGTCGACGCGCTGCGCACTTCGCTCGCGCATATCCTGATGATGCGCGACGGCCCGATGCTGCGTCCCGGAACGAGGTCCTACGCACGGTCCTGGATACGCGACGGCGCGATGATCGCGGAGTCCCTGTTGCGGCTCGGCGATGCCGGAGTCGCCGCCGATTACCTGCGCTGGTACGCGCCGCATCAATTCGCGAGCGGCAAGGTCCCATGCTGCGTCGACCGGCGCGGCGCCGATCCGGTCCCGGAAAACGACAGCAACGGCGAATTCATCTTCCTCGCCGCCGAGATCTATCGCTACACGCACGATCGCGCGCTGACTCGAGGCGATGTGGCCGCACGTCCGGGCGGCCGCGCGCTACCTCGACACGCTGCGGCGTTCCGAGCGTACCGACGCCAATCTTGCGCCAGAGAGGCGCAGCTTCTACGGACTGCTGCCGGCGTCGATCAGCCACGAGGGATATTCGGCAAAGCCGATGCACTCGTATTGGGACGACTTCTGGGCGCTGAAGGGATACGAAGGCGCGATCGATATCGGTGCCGCGCTCGGCCACGACGCGGAAGCGGACCGCCTGCGCGGAGAGCGCGATGACCTTTCGCCACGACCTTCTCGACTCGTTGCGCGCCGCCGTCGCCGCGCACGGCATCCGATACCTTCCGGGAGCGGCCGAGCTCGGCGATTTCGATCCGACATCGACCGCCATCGCATTCGCTCCGCGAGGCGACATCGGAGCGCTGCCGTCCGAGCTGGTGCGAGCCGACCTATGAGCGCTACTGGCGCGAGTTCACCGATCGGCGCGATGGCAAGACGGCGTGGGAAGCTTACACGCCTTACGAGATGCGCATCGTGGGCACGTTCGTGCGGCTGGGCTGGCGCGATCGCGCGCAGGCGCTGCTCGACTTCTTTCTTGCCGACCGGCGCCCGCTGGCGTGGAACCAGTGGCCCGAAGTCGTCGGCCACGATCCGCGTCAGCCGCGCTTTGTCGGCGACATGCCGCACGGCTGGGTCGCTTCCGATTTCATTCGTGCGACGCTGGATCTGTTCGCGTACGAGCGCGACGCCGACCACGCCGTCGTTCTTGCCGCCGGCATCGCGCCGGACTGGCTCGACGCAAGGCGGCGTCGCGGTCGCAGAACCTGCGCACGCCGTACGGACGCTTGAGCTATACGCTCCGCCGTGACGGCGATCGGGTGGCATTGCGCCTGGCGCCGGGATCCGGTATGCCGCCCGGCGGCTTCGTCTTCGTCTGGCCGGGCGTCAAGCCGCCGCGATCGGCGAGCATCAACGGCAAGCCGGCGAGTTTTTCCGGTGACAGAATTGCGCGTTGGCGCAGTGCCGGCCAGCGTGCTGATCGACGGACGATGACTACCCAACAAGAAAATGGAACGCCCATGAGCGCAGACGAATCGAATTTCCGGCGGACTTTCTGTGGGGCAGCGCTACTTCCGCCTACCAGGTCGAAGGCTCGCCGCTCGCCGACGGCGCCGGCCCGAGCATCTGGCAGCGCTTTTGCCACACGCCGAACATGGTCCGCGACGGCGACACCGGCGACGTCGCGTGCGATCACTATCGGCGCTATCGCGAAGACGTCGCCCTGATGCGCGAGCTCGGCCTCAATGCCTATCGGTTCAGCATCTCGTGGAGTCGCGTGCTGCCGAGCGGTCGGGGACCGGTCAACGCTGCAGGACTGGATTTTTACGAGCGGCTGGTCGATACGCTGCTGCAGCAAGGCATCGAGCCGATGGTCACGCTGTTTCACTGGGATCTGCCTGCCGCGCTCGACGATCTCGGCGGCTGGCTCAATCCGGACATCGCCGGATGGTTTGCCGACTACGCGACGGCGGTTTTTCGCCGGCTCGACGGCCGGGTCAAGCTGTGGGCGACGCTCAACGAGCCGTGGGTCGTGACCGACGGCGGCTACCTGCACGGCGCGCTCGCGCCCGGACATCGCAACCGCTTCGAGGCGCCGATCGCGGCCCACCAGTTGTTGCGCGCGCATGGGGCCGCCGTCCAGGCCTATCGCAACGAAGGCAAGCATCGCATCGGCGTCGTCGTCAACCTCGAGCCCAAGTATCCGGCCTCGGAAGACGCCGCCGATCGCGCCGCCACGGCGCGGGCCGATGCCTACATGAACCGCCAATTTCTCGATCCGATGCTGCTCGGCCGGTATCCCGACGAGCTCGCCGAGATTTTCGGCGAGGCCTGGCCGAGCTGGCCGGCCGGGGATCTCGAGCTGATCAAGCAGCCGATCGACTTCGTCGGAGTCAACTATTACACGCGCAACGTCACGCGGTTCGACCCCGATGCTTGGCCGCTGCGCGCCGCGCCGGTGCGTCAGAAGCGGGCCACCTACACCGAAACCGGCTGGGAGGTCTTCCCGCAAGGCATGACCGACATCCTGGTCTGGGTCAAGCAGCGTTACGGAAACCCCCCACTGTACGTCACCGAGAATGGCGCGGCGTTTTTCGACCCGCCGACCGCGCAAGCCGATCGCGTCGACGACCCGTTGCGAGTCGATTATCTGCGCAAGCACATCGCCGCGATGCACGCGGCGATCGAGGCCGGCGTCGACCTGCGCGGATATTTCGCCTGGTCGCTGCTCGACAATTTCGAATGGTCGCTCGGCTACTCGAAGCGTTTCGGCATAGTGCACGTCGACTTCGAGACCCAGAAGCGCACGCCCAAGAACAGCGCGCGCCTCTATTCGAGCATCATCGCCAGCAACGGCGCGGTCCTGAACGAACCTTGAGCCGCGGCCGCGGAGCCGATCAGCGTCCGCGCTATCATAGCGCCCTCGCCGCGAACATCAATTCCGAAAGACGACGCTTCGATGCCACTGTCCGCTGAAACCCGAGAGCACCTCAAGCGCGCGAGCACGGCTACGCTGACCACCCAATTGTTCAAGCGCGGATTGCGCAACGTGTTCATCCAGGGCGTGCACCGGATGAGCGCGGCCTGCGGACAATCTGGTCGGAGAAGCCTTTACGCTGCGTTATATTCCGGCGCGCGAGGATCTCGACCAGCTAAGCGTCTTCGAGAATCCCGAGCACCCGCAGCGCAAGTCCATCGAAACGGTGCCCCCCGGCCAGGTGCTCGTGATGGACTGCCGGCGCGAAACGCAGGCCGCGTCGGGCGGGCATATTTTGCTTACGCGCCTCAAGGTCCGCGGCGCCGCGGGTGTCGTCACCGACGGCTGCCTACGCGACAGCGAAGCGATCGCGGCGATGGACTTTCCCGTCTATGGCGCGGGAGGCAGCGCGCCGTTGAATCTCGTGTGCCATCACGCCGTCGATATGAACGTGCCGATCGGATGCGGCGGTGTCGCGGTGTTTCCGGGCGACGCGATCGTCGGCGATGGCGAAGGCGTCGTCGTCATTCCGCAGGCTATCGTCGCGGAGGTCGCCCGTGACGCACACGAGCAGGAAATCATGGAGGAATTCGTGTTGCGCGAAATCGAGCAGGGCCGCGCGTTGCCCGGCACGTATCCGCCGAATGCCGACACGCTCGCCCGCTATCGGCAATGGCGCGAGCGGCGGGACGGGACCAGGGACGTAGATAGATCGCGGGATCCGGCAGAACAATGTGCGTAGTACACAACCTGCCCGGCACATGACCCTCGGCGGCAAACGCGTTGAATTGCCGCTGTAGAAATCGAGCTGCCAAATCGAGCTGCCTTTGCCCTCCCGCCGTTGTTTAGAGGCGACATGAAAAGCCATACTGCTAGTAGTTGAAAGCAAAGGCCTTTTCATAGCTGCCACAGAGGCGTAGTATCGGCGCCACTTGGCGGCCTAATATCCGGTACGCGCACCCGAATAGTCACAAGCGAATCGCCCGGATGCGCACGTCCGATCCGCGCGCGTGTCGATGCACTCGAATCGAGGAGCAGTATTGAAACCGACGGACATCGCGGCCCCCGACTACTTTCACAAGGTCGTCGACTGCCAATGGGCGTGTCCCGCCCATACGCCCGTTCCTGAATACATCCGGTTGATCTCTGCGGGCCGTTACAGCGACGCGTACATGATCAACTGGGAGTCGAATGTCTTTCCGGGAATTCTCGGCCGCACCTGCGATCGTCCTTGCGAGCCGGCATGTCGCCGCGGCCGGGTCGAGGAAGGACAGCCCGACGGCAGCACGATCAAGCCCGAGCCGGTCGCGATCTGCCGGCTCAAGCGCGTCGCGGCCGACTTGAAGGACGATATCCGCGAACGCCTGCCCAAGCGTCGCGCGCAAGAACGGCAAGCGCGATCGCGCTGATCGGCGCGGGCCCGGCGTCGCTGACCGTCGCCCGCGATCTCGCGCCGCTCGGGCTACCAGTGCGTCGTATACGACGGCGACGCCCGCGCCGGCGGCATGATCCGCAGCCAGATCCCGAAGTTTCGCCTGCCCGAGTCGGTGATCGACGAGGAGGTCGGCTACGTCCTCGATCTCGGCATCGAATTTCGCGGCGGCTCGCGCATCGACAGCCTCAAGCGGCTGCTCGGCGAGGGCTACGACGCCGTGTTCATCGGCAGCGGCGCGCCGCGCGGACGTGACCTGGATCTGCCCGGACGCCGCGAGGCCGCGGCGAACATCCATATCGGCATCGACTGGCTGTCCAGCGTCTCCTTCGGCCACATCGACAAGATCGGCAAGCGCGTGATCGTGCTCGGCGGCGGCAACACCGCGATGGATTGCTGCCGCAGTTCGCGCCGGCTCGGCGGCACCGACGTCAAGGTCATCGTGCGCTCGGGCTTCGACGAGATGAAGGCGTCGCCCTGGGAAAAGGAGGACGCGATGCACGAGGGTATTCCGATCATCAACTATCACGTGCCCAAGGCATTCACTCACGAAAGCGGACGGCTCACCGGCATCGTATTCGAGAAGGTCGAAGCGAGACGCGACGGCGACGGCCGCCGCCAGCTCGTACCGACCGGCGAGCCCGATGTCCATTTCGCCTGCGACGACGTGCTGATCGCCGTCGGCCAGGAAAACGCATTTCCGTGGATCGAGCGCGACGCCGGCGTCGATTTCGACAAGTCCGGACTGCCGGTGCTCGACAAGAGGACGCTGCAATCGACGCTGCCGCAGGTATTTTTCGGCGGTGATGCGGCGTTCGGCCCGAAGAACATCATCTGGGCGGTCGCGCACGGCCACGACGCCGCGATCTCGATCGACCGGTTTTGCCGCGGCGAGGACGTCGCGATCCGTCCCCCGCCGCTGGTCAATCTGGTGTCGCAGAAGATGGGGATCCACGAGTGGAGCTATGACAACGCGATTTCGAACGATCAGCGCTTCAAGGTTCCGCTGAAGGATGTGTCGATCGCGCTGAAGAACATCAAGGTCGAGGTCGAGCTCGGCTTCGATGCGGCGCAGGCGTTCGCGGAAGCGCAGCGCTGCCTGAATTGCGACGTGCAGACGGTCTTCACCGTCGAAGGCATGCATCGAATGCGACGCTTGCGTCGACATCTGCCCGATGGACTGCATCACTTTCACCGACGACGGCGACGAGACCGACCTCCGAACGCGACTGAATGCGCCCTCGCGCAACCTGACCCAGGATCTCTATGTCGCGAACGGGTTGAAAACAGGACGCGTGATGGCCAAGGACGAGGACGTGTGCCTGCATTGCGGCCTTTGCGCGGAGCGCTGTCCGACCGGCGCCTGGGACATGCAGAAGTTCGCCTTCGATATCGCGCAAGCCGGCCATCGCTGTCATCAGCCGTACGCGAACGCGGTCGGCGCGCGCAAGGAACCTGCGGCGAGGGCGGCGGAATGAAGGCCTTCGGACGGCCCGATCCAGGCCGTCAACGACTTCGTCGTCAAGTTCGCCAACGTCAACGGCTCCGGGTCCGCATCGGCGAACCTGCTGTTCGCCAAGGCCATCCTGCGCATGGGCATTCCGGTCGCGCCGCGCAATATTTTTCCGTCGAACATCCAGGGCCTGCCGACGTGGTTCGAGGTCCGCGTCAACGCGGCCGGCTGGCGCGGCCGGCGCGGCGGCGTCGACATGATGGTGGCGATGAATCCGCAGACCTGGGATCAGGATCTGAAGGAGATCGAGCCGGGCGGCTACCTCTTCTACGATTCGACCAAGCCGTTGCCGGACGCGAAATTCCGCGAAGACATTACGGTCATCGGCGTGCCGTTGACCGAGATCTGCAACCGCGAATACTCCGACGCCCGTCAGCGGCAGCTGTTCAAGAACATCATTTACGTCGGCGCGCTGTCGGCGCTGCTCGAAATCGATCCCGAGGAAATCGCGCACCTGATCGGCGACCAGTACAAGGGTAAGGAGGCGCTGCTCAAGCCCAACGTGCACGCGATGACGATCGGGCGGAGCTATGCGGTCAACAATCTCGACTGTCCGCTGGGCATCAAGGTCAGGCGCGCCAACGCGGTCGGCGAGCGCATTTTCATCGAAGGCAACAGCGCCGCGGCGCTGGGCGCGGTGTACGGCGGGGCGACGGTGGCGGCGTGGTATCCGATCACGCCCTCGTCGTCGATGGCCGAGGCGTTCGCGCGCCATTGCCGCAAGTTCCGCACCGATGCTGCCAGCGGCAAGGCGCGATATGCGATCGTCCAGGCCGAAGACGAGCTGGCCTCGATCGGCATCGTGATCGGCGCGGGCTGGAACGGCGCGCGGGCGTTCACCTGCACGTCGGGTCCGGGCATTTCGCTGATGCAGGAATTCATCGGGCTCGCCTATTTCGCCGAGATACCGGCGGTGCTGTTCGATGTTCAGCGCGGCAGCCCGTCGACGGGCATGCCGACGCGGACGCAGCAGGCCGACGTGCTTTCGTGCGCCTACGCCTCGCACGGCGACACCAAGCATGTGCTGCTCTTTCCCGAAGATCCGAAGGAAGCGTTCGAATTCGCCGCGCTCTCGTTCGACCTCGCCGACCGACTGCAGACGCCGATTTTCGTAATGCTGGACCTGGACATCGGCATGCAGGACTGGCTGTGCGAGCCGCTTGTCTGGGACGATGCGCGCACGCACGACCGCGGCAAGGTGATGAGCTACGAGATGCTGGAGGCGGGCAAGGAGTTCGGCCGCTATCTCGACGTCGACGGCGACGGCATTCCGTATCGGACCTATCCGGGAACGCATCCGAAGCGCGGCTCGTATTTCACGCGCGGCACTACCAAGGATCGATACGCGCGCTACAGCGAGGACGGGGCGACCTACGTCGACAACATGGAGCGTCTTGCTGCGCAAGTTCGAGACCGCAAAGAGCCTCGTACCCGAGCCGGCTGCGCCGCGATGCCGGCCATGCGACCCGCTTCGGCGTCATCTACTACGGTTCGACTGCGCCGGCGATCGACGAGGCGTTGGCGGCGCTGGCCGGCCAGGGCATCCACCTCGACGCGCTGCGCGTGCGCGCTTTCCCGTTTCACGACAGCATCGCCGATTTCATCGCCGCGCACGAGCAGGTGTTCGTCGTCGAGCAGAATCGCGACGCGCAGCTCAAGTCGCTGCTGGTCAACGAGCTGGTCGTCGATCCGGCCAGGCTGATGCCGGTGCTGCATTACGACGGCACGCCGATCACCGCCCGCTTCATCGGCAGCGAAATCGCCGAAAAGCTCGCGATGTTCAACGTGACGCCGCTGCGCAAGGTGGCGCCGTGAGCGCGGCATCGACCGGCGAACCGCGGAATTCAGAATGACAGAGGACGTATGACCTATCTGGCCAAACCCAAGCTCCACCATCCCGACCTGCCGAAGAACAAGCTCGGCTATACCCATCGCGACTACGAAGGGGCGGTGTCGACGCTGTGCGCCGGATGCGGCCACGACTCGATCTCGGCCGCGATCATCCAGGCCTTCTTCGAGCTCGACGTCGCGCCGCACAAGGTCGCCAAGCTCTCGGGCATCGGCTGCTCGTCGAAAACGCCGACCTATTTTCTCGGCAATTCGCACGGCTTCAACAGCGTGCATGGTCGCATGCCGTCGGTGCTGACCGGGGCCAACCTCGCCAACCGCGAACTGATCTATCTGGGCGTATCCGGCGACGGGGATTCGGCCTCGATCGGGCTCGGCCAGTTCGCGCACTCGATGCGCCGCGGCGTCAACATGGTCTACATCGTCGAGAACAACGGCGTCTACGGACTGACCAAGGGACAATTCTCGGCCACTGCGGACAAGGGGTCGAAAAGCAAGCGCGGCGCGATCAACAACGACGAGCCGATCGACATGGTGATGCTGGCGCTGCAGCTCGGCGCGAGCTTCGTCGCGCGCAGTTTTTCCGGGGACAAGACGCAGCTCACGCCACTGATCAAGGCCGCGATCCAGCACCAGGGGGCCGCCTTCCTCGACGTGATCAGCCCGTGCGTCGCATTCAACAATCACGTCGGATCGACCAAGAGCTACGATTTCGTGCGTGAGCACAACGAATCGGTCAATCGTCTGGACTTCATGCCGCAGCATGCCGAAATCACCGCCGACTACGCCCCGGGCTACCTTGCGCGAAGTCGCACAGCACGACGGCTCGGTTCTGCGCCTGCGCAAGCTGCACGACGATTACGATCCGAGGGACAGGATCGCGGCGATGGATTACCTGCAGCGGCGCCATGCCGACGGGGAGATCGTCACCGGCTTGCTCTATCTCGATCCGGACGCGGGTGACCTCCACGCCGCGCTGAACACGGTTGAAACGCCGTTGAATCAGCTCGGCGCCAGGGAGCTTGTCCCCGGCGCCGCCGCACTCGAGAAATTCAACGCGACACTGCGTTAGCGACCGTTCTAGCCCGCATTGTCGGGCGGCGGCGACGCCTTTACGGCGCGAAGCCGCGCTACAATCGGCGCATGCGTCTGTTCTGGCGAATGCTTGCGGGTTTCGGCGGATTGCTGCTTTCTGGTCATCGTCGCGGCCGGCATTACGCTGCGCAAGATTCGACGCCAACGAGTTGATCGGCCCGATCCAGCAGCACGTTCGCGATGCCACCGGCCGCGAACTCACGATCCGTGGCGGCGCCGAACTCAAGCTCTCGCTCGAGCCCAAGCTGGTGATCGACGACGTCGCGCTGGGCAATGCGGCTTGGGGCGCATCGCCGCAGATGCTGACGGCCAAGCGCATCGAGGCGCAGGTGGCGCTGCTGCCGCTGCTCAGGCGCCGGGTCGACGTGGTCCGCTTCGCGCTGATCGAGCCGACGATTTCGCTGGAGACCGACGGCAAAGGCAACGGCAACTGGCAGCTCGGCGGCGCGCCGGGTGAAGGCGCCGGGGCGGCGCGTTCGCCGGGCGGCCTTGCCTTCGGCGACCTTGCCATCAGCAACGGCACGATGACCTATCGCGATGGCGGGCACTGGCAAGGTGACCAACATCACTATCGAAACGCTGTCGCTTCACGCGCGCGATCCGCAGTCGCCGATCAGCGCGCAATTCCGCGGCAAGGTAGACGACATCGCCGTGTCGGTCGAAGGGCGATCTCGGACCACTCGACGCGCTGCTGCAACGCCGCTGGCCATATCCGGTCAAGTTGCAGGGTGAAGTCAATGGGCAAAAGGCGTCGGTGACGACCAAGATGAGTATCAACGGCGCCAGGATCGGCCTCGAGGCGAACTGACGGTGCGCAGCGGCGCGAGCACGATGACCGGCCAGGCGGCGATCGTGCAGCAGCCGCCCCGCAACAAGCTGACTTTCCGGTTCGCGACGCCGAGCTTCGCACTTGCCGATCTGCCGCCTACCGGCGCCGCCGCGAGAGCGGTCGCCGCCGCGCGTGCGGCATCGGCAGCGCATGGCATGGCCGATGAGCCGATTCCGATCGCGCTGCTCCGAGGCATCGACGCCGACGGCGAGATCAGCATCGACGAACTGGTGCTCGCCGGCGGCAGCCGCCTCGACCATCTGCTGTTGCAGATCAAGCTGCAGGACGGACGCCTCGACCTCCCGACGATGCAGGGGTCGATATTCGGCGGCACGGCGACCGCCAATGTGTCGCTCGAAGCTGGCCACGAACCGGCTCCCGCATTGTCGCTGCACGCGCAGATGAAGGGCATGGACCTGGGTGCGCTGCTCGCGGCCGTTGGGACCAAGCGCGAGGTGCGGGGCGGCAAAACCGATGCCCGGATCGACATCGATGCCGCCGGCAGCACGCCGCGGCAATGGGCGAGCACGATGAGCGGAAACTTTACCGCGCTGGTCGGCCCGGCAACGCTGGTGAACACCAAGATCGATCTGAATTCGCCGCTCAACAAGCTCGGCGCCGCGATCAATCCCTTTCACAACGTCGATCCGTCGACCGAGGTGCAATGCGCGGTGATCAGGCTGCCGTTGCGCAACGGGATCGCCGAAGTCGATCGCAGCATCGCCATCGAAACCAAAAAATTCGGCGCGACCGCCAGCGGTAAGCTCGACTTTCGCACCCAGACCTTGGACCTCGCCATCCGGCCGCAGGTGCGGCAGGGCATCCCGCTGGACATTCCCCAGGTTGCCGACCTGGTACGATTCCGCGGGCCGTTCGCCTCGCCCGCGGTGGCGATCGATTCGGTGGCCACGGCCGCTACCATCGCCCGTATCGGCGCGGCCGCCTATACCGGAGGGTTGTCTATCGTCGGCGAGTCGCTATTGTCACGAGCCGGGCGCCAGTCCCTGCGAGATCGCGCTCGGACGCAAGTCGGATGCGGTGGCAGACGCGGCAGGCGAAAACGTGCGGCGCAGGTCATGGAAGACATCGGCAAGGCCCTGGGCCGCGCCTTCCGACGCTGACGCCGGCCGCTTGATTCGGCGTCGCGATTGCGCGCTCCCCGCCTCAGGCGGGCACCGTCAACTCTGGCGTCTCGAGCAGTCCGATCGCGGTTTTCGCGACCTGTACCGTGTCGTAGTAAGCGTAAGCGGCGACGGCGGCCGCGCCGATGACGGGCAGCCAACGACTTGCGGCGGTGCCCGCGACGCGCTGCGTTACCGACATGCCGACGCTGGTCAATACGCTCCTCAGCGCGCCCCCCGACATCTGCCGGATCACCAGTCGCTCGCCGGCCCGAACCACGACGTCGCGCGCCAACTGGCTGGTCGCGTGCCGGAACAGGCAATACACCATGTGCGCTCGGGTCAACTCGACCTCCCTGCCGTACAAGCCTGCGATATCGGCAACCATCTGCGCCTGGATGCGCCAGATCGCGACCAGGTCGGGCAGCACGGTAAGCATGCCGAATATGCCCGGGCGGAAGCGCAAGGGCCCCCGACAGCGCCGCGGCGCGCGTCGCGGACTTGCGCGCCGAGCGCGTGCCGCGCTCCCGGGTCACTACTTGCAGCTTCGCGCGTCGCCGGAACGTTGGAGATGATGTTCTCGATGGCGTCGGCCACTGTGCCGGCCAGCGGCGCCGCAGACGATAGATCGGTCATCGATGAACCTCCATCGATCTGCGCCCGCGGCTGCGCGATTGCCACACCGCCGCGGCAGGCGACAGATACGCGAGTATAAAGGTTACAATCGCCCGCAGGAACAGCAGCCGAGCGCCCGCAATGTCGCCGATACTGCCGTACGCGATTCTCCCGCCGGTGTACGTCGAATACGACGCGAGCGCACCCGATGTCGCCGGGCGCGTGATCGAACTGGTCGGGGCCGCGGCGCCTTGGGCGCGCATCGACCATATCGGCAGCACCGCCAATCCCGGGTTGCGCCGGCAAGGGCATCATCGACCTCGTTGCGCTTTATCCCGAGGGCAGGCTGGAAGCGATGCGCGACACCATCGATGCGCTGGGTTTTCAGCCGCAGCGCACCGGCCATGCTTTCCCGGACGATCGACCGATGCGCGTCGGTGCGATCGAACATCGAGGCCAGGTCTATCGGCTGCACATGCACGTGGTCGCGGCGGATTCCGACGAAGCGCAGTCGCTTTATCGTTTTCGCGACGTCCTTCGCTCCGATCCGGCGCTGCGCGATGCCTACCAGGCAAAAAAACGCGCGATCCTCCAGTCGGGAGTCGAACAGCTCCAACGACTATACGCAGGCCAAGGGCGAATTCATCAACGCGGTCTTGGGCGGCAGCCTGCACTGACGGGTCGGATCGGTGCGCATCGGCGTCCCGCGCGAGCGCAAGGACGGCGAAAGCCGCGTGGCCGTCACGCCGGTCGGTGCGCGAATCGCTCGTCTCTGCCGGACATGAGGTCGTGGTCGAGCACGGCGCCGGCGAGCGCGTCGGCTTCAACGATGCCGCCTTTGCCGCGGCTGGCGCGAGCGTTGTCGCAGACGCTGCGGGCGTTTTCGCCTGCCCGCTGGTCGTCAAGGTCAAGGAGCTGCAGCGCGACGAAATCGCAGCTGCTGAAGCCGGCGACGACGGTGTTCGGCTTCGCGCAGCTCGCCCGCGACCGCGCACTGCTGGATGCCGTGCTTGCGGCGCGCATCGGGGTCATCGCCTACGAGACCGTCAGCGACGGCCGCGGCGGACTGCCGCTGCTTGCGCCGATGTCGCGCATCGCGGGCCGGCTTGCGCCGCTGATCGCCGCATCGTTGCTGATGAACGATCGCGGCGGCGCCGGCGTGCTGTTTCCCGGCGTCGACGCCGTCGCGCCGGCTCGCGTCGTCATCGTCGGAGCTGGCAGCGTCGGCAGCGAGGCATCGCAGTTGGCGCTCGCGCTGGGCGCGAGCAGTGACCGTATTCGCGCGCACGCCGGCGCAGGCTCTCCGCGCTGCGCACGCGCTGCGAAGCGTGCGCCGGCGAGACGGCTGCGGACGGCGCTATGCGAAACCCGAAGCCCTAGCCGCCGCGATCGCCGAGGCCGACGTCCTCATCGGCGCGGTGCTCGAGCCCGGACGACTTGTCGCCGAAGCTGGTGTCGCGCGCCATGCTGCGCACAATGCGCTGCGGCTCGGTCTTCATCGACGTCGGCATCGATCAGGGCGGCATCGCCGAGACGTCGCGCATGACTTCGATTTCCGCACCGACTTTCGTCGACGAAGGTGTCGTGCACTACGGCGTGCCGAACATGCCGGCGCTGGTCGCGCGCACGGCGACGCTGGCGCTGGCGAGAAGCGACGCTCCCTTGCGTTCGCCTGCTTGCCGACGGCGGCGTCGTCGGTTGCGCTAACGCATGGACCGGGGCTTGCGCGCCGGGCTGCAGGTCTGGGACGGGGCAATCGTGCATCCGGCGCTGGCTGCCGACGTGGGGCTGCCGGCGAGCGCCCTGGCAATAGTCCTTGCCCGCGCGTACGAACTCCAGTACAAGACAGCGCTGCAAGCAAATCAGGAAAACGTAATGCGGGTATTCGGATTCGCCGGCTGGTCCGGCAGCGGCAAAGACGACGCTGATCGAGCAGCTGATTCCGCGCTTCGGTTCGCTCGGTCTTACCGTCTCGCTGATCAAGCATGCGCATCACGAATTCGACGTCGACCAACCGGGCAAGGATTCGTATCGCCACCGCGCCGCCGGGTGCAAGGAAGTGTTGGTGTCGTCGGCGGCGCGCTGGGCGCAGATGCACGAACTGCGCGGCAGCCCCGAACTCTCGCTTGCGCAGGCCGTGCAGCGGCTATCGCCTTGCGATCTCGTGCTGGTCGAAGGCTTCAAGGCAGCCGCGATTCCCAAGCTCGAGGTCTACCGGGCGAGTGTCGGCAAGCCGCTGCTCCATCCCGGCGACCCCCATATCGTCGCGATCGCCACCGACGCGGCACTGGCCACGTCCTTGCCCTGCTTCGACATCCGGCGATGTCGCCGAGATCGCGGACTTTATCGTCGCTTGCCGGCTGCCAGCTCCGGCAGCCTGGAACTAGAGGCTCCCGCAGGCGTCGAACCGGCAGCGAGGGTGGCCGGAAGGGAACGGAAGGGAGCGGTCGTGCGATTGGCGGGTCTGCAACATCGCCGTGCCATCGTCGGCCCGGCCGCGCTGCATTGAAATTGACAGCGGACTCGACCGGCGGGTAAGTTGAAGCTGTGGACATCCCGGTGGACCAAGCTGGTAAGACGGCGGGACAACAGCAGAAAACAATGAATAAAACAGCTACTTAGACTCGCGACTCGGCGGCACTGCTCGGTGCGGGTGCGGCGCTGCCCCTGCACGCCCAGGACGGCTTCTACGGAGGGGTGTCGCTCCGCCAAGGCGGCGCGGATGCGACCGGGCTGACCTTGGGGGGCCAGCGCTCGCTGGAACCGGTTCGTGGCGCCGAGCAGGCGACGACGCCGCGCAGCAAACGCTGCTCTTCGGCGGGTATCGCTGGAAGAGCGATATCGCCGTCGAGGCCGCGTTCAACAGTCGTGATCAGTACGCGCTCAAAGCCGGGCTCCGACCGACCGGCGGGCGTGGGCTTGGGACTCGTCGACACGTCGGCACGGATCTGGAACGCCGACGTCTATACCAGCTGGGAATTTCTGCGCAGCTTTTCGCTGTATGGACGACTGGGTTACGCGCAAAGCGATTCGCGCCCGCTGTTCAGCGGCGCCTCGCTGGTGCCGGGCGATGCGAGGACGGATACGCGACGGCGTCAACTACGGCGTCGGCCTGCGCTACGTTCTGAGCCAATCGCTGGGACTGCGCGTCGAGTATTCGCGCTTCGGCCAGTTTGCCGGCGAGTCGAGCAGCGTCGGCGTTCTTCCCGAGTCGGATCAGGTAACTATCGGCGTTCAGTACCGCTTCTAACTCCCGGATCCCATCGACGCCGGCGCTCTCGCGCCGGCGTTTTCGTTTCGCCGCGCCGCCGATGCGCTAAGATTCCATAATGGTTGAATCGTCTATCTCGCCCGCCTGCGCGACCGCTTTGGGCTCGCCCGGCGAACGGGTCGCGCTGCCCGGCGACGTCGCCGATGTCGGTGCGCTGCTGGCATGGCTGCGCAGCCGCGGCGGCGCGTGGTCGTCCGAGCTGGCGCCAGGGCGCGCGGTTCGCGTCGCGGTCAATCACGACGTCGCGCAGGCCGACACGCCGGTGCGGACCGGTGACGAGGTGGCGTTGTTTCCGCCGGTGACCGGAGGCTAGCTCGCGTGGGCGTTCGCGTTCAGACCGGGGACTTCGACGTCGCGCGCGAAATCGCGCTGCTCCGCGGCAGCGACGCGCGGGTCGGCGCGGTCGCTTCGTTCATCGGCGTCGTGCGCGATGAAAACGATGCGGCGACCGTGACGCACGCTGACGCTCGAACATTATCCCGGCATGACCGAAAAAGCGCTGGCCGGCATCGTCGACGAAGCGCGGCGGCGCTGGCCGATCTATGACGCGGTCGTCATCCATCGGGTCGGCGACGCTTGCGCCGACCGACCAGATCGTTCTGGTCGCGGTCTCGAGCGCACATCGCGGCGAGGCCTTTGCCGCCTGCGAATTCATCATCGACTACCTGAAGACCCAGGCGCCGTTCTGGAAAAAGGAACTGACGCCCGAAGGCGAGCGCTGGGTCGAAGCGCGCGCCAGCGACGACGAGGCGGCAGCGCGCTGGTAGATGCAGGTCGAAGCTTCGCGCCGCCGTGGCATGCGCGCACTCCGCCGGCTTGACCCTGAAGCGGGTTCGGTTCTAGAGTGCGACTCGCTGCGCGTACGGCGAGTCCAATCGCCGCGGTCCGAAGACATTCGCCACGCAGCGCTCGAAACTTCCCGCCATGCAGGACATCGCCTTGCTTGCCATCGATTGGGGCACGAGCTCGACCCGCGCCTACGCGATGGATCGTCAGGGCCGCATCCGCGACGCGCGCAGCGCGCCGCTCGGCGTGCAGCGCGTGGCCAATGGTGAATTCGCGCAGGCGCTCCAGACGCTGTGTGGCGACGAGCGTTCCCGAAGGCGTGCCCTTGATCGCCTGCGGCATGATCGGCAGCCGCCAGGGCTGGATCGAGGCGCCGTATTGCGCTTGTCCCGCCGATTTCGGCGCCGTCGCGGCAGGGATTGACGCGCGTTCCCGGCACGGCGCTCGCGATCGTCCCGGGCCTGATATGCCGTGATGACGATGGCATCGCCGACGTGATGCGCGGCGAGGAAACGCAGATTCTCGGCGCGCTGGCCGACGATGCCAGGACGCGACAAGTCGTGCTTCTTCCCGGGACGCACAGCAAATGGGCGATCATCGGCCCCGATGGGATCGAGACGTTTTCGACATTCATGACCGGCGAGCTCTACGCGTTGCTGGTCGAGCACAGCATCCTCGGACGGCTGGTCGACGCCCGGCAGCGACGAAGAGGCGCTCGCGCGCGGCGTGCGGCACAGCCTGCGCAGACGGTGCGGCGCTCACGCACGATTTGTTCAGCGCGCGCACGCTGGCGCTGACCGATCAACTTGCGCCTTCTGGCGTCGGCGATTACCTTTCGGGCTTGTTGCTCGGCGCCGAGATCGCGGCGGCGCGCCGCTGGCTCGAGCGGATGCGCGTTGCCGCGACGCGCCTGACCCTGGTCGGCGCGCGAGCTCTGGTCGAATAAATATCGAGCGGCATTGGCGATCGCGGGGATCGATGCGGACATCGGTGCGGAAGACGCCGCGGCGCGCGGGCTGTGGCGCGATTGCGCGGCATGCGGGACTGTTGAGATGACGGCATGCGTCTTCGCGACTATCTGATCCCGCTGCCTCTGGTCGCGGTGCTGCGCGGCATCACGCCTTCCGAGATCGACAGCCGTCGCGTCGGCGCTGACCGAGCACGGCTTCCGCATCCTGGAAGTCCCGCTGAATTCGCCGGACCCGTTCGACAGCATCACGCGGCTGGCGGCACAGTACGGCGAGCGCTGCCTGACCGGTGCGGGTACCGTCGTCAAGGTCGCCGACGTTGCGCGTGTCGCCGATGCGGGCGGGCGGCTTGATCGTGATGCCGCACGGCGATGTCGCGATCGTGCGCGAAGCCAAGCGGCTCGGTCTGATCTGTCTTCCCGGCGTGGCGACGCCGACCGAGGCATTCGCCGCGCTCGACGCCGGTGCCGATGGGCTCAAGATGTTTCCCGCCGAGCAGCTGTCGCCGGCGGTGCTCAAGGCCTGGCGCGCCGTGCTGCCGCGCGGACACGCTGGTGTTTCCGGTCGGCGGCATCCGTCCCGACAACATGGCGCCGTTCTGGGCCGCCGGCGCCGACGGATTCGGCACGGGCTCGAATCTGTACAAGCCGGGTGCGTCGGCCGAAACGGTGCGCGCCGCCGCCGCTGCCTATGCCGCCGGCTTTCGGGCGCTTCCAGCGCGAGCGATGAGCGGACGCGCGCTTCGACCTGGTGGCGCTGGGCGAACCGCTGCTCGAATTCAACCAGACGCGCCGACGCGAGCGACGAGTACCTGCAGGGATTCGGCGGCGACACCTCGAACTGCGTCATCGCCGCCGCGCGGCTCGGCGCCGCGACCGCCTACGTCACGCGGCTGGGCGACGATGCCTTCGGCCGCAAGTTCCTCGCGCTGTGGCAGCGCGAGGGCGTCGACAGCAGCGGCGTGGCGATCGATGCCGACGCCAGCACCGGCATCTACTTTGTCGCGCACGGCGCCGAGCGGGCACGAGTTCAGCTATCTTCGCGCCGGCTCGGCGGCGAGCCGCATGCGCCCATCGGATCTGCCGCTGCCGGTCATTCGCTCGACGAAAGTACTGCACGTCTCGGGTATCAGCCAGGCGATCAGCGCCAGCGCCTGCGATACGGTGTTCGCGGCGATCGACGCGGCGCGCGAGGCCGGCGCGCGGATCTCCTTCGATTGCAACGTGCGCCCGAAGCTTTGGCCGCTGCGCACGCGCACGGGCGGTGATCGTGGCGACGATGGCGCTGTGCGACTGGTTCCTGCCGAGTCTGGAAGAAGTCGCCCAGCTGTCCGGACAGGAGCGGCCCGATTCGATACTCGACTGGTGCCATGCGCAGGGCGCGCCGGTCGTCGCGCTGAAGATGGGCGCCGAAGGCGTCTTGGTCTCCGACGGCGAGAGCGCGCGAGCGCATCGCCGGCATGCGCGTCAACGCGATCGATGCGACTGGAGCGGGCGACTGTTTCGACGGCGCGTTCGTGGCGAGGCTCGTCGCCGGAGATACGCCGTTTGCGGCCGGGACGCTATGCCAATGCCGCGGCGGCGCTGGCGACGACCGGATACGGCGCGGTCGCGCCGCTGCCTCGGCATGCCGACGTGACTGCGTTGCTGGCGACCGCAGGCCGATGACGGCCGAGACGTTCCGCAGCGGACTCTTCGCGGGCCAGGTGGCGCTGGTCTCCGGCGGCACCAGCGGCATCGGCGCCGCAATCGCCGCGCTGCTGGCACGGCTCGGCGCGCGCGTCACGGTCACCGGCGCGTCCGACGCCGAGGCGGCCGCGGCACGCGCGCGACCGGCTTTGCCGCCGAGAGCGCGATCGCGCTGGACGTGCGCGATGGCGCCGCCGTCGCGGCGTGCGCTGCGCGATTTTTCCCGGCTCGACATGCTGATCAATTGCGCCGGCATCATTCGCCGCGCAGCCGAGCACGATCCCGTCGTCTTCGCCGAAGTCGTCGACGTCAATCTTACCGGCACGATGCGACTTGCGGCCGCGGCGCGACCGCTGCTGGCGAAGACCGCAGGATGCATCGTCAACACCGCGTCGATGTATTCGTTCTTCGGCGGCCCGCATGCGCCGGGATACGCGGCCAGCAAAGGCGGCGTCGCGCAGCTGACCAAGTCGCTCGCGGCCGCTTATGCGCCGGAAGGCATTCGCGTCAACGCCGTTGCGCCGGGCTGGATCAATACGGCGATGACGCAGCCGGTCCGCGACGACCCGGAGAAACAGGCGGCGGTCGCCGCGCGCACGCCGCTCGGGCGCTGGGGCGAGCCCGAAGAAGTCGCGACGGCCGCGGTCTTCCTTTGCTCTCCCGCGGCCGCCTTCGTCACCGGCGTCATTCTGCCGGTCGATGGCGGCTATCTGGTGGCGTGAGTATGATGGCGGGCACAAGCACCCGTCCAGAGAAGACCTTCGGTGACGCGATTCGCTATCGCTTCCCCACGAGGGGCGCGGACAGAAGACGAAAGGGGGATGGTCATGCAGCTCGGCACTGCGATTCGACATCTGAAAAAGGGCGAATGGGACAAGGCGCATGCGATTGCGCAGCAGGACGAGACCAAGCTCGGTTGCTGGGCGCACGGTATCGTGCACATCGTCGAGGGCGACCTCGGCAACGCGCGATACTGGTATCGCCGCGCCGGGCGGCCGTTTCCCAAGGACCTCGATGTCGATAGCGAAGTCGCTGCGCTGGCGGCCGCGCTGAAAAAGGCGCAGTGAGCGGAGCGTGCGATCCTTCCGGCGAAGGGCATCGTGCCCGAGCTGGCGATCGCGGCCATGCCCGACGACGAGCGCGTCTGGGTGCCGCAGGCGCCCGACGTCTGGTTCCGTCCGCTGCTGCTCAACACCGTCAGCGGCGGATGGTGCAATCTGCTGCGCGTGCGGCGATCGGGCATGCTTTCCCGGCATCGCCATCCGATGCTCGTCGTCGGTTACGTGATCAAGGGCCGCTGGCGCTACCTCGAGCACGAATGGGTGGCCGAGGAAGGCAGCTTCGTCTACGAACCGCCCGGCGAGACGCACACGCTGTTCGTTCCCGAGGATTGCGCCGAAATGATCACCTTCTTCAACATTTCCGGCGCGATGATCTATCTCGACGAGTCCGAGCGGCAGACCGGATACGAGGACGTGTTCAGCAAGATCGAGATGTGCCGCGCTCACTACACGGCGGCCGGCCTCGGCGCCGGATTCGTCGACCAGTTCATCCGCTGAGCGCGTCAGCGGCGATGCTCGACCTCACGATTCCCGGCTTCGGTCGGCTCGAGATAACCGACGCCGTCTGCGACTATAACGGCACGCTGGCCGCCGACGGCCTACTGCTCGAAGGCGTGCACGAGCGAATCCAACGCTTGAGCTCCCAGCTGCGCGTGCACGTCGTCACCGCGGATACTTTCGGCAGCGCGGCGACGCAACTGCAACGATTGCCGTGTGCGTTGGTGATCCTGGATGCTGGAAACCAGGCCGAGGCCAAGCGCGATTTCGTGCAAAGCCTGGGCGCAGACCACGTCGTCGCGATCGGCAACGGCCGCAACGACCGGATGATGCTCGACGCGGCTAGGCTTGGCATAGCCGTTTGCGGTGCCGAGGGTGCCGCCGCCGAGTCTGTGCAGGTGAGCGACATCGTCGTCCGCCATGTCGTCGACGCGCTCGACCTGCTGCTGAAACCGAAGCGCCTGCTGGCCACATTACGCGCCTAGGGAGAACTTGCGGCGGCCGGCCGCCTGTCACTATACTGCTCTGACAGGAGATGGCATTCCTCCCGGCGGTTTACCGACCGCTGCGCCAACCGCCGCAAGGCTGATGATGCCTACACGTAGCCTCCGTTTCGCGGTGGCGCGGTAGGCGAATCGCTCGCAAGTTCCCGCGCCGCCCTTTTGTTGCCCAAAGCCGTATCTCGATGCGGAAAGGGATTTGCATGCCCTGGGGTGGAATTATTGCGGTAGGCGGAGGCGCTGCGATCGGCGCGTGGCTGCGCTGGTGGCTGGGCATTCTGCTGAACCCGCTGTTCCCGACACTGCCGCTAGGCACGCTTGCCGCCAATCTCGTCGGCGGACTGCTGATGGGCTTCGCAATGGAGCTGCTGACGCGCCACGCCGTCGTCCTGCCCGAAGCGCGACTGCTGATCACCACCGGATTTCTCGGCGGCCTGACGACATTTTCGACATTCTCCGCCGAGATCGTCACGCTGTTGCTGCGCAAGGAGTACTTGTGGGGATCGATCGCCATCGCGAGCCACGTCGTCGGTTCGCTGGCGATGACGATACTCGGCATGTTGCTGGTGCGCGCGCTTTACGCATGGGCGGCGCCGGCGTGAGGCCGACGGCAATGCCGCTGTTCCGAGTCGGGCCATGGAGCGCCGCGTGGCGGCATCGCGCGCAAGGAGGAGTCGCATGAAGGGGACAATATTGCGGTTCTACATGCATGAAAACCGGATTCACCATCATGTCGCGCTGTTCGAATGGCTGCTCGAGCAGGCGAAGAAGCTGGGCATCCATGGCGGTTCGGCATTTCGCGCCATCGCCGGATTCGGCCGTCACGGCATCCTGCACGAGGAGCATTTTTTCGAGCTCGCAGCGCGAAATGACCGTCGAGGTCGAATTCGTCGTGACCGACGCCGAGGCGGACGCCATGCTGGCGATGCTGGCAAAGGAGCGCGTCAGCATTTTCTACGCGCGGGTTCCGGCCGAGATTCGGAACGATCGAAGGCGATCGGTGAGCGGGACGGGGCGAGGCCGATGACCGACATCTACGCGCTGGCGGCGCTTTGGCTCGGGTCTTGCGCTGGCCGCGACGATGCTGTCGATCTGGCTTCGCATCGCGACCGCCATGTCCGAGATCGTCGTCGGCACGGTCGCGCAGCTGGCGATCGGCGCCGCCGTCGGCGGTGCGGTGCTGGGGACCGATCAGTCCTGGATCAAATTCCTGGCGAGCACCGGCGCGATCGTTCTGACTTTTCTTGCCGGCGCCGAGCTCGACCCGGCGGTGCTTGCGCAGCCAGCTGGAAGCAGACGATGACGATCGGGCTGTGGCGTTCTTCGCGCCTTTCCTCGGCTGTGCGGCAGCGGCGTATTATTTGCTGCATTGGAGCGTCCAGGCGAGCTGGCTCTGCGGCATCGCACTGTCGACTACGTCGGTCGCGGTCGTCTATGCAGTCATGCTCGAATTCGGCCTGAACAGGACGAGCTACGGCAAAACCGTTCTCGCCGCTTGCTTCATCAATGACCTTGCAACGGTGCTCGCACTTGGGCTGATGTTCGCGCCGTTCACCTATCGCACGCTCATTTTTGTCGGCGCCAGCATCGCCGCGTTCGCTGTGCTCCCCTGGGTGACGCCGCGCTTTTTCCGGCGCTACGGAGGCAGGCCGTCCGAACTCGAAGCCAAATTCCTGCTGCTCTGTCTTTTGGCCCTTGGCGCACTCGCGGCGTGGGCGGACAGCGAGGCGGTATTGCCCGCTTATGTGATGGGCATGGTTCTCGCCGGCACCGTGGGCAAGGATCATGCGCTGGTACGGCGATTGCGTACACTGACATTCGGCCTGCTGACGCCGTTCTATTTCATCCGTGCCGGCTCGTTTGTTTCGGTGCCTGCGCTGATTGCGGCGCCGCTGGCGTTTTTACTGTTGCTCGCAGCGAAGATGCTGACCAAATTTGTCGGCGTCTACCCGCTCACGCGTCTATTCGGATCGTCGCGCTCCGACGGCCTCTATACGACGATGCTGATGTCGACGGGTCTCACGTTCGGCAGTATTTCCGCGTTGTTCGGGCTGACCCACGGGATCGTAAGCGATGCGCAATACTCGTTTCTAATCGCCGCCGTCATCGGCAGCGCGGTCGTGCCGACGTTGATCGCCAACGCGTTCTTCCTGCCGCGACATCTGCTCAGGTCGCCGGAAAGAGGCTGAAACATCGATCGGCACCGGCGCCCTGGAGGCGCCGGTCGCCAAGGCATCGGAGAGGGAGGACCGATGAAGCACATCCTGATCGCGCACGATGGGTCGGCGTCGGCCGGCCGGGCGTTCGAATTCGCGCTGGAGCTCGCGCAAAAGTTCGGCGCCGAGCTCTCGGTGCTATCGGTGGCGCGGCCGCCCGAGCCCCCCGACGAGGTGGAGACTGAAGCCGTTATCGAAAGCGCTAAAGGAACACTACGAGCAGGCGTTCGAGCAACTTCGTAAGCGCACCTCCGAGGTTGGCGTTCCGGCGGTGTTTGCCGTCGTGGTCGGCCATCCGGCGGAGCAGATAGTCCACTACGCGGAGAACCATGGCGTCGATCATATCGTCATGGGCCATCGGGGCAAGTCATTTTTCCGCCGCTGGCTGCTCGGTTCGGTATCAAAGCAGGTAATCCACTACGCCCATTGCACGACAACGGTCGTGCGGTAAACTCTCGCGCGTCGACGATATCGAGGACCGATCATGCCCAACGCGATTCGCTTTCACCGCAACGGCGGCCCCGAAGTGCTGCAGTGGGAAAGCGTGCGAGGTCGGCGAGCCCGGCGCCGGCGAAGCCCGCGTCCGCCACACGGCGATCGGGGTGAACTACATCGACACCTATCATCGCAGCGGCCTGTACAAGCTGGCGCTGCCGTCCGGCCTCGGCACCGAGGGTGCGGGCAGTCGTCGAAGCGGTCGGACCCGGCGTGACCGACGTGCGGCCCGGCGACCGCGTCGCGTACAGCAGCGGGCCGCTCGGCGCGTATTCCGAAGTGCGCGTGATGCCGGCCGACCGGCTGGTCAAGCTGCCGGAAGGGGTTTCCGACAAGGTAGCCGCGACGCTGATGCTCAAGGGTCTGACCGTGCAATATCTGTTGCGGCAGACGTTCCCGCTCAAAGGCGGGGAGACGATCCTGTTCCATGCCGCCGCAGGCGGCATCGGCTTGATCGCCTGCCAATGGGCGCGCGCGCTCGGCGTCACGATGATCGGCACCGTCGGCTCGGACGAAAAGGCGGCGCTGGCAAAGGCGAACGGCTGCACTCACACGATCGTCTATACGCGCGAGAATTTCGTCGAGCGCGTCAAGCAGATCACCGGCGGCAAGGGCGTGCCGGTCGTCTACGACGGCGTCGGCAAGGACACGTTTCCCGGCGTCGCTCGACTGCCTGTCGCCGCGCGGCATGTTCGTGAGCTTCGGCAACGCGTCGGGCCCGATCGCCGCGTTCGACATCCTGCTCCTGTCGCAGAAGGGCTCACTCTACGCGACGCGGCCGACGCTGGCGACTTACACGGCAAGCCGCACCGCGATGCTGGCGATGTGCGAGGAGATGTTCTCGCTGGTCCTGTCCGGCAAGCTGCGAAACGATCCGCGCCAGACCTATGCGCTCAAGGATGCCGCGCAGGCCCATCGCGATCTCGAATCGCGCAAGACCACCGGCGCGACCATATTGCTGCCATAGCGCGATCAGCGGGCTTGGGTCAGCCGCGGCCCGCGTCGTTGAGCAATTGGCGTGCGGCAGGAGCCAGTTCCGACGCGGTAAGACCCAGCGGCCCGACGCCTTGCGCGACCAGCGCATCGGCGGCGGCGCCGTGCAGGCATACGGCCAGCGGCAGCGCATCGCCGAGCGCAATGCCTTGCGCGAGCAGCGCGCCGAGCATGCCGGCAAGCACGTCGCCGGTGCCCGCCGGAGGCGAGGCCCGGGATTGCCGCTGCCGTTGATCGCCCAGCTGCCGCCGGGATAAGCCAGCACGGTGCCCGCGCCCTTGAGGACGACGGCGGCATTGAGTCGCCGCGCCAGCGTCAGCGCGGCTTCGACCCGGTTCGCCTGGATGTCCGATGTCTCGACGCCGGCGAGTCGCGCCGCTTCGGCGGGATGCGGCGTAACGACGGTCGGGGCGCTTCGCGCGGCGACCGCCGCCGCGAGCGCCGCATCGGCCGCGATCAAGCGTCAGCGCGTCGGCGTCGATCACCAGCGGAGCGTTGCCAGCCGCAGCGCGCCGCGCGAGCAAGTGGCGCGCTCGATCGCCGGTGCCGAGGCCGGGTCCGATGACGAGCGCGTCGAGCGTCCGCTCGAGCACATCCGTCGGCGGCGCGCAGCATCAGCTCCGGCTGCTGCCAATCGACCGCGGGCCGATCGGTCGCCGCGAGGCCGACGAGAACTTTGCCCGCGCCCAGGTGGAGCGCGGCGCGCGCCGCCAGCAGCGACGCGCCGACCATCCCGTCGCTGCCGCCGACGACGCCCAGCGTGCCGTAGGTTCCCTTGTGCACGTTGCGGCGCGCGCGCAAAAGCACGTCCGGCAGCGCGGTGCGCAGCACCGCCCAGTCGAGCAGACGTGCCGGCCGTTGCCGGCACGTCGCCGTCGGCAATGTCGAGGCGATGCACGCTGATCGCGCCGCAGTGGTCGGGTCCATCCAGCGTCACCAGGCCGGGCTTCAAGGCGATGAAAGTCGCCGTGGCGCGGGCGCGGATGCGTGGCGTTTGCGCGACACCCGTTTCGGCGTCGAGCCCGCTCGGCACGTCGAGCGCCAGGATCGGGATGCCGCTGTCATTGGCCTGAACGATCCAGCGCGCATGGACTTCGTCGATAGCGCGAGTGAGGCCGATACCGAACAGGCCGTCGACGATGAGGCCGAAATCGCGATCGTCGGTCCAGTCCGTTACGATCGCGCCGCCGCGCTCGCGCCATGCGGCGCGTGCGGCCGCGGCGGCGGCGCGGCATGCGCGCGCCGCCGTCGCGCGCGCAGACGACGACGTCGAAAAACCACGAGGCGAGATGCCGCGCGACGACGAACGCGTCGCCACCGTTGTTACCCGGTCCGGCCAGAACGAGCACGCGCGCTCGACGGTCCGCCAGCATGTCGCGGGCGACGCGGCGGCGGCCAGTCCGGCGCGCTCCATCAGCGGCTGATCTGCCGACCGCGTCTCGATGGCGCGAATGTCTGCGACGCGACAGATCGGCTCGGAATGCATCGGCTGATTATAAGCACCGTTTCGCCTTCCCGAGCGGCCGTCAAGAGGCGCTGTCACTGCGGCCGCTCTGATTAGACAGCGGCTGTACCAGTCGATACACTAGCCGCCGAGGCCGCCTGGCCGGCGCCAGCCCCGTGTCGGATACTGCACGCGCGGGCGCGTTTGCCGGCGCGTCCGGAGGGCGCGGCGATGCCACGATTCATCCACGGGAGGTAGCCATGTTGCAGTTCGTCACCAGGAGCCTGTTCGTCCTGCTCGCGCTCGGAATTGCCGCAACGGCATCGGCGCAGGAGCTGACCGGCACGCTGAAAAAGATCAAGGACTCGGGAACGATCACGATCGGCCACCGCGACTCGTCGATTCCATTCTCGTACTACGACGAGAACCAGAAGGTCGTCGGCTACGCGATGGACATCTGCATGAAGGTCGTCGATGCGGTCAAGGCCACGCTGAAGATGCCGAACCTCAAGGTGGCGCTGAATCCGGTCACCTCGGCGACGCGGATTCCGCTGATCGCCAACGGCACGATCGACCTCGAATGCGGCTCGACGACCAACAACCTCGATCGCGAAAAGCAGGTCGGCTTCACCAACACCTACTTCGTGACCGCCAACCGCTACGTCGCGAAGAAGTCGTCGAACATCAAGACGCTGGCCGACCTGAAAGGCAAGACTGTCGTGTCGACGGCGGGAACGACCAACATCAAGTGGCTGACCGAAGAGAACGGCAAGCAGAACATGGGCATGAGCATCATCCCCGCCAAGGACCATGCCGAAGCGTTCCTGATGGTCGAAACCGGCCGCGCGACGGCGTTCTTCATGGACGACATCCTGCTCTCCAGCCTGGTGGCGAGCGCCAAGACGCCGGGCGACTATGTGATCGGCAGCGAGGCCTACAGCGTCGAGCCGTACGCGCGCGATGATGCCCAAGGACGACGCGGAGTTCCGCAAGGTCGTCGACACTGCCACCGCCAATCTCTACAAGAGCGGCGAGATCAATGCGATCTATGACGAAGTGGTTCCTCAAGCCGATCCCGCCGAAGGGCATCACGCTCAATCGTGCCCGAGAGCCCGCAGCTGAAGAAGGCGTTGGCCAACCCCACCGGCCAGCGGCGATCCCGCTGTATATCAGTAGACGCTGACGCCGTCACGCGCCGACGACGGGGAGCTTCGGCTCCCGTTCTCGCGTTGGCATCGCCCGCAGTCGATCGACTGAGCCCGCCCGCCGCGGCGCGCAATGAACTACAACTGGAACTGGGGCATCTTCTGGGAGATGTCGGCCGACGGCCGGCACACCTGGTTCATGACCCTGATCATGGGCCTGGGCTGGACGCTCGCGACGGCGTTCTGCGCGGGCGTCATCGCGCTTCGTGCTCGGTTCGTTCATCGGCGTCGTGCGCACGATGCCGATCCGATGGGCGGTGCGCATCGGCAACGGCTACGTCGAGCTGTTTCGCAACATCCCGCTGCTGGTCCAGTTGTTCCTCTGGTTCTTCGTCCTGCCCGAAGTGCTGCCGGCGTCGCTCGGAGACTCGATCAAGGCAGATGAATCCGCCGTGGGCGTCGTTCGTTCCCGCGGTGATCGGGCTCGGACTGTTCACCGCCGCGCGCGTGGCCGAACAGGTTCGGGCCGGCATCCAGGCACTGGCGCGCGGCCAGGGAATGGCCGGCACCGCCCTGGGCCTCACCCTGGCGCAGACCTATCGCAGCGTGCTGCTGCCGATGGCCTTCCGGATCATCATGCCGCCGCTGACTTCGGAGACGATGAACCTGATCAAGAACACGTCGGTCGCGCTGACGATCGGGCTGATCGAGCTCACCGCGGCGGCGCGCTCGATGCAGGAATTCACGTTCCAGGTGTTCGAGGCGTTCACTGCCGCGACCGTCATCTACATCGTCGTCAACCTGATCGTCGTCAACCTGATGCGCTGGCTGGAACGGCGCATCGCTGTGCCCGGATTCATCGGCCCGGCCGTCGGCGGCGGAGGGCATTGACGTGGGCGAGTTCGACTTCGGCGTCATCCAGCGCTCGCTCGGTTACCTGTTCCGGGAGGGGATGACCTTTACGCTGACGCTTGACCGGGATCGCCGCCGCGGGCGGAATCTTCTTCGGCACGCTGCTCGCGATGATGCGGCTGTCGTCGCACAAGTGGCTGTCGCTGCCGGCGACCGGCTACGTCAACCTGATGCGATCGATCCCGCTGCTGCTGGTCATCTTCTGGTTCTACTTCCTCGTTCCGTACATCGGCGCCTGGGTTACCGGCTCGTCGCAGCCGGTCAAGGTCGGGGCATTCACGTCGTCGGTGGTCACGTTCATGCTGTTCGAGGCGGCGTACTACTCGGAGATCATGCGCGCCGGCATCCAGTCGATCGCGCGCGGCCAGGTATGGGCCGGGCTCGCGCTCGGCCTCAATTACTGGCAGACGATGAAGGAAATCGTGCTGCCGCAGGCCTTCCGCAACATGGTGCCGATCCTGCTGACGCAGACGATCATCCTCTTCCAGGACACGTCGCTCGTCTACGTGCTGTCGATCACCGATTTCCTCGGCGCGGCGTCCAAGATCGCCCAGCGCGACGGCCGCCTGGTCGAGATGTACATGTTCGCCGCGCTCGTCTACTTCATTATCAGCTATCTGCTGTCGCAGCTGGTGAAGCGGCTGCAGCTACGCATCGCCATCATCCGCTGATGGCGACGCCCGGGAGATTCGCAGCCATGCCGATGATCGAGATCAAGGACGTTTCCAAGTGGTACGGCAAGTTCCAGGTGCTGACCGACTGCACGACCAAGGTCGAAAAGGGCGAAGTGATCGTCGTCTGCGGCCCGTCGGGCTCGGGCAAGTCGACGCTGATCAAGACGGTGAACGCGCTCGAGCCGTTCCAGAAGGGCAATATCGTCGTCGACGGCACCAAGGTCAATGCCGCCAGGACGAACCTGCCCAAGCTGCGCGCCCGCGTCGGCATGGTGTTCCAGAACTTCGAGCTGTTCCCGCACATGACGATCACGCCAGAACCTGACGATCGGGCAGATCAAGGTCCTCAATCGCAAGCCGGACAAGGCGATCGAGCGCGGCCTCAAGTATCTCGACCGCGTCGGCCTGATCGAGCAGAAGGACAAGTTCCCCGGCCAGCTTTCCGGCGGCCAGCAGCAGCGCGTCGCGATCGCGCGGGCGCTGTCGATGGACCCGATCTGCATGCTGTTCGACGAGCCGACGTCGGCGCTCGACCCGGAAATGGTCAACGAGGTGCTCGACGTGATGGTCGGCCTCGCCAAGGAAGGCATGACGATGATGGTCGTCACGCACGAGATGGGCTTCGCGCGCAAGGTCGCGCATCGCGTGATCTTCATGGACCAGGGCCGGATCGTCGAGGACGCGAGCAAGGACGACTTTTTCGGCAAGCCGCGCTCGGAGCGCGCGCAGCTGTTCCTGTCGAAGATCCTGCAGCACTGACGCTGCCCGCGCCACGCGGACGCCGTCGCTGGCGATCCGTCGAAGCCACCGCCGCCGATCGCGCGGCAAGCGGCGTATAATCCGGTTTTACGCCCATCCCCGTATCGATGGCCGAGCTTCTTTCGCTCCGCGGGCGCAATGCCCTGTCGTCGTTTCGCGTCGCCAAGCTGCTGTCTTCGCTCACCGGGACCCGGGTCGCCGGGGTCGCCGGCCGTCTATTGGCATTTCGTACGAACTTCGCATGCATTGACCGCGGCCGAGCGGGCGACGCTCGATCGCCTTCTGACTTACGGACCGCGCGATGCGAGCGACGACGATGCCGGCGAGTTGCTGCTGGTGCTGCCGCGTCCGGGCACGATTTCGCCGTGGGCATCCAAGGCCACCGACATCGCGCACAACTGCGGCCTGCCGGCGGTCGAGCGGATCGAGCGCGGCATCGCCTACCGGATCGGCACGCGCGACGGCGCTCCGCTGGCCGCCGCCGATCGCGCGGCGCTACTGCCGCTGCTGCACGACCGGATGACCGAGGCGGTATTTCCTGCGCTGAGCCGACGCGGCGCGCCTGTTCGTCAAAGTCGCGCCGCGGCCGCTGGAATCGATCGAGCTGATCGGCCGCGGACGCGAGGCGATCGTCGAAGCGAATGCAGCTCTGGGCCTCGCGCTGTCCGACGACGAAATCGACTACCTGGCGGCGAGTTTCCGCGGACGCGGGGCGCAATCCGACCGACGTCGAGCTGATGATGTTCGCGCAAGCCAACTCCGAGCACTGCCGGCACAAGATCTTCAACGCCGACTGGACGATCGACGGCAAGCGCGCAGCCGCTGTCGCTATTCGCGATGATCCGGCGAACGCACGAGGCCAATCCCGAAGGCACGATCGTCGCGTACGAGGACAACGCCGCGGTGATGGAGGGCGCGACCGCGAGGCGCTTCTATCCCGGTCCGGACGGCCATTACGGGGCGCGCGCCGAGATGACGCATGTGCTGATGAAGGTCGAGACGCACAATCATCCGACCGCGATCGCGCCGTTTCCCGGCGCGGCGACCGGCTCCGGCGGCGAAATCCGCGACGAGGGCGCGACCGGCATCGGCGCGAAGCCGAAGGCGGGCCTGACCGGATTCACCGTGTCGAACTTGCGTATTCCCGCGCTGCCGCAGCCCTGGGAAATCGATTACGGCAAGCCGGACCGCATCGCATCCGCGCTGGACATCATGCTCGACGGTCCGATCGGCGGCGCGTCGTTCAACAACGAATTCGGACGGCCGAATCTGCTCGGCTACTTCCGCACGTTCGAGCAGCAGGTCGCTGGCGAGATGCGCGGCTATCACAAGCCGATCATGATCGCCGGCGGCATCGGCAACATCGCCGCGCGCGATGCGCACAAGCGCGCGCTGCCCGACGATGCCCTGCTGATCCAGCTCGGCGGCCCCGGCATGCGGATCGGTCTGGGCGGCGGCGCGGCATCGTCGATGACGACCGGCGAGAACACGGCCGACCTCGATTTCGACTCGGTGCAGCGCGGCAACGCCGAGATCGAGCGACGCGCGCAGGAAGTCATCGACCGCTGCTGGCAGCTCGGGCGACGACAATCCGATGCTGTCGATTCACGACGTCGGTGCGGGCGGGCTGTCCAACGCGCTGCCCGAGCTGGTGCACGGCGGCCCGGGCACTCAGCCGCGCGGCGCGCGCGTCGATTTGCGCGCGATACCGTCCGAGGAGCCGGGCATGTCGCCGCGCGAGATCTGGTGTAACGAGGCGCAGGAGCGCTACGTGCTGGCGATCGCACCGGCATCGCTCGATCGCTTTCGCGCGATCTGCGAGCGCGAGCGCTGTCCATTCGCCGTCGTCGGCAGCACGACCGCCGAGCCCCGATTGGTCGTCACCGACCGCGCCCTGGGCAGCCAGCCGGTCGACATGGACCTGGGCGTGCTACTGGGCAAGCCGCCGCGAATGACTCGGGAAGCCGTGCATCTCGAGCGCGAGCTTCCGCCATTCGATGCGCGCCAGATCGAGCTCGCCGACGCGGCATTCCGCGTGCTGCAACTGCCCAGCGTGGCCGACAAGACCTTTCTGGTGACGATCGGCGACCGGACTGTCGGCGGCTTGAGCGCGCGCGACCCGATGGTCGGGCCATGGCAGGTGCCGGTGGCGGACGTCGCCGCGACCCTGCTCGATTTCGACGGCTATGCCGGCGAAGCAATGGCGATCGGCGAGCGCACGCCGCTGGCGCTGATCGATGCGCCGGCATCGGGACGCATGGCGATCGGCGAAGCATTGACCAACATCGCGGCCGCCGCGATCGACCGGTTGCGCGACGTGAAGCTCTCGGCCAACTGGATGGCACCGGCCGGGCATCCGGGCGAGGATGCCGCGCTGTACGACACCGTGCGCGCGGTCGCCCTCGATCTGTGTCCGGCGCTGGGGGTCAGCATTCCGGTCGGCAAGGATTCGATGTCGATGCGGACCGCGTGGCGCGACGGCGGCGTCGACAAGGCGGTAACCGCGCCGGTGTCGCTGATCGTGTCGGCGTTCGCCGCCATTGCGGACGCGCGGCGCGTGTTGACGCCGGAGCTTCGTACCGACGTCGGCTCGGTGCTGCTGCTGGTCGATCTCGGCAACGGCAAGAACCGGCTGGGCGGCTCGGCGCTGGCGCAGGTATATGGTCAGCTCGGCAACGTCGCGCCCGACGTCGACGATCCTGCGGCGCTCGCCGCATTCTTCGCGACCGTGCAGGCGTTGCACGCGCAGCACAAGCTGCTGGCCTATCACGATCGCTCGGACGGCGGACTGTTCGTGACGCTGTTCGAGATGGCCGTCGCCGCGCGCTGCGGTCTGGCGGTCTGCATCGACGAGCTGCCGGGTTCTGCCGCCGAAGCGCTGTTCAACGAGGAGCTCGGGGCCGTACTGCAGGTTCGCGCCGCTGACCGGCACGATGTCGTCGCTGCGTTCGAAGCCGCCGGCCTGCGCTGTATCTGCGTCGGTGAGCCGTCGTCCGACGGCCGTATCCGCATCCTCGGCGAATCCGTGACGCTGTTCGAGGCCTCCCGCGTCGAATTGCATCGGGCCTGGTCGGCGACGACGCATGCGCTGCAGCGGATGCGCGATAACCCGGCGTCCGCCGACCAGGAATACGAGCGGATCTCCGACGCCGAGGATCCGGGTCTCGCGCCGATGCTCGGCTTCGATCCGGCCGAGGATATCGCCGCGCCCTACATCTCGACCGGCGTGCGGCCACGCGTGGCGGTGCTGCGCGAACAGGGCGTCAACGGTCAGGTCGAGCTCGCGGCCGCGTTCGATCGCGCGGGATTCGCGGCCTACGACGTGCACATGAGCGACGTCATCGCCGGCCGCGAAACGCTCGCGGGTTTCGCGGGCCTCGCGGGCGGCGGCGGATTCTCCTATGGCGACGTGCTCGGCGCCGGCGAAGGCTGGGCCAAATCGATACTGTTCAATGCGCGTGCGCGCGATGCGTTTGCCGCGTTCTTCGAGCGCGGCGACACCTTTGCGCTGGGCATCTGCAACGGTTGCCAGATGATGAGCAACCTGCACGAGCTGATCCCGGGCAGCGAGCATTGGCCGCACTTCGTGCGCAATCGCTCGGAGCAGTTCGAGGCGCGACTGATCCTGCTCGAAGTGCAGCCTTCACCGTCGCTGTTTTTCGCCGGAATGGAGGGCAGCCGGATACCGGTCGCGCTCGCCCATGGCGAAGGCTATGCCGAGTTCCGCGATGCCGGGCAGCAGGCCGCGGCCGAAGCGCTGGTGACTTTGCGTTTTGTCGACAATCGCGGTGCGGCGACCGAGCGATACCCGTACAATCCCAACGGATCGCCGCAGCGGCATCACCGGATTGACGACGGCCGACGGACGTTTTTCCATATTGATGCCGCATCCGGAGCGCGTATTCCGCACCGTGCAGATGTCGTGGCATCCCGACGAATGGGGCGAGGACTCGCCGTGGATGCGCATGTTCCGCAACGCGCGGCGCTGGATCGGCTGAGGGCCGACGATGCGGTTCGGATCGACGCCATTGCTGCCGGAGGATGCAAAGCCGATGAAAGTCTGGGCGATCAACGGCGTGACTCCGGTCGTCGATCCGAGCTCGTTCGTGCACGATACCGCTGTGCTGATCGGCGATGTCATTGTCGGCCCCGGCTGCTATGTCGGACCGGCGGCATCGCTGCGCGGCGACTTTGGCCGCATCGAGCTTCGCGCCGGCTCGAACGTGCAGGATTCATGCGTGATGCACGGATTTCCAGGCACCGATACCGTGGTCGAAGACAACGGACATGTCGGTCATGGCGCGATTCTGCATGGTTGCGTTGTCAAGGCCAACGCGCTGATAGGGATGAACGCCGTGATCAACGACAACGCGGTGATCGGCGAATCCTCCATTGTTGCGGCGATGGCGTTCGTCAAGGCCGGCATGATCGTGCCGCCGCGCATGCTGGTTGCCGGCGTGCCGGCAAGGATCGTACGCGAGCTGACCGAACAGGAGCTTGCCTGGAAAGTCGAGGGGACGCAGAGCTATCAGGAGCTGACGCGCCGCAGCCTCGCGACAATGCTCCAGACCGACGCGCTGACCAGCGTCGAGCCAGGACGCCGGCGCATCGAGCTCCCTGAATTGCTGCCGCTGTCCGCCGTCAAGGCGCGCAGCGAACGCTAACACGCTCTGACGGCGATCAGTAGCCGGCGGCCTGGCCGTCGCGCCGCGGGTCGGATCCGGCGATGTAGCCGTGCTCGGCGCGCACGATGAACTGACCGGCGCCGAAATCCATGTATGAATCGGGAACGGATGCGAACGTGTGGCCGAGCGCGCGCAAGCCCTCGCGTAGAGATGTCGCCGCATCCGCCTCGAGGTCGACCGACAAACCGCCGTTGACTTTCCATCGCGGCGCATCGAGCACCGCCTGCGGATTGCCGCGATAGTCGATCAGCCGTACAAGCGTCTGCAGATGCGCCTGCGGCTGAATCGGCCCTCCCATCACGCCGAATGCTGCATACGGGGCGCCATCGCGCGTGGCGAAGCCAGGGATGATAGTGTGAAACGGACGCTTGCCGCCATCGACCAGGTTCGGATGATCCGGCTCCAGTGAAAATCCGGTGCCGCGATTCTGCATGCTGATGCCTGTGCCGGGGACGACGATCCCTGAGCCGAAGCCCATGTAGTTCGACTGGATCAGCGAGACCATCATGCCGCTTTCGTCCGCTGCGGCGAGATAGACGGTGCCGCCGGGCGGCGGCGTGCCGTGGCCGTAGTCCTGCGCGCGGCTGCGGTCGATCAGACGCGCCCGCGCCGACGAGATAGCCGCGATCGAGCAGCTGGGCAGGGGTCACTCGCATCGTCGCCGGGTCGCTTACGTAGCGGTAGACATCGGCGAAGGCGAGCTTCATCGCCTCGATTTCCAGATGCTGCGTCATGACGGCGTCGGCCGGCTGGCGCGTCAAGATCGAAATTCTCGATGATACCGAGCGCCATCAGCGCCGCGATACCCTGACCATTGGGCGGGATCTCGTGGATCGTATGGCCGTGGTAATCGTGCGCCAGCGGCGTTACCCAGTCGCAACGATGCGCATCGAAATCGGCAAGCGTATGGGCGCCCCGGTTCGCGCGGGCGTGCGCGACCATCGCTTCGGCCAGCTCGCCGCGATAGAACGCCTCGCCTCCGCTGGCGGCGATTTTCTGCAGCGAGCGCGCCATCGCAGCAGAAGAGAAAATCTCCCCGGGCCCCGGTGCCCGGCCGCGCGGAAGAAAGTGCTCGGCGAAGCCTTCGACCTGGCCGAGTATCGGCACGGCCTTGGCCCACTTCTCGGCGACGACCGGAGAAACGGCATAACCTTCGCCGGCGTAACGGATGGCAGGCGTGAACAGATCGGCGAAAGGGAGCTTGCCGAACCGGCGCGAAAGCGCGACCCAGCCGGACACGACGCCGGGAATCGTGACCGTGTCCCAACCGGTTCGCGGCATCGTCGCGAGTCCGGCGAAACGCGCCGGCGTCCAGGCTTCGGGCGCGCGTCCCGAAGCGTTGAGTCCCGACAGCCCGGCCCCATCCGATACGATCGCAAACAAGTCGCTGCCCAGGCCATTGCTGCACGGCTCGACGACGGTCAGCGCAATCGCCGTTGCCAGCGCGGCGTCGACGGCGTTGCCGCCTCTTTGCAGCATCGCAATCCCAGCCTGTGTCGCAAGCGGCTGCGAGGTCGCCACGACGTTGCGCGCGAAAATCGGCTGCCGGCGCGATCGGTACGGCAGGCTCCAGTCGAATCGCTCTCCTTGGCTGCCCGCATCGCGCACGATCGCTTCCGGCACCGTTGGATCAGTCATCCTCGTCTCACTTGCCGCGTTTGCATACATCAGGTCTCTTCCTGGAACGCGGCGGCGCGCGTCTTGCGGAAGTTCGGAAGAATGATCAGCAGCAGCAGGCCCGCGGCGGCGATCAACATCGCGAGCGAGATGGGCCGGGTGAAAAAGACCGTAGGATCGCCGCGCGAGAGCAACATCGCGCGACGCAGATTTTCCTCCATCAGCGGTCCGAGCACAAAGCCGAGCAGCAGCGGGGCGGGCTCGCATTCGAGCTTGACGAAGATGACCCCGAGGAAGCCGAAAATCGCGGTCATCACCACGTCGAAGCTCGCGTTGTTGGTCGAGTAAACACCGATGCCGCAAAAAAGCAGGATCGCCGGATAAAGCAGCCGATACGGCACCTGCAGCAGCTTGATCCAAATGCCGATCATCGGAAGGTTCAGCACGACCAGCATCAGATTGCCGACCCACATCGAGGCGATCAATCCCCAGAACAGTGAAGGGTTGGACGTCATCACCTGGGGACCGGGCTGAATGTTGTGTATGGTCATCGCGCCGACCATCAGGGCCATCACGGCATTCTCCGGGATGCCGAGGGTCAGCAAGGGGATGAACGAGGTCTGCGCGCCGGCATTGTTGGCCGACTCGGGGCCGGCGACGCCTTCGATCGCTCCCTTGCCGAAGCGGCTGGGGTCCTTGGCGACTTTCTTCTCGATCGAATAGGCGGCGAACGAGGCGAGCATCGCGCCGCCGCCGGGCAGGAGTCCCAGCACCGATCCGAGCGCGGTACCGCGCAGCACCGCAGGCGCCGCCTGGCGCAGCTGCTTGCCGGTCAGCCAAAGTCCCTTGACCTTGGCCGCAACGATACCTCGCTTTTCGGTACTCTCGAGATTGCTGACGATCTCGGCAAAGCCGAACAGGCCCATCGCCACCGCGACGACGCCGATGCCGTCGATCAGCTCCGGAATGTCGAAGGCAAAGCGGGCCATGCCCGAATTGACGTCGGTGCCGACGATTCCCAGCAGCAGGCCCAGAACGACCATCGCGATCGCCTTCAACAGCGTGCCGTGCGCAAGGACGATGGCGCCGATCAGCCCGAGCACCATCAGCGAGCAGTACTCGGCGGGTCCGAACTTGAGCGCGACCGACGACAGGGGCGGTGAAAAGGCGGCGATCATCACCGTGGCGACGCATCCGGCAAAGAACGAGCCCAGCGCCGCTGTCGCCAGCGCTGCGCCGGCCTCGCCCTTGAGCGCCATCTGGTGGCCGTCGAGACAGGTGACTGCCGATGACGTCTCGCCCGGCATGTTGATCAGGATCGACGTCGTCGAGCCGCCGTACTGCGCGCCGTAGTAGATGCCGGCAAGCATGATCAGCGCCGATACCGGCTCGAGCCCGTAGGTCGTCGGCAGCAGCATCGCGATCGTCGCTACCGGGCCGATTCCCGGCAGGACGCCGATCAGCGTGCCGACCAGCACGCCGATAAACGCATGAGCAGATTGATCGGCGTCAGCGCGACGCCGAAGCCAAGCGCAAGGTGGCCGATCACGTCCATCGGTTGGCGTCAGCCGCTGCCGGGCCAGATCGGGAGCTGCAGCTTCAGGCCGATGACAAATACCCCGACCGAAAGCGCGGCCAGCAGGACACCGCTGAGCACCGATTCCCTGAAGCGGAATTCATGGCTGGCCATGCTGGCGACAACGATCAGGCCGATCGTCGACAGCACCAAGCCGGCATGCGTCAGCACCAGGCCGAACGCGACGACGCTGAGCAGAACGATGCTGACCGGCCGCCATTTCCATCCCGGCAGCGGGGGGCCCCGACCGCGCAATGCCGTCAGCGACAGCGCGGCGCCGAGCACGACCAGCAGGATGCCCAGCAGGCGCGGGAAATAACCGGCCCCATTCGCGCGGCGGTGCCCATCGGATAATTTCGGCCGAGGACGATCGCAAAGACACCGAACGCCACGAACAGCAGTCCGGCATAGAAATCTTTCGGACGAGGAATCTTCGCCATGGCATCCGTTCCGCTGTGTCAGGGCCGTTCAGTTTCGCGAAGGGCGAAGAATAGCATCCAGGCAGAAAACCGCCGCCAGCAGCGGCGCGCACAGCGCAAGAAAAAGGGCAGGCTGTCGCTGCCTGCCCTCGTCACCGACATCGGATCGCGCCGGCGCTTTAGAAGCCGTTCTTGGCGCGCAGTTCGCGCAGATACTTGTCGACGACCTGGCCCTGCATGCGCTGGGTAAGTTGCGGCTTGACTTCCTCGAAGCTCGGAACCTTGGCATCGCGAATGTCGTCGACCTCGATGACGTGCCAGCCGAACTGCGATTTGACCGGCGTCGTCGTGAATTTGCCCTTCGGCAGCGCCACCATCGCGTCGGCGAACGGCTTGACAAAATTGGCCGGGGCATTCCAGTCCAGGTCGCCGCCGTTGGCTTTCGAGCCGGTGTCCTTCGAGCGGTCGGCGAGCTTCTCGAATTTTTCGCCCTTTTGCAGCGCCGCGATGATTTCCTTGGCCTCGTCTTCCTTGTCGACCAGGATATGGCGAACCTTGTATTCCTTGTCGCCGATCTGGCCCTTGATGGCCTCGTACTCCTTGCGCAGCACGTCTTCCGGTACCGGATGCGCCTTCAGATAGTCGGCCATGTAGGCGCGGACCAGGACGGTTTGCTGGGTCAGGTCCATCTCGGTCTTCAGGGCCGGGCTCTTGTCGAGCCCTTGCTTCTTGGCCTCGCGCACCAGCAACTCGCGCGTGTTGAGCTCGTCGCGAACGGCGGTGCGCAATTCGGGCGTGTCGGGCTGACCCTGGGCAGTCCGCTGCTTGAGCATGAAGTCGAAATAGGCCTGCGAGTAAAGGTCCTTGCCTTTGGCCGGCGCATCGGATTTGGCTGGCGCCGGCTTGCTCTTGGCATCCTGCGCCAGAGCGACGGGCGCCAGCAGCAGCGCGGACGTTGCAACGAGCGCGGTGAAAAGTCGAATGATCTGTGACATGAATGACAGTCCTTGTCGGTGAGTCGATTGAAAGAAGTAAAGCAAATCGGTCCGGGAAGAAATTCGGTCCGCGTCAGGAAAATTCTTCTGGCGACAATGCTCTGATCGACAGCGCGTGGATCGGGTGCGGCAGCAGATCGTTGACGCGGTTCAGCACCTTCTGGTGACGCTCAAGCCGCGGAACTCCGGAAAAGGCCTTCGACACGATCAGCAGGGAAAAGTGCCCGGCGCCGCCGGCGGCGCCGGCATGGCCCGCATGTTCGGCGCTGTCGTCATGGATTTCAAGCGCGGAAGGCGAGAGATCGGCAAGGCGTGAACGCAGTGTCGTCGCGATGTCGGTCACGATTCACCGGGCAGGTATCGGGCGACTGACGCCACGGTCCCGACTGCAGCCAGCATGAACAGGCCCATGCCGCCCCAGACCTTGAAGTTGACCCAGGTATCGGTCGTGAAATTGGCCGCGACGTAAAGGTTTGCGATCCCCATCGCGGCCAGAAACACGACCCAGCCCCAGGTCAGTCGCGACCATATGGGATCGGGCAGCGTCAGGTCCTTGAGCAGCGCGGCGAGCAGGTTCCTGCGGAAAACGAGCCTGCCGACGGCCAGCACGAGGGCGAACAGCCAGTACAGAACCGTGGGCTTCCATTTAATGAATGTCTCGTCGTGCAGCAGCAGCGTCGCCCCGCCGAAGGTCGCGATAATCGCGAAACTGAGCCAATGCACGGCGGCAACCTTGCCATGGCGCCAACGGACATAGGCGATCTGCGCGACGGATGCGGCGATGGCGACGCCGGTCGCCACGAAAATGCCCTGCAGCTTGAACGCCACAAAGAACAGGATCAGCGGAAAGTAATCGACCAGAAATTGCATAACCTTAAATTATACCTTCGAGCGCCACCGGGGCCAAGAGGAGCCGTCTAGCTGACAGCCACCGAAAGCTTGCGGAACCGATTAGCGCCTGGCCGGGCGTCCCCGGCGCGGCGCGAGCGTCGGTAACTAGCCGAGCGCGGCCAGGCGCCGATAGCGCGCCCAGTCGAAGGCGGCCCCAGGGTCGGACTTGCGCCCCGGGGCAACCTGGTCGTGGCCGGCGAGGTCCGCGATCGGATAACGCCGGCGCAGCGCGCGGGTGAGCCGGCCGAGCATCGCGTATTGGGCATCCGCGTAATCCAGAAGATCGGTGCCTTCGAGCTCGACACCAATGGAAAAATCGTTGCATCGCTCGCGCCCTTGCCACGAGGAGGCTCCGGCATGCCAGGCGCGTAGCGCGCAGGGGACGAACTGCAGCAGCGAACCGTCGCGCCGGATCAGGAAGTGCGCGGAGACGCGCACCCCCGCAAGCGCGCCGAAGTCGGGATGCGCGTCGGGATCGAGCCGATTGGTGAATAGCTCGGTGATGGCGTTTCCGCCGAACTTGCCCGGAGGCAGCGAGATGTTATGGACGACCAGCAGCGAAATGCGCTCGCCCTCCGGCCGTGCGTCGCAATTGGGCGAAGCGATTTGCGTCGCCGCGGCAACGATCCCCGATCGATCGACGTACAGCCGGCGCGTTGCAGCGGCGACCTTCGGGCGCGAATGGGAAGCTATCGAGCGTGAAATCGGTGTGGGCGATTCGGCAGCGTGCGGGCGCCCATTATAGGACGATGTCCTCGCGCCGAGCCGGATCAGCCGGGTTTGCCATCAAGGCGCGGACGCGTCAACACCGGCCAGTAGCGTACGGCGTAAATCGCGTAAGCGGCCGACCACAGGGCGGCGGAAGCCACGATCGCCGCGTTGTAGAGGCTCGGCAAAGCGAGTGTAACCAGCACTCTGGTCAGTGCGGCCGCCGTCACCGAGACGTACGCGGCGATCTCCCAGCCGTCGGCCTGCAAGGGCCGACCGGTGTGACCTCTGGCGGTGCGCGTCATCATTCCCAGCGTGAGCCCGCCGATTGCGCCCACCGTCAGCGCGTGCGTGGCGAGCGGCGCAGCGACCAGGTCGAATTCGCTCAAGCCGCGCAGCGCCAGATGCAATGGAATCCAGCAATAGCCGACGTGCAGTATCCATACGAGCGGCACGCGCCGGGTTTGCCACGGCCGCCAAAGCAAAACGCGCACGCACTGAGCCGCTGCGCCAATAGCGAGCACGATCGCCAGCAACATGGGCGGCGACGCAACGACGTCGCAGAAGAGCAGCGCGACGGCGCTGATCGGGACGATACGTTCGACCAGCGCACTGCTACGCACGCGAGCGCCGGAAACGCCGTTGCGGGTGAACATCGGGATCACCCGTCCGCCGAGCACGGTCATCACCAGCAGGATCACGTCCAGCGCAGCGCGGAGTCCGAGCCAGGCGGGTAGCGCCGCGATGTGAAGTTGCGCCGCGTGGAATGCAGCCGCGGCGGCGGCCATGATCACAAGCAGTCCGACGAAAAAGTAGTTGTGCCGGTTGCCACTGCCCGCCAGCGCCTTGCCGATTCCGAGGGCGACCGCAAGCGGAAAGGCAACGTTGGCGCATGCTGCGGCGACGTCGAGCGGTGTCAGCACCAAGACGCGCCCGGCGACCCAAAGCAAGGCGAGGGCGGCCAGAGATGCGCCGGTCGGCGTCGGGCGACTGGTCCAGTTGCGTACTGCGGTGAACAGGAAGCCCGTCATCACCGCCAGGGTGAAGCCGAAAATCATCTCGTGCGCATGCCAGAGCGGTCCGCGCAGATAAGGTGCCGTCAGCCAGCCCGCGGCTTGTGCGCCCCATAGCGCAATCGACAGCGAGGCGAAGATCGCGGCCAGCAGATAGAAAGGCCGGAAACCGAGGAACCACAGCGCAAACACCTGCACGGTGCGGCGCTCACCTGCCGGCCCATGCAGCTTCAGTGTATCGGCCAAAGCGATGCGCTAGTTCGGCTGCTGCAAAGCTGCGCGGGCCACATTGGCTTCAGGCGGTGGTTTCCAGGCAATCGAGTTCCTGCCACGCTTGCGCTTCCTCGCTGCCGATCATCGTCAGCACGTGGCGCGCCTGCTCCTGTATTGCTCGGTAGGATCGCTCCCATTCGTGATCATGCGGCTTGGTCGACGCCAACCTGCGCAGCACTGCGGATACCGCGAGCGCATGCCGCTGCGCGACACGCAGGTGCGCCAGCAGCTCCTTGTGGTCCGATGCATAGACGAACTCGACCCGCCGGTCCTGACAGACCCCGATGCAGGTTTGCGGCGCCTCGATTTTTCCGCAGCCGATGCACTGCCATGCCTTTACATACTCGGTCATGGTGCCGGCCCCAAGCCGATCGGCGCGGGCGCGAGCCAGGTGATGCGGCGGAAGAGTTCCTCGTACTTGGCGCCCGCTTCGATGCCGAGCATCGGATCGGTATGTCCAAGGAAAGCAGCGTCGATCGACTCCCAGTCGCCGGCGGTCAGATATTTCTCAGCCATCGGCAACACGACGTGCTCCTCGGTTTTCATATGAGTCCAGTGGAAAGCCGCATAAGCTTCCACCGCCGCAAGGAAATTGGAAAATTCACCGGCGCCGCCCTGATGGTAGCGGGCGAGTGCCTGCTCGAGCGTGCGGATTTTCTCGGCTCCCGCCCGGTGTTCCTGTTTCAGCCGATCGAGAACTTCGGCAGAATCCGGAAACCGGATTCGCAACAGACGGAACAGATACTGGTCCTCCTTTGGATGATGGAACCGCTCGGGAAAGGCGTCGATGTAGTAGACCATTGCGCCGAGGAGATCGAAATTCGGCTTGTCGCCGCGATCCCTGGTACGGTGCACCAGATACAGCATGCCGTGCAGCACTGCGCCAAGTGAGCGGTGCTCGTCCTTGATGATGCGGATGGCTTCCATGCGTTTCTCCATCGCCGGCTCGACCGGCTCCCCTGCATCGGTGCCGTTGAGAAGGCGGCCGCCGGCTCGTCGACTGGCGAGCGCGAACCGTTGCAACAGGGGAATTTTGGACCCGCGCGCTGGGGCCCGTCATTGATCTGAGTCAACGACATGGCCCCGGATGGCCTTCAGCCCATCGATTATCGGCCGATGCGCCAAAAGCACGCTCCGCCGGGATGGATGTGCCGCTATTTTATGGCTAGCCGCTCCATCCGGTAGCGCATCGCCCGGAAGGTGATGCCCAGCAGCTTGGCGGCCGCGGTCCGGTTGTAGCGGGTCTTTTCCAGGGCCTCGTTGATCGCGGCGCGCTCGACGCGGTCGAGATAGTCCTGCAGCGGCCACTTGTCGCCTGCCGGCAGTACGGCGTCGCCTTCGTCGGGCGGCGGCGTCAGATGCAGGTCGTCGGCGGTAATCCGCTCGGTATCGGCGGCGAGCGAGAGCCCGCGTTCGAGGATGTTCTCCAGCTCGCGGACATTGCCGGGAAACGGATAAGCCTCCAGTGCGGCGGCCGCCTCGGGGTCGAGCCGGGCCGGCGTGGTGCGCGCCAGCTTTTTCAGGATCGCGTCGGCGATCGACGGGATATCCTCGCGCATTTCGCGCAGGCTCGGCATCGCCAGCTCGATCACGTGCAGCCGATAGAAAAGATCCTGCCGGAACTCGCCGGCATCGACCAGCGCCGGCAGCTTCTTGTGGGTTGCGCTGATGATCCGAACGTCGACCGGCTCCTCGGTCGTCGCGCCGACTTTCCGGACTTTCTTCTCCTGGATCGCGCGCAGCAGCTTGACCTGCATCGCCAGCGGCAGGTCGGCGACCTCGTCGAGAAACAGCGTGCCGCCGTTCGCCGCCTGGAAGAATCCATCGCGGTCGCCCTCGGCCCCGGTGAAAGCGCCCTTTTTGTAGCCGAAGAATTCCGACTCCATCAGATTCTCGGGAATCGCCCCGCAATTGACCGGGACGAACGGATGCTCGGCGCGCGCGCCTCCGATATGGATCATCCGCGCCGCGAGCTCCTTGCCGCTGCCCGATTCTCCGGTGATGAACACCGGCGCCTGGCTTTTCGACAGCCGCTCGATCATCGACCGGACCTGCATGATCGCCGGCGATTCGCCGAGCAGCTGATACGACGAAGGCGCGGCGGGCTTCTCCGGAACCTTGAGCGCCTGCTTGACCAGCGCGCGCAACTGCTCGAGCGCGACCGGCTTCGCCAGATAATCGAATGCACCGGCCTTGAGCGCGGCGACGGCGTTCTCTGCGCTGCCGAATGCGGTAATGACCGCAACCGGCACGTCGAGCGCCTTTTCGGTGATGTGCTCGACGACAGCGAGTCCCTCGCCGTCGGGCAGGCGCATGTCGGTCAGGCAGAGGTCGAAAGCCTGGTTGTCGAGCAGCTGGATCGCTTCGGCGACGGACTGTGCACGCGTCGTGTCGAGACCCATCCGCGACAGGGTGAGCTCGAGCAGCTCGAGCAGGTCCGGTTCATCGTCGACGACCAGCACTTTCGGTTGCCCGCGATCGCGGGTTCTTCGCGCCATAGTGCCTCCCAAGGCAAAGCTGGCTAGGTCGGCGGGTTCGCCGCCCGCTTCAACGTCAATCTGAAATTGGCACCCGGACCCTTGGGCAAGAGCTCGAGCGCCGCACCGTTTGCATCAGCAAGCTCCCGGGCAATGTACAAGCCCAGCCCGGTTCCGCCCGGCCGCGTCGTGAAGAACGGCTCGAATATCTGCGCCCGCAACTCGGCCGGAATGCCCGCGCCGTCATCGGAAAGCTCGGATATTACGGCATCGCCCATATATCCGGCACGGCCCATGATGTGGATGCTGCCGTCCTTCTTCTGGCAGTGCTGCCATGCGTTGCGTACCAGGTTCCACATGATCTGGCTCAGGTGGCCGCGATCGAACAGCACGTACAGCTCGCTCGGACACTGGATGATCACGCTCGCGGGGGGGATATCCTCGGCCTGCACGACTTCCTCGACCAGCGAGTAGATGAATTCCGAATAATCGATGACCTCCGGTTGCTGGCGGTCGCGGCGATTGAGCTGCAGCACTTCGCCAACGATGCGATCGATGCGCTTGGCGTTGTTGCGGATCATCGACAGCAGACGCTCGCCTTCGGGCGCGACCGAGCCATCCTCCTCGAGCAGCTGCGCAGCCTGGTTGATCGCCGACAGCGGGATTGCGCACCTCGTGCGCGATGCTCGCGGTCAGCCGGCCCATCGCCGCCAGCTTCATCTGCTGCGCGTCCGACTGGGCGCGTCCCAGGTCCTCGAGGTAGATCAGCGTGCCGCCGTTGAGCCCCGATCCGATGCGCACGTGCCGCACGCGCAGCAGCCGTTGCGTCGCGTCGACCTTGAACGGGGGCAGGACTTCGGAGAAATCCTCCTGCCAGCGCCGCCAGTAGTCGTGCAAGGTCGCGCTGAATTCGGCGAGCCGCATGCCGCCGCGCATGCGACCGAATCCGCCCAGCAGCCGGGTAACTTGTGCATTGTGGCCGCGAACGACGCCGTTGAGATCGACGACCAGCACGCCGTCCTGCATGTCCTGGATGATCAGCCGGTTCACCTGCTCGAGATTGGCGACGTCGATGCCCCGCTGTGCGGCGAGGTCTTCGCTCGCCTTGGTAAAGGTCCCGAGAGCGAGCGCGATCGCGACCGTCGCGAAATAGCCGAAACCGACCAGACCCGTCTGCAGGATCTGCGCCGCGCCGACGTCGCCTTCGATCAACCGCCAGCCTTCGAGCGCGATCAGCACCGAGCTTGCCAACGCCGCATGAAAAAAGGCGATTTGCGTGCGCATCAGCCAGCCGCTTGCGGCGAGCTGCGGAAACAGCAGTATCGAGAGCGGAGTTCCGGCACCGCCGCTGGCGTAGGTCAGCAGCGCGATGAAGAAAATGTCGCCCAGAAGCAGCGAGAGGAGCAGCGGCGCCAAGGGGTGATCGAATGAGTCGCGCTGGACCCACCAGAACGCCGCCATGCTGAACAGGAAGTACAGACCGGCCGCCGTGACGAACGCGTTCGGCGCCGACGATGCCTGCGGATCGCAGGTCGAGAAACAAGGCCGGTGCTGAGCAGCAGCGCCGCGCAAACGGCGCGGTACACGCCGACGATCCACAGGATGCGCCGGCCCGACTCGTTGATCAGCGCCGGCAGCGATGGTCGGCTCGAGCGAAGGGATCGTGGAATCGGATGCCATCGGACGTTCAGCGCTTCACGCATTGACCGTCGGGGCAGGCGTATTCCACCGGCACGTTGGATCGCTTCGGCGCGCGGCAGGAAGACGCCGCAGCGGGCGCAGCGCACCATCGGCTCGACCGCGGTGCGGCCGGCGCGCGGCTGCGGCGCGCATGCTGCCTGCGCGCTTGCGCCGATTGACCAGACGCAGCGCGAGCAGCACGATAAAGATCAGAACCAGCCAGGCGATGATCTTGCCCATGACGCTTATTGCCGGTTCGTTCATCAGACTACCTTGCCCGGGTTGAGCGTGGCATGCGGATCGAGCGCCGCTTGATCCGCCGCATCAGCTCGAGCTCGATCGGCGCCTTGTAACGCACCATCGCGTCGCGCTTCATCTGGCCGATGCCGTGCTCGGCGCTGAAGCTGCCGCCGAACTCGGCGACCAGATCGTAGACGATCGCCGTGGCGCTGGCCGTATGCTCGATGAACAGTGCGGCGTCGACGCCGGGCGGGGCGGAAAGATTGTAGTGCAGGTTGCCGTCGCCTAAGATGGCCGAAGACGACATAGCGCACGCCGGGAAAGGCGGCGTCGAGCGCCTGCTCCGCCCGCGCGAGGAACGCCGGAATGCGCGCGATCGGCACGCCGATGTCGTGCTTGATATTCGGGCCTTCGCGTTTTTGCGCGTCTGGAATATGCTCGCGCAACGCCCACAGTCCGGCCGCCTGCGCTTCCGATCCGGCAATGACGGCGTCGATGCGCGATCTTTGCTTCGATCGCTTCGGCGAGCGCCGTTTCGATTTCGGTGCTGAACGGCGAATGCGAGGCGGCGTCGTCCGCCTGGACCAGCGCATACCAGGGATGGCCGGGCAATGGATCGGGCAGCGCAGGAAATTGCGTACGCGCGAGCGCGATGCAATCCCGCGATACCAGCTCGAAACCGGTCAGCCGGTCGCCGATCGCCTGGCGCATCGCGCGGAGCAGGGAGATCGCTGCCGACAACGTCGCTCAGCGGCGACCCACGCGGTCGCCGACGTGCGCGGGCTGGGAAATAGCTTGAGCACCGCCGCGGTGATGATGCCCAGCGTGCCTTCGCTGCCCAGAAAAACCTGCTTCAAGTCGTATCCGGTATTGTCCTTGCGCAGCCCGCGCAGGCCGTTCCATATTTCTCCGTCGGCGAGCACGACTTCGAGGCCCAGCACGAGCTCTCGAGCATTGCCATAGCGAAGCACCGCCGTGCCGCCGGCATTGGTCGACAGATTGCCGCCGATCGCACAGCTTCCTTCGGAGGCGAGCGACAAAGGGAACACCATGCCGGCGGCCGCGGCCGCCTGCTGGACGCTGGCCAGCGGCATTCCGGCTTCAACGGTCATCGTCGCGTCGTCGGCGTCGATCGCGCGCACGCGATTCATTCGCGTCAAGCGTCAAGCACGACCTCGTCGCCGGTCGCGTGCGGCGTTGCGCCGCCGCAGAGCCCCGTGTTGCCTCCCTGCGGCACGACGGGAACCCGATGGCCGGCGCAGCAGCGCACGACGGCTGCGACTTCGTCGGTCGATCCCGGACGGACCACCGCGCGCGCGCGGCCGCGGTAGCGCTCTCGCCAGTCGGTTACGTACGACGCGACATCGGCGTCGGCAGTGAGAACATTGGTCTCGCCGACGATCGATTTCAGCGTGACAAGCAGGGACGCGGCAGCGTCAAACATGTGGGGCATAATACTGGAAATCACGCCCGATCGTAGCGGTCGCCCAGCAGGAGATCGACCATGTCGGATCAGCCATCGATACCTTTGACGCCGCAAGAAGCGATGGATTTCATGCAGCGCATGTGGAACCCGTTCGGTGTGCCTGTGCCGGGCTTTTCGCCGCCCGGCGCACAGGGCGCCGTCGCCGCGGGGATTCCGTTTCCGAATCCGGCGGCAATGATCGCAACACTGGATCCTGCCGAGATCGAAAAGAAGATCGCCGAGTTGCGCGTGATCGAAAACTGGCTCGCGATGAGCCAGAACTTCCTGCAGATGAGCATCAAGACGATGGAGCTGCAGAAGGCCTCGCTGGAGGCGATGCGTGCTGCGACCGCGCCGACGAAGCCTGCGAAGAAGAAATCCGGGTCTTGACTCGAAGGAGAGGATGGATGGCTATCACGCTGTATTACGGATCGGGTTCGCCTTATGCGTGGCGCGCCCAATTCGCGCTCGAGCACAAGGCGTTGCCGTACGAGCTCAAGGTGCTTTCGTTCGCGGCGGGCGACACACGCAAACCCGAATTCCTGGCGCTCAATCCGCGGCATCGCGTGCCGGTGCTCGTCGAAGACGATTTCGTCCTGTACGAGTCGAGCGCCATCGTCGAATACCTCGACGAAGCCTATCCGGGCCGCGGTGCGCCACTGTTCCCAGGCGACGCCAGGACGCGGGCGATCATCCGGCGCATGATCTGCGAGGTCGATGAGGATTTCGATGAGGCGCTGGATCCGCTGACGACGCAGGCGTTCGCAAAAAGCCCGAGGAACGAGACGCCAAAGCCATCGCCGATCGCGCAAGGCGTTGGTCGAGGAGCTGGCGCTGTTCACCCAGGCGATGCGCGGCGATTATCTTGCCGGGCCGCTGTCGGCGGCCGACTACGCGCTTTATACTTTGCTCGCTTTTCTGTGGCGGACGGAGATCAAGCTGCCGGATCTGGACGCTGACGGCATGCTGACGCCGCAGCTCGCCCGCTGGAAGGCGCGGATCGAAGCGCTGCCTTATTTCGACAAGACGATTCCGCCGCACTGGCGGAAATCCTAGCCGGCCGCGCCGCTACGCCCCAGCCACGCTGCGTGGCGCGCCGCGACTTCGGGCGCGGCCGGCTTCGGCCAGGGTCAGCCAGCAGGCATCGTTCCTAGCGGCGGCGAGCTCGATCGAAAAGCGCAGCAGCTCGTCGCGCCGGAACGCGTGTATCTCGACGACGTCGCCGGCGTTGCGTCGTCCTGGCCAATGCGCTCGAGCCCGTCGGATGGTCGCGCGCACCCGTCGACCGCAACGATGGCGTCGCCGGATGCGAGTCCCGCGCGCGCTGCCGGGCCGTCCGAGGCCAGATGCTTGAGCCGCAGGTCCTGCCCGCAGCCAGCGTCGCGCCCAGCCAGACGCGCGGCGCCGGGTCCTTGCCTGGAATGCCGCCCTTGTCCTTCGTACCGGCGGTCGGTCGCAGATTCCAGCCGATGCCGAATTCCCGCAGCAGCGCCGGCAGCGGCAACTCGACCGTGCCATGCACATAGTCGCGGAAAAACGCGCCCAGATCGAGCCCGGAAAGCTCGGCCGCGATCGTCTCGACACCGCCTTCGGGCACGCCGATGCCGGTTTTTCCGTTGCGCTCCCATAGTGCTCGCATCACATCGTCGAGCGTGACCGCGCTGCGCAGGCGCAACTCGAGATCCAGAGCGAGAGCGATCAGCGCGCCTTTGACGTAGTAGCTGACGATCGCATTCGGCGCATTCTCGTCCTGCCGATAGTATTTGATCCACGCGTCGAAGCTCGATTCGGCGACGCTTTGCTTTCGCGGCCCGGCGTGCGCAGCAGCGTGCTGATCTGGCGGCCGACGAGCTCCAGATAGTCGCCGATGCCGATGACCTTGCTGCGCACCAGCATCAGATCGTCGTAGTAGGAAGTGACGCCTTCGAACGCCCAGAGCTGCGTCGTGAAATTCTCGCGGGTCAGGTCGTACGGCACGAAAGCCGCCGGCTTGATGCGCTTAACGTTCCAGGTATGGAAGTATTCGTGGCTGCGAGGCCCGAGCAGCGCGCGATAGTCTTCGCTGACGCCGCCGTGCCCGGGTTGCGGCAGGCCGTCGCGCTTGGCGACAAGGCTCGTGCTCGCGCGATGCTCGAGTCCGCCGTAGCCTTCTTCCTGCAGCAGAAGCTGGAACAGATAGCCGTCGACCGGCGCGCGGCTGCCCGGTGCGCCGCCGAACAGGTCGGTCTGCGACTGGCACACGCGCGCCAAATCCTGCGCCAGACGCTCGCGGTCGCCGCGGTGGCAGCCGGTGATCGCGACGGTATGGGGGACGCCGCCGGCCTCGAAGGCGACGACGTCGAATCGGCCGATCTCGACCGGATGATCGATCAGCTCGTCATAGTTGGCTGCGCGATAACGGCCGAAGGCGAAAGGGTTCGCGCCGTCGCGCGGCATCGCCGTCGCTACGCGCCAGTCGCGATAGACATCGCCCGCCGGCGGCAGGATCTCGAGCTCGCACGGCCGGTCTTCGCGGCCGACCGGCCAGACGAAAACGCTGGGGCCGTTGAAGAATGCGCGGGTCGTGTCCACGATACGCAGCACGCACCGAAGGGTCGAACGCATAGACCTCGGCGACGAGCGTCAGCACTCCACGGCACGGTCGGCAAGCCAGACGTCCTTGGCCGATCTTGCGCACCGTCACGGGTACGCCTTCGCACTCGCCGCGTACCGAGACGAAATGCCGGGCGAACTCGCGGATCAGATAGCTGCCGGGCGACCAGGCGGGCAGGCGAAACGCCTGACCGCCCGGGTCGGGATCGGCGACGGTGCAGGAGACTTCGAACAGATGCGCGTTCGGATCGGACGCGAACGATCCGATAGCGGGTCGGCGTCATCCGCGGCGACGTGGCGGCGAATGCGTCACTTTAGACTCGACTGGCATTGCGCGGTGCCACGGCTGCCGTTTTGGCCTTTCGACCGGGCGCCGCGGGCGGCACATAGCCCGACATGCGATAGACCCATCCTTCGATTCGCTTGCCGTTCTCGAAACGGGTAAGGCTGCAAGCGATGAGCGCGCCGGTCGACGCCAGACCGGCTGCTCCGGTGCGTACCGCGGCCAGCGGCATGCCGGTCTCTTTGGCGATCTCCGAATCGAGTCGCTGACCGTGCTTCTTCAGGCACTGCAGGATTTGGGTCAAGTCGGCATCCCGACAAAACCAATAATTGTATCAGATTGGGGCAGGGCTCGCTTGGGTCGATTTCTGCGATCGTGGACCTGCGTACTCGTGATTGGGCGGCGCATGGCGCCCTCGGCACGAATCGAACGTGCGACCCCCTTCTTAGGAGGAAGGTGCTCTATCCACTGAGCTACGAGGGCGATGCGTTCGAATTCTACCCGAACGCATCGGCACGCGCTGCGCGGTCCAAGGACACTGCGCGGCACCGCCTATAATGCGTTGAATTTCACTCGACGATCGCCATGAGTACCTCCACATCCGCGCCGGCGCGCGTGCCGGTCGTGCGCACGCTGCGGCGGCTGGGCAGCTTCCTCGCACCGTACAGGCGCCGCTTCGTGTTCGCCGGAATCGCGCTGCTGGTGGCCGCCGGCTGCACGCTGGCGGTCGGGCAGGGGCTCAAGCTGGTGGTCGACCGCGGTTTCACCGCCGGCATCGGCGCCGAGCTCGATCGTGCGCTGTTCGAACTGCTTGCCATCATCGCGGTGATGACGGTCGCGACCTACATACGCTTCTACAACGTGTCATGGATAGGCGAGCGCGTAACCGCCGATCTTCGCCGGCGGGTGTTCAATCACCTGCTGACGCTCTCGCCCGGATTTTTCGAGGTGACGCGCACCGGCGAGGTCATTTCGCGGCTGACCAACGATACGACGATGCTCGAGAACGTCATCGGATCGAGCCTGTCGATGGCGCTGCGCAATATCGTGCTCGGTGCCGGCGCGCTGGTGCTGCTGATGCTGACCAGCCTCAAGCTGACGCTGCTGGTGCTCGGCGGGACTCCCGGTGGTCGTCGTGCCGATCATCATTTTCGGCCGCCGCGTTCGCCGCTTCGCCCGCGCCAGCCAGGATCGCGTTGCCGACACCGGCGCCTACGTCGACGAGGCGATCCACGAAATCCGCACGGTTCAGGCGTATGCGCACGAGCCCGAGGACCGGCGCGCCTACGGCGAACGGGTCGAGGCGGCGTTCGGGGCCGGCGTGCGTCGCATCCGTCAGCGCGCGCTGCTTGATCGCTGCGGTGATCTTCCTGGTGTTCGTCGCCGTCGGCATCATCCTGTGGATCGGCGGGCACGACGTGCTGGCGGGGCGCTTGTCGGCGGGACAGCTCGCATCGTTCGTGTTCTACGCGGTCATCGTGGCGACCTCGGTCGGCACGGTCAGCGAGGTGGCCGGCGAATTGCAGCGCGCCGCCGGCGCGACCGAACGCCTGATGGAGATACTGGACACGCCGGCCGAGATCGCGGCGCCGGCCGAATCCGGTGCCGCTGCCCGAGCCGCCACTGGCAACGGTCGCGCTCGACCAGGTGACCTTCGCCTATCCGTCGCGCCGCAACGATCCGGCGCTGAGCGCGTTGACCTTGACGCATCGCAGCGGGCGAGCGCGTGGCGCTGGTCGGACCCTCGGGCGCGGGCAAGACGACGCTTTTCCAGCTGCTGCTGCGCTTTTACGATCCGCAGCAGGGGCAGGGTGCTGATCGACGGCGTCGACGTGCGCCACGCCGATCCGCGCGCCGTGCGCGGTCGGATCGCCGTCGTGCCGCAGGACCCGGTGATCTTCGCCGCCAGCGTCTGGGACAACGTGCGCTACGGCCGCCTGGACGCGTCGGATGACGACGTGCGCGATGCCTGCGAAGCCGCCTACGCCACCGAGTTTCTCACGCGCCTGCCGCGCGGATTCGACACCGACCTGGGCGAGCGCGGCATCCGGCTGTCCGGAGGCCAGCGGCAGCGGCTGGCGATCGCGCGCGCCGTGCTGTCGCGCCGGCCGATCCTGCTGCTGGACGAGGCGACCAGCGCGCTCGACGCCGAGAGCGAGCGCATGGTGCAGCTCGCGCTCGATCGGCTGATGCACGGGCGCACGACGCTGATCATCGCGCATCGCCTGGCGACGGTGATCGGCGCCGACCGCATCGTCGTGCTCGACGGCGGCATCGTCGTGGCGGAAGGCACGCACCAATCGCTGGTGCGCGACGACCCGCTCTATCGCCGCCTGGCGGCGCTGCAATTCGGATTCGATGCCGGCGCGGGCGATGCGTTACCCGCAATTGCGCTGGCGGCGCGGGGCTGATGAATCATGCCCGGCTACCGGGATTGCACGTAGGCTGCGACCGCCTGAATTTCGGCAGGTGCAAGATCCTTGACGATACCGTGCATCACCGGCGCGGCGCGAACGAGCGATTGAATATAGTTCAGCTGCTTGACCACGTACTTGGCGTGCTGACCGGCCAGCCGCGGAAAATCCGCTACGCCCGCCGCATCCGCGCCGTGACATGCCATGCATGCCGGAATGCCGCGCTCAGGAACCCCTTTGTCGAACAGCTCCTTGCCTTTGGCGATGAGCGCCGGGTCGTCGCTTCGGCCCGGGGCAGGCGGCTGTGAGGCATAGTAACTAGCGATGCTGCCGATGATCGCCTCGTCGAGATTGCCCGCGATTCCCCACATGAAATCGTGGGCGTCCTTCTCGGCGCGCGTTCGCTTCCGGAATGCGTCGATCTGGGCTTCGAGATAGCCTTTGCGTTGCGCTGCGAGGATGGGAAATTCGGGAGACGTGCTGATCCCGCGCGGGCCGTGACAGGTCGAGCACAGGTTGACCGCCTTTTCCTCCGCTGCCTTCTGAACGTCCGCCGGGTTATTTTGCGCCCCGGCCGTAGCAACTGCGCCCGCGAAGAGCATGGAGGCGAACGCCAAGTGTTTGCGATTCATAGCACAGTCTCCAGTTTCTTTATCCATGCGACTTGCGGGTGCGGACGCTCTTCGCCGGGTTCACGAGCGTTCAAAATGCGACCCATACGTTGAAGAACGCGGTGTTGTTGTCCCGCGCATTGCGGCCGTTTCCGTCGTAGTTGGTCGACGCGCCGTCGAATTTGTTGTACGCGGTGTACTGAAACATCAAGCGGACGTTCTGGATCGGCAGATAGTCGAGCTCGATGATGTAACCGTTGCTGTCCGGTTTGATCGCATTGCCGTCCGCGTCCGTGCCGTAGAGCCCGCCATCGGCGCTGCCCGTCGTGGAGAAATAGGCGAGCGTCCCGCCGTACTTGCGGTCGTGGTAGTACGTCGCCTTCGCCTTGAACGTATGCAGCTTGTCGTTCGGGTTCGCCGGCGTCGGGCCGGCGCCGATGCCCGCTCCCGTATCGACGGTGACCGGGAAGCTCGCGTTGTACGATTGCTTCTCGTCGATGTAGGTCACCTGCGCGGTGAACGTGTGAGGATCGGTGATGTACTGGTATTGCGCATCGATGGCAATGTCGCGAAAGCGATCCGTCGGCGTCGAGGTGTCGAAGTTGCTCGGGATAGCGATCGACGACCATCCCGTAGGTGCCCACCATGATCGAGTTCGGGCCCCAGTCGTTGCTGTAGGCAAAGCGCCAATACGGGTTATATCCCTTGACCGCGGCCACGCCGCCATCCGTGTGGATGTCCTGGCCCTGCCGCAAGAAGGAAAACGCGCCGTCCGCGGTGCGGTAGAAAGATATTTCACCATAGAGCGACTTCTTCCAGAAAACGTATCCGCCGAGGCCGGCAACCTGCTGCGCGAGCCCGCCGTCGATCAGCGTCGCTGCGCCGGGCGTTTGCGCCAAAGGTGACGACGTAAAGGGAAAGCCGAACGCCGGCGTGCTGTTCCAGACGTCCTGCACCGTCGGATTGTTGTGCAGCGTGAACCCGTAAATCAGATCCGGCTCGCCGGCGCCCACCGCGCTGTATTTGCCGACGGCTCGGATGTCCATGTTGTCCGCACCGCTGTGGCCGCCCAGGGTTCCGTCGGCCGTCGTAGCCAGATTGTCATACGACCACTGGATAAAGCCCCCGAGGTAGTCGGTCACCTTGCCGGCGAGGAATACACTCGCGCAGCAAAGCACGAAGCCGTTGTTGCGCTGATTGACCGTTACCGTCTCGCCCGTTTCAGGATCGGTTGCCTTGTTGTTCCTGGTCGAAGTGACGGAAGCCTGCGCCATCACCGCCACCGGCACGTAGTTGATCCCTTCCTTCGAGATGGCGACTTTGCCAATCGTGTAGCCGGTCAGCTTGAAGTACCGGCCATAGGGCGTCAGCTCGGGGAAGCTGACGTGACAGGCAATGCATTCCTGCCCGGTCTGGCGAGCGTAAGAAGGGACGGCCTGCGCAGAATGCGCCGCGACGAACATCGCAGCGAGCGCTGCGACACTTACAAGCACTCGTATGTTTCGCCCTGTCATCATCATCATCGTGGTCCTCGCGCGTCGCTGACGGAATGGAACCAGATTAGCGAGTAATGCGAGCCGCAATGTGATGTAGGTCAACTCATGCGCACGTGACGAAGCAGTTGTCGTCGATATCTGACATTTGGCTGACGGAATGCTTGCAATATGCTTGCGATATCTCGACTCGAGAACTATGCGGTTACGTGATCGATCAATCAGGCGCGCCAAACATGATGCTCGGGCGATTCATCACCGACGAGTGCGCGAGGTGCGCGCGACTTAACGGCGCGGGCGCAGCACTAGCGCGAGCGCCGCGGATAGCGGAAGCAGTCGACCAGGTGGTCGTTGACCAGGCCGGTTGCCTGCATGAACGCATAGCAGATCGTCGTTCCGACAAAGCGGAAGCCTCGCTGCCTGAGCGTTTTCGACAAGGCGTCGGACTCCGGCGTGCTCGCGGGCACGTCGCCGATGCGGCGCCATCGGTTGATGCGCGGCGCCGACGCGACGCTCGCCCAGACGAAGCGATCGAAGGTTCCGAACTCGCGCTGGACGGCGAGGAACGCCGCGGCGTTGTTCACCGTGCTCTCCACCTTGAGGCGATTGCGAACGATTTGCGGATTCTGTAGCAGCTTGTCGATGCGCCGGCGGTCGAACCGCGCAACCCTGGCCGGATCGAAGTCGGCGAACGCTTCGCGATAGCCTTCGCGCTTGTCCAAGATCGTTTTCCAACTGAGTCCCGCCTGGGCGCCTTCCAGCACGAGAAACTCGAAGAGCTTGTGGTCGTCGTGGACCGGCGTGCCCCATTCATCGTCGTGGTACGCGATCATCCGCGGATCGGTGCCTGCCCAGCTGCAGCGTTTGGTCTTGCTCATCGACAATAGCCTATACTCTGCAGCGAAGTTCAAGCGATCCGAGGGGCATCTCGCGGTCGCGGCGCGTACAAGAGCATCTCTGTTTCGAACACGCGCGTCAATCGACCAGCCGCTCGGTCCAGGGCGCAAAGCTCAATAGCTGAGATTACCCATGCCGCATCACGAAATTCTGAACCGCTTCGAATTCCCTAATGCGCATTCCACCAGCGGCGCTCTCCACGTCACTACACCCATCGACGGAACGCGCATCGCCGCGCTGGCGCTCCATAGCAGTGCCGATGTCGAATCGATGGTTGGGCGCGCGGTTGCCGCCTTCAATGACTGGAAGCTGGTCCCTGCGCCGCGTCGCGGCGAGCTGGTGCGACTGCTGGGCGAGGAACTACGCCTGGCCAAATCTGATCTGGGCGCGCTGGTGACGCTCGAGTCCGGCAAGATCCTTCAGGAAGGGCTCGGCGAGGTGCAGGAAATGATCGACATCTGCGACTTCGCCGTGGGTCTGTCGCGACAACTCTACGGCCTGACGATGACGTCCGAGCGGCCAGGTCACGCGATGCGCGAAAGCTGGCATCCGGCCGGCGTGTGCGGCGTAATTTCGGCGTTCAACTTCCCGGTCGCGGTGTGGTGCTGGAACGCGGCGCTCGCGCTGGTGTGCGGAGATCCGGTGATCTGGAAGCCGTCTGAGAAGACGCCATTGTCAGCGCTTGCAACCCAGCAGATTTTCGCGCGTGCGATGGCGCGTTTCGGCGACGCGACCGACGCACTCTCGCAGGTCGTTATCGGTACGGCAGTCATCGGCGACGTATTGGTATCCAGCGACGATGTGCGTGTCGTCTCGGCCACCGGATCGACGCGAATGGGCCGCGCGGTCGGCCCCAAGGTTGCCGCACGATTCGGCAAATGCATACTCGAGCTGGGCGGCAATAACGCGATGATCGTCGCCGCGTCGGCCGATCTCGACCTGGCATTGCGCGCCATCGTGTTCTCGGCGGTTGGCACGGCGGGACAGCGTTGTACCAGTTTGCGCCGACTGCTCGTTCACGAACAAGTCTACGAATCGCTCGTTACCAGGCTGAAGACCATCTACAGTCGCCTGCCCATCGGTGATCCGCTCGACCAGCGCACGCTGATCGGTCCGCTGATCGATGCGGCCGCGTTTCATGCAATGGAGCGCGCACTCGGCGCCGCAAGAACGCAAGGTGGCCGCGTTACCGGCGGGGAACGCACGTTGGAGACGGCATATCCCAATGCCTATTATGTGCGGCCGGCGTTAGTCGAAATGGAGAGCCAAACCGCGATCGTTCGTGACGAAACCTTCGCTCCCGTACTCTACGTGATCAAATATCGTGACCTGGCGCAGGCAATCGCCATGCATAACGACGTGCCACAAGGGCTTTCTTCGTGCATCTTTACGACGGATCTTCGCGAAGCCGAGACCTTCCTGTCGACAAACGGATCCGACTGCGGCATTGCAAACGTCAACATCGGACCGTCGGGCGCCGAAATCGGGGGCGCATTCGGCGGTGAGAAGGAGACAGGCGGCGGTCGTGAATCCGGCTCGGATGCGTGGAAGTCCTACATGCGTCGCCAGACCAACACGGTGAACTATTCACGCGCATTGCCCTTGGCTCAGGGCATAAAGTTCGAGATTTGAGGGGACGACAGTGCCGCTGGACAAGATCGCCGTTCTCGGCCTCGGAAAAGTGGGAACCCTGGCCGCCAAACTTCTTCATCGAGCCGGTCTTGACGTAATCGGTTTCGATAGCCGAACGCCGCACGAGACGCTCCCCTTTGCCGTACAGATCGTGGACGTTGCGTCGGAGGACGGTTTGCGAATCGGAACGCACGGATTCGATGCCGTGCTCTCATGTCTGCCGTATCGAATCAACAAGCGGATCGCCACGGCTGCGCAGGCGCAGGGCATACACTACTTCGATCTCACGGAGGACGTTCCAACGACGCAGGCCATAAGGGAGCTCAGCAAGACCTCACGCGGGCTGATGGCGCCGCAATGTGGCTTGGCACCCGGATTCGTCGGCATAGTCGGCGCCGCGCAGGTTGCGGCGTTCGACGAGTGCCGCTCGCTGCGTCTTCGCGTCGGTGCGCTGCCACAGCATCCGACCGGTCTGATGGGCTACGCATTCAACTGGTCCCCCGAAGGCGTGGTCAACGAATACCTGAACGACTGCGAAGTGATCGAAGGCGGCGTTCGCAAGATGGTATCGTCGATGGAATGGCACGAGACGCTGTATGTGGAAGGCGTCATGCTGGAGGCCTTTACGACGTCAGGTGGGCTCGGGACGATTTGCGAAACGTTTCATGGAAAAGTTGCTAACGTCGACTACAAGACCATGCGCTATCCCGGGCACATGCGTTTGATGAATTTTTTCTTTCACGAACTCCTGATGCGCGAACGCCGAGAGCTCGCCGGAGAAATACTCACCCACGCGAAGCCGCCAGTCACCACCGACATTGTCTACATCCACGTCTCAGCAGAAGGATTGCTCGATGGGCGTCTGCAACGCCGCGAATTCGTTCGCGCTTATCGACCGATGGAACTGGCCGGCGGCATGCAAACGGCGATTGCGTGGACCACGTCGGCATCGGTTGTCGCGGTCATCGAATTGGTCCGAGATGGGATGCTGCCGCAGCAGGGCTTTCTGAAGCAGGAAGAGATACTGCTGAGCAAGTTTCTGGCTACGGCAACGGGTCGATTGTTCGACGCGTGATGGTGTCAGAATGTCTCGATGATCCCATGGTTGCGCACCGGCGCGTTTCCTCCGGTCGATACCGCGCTGCCCGATCCGAACGGCTTGCTTGCCGCCGGCGGCGATCTGTCGGCCGAGCGCTTGCTCGCTGCGTACCGGCAGGGCATCTTTCCCTGGTACGGCACCGGGCAGCCGATCCTTTGGTGGAGTCCCGATCCAAGGATGGTGCTGTTCGTCGACGAGTTCGTCATGCCGCGCTCGTTGCGCAAGGTCGTGGCGCAGCGGCGATTCGACATCCGCGTCGATAGCGCATTCGGGCGCGTGATCGAGGCGTGCGCCGAGCCGCGCACGGACGACGGCGGCACATGGATCACGCCCGCGATGGTCGCACGCATACAGCGAGCTGCATCGGCTGGGTCATGCGCATTCCGTCGAAGCGTGGCGGGGCGGTGCGCTGGTCGGAGGATTGTACGGCGTGGCCATCGGCCGCATGTTCTTCGGCGAATCGATGTTCACGCGCGCGCCGAACGCGTCCAAAGTGGCCCTTGTCCACTTGATCAACTTGCTCAAGCACCGCGCAATGCCGATGATCGATTGCCAGCAGCAAACCGAACATCTGGCACGCTTCGGCGCGCGGCCGATTCCACGCCGCGAGTTTGCCGAGGAAGTCACCCGGTTGGTAAACTCGGCTCAGCCTGCGGAGGCTTGGAACCAAGCGCCGCCGGGCGAAGCCGACCCACCGTGACCAAGCTCAACGATCTTCCGCTGACGGCGCTGCAGTTTTACGCCACTGCGCCGTATCCCTGCAGTTACCTGCCCGATCGGCTGGCGAGATCACAGGTCGCGACGCCCAGCCACTTGATCGACAGCGGCGTTTACAGCGACTTGGTAAGGCTTGGATTTCGTCGCAGCGGGGCGTTTACCTATCGACCATATTGCGACCACTGCCGGGCGTGCGTTCCCGTGCGCATTCCCGTAGCCGAGTTCGACCCCAGCCGAACGCAGCGCAAGACGTGGCGACGGCATGGGGAGTTAACGGCAGTTCAGCGCAGATTAGCGTTTGATAACGACCATTACGCACTGTATCTGCAATATCAGCGGTACCGCCACCCCGGCGGCGGCATGGACCAGGACAGCCGGGAGCAGTATCAGCACTTTCTCCTGCATAGCAACGTCACGACCGATCTGTTTGAGTTTCGGGAGCAGGGCAGGCTGAGGATGGTGAGCTTGGTCGACCGGCTGCAAGACGGACTTTCTTCGGTCTACACGTTCTACGACCCGGCGCCCCCGGGCGCCAGTTACGGGACTTACAACGTCCTGTGGCAGATCCAGCGTTGCCGCGAGCTCGGCCTCCGCCATCTCTACCTAGGTTACTGGATCGAGCAGAGCCGAAAGATGGCCTATAAGGCGACTTTCAGGCCGATCGAGGGATTGGGGGCGGGGGGGTGGAGAAGGTTGTAGGATCTGTAAGAAGGTAAACGCGATGAAGTCTGCAGTGGCCGTTCACTTTGGGAGGCCGGACAATGTTACATAACGTAGCATTCGGTAAGGTGGCTATACGGCGTATCCTTACACGCCTACTTTGCTGTTACCCCTAGTGACCGCCGCCGAAGAAGGAAATCCACTCGAGCCGGCATTAAATGCCGTTGTGAAGCAACTTGGCTTCGAAACTTCGACGTCTGCGATGAGCGTAAACCCTCGCGGTCATCATGAGAGCCAAAGCTATGTGTATACGACTCTTCCAGCCGATTGGGTCATCCGCTACGACCAGATGGCGTACATCGAAATTGATCCTCGCGTTCTCAAGACGTGGAATAGTGCGTTGCCGATGGTGTGGGACTAACGACAGCGAACGAGGAAAGGACCAGAAAACCGACGCCTTTCTAGATGATGCTGCCAAACACGGTGTGGCAAGCGGAGTAGCTTTCGCTCTTCACGACCCGAGGTATGAACGCGTCTTAGTTGCTTTGAACTCCTCACGTCCTCCAGGATCGACAAGGTGCGTCGGGCTTCCATTACCTCCCAACTCGGAGAAATGCTCCTTCTTGGGGGTAATTTTTTACGAGCTTTTCATGAAAGGAATAATCGAGCGCGGCCTTGCTCCGGTAACGCGTGGCGCCGCTCTCAGCCATCGGCAACGAGAGTGCTTGCAACTCGCTTCCCATGGACTCTCCACAGAGGACATTGCGTAAACAAGCTCGGAATCACGGTTCGTACAACCCAATTTCACTTTGATAGCATCCGGAGCAAGTTGGCAGCAGCCAATCGGCAGGAAGCGGTAGCAAAGGGCATCGCAAAGGGAATCATTAGCCTAGGTCACAGACAAATGAATCTATAACCAAAAGGTAATTGCCCGTGGTCGGGCCGTCGCGCACGGCTCATGAGCCAATGAGATTACTTGCCCGAATTGCTCAGGCGCTCCTTTTCTAGCATTCCAAATGGAAGTGTACCGCGGGGTTCGAGTAATCCGAACGTTCCCGCACCATGACGTTGTCATGGCCCAGCGAATGACCCGCCGGTTGCCATCAACCGGACCTCGTCGAAACTAGACACATCTTTGAGAATCCCCGCGAAATCCCCAGTCGTTGCGGGGATATTGTAGGCTACATTTTGCTGCGTAGCGTCTTTGCCAACGGTTTGGGCCCCCAAGGGGCGATGCCTCTCACGAAAGCCCTTGGCACCTCTCCAATTTGTTTGCCACAATGTAGCCGGGGTGATTCGTCATTTCGACAAGCGAGGGGAAATCGATGAACGCGATTGCCGAAGTCCGCTTTTTGACAAAACGCAGATCAATCAACTTGAAACACGATTCGACGCGCAGTTCGGCGTGCTCTGGGGTTTCATGATCCCAAGCCAAGGCCGGACATTCAACGCTCCGTTACTCGCAGAGCTGCGCGGCTATGTAGACAGTATCGTTCAGCCGTGTGGGCATATACTGCAGGACGGGACCGAACACACGATTAAATATGCTGTGATCGCATCGAAGGTGCCGGAGTTCTGTATCTCGGGGGCGATTTGAGTTTGTTCCGTGAAGCGATCGGGGCTCAGGATCGTGATATTGGTCGGATATGGGCGTAAGTGTGTAGATAATTTATTTCCGTGGTCTCGAAATCTGGAGTACCCCTGACCACGATGGCTTAGTGCAAGGCGATGCGCTTGGAGGAGGCTTCGAGTGTGCTCTTTCGGCATCGGTTTGGTCGCGGAAGAGTCTGCCGTATGGGATTTCCTGAGATCTTTTCAACCTCGTTCCCTGGAATGGGCGCATATAGCTTCTCTAGCCGCGCAAGATTGGGCGAAGGTGAATTGCGGAGCTAATCATTGGCGGCAAGTAATATACAGGGTGCAGGCTTTTCTCGATATGGGCGTAGTTGATGTATTAGCGCCCGACGGCGATCGGCGAGGCAGCTTCGTACAGGCTTTGTTAAGAAGCATTCGAGATCTGCCAATGGCGGGCGCGGGCTTTAGAAATGGTGCGCCGAGAGGTCGAGCCGGTCACCCATGAGGAATTGATGCGCGTCGTTGGGATCTGGGCGGACGCGGCACTGCGGTTACCGAGCGGGACTTGCGAATGATGGATCGACTATCCGGGCCCAGAGTCAAATGCGAACTCGAACTGATAAGGTCGAACGATAACGCCGCTGCAGCGGGCCAGCTAGCTTAGTGACTTTTTGTATTTTGCTTCCTGCCGCCGCTCCATGATGATGCTCGAGGGCGGCTTGGGTCGCGACTTGAAGCGAACGGGCAACTCTTCCATCCAAGTTGCGGCTCTGATCCTCAGGGTGTCATAGCTTGCCCTTTCCAAGCGCACCGCAAGCTGAACGAGTTGAGTCGCGCCTACGCTGCCCGCCCCGCCCTTAAGCGCGTGGGCAGCATCTTTCACATCTTCGTAGTGTCGTGCTGCAAGCCGTCGCTGATTGCGCTTACCAGTCGATCGATATCAAAGCCGGAAACCTCGGAAAAGGCGTTCCACAAATGTTGAGTCCGTGGATAAGTCGACTCTAGGTCTTCTGAAACGGACTGGTCGACGCCGGGGAGTCGATGATAGTCAACGAAGGGCCCTCTTCTGCACGCGGCGGAGCGGCAGTCCGCCTACAGACGTTAAGTGTGCCCGCTTTCGGCTAGGTGACGCTCGATCGCGTCAAGGAGAGCGGTCGGTCGATTGGCTTTGAATAAATTCGGCACACCCCGCATGCTGACACTCCTAGATGATCTCCGTCGTAACATTGGCCGAAAGGATAATGAACGGGAATAGGAGTGGATGTGTAAATCGATAGAGTTTAATGCTTCGATTCCGCTAACTACGGGCATTGAAAGGTCGAACAAGTGCAAGTCAAGTTTCCACGCTCCAACGCATCGAGCGCAGCCTCTCGCCATTGTCGACAATTGAAACGCGGTGTCCGCCGCTTTCTAGGATCAGTTCGTGTTACACGTTGATTTGTCGGGTTGTCCTCGGCCACTAGCACTCTTGCGCCTCGTATCTTAGTGATCTTCGCGGTTTGCTGTTTGCGAATGCTGCCGAGTTACGGTGAAAGTCGTGCTGATGCGGAAACTCGGATTTGAAGATCGTCCCGGTTGGTTCGGGCTGGATAGAAATGGCAATTCTACCCAAAGAGGCTGCCATCCCTAATGCGCTCACAACACCGATTTCTCCTCCCATTAATGAGACTAATTGTCTAGCTATGGTCGTTCCTAGTCCAGTCCCTCTGTAAGTAAGCGAGTGATCGAATCATCTGCCTGGGTGAATGGCTCGAATAATTGTGAGTTGTTTTCAGCGGGAAATACCAATACCAGTATCTCTGACTTCAAATCTGAACGCAACTTTGAATCACCACCACTGAGGTTAACCCTGGTTACACGCAAGGTAATCTCGCCACGCTCCGTGAATTTCATAGCGTTCGCAAGTAGATTCAGCAACACCTGCCTGAGGTGATGGCATCGCCAGACAAACCAGCGCGCGGCCACCTGCGCGATTTCGGTATTGACCGCGAGACCTTTGTAGCGGGCTTGTGGCAAGTATGACTTTGACAGTACCGGATAGTAGCTTGCCAAGATCGAATGGCATTTGCTCAATCTGGACACGACCGGCCTCGATTTTGGCCATGTCCAGTACGTCTTCGATTTGGGCGAGCAACAGGTGTGCAGACGTTCCAAGTGTATCTACAATTTCCCGCTGGGATTCATTCAGGCTAGTTTCGCGAACACATCAGCCATTGCAATAACACCATTAAGAGGCGTCCGCATTTCATGGCTAACGTTGGCGAGAAAACGTCCTCTAGCCTTATTCGCCTCGTCGGCCTGTTTCTTGGCCTCTTTGAACTTCTGCGATAATTTTCCAACGTAGACAGGTAATATAATCAAGGCGATGAAGAAACCACTGCCGACGTAGATGCTGTGCGACCAATAGGTGCTCTCGGCCAGTACCAGCCCAAAACCAACAAGCGCCATCGTCTGACATGCATAAAGATAGAGACGCCCATAGCGAAGGCCATTACCAAAGGTGATGAAGAGGTATACGCCGATGATTACGGCGCTGCCTTCTCCTAGCCGGATTAGACAGTGGGAAGTCGTCACAGCATTGTCGACTATCATGCCGAGGAATCTTCGACGCACCGACAGGCCTACCGGCGAGCAAATTGGGCAAACTAACAGGCATGAGAACAAGAAAAACGTGATTGCGATGATAAGAACTTCGAGATAATGCCGTGGGGCGGTTTCTTCGCCAAAGCCCCGAACGTACCAAGCCAGGTATATCAGGACGACGCCGGCGATAAGCACGCGGAGTGTCGCCTGGCTGGACGCTGGCGCGGTCGCATCGCGTTTAAGCCCGGCAAGGCCTTCGCCGCGTCGTCCACGTTAGAAGTCCGGGCGCGGCTTGTGGGGCAGTTTCACGAGTTGTTGTAAGGGCTAGCCCGTTAGCGACCCACTGCCGAAGAAACGCAATAATTCTGTGGATGAAGCTGATCAAACGTGACTTGGTATGTTCTTCGACTTGATTTATCTGTCCGCCAGCTGTGCCTGAATATCTCTGAATCCGCTCCTCCGCACTCATAAACGCCTCCACACATCGTGGATCGAAGTGCTTTCCCTTCTGCGCGTTCAGGTACTCAAAGCCGTCGTCGACGGTCCAAGCGTGCTTATAGGATCGTTCGCTGACCAGCGCATCGAAGACGTCGGCGACGGCCACGATGCGGGCGACGATCGGGATGTCTTCGCCGTGCAGGCCGTTCGGATAGCCTGAGCCGTCATATTTTTCGTGGTGTCCCAGCGCGATGATCGCGCCCATGCTGAGGTATTTCGACGGGCTGCCCTTCAGAATGTCGTAGCCGATGCGAGGATGATTCTTCATCGACGTCATCTCGACGTCCGACAACGGACCGGGCTTCAGCAGAATGGAGTCCGCGATGCCGATCTTGCCGATGTCGTGCATGGGCGCTGCAACTTCCAGCACGTGCACGGTCTCCGGCGCCAGTCCGAGCTGTGATCCGATCAGCGACGAGTATTTGGCCATGCGGGTCAGATGATTGCCGGTCGTCTGGTCGCGGAATTCGCCGGCCTTCGCAAGCTTGGCCAGGGTCTCCAGCTCGCGTTCATGAATTTCGGCGATCGACTTGTCTACCTGGTACTGGAGAACGCGCGCCTGGTCGGAAAGCACGATCTTGTGCCGGCGGAGGTCGAGGAGGTTGGCACACCGCGCCCGGGTCTCGTGCTCGTCCAGCGGCTTGATCAGGAAGTCGGTCGCGCCGGCTTCGAGCGCTTCATAGCGCACGCGCCGGTCGTCGACCACGGTAATGACGACGATCGGGACATCGACGCAATGGGGAGTGCGCGTAACTGGCGGACGAGCTGGACGCCGTCGAATTCGGGCAGCTTGTAGTCGGTCAACACCATGTCGACGCGGTTGTTGCGCGCGAACTCGAGTGCCCGCCCCGGCGTATCGAAAAGCTCCAGATTGAGCTTGCCGTCGATCTGGCGGACGATTTCGGCGAGCAGCAATCGGCTGCTGAACAGGTCGTCGATGATCAGAACGGTGTTGCGTTGCGCCCGCGCCATCGCCAGTTCGGATACGACCGGGCTTTTGCTGGTTGGAGCGTTGTTGCGGAGAAGTCATCATGTTTTCTGCTCATCGAGTTAGAGGATCGTAGATGTCGAAGCAAATGTTGTGCCTCATAAACGATTTGTTCATCACAACTAATTTGTCCAGCCTGCGCTGAATCGCGCCGATTGGCAATTGCCGGCGGAAACGGCGATGGACATAGCCATGGGCGCCGAGGCCCGAGGCGCTTGTCCAGCCCAGGGGAAATGGTCGGGGCGAAGTGATTCGAACACTCGACCCCCTGCACCCCATGCAGGTGCGCTACCAGGCTGCGCTACGCCCCGACGGATAATCATTAAATTCATCAAATTATATCGCCTTCATCCCGCAGGGGCCAAAAGCTGACGGATTTCCTCAATGACCTGACGTATTTGGGCAGACGATAGCGCCGCGTTCGGGCGGGTAGCCCGATGCCGGCCGCCGTCGTTGCTTGCCGCCGGCTCGTCGCCCAGCGCCTCCGATTCGAGCCGGTGGCGCGCGCCGTTGATGGTGAATCCCTGCTCGTAGAGCAGGTCGCGGATGCGGCGGATCAGCAAGACCTCATGGTGCTGGTAGTAGCGGCGGTTGCCGCGGCGCTTCACCGGCTTGAGCTGCGTGAATTCCTGCTCCCAATAACGCAGCACGTGCGGCTTCACCGCGCAAAGGTCGCTGACCTCGCCTATGGTGAAGTAGCGCTTGGCGGGAATCGCCGGAAGGTCGGACTTAGTCTGCCTGGGCTCGGCCATGGTTCGCGGCTTCGACCATTGCCTTCAGTTTCTGACTGGCGTGAAAGGTGACGACCCGGCGAGCGGTGATCGGAATTTCTTCGCCGGTCTTGGGATTGCGCCCCGGGCGCTGCGGTTTTTCGCGAAGCTGAAAATTGCCGAAACCCGACAATTTGACGCTGTCGCCCGATTCCAGCGCGATTCGGATTTCCTCGAAAAAGCGCTCGACCATATCCTTGGCTTCGCGCTTGTTAAGGCCAAGCTGCTCGAAGAGCAAATCGGCGAGTTCGGCTTTGGTGAGCGTCATCGGATTCCCTACTGGCGTAACGTCGCCTTGAATCGATTTTCGAGTTCCCGCAGCAAATCGGCCACGGTGGCGTCGATTTCGGCGTCCGTCAAAGTACGTGCAGTATCTTGCATAAGCACAAGAATTGCAAGGCTTTTCTTCCCCGGGCCGACGCCAGGGCCGCGGTAGACGTCAAACACGTCGATGCGTTCGACGTGCGGCGGCCGTACGGCATTCAGCGCGTCCAGCAGCGCATGCGCCGGAATCGCCGTCGTCGATCACTACGGCGAGATCCCGCCGAACCGTCGGGAAACGGGGCACTGGGCGTGCGACCGGAAGGCCGGTCCGCTGGATCGCATCCTGGTCGATTTCGAAAACGACCGGTGCTTTGGGCAACTCGTAGGCGCGGACCAGCCGCGGGTGCAGTTCGCCGATCCAGCCGACCGCGGATGCCGGAAACGAGGACACGGGCCGACCGACCCGGATGCAGCGCCGGGTGCGGCGCGGCCTCGGTGGTCACCGGCAGCGGCGCGGCGAGCGCCTCGACATCGCCTTTGACGTCGAAAAAGTCGACTTCGCGCATGCCGCCATCCCAATGCTCGGCGCAGGGCGGGTCCGAAAGCCAGTCCGCCGATCCGCAGCGGTTGGTCATAGCGCTCGTCCTCGCGAACGAAGCAGCGGCCGGCTTCGAACACGCGCACGCGCTCCAGTTTGCGATTGACGTTCGTGCGCAGGACCTCGAGCAGTCCTCCCAGCAGCGTGGTCCGCATGACGTCGAGATTGCTGGCGATCGGATTGAGCACCTTGATCGGGTCGGCGAATTGGCGTTGAGCAGCCGCTCCGTATCGGAGCTGACGAAGCTGAAAGTAATCACCTCGTGGTAGTCGCGATCGACCAGCGCTGCTGCGAAGCGCCGTTGCAGAGCGGACGCTCTCCGGCGCCGGCAGCATCGCTCTGCGCGTGCTTCGCCGGCCTCGCGGGAATGTTGTCATAGCCATGCATGCGCGCGACTTCCTCGATGAAGTCTTCTTCGATCGCGAGATCGAAGCGATAGGACGGTGGCGTGACGACGAAGTCCGCGCCTTCACGTTTGGCTGCGAGGCCGAGCCGCGCAAAGATCGCACCGATCGTTTCCGGCGCGACGGTGACGCCGAGGATGCGGGTGACGCGCGCGCTGCGCACGCGCACCGGATCGCGCCGCGGCAGCGTGCCGAGAACGTCGATCAGCGCGCCGGCGCGGCCGCCGCAGAGTCTCGATGATCAATTGCGTGGCGCGGTCGACCGCGGCCGGGCCGATGGCGAAATCGACGCCGCGCTCGAAGCGGAATCCGGCATCGGTGGCAAAGCCGAGCCGCCGCGCCTTGCCCTGGATCACAGCCGGATTCCAGAAAGCGCCTTCGAGGAACACCGTCGTCGTGCCGCTGCCGATTCCGCTGTGCTCTCCGCCCATGATTCCGGCGAGGCCGAGCGGTTTCTTTTCGTCGGCGACCAGCAGCAGGTCGGGATCGAGATCGACCCTCTGGCCGTTGAGCAGCGTCAGTTGCTCGCCGGGTCGCGCGAAGCGGACGACGATGTCGCCCTCGAGCAAAGCGTCGTCGTAGGCGTGCAGCGGTTGTCCAAGCTCCAGCATCACGTAGTTGGTGACGTCGACTACCGCCGAGATCGAGCGGATGCCGCTGCGCTCGATGCGCTGCCGGATCCACGACGGCGTCGGCGCGTTGGCGTCGATGCCTTCGATGACGCGGCCGCAAAAGCGCGGACACGCCAGCGCGTCCTCGACGCGAACACCCCGGCGCGCGGTGCCGCCGCCGGGCGCCGGCACGAGCGGCGGCTGTGCGAGCCGGCGCGCCGGTGATGGCGGCGACCTCCCGCGCCATACCGAGGATCGAAAGGCAGTCAGCGCGGTTCGGCGTCTGCTTGACGTCGAGCACCGCATCGTCGAGGTCGAGGACGCGGCGCAGATCGACGCCGACCGGTGCGTCCGGATCGAGCAGCAACAGCCCGGACGCATCGTCGGAGAGGCCCAGCTCGCTGGCCGAGCAGAGCATGCCCTGCGATTCGACGCCGCGCATCGCCGCCTGCCGTATGGTCAGCCCTGCAGGCAGTACGGCGCCGACGCGCGCAAACGGCGCGAGGACGCCCGCCGCGACGTTCGGCGCGCCGCAAACGACCGACACCGCCGCGTCCAGGCCGACGTCGACGCGGCAGACGGTCAGCCGATCGGCATTCGGATGACGCTCGACACGGCGAGAACCCTGCCGACCACGACTCCGGAGAACGGCGGCGCGACCGGCGCGCGACCTTCGACTTCGATCCCCGCCATCGTCAATGCGTCGGCGAGCGCGTCCCCGCCGATCGGCGGGTCGGCAAGCGTGCGCAGCCAGTGCTCGGAGAATTTCATGGCATGATCGGCGGATCGTCTCGGCGATCCGCGCTAGGCGAACTGCCGCAGAAAGCGCAGATCGTTTTCATAGAACAGCCGCAGGTCGTTGACGCCGTAGCGGAGCATCGCCAGCCGGTCCGGGCCCATGCCGAAGGCGAAACCCTGGTAGCGCTCGGGATCGATGCCGACCGCGCGCAATACGTTCGGGTGCACCTGTCCGGCGCCGGAAATCTCGAGCCAGCCGTCGCCGTAGCTCATGTCGATTTCCGCCGACGGCTCGGTGAACGGGAAGAACGAAGGCCGGAAACGGACCTTCAGGTCGTCGCGCTCGAAAAAACGGCGCAGGAACTCGGTGAATACGCCTTTGAGGTCGGCGAACGACACCTGCTCGTCGATCCACAGGCCCTCGACCTGATGAAACATCGGCGAATGCGTCGCGTCACTATCGACCCGGTAGACGCGGCCTGGCGCGATGATCTTGATCGGCGGCGGATGCGATTCCATGTAGCGCACCTGGATCGGCGAGGTGTGCGTGCGCAGCACCATCCCGCCGTCGACATAGAACGTGTCATGCATCGAGCGGGCCGGGTGATCTTCCGGCGTATTGAGCGCGGTGAAGTTGTGGAAGTCGTCCTCGATCTCGGGCCCGTCGGCGACGGTGAAGCCCAGCGAATGGAACAGCGTCTCGATGCGCTGCATCGTCCGCGTGATCGGGTGCAGCGTCGCCGACGCCGATGCCGCGCCCGGGCAGCGAGACGTCGAGCACCTCGCCGGCGAGCTGCTGCGTGAGCCTGGCGTCGGCGAGCTCTTCGCGCCGGCGCGCCAGCGCCTGCTCGATGCGCGCCTTGGCTTCGTTGATCCGCGCGCCGGCCGCGGGGCGCTCGGCAGCGGCGAGCTTTGCCAGCGCCTTCAGCTGCTCGGTAATCGCTCCGGTCTTGCCGAGGTACTTTGCCTTCGCGTTCTCGAGCGACGCGGGGTCGAGCGCTGCCGCGAAGTCGGCTTGCGCGGCGGCGACGATGCGGTCGAGTTCGAGCATCGATGCGACAGTTGGAGGTCGAAAAAAAAGGGAGGCGTTTTGGCGCCTCCCTCGGGTTTCGCGTCGGCTCAGGCCAGAGAGGCTTTGGCCTGCTCCGCGATCTTGCTAAACGCTGTCTTGTCGTGCACGGCGAGATCCGCCAGCACCTTGCGGTCGATGTCGATCGATGCCTTTTTCAGACCGTTCATGAACACGCTGTAGCTCATTCCCAGCTCGCGGACCGCGGCATTGATACGCGCGATCCACAGCGCGCGGAATTCGCGCTTTTTCTGGCGGCGGTCGCGATATTGATATTGCCCCGCCTTCATCACCGCTTCCTTCGCGATGCGATAGACGTTGCTGCGGCGGCCTCGATATCCCTTCGACAGGGTCAGTATTTTCTTGTGCCGCGCCTTGGCGGTCACCCCACGTTTGACTCTTGGCATCGTAGGCTCCCGTTACGCGTACGGCAACATGGCGCGCACCGAGTCCGCGTTGGTGCTGTGGACCGAGGTGGAGCCGCGCAGCTGCCGCTTGTTCTTGGTCGATTTCTTGGTAAGGATGTGGCGCTTGAACGCCTGCGAGCGCTTGATGCTGCCGCTTCCGCGCACGCGGAAGCGCTTTTTCGCGCCGCTCTTGGTCTTCATCTTCGGCATGACAATTCCTATTTGCTGCCCACGGCGGTGCTCTCCGGAGGAGAGGCTTTCTGGCTTGCGCCTTTACCGGCTTCGGGCTTGTTCGGATGATGCTTGGTTACCGCAACTTTCTTCGGGGCCAGCAGCATCACCATTTGCCTGCCCTCGAGTCTGGGAAACTGCTCGACCACGCTATGCGGCTCCAGATCGCCGCGAATACGTTCCAGCAGGCGAATGCCGAACTCCTGGTGCGCCATTTCGCGTCCCCGAAAGCGCAAGGTCACCTTGGCCTTGTCGCCTTCGCCGAGGAAGCGAATGAGGTTCCTGAGCTTGATCTTGTAATCGCCTTCATCGGTCCCGGGCCGGAATTTGACTTCCTTGACCTGGATCTGCTTCAGCTTCAGTTTCGCTTCGTGCTGGCGCTTGGCCTCGCGATACTTGAACTTGCCGAAGTCCATGATGCGGGCAACCGGCGGTTCGGCCAGTGGCGCGATTTCCACCAGGTCGAGTTCCGCAGCTTCCGCCCGCGCGATCGCATCCGCGATCGGCACGATACCGAGTTGTTCACCTTCTGCACCGACCAAGCGGACCTCCGGGCAATTGATTTCGCCGTTGACCCGCTGTGCTTTGTCCTGGGCTATTGTGTTGCTCCTCAATAAGAAAAAAATCGGCCGTCCCGCCCGCGCGCTTCGCTAAAGTCCCGGTGCATCAGCAACGGGACGCCATCTCGGCTTCGAGACGGCGCATCAGGGACTCCAGAGGCATCGCCCCCAGGTCCTCGCCAGCGCGGGTTCGCACGGCCACCTGTTCAGTCTGCATTTCCTTGTCGCCCAGGATAATCTGGTACGGCAACTTTTGCAGGCTATGTTCGCGGATTTTATAGGTTATTTTCTCGTTACGCAAATCGGCGATCGCCCTGTAGCCGGCCGCCTTCAGGGCAGCGACTACCTTCGTGGCGTACGCCGCCTGGCGGTCGGTAATCGTCAGGACGACCAGCTGGACCGGCGCGAGCCACAAGGGCAGGGCGCCGCCGTGGTGCTCGATCAGGATTCCGATGAACCGCTCGAGCGACCCGACTACCGCCCGATGCAGCATCACCGGGACCTTGCGGGCGTTGTCCTCGGCCACATATTCGGCGTCGAGCCGCGCCGGCATCGAAAAATCGACCTGCATCGTGCCGCATTGCCACGACCGGCCCAGCGAGTCCTTCAGGTGGTACTCGATCTTCGGTCCGTAAAAGGCGCCTTCGCCCGGCAGCTCGGTCCATTCGACTTCGCAGGCGCTCAAGGCGCGCCGCAGCGCGCTTTCTGCGCGATCCCAGGTGTCGTCGGTCCCGAGCCGCTGGTCGGGCCGCAGCGCGAGCTTGATCGTCACCTGGTCGAACCCGAAATCCCGATATACGGCCAGCGCCTGCTGGTTGAAGGCTGTGACCTCGGGCTGGATCTGCTCCTCGCTGCAGAAGATGTGACCGTCGTCCTGGGTGAAGCCGCGCACCCGCATCAGGCCGTGCAACGCGCCCGAGGGCTCGTTGCGATGACACGAGCCGAACTCGCCGTAACGCAGCGGCAGATCGCGATAACTGCGCATGTTCGAGTTGAAGACCAGGATATGGCCGGGACAGTTCATCGGCTTGATCGCGAAGTCGCGCTTTTCCGACTCCGTGAAGAACATGTTGTCCTTGTAGTTCTGCCAATGCCCCGACTTCTCCCACAGCGAGCGATCGAGAATCATCGGGCATTTGACTTCCTGGTAGCCGTTCTGCTGGTAGGCGCGGCGCATGTACTGCTCGACCTGCTGCCAGATGGTCCAGCCTTTCGGATGCCAGAAAACCATCCCCGGCGCCTCTTCGCGCAAGTGGAACAGATCGAGCTGGCGGCCGAGCTTGCGGTGATCGCGCTTTTCCGCTTCCTCGATCCGATGCAGATAGGCATCGAGGTCCTCCTTTTTCGCCCATGCGGTACCGTAAATCCGCTGCAGCATCTCGTTTCTGGAATCACCGCGCCAGTACGCTCCGGCGAGCTTGGTCAGCTTGAACACCTTGAGCTTGCCGGTCGAAGGAACGTGCGGGCCCCGGCAAAGATCGGTGAACCGGCCTTCGCTGTACAGCGAGATCGATTCGTTGGCCGGAATCGAGCCGATGATCTCCGCCTTGTAGTGCTCGCCGAGCGATTCGAAGTACTGCACCGCGTCGTCGCGTTGCATCATCTTGCGCACGACCGGCTCGTCCTTTTTCGCGAGCTCGGCCATCTTTTGCTCGATGGCGGCGAGGTCTTCGGGCGTGAACGGACGCTTGTACGAGAAGTCGTAATAAAAGCCGTCCTCGATCACCGGCCCGATCGTCACCTGCGCGTCGGGAAACAATTCCTTGACCGCATAGGCGAGCAGGTGCGCGGTCGAATGGCGCAAGACCTCGAGGCCGTCCGGATCCTTGTCGGTGACGATCGCGAGCCCCGCATCGCGGTCGATCCGGTATGAGGTATCGACCAGCTTGCCGTCGACCCGGCCCGCCAGCGCGGCTTTGGCAAGCCCGGGGCCGATCGATGCCGCCACTTCCGCGACGGTCACCGGCGCGTCGAAATGCTTGATCGCTCCGTCTGGTAATCGAATATCGGGCATGGCTTATTCCTCGATGCGAAAAAAAAGTGCGGACGAGCCGCACTTTTTGTCGCTATACACCCGTGCGAACCCGCCGGCCTGTCAGTCGGTCTCCTTGCGCGTTCGCGGTGTCATAACCATGCCTTTCTCCGTTCGACCTCTAGCCAGTCCGATGCAGTGACTGGTAGGCGCGATTGGACTCGAACCAACGACCCCCACCATGTCAAGGTGGTGCTCTAACCAGCTGAGCTACGCGCCTGTCCTGCAAAGAAAAGAGTATAGCCGAGTCGGCTTGCTGCCGCCAAGCGCGCTCTCGGCGCCGATCGCCTTTAGTCGCGCAGCACGCGCAACAGGCCGATCAGGACCGGCTGGTGCACCATGTATATGAGCAGGCTGTGTCGACCCATCCATATCAGCCAATGCGGCGTGACCGGGTCGAAGGGCCGCAGCGGGCGGAATTGTCGCAGCGAAAGCCAGTGGCCGAGCGCGATGCCGATCAGGACGACGCCCAGCCAGGGCAGCAGCGGCACGTAGTCCTCGGTCGACGGCCTGTGCGTCATCATGCCCAGCCATTGCAGCCAGCGCGCATCGAACAGCGGCAGCGCGACGAAATTGCCGACGATGACGATGGCGGCTCCGGCGACCAATGCCGCGCGCGGGAAGCGCGTGGCCGGCCATGCCAGTATCGACGCCACCGCGATGCAATGGAGAATGCCGAAGGTGATGAAGGTTTGCGGAAAGGTCAGGTAACTGGCGACACTGACCAGGATCGCGCAGAACGCGATCAGCGCGATCCGTCGCCAGAAATGCCGCGGCGTGACGGCGGCATGGCGAGCGAGCAGCAGGCTCAATCCCACCAGCAGCATGAACGCGCTGACGATCACGCCGCGAAATCCCAGCCAGAACGAGTCGTGGTCGAAGTCGGCGCGTATGAAACCGAACCAATTGAGGTCAAACGAAAAGTGATAGACGATCATCAGGCAAAGCGCGACACCGCGCAGGCCGTCGATCGCTCCTATACGCAAGGCTGCAGGCGCCGCGGCTCGCGCCTGCTCGCCGCGTTTCGCCGTCGATCGTCGCGCAGCGTGCGTGGGGCGGTGCTCGCGTCGGCGGCTCATCGCACGCTGAGCGGCCAGACGATGCGGTAGCTGCCCGCGCCATCCGCCCTTCCGATGCTCGACAGGGCCTCGGCGATCGCTTGGCTGCGATCGGCAGGCAGCCCCGCGCGCGGCTTGATCCTTGCGTCGATCTGCGGCGTTCCGCGAGTCGAGAACAAGAGGGTCCCCGCGATATCGACCTCGCCTCCGCGGTTGGACAGCGTTGCCGGGATTTCGCTACCGCTGCCGGCAGCAGCGAGGCGCACGTCCCCCAGCGCGATGCGCGCCCCGGTCAGTGGCGCGGGCAGCGCGGCGTCCGTCCACTTGAGGTCGGCGCGACCTTCGAGCCGATCGCCGCGGCGCGCAAGGTCTGCCACGTCGAGCACCAGCGTGCCACCGGCATTCGTCAGGGCGTCCGGCACGCCGGCGGTGCGAAGCGCCGAGCTGGCGGGCAATGCAAGGGCCAAGTCGTGCACGACGAAATCCTCTCGTTCGACGGCGAACGTCGCGGGACGGGTTGCGTCGCCGGTCGTAAGCGATCCGGCAAGCCCGCCGCGCAACAAAGGCATCGGTTCGAGATGCCACGCGATCGGAATGCGCGCGCCGTCCGGCAGGAGCGCGAGCTCGCCCGACCCGTTCCACACGGTGCCGGTCGCCGCAACGATGCGAACCCGGCCGTCGGTCAGGTCCGCGACGCGGCGATCGACGCAGAGTCGCCGGCGCCTCGATCGCCAGAGCCGCTGCCAGCAATATCGCGCCCGCGCCGATGACCAGCCAGCCGCGCATCGCTAGCGCCGTAACGTGAACTCGGCGCGAACCATTCCGGACTCTACGCGCGCGGCGGCAGTGAGGTCGACCACGCGCAGCGCTGCATCGCGCTGCAGCGATTCGAGCAGGATTGCCAAGGCGTCGAACGAAATTCCGTCGATAGTGACGCGCAGATCGTCACCGGTCCGGTCGATCGCGCTGGCTTTGATGCCGGACTGCGCGAGCGCCAGGTCGAGCGCCGCGCGCGGCTCGCGCACAGGCGGAGGCGTCCTGCGTTCGAGTCCGCCGATGGCGTCGGCCTGGACACGTGCCTGCGCCAGTGCGGCGCGCTGTACAGCTAGCTCTCGCGTCAGTCGCGCGATATCGGCCTGGATCGGCAGCCAGACCAGCAGCCAGGCGAGCGCCGCTATGGCGAGCGCCGCGCCGGCGACAACGGCGGCGCGTTCAGCATGCGTGCGCAGGCGCCACCAATGCGTCAGCCGGTCGCGCGTATCGAGTTCGACCGCGGTGGCCATCAATCGATGCCCAGACGCAGCCGCGCCCCGGCCGCCGTCGGCTGCGGCGATGGCGGTCAGCCCCCGTCCTTGCAACTCGCGCTGGACGTGCGCGATCTGCGCGGCGTCGGATTTCTGCAGTTCGAGGACGACGTGGCCATCGGCATAGCGCAGCGAGCGCACCGAGCCAGTCGGCAGCGTCGCCAGTGCCGGTGCGGCTCGCGCCAGCAACGGCAGAAAGTCGTCGCGCGCAGGCAGTCCCGCGCGATGGCGTAGCTCGGCATCGCGCCGGCCGATGGCCTGCAACGGCGGCATCGCCGCCGCGGACTCCGGCGCAGCGGTTTGAGCCACCGCGGCCAGCTCCCGTTGCACGGCGCGCGTCTGCCATTGCAGCCATGCCCATTGTCCGAGCGTGGCGATCACATGGATGCTCAATGCCAGCGCCGCTATCGCCAGCGCCGGCCGAAAGAGACGCATCAGCCGTCGATCGCTGATGACGGGGAGCCGGCATCGGCGCCGATCGCCGCGAGGTCGACCGCGGAAGCGAACGCCTGCGGCGTCGCCTCGGGCCAGCGCCATGGCACGCCGACGCTGAACGCGACGCCCGTCTGTTCGTTCGCCTGTGCGAGTCGCTCAGGACCGATGCCGCCGATGTCCACCCTCACCACGCGCGGCGCATGCTGACTTGCCGCCGTGATCGCCAGTGCAAGCTCCGCCGGAAGGCCGGTCTCTCGCGCTGCGCCGACGCCGATCGACGCGCCGCGATAGGTGACGACGAATCCCGCATCGTCGCTCGAGCGCGCGCACCAGCACCAGCCGGAAGCCGGAGGCCGCGCCAGATCGCTTTCGAGGATGATCCGGTCCCAGCGTATGCCCGCGCGCTGCGATCCCGCGTTGAAAGCGCGCAGCCACGATGCGGCCACGATGGCGCCGCGCACCGTGCCGTCGGCGCTTTGCGCGCCAAACGCCGCATGGCTGTCTTCCGGAGCGCCGGCAAGCTGATCTTCGAGTGCGTAGCCCGCCGCCGCGGCAACGCGCGGCGCCGGTAGCGGCGGCAAGGTCAGCGTCACCAGCCTGCCGCACGCCGCCGCGATGACCGCTTCGGTCAGATCGCGTGCCGGCCATTCGGAAGGGCGGCTGCGCCCGGTGCGGACCAGGCGGCCGCCGTCGGCAAACAGCGCCCAGTCGGCGGCGCGTTCCGCGGCAGGCGCAGTGTCGAGCAACACGCGCAGCGTGGTCATCGGCGGGTCATCGGGTGCATCGTAGCCAATGCGCGCCGATTGTACGCGACCCGCGGGAAGGGCCGCGATCGCGATCCTTGCTTCATTCGACCACTTCCCATACGACCAGCGGCCAAGTGTTCGCCGCCGGCACGCGCTTGAGCAGGGCCCGCGCGCGCGCCAGGGTATCGCCCTGTCGCGCTTCGATCGATACTTCGAACCAATCGCTCTTGACGTCAATCAGGGTTTCATCGACGACCAGGTTGGGCCGCGGCAGGCGAGCACGGAAATCGGCGATGTTGGCGAACGGCGTCTGCGTGCGCGAGGCGACCAGCGCGGCGGCCTCCGCCGCATCGAGCCCGCCGACGACGGCGGCCAGGACTTCGGGCGGTGCCGTGTTGACGTTGACCGCGGTCGGTGCGTCGAGCGCGCCGACAAGTGGCAGCAAGGCGCGCGAGCGAGCCAGGATCCGCGCCGCGGACCGCGAGCAATTCGCTCGCGCGTCGCACCGGAGCGTTGGCGGCGAGCCCGGGACGCGGCTGGCTCAGATACCACGCATCCTCGGCGCCGCCGGGTTCGCTGACGCGGTCGTCCGCGTCGACCCAGTCGGCGATGGCGTTGAGCAGCGATGGGGGCAGCGCAAGCGCGACGAACAGGCGTTGCAAAGCGGTGCGGGTCGGCGCCGGCGCTGCAGGCGACGCCGGCGATGTTGTTGACGTTGATCCGGCTCTGCGCGTCGACGATATAGCCGGCGATCGAACCATTCTCGATCGGAAGGGCGGGCAGCTTTAGTGCCCACGGCTGAGCCAGATGCACGATGCCGCCGCCTGCGTTGTCGTTGACGATCTGGCGCGCCCATTGCACGCCCGCCATCGCGAGCGCCTGCGCCTGCACCTGGTCGCGGCGATGCGCGTGCTCGTTGATCCAGCGCTGCTGCTGCCACAAGCAGCGTCGCAGCGATCGTCGCCGCCAGCGCCGCAAGCAGCATCGCCATGACGATGGCGGCGCCGCCGGCGCCGCGCAGTCGCGGCCGGTCCAAATCAGCGCAGCGCCAGCCATCGCTCGATCTCCTCTCCCGAAGCAAGCGTCACCATGACCCGCGCCGCGCGCGGCAGGTCCGCTTCGCCCGCGATCGGCCAGCTGTCGACCCAAGTGCCGGTCGCGGTCAGATACGAGAGGCGAAATTGCGCTGACGCCGGAGAGCAGGGCGTAAGCGGCAGGCTCGCCGTCGCGCGGCCGGTCGTATCCCGGCCAGTAAAGCACTTCGATGCTGCCATTGCGCAGGCGATAACCGAGTCTTTGTCCGACGCTTCCGGGATCGATCGCAAATTCGGGACCGGCGCGCGAAAACGCGAGCGCACCGTTGCCCGCCGCATCGGCGGCCGCCAGCCACGCCGGCTCGCGTCGCCGCACCGCTGCGCGCGGCGCGGGGCACCGCTTCGCGCAAGTCGGCTTCGAGTCGCGCAAAAAAAAGATCGAGCGTCCGCCATTTCTTGCCGATTCGATCGACAGGCGCGACTCGCTTTCGGTCAGTGCTGCCAGCGCGCGATAACCCATCAGCGCGAGCAGTGCGACGATCGCGATGGCGATCAGCACTTCGAGCAGGGTGAAGCCGGGTGCTTCGCGTCGGGAGACGGCGTCATCGCTGTGGCGCCTGTCCGAGGTAGCCGACCAGCCGCGCCAGCGCGTAGTCCGGCCGCGCTGCGTCGCCGACGTCGATCTCGATCTTCCGAAAGGCAGGGTTGGGCGTCCCGCTGACGGTCTCGCGCCAGATGAATGCGGCGCCGGCCTGTGTCTCGGTGCCGCTGCGCTGGCCTGCCGGCGGCGACGGCGATTCCAGTTGTGCGGCGGCGAGCCTGATTCTGCGCGACCCAGAGCGCCAAGGTCCGCGATTTGAGCGCGGTCGCGCTTTCCGCGCTCTGCGCGACGCTGCGAAACCGGCCGCCAGAAGCGCGACGCGAACGATCGCCAGCGCGACCAGCACCTCGACCAGCGTGAAGCCGTGCGACGCGCTTACGGCAGGGCACTACCGCGGCGTCGGACCGGTCAGCGCGACGCGGTTCAATGGATCGGCGGCGAGCAGCGTGAACCATTCGGGCGAAGTGATCTGGATGACATAGGGCTCGTTGCGACCGCTGGCACGAAGCGGCAGGATCGCGTTCGCCGGCAACCGGCAATCCCGCATACTCGCGCGCCGAGATGCTGAGCGGCGCGGGCAGGACGCGCGGCTGCAAGGACGTCGTCTGTCAACATCGGCTGCCATGTCGAGGCGCCGGCGGAGCTGCCGCCAGAATCGATAGGCGTTGCCGCTCGCGGAAACGCCCAGCGTTTCGTCTTTCCATTGCGCGAGCAGCGCCGCATGCTCGAGTGCCGCGGCCAGACGCTGGCTTTCGCGCTCGACGGTGTGTCGCGGATCGGTCTCGAAATGCGCATAGGCGAGCCCTGCGGCCAGCCCGATCACCATCAGCACGGCCAGAATTTCCGCCAGCGTGAATCCGGCCGCGCGGCCGACGCGCGCATCGCGGCGCAGCTTACAGGTCCCACGAGCCGATGTCGGCGTCGAATCCGGTGCCGCCCGGCGCGCCGTCGGCGCCGAAGCTGAACACGTCGAATTCTCCGCGCAGCCCGGGATTGATGTACTGGTAGTTGTTGCCCCACGGGATCCTTCGGCAGCCGCTCGAGGTAACCATTGGGCTTCCAGTTCGGCGGTACCGGCGGCTGTACCGGCTTGGTCACCAATGCGGCGAGGCCCTGATCGCCGGTCGGATAGCGCCCATTGTCCAGCCGATAGAGCTTGAGCGCCTGGCTTATCGCGGCGATGTCGTTTTTCGCCGCGATGACTCGCGCTTCATCCGGGCGCTCGAGGACGCGCGGCACGACCAGCGCCGCGAGAATGCCGAGGATGACGATGACGACCAGGACTTCGACCAGCGTAAAACCGCGCAACGATCGAATCCGGTCCGGCGCGTGCAACGGCAAGCTTGGGCGCATGCAGCCATTATAATCGCCCGGGTTCGCTTTCCAGGTCCGTCGCCGATGCGTTTCGTCTTGGGATTGCTGCTGCTCGCGGTGGCCGTTTGCGGCGCCGCCTATTGGTGGGCGACGACGCAGCCGCTGCACGTTCCGGCGGACGGCTATGCGCTGACAGTCAGACCCGGTGCGACGCTGCGCTCGGTTGCGCGCGACTTGACCGCTGCGGAGGTGCTGCCCGCCGACTGGACGCTGGTCGCGCTGGCGCGCATGAGCCGCGCCGACCGCACGATCAAGGCGGGCAATTACGAGATCGGACCGGGAACTGACGCTCGCCAGTCTGATGGCGAAACTGACGCAGGGCGATGTCACGCAGTCGTCTTTCGCGATCGTCGAAGGCTGGACCATTCGCGACCTCAAGGCGGCGCTCAAGAGCGACGCCAAGATCGTCAAGCGCGCGATCGATCTGCCCGATGCCGAGCTGATGCGAAGACATCGGAGCCACAGAAGCCGCCCCGGAGGGGCTTTTTTTCCCGGACACGTATTTTTTTGCCAGCGGATCGACCGACGCCGCGTTGCTGGCGCGCGCCTATCGCATGATGCACGAGCGGCTGGACGCGGCATGGGCTTCCCGCGCGAGCGACTTGCCGCTGGCCAATCCGTACGAAGCGCTGACCCTCGCATCGATCGTCGAAAAGGAGACCGGTCGCGCCGCCGACCGGCCACTGGTCGCGGCCGTATTCATCAATCGCCTGAAGATCGGCATGCGTCTGCAAACCGATCCCGCCGTGATCTACGGCATCGGCGAGCGATTCGACGGGAACCTGAAGAAGAGCGATCTCGAAAACGATCACGCGTTCAATACGTACGTCCGCAGCGGCCTGCCGCCGACCCCGATCGCGTTGCCCGGCCAGGCGTCGATCGATGCGGTCCTGCATCCGGCGACGGTGCCCTATCTTTATTTCGTCGCGCGCGGCGACGGCTCGAGCGAATTCTCGAGCAATATCGCCGATCACAATCGCGCCGTGGCAAAATATCAGCGCGGCGGACGCTAGCGCTCCTTCGCGTTGCTCCGCTCCTTCGTCGCGCCGATCCCGCCTTCCATTGACGACTGATCCATCCCGCGGCCGCCTGATCACCGTCGAAGGCATCGACGGCGCTGGCAAGAGCACGCATCTGCCGTGGCTCAAGGAGTCGCTCGAGCGCCAAGGCCGGCGGGTCTGGCTGACGCGCGAGCCGGGCGGCACGCCGCTGGGCGAACGGCTGCGCGAGCTGCTGCTGCACCAGCCGATGGGACGCAGCTGACCGAGACCATGCTGATGTTCGCCGCGCGGCGCGAGCATTGCGAGCGCGAGATCTGGCCGCGGCTCGATCAGGGAATCTGGGTCGTCTGCGACCGCTTCAGCGACGCCACTTACGCCTATCAGGGCGGTGGCCATGGCGTTTCGGAAGAATGCATCGCAGCGCTCGAACGGCTCGAGCCTGGGTGACTTCCGTCCTGACCTGACGCTGCTGTTCGACGTACCGGTCGAGGTCGGGACGCGAGCGATTGGCCGACGGACGGCCATTGGACAAATTCGAGCGCCAGCAGCCCGGATTCTTCGAGCGCGTCCGCACGACGTATCTGGCTCGCGCGGCGGCCGAGCCATCGCGCTTTCGCGTCATCGACAGCACGCGGCTACAGGCCGACGTGCGCGACCGAGCTCGCCGCAATCATCGCCGCCCTGTGAGCGAATCGACGTCCGGCGCCGTCCGGCTGCCGCGCAAGCCTTGTTGCCGTGGCATCGCGATCTCGCGACTGCGATGCTGCAACAGCGGGCGCGATGGCCGCACGCCTTGCTGATCGCCGGCAGGCGCGGTTTGGGCAAGCGCGCGCTGGCCTTGCATTTTGCGCGCGCACTGCTGTGCGAAGCGCCGCGCCCCGACGGAGATGCGTGCGGCGTTTGTCCGAGCTGTCTGTACGTGGCTGCCGGCGCGCATCCGGATTTGCGGCTGATCGAGCCGCTGCTCTTCGACGAGGAGGGCAACGTCACCGTCGTCGACGCCATCACCGTCGATCGCATTCGCGAGCTCACCGCATTCACGCAACTTTCGACCCATCGTCATCGCGCCAAGGTCGCGGTGATCGCGCCGGCGGAAGCGATGAACGCCGCCGCCGCCAACGCATTGCTGAAGACGCTCGAGGAGCCTCCGGCGGACACCTACCTGATGCTGGTCAGCCATCAGAGCGCGCGCCTGCCGGCGACGATCATCAGCCGTTGCCGGCGCCTGCCGGTGCCCGAACCCGACGTCACAGCGGCGGCGGCATGGCTCGCAGGAGCAAGGCGTCGACCGACGCCGATCGGGTGCTGGCGCAGGCCGGCGGGGCGCCTCTGCTGGCGCTCGAGCTCGCGGATCCGGCGCTGCAGCGCGAGTGCGATAGCTTGCTTGCCGAGCTTGCGCGGCCGGAGCGGCTGTCGCCGATCGCGATCGGCGCCCGCCTCGACGCCGCAGCGAAGGACGAGCGCAAGGCGTTGCTTGCTGCGACGGTGTACTGGCTGCTGACCTGGACCGCCGACCTTGCGTCGGTGGTCAGCGGCGGACCCCCGCGGTTTCACCCGCAGGCGCGCAACGCGTTGGCGGCGCTGGCCGACGCGTGTGGCGCGGGTCCCGCTGTTCCGCTATTATCAGTCGCTGCTGCGGCAGCGCGCGCTGCTTACGCATCCGTTGCAGCCGCGGCTGGTCGCGGAGGCGATGCTGATCGATTATCGCGATCTGTTCGCGCGCGGCCGGGGCGGAGTGACTGCAGCCGATCGCGCGGCTCAACTTCGTCGCCGCGGCGCGTTCGCGGCGCGATCAACAGGTCAACCTGAACACGGACCATGGCGGCGGACCGCTCTCCCAACACTGCGACGCGGGCAATGCTCAACCGGCCCGGCGTGCTTTCGCTCAACATTCGCGAAAAGGCAGCGCTATACGCGGCGTACATGCCTTTTCTCAAGGGCGGCGGCATATTCATTCCGACCAATCGGACCTATCAGCTCGGCGAGGAAGTTTTCATGCTGCTGTCGCTGATGGACGATCCGCAGCGCATTGCGGTCCAGGGCAGGGTCGTCTGGATCACGCCCGAAGGCGTGCAGGGCAACCGGACGCAGGGCATCGGCGTTCAGTTCACGCCGGACGAGACCGGCGCGTCGGCGCGCGCGACGATCGAAAGACTGCTCGGCGAGACGCTGGCCTCGAACCGGCCGACGCATACGATGTAGGGCCTGAACCGGCCCGAGCTGCGTGTTCGTCGATTCGCACTGCCACATCAATTTTCCGGAGCTGGCGGCAGACCTGCCGGCGGTATTCGAAGCGATGGCCGAGAATCGCGTCACGCACGCGATGTGCATCGGCGTCAACCTGCCCGATCTGCCCGCAGGTGCTCGCGCTGGCCGACGAACATGCCAACATCTATGCGAGCGTCGGCGTGCATCCCGATTACGAGGACACGCCCGAGCCGTCCATCGATCAGTTGATCGCGCTCGCGGCGCGGCCGAAGGTCGCCGCGATCGGCGAGACCGGCCTCGATTATTACCGCGCCACCGGCGATCTCGAGTGGCAGCGCCAGCGCTTTCGCACGCACATCCGCGCGGCGCGGTCCTGCGGCAAGCCGCTGGTGATCCACACGCGTTCCGCGGCGGCCGACACGCTCGCCATCATGCGCGACGAGCGCGCAGGCGACGCTGGCGGCGTCATGCATTGCTTCACCGAAAGCTGGGATGTCGCGCAGGGCGCACTCGACCTGGGATTTCACATTTCATTTTCCGGCATCGTCACGTTCAAGAACGCCGCCGCGCTCAAGGACGTCGCGCGCCGTGTGCCGCTGGACCGCATGCTGATCGAAACCGATGCGCCGTACCTCGCGCCGGTGCCGCATCGGGGCAAGCTCAACCAGCCGGCGTACGTGCGTCACGTCGCCGAGGAGATCGCGCGGCTGCGCGACGTGCCGGTCGAAGTCATCGCCAGCGCGACCTCGGCCAATTTTTTCCGACTGATCCGGGCCGCCGGGCATGGCGGCTAGCAACGGGAGCAATGCGGCGCTCCGCTTGTTGCGGCTGCTGCCATTGATCCCGCTGCTCGGTTTCGCGCCGGCGCCGGCATGCGCTCAGGCGCTCTACGAAAGCTTCATCCATGCCGTCACCATCGACCGGTCCGACGAAGTCGCCGCGCTGCTCGCGCGCGGCATCGATCCGAATACCGTCGATCCGAATGGCGATCCGGTGCTGCTGGTTGCGGCGCGGTCGGGGTTCGAGCCGACGCTCGACGCGCTGTTGGCGGCAGGGGCCAAGGTCAACATCAGAAACCCGTACGGCGACAGCGCGATCATGGTCGCGGCGCTCGGCGGACACCTGGCCATCGTCAAGAAGCTTTTTGCGCGCGGCGCCGAGATCAATCACGCCGGATGGACGCCGCTGATCTACGCGGCAACCGGCGGTCACGCCGACGTCGCGCGCTATCTGATCGATGCCGGCGCCGACGTCAATGCGGCATCGCCGAACGGGACGACGGCGCTGATGATGGCGGTGCGCGGCGGGCACGGCGCCGTGGTCGACCTGCTGCTGGCCAAGGGCGCCGACGTCGGGCATCGCAACGAGGCCGGCGCGACCGCGCTGGCGTGGGCGAAGCGCGGCGGGTTCGATGCGATCGAGCGCGCGCTGCGGCAAGCGCGGCGCGAAGGACTAGAGAGTCGCGACGCCGGCGGCTGCCGGCTTCAGCGATACGAGTCGGCGAAGGCGTCCGTGCTCGCCGGTGCCGCGGCTGCCGGCGGCTCGGCGTGCGCCGAGGGAATCAGCTCGGGCAAACGCCGACCAGCCGACGCGCGCCATCGTAGCGCTGCTGCCAGTAGTGCTGCGTCATCGCGACGATCTCGACCTCGCCGCCGCGATGCGGGGCGTGGATGAAGCGATGGTCGCCGAGGTAAATGCCGACGTGCGAAAACGGCGAGCTTCGCGTGTTGAAGAACACCAGGTCGCCGGCTGCGCAGATCGCCGGGCGCGACGCGACCCCCCAGCCGTGCCATTTCGCGCGCCGTGCGCGGCAGCGTCACGCCGACGACCTCCTGGAATACATAGCGGACCAGGCCGCTGCAGTCGAGGCCGCGCTCGGGGCTGCTGCCGCCGTAGCTGGTAGTCGACGCCGATCAGCCCCAGCGCATAGATGCGCGAGATCCTCGGCGCTTTGCAGAACGCCGGCGGCCGGAAGCTCGGCGGTCCGGGCGTGGCTGGCGGCGTCGCGGACTGCGCCGCCAGTCCGGCGCGCGGCAGCATCAGCAGCGGCATCGCGGCCAGCGCCAACGACCGCGGCACGGCCCAGCGCGGTCGGCGATTGCAGTAGGCTGCGGCAACGGAGCGGTGCCATCGATTGTATTTTGTTCGCTAATTCAGCAGCTTGCCACCATACCCTGAGGCCGCGGACTCAAGTCAATCCGCGCTGCGGCGACCGGCGCGCCGGCGCCGGAGATCCTTCGGGTCGGCCAGCAGCGGCCGGTAGATTTCGACCCGGTCGCGATCGGCCAGCGTTGCTGTCAAGCGCGACCCGAACCCCGTAGACCCCGACCGTCATCGCGGCCAAGTCGATTTCCGGGTGGCGCGCGGCGATTCCCGAACGGGCCAGCGCGTCGGCGACGCTCGACCCTACCGGCAGCTCGAGCTCGATCTCGGTCGCGCCGGCGGGCAGCGCATAGACGACGGTGACGGCGATCCGCTTCATGCGCCGCTGCCATGGACGGCTACCGCGCGCTTGACGAAGGCGTCGATGAAGCTGTCGGCGATACGGTCGAAGACCGGACCGATCAGCTTTTCCAGCACCGGTCGTTGCGAATTCGTAGTTGAGCTCGAATTCGACCTTGCAAGCGGACTCGCTCAAAGCGCGAAACTGCCAGATGCCGTCGAGTCGGCGAAACGGCCCGTCGCGAAGCTCGACGACGATCCTGTCCGGCGGCTGGTTCCGGTTGGCGGTGGTGAAATGCGCGCGCACGCCGCGATAATCGATGTCGATACGCGCCAGCGTCTCGTCGGCGGTCTGCTGCAGGATCCGCGTTCCGCCGCACCACGGCAGGAATTTCGGATAGTCCTCGACGCGCTCGACGAGATCGAACATCTGTTGCGCGCTGTACGGCACCAGCACCGACTTGTGTACGCTGCGCATTGTTACAATACGAGACTGGAAGTGGCGAGCACGTCAGCATGAGCATCGTAGAAAACAAAAAAGCCTATCACGACTATTTCGTCGAGGAGAAATTCGAGGCGGGCCTTGCGCTGGAGGGCTGGGAGGTCAAGGCGATCCGCGCCGGGCGCGCGCAGCTGAAGGAAGCGTACGTCGTCGTCAAGGGCGGCGAGATCGTGCTGCTCGGCGCGCACGTGACGCCGTCTGCCGACCGCGTCGACGCATATCAAGCCCGACCCGACGCGCACCCGCAAGCTGCTGCTGCATCGTAGCGAGATCAATCGCCTGGTCGGCAAGGTCGAGCGCGCCGGCTATACGATGACGCCGCTCGATCTGCATTTCGTCAAAGGCAGGATCAAGATCGAGATCGGCCTCGCGCGCGGCAAGAAGCAATACGACAAGCGGGAAACCGAGAAGCTGCGCGACTGGAACCGCGAGAAGCAGCGGCTGCTGCGCAACCGCTCGGGCAGCGGCAAGACCGGCGCGCTCGGGCTGACCAGCATGTCGTCGGGCCGGGTCAGCGTGCGTCCGGCAGTCGCCGGCAGACCTGGCGCCGATCGCCGCGATTTACGCGCACCATGTCGAAACCGGCACGGCGTCGTTCGAGCTCGCCGCGCCGGACGATGAAGAAATGCGGCGGCGCTGGCACGACGTCGTCGAGCGCGGTTTGCCGTATCTGGTGGCGACGCTGCCGGACCGCATGACGCGGGAATCGCCGGCTACGCGTATGCGAGCCCCTATCGTGCGCGGCCCGGCGTATCGCTACACGGTCGAGGACTCGGTCTACGTCGATCCCGCCTGCATGGGGCGCGGCGCGGGGCGCGCGCTGCTTGCCGCGCTCATCGCCGCCTGCGCGCCGCTCGGCTACCGGCAGATGGTGGCCGTGATCGGCGGCTCGGACAACGCCGCGTCGATCGGGCTGCACGCTGCACTCGGCTTCGAGCGCGTCGGTTGCCTGACTGCGGTCGGTCGCAAATTCGATCGCTGGATCGACACGCGTATTGATGCAGCGCGCGCTCGGCCCGGGCGGCGCGACGGTGCCGAGCTAGAGCGGCGCGCCGGATCAGGACTGCGGCCAGCAGCTCGCGCGCCGCCGCGACGCCGCTCCTCGCCGCCGCTTCGAGCGTGGCCGGCAATTCCGGGTCGGTGTAGTCGCCGGCGAGATACAGGTGCGGCGCGATTGCGCCGGGCGGAGGGCGCTCGAGGCCGGCACGGCACGCATAGGTCGCGCGCCGCTCGGCGATCACCTTGAGCCACGCCGGCGGCGGCAGGGCAGGTAGCACGCGGCGCAGCTGATCGTCGATCGCGCGCAGCAGCGCAGGATGATCCTGACGCGCGCCGGGCCGCTCGGTGCTGATTACGACGGCAGCGAGACCGTCCGGACCGTCGAGCTGGCCGCGATCGAACAGCCATTGACCCGGCGTGCCGGCGAGCTTCTGCATCGGCTGCGCGAGCTCCCAGCGGGCGATCGTATTTCAGATACGCGGTAACAATCGGCTCGTAGGCGAACTGCTCGTACGCACGCTACCGCGTGGGCGGCCTCGGGCGATTCGATCGCTCCGCCGAGCAGATGCGCCGAGCTGGTGCGGCCCAACGGCGATGACTGCGTCGCCGAACGACTCGTCGGTATAGCCGCTGCGCAACGACGACGTGGCCGCCGCGTGCCGCGACGCCGGTCACAGTCGTAGCCTTGCGGATCGAGCCGCCGCGGTCGACGACATAGGCGGCCGCGGCATCGGGAAACAGGGACGACAGGTCGACCCGCGGCATCAGCGTGTCGGAATCGTCGGCCTCGCGGGCGAACGCGGCCGCGAGCACGTTGAGGAAGATCTGCGCCGACGCGACGGCCAGCGGCGTATTGAGCGCCGCGATGCAAAGCGGCTCCCACAGATTTCGTATCGCCGCCTGAGGCTGCCCATCGAGGAGCTCTGCCACCGTCATTGCCGGCGAACAGCGATACCGGTCGCGCCGCAGTCGGCCGACGAAGGCGAGCGTCGCGCGGCGCTCCGGCCAGGTAAGGCCTTGTGCGCGCAACAGCGCCAGCGCGAGATGCCAGGGCGCGGGGAGCCGCGGCGCGGCCAGACGGAACACGCCGGGCTCGGCCAGGCACAGCCGCCGCCGCTCGAGCAGATCGCGCTCGGCGCCGGGGCCGTGCACGGTGCGCAGCAGCGCGAGGAGCTCGGTGTACGCGCCGAGCAACATATGCTCGCCGTTGTCGACGACGACCTCGTAGGCTTCGATTCGACGGGCTCGGCCGCCCAGCGTCTGCGCGGCTTCGAACACCGTCACTGCGCGCCCGGCTCGGGCAAGCGTCACCGCCGCCGCGAAGCCCGCGTAGCCTCCACCGATGACCGCGATTCGCTCCGCCACTAATACGACCAGGATGTCGTCCAGGCGATCCAGGCCTTGCGCAGCGGTGAGAGCGCGACGCGGCGGTCGAGCACCTGAAAGTCGTTGCGCTCGATCGCCCCGAGCAGCGCGCGATAGGTGGCCGCCATGATCAGACCGGGGCGTTGCGCGCGCCGGTCGGCGGCGGGCAGCACGCCGAGCGCCCGCGCGTAAATGGCGCGCGCGCGCGCGACCTGGAAGCGCATCAGCGCGACAAAACCGGGCGTATGGCGTGCGCCGAGTATGTCGGCCGCGCCGACGCCGAAGCGGTCGAGCTCGTCCTGCGGCAGATAGATCCGACCGCGGCGCGCGTCCTCGCCGACGTCGCGGATGATGTTCGTCAGCTGGAATGCGATGCCGAGATCTCGAGCGTAAGCGCGGGTCGCCGGATCGGAATAACCGAATATTTCCGCCGACATCAGTCCGACGCCGCCGGCGACCAGGTCGCAATAACGCTCGAGCATCGCAAAGTCGAGGTAGCGCTGCTGCTCGAGATCCATCGCCATGCCATCGATGACGGCCTGCAACTGCGCTTCCTTGCAGCGCGAATTCCGCGACGACCGGCCGCAAGGCCTGCGCGACCGGGTGCTGCGGTGCACCGCCGAAAATCGCCGCGACCTGGCCGCGCCACCAGGCAAGCTTGATGCGCGCCACGCCGACATCGGTGGTGTCATCGACCACGTCGTCGACTTCGCGGCAGAACGCATACAGCGCGGTGATCGCGCGCCGGCGCGCCGTCGGCAAAAAGCGAAAACTCCGATAGAAGCTCGAGCCGCTTTGCGCGGCCTTCTGCTGGCAATAGACATCGGGCTGCATCGCTAACCGGCCAGCGTCGCCGCAAACATCATCGCCCAGTCCCGCCGGCGCAACACCGGACGGCGACGGAAGACGTCTCCCTGGGCGAGGTCGATTGCCCGCAGGATGCGCAAGCCGCCGGCGACGACCATCTTCAGCTCGAGCCGCGCGCGCAGCGGCAACGCGTTCGCGAGCGGCAGTCCCGAACGCAGCAGCTCGCGCGTACGCGTCACCTCGAATGCCATCAGGCGGCGCCAGCGCTCGTCGAGCAATCCCGTCGGCGATCTGCCGCTCGCCGACGCCGAAGCGCGCCATGTCGTCGGCCGGCAGGTAGATGCGTCCCTTCGCCCAGTCGAGTGCTATGTCCTGCCAGAAATTGGCGAGTTGCAATCCGGTGCAGATCGCATCGGCGCGGCCGAGCTGGACTTCGGCGGATACGCCGTACAGATGCAGCAGCAGGCGACCGATCGGGTTGGCTGAGCGCCGGCAATAGTCGAACAGCTCGTCGATGTCGGCGTAGCGCGGCTTGCTTACGTCCTGGCGAAACGCCGACAAGAGCTCGCGAAACGGCCCGATCGGAAGCGCGTGGCGGCGGATCGCCGCGGCCAGCGCCTCGAACGGCGGCTCGGCCGGTTGGCCGCGCGGATCGGCCGCACTCTCGATGTGGTCGAGCATCCTTGCATAACGGTCGAGGGCGGCAAGGCGGACAGCCGGCGGATCGTCTCCCTCGTCGGCGATGTCATCGGCGCCGCGCGCGAAACCGTAGATCGCCGAAATCGCCTCGCGCAGCGCCGGCGGGCCCACCCATGATGCGACGGGAAAATTTTCGTAGTGGTTGACAGGCACGGCGATCGGAGCTTGTTGCACGAGGGCGTTCACAATTGTTCTGCGAAAACACGGCGCCGGCCGGACTCTTTGGCGTGGCGGGGGTGGGACTTTTCGGCTATACTGGCGCGTTTCGCGAAACCGGCTGCGAAAGTGGCGGAATTGGTAGACGCGCCGGCCTTAGGAGCCGGAGCCGAAAGGCGTGAGAGTTCGAGTCTCTCCTTTCGCACCACGAAAACAATTAAGGCTAGCAAGGAATCATCGGGTATGCAAACGACACTGGAAACGCTGGGCCAGCTCGAGCGCCGGCTTAATGTGGCCGTGCCGCTGGAGCAGATCGACGGCGAAGTGCACAAGCGGCTGGCGCGTCTTGCGAAGACGGTCAAGATCGCGGGTTTTCGGCCAGGCAAGGTTCCGCTGAAGATGGTGGCGCAGCAATACGGCCCGCAAGTGCGCTCCGACGTGATCTCCGACACGGTCCAGGCGAGCCTCAATGACGCCATTCGCGAGCAGAACCTGCGCGTGGCCGGCTATCCGCGGATCGAGCCGAAGGAGGCCGCGGCCGGAGATCAGCTCGAGTTCTCCGCTGTTTTCGAGGTTTATCCGGAAATCAAGCTCGGCGAATTGTCCGGTGTGACGATCGAGCGCCCGGTGTCGGAAGTGGCCCCCGCCGACATCGACCGGACGATAGAGATCCTGCGCGAGCAGAACGTCCGCTACGAGGGAATCGCACGCCCGGCCGCGCACGGCGACCGCGCCGTTGTCGATTTCACCGGCGCGATAGCCGGCGTGGCGTTTCCCGGGGGCCAGGCCAAAGACTTTCCGATCGTCATCGGCGAAGGCCGCATGCTGCCGGAGTTCGAGAGCGCGTTGACCGGTATGGTGGCGGGTGAAACCAAGACATTCGGCCTGACTTTCCCCGCCGACTACCACGGCAAGGAAGTCGCCGGGAAAGCGGCTGAATTCTCGATGACCGTACAATCGGTCAGCGAACCCAAGTTTCCTCAAGTCGATGCCGAGTTCGCCGTGAAATTCGGCATCGCGAGCGGAAGCGTCGAAGAGTTGCGCGCCGAAATAGCCGCCAATCTCGCGCTCGAGCTCAAGCGGAAGATCGAAGGCGTGCTTCGCGAGCAGGTCCTGCGGGCGCTTAAATCGACTTCGGACCTGATCGTGCCCAGATCGCTCGTCGAGCTGGAAGCTCAGCGGCTGCTCGAGCGGGCGGTCGCCGACTTGCAGAGCCGGGGCGTCAAGGCCGAAGACATGCAGCTCTCGCCCGACACCTTTCGCCCCCAGGCCGAGGAGCGGGTGACCTACGGCCTGATCGTCAACGAGATCACCAGGGTCTACCAGCTCTCGCCGAAGCCCGAACAGGTGCTGGCGCTGGTGCGCGAGGCGGCGCAGGCCTACGAGCAACCGGAAGCGGTGGTGCGCTGGCACTACGAAAAGCCCGGGCGCCTGAACGAATTCGAAGCGCAGGCAGTCGAACAAAACGTCGTCGACTGGGCGCTGCAACGCGCTCGCGTCGAAGACCGACCGACGAGCTTCGCGACACTGATGGAGCCGCCGGCGCGTTGAACGCGCAGTGCGGGACGAAACCTTTCAATCGACGACAGGCAAACCGATGACGAGTGCAGGCAAGTGGGAGGAACCGAAGGCGCTGGGCTTGATCCCGATGGTGATCGAGCAAAGCGGGCGCGGTGAACGCGCCTACGACATCTACTCGCGCCTGCTGAAGGAGCGCGTCGTATTCCTGATCGGGCCGGTCGACGACGCGACGGCGAATCTGGTCGTCGCGCAGATGCTGTTCCTCGAGTCCGAGAATCCCGACAAGGACATCAATTTTTACATCAATTCGCCGGGCGGATCGATTTCGGCCGGGATGGCGATCTACGACACGATGCAGTTCATCAAGCCCGACGTATCGACGCTGTGCGTCGGAATGGCGGCAAGCATGGGTGCGTTCCTGCTGGCGGCGGGCGCCAAGGGCAAGCGCTTCGCGCTGCCCAATTCGACCGTCCTGATCCACCAGCCGTTGGGCGGCTTCCAGGGCCAGGCATCGGATATTGCGATCCACGCCAAGTACATCCTCAGCCTGCGTGAGCGGCTCAACCGCTTGCTGGCCGAGCACACCGGCAAGCCGATCGGGCAGATCGAGAAGGATACCGAGCGAGACAATTTCCTGACGGCGGACGAGTCCCTGTCCTACGGGCTGATCGATAAAGTGTTGCAGAGCCGGGCTTAGGCCGGGTACAGTGTAAACGCCCCGCGGGCGCCGTCGGATACGGCTCCGCAGCTGACGGGGCGATAAAGGCGGGTGAATGGCGGAAAAAGCGACCGGCGACAAGCTGCTTTACTGTTCCTTCTGCGGCAAGAGCCAGCATGAGGTGAGGAAGCTTATCGCCGGCCCGTCGGTGTTCATTTGCGACGAGTGCATCGAGCTTTGCAACGACATCATCCGGGAAGAGGGCGCGACCGCCGACGCGACCCGCACCGACAAGAACAAGCTGCCGACGCCGCATGAAATCCGGCAGATCCTCGACCAATACGTCATCGGTCAGGAGTTTGCGAAGAAAATCCTGTCGGTTGCAGTCTACAACCACTACAAGCGTCTCGAGACCAGCGTCAAGGAAGACGACGTCGAGCTGGCCAAGAGCAACATCCTGCTGATCGGCCCGACGGGCTCGGGCAAGACGCTGCTGGCCCAGACGCTGGCGCGCCTGCTCGACGTGCCTTTCGTCATCGCCGATGCGACGACGTTGACCGAGGCAGGGTACGTCGGCGAGGACGTCGAGAACATCATCCAGAAGCTGCTGCAGAAGTGCGACTACGACATCGACAAGGCGCAGCGCGGCATCGTCTATATCGACGAGATCGACAAGATCTCGCGCAAGAGCGACAACCCGTCGATCACGCGCGACGTCTCGGGCGAAGGCGTGCAGCAGGCGCTGCTCAAGCTGATCGAAGGCACGATCGCCTCGGTTCCCCCGCAGGGCGGACGCAAGCACCCGAATCAGGAGTTCGTCCAGGTCGATACGACTAACATACTGTTCGTCTGCGGCGGCGCTTTCGACGGGCTGGAGAAGATCATCCGCCAGCGCACCGCCAAGACGGGCATCGGGTTCGGCGCGGAGGTCGCGAGCCCCGACGATCGGAAGAACATCAGCATCCTGCTGCGCGAGACCGAGCCGGAGGACCTGATCAAGTTCGGCCTGATCCCCGAATTCGTCGGCCGGCTGCCGGTCGTCGCCACGCTCGAGGAACTCGACGATGCGGCGCTGATCCAAATTCTGGTCGAGCCGAAGAATGCGTTGATCAAGCAGTATCAGAAGATGTTTCGCATGGAAGGCGTCGAGCTCGAAGTGCGCGAGCCTGCGCTGCGTGCCATTGCCAGCAGGGCGCTCGCCCGCAAGACCGGCGCACGCGGCCTTCGCTCGATCCTGGAGCAGGTGCTGCTCGACGTCATGTACGACCTGCCCTCGCAGGCCAATCTTTCCCGCGTCATTGTCGACGAGGCGACGATCAACAACGACGGCAAACCGCTATTGATGTTTGCCGAAGCGGCCAAGGTCGCGGCGGCGCACTCCTGAGCACGCCGCGGTCGCGCCTGACGCCCGGCAGCCTGCTTGAATTTGCGGGCCGCCGGCCCCATTTCATGCTTTGCCCCTACCACCCTATCCGGATGCAGCCGCATGGCAACTGACCCTACAAGCGCAATATCCGAGTTGACGATCTTTCCGCTTCTTCCGTTGCGGGACGTCGTCGTATTCCCGCACATGGTCATCCCGCTGTTCGTCGGCCGCCCGAAATCGATCAAGGCGCTCGACGTGGCGATGGAAGCGGGCAAGCACATCCTGCTGGTCGCCCAGAAGTCTGCAGCCAAGGACGAGCCGGCGGCCGACGACCTGTACGACATCGGCAGCGTGGCGACGGTGCTGCAGATGCTGAAGCTGCCTGACGGCACGGTCAAAGTGCTGGTCGAGGGCACGCAGCGCGCGCGCATCGTGCGCGTGACCGATCCCGGCGAATACCTGTCCGCCGAAGCGACCTTGCTGACCGGCGTCGAAAACGGGACACATGAGATTGAGGCGATGCGTCGGGCGCTGCTCGGGCAGTTCGACCAGTACGTCAAGCTCAACAAGAAGATTCCGCCGGAAATTCTGACGTCGATGTCGGGCATCGACGATGGCGGCCGGCTGGCCGACGCGATTGCGGCGCATCTGCCGCTGAAACTCGAGCAAAAGCAGGAAATCCTCGAAATGCAGGACGTCGGCAAGCGCCTCGAGCACCTGCTGGGCCTGCTCGAGGGCGAGGTCGACATTCTTCAGGTCGAGAAGCGCATCCGCGGTCGAGTCAAGCGGCAGATGGAAAAGAGCCAGCGCGAGTATTACCTGAACGAGCAGGTCAAGGCGATCCAGAAGGAGCTTGGCGAGGGCGACGAGAATGCCGATCTCGACGAGATGGACAAGAAGGTCAAGACCGCCAAGATGTCGAAGGAAGCCGAGGCCAAGGCGCTGGGCGAGCTCAAGAAGCTCAAGATGATGTCGCCGATGTCGGCCGAGGCGACGGTCGTGCGCAATTACATCGACACGCTGCTCGGTCTGCCATGGCGTAAGAAGAGCAAGATCAACAAGGACTTGTCGAACGCCGTCAAGGTACTCGACGCCGACCACTACGGGCTGGAGAAGGTCAAGGAACGCATCGTCGAATACCTGGCGGTGCAACAGCGGGTCGACCGACTGAAGGCGCCGATTCTCTGCCTCGTCGGCGCGCCCGGCGTCGGCAAGACATCGCTCGGCCAGTCGATCGCGCGCGCGACCAACCGCAAGTTCGTGCGGATGAGTCTGGGCGGCGTTCGCGATGAAGCGGAAATTCGCGGTCACCGCCGGACCTATATCGGCTCTATGCCCGGCAAGATCCTGCAGAACATGACCAAGGTCGGGGTCAGGAATCCCCTGTTCCTGCTCGACGAAGTCGACAAGATGGGCATGGACTTCCGGGGCGATCCGTCATCGGCGCTGCTCGAAGTGCTCGATCCCGAGCAGAACAACACCTTCGTCGATCACTACGTCGAAGTCGAATACGACCTGTCCGACGTGATGTTCGTCGCCACCGCGAACACGCTCAACATTCCCGCGCCGCTGCTCGACCGCATGGAAGTGATCAGGCTGTCGGGCTACACCGAGGACGAGAAGATCGCGATCGCCAAGCAGTACCTGGTCCCGAAGCAGATGAAGAACAACGGGCTGAAGGACCACGAGCTGCATATCGCCGAGTCGGCGCTGCGCGACATCACCCGCTACTACACGCGCGAGGCCGGCGTGCGTGCGCTCGAACGCGACATTTCCAAGATCTGCCGAAAGGTCGTCAAGGCGCTGCTGCTGAAAGCGAGCGAAGGCAAGCCGCGCGCCGCGCGCCACCCGGTCGACGTCAACGCGAAGAACCTCGACAAGTATCTCGGCGTGCGCCGCTATACGTACGGCATCGCCGAAAAGAAGAACCAGGTCGGCCAGGTCACCGGCCTCGCCTGGACCGAAGTCGGCGGCGACTTGCTGACCGTCGAAGCCGTCGCGCTGCCGGGCAAGGGCAAGACGACGACTACCGGCAAGCTGGGCGATGTGATGAACGAGTCGATCGCGGCCGCACTGTCGGTGGTCCGCCACCGGTCGAAGCAGCTTGGCATCGCGGCCGATTTTTACCAGAAGACGGATTTGCACATCCACCTTCCCGAAGGCGCGACGCCGAAGGACGGTCCTTCGGCCGGCGGTGCGATCGTTACTGCAATCGTGTCTATCCTCACCGGCATCCCGGTGCGTGCCGACGTCGCGATGACGGGCGAGATCACGTTGCGCGGCGAAGTCCTGCCGATTGGCGGACTGAAGGAAAAGCTGCTCGCGGCCGGACGCGGCGGCATTCGCCAGGTGTTGATCCCGGAAGAAAACGTCAAGGATCTGGTCGAGATTCCCGAAGAGATCAAGAATCGGCTGGAGATCCATCCGGTGCGCTGGATCGAGCAGGTGCTCGAATACGCGCTGGAGCGTCATCCGACGCCGCTCTCCGACGCTCCTTTGCCGGAAGCGCCTGCGGTTCCTGCGGCGCCGGTCGAAGAGCCGACCGCGCTCATCAAACACTGACGATCGCAGCGCCCAGGGCGTAGCAGGCACGCGCCGCGGCAACTCGCTCTCGAAGCGCGTGCCGCGGCGTTTTCTTTTGCTGCATCACGAACGGAAAAGCGCTTGACACGATGAATTCACGATTGCTATAAAGTACGCTCTGCTTCGTTCCGCACCACCTCCCGACTCAAATCAGCGCCTTCGGCCTACTCGCGGCACCGCGGCATTCCGCCCGGCAATGGAAAGGGGACATTCGTGAACAAATCGGAACTGATCGACGCAATCGCCCGACATGCCGACATCTCGAAGGCGGCCGCCGGCCGCGCGCTGGATGCGATGGTGAATTCCATCAGGAATTCATTGAAGAAAGGCGATATCGTCACGCTGGTCGGGTTCGGTTCGTTCTATGTGGGCAAGCGTACCGCGCGACAGGGCCGCAATCCGCGCACCGGCGCGACGATCAAGATCAAGGCTGCGCGGGTACCGAAGTTCCGGGCTGGCAAAGCACTGAAGGATTCGGTAAACTAACGGGCTTTTCCGCACCGGTCGACACTCTCTGGCTTCCAAGCAAACCCCCGTTGCGAGCCGCGACCAATGATGCCGGCGCGGTCGCGGGTGCTTAGCTCAGTTGGTAGAGCGTCGCCCTTACAAGGCGAATGTCGGGAGTTCGAGCCTCTCAGCACCCACCAACAGGAGCGAGCAAGCGAATTCGCAGGAGTGGTAGTTCAGTTGGTTAGAATACCGGCCTGTCACGCCGGGGGTCGCGGGTTCGAGTCCCGTCCACTCCGCCATAAATCAGTAGCAAAGAAAACCAGCGAGGGTCAACGAGCAGTAGCCGACCCTCGCCCCGGTCCCGTTTCCCTCTAGTCTTACCCCGTCCCGAGCCGCAACGAAGCGCAACGGCGCTTTGCTGGAGCCAACCCTAAGCGGGGGTATCGCTGGGGGTATCCTTGCCCGGTTATCGCTGGCCGTCCCTAAACGGGGGTATTGTATTACCTAAAAGTCTTTCAAACTGCCCCCAAGCTACTATACTGCACAGAGAGATGCAGAGCGGGGCAGCGATGCACAAGAAAGCGCTAACGCACAAAGACATAGAGCACGCGAAGCCGAAGGCTGCAGCGCCGTTCCGTCTGTGGGCCGGCGGTGGCTTGTATGTCGAAGTGCGCCCGAGCGGTGCAAAGCTGTGGCGCGTCAAGTATCGGTACAACGGCAAAGAAAAGCTGGTTGCGCTCGGCGAATTCCCGGCGCTCTCGCTAACCGCTGCGAAGTCGGCAGCCCAGGAGATAAAGGATCAGCGCGCGGCCGGTAAAGACCCCGCAGAGCTGCGTAAGACGCAGCGAGCCGTAGACGCAGCCGAACAAGAGCAGAAGCGCGCCCAGGCCGTTACGTCGCGCCGCGAGGCCATCGAGGCGCGCGCTCGGCTACGGGCGACCAAGCGGACCGAAGCGGCGACGTTTAGCGCAATGGCGGAGGAGTGGCACACGCTGCACGCCAAGACGTGGACCGCCGTTCACTCGGACGGCGTTTGGCAGTCCATCGAGGACCACGCTATACCAAGCATCGGTAGCAAGCTTGTCGCCGAAGTCGTGCCGGCGGACATACTGGCGATCCTGGCGGCCCTCCTGAATGACGGCAAGATAGAAACCGCCGACCGGCTCAAGCAACGGCTCGGCGCAATCTTCCGCTATGCCGCGATTCACAAGCTTGTTACGGGCGACCCCACCGCCGTCGTCAAGGACCAATACGCCACGCTCAAGCGCCAGCTGCGCAAGAGCAACCCCAAGCAACACCATGCATCGCTAACCCCGCGCGAGCTGGGCGAGTTCGTTAAGCGCATGCGAGCGATCTACGCGACGCCTATCGTTACCTCCGCTTTCTGGCTCCTACTATTGACCGCAACGCGCACCGGGGAAGTGAGGGGCGCGAAGTGGACCGAGTTCAAGGGCTTGGACGGCGATAACCCCGAGTGGAACATCCCCGGCGAGCGCATGAAGTCACGCCGGCCGCATTGGGTGCCGCTGTCGCGGCAGGCAGCGGCGATCCTTCGCCAGCTCAAGCCGATCACGAAGGAATACGGCTACGTTTTCCCCATCGTGACGCGGACGCTCGCAACGCCGAAGCCAATCAGCGAAAACGCAATCCTCTATTTCATTACCAAGAGCGCCGGCTATAAAGGCCAGATGACGGGCCACGGTTGCCGCTCCCTGTTTTCGACGTGGGCCAACGAATCCGGGCAGTGGCGCTCCGAAGTGATAGAGAAACAGCTAGCGCACGCCGAGACGGATAACACCAAGGCCGCGTATGACCGCTCAGAACACAGGGATACGCGCCGGAAGTTGTTGCAAGCTTGGGCGGACTACATAGACGCCCTGGCGATTGATAACGTAGTGCCAATGAAGGCGGCGAAAGCCGCGAGCATAGACCGTAGCAAAGCGGGGAACCGGAGCGGGTAAACGTTCCGGCACCATTGCGCGGCATTTCCACTGGAAAATTGAGTCAACGCCGTGAAGAAAGAACGCAAGCAGCACCAACGGAAGCCGGCCAAACCCACGGCCGAGCATCCCAAAGTGCTGGCAATCGAACAGCATGTACGCGACTGGTTTTTTGTGCAAAAGCGTTTCGTCGATGAAGGCCCGGAAGGAGCGCTCAGAGCAATTGGTAGCCTGATGGATGGCCAGCCGGACCCAAGCGACTCAAGTGCGATGGCGACAGCGAGCGTCCAACTACTCGACAGCGGTATGTTTGACCACGATGCTACGCAAGAGGGTCGGTCTAGAGGAGGTAATCAGCGGGGCCGCGAAAGGAAAGATACGGCGGCAAGCGACTATACGGAAATCCAACGAAAGGCGACGCTCTTGCTGGACTCAGGAAAGTCGCCAAGGGACGTTGTCGGGATCATTAAGGAGCAGATGTCTCACTCAAGAATGAAAATCTACAGAGCTTTGCAGACGCATCCCGCGGGACATTGGAAAAAGAAACAGTAACGCGAGGTAAGCATGAGGTAGTCCACTTTTCTATTCTCTAGCCTAGAGCGCATTAATAACGATGTGTATGCGCTCCTGCCGTGCGGTAAACATTAGCTTGCCACACGACCAATTCAATAGGCATGGAGAGGAACGCAAGTGGCTACAGAAATCGTTCGACTGTCTGCATTGGCGCTTGAACTCAAGCGCTCCAAATCATCCCTTCGCAACGACATACGCAGCGGAACGTTTCCTGCGCCGATTAGCTTAGGCAAGCGAGCGAAAGGCTTCTTACGCAGCGAGGTTGACGCGTGGCTTGAGGCGCGTGCCGTTGCGCGCGATGCCCAAAGGGACGGGGCCGCAGCATGAGTGCCCAACATCATCCGCCCGACAAAAAGGCGACGCCCCGGTCAGGGGGCGTCGAGACAGCGGATACGACACGGCAAAGCAAGACGAACGATACACCGCAAGCATGGCGGTGGCAACAAGACGCGAAGCCTTCGCTTGTCGCCTATGTCGGTGAGCATCGCCGCTCGCGTCCGAGCGAACCGCTACCTGCGCAAATCCAGCGAGAGTTAGCGCGGTGCTGGCGCATGGCGAGGGCGCAATGACCATCGCCGCGCTGGTAGATCACCTCGAAGGCGTTCGGCGCACCGGGCCGAGCCGTTGGGTTGCCAAATGTCCCGCCCACGCGGATCGCCAACCAAGCTTAGCAATCCGCGAGCTTGAAGATGGCCGGGTCTTGGTCCACTGCTTCGGTGGTTGCAGTGTCGAAGAAGTGCTGGCATCGGTCGGGCTTCGGTTCGACGCTCTTTTCCCGGCGAGCAGCACCGCCCATCGTTTCCCGCCAGAGCGGCGCGCTTTCCCGGCCACAGACATCCTCCGAGCGCTGGCCAATGAGGCTCTCGTCGTTGCGTGTGCAGTCAGCGCGGTCGCTCAGGGCAAGCCCCTTAACGCAACCGACCACGAGCGTATTAACCTCGCCGCAGCCCGCTTCCAGGCCGCATTGACGGAGACCGGCCATGCGTGACTACGAACACAGCATCGCTCGTGGCGCAGACGCCTTGGATCGCCTTGTGGCCGATGCGCAGGCAATGGTGACACCGACACACCAACCAGCCGAAAAGAGCTTCAGGGCGGGCGATTCAAGCGGTCTCGGCGCGCTGGAGTTGTTGAACTGCGCCGACGTCGTCCCGGAGCCGGTTCGCTGGTTATGGTTAGGCTGGCTCGCAGCCGGGAAACTTCATATCCTGGCCGGGGCACCAGGGACCGGCAAGACAACAATCGCGCTGGCTCTTGCTGCTACGCTCAGCGCCGGCGGGAGATGGCCCGACGGCACGGCTGCAACCGCTGGCGAGGTGCTTGTCTGGTCCGGCGAGGACGATGCTGCAGATACCCTGGCGCCGCGTCTTATCGCGACCAAGGCTGACACCAGCCGTATCCATTTCAGCGGTGCTATGCGTGATGGTTCGCAGCGCCGTCCGTTTGATCCCGCCACAGACATGCAAGCCCTCCGCTTGCAAATGGCTAGCCTTGGGAAAGTCTGTCTCCTCATTGTCGATCCTGTCGTGTCGGCTGTTGCCGCTGACTCGCACAAGAACACTGAGGTCCGCAGGGCGCTACAGCCGTTGGTCGATATTGGCGCCGAGTTTGGGTGTGCTGTCTTGGGCATATCGCACTTCTCGAAGGGAACGGCCGGCCGCGACCCGGTCGAGCGTGTCACCGGCTCGATCGCGTTCGGGGCGGTGGCCCGTGTTGTCCTCGCCGCCGCAAGGCTTCCGGACGAGGGCGAGCGCAAGGGAGGGCGATTGCTCGCGCGGGCAAAATCCAATATCGGGCCAGACACTGGAGGGTTTGGCTATGACCTGGAACAGGTCGAGCTACAAGCGCACCCGGGCATTTTCGCTTCCCGCGTGATGTGGGGGCAGTCGCTCGACGGCTCGGCCCGGGAGCTCCTGGCCCAAGCTGACTCTCACGAGAACCCGGAAGAGCAAGGCGCCCTCGCTGACGCAAAATCGTTCCTACTGACGGTGCTTGAGCATGGACCGGTTCCGCCTAAGCAGATCTATAACGACGCCAGGGACGCCGGCCACGCCGAGCGCACCATCAAGCGGGCTAAGAAGGACCTCGGAATTCACGCTACGAAGGGTGGTATGCGCGAAGGCTGGATATGGCAAATACCGGCGAAGGGGGCCAAGAATACCGAAGAGGGTTGCACAAAAAGAATGGCACCGTTCGACCCCCTTCGGCGTTCGGTCTTTGATCCAGCCGAGAACACACAGAACCACGGCAACCGCGACCAAACCTAGCCAGAGAGTGAGTATGAAACCCCTTGCGACGAACGTTTTGCGCGCATGAGTGACCCAAATAAGATCCTTAGTCCCAGGCCGAGCGACGACTCCACCGATCCATTGGTTGGAATGCCGTTCAAGCTAATGCAAACTACGACCTACAAGCGTCGGTCATCGCCTACCAATCGCAAGTCTCGTTGCGATCATAGGTCGCTCGGCGGTGCCCGTCTCCGCGGAGGAAAACTCGTGCGGTTCGTGTATCTAGACGAAGCCGGGATCGGGAATGTCCTTAAGGAACCGTGTGTCGTTGTTGCCGGTGTGATTGTCAATGCCGATACGCAATGGCAGCTAGTCGAGGATCACTTGGCGGGCCTGGTAGACAAACACGTACATCCGGACGCCAGGCGCGGCTTCTGTTTCCACGCGAAGGACATTCATCATGGAAGTGGAAGTACGCCGCGCGTGTTGTACCCTCGTCCAGCACGTCAGCAGATGCTTCTGGACCTATGCGCCATCCCGAAGCGGCTCGGGCTCCCAGTCGTCGCGGGAATCGCCCGTAAGCGTGACATGGCGTCGCTCGCTCCCCAGAAAAACGCACAAGAGTTAAATGTTGATTCACACACGCTGGCGTCCATACTTTGTGCCGGCACAGTGGAAAGGTACATGAGGGCAGAGGCTCCCGCTGGCGAGGTCGCATCTTTGATCTACGAGAACAACGACCATGCCCGGCGCGACATTAAACACATGCACAGAATGCTACGTGAACTTAGTTTGCCAGCAGGCTTGGAGACCGGTGATCTAGGACACTACGTCCCCTTCCAACGTATCGTCGATACGGCCCATTTTGCGGCAAAGACCGAAACAAGCATTTTGCAAGTCGCTGACGCATGCGCTTTTGCAATCCGCCGCTATGCAATCGGCAAGGATTCGGATGGGTATTACGATCAGCTTAAAGACATGATGTTGCCAGTGTTGGATACTGGTGAAGCACTGATCTGATCAAACTGAGAGCAATTCGATAATGGCATTCCAGCCCGGCCAATCCGGTAACCCCGAAGGGCGACCGCCCGGCATCCGTGACAAGCGAACCGCGCTCCGCGAGCTACTCCTGCCGCACGCTGATGCGCTGGTGGCCAAGGCCGTCGAGCTCGCCCTTGCCGGAGAGACTTCGGCACTGCGGATCTGCATTGACCGGATCATCCCCGCCGCGAAGGCAAAGAACGATCCCGTACAACTGCCGGCGCTCAGTGGTTCGCTCGCCGACAACGCAAAGGTTGTCGGCGCGGCCCTGGGTACTGGCGAGCTGTCGCCCGACGAGGCCGCGACGATCCTAGGCGCACTGGGGACCCAGGCGCGCATTGTCGAAGTGGACGAAATGGAGAAGCGCATAACCGCGCTGGAGAAAGGAACCAATGGCAAGTCATGAAAGCAGGGTTACGAAGCTAGAACAGGCTCAGCACCCCGGCACAGCCCTTACGCCGAAGCTGGTTATCACTTTCGTTTGCCCCGGGCGCGGGGTCACTGGCGCGCGGTGGCTCGACGGATCGACGCTTGACCGGGCACAGGACGAAACGGAGGCGGCGTTTCGGGAGCGTATGGCAGCGCAATCCGCCATCGTCTTTGCGGACCCTAGCTATTGCGGACCAACGGCCCTTTGCGAGGCGGACCTCCGCTCATAGCGCTCACAATGTATGAGCCGATGTTCCTGACAAGCGCAGGACTCAACCTAGTCGCCTTTACAGAAGCGCGCTAGCACTCAGAAATTCATTCCGTCGTCTTGCCGTCAAAGTGCTCGTTGTCGGCCTCCGCATCCGCGCGGGTATGGTGGACAACGCCGTCTCGGTGATTGGGCGGCGCGTAGATTGTGTAGAGCTTGAGCGGCACAGTGCCAGTATTGATGATGTTGTGATTCGCCCCAGCCGGGACGATGACCGCAAAACCGGGTTGGATCGCCGTCCGCACACCGTCAAGAATCGCTTCCCCGGCCCCATCCTCCACGCGAAAGAACTGATCCAGCGTGTGAACTTCCGTTCCGATCTCTTCCTTGGGCTTTAACGCCATGACGACGAGCTGACAGTTCTTGGCCGTGTACAGCACCCGACGGAACTCCTCGTTCTTGACGGCAATGCTCTCGATGTCCTGTACGAAGCCTTTCATGATGTTTCTCCTTTGCGTCGAACGACCGAATTCGCGGAATACCTCGCGTGCCTCATTGTGGCCGAACTAGGGGTTCGATCGGCGGTTAAAGCGCGCATTATAGAAGAGTCGGCGCTCCAGCAAGTCGTTGTCGCGATCGTTTGCGCGACCCTGCTAAGTGCAGCCGATGGTCGCGTCGTGCGGTTCCTGTACCGCCTCCGATGGTTCGGCTTCAACTTCGATGCGATTGCCGCGTCCGTCTTAGGCCAGAACGGCGGAGAGCGCGAACGATAGTCTGTTGACGCTCGCTCCGCACTTGTCTTCGCCGGTCCTAAGTACGGGGGTCCGTGCATCGGCCTATCCGAGGACGATCTGCAGCTTTAAGGCGACGGGTAACTAGTAATCCACGTTGAATAGTGGCGTGCCCTCTGGATCAAGGGGTAGAGTGTCAAAACGTTGGGCAACGCTATTGATGAAAATGGCAGGAAACGTCTGAAGGCAGTGGAACCGATAGATCCGCCAGGGCTTCCGCCGACCGGGATTTCCAATAGATAACGGGCGGGCGCGAGCTGCAGCCAATGGACAAAGCCACAACATGTATGAGCCCGGAGTCGAGCATTTTTGTCGCCGGCCATCGCGGACTTGTCGGCAGCGCGATTTCGCGACAGTTGCTCGCCGGCGGCTACCGCCGCCAGATCGCGCGAACCCGTGATGAACTGGATCTGGAAAACCAGGCAGCCGTCGAGACATTTTTCGCCGCGCAGCGTCCGGAGTACGTATTTCTGGCCGCTGGCACTGTGGGCGGTATTCATTCCAACGAGCACTCTCCGGCGCCGTTCATCTATAGCAATCTCATGGTCGAGGCGAATGTCATTCATGCGGCGTGGAGATCCGGCGTCAGGAAGCTATGCTTTCTCGGCTCGTCCTGCATCTACCCCAAGTTGACGGCCCAGCCGATGAAGGAGGACGCGCTGCTGACCGGCGCACTGGAGCCGACCAATGAATACTATGCCGTGGCCAAGATCGCAGGCATCAAGCTTTGCCAGGCCTATCGTTCGCAATACGGATTTGATGCGATCAGCGTAATGCCGACCAACCTGTACGGTCCCGGCGACAATTTTCACCTCGAGAATTCTCATGTGCTGCCCGGAATGATGCGACGGTTTCATGAGGCGAAGCTGCGCGGCGATGCGGAAGTCGCTATCTGGGGCACAGGAACTCCGCGGCGCGAGTTCCTACACGCGGACGACCTGGCTGCCGCCGTGATTTACCTGATGCAGAATTACTCGGCCGCTGATATCGTCAATATTGGCAGCGGTGAGGATATGACAATCCGCGAGCTCGCCGGAATCGTCGCCGCTACGGTGGGATACACCGGACGCATAGTCAATGACCCGTCCAAATCCGATGGAACTCCAGTCAAGCTTCTCGATAGTTCCCGGCTCCGCGCACTCGGCTGGCAACCACGCATTCCATTGGCCGAGGGAATACGGGAGACCTACCGGTGGTTCGTTGCCAATCAACACACGCGTCGAGGGTAGCGCCGCGTGCACAATCTCGCTGTCGCGCGAGTTAGGGATGCGCCGCAATGTCCAGTTTTGGGGCCTCGCGCAGGAGTCCGAGCCACTTGGAATCTAAAACGAACATCGCGGAACCGATGAAAGCGATAGTGCTGAGTTGCGACAGATTCCGTGCCGTAACAGACCACATGATATTCAAGTACGCGCAGCTATGGCCCGGCCATCCGTTTCGTTTCCGCGTGCCCTATCAGGAGTTGGGTCCAACAACAGTAGCCGGGCCGGTTGAATACAAGAGATCCCCTGCGGGCATCAAAGAGACGGTCCTTACGCTGTTGGACGACCTTGACGACGAGGAGATGATCTACTGGTGCATCGACGACAAGTATCCGATCAAGCTTGACGTGCGAAGAATCGAAGCCATATCGCGGTGGCTTTCCCTCGAACAGGCTTCAACGGTCAGCGGCATATTGTTCTGCCGCTGCCGAAAGATGTGGGACAGCCGATTCCTGACCCAGACGGCAATCATCGATGATGTGGAAAATGTCTACCTGGAGAAGAATGGATATGAGCAGATATGGCTGCACCAGTTCCTGCGCGTGAAGGTATTGCGATTCCTCTTTGAGGCGTTTCCTGACTTCATTCCAGTTGCCAGAGCAATGGACGACCTTAAGAAGCAGGTTAGAAAACCGGCTTCGCACCGGCTCTTCGTCAGCGATCAGAACGCTGCGGTTTTTGGCGAGAGCACGTCGTATGGCATATTGACGCAGAATTGCCATCGGAGCTTCTTGGACAACGGCCTCGCCTTGCCGGCTTGGGGTGCGACACCAACGAACAAAAAGATCGTAATGGGCGCCCTGAATGACTAGCCGGGTTGAGCTGCTATATCGCCCTTGAACATATGATGCGGCTCGGCCATGTGCCGATTGTCGTACTGCCCCGACCGCCACACCAGTACAGTCGGTTGTGCTTAGGTCGGAGCCGCGACACAACGAGGCAGCAACCCTTCCAGCGACGGCTTGTCTAGCGCCGTGGCGTCCCCTCAAATGTCCGCAATCGACCTGTGGATTCAACCGATCGATGCAACAGTTTGGTGGAATCGTTCAGCTGGTGTTTCGTAGTTTAGGGTCTTTCGTGGGCGCTCGTTCAATCTCCTGGCCACGGCGTTGAGCTTAGCTTGCGAGTAGCCTGAGAGGTCGGTTCCCTTGGGGAAGTACTGCCTCAATAGCCCGTTCGTGTTCTCATTGCTGCCACGCTGCCAGGGATTCTGAGGATCGCAGAAGTAGACCTTGATGTCGGTCGCCAGGGTGAAGCGCTTGTGGTCGGCCATCTCCTTGCCCCGATCCCAGGTCAGCGACTGGTAGAGCTCGTCCGGTAACTTGCGCGCGTTCTTGATCAACGCGTTGATCACCGTCTCCGTATCTTTGCCGGCAACCTTCACCAGCATCACATAGCGGGTCTGACGCTCGACGAGTGTCGCAATCTGGCTGTTCTTGCTCCCGAACAGCAGGTCGCCTTCCCAGTGACCGGGTACCGCCCGGTCGGCAACGCTGGCCGGACGCTCGCTGATCGAGACGGTGTCGGTGATGCGGCCGTGCTGGTCCGTCTTCTGGGTGTGATGGCGCGAACGGCGCATCACCCGGGCCCGCCGCAAGTGCTCCACCAGTTCCTTCTTCAGGGCGCCGCGGGCCTGGATGAACAGGCTGCGATAGATGGTCTCGGAAGACACCTGACGGCTCGTATCGTCGGGATAGGTGCGCTTGAGCCAACCGGCAATCTGCTCCGGTGACCACTGCAACTGGAGCTTGCCAGCCACGAGGCGCGCCAGCGCTCGGTTAGCCGCCAGTTTACCGGTCTTGGGGCGGCATCCTCGATCCCAGGCAGACTCGTCGGCCTGACTTGCTCGGTAGCATGCTTGGCCACCGTTGCGCTTGAGTTCCCGACTGATCGTGGAGGGCGCTCGGCCGAGTTGCCCTGCGATCGAACGCATGGAATGACCCGCAACCACCGCGCGCGAGATCTCTTCCCGCTCCGCCAGGGTCAGCGCCAATTGCGAGCGGCAGCGGGGGGCCGGACGGATCCCGCCGGTCGCGGCCAGAATCCCCTGTATCGACGAGTGGTTCCGATCAAACAACTGGGCGATCTGTTGGAGAGACTCACCCTTTTGCCAGCGCTCCCACATCAGCGCCTTCTGGCTCTCCGTGTAATGGATCCGCGGTCTTTGCTTCATCTGCAACACTCCTCTGACCGTTCAGGTCATAGTGTGTTGCATCCACCAGTTGAATCCACAACCCGTTGCCGCCATTCGTGCGACAGAGAAGCGGACCTTCGTGAAATTCTCTGCAAGGCCCACAAGCGGCCGATTCCCTAGGTGCGGACAGCCTACTCGATATCGATTGATCATGCCGAAAAACTCGTCAACAATTCCCCTGCGAGCGGTGCCGATTCCAGCAACCCTTCCGCGCCTGCAACCATCTGTCCATTGACCCACACGCCATGGACGCCCACCGCGTCTGTGGTCAACCGCGGCGCCCCGCCGGGTAGGTCGAAGACTCGACGCTTGGGTCCGCGTGCTACGGTCTCCGGATCGAATAGCAGGAGGTCGGCGGCGTAGCCTTCGCGGATCACGCCGCGCCCACGCATCCCGAAGACTTGCGCTGGCCGGCTGGTAAGTCGGCGCACAGCCTCGCTCATTGACATCGAAGCGAGTTCACGCGCCCAGTGGCCCAGCAGGTGCAGACCGAACGCGGCATCGTTGAAAAAGGTCAGGTGCGCACCGGCGTCGCTCAGGCTGACGATGCTATGCGGATGATTAAGCATTCGACGAACGGCTTCCTCATCGGAATTGAGCAGCTGCGCGGTGAAGACGGTCTGCAGGTTCTCTTCAACCGCCAGATCGAGCATCACGTCAAGTGCGTCACGGCCCTCGGTGCGTGCGATGTCGGCGATGGTTTGCTGTTCGTAGTGCGCGCGGGCCGAGATCGAGGTTTCCACTACTTGCACTTTGTCCCACTCGCCGTTGAAAAGGCGGAACGTGGTCGCTGTTGCCAGTTCGGCTCGGACGCTTTCGCGAAACGCCGGACTGCCAAGCATGGCGACCAACGCATCTTCGTGCAGGCCGAGCGCGGGTCTCCAACTCGACAGACCCTCGACCGGATACGGTGACTGCATCGTGAAGTCCATCGTCAGCGGGCAACAGGACACCTGCCCGATGAGCGGATGGCCGCGCAAGTTTGCGGCAGCAATCGCGTCAAGGTCGTCGAACACGGCTTGCGGATTGGTGCTGTTGTGCAGCAGCGCAGCGATCATTACCGGTCGGCCACTGTCGGCTGCCAGCGATTCGAGAAACGGCACCAACGTTTGTCCGCCTTTGGTCAGCATATAGACCCCGCGACCGCACTCGCTCATCGCCATGACCAGCGCGCGCATTTCGCGATCATCGGCCAGGCGCGAAGGCATCGGTAGTCCGCCCTCGCCATTATGTGCAGGCGACGTGCTGCTTGCAAAACCCACCGCACCCGCCTGCATGGCCTCTCGAATTATTGTCTGCATCTGCGCTATCTCGGCCTCGGTGGCCACGCGCCTCGATGCATCGTTTCCCATCACATACGTGCGGACACTACTGTGGCCGACATAAGCGGCAACGTTGACCACACTCCCCACGCGTCGTCGTTGCGTCATGTACTCGGGAAATGTTTCGAAATCCCAGGCGATGCCTTGCCGCAGCACGTCCAGCGACATGCCCTCGACCTGCGTTAGATTGCGCATTGTGATGTCGCGGTCCTGCGGCCTGCATGGAGCAATGGTGAATCCGCAATTACCGATCACCGCAGTCGTTACCCCCAGTGCCGGCGACGGCCGGACCCAAGGGTCCCAGGTAATCTGGGCGTCGAAGTGGGTGTGACTGTCGATGATGCCTGGCATCAGTGCGAGACCATCGGCGGCAATCACCTTGCGCGCGGACGCATCTAGGCCCTGGCCCATCGCCACGATGCGGCCATCCGTTATTGCAATGTTGTTGATCGACGGCGCATTGCCGGTGCCGTCGAAAATCAGTGCATTGCGGAAAAGAAGGTCAAGCAAGAATTCGTCCCGCTATCTTGTAGTGCCCGTTCGGAGCCCAAGCAAACGTGTTTCAAACGCTCGAGTGTGAGTATTGAGGTTGCACTGATATGCGTCAACCTGCGGTTGTGCTGACAAGGAGCTGATCCGCGACCTCCATGTACCCTCGTGCCGACCATCAGCTTTGCAAGAGCCGGACCGCCAGCCTTAGCTCGATGACGCGCTCGAACGACCGCTAACGGGCGCTACCCACGACAGTCCGGAGTTGGCCGGTAAGCGACCGTCGAACCCGGCGGTCGCGACCGGCACTATGAGACTAGACCTCCGTCTGCTCGGCGATCTCCAACGCATCGTCAACTTCGATCCCAGGATACCTGACGGTGCTTTCCAGCTTGGAGTGTCCGAGCAGCAGCTGAACCGCCCGGAGATTCTTGGTCCGTCGGTAGATCAGTGTCGGTTTAGTGCGGCGCAGCGAGTGAGTGCCATAGGCCGCCCGGTTAAGCCCTATCGAACACACCCAGGACCCGACGATTCGGGAATACTGCCGAGTCGAAAGGTGAGGTGACTCTGACACACGACTCGGAAAAAGGAACTGCTCAGGCTTCAGATGCGCCGCAGCGATCCAGGCTGTGACCGCCTCTCTCGTTCGCTCAGTGATCTCAAACTGGACCGGCCGCTCGGTCTTCTTCTGCATCACGATCGCGCGGGCGGCGACTCGATTTCCGTGAACCACATCGTGGACACGGAGGCCAACCAAATCGCAGCCGCGTAACTTGCTGTCAATTGCGAGGTTGAACAATGCGAGCTCTCGGGCTCGCCTGGCCATCTGCAGTCGAATCCGGATGGCCCAGATCTCCTTCAGCTTCAGCGGGGGCTTCTGCCCGAGCAGCTTGCCCTTGTTCCACGGTGTTACACGCCCTTTGGTCCTGGTAGCGATATCCATGAACGGCTCCTCTGTGGAGGGAAAGGAGTCTCATGTTGATCTCACCCGACGGGCGGTTTACGACCCGCTTTCGCCACTCGCTCTGCCCTGAGCGGACAGTCGCGTGTCGCCGTCGCGGGCCGCTGTAACATGCATCGGCGGGGCGAAAACGACCCGCTGGCCCAGTCCCGCCAACCGGTGATACTCTGCCTCGGCGCGCCGCGCGAGGGGTGGAATTGCCTATCCCTTAGCGGGGCGATGGAGGGGAACAATGAAGCTCTACGATCTCGAACTGTCCGGTAATAGTTACCGCGTCCGATTGCTGCTATCCCTTCTGGGCCTAAAGCATGAGGTCGTGACGGTCAACCTGATGAAGGGCGAGAACCGAGAGCCGTGGTTCCTCAAGCTCAACCCTCGCGGTCAGGTCCCTACGCTCGATGACGGTGGCACGGTAGTGTGGGACTCCATGGCCATCCTCGTGTATCTCGCCCGCAAATACGGCGGAGAGAAATGGCTCCCTATTGATCCGCAGGGCATGGCCGAGGTGATGCAGTGGTTGGCCCTCATGGAGAACGAGACCCTTTATGGCCTCGCCAAGGCGCGAGTTATCTGCAAGTTCAAGCGCCCCGGGAATCTCGAAGAGGCCCAGCTATTGGGGTGCAAGGGGCTGGACGTGCTGGAGCAGCGGCTGGCTGCGCATCAATGGCTGGCGCTCGACCATGTGACGATCGCGGATATTGCCTGCTTCCCATATGTCGCGCTCGCATCCGAGGGCGAGATACGGCTCGATCCCTACGCCAGCGTGCGCAGCTGGATCGAGCGCATCAAGGCCTTGCCGGGCTTTGTCGGCATGCCCGGAATTTGATCTCCGGCAGGATTGCTGCTTCCGACCCACTGCCGACATCGCGCGGAGCCGGAAGCGGGCATTGAAACCGGTGCAGGCTGCCGTTCGGCATCAGCAGGGTGAGAACGAACCTGACGCATCCCGAACCGGCCTAACCAGTTCGATCAGCGCATTGCTGGGTAGTCAAGATCGTCGCCGCTATCCCTGGCCGCGTGGATCACCCGCGCCAGAGCCGAAAACATCCCGCGAAGGCCCACACTTTTCGCGCGGCCCGCTCGTGTCGAGCCGTGATACGCTGCCTTATCGGACGCCTTGTGCGCTTGTATCCCCTATCCTTCGAACATGACCGAGCAAGCGTTCGACGCGCGGCGCATCGACCGGCGGGTGCCACTGCAGCGCGCCGGAACGCCCGCCGGAGTCGCTTCACTCGTCGCGTATTTGATGTCAGACGCGGCGTCCTACGATTCGGGTCAGGTGATCTCGGTCAACGGCGCGCTGATATGAAGGTCCAGTCGAACGTGGCGGTCGTCATTCCCGCCTTCAACGAAAAGGCTACGTTGCGGTGGGTCGTGCAGGGCGTCCTCGCTCATGCGTCGCTGGTCATCGTGGTCGACGACGGGTCGACGGACGGCACGGCGGATGTCGTCGCGGACCTGCCGGTCATCCTGTTGCGAAACGAACGCAACGACGGCAAGGCTGCCAGCCTCTGGCGCGGTGCCCACGAAGCGCTGCGTCGCCATGCCGACGCTGTGTGTACCATTGATGGCGATGCGCAACATGATCCGAACGATATGCCCAGGCTGTTGGCCGCGCATCGGGATTCACCGGCGTCGATCGTCATCGGCTCGCGGCTCCATTCGATTGCGGCGATTCCGCGCGCACGATATCGCGCCAACCGGATAGCGAATTTCTGGATCGGCTGGGCTGCGGGTTATCGAATCGCCGACTCGCAATGCGGGTTTCGCGTTTATCCCGCCTGGCTCTTTCAGAGTGCCCGCGTTCGGCATGACCGGCGTGCGTCGTTCGTCTTCGAGAGCGAGATCGTCATCGAAGCGGCTCGCCTCGGGGTGAGGGCAACCTGCGTACCCATCACCGTAACGTACGCGAATGCCTGCCGCGCCAGTCATTTTCGTCCTGTCGTCGATATCGCCCGCATCGTCAGGATGGTGGCGCTACGCCTGCTCGCGCGGGGCCTTTATTTGCCAGGATTGCTGCGCAGCCTCGAGATCGGCCGTGCGGATTGCGGACGGTCGGTCTCCGATCCCCCCGTACGACATCGTGACGTGTCCTAGGCTGGACTCGATGGAACAGGCAGGGTCGCGCCGTAGATGCCGTCCAGTTTCGACCGTAGAAAGGCGCGTGAAAATAGGCGCCGACCGTTGGCAGAACGAACGCGGTGCCGAAAGAGATGATCGCGCGCTCGATGTGGGCGCCGGTCTTGGAAAAAGGTATCGGAGCGGAGGGCGATTCTACGAAGCGCTCCTGCAAAACTCGGAGAACCATCATGAGCGATGCCCACCTCAACGCCGATCGCCCATTTCGCACGGCCTCGTTACCCGACCAGGTCGATGCCGTGGTCTGCGGTGGCGGGCCTGCCGGCTCCACCATCGCAACGCTCCTTGCGAGGAAGGGGCATCGTGTCATCCTCTTCGAGCGCGAACGATTTCCTCGCTTTCACATCGGCGAGTCGCTCCTCCCGTGGAACATTCCCCTCCTTCAGCGCGTGGGCGTGCTCGACAAGGTGCGGAGCGCCGGGATGCAGGTGAAGCTCGGCGCGCGCTTCTACCATCAGGGAACGGACCGCGTGCGGCCCGTGCAGTTCGTAAACGGAATCGACAAGGACCATCCGAGCGCGTTCCAGGTCAAGCGGGCGGACTTCGACAAGCTGCTCCTCGACCACGCCTGCGAATCGGGGGCGCAAGTGTTTGAAGGGGCCCGCGTCGAGGAAGTGCTTTTCAGCGAAGACGGAAGGCGGGCGCGCGGCGTACGCGTGCGCCTTGCCGCAGAGGCTCAAGCGTGCGACCTTGCCGCCAAAGTAGTGATCGACGCGACTGGTCGCGACGCCCTACTATCCAAAAAGATCGGCGGACGCATCCGCGATCCGCTGCTTGACCGCTCTGCAGCGTTCGCTCATTTCGACACGTTCCGCCGCGCAGCGGGACCCGCAGGCGGCGACATCATCGTCATAACGACGCCCGATGGGTGGTGGTGGCTGATCCCCTTCTCGGACGGCTCGGTTTCGGTTGGCATCGTGATGCCGTCGCGCAGATTCAAGGAGCGATCGGGCTCCGTCGAAGAACTGTTCCAATCGGCCGTGGCGGGAACCCCGGAGGTACGCGAGCTGCTCGTCGGATCGCGGCGAACGACCGACGTCAAGGCGATTGCCGATTACTCGTACAGGACGTCGTCCTTCTCAGGAGACGGTTTCTGTCTGATCGGCGATGCCGCTTGCTTCCTCGATCCGGTGTTTTCGACTGGCGTCCTCATGGCGATGACATCCGCGGAGCTTGCCGCCGAAACGATCGACCATTCGCTCCGGTCAAAGGGGCGAATCGACGCTCAAGACTTCCGCCGCTTCGAGAGGATCTACAAACGCGGCGTCGCCCGGTTCGCGCGATTCGTCCACGGGTTCTACGAGCCCGCGATGCTCGAGACGTTCTACACCAAGTCTCCGAACCAATGGATCGAGCGTGCCGTCACGACGGTGCTCGGGGGAGGAGTCTTCTTCCCATCTTTCAAGGCACGCTTCTTCACGCTCACGTTTCAGCTGTGCGTCGTGCTGACAGGCGCCGTGCAGGCAGTGCGCGGACGCGGCGCGTTCGAGCGCGCGACGGGAATCGTCGCCCCCGAGTCGGACGCCTGACTCCACGCTCGGTTGGGACGCGTATCGATTGATGAGCCGTCACCTGAGCCAGGTTACCGGCCGATCAGCGCGACGGAGGGGCGTGCCCTGGTCAGCCGCCTGTTGCCAGACGGCGTCAAGGATCGTACTGGCTGGGCTACGGATATCTGGAACTGCTACAGCAACTTAATGGCGAGCAATTGCTCTACTTAACCGCCCGGCCCGGATGGCCGGCTGCTCTCACCCCTTGCAACTGCTCGACCGCCACGTCGCTCTCATGCCGCCACCGCGCGTCCACCGCCGCCGCCATTTAAGTATGCTTCGAACGGCCGCTCACAGGATATCTTCGCGGCGACCACGAACGGCAGGGGTTGGCCGTTAGGCGACATTGCCAAGTAACAAGTACCGCGAACGACAGCACGATCGCCTAGCACCGGAGGCTGCCACGCGGTCTCGTTTCCAGGACGTCTGCGGATGCCCGGTCTGCTAGCTTCCACTCCCAAGGGCTGCGACCGGCCCGGCTGAATTACACCTCAGTTTGCTCATCGTCCAATACGTATTCGCGACAATCTTGGGTATGATGCTGCGCAAATACGTAGCTTAGTAACGTAACGATGACTAAACGACTCGTCGCCGCCCTGCTTACCATTGCACTGTCGTCCTCGGCGCTCTCGCCCGTTGCGCATGCCGCTACGCCACAAATCGTCGCCGTCACGCTTCAGGACTCAAGTGTCGATCCTTCCAATTCAGGCATGGTGATAAAAGCCGACCCCACTAAGGTGAAAGCCGGCCGAGTGACGCTTGAGGCGGTCAACCGATCGAAGGATCTCGTGCACGAAGTGCTGGTGGTCCCCGCCCCGTCAGGCGGGATGGAATTGCCCTACGACACCAATACCAATACGATCATCGAAAAGCGCGTGCACTCGCTGGGCGAGATTTCGGAGTTGAAGCCCGGCGCCCGTGGCAAGCTCACGCTGAATCTCAAAGCTGGAACGTACCTTCTGTTGTGCAATCAGCCCGGGCACTACAAGGCGGGCATGTCGACCAAGCTCGTTGTCGAGAGATAGCGCGACCGCCGCGAAGATTGCCACCGAGATTGAGCCAATGGGAGCGGCTCGTTCACGGCAAGCGATAGCGAACAAGCTCAAGCCACTGCTTCGTTCGCTTGTAACTTAGCAACGACATCGCGCAATTCGCGTATTTCACGCTCCATGCGGAATGTGATTACGCCACCGAAGAAAAAGCACATCGGTAAGAACGAATAGAACACTGGTTCCCACACCTTCATGTCGGACCCCGATAATCTCCACAGTGCGGAGTAGCAAAGATAGGCAGCGAACGCGAATGGCAGCCAATGGATGAGCGTTTGCCACAGGGGTTTCATTTTCGCTCCTAGACTCGTGGTAGGGAGAATATGTGCCAACCTATGCTACCTGCTGCCTAACGAACCAAGGTAACCGGCGACCACCAAGGTGCGAAGCCCCGCCGGTGGGCGTCCGTGTTGACCGCGTGGTTAGGCGTATCTGTTCGATTCACGGGGCCGGCACTTGTTTGAAGGTCTTGAGGACGATAGCGCGGTCCTCTTCGTCGGAGATGGCCGCAATGGCCGTCGCTGCATTTTGGTATGCTGCCCGATATGGCGCCAGCTCGCCAGCAGCGTGCGCGGCGTGGGCATATACGGCGTGCGTTATCGCCAACTCCCAATCTGGCACATCGCCCTTGGTCAGGAAGTAGTCGCGCATCTCTCGCGCATACGCCAGCGCGGTGGCCCCGTGGCCCAGCAACGCGTGAACCTCGGCAAGGAGGGTCGTTGCCCTCATGCGATTGAGCTCGGTGCCCACGACTTCCCAATGCCACGCAGACCCATGAGCGACATTGAGCATTTCGCGATCCTTTAGCCTATCCCGAGGTTCGACCGATAACTGCCACGCGCGGTTATTGCATTCCATCGCAAAGTAGCGGTGCCAGGCGAGTGGATCTGGATTGTCAGGTAATTTCGCCATACAGCCGTGATACGCCTAACTAGAAACAGGGAACCTAAACGACGGGGTATAAGGCGTCAAATACCGTCCCGTCGCTATTCGTCGTCGGCGCCCGGCTCGCGTTGCCAGTAGCAGCATCCGCGGGCCGCATAGCCCATCGTCCGAGGGTCCGGCGGCCTTGCGCACGCTATGTGTCCATTACTAAGCTCGCCACCGTGGAAGCGGCAGACGTAGCAGCCAGTTGATCGCGGGCGCGCGGCGCTTGTGTACCACGCCGGCATCGTCCGTATGATGTGTTCGGCCATGGCGCGATTGTGAAGGCGCGAGATACCGGCCGCCAGTACGACTGGTTGTGCTTAAACGCAGCGCCAACTACAACTATCGCAGGGCCGCGATTATCTTGTCGTTCTCAAATAACAGGCTCATCTTGCTAGCGAAAGCATTCGTCGCCGTGGCTTCCTGGGAGATCAACTGCGTTCCCAAGTTGTCTCGTCCGTTAAGCGCGTTTGTCGCTAGCACGTTGCCTTTGTCGTCCATCACTTCGAGCGAGACGGCGTAAAGCAGTGCCATATTCATGTAGGTATCGCTCTTCCACTCGTCCATTCGCACGAGCACCAGCCGGCGGGCCTTTGTGGCTAGTAGTGTCTCTCTGGCTCGCTCGGGTGTTTCTGAAGGATGAATGACCACCGGTACTACCGTAGCGTTCTTTGTCCTTAGCGAAGCAACAAGCGCGTCCCGAATGTCAATCGCTAAAGGACCGCCGGAAGGAGTGTTAACGTCGAAAGGATTGCCGAAGCCGCCACGCATCAAACCTACAAACTTCTCTTGCTTGTTGCCGGACAATATGTACGAGCGCCTGTCTTGGACGCCGACAGCTATGGATCCAGTCGCGGAGAGACCTTGAAGGGTTACCGGAGCGTTGGAGTAGTTGTACGTTTGGCCGAACGCGCACGCGCCAAGCGTCGCAATAGCAGTTAAGAGCAAGACAATTCTCATTCTTCTCCCCCTCGTTTATAAACGATTGACGACGGTAACTCCGCCGGTAGCTGTTCTACACGAGTCGGCGTCCAGAACCAGCTACGCATCCGGCCGCGCCGGTGCGTCATCCGCTGGTATGTGATCCTCACAGAACCGAAGCGCGGCAGCGTGCATTGCAACTTGATGCGTCACGTCGCGGGCTGTCTCGGGTGATGGCATCCAGTAGCGACTAGGCGAAAGGTACTCGCCGGGAATCGCGGGCATGATGTTGTCGGTCATGCTGCGATTTTGACCGCGCAACACTCATGCCGCCAGTACAACCAATTGTGTTATTGGATCAGCGGACCACAAGGCAGCACGCGCAAGTCAGCACGGACCGCCCCTCCTAACTACTCGGCTGATTCGCACCGACTCGCGCAATGCGGCAGGAGACAGAGAAACAAGTAACTCTGCGCACCAACCTCTTGCTGTCCAGCCAGCCGCGTGACTAGTGGTTTTGACAGTGGGTCCGCGGCGCCGCGGATCAACTATGGCCCGGCGATAAAGTCGAACCCTTTCGTGACGGTGTCCGTTACGCTCACCCCATTGTTGGTGCTGCTCACCGTAAGCTTGCCGCCTAGCTTGAATTCCGTACCGGTGACCTTTCCTTCGAATGTGCCGCCAGCGGCTGGAATGACGGGAACCGTTGCATCCGGACCACCGAAACTACAGTGAATTGTCGTCACATCGTGTACGTCCCCCGGATTTAGCTGCATGCTCAAGGAATAACGGCCGTTATCGCTGACAACGAGTGAAAAGTTATTGGGCGACAACGTCGTCAGATCTCTATCGATAGTAAGACTCGCACTGCAAAAACCAGCGGCAGTACTCTCGCCTTGAGCGAATTCGACATGGAGAGAGCCGCTCGTCAACAGGTAAACGTGTGAGGGGGGCAGGCTCAAGTCGTCGTCTTTTGTCCACGTCACGTTCAGGAAGTCAATCAGATAGGTGGTGTCGAGGATCGCAGCACTCCCCTGTGTAACCGTATGTTGGACATCGGTTAGATTGTATGAACCCTTATAGGTATTGGGGAGAACGAGTTTGGGGGGGTTGTACTGGCGCTGAATATTGCGTTGTGAAGTGCGCCCGGCCAACGGTCGCATGCTAGTCGCGCCCGCAACCGGTGCCTCCGTGAACGTCAGCGTCGCTTGGTCGGCCGCACTAAAGTTAACGTCCAGGGTTGCAATGGTCGTGGCGGTCGATGGCGGGTGATACGGGCCAGACTCCGTTTGTCCGCCGGCTATAAAAAGCAGGTTGCCGTGGTAGGTCGTCGGCGTCGACATCGGGCCGGCCGACAGGTACCAAACGGGGTTGCCGGCATCGTCGTACATGAATCCAACGATGAACAGGTTGCTGCCTTGCACTTCGATGCTGTACCCGCTGCCACTTTGGTTGGGGTCCCACCACCAGCCCGATTCGGGCTGGAACGGCGCGGTGCCCGCGTCAAAGATGTCCCGGACGATCGGGATAGTGCCCCCAGGCCACACAATAGTTCCGTGTGTGTCGTCACTGAAGGTCACCGAAACCGGCCCAGAGTCGACCAGGGTGGTGGGTGCGACGTAGGGTCCGTAAAGGGTCTGCCCGTTGCTCACCTCGGACAATCGACCCGAAAAGTTGTAGGGGTCCGAATTGACATTGCCGGCGATTAACCAGCGCGCGCGGCCGTCATCCGCGTAGAAGTACGCGGCCATGAAAAAGATGCCGCCCTGGCTCTCGATGAAGTACCCACGACCGCTTTCGTCGGGGTTCCACCACCATCCAACTTCTGGGGCCGCCGAAGCCAGTCCTGCATGGATAGCGATAACGCTTGATATCGCAAGTGCGCGCAACCAGGCTGACATAGTCATTTCGCCCCCGTTTTTGCGACCTTCCGGCGATATTAGAGCGTAGCTACTTCGTGCTTGGCAACGTATCTGACAGGTTGCTTACAATCGGCCCCGGTGCGTCAGGTTTCTTTTCTTTCGATTCGCGTAGAAAGCGGGTACTAACGCGGGTATCCCAACCGTTTCTGGAGATTAACACTGCATTTAATCATTATCTTATAACAGTCATTGGCGCTCCTCGTGATCGACGATCACCCGCTGATACAGGAAGCCCTTTAAGACTGGCTTAAGTGTCTGGCGCGTAAAATGGTGCCCATCGCGCGCGACGGCCCAGCATAGCGCCACCAGCCATCTCCGGAGGACCAATCGTGTCAGCCCGACTGCTCGTGCTCTTCCTCGCGTTCTTGCTCACCAGCGGCGCTGCCGCCCAGGGCAAGAAGCGCATCGACAAGGCGGCAGACCTGCCGCGCTTCAGCTATAAGCTCGACGGCAGTATCGAGGACATGGTCCGCGATGATGCGAAGTTCCAACCGTTCGCGGTGGAGGTGCGCCGCGACCTTGAAAGCGTGCTCGCGCAGTACGACATCGAAGACAAGGCGACACTGCGCGGAATCCTGGCCGAGCTCGCGCAGCTCGACATGCTGGACGGAAACTACGATGCCGCGCTGGCGCGCGTCGCCCAAGTCAAGGCGCTGGAGGACAAGCCCGCCGACAAGCTGCTCTCCGGAATGACCACGCGAGCAATTGTCGCCGGTGTGCGCATCAACCCTGACCGGACGTCGGCTGCATATCTGGCCGCGGCCGCGCAATCGATCAAGAGCGAGCTGGCGGGCATTCCCTACGACGTGATCGCGAACGAAGCCAAGGAGATCAAGGCCGGCGCTGAGCTTCTCGGCGAAGGCCGTCTGATCGGAAACGTTCGTGAAGTGCTGCAGCCCGCCGTCGACAAGAATGGCTCGCTGTCGTCCGACCTCGCGCCGGGCTTGCTGCGCATCAAGTACACCTACCGTTACATCCTGCCGCTGAAGCCGGCGCTGATCGATGCCTGGACGACCTACCTCGCTGCGCACAAGATCGACAAACCCGATATCTGGGCCGCCCGCGCGGTGACGCTCCCCGCCGGCCGCGGCTATGCGCCCGTGAAGATCGCGGTGTGGGATAGCGGCATAGATACCAAACTCTTCCCCAACAACCTCGCGATGGCGAACGGCAACGTGCCCGTCATCGCATTCGATCGCTTCTCGGAACCGGCGAAGGGCGAGCTGCAGGAGATTCCCGACGCGCTCAAGAGCAAGGTTCCGCAACTCAAGTCGCGCCTGAAGGGCTTCTCGGACCTGCAGTCGAACATCGACAGCCCCGAGGCGAGCCAGATCAAGAGCTACATGTCGACGCTCAAGCCCGACGAGTACAAGGCGTTCGTCGAGGAAATCGGCCTGGCGGGCAACTGGATGCACGGGACGCACGTTGCAGGCATAGCGGTTGCCGGCAATCCGTATGCGCGCCTGGTCGTCGGCCGCATCGAATTCGACTGGCACCTGATCCCGGATCCGTGCCCTACGCGCGAGCTCACGCTGCTCGATGCAAAGAACGCGCAGTCGTATGTCGACTTCTTCAAGCAGCAGGGGGTGCGGGTCGTGAACATGAGCTGGGGCGGGAGCGTGAAGGGGATTGAGAGCGCGCTTGAGCTCTGCAACATCGGCAAGACGCCCGACGAGCGCAAGGCGATCGCGCGCGACTACTTCGACATCCAGAAGGACGCGCTCACCAAGGCCTTCGCGAGTGCGCCCGAAATCCTGTTCGTCACCGCCGCCGGCAACAGCAATGAGGACGCATCCTTCGTCGAAGATATTCCGGCTGCGATCGTGCTGCCCAACTTGCTTACGGTCGGCGCCGTCGATAAAGCGGGGGACGAAGCGTCATTCACGAGCTATGGTTCAACGGTCAAGGTGCATGCCAACGGGTACCAGGTAGAGAGCGTGATCCCCGGGGGTGAGAAGCTCGCCGAGTCTGGCACGTCGATGGCCTCACCGCAGGTCGTGAACTTGGCCGCGAAGATCCTCGCAGTCGATCCGAAGCTGAAGCCGGAGCAGGTGATCGCGCTGATCCGCGACAACGCCGACAGGACGCCTGACGGCCGCCGCACGCTGATCAACCCAAAGAAGACCATCGCTGCTGAACAGGCGCGGAAGGCGGGCTGACGCCGCTCGTCCGCTTTTGGGGACGTGAGCGGCATCCAACGACCGCTATCAGCAAGGTTCGCTGTATGGCCGGAGTTGGCCGCACTGTGACGTTGGCGTTCGGCCGAAACCGCAAGTCACTCGGTCACCGGCTAATCAGCGCAAAATGGGTGCCCCACGTCCTTCCAACTTTCGAGGCTCACCATGACACTCTGCCCCATCGCGATTGCAGTCGGTTGCAAGAAGTGCCCGATCTTCGCTGTCTGTCCCGTGAAGGGCATTATCGGTGATTACAAACCCGGGGTAGCGGAGGATAAGAAGCCGCAGACCCGGCCAACGAAGAGCGGTGGCAAGAAGTCGCGATAGGCCGCCGCGACCGGGTGCGACGGAGGCTCCTAGCGCGGGGGAGTCGGGAGCTTGGCCGCGCTCATCTAACACGGGATGGGTGTGAACCTCGCCAAGTTTACCGGGGACTCCTAATGTCGGCTAATGGCCGATCGCGGTCGGCCGGGCCGTCAAAGCACCTTCCACAATGACTCGTCTGGATTGTAAGATTGGGAGCATTCGCGTTCTGCCACGTCGATGCAATCCAAACATGGGCCATCTTCGCAACCTGCTACCTGTCCTGTTCGCGGCGGCGCTTCTCCTCACCGGGTGCGCCGGGCAACCTTCGTCCAACAGCGACACATCGGGAGCGAGTAAGCCGAGGGAAGGAAAATCAGACTCGCCCGCGACGACTACCTCCACTCCTTCTCGCGAAACGGCGGCGCAGCCTCGCCCGCAACCATCGACGCCAGAGGCAAGCGGCGAGGGGATAACGATCTTTGAACTGCAGGAACGCTTATCGGGGCTTGGGTACAAGCTGGGAGACGTCGATGGCGTGAACGGACCCCGGACAATCGCCGCTCTCAAGAAATTTCAAAGCGACAACAACCTTCCGGTGACCGGCACAATTGACGCCGACACCATCCGCAGGCTGAGAAACGCAAAACCGCAGCCTTAGTGCTAGGGACGGCTGGCTTCTAACGGCAGCTTTGGCAGTACCGTGGGGCGCGTTTTCAGCCTTTTGCGGTACAATCCGGCCCGAAGCCTAGCGCCGGCAAAGCGGGGGTACAAACGGGGGTATTCGGCCGGGTAATTTGGCCCGCACCCCGCAAAGCCACGCCTGGCGCGGTAAGTGGCAGACGTCCATCCGCCAACATCGATGCAAGGGCGAACGCGAGTTCGCCCTTTTTGCTCCCGGACCGGATGTGCCGGAGAAACCGGCCGCCTGACCCGGCCTTACTGGAACCTGCTCATGTTCGATTTCGTCTACAAGCAAAAACGCCTGGTGCAAGTCGTGCTGGCGCTGATCACGCTGCCGTTCGCATTCTTCGGCGTCGACTATTACTTCCGGGGAACCGCCTCGGCGGGCGAAGTGGCGCGCGTCGGCGGCGACAAGATCACTCAGGCGGACTTCGCCACTGCGATCCGCGACCAGCAGGACCGGATGCGGCAGTCGCTGGGCGCGAATTATGACCCGGCGGTATTCGATAATCCCGAAGTGCGGTACGCGACGCTCGAGCAGCTGATCAGCCAGCGGCTGCTCGACGATCAGGCGCGCCGCGACCGGCTCCGCGTCTCCGACGAGCAGGTCCGTCAGTACATCAGCGAGATTCCTGCGTTCCAAGTCGATGGAAAATTCTCGCCCGAGCGCTACCAGCAGCTGCTGGCGATGCAGAGTCCGCCGAAGTCCTCGCCGGAGTTCGTCAACGACGTGCGGCGGGCGCTGATCCAGACTCCGCTGCAGGAGCCGATCGCAGGAGCCAGCATCGTCGCCAAGAGCAACGTCGAGCGCTATCTCGGGCTGGTCGACCAGAAGCGCGAGGTCGCGTATGCCGCGATCGGGTCCGCCGCTTTTCGCAACGATGTGAAGGCCGATGACGCGGCAATCAAGGCCTACTACGACGCCAACCAGTCGGCGTTCCAGACGCCTGAACAGGCGAAAATCGAGTACGTCTCGCTGACGCCGGATTCGCTCGGCGCGCAAGCGAATATCGATCCTGCTGCGGTCCGCAAGCAATACGATGAGAACCTCAAGCAGTACGCCAAGGCGGAAGAGCGGCAGGCGAGCCACATCCTGATCGCCGTCAAGCCGGACGCCAAGGACGATGAAAAGGCAGCGGCGAAAAAGAAAGCCGAGGATCTCGCAGCCCAGGCGCGCCGTGCGCCCGCGAAGTTCGCCGAGCTTGCCAAGGAAAATTCGCAGGATCCGGGTTCGGCCGCGCAGGGGGGCGATCTCGGATTCATCGCGCGCGACGGCTCGATGGTCAAACCATTCGAGGACGCGGTCTTTTCAGGCAAGGAGGGCGACATCATCGGGCCGGTGCGAACCGATTTCGGCTGGCATGTGATCAAGGTGACCGCCGTCAAGCCGGCGAAGACGCAGAGCTTCGAGGAGGCCAAGGGGCAGATCGAGCAGGATCTGAAGCGACAGCAGGCGATGCGGAACTTCGTCGATGCCGCGAGTCAGTTCGAGAACCTGGTCTACGAGCAGGCGGAATCGCTGCAGCCGGTCGCCAAGGCGCTAAACCTGAAGGTGCAGACCACCGACTGGTTGACACGCGCGCAGTTGCAGCCGCTGGGCCAGAACAATCCCAAATTCGTGCAGGCGGTATTCAGCCCGGACTCGCTGCAGGCGAAGCGGAACACCGATGCCATCGAGGTCGCGCCGAATACGATGATGGCGGCGCGCGTGATCGACTATAAGCCTGCCGCGCCGCGCGCGTTCGACGAGGTCAAGGCCGACATACGCCGGCAACTCGAGCACACCGCAGCGAGCGAGCTTGCGCAGAAGGCCGGCAGGGAAAAGCTCGCATTGCTCCAACAGGGCAAGGACGCGGGACTCGTGTTCGGCAAGCCGGTGACGCTGACTCGAAACCAGGCGCAGCCGGGATTCCAGACCGACGCGCTGGCTCGGATCTTCCAGGGCGATCCGGCCAAGCTTCCCGAATACGTCGGCATGCCCGCACCCGACGGCGGCTTCGCCATCTACAAGATAGTTCAGGTGATCGCAGCGCCCGCGCCGGATGCAGCGCGCCTGTCGGCGTTTTCCGCGCGCGTTGGCGAGCAGCTCGGTCGTGAGCTCTTCGCGGCCAACCTCGCGAGCCTCAAGGCGAAGGCCGAGGTCAAGATCAATCAGGCCGCTCTGGAAAAGGACTCGCGTTCCGGCGAGGCCCCGGCCCCTGCCGCTCCGCCGCCGCCTTCACGCCGCCGCTGACGCGGGTACTCGGCGAGAGGCGGCAGAGCGGCGCGAGGACCTGGCGCTGCGTCAACTCGTCGGGGCCGCCGGCGCTGGCGCGCAGTTCAGATCGCGCATCATCTTTTCGTTGTCGGCGATCGCTTTCTGCCGCTCGGCAGGCTCGAAAAATACCTTTTCGCCCTTTTCGTTGTAGCGATACACGTTGACATCCTCGCGCAGCGTCCGGATTCGGCCGCGCGCCTGCGCGCACATGTCGCCTTTCTTCTTCGCGTCGGCCTGCTCTTTGTCAGACTTGGCCTCGGCGTCGGCGCGATCCTGCTGGCGCTTTTTGATTTCGGCGTCCTTGGCGGCCATGCTGCGGACCGCGCCGGGATCGGCTGGCGCTATGCCGGGATTGACTCTTTCCGCCTTGGCGCTTGCCGGCGGCTGATCGCCGTAAACGACGCGCCCGTTCTCATCGGTCCACTTGTACAGGGCCGCCTGGGCGCTCGCCGCCGCCAGCACGATCACAACGGTGCACAAAGCGGTGAACCACAGCGATTTTCGCAACTTCATCCAGTTTCCCCGGAAAACGCGGACCGGCACAAGGTAATGCCATTCTCTCCCCAGCGTCAACCCGCAGCAGTCCAACGGTCGCTCCAGCCGTTTACCGGGCATGACGAGGCGCGTATAATCCGCTTTTGCGCATAGGAGAAAAGGTGATTATGCGTGTCGTCCAAAAAGCCCTCACCTTTGACGACGTTCTGCTGCTCCCTGCCCATTCATCCGTCGTTCCCCGCGACGTCAGTCTTCAGACCCGCCTTACCAAGACCATTTCGCTGAACATCCCGCTGCTGTCGGCGGCGATGGATACCGTGACCGAAGCCGGCCTGGCCATCGCCATGGCGCAGGAGGGAGGCTTGGGTGTCGTGCACAAGAACATGTCGCCGAGGGCACAGGCGGCGCACGTCGCCAAGGTGAAACGCTTCGAAAGCGGCGTGGTCAAGGACCCGATCACCGTCCCGCCGACGATGTCGGTGCGCGAAGTGCTGGCGTTGACGCGACACCACAAGATCTCCGGCCTGCCCGTCGTCGACGGCAAGAAAGTCGTCGGCATCGTCACCAACCGCGATCTGCGGTTCGAGACCAATCTCGACCAGCCGGTCGCCAAGATCATGACCCAGGGCGACCGCCTGGTCACCGTGCCGGAAGGCACCGAGCTCGAGCTCGCGAAGACGCTGATGCACCAGCACCGGCTGGAGCGCGTACTCGTCGTCAACGACAAGTTCGAGCTCCGCGGGCTGATCACCGTCAAGGACATCCTCAAATCGACCGAGCATCCGAACGCCTGCAAGGACGATCTCGGCCAGCTCCGCGTCGGCGCCGCAGTCGGCACGGCTGGAGACACCGATGAGCGCGTCGAAGCCCTGGTCGCCGCGGGTGTCGACGTCATCGTCGTCGATACGTCGCACGGCCATTCGCAGGGGGTGCTCGATCGGGTGCGCGACGTCAAACGGCGTTACCCGAAGGTGCAGGTCATCGGCGGCAATGTGGCGACCGCCGCCGGCGCGCGGGCGCTGGCCGACCAGGGCGCGGATGCGATCAAGGTCGGCATCGGCCCCGGGTCGATATGCACGACCCGGATCGTCGCCGGCGTCGGCGTGCCGCAGATTTCCGCCATTCTCAATGCCATCGATGGCGTCTCGGCCCTCGGCATTCCGCTGATCGCCGACGGCGGCATTCGCTATTCGGGCGATATCGCCAAGGCGCTCGCCGCCGGCGCCTCGTGCGTGATGCTGGGGAGCCTGTTCGCCGGCACCGAAGAGTCGCCCGGCGAGACCGAGCTCTTTCAGGGACGCTCCTACAAGAGCTACCGCGGCATGGGATCGCTGGGAGCGATGCAGCAGGGCTCGAGCGACCGCTATTTCCAGGATTCGGAAGGGCGAAGGCGCCGCTGAAAAACTGGTTCCCGAAGGCATCGAAGGGCGGGTGCCGTACAAGGGCTCTATCGCCGCCGTCATTCACCAGTTGATGGGCGGGGTCCGCGCCGCGATGGGCTATTGCGGATGTGCGACCATCGACGCCTTGCGCACGCGCGCCGAGTTCGTCGAAATTACCTCGGCCGGCATCCGCGAATCGCACGTGCACGATGTGCAGATCACCAAGGAAGCACCAAACTATCGCGCCGATTAGCGTGCGGCCTTAGGAGAAGGACGGCGATTGATCAAGCGAGCTAAGCCTGCCGGCAGGCAGGCCGGGATGCCTTTTATCCTCGTCGTTGTCTTCATCGACGTGCTGGGCATCGGCATCGCGCTCCCGGTCATCCCGATGCTGGTCGGCCTGTACACGCCCAGCCGCGAACTGCAGGCGTATTGGTATGGCCTGCTGGTCGTCGCCTACGGCGTCATGCAGTTCTTCTGCGCGCCGCTGCTGGGCGCGCTTTCCGATCGCTTCGGCCGGCGACCGATCCTGCTCTGGTCGCTGCTCGGGCTCGGCGTTCATTTTCTGTTGCTGGGCCTGGCGCCATCGCTGCCACTGATGCTGCTGGCACGCATCATCGGCGGCACTGCCGGTGCGAGCTTTTCGGTGGCCAGTGCCTACGCCTCCGATGTCTCACCTCCGGAGCGGCGCGCCAAGAGCTTCGGCATGATCGGCGCGGCGTTCGGCCTGGGCTTCATCGTCGGGCCGATGGTGGGGGGCTTGCTCGGCAGCGTCGACCTGCATTTGCCGTTTTTTGCCGCCGGCGCGCTGTCGCTGATCAATGCGGTCTACGGGTACCTGGTGGTGCCCGAGTCTCTGCCGCGCGACCGCCGCGCGCCGTTCGCGCTGGCTCGGGCCAATCCGTTCGCCGCGCTGCTGGCCCTGGCCCGGCATCGCGAGATCGGCAGCCTGGTGGCGGTGTTCGCGCTGATCGTGCTGGCGCAGCTGATACTGCAGACGACCTGGGTGCTATACACGCATTTTCGCTTCGGCTGGGGACCGCGCGAGAACGGCTTCGCGCTGTTTTGCGTCGGCCTGGTGGCGGCGATCGTGCAGGGCGGACTGCTCAGTCCGATGCTGCGGCGGTTCGGCGACGTGAGGCTGGTGCTGCTTGGGCTGACCACGGGGACTTGCGCCTACCTGCTCTACGGCCTGGCGCAGCGGGGCTGGATGATGTACGCGATCATTATCGGCAACTTTCTGTCGTTCGCCGCCGGGCCCGCGCTGCAGGGCATGGTGTCCAACGCCGTCGATCCGACCGAGCAGGGCGTCACGATGGGCGCGCTCAATTCGATCAACAGCATCATGTTCGTCGTCGCACCGTTGATCGGCGCGCCGCTGCTTGCGCTGGTCAGCGAGATGCCGCCGTCGGACTGGCGCATCGGCGCGACCTTCTATGTCAGCGCGGCGCTGCAACTCGTGGCCTTGCTGATGGCGCGACGGCATTTCGCGGCGCGCCGTATCGCCGCCGCAACATGAGCGCATCCATGCACTGCAAGATCCTGATCCTGGATTTCGGCGCTCAATACACGCAGCTGATCGCGCGACGCGTGCGCGAGCTCAATACCTATTGCGAGATCCATCCGTACGACGTGCCGCCTTCGTTCATTGCCGAGTTTGCGCCGGCCGGCATTGTTCTTTCCGGCGGCCCGGAGAGCGTGACGGCCGGAGACACGCCGCGTGCCCCGGCGCCGGTATGGACGGCTGGAGTGCCGGTGCTGGGCATCTGCTACGGCATGCAGACGATGGCGGCGCAATTGGGCGGCGGCGGTCGAGAACGGACGATACGCGCGAATTCGGCTACGCCGCAGTGCGCGCGCGCGGACATGGCCGGCTGCTCGACGGAATCCAGGATCGCAGCGGGCACCGACGGCGAGGGACTGCTCGACGTGTGGATGAGCCACGGCGACAAGGTGATCGCCCTGCCGCCGGGCTTCGCGTTGATGGCGAGCAACGAGGCGACGCCGATCGCCGCGATGATGGACGAATCGCGCCGCTTCTACGGCGTGCAGTTCCACCCCGAAGTCACGCACACCCGGCAAGGCAAGATCGATCCTGCGCGGTTCGTGCGCGACATCTGCGGTTGTCCCGGCGACTGGACGATGCCGGGCTACGTCGACGAGGCGATCGCGAAGATCCGCGCGCAAGTCGGTGACGACGAGGTCATCTTGGGCCTGTCCGGCGGGGTCGATTCGTCGGTCGCGGCCGCGCTGATCCATCGCGCGATCGGCCCGCGGCTGACCTGCATATTCGTCGACACCGGGCTGCTGCGCGAAGGCGAGGCGGCGCAGGTGATGGCGACGTTCGCCGAGCACCTGGGCGTGCGCGTCGACATGGTCGATGCGAGCGAAGCCTTCCTTGCGCGAGCTCGCCGGCGTCGCCGACCCCGAGCAGAAACGCAAGATCATCGGCCGCGAGTTCGTGCACGTTTTCCAGGCGGAAGCCGCCAAGCTCCGGACCGGAGGAACCGCGGCCAAGTGGCTGGCGCAGGGCACCATCTATCCGGACGTGATCGAATCCGCCGGGGCGAAGACCGGCAAGGCGCATACGATCAAGTCGCATCACAACGTCGGCGGCCTGCCCGAAACGCTGCATCTGAAGCTGCTCGAGCCGCTGCGCGAGCTGTTCAAGGACGAAGTGCGCGAGCTGGGCCTGGCACTCGGTCTGCCGCGCGCAATGGTGTTCCGCCATCCGTTTCCGGGCCCGGGCCTGGGCGTGCGCATCCTGGGCGAGGTCAAGCGCGAATACGCCGATCTGCTGCGTCGCGCCGATGCGATTTTCATCGACGAGCTGCGCGAAGCCGGGTGGTACGATCGGGTCGCGCAGGCGTTCGCGGTGTTCCTGCCGGTCCGCTCGGTCGGGGTGATGGGCGACGGACGCACCTATGAGCACGTCGTGGCGCTGCGCGCGGTCGAGACGACCGATTTCATGACCGCGCACTGGGCGCCGCTGCCGCACGAGCTGCTCGCGCGCGTGTCGAACCGGATCACGAACGAAGTTCGCGGCATCAACCGCGTCGTCTACGACATCTCCGGCAAGCCGCCGGCGACGATCGAATGGGAGTGAAGGCCAAGCGCGATGAAACGCGAGAATTTCTCCACCGGCACGCGCTGGGAGCCGCTGGTCGGCTATTCGCGCGCGGTGCGCATCGGCAACCAGCGTGTTCGTGTCCGGAACGACGGCGACCGGCGCCGGCGGCGCGATCGTCGGCAAGGGCGACGCGTATGCGCAGGCGCGGCAAGCGATCGCCAACATCGAGCGCGCGCTGGCCGCGGCAGGGGCCTGCCTCGGCGACGTCGTGCGCACGCGTATCTACGTCACCGATATCGCGCAGTGGGAGGCGGTCGGCCGTGCGCACGGCGAGGCTTTCCGCGACATCCGTCCGGCTAGCGCGATGGTCGAGGTCCGGCGGCTGATCGACGCCGACATGCTGGTCGAGATCGAGGCCGACGCCGTCGTCGCCGACGCCGCCGGCTCGGCGGGGTGAGCGCGATGGCCGGCCCGCGGCGCGACGCCGCGCCGTCGTCCGCGGTTGCACGCGGCCGATCCCGCCGAGCGGTGGATGGCCGAGGCGCTTGCGCTCGCGCGCGCGGCGCAGAGCGCGCGGCGAGGTGCCGGTCGGCGCGATCGTGGTCAGCGAGGGCGCGATCGTCGGCCGCGGCGGCAACGCGCCGATCGCCGGGCAACGATCCGACGGCGCACGCCGAGATCGCCGCGCTGCGCGAAGCGGCACGCGCGCTCGGCAATTACCGGCTTCCGGGCTGCGAGCTGTACGTGACGATCGAGCCATGTGCGCATGTGCGCAGGCGCGATCATGCACGCGCGCATTCGCCGGCTGGTGTTCGGCGCGCACGATCCGAAGACCGGCGCGTGCGGCAGCGTCGTCGATCTCTTCGCCGAGCCGCGCCTCAATCATCACACGACGGTCACCGGCGGCGTCGCCGCCGAAGCCTGCGCCGCGCTGCTTTCGGATTTTTTCGCGGCGCGCCGGCAGGATGCGCACCGATGAAGACGCCCTTCCTACGGCATCGGTCTGTACGCGCCCGCCGGCTTCGCGCTCGAGCCCGAGGCGATATCGCGCGCGACCCAACGGCTCGAGGCGCTCGGGCACCGCGTCATCGTCGATCCGACGGCGTCGACGCGCTGGCAGCGCTTTTCGGCGTCCGACGACGAGCGGCTGGCCGCGGTCATGCGCATGGCGTCGGATCCACGCATCGACCTGGCGATTGCCGTGCGCGGCGGCTATGGCTGGTCCCGACTGCTGGACCGCGATCGATTTCGACGCGATCGCCGCGTCCGCAAACGCGCTGGCTCGGCCACAGCGACTTCACCGCGTTCCAGCTCGCGGCATGGACGCACGCGGGCATCGTGAGCTTCGCTGGGCCGATGGCCGCCTACGATTTCGGCGCGAAAGAGCCGTCCTCGTTCACCACCGCGCATTGCTGGGGGCTGCTCGCCGGGGCGAGCTACGAGGTCGAACTGCCGCTCGAGGGCCCGGCCGATTTCGCTGCCAGCGGCACGCTCTGGGGCGGCAACCTAGCGATGGTCGCGCACCTGGTCGGGACCCCTCATTTTCCCTCGATCGACGGCGGCATCCTGTTCCTCGAAGACATCGGCGAGCAACCGTACCGGCTCGAGCGGATGCTCTATCAATTGCATTTCGCCGGCGTCCTCGGGCGGCAGCGTGCGCTGCTGCTCGGCAGCTTCAACGGATTCGAGGCGGGACCGAACGACAACGGCTACGACCTCGCGGCGACGATCGCTCAGGCACGGGCGAGCTTCGGCGTGCCGATCTACACCGGACTGCCGTTCGGCCATTGCCGCGACAAGCTGACATTGCCGTTCGGTGGACATGGCGAGTTCGCAGTCGCTGGCGGTGTCGCGAGGCTTCGGCTGTCCGAGTACGGCACCGCGACGCGGTAGCGCCCGGCGTCCGTAGAGTGCCGCTAGTCGCCCGGGTCGATGCGAAAATCGAACGCGACTTGCCCGACGGCGTCCCCGTCGGCGTCGAAGCTGCGCTCGATGAAGCGCGCACTCCCGTCGCGCGCGATCAGCAGCACGGTCGAGGAACGCGTTCCGTAATCCGGGCTGACGATGAACGGCGACGACAGCAGCCTTTCCCATTGCGGCGAAATGCCGGTCACAGGCAGGGCGGTGTCAGACGCGGGCGCGCGATCGGCCAGGAGCGCGAATGCCGCCTCGATCGCGGGATCGTCGTCGGCGAGCCATGCGGCCAAGCGCGCCTTGCTGCGCAATAGCTTCGGCCAAGGGGTGTTCGAGCAGGTGATTCGACAGGCCGTGGATGCCCTGCGCCTAAGCGCCAGCGCGCCGCTGGCGCGATTGGACGCGAACGCCGCGTCGCTCCCGTTGCCGACCAGCAGGTTGAAGCCGTGATAGCGACCGCCCTCGGGCAAGAGCGCCGCGCTTGAGCGCAGCGGTGAGGCGGCGTCGTGCAGCATGCGTGTCACCAGCTCGCCGCGCGAAGGAGCATACGGGTCGCGAGGTATGCCCTCGCGAAAGTTGGTGATCAGCGCCCAGCGGCCGGTTCGCGTCACGCCGAACCAGGTGCCGCCGGCGACCAGGTCGCGGCCGGCCAGGACGCCATCGTCCCACCAGTGCGCGGGCGCGGCGGCGCGTGCATGAAATTCGTCGCGGTTGGCGGCGATCACGCAGCGGTATTTCGGGTGCGCATCGAGCGCGACCAGCGCCAGGCACATCTAAGCCCTGTCGCCGGAGGAGCAGCCGCTGGCGCGATTCATCCGGCGGCGGTATTGGCCACGAAATGCTCGATCGTGCGCGCGGAGCCCGGCGCCAGAAACTGCGAGAAGCGATGCGTGTCGAGGAGGTCGGCGAGCATAACCTCGAAGCGCGCCGGATCGCGGACGTTCTCGTAGACTTCCATCCACAGCATCGGCTCGTCCTGCCGCTGCAGCAGCCGGCCGGTGACGCCGACGCGCTCCTCGATACGTGGCGAGCACTCGCGGCAATCGTGCGGCGCGCGGCGGCCGCGCGCGCCGGGTCGACCCGGTAGTAGACATAGCAATGGACCGGCGCGGCGATCATGCGATGCGGCCACGCGGCGCCGCCGGAGCAGGCAGCTCGTAAGGCAGCGCGAGCAGGCGCAGCGCCGCTCCGTCGATGGCGCCGAGGTGCGCGTCGCCGCTTTCGGCGGCCGCAAGCTGCAGCACGGCCAGCAAATCGCTCCCTCCATCGGGCGCAGGCGGCTGCGTTGACGATCGTTCCGCAAGCCTGCTCGCCGAACGTACGGCGCTGTACAGCCGCTCGCCTGGCGCCGGCGGTGCGGCACCCAGATGCGCGAGCGCGAGGCGCTCCTTCAGGCGACCGAGGTATTGCGTTCTGGCGACGATTTCCTGGCCGGCGTAGCAGCCTTTCTGAAAGTTGATCCCGCCCAGCGCATCCCAGTTGGCGGCCTGGGGCACGAACAGGTCGGACTGTCGATGGGGTGATGATTGGAACACCCGCGCGTATGGTCAACCATTGCCATGCCGGGAAGCCCGCGGGCAGGCAACCGGAGCGCAGGCGATCCCAGCAAGAAGCGGCGGCTTCGAGCGCGACGGCGATGATATAGCGGGGTCCCGGGAGCGCGGTCACGATGAGTTCGCCGGTCGAGGCTACATCGCCCACGGCGGGAGCGCGCGCCCAGTGCCTTGCCGACTGCGGCGCCGGCACTGGGGCCGCCGACGCCCAGCCGGATCGTCTCGCTGCTCGCATCGAAGACGGTGACGCGCGAGCGCAGCACGAACATGCGAAGCCGCTTAGCGATGGTGTCGCCCAAGCTTTCCGGCAGCAGCAGCTCGTAGATCGAGTCGCCGCTGCGCCGGACAGACGAAATTGGCAAGCATCCGGCCCTTGGGCGAACACCATGCGCTGTATTGGGCCGAGCCGAGGCCGAGCGCGGCGACGTCGTTGGTGAATTGACCCTGAAGGAAAGTGGCGGCGTCCGGCCCCGCGACCCGCAGGACCGCAAACGGCGACAAGTCGCAAACGACGGCGGCATCACGCGCGGCGGCAAGCTCCGTGGCAGGAGCGCCGAACGAGGCCACGCCGCCGCGGTCGAAGCTTGCGCCATGTGCGGCGAGAAAATCGGTACCAGGATGGGTTCATCGGAGAGCTATCTAGGTGCAACGTCCCGTCGTCTGGCGTGCGGGCAGCCGGCCTACCCAAACCGTGCCGGCGCTGCGCTGGCGGAGGCTGACAAAAGCGTGTTAAAATCGAACGTTAGCTTGGATCGGCAGGTCTCGAGCCGGAGCGGGTACGCAAAGGCGGCGTACGGCGCGGCTTCAATCCGGGCAATTCGCAGATCCGCACCATCAGGGTGCCTGTCGTGCCCGGCACGCGGGCCCAGTCGCGGATCGAGGCTCAACCCTGATAAAGGAGTGTAGTAATGTCGGTCACGATGCGTCAAATGCTGGAAGCGGGCGTCCATTTCGGCCACCAGACCCGCTACTGGAATCCGAAGATGGCCGAATTCATCTTCGGCCAGCGCAACAAGATTCACATCGTCAATCTCGAAAAGACGATGGCGATGTACAAGGAGGCGATGAAATACGTGCGCCAACTGGCCAGCAACCGCGGCACGATCCTGTTCGTCGGCACCAAGCGCCAGGCGCGCGAGATCGTCGCCGAGGAGGCGCAGCGCGCCGGCATGCCCTTTGTCGACCACCGCTGGCTCGGCGGCATGCTGACCAACTTCAAGACCGTCAAGGCGTCGATCAAGCGCCTGAAGGACCTCGAAGCGATGGGCCAGGACGGCACCTTCGAGAAGATGAGCAAGCGCGAAGCGCTGACGCTGCAGCGCGAGATGGACAAGCTCAACCGCAGCCTGGGCGGCATCAAGGAGATGAACGCGCTGCCCGATGCGCTGTTCATCATCGACGTCGGCTACCAGAAGATCGCGGTGACCGAGGCCAACAAGCTGTCGATTCCGATCATCGGCGTGGTCGACACCAACCATTCGCCCGAAGGCATCGCGTACGTCATTCCCGGCAACGACGACTCGAGCCGCGCGATCCGCCTGTACGCCCGCGGCGTCGCCGACGCGATCCTGGAAGGGCGCAGCCAGGTGATCCAGGAAATCGTCCAGACCGAGGAATTTGTCGAGATTTCCGGCGACGAAGCGCAGGACCTGAAGCGTTCAGCGAAAGGGGGCGCCGCCCCCTTTTGTTTAGGTGTCGCACCGGCGCGCGGATGTCAATCTGCGCGGTCGTCGATCAGAAGAGATGTGGAGCGGACAAGCAATGGCGGAAGTAAGTGCAAGCAAGGTGATGGAACTGCGCGAGTCGTACCGGACTGGGCATGATGGAATGCAAGAAGGCGCTGCTGGAGACCGGCGGCGATATGGCCAAGGCCGAGGATCTGCTCAGGATCAAGAGCGGAGCGAAGGCGTCGAAGGCCGCCGATCGGGTCGCGGCGGAAGGCGTGATCGGTGCATGATCGCAGCCGACGGCAAGACCGGCGCGCTGCGTCGAGCTCAACTGCGAGACCGATTTCGTCGCGCGCAACGCGGATTTCGTCGCGTTTGCGAGAAAACTCGCCGCGCTCGTCGTCGAAAGAATCCCGCCGATGTCGCGGCGCTGCTCGCGCTGCCGCTGGGCGAGGGCACGGTCGAGTCGGCGCGGCAGGCGCTGGTGCAGAAGCTCGGCGAGAACATTTCGGTGCGGCGCTTTTCGCGCCTTGCGACGCCGGCGCGGCTGACGCAGTACCTGCACGGCGGCGCGCATCGGCGTGATGGTCGACGATCGAAGGCGGCGACGAGCAGACCGGCAAGGACATCGCGATGCATATCGCCGCCAGTGTGGCCAACGTGCGGCCCGTGTGCGTTTCGCGCGACCAGGTGCCGGCCGAGCTGATCGACAAGGAGCGCGCGATCTACAGCGCGCAAGCGGCCGACACGGGCAAGCCGGCGGACATCGTGGCGAAAATGGTCGAGGGCCGGATCAACAAGTACCTGGCCGAGGTGACGCTGCTCGGCCAGCCGTTCGCGAAGGACACCGAGCAGACGGTCGAAAAGTATCTGAAGTCGAAGGGCGCGACGGTCCGGGGCTTCACGCTCTATGTCGTCGGCGAGGGCATCGAAAAGAAGAAGGATGACTTCGCCGCGGAAGTCGCGGCGATGGCGCAAGGCCTGAGCGACTCACTGCGGAGGACGAACCTGCCATGACACCGCAAAACATCGCGCCGCTGTCCAACGTGGCGCCGCTGCCGCGCACCGAGCCCGCCTACAAGCGCATCCTGCTCAAGCTTTCCGGCGAGGCGCTGATGGGAGATGATCCCTACGGCATCAATCGCGAGGTCATCGACCGCATCGTTGCCGAAATCGGCGAGGTGGTCCGACTGGGCGTGCAGGTCGCGGTCGTGATCGGCGGCGGCAACATCTTCCGCGGCGTGGCGCCGGGAGCCGCGGGCATGGACCGTGCCACCGCCGACTACATGGGCATGCTGGCGACGGTGATGAACGCGCTGGCGCTGCAGGATGCGATGCGCCGCGCCGGGCTGGTGTCGCGCGTGCAATCGGCGTTGTCGATCGAACAGGTGGCCGAGCCGTACATCCGCGGCAAGGCGATGCGCTATCTGGAAGAGAACAAGATCGTGATCTTCGCCGCCGGCACCGGCAACCCTTTTTTCACCACCGATACCGCCGCCGCATTGCGCGGCCGCGAGATGGGTGTCGACATCGTGCTCAAGGCGACCAAGGTCGACGGCGTCTACACCGCCGATCCGAACAAGGATGCGTCGGCGCGGCGCTACCCGACGCTGACTTTCGACGAGGCGATCGTCAAGAACCTGAAGGTGATGGACGCCACCGCGCTGGCGCTGTGCCGCGACCAGAATATGCTGCTCAAGGTATTCAGCATCTTCGAGCCCGGCGCGCTCAAGCGCGTGGTGATGGGCGAGGACGAAGGCACGCTGGTGCATTGCTAGCATCGTTGTCGATGCGGTCCTGAACAAGACGGCGCGCCGCGCGCGATCGGGCGGATTTGCGCAACAGGACGCTGACCGCGTGCAATCGATTCGGCAAGGAGTTCCCAATGATCGCTGACGTAAAGAAGGCCGCCGAACAGAAAATGCAGAAGTCGGTCGAGGCGCTGAAGACCGATCTCGGCAAGGTCGGACCGGCCGCGCGCACACCGGCCTGCTCGATCACATCAAGGTCGACTACTACGGCACGATGATGCCGATCAACCAGGTCGCCAACGTGACGCTGGCCGACGCGCATACGATCACCGTGCAGCCGTGGGAAAAGAAGATGGTTCACCGTGGTCGAGAAGGCGATTCGCGATTCCGATCTGGGCCTGAATCCGGCGACCAGCGGCGACCTGATCCGGGTGCCGATGCCGGCGCTGACCGAGGAGCGGCGCAAGGAGCTGATCAAGGTCGTGCACCGTGAAGCCGAAAATGCGCGGGTCGCGGTTCGCAACATCCGTCGCGACGCAATCAGCCACCTGAAGGAGTTGCTCAAGGCCAAGTCGGTTGCCGAGGACGACGAGCGCCGCGCCCAGGACGACGTGCAGAAGCTTACCGACCGGTATATCGCCGAAGTCGACAAGCTGCTGCACGCGAAGGAAGCCGACCTGATGGCGGTGTGATCGCAACCTTGTTTACCAGCTCGACTCGCGACGTTCCCGAAGTGCGCGCTGTCCCGCGCCACATCGCCATCATCATGGATGGCAATGGTCGCTGGGCCAAGCAGCGGATGCTGCCGCGCGTGGCCGGCCATCGCAAGGGCGTGGAGGCGGTGCGGGCGACGGTCCGCGGCTGCATCGAGCAGGGAGTCGAATACCTGACGCTGTTCGCGTTTTCCAGCGAGAACTGGCGCCGTCCCGCCGACGAAGTGTCGATCCTGATGCAGCTGTTCCTGCGCGCGCTGGAACAGGAAGTCGCCAAGCTCGACGACAACGACATACGGTTCAAGGTGATCGGCGACACTTCGCGCTTCGAGCCGAAGATCCGCGAGCTGATCGCAGCGGGCGAGGCCGCTGACCGAAGGCAACGCGCGCCTGACGCTGACGATCGCCGCCAACTACGGCGGGCGCTGGGACATCGCGCAGGCGGTGCAGAAGCTGCTGGCCGCCGAGCCGCGGCGCGCTGCGCGGCTTCGCGCCCGAAGCGCTGGAGCCGTATCTTGTCGATGGCCTACGCGCCCGAGCCGGACCTGTTCATCCGCACCGGCGGCGAGCAGCGCATATCAATTTCCTGCTGTGGCAGCTCGCCTATACCGAGTTCTATTTCACCGACCTGCTGTGGCCCGATTTCGACGCCGAAGCGCTGGGCGCGGCGATCGCATTCGTATCGGCAGCGCGAGCGCCGGTTCGGCCGGACCAGCGAGCAACTGCAAGCCGTCCGCGATTGAGCCGGGATGCTGAAGACCCGCATCATCACTGCGCTGGTCCTGATTCCGCTGACGCTCGCCGCGCTGTTCGGGCTGCCGCCGCGCGCCTGGGGCGCGGTGACGCTCGCGGTCGTCGTGGTCGCGGCAGCCGAATGGGCGGAACTCGCCGCTCTCGAGAAGCGCGGCTGGCTGTTTTTCGTCGGCACGACGCTTTTCGCCGGGTGCGTGCTGCTGCTCGATCCCGCGGCGGGCTTCAAGCCGAGCGCGGCTGGCCGGAGTCGATGGTGTCCTGGATTTGTGGCGCTGCTACCTGTTCTGGCTGCTGGTCGCGCCGGCGTGGCTGGTCTCGGGACGGCGCATGACATCGCGGCCTTTGCTGGCGATCGTCGGCTGGCTGGTGCTGATCGCGACCTGGGTGGCGGTGGTCGCGCTGCAGACGCGCTCGCCCGGCGTGCTGCTGGCGATGATGGCGATCGTGTGGATCGCCGATACCGCCGCCTATTTCACCGGCCGGCGTTTCGGCCGCCGCAAGCTCGCACCGTCGATCAGTCCCGGCAAGACCTGGGAAGGCGTCTACGGTGCGCTCGCTGCGGTGGCGATCTACGCGTTGCTGCTGCTGCCGCTCGCGGCGGCAGCTGGCTTCCGCGGCGGCTCGACGCGATTGCTGCGACGATCTGGGTCGCCCTGGCGCTGCTGTTGACCGGACTGTCGATCATCGGCGATCTGTTCGAATCGCAGTTGAAGCGCCAGCGCGGCGTCAAGGACAGCGGGGCCATGCTGCCTGGCCACGGCGGCGTGCTCGACCGGATCGATGCGCTGACCGCCGCGCATGCCGCCGGCTGCGCTGATCGCGCACCACCTGCTCGGCATGATCGCGCCCAGGCGCCGCGCGCAGCATCGCCATTCTCGGCGCCACCGGGTCGATCGGCGCGTCGGCGCTCGACGTCATCGCGCGGCATCCCGAACGTTTCGAAGTGATGGCGCTTGACCGCCAACCGGCAGTGGAAGGCGCTGTTCGAGCTGGTATGCCGCTTCAAGCCCCGCTACGCCGCGATGCTCGATACGCACGCTGCAAGCGAGCTCGAAGCCGCGATCGCGGGCTGCGGGCCTGGCGACCCGGGTCGCTCGCCGGGTCCGACGGTCTGCGCGCTATCGCGGCCTTGCCCGAAGCCGACACGGTGATGGCCGCGATCGTCGGCGCCGCCGGCCTCGAGCCGACGCTGGCGGCGGCGCGAGCCGGCAAGCGCATCCTGCTCGCGAACAAGGAAACGCTGGTGCTGGCCGGCGGACTGTTCATGGCCGCGCGTGCGCGATGGCGGCGCGAGCTGCTGCCGATCGACAGCGAGCACAATGCCATCTTCCAATGCCTGCCATCCGATCGGGCCTGCGGCGAGCGCAGCGCGCGGCGTGCGGCGCATCCTGCTCACCGCCTCCGGCGGCCCGTTCCGCAGCACCGCCGCACAACGAGCTGTCCGGCGTCACGCCCGAGCAGGCGTGCGCGCATCCGACACTGGGCGATGGGCCGCAAGATATCGGTCGACTCGGCGACGATGATGAACAAGGGCCTTGAAGTGATCGAGGCGCACTGGCTGTTCGGCGTGCCCGCCGACGCGATCGAGGTCGTGATTCATCCGCAGAGCATCGTGCATTCGCTGGTCGAGTATGTCGACGGCTCGGTGCTGGCCCAACTCGGCAATCCGGACATGCGCACGCCGATCGCCCAGGCGCTGGCGTGGCCGGAGCGGATCGACGCCGGTGTTGCGCCGCTCGACCTGGCGGCACTCGGTGCGCTCGACTTCGCAGCGCCCGAACCCGCGCGCTTCCCGTGCCTGGGCCTCGCCTACGATGCGCTTCGCGCCGGCGGGACCGCGCCGGCCATGCTCAACGCCGCCAATGAAGTCGCGGTCGCCGCCTTCCTAGAGCATCGCATCCGCTTCACGCAAATCGCGGCGGTATGTGAAGAAACGATGTCGCGGCTTGCCGCGCGGCCGCTGACGACACTGGACGATGCGCTCAATGCCGATAGCGAGGCTCGTGCGCTGACGCGGCAGTTGCTCGAGCTCGACCCGGTGCACACGCTCTCACATGATGGTGCTGCAGAAACTGCTGTTCTTTGCCGTGACGCTCGGAGTGCTCGTGGTCTTTCACGAGCTCGGCCACTACGTCGTGGCGCGGCTCGTCGGGGTCAAGGTACTGCGCTTTTCGGTTGGATTCGGCCGCATCATCTGGTCGCGTCGCCTCGGCCGCGACCGCACCGAGTGGGCGCTGTCGGCGGTGCCGCTGGGCGGCTACGTCAAGATGGTCGACGAGCGCGAGGGCGAAGTCTCTCCCGCCGATCTGGGGCGCGCATTCAATCGCCAGTCGGTGTGGCGACGAATCGCGATCGTCGCGGCCGGCCCGGCCGCCAATCTGCTGCTGGCGGTGCTGCTTTTCGCGGGCACCTACGTCGCCGGGATTCCCGGCGAACGCGCCATCCTGGCCACGCCTCCGGCCGGCTCGCCGGCAGCGGTCGCGGGCTTGGCCGCTTCCGATGAAGTCGTCGCGGTCAATGGCGAGCACGTTCTTTCGTGGCAGGACCTGCGCTGGCGTCTGCTCAAAGCGTCGGGCAGCGACGACGCTACCGTTACTGTCGACCGATCGGGCGTCAGTCGCAGCACCTGCTGTCGCTGCAGAGCCTGCGCCGCGACGACTGGGAAGGGAATTTCGTGTCGGCGCTGGGTCTGAAAATCGATCTCGGCCCGCCGCGGGTCAACGACGTGTTGCCCGGCCGGCCGGCCGCCGTGGCCGGACTGCGCGCCGGCGATGCGATCGTCGCGATCGATGGTCAGACCGTTCGCTCTCCCTCGGAGGTCGCGGCGATTACCAACGCCCATCCGGGAGAGCGCCTTGCATTCACCGTGCTCCGCGACGGCGCATCGCAGGACATCGTTGACGTGCCCGAGCCGAGCGATCAGGACGGGAAGCAGATCGGGCTCGCCGGCATGCGACTCACGGTCGATCCCGCTGCGGTGGCGAAAGATCGGAACGACGGTGCGCTATGGCCTTGGCGAGGCCGTCGTGCAGGGAGCGCGCAAGACCTGGGAACTTTCGCTGTTCACCGTCAAGATGCTCGGCAGAATCCTCACCGGCCAAGCGTCGCTGAAGAACGTCAGCGGGCCGTTGACGATGGCCGATTATGCGGGACAGTCGGCGCAGGCGGGCGTGCTGACGTTCATCGGGTATCTCGCATTGATCAGCATCAGCCTCGGCGTGCTCAATCTGCTGCCCGTCCCCTTACTCGATGGCGGACACTTGATGTATTATCTCGCCGAGATTATCAAAGGCGGTCCGGTTCCCGACCGCGTGCTCGAGGTCGGCCAGCGTATTGGCATGGCCGTACTGGCCATGCTGATGGCTTTGGCGCTTTTCAATGACCTGTCCCGACTCTTCTGAACCCCCCGCTTGCCGTGAGCCGGCGCGCGCACGCCGCGCCGGCTCGAGACTGAAGGCGCTTCCGGCACTGTTCGCCGCGCTGTTCGCGCACGCCGCGCTGGCGTTCGAGCCATTCGTCGTCAAGGATATCCGCGTCGAGGGCGTGCAGCGCACCGAAGCGGGAACGGTGTTCAGCTACCTGCCGATCAAGGTCGGCGACCGTGTCGACGACGAAAAGGCCTCGGCCGCAGTCAAGGCGCTTGTATGCGACCGGCTTTTTTCGCGACGTCCGCCTCGAATCCGAGAACGGCGTGCTGGTCGTCATCGTCCAGGAGCGGCCGACGATCAGCCAGATCGACATCACCGGCACCAAGGAATTCGACAAGGACACACTGAAAAAGGCGCTGAAGGACATCGGCATCGCCGAGTCGCGGATATTCGACCGTTCGGCGCTGGAGCGCGCCGAGCAGGAATTCAAGCGGCAGTACATCAATCGCGGCTACTATGCGGTCAAGGTGACGACCACGGTCACGCCGCAGGAGCGCAATCGCGTCGCGATCAATTTCACCGTCGAGGAAGGCGAGCCCTCGAAGATCGCCAACATCAACATCGTCGGCGCCCACGCCTTTCCCGAAAAGACGCTGATCAACGAGATGCAGCTGTCGACGCCGGGCTGGCTGACCTGGTACACGAAGAACGATCAGTATTCGAAGCAGAAGCTGCAGGGCGACCTGGAAACCCTGCGCAGCTACTACACGAATCGCGGCTATCTGGAGTTCGCCGTCGATTCGACCCAGGTGTCGATCACGCCGGACAAGCAGGACATCTACATCACGATCAACATCACCGAGGGACCGAAGTACACGATATCCGATGTCCAGCTCGCCGGCGAGTTGCTGCTGCCCGAAGCCGAGTTGATGCGTCTGGTCCAGGTCCATCCGGGCGACGTCTATTCGCGCGAAAAGCTCACCCAGTCGACCAAGGCGCTGTCCGACCGCCTCGGCAGCGACGGCTACGCGTTCGCCAACGTCAATGCGGTCCCCGAGATCGACCGCGCCAAGCGGACGGCCGCGTTCACCTTCTTCATCGATCCGGGCCGCCGCGTGTATATCCGCCGCATCAACATCAGCGGCAACAGCAAGACACGCGACGAGGTGATACGCCGCGAGCTGCGCCAGCTCGAAGGTGCGTGGTACGACGCGGCGCGCATCGAGCGATCGAAGGTTCGCATCACGCGACTCAACTTCTTCGAGGACGTCAACATCGAGACGCCCGCCGTTCCTGGAAGCCCGGACCAGGTCGACATCGACGTCACCGTAACCGAGAAATCGACCGGCAACCTGCTGGCAGGCGTCGGCTATTCCAGCGCCGACGGCATCGTCTTCTCGGGATCGATCTCGCAGAACAACATTTTCGGCACCGGCAACGCGCTGGTCGCTTCGATCAACAGCAGTCGTGTCAATCGCAGCATAGGGCTCAGCTACACCGAGCCGTACTGGACCACCGATGGCGTCTCGCGAACGATCGAGCTCTACGACAAGAACGTCGATCCATCGTCGCTGCCGATCGCACAGTACTCGTCGTAGACCCTCGGCGCCGCGCTTGGCTTCGGCGTGCCGATCACCGAAACCGACTCGATCAACTTCGGCGGCCGGGTCGAGCACACGAGGGTCGACTCTGTTCGATCAGAGTCCTCCGGCGTACATCCAGTTCGTCAAGGACTTCGGCTACGTCGACCAATAGCTACATCCTGACGGCTGGCTGGTCGCGCGATTCGCGCGACAGCATCCTGTTCCCCACCAAAGGCGCTGCTGCAGAGCCTTCTCGGCGAGCTCGCGTTGCCGATCGGCGACCTGACGTACTACAAGGTCAACTATCTGATCCAGTGGTTCACGCCGATGCCCTTGAACACCGTCCTGATGCTGCGCGGCGACTTCGGTTACGGCGGCGGCCTCGAGCAACAAGACGCTGCCCTTTTTCAAGGCGTATTATGGCGGCGGGGTGGGATCGGTCCGCGGTTACGAGACGGCGTCGCTGGGTCCGCAGGACATCCTGGGCAACACGATCGGCGGGCGGGAGAAGATCATAACCAACGCCGAGCTGTTCTTTCCGCTGCCGGGCGCCAAGTCGAACGATCAGTCGGTCAGGTTGTCGGTGTTCGCGGACGCAGGCATGATTCGCGACGCCGGCCTGCAGCCCGAGCTCGAATCGTTCCGCTATTCGGTCGGGGTCTGGCGTCGCCTGGAACTCGCCGGTCGGACCGCTGAAGCTGAGCTACGGCTACCCGCTGAAGAAAAAGCCCGGGGACCGCATCCAGAACTTCCAGTTCCAGGTGGGTACGATATTCTAGTGCGGAGCGAGCGTAGACTGGAGGCCGGCAGGACATCCAGCGCGCGACTGGAGCCGGCGGGCGCCGCAAGATATGCGCAGGAGAGAAAGTTGAAACATCGCATGCAGCAGTTGCTCATTTGTGCCGCGGGGGCGTTCCTCGCGGCCTCGCTCGCCGTTCCCGGGTTCGCCCAGGGCGCCGACTACAAGATCGGCTTCGTCAACAGCGAGCGGCTGTTTCGCGAAGCGGCGCCGGCGAAGCGCGCACAGCAGAAGCTGGAGAAGGAGTTTGCCGGCCGGGATGCCGAGATTCAGAAGCTCGGCAAGCAGGTGCGCGACCTGCAGGCGACGCTCGAGAAGGACGGGGTAACGATGGCCGAGAACGACCGCCGCGCCAAGGAGCGGGACCTCGCCAACATGAGCCGCGATCTGCAGCGAATGCAGCGCGAATTCCGCGAGGACCTCAACCTGCGGCGCAACGAGGAGCTTACTGCCGTGCAGGAGCGCGCCAACAAGGTCATCCAGCAGATCGCGATCGATGAAAAGTTCGATCTCATCATTCAGGACCCGGTCATCTACGCCAGCCCGCGCATCGACGTCACTGAACGAGTGATCAAGGCGCTCGCCGACAAGTAGTCCCGCCAATACGCGGCCGCCCAAAGCGCATGAGCAACAGTCAAGACGCTCGGGGCATCGCTCTGAAGTCGCTGGCCGAACCGGCGCGCGCCGAGCTCATCGGCGATGGCGGCGTGCTGATCGATCGGGTCGCCACCCTCGACGGCGCCACCGCCGGGGCGATCGCCTTTCTGGCCAATCCGAGGTATCGCCATCAGCTGCAGTCGACACGCGCGAGCGCCGTCATCATCGAGCCGCGCTTTGCGGCCGACACGGCATTGCCGAAGCTGGTTACTTCGAACCCGTATGCGGCCTATGCGCGCGTCGCGGCGCTTTTTCATCCGCCGCATCCGGTCGCCGCGGGCATACACCCGACTGCGGTCGTTGCGGCGAGCGCCCGCGTCGCCACCAGCGCGACGATCGGCCCCTGCGTGGTCATCGGCGAGCGGGCGATCATCGGCGAACGCACACGGATTCATGCCGGCTGCGCGATCGGCGAGGATTGCAGCCTCGGGGACGACATCGTGCTGCATCCGCGAGTCGTCCTGTACGCGCGCACGGTCGTCGGCGCGCGCACGCTCATTCATAGCGGCGCCGTCCTGGGCGCCGACGGTTTCGGCATGGCCGATGAGGGCGGGAAGTGGTTGAAAGTGCCCCAGCTCGGCCGGGTCGTCGTCGGCGCCGATGTCGAAATCGGGGCCAACACGACGATCGACCGAGGCACTATCGACGACACGGTCATCGAAGATGACGTCAAGCTCGACAATCAGATCCAGATCGGGCACAACTGCCGCATAGGCGCACACACTGCGATTGCCGGCTGCGTCGGCATCGCGGGCAGCGTCAGGATCGGTCGCAACTGCCAGATCGGCGGCGCGGCGATGATCACCGGCCACCTGGACATCGCCGACGGGACGGTGGTCTCCGCTGCGTCCGGTGTGTTCGACACGATCCACGAGCGTGGCGTCTACACCGGTGCCTTTCCCTCGCTGCCGCATCGGGAATGGCAACACGTCGCATCGATCATAAGACGCCTGCGAAGCTTCGCCGACCGGATCCGCGCGCTCGAGCGCGACCGCCGGGGACAGGGAGAATGAGCATGCAGATGGATATCAACGAAATCATGCGGCATCTGGCGCATCGGCCGCCTTTCCTTCTCGTCGACCGCGTCATCGAATGCGTACCAGGGCGCAGCATCAAGGCAATGAAGAACGTGACGATCAACGAACCGTTCTTCCAGGGTCATTTTCCCGGCTATCCGGTAATGCCGGGGGTGCTGATCATCGAGGCGCTGGCGCAGGTGTCGGTCATCCTGGTCTATCAGACATTGAAGCGAATGCCGGACGACAAGTCGATGATCCTCTTTGCCGGCATCGACAACGCGCGCTTCAAGCGGCAGGTCAGGCCTGGCGATCAGCTTACCCTGGAATCGACCGAGATCCGGCTGGTTCGCGGCGTCGGGAAGTTCGCGGTGCGGGCCAGCGTCGGCGACGCGCTGGTTGCGGAGGCCGAATTGCTGGCCGCGTTGCGCGACCTCTGACGCTTGTGACCCGCGTCCACCCGACGGCGATCGTCGCCGCGAGCGCCGAACTCGCCGGCGATGTCGTGATCGGTCCGTACACGGTGGTCGGCGGCGAGACGGCGATCGGCGAGGGCACCAGCATCGGCGCCCACGTCGTCATCGCCGATCGGACCAGCATCGGACGCAACAATCGGGTATTCCAGTTCGCATCGGTCGGCGAAATTCCGCAGGACAGGAAATATACCGGCGACCCGACCCGCACGGTGATCGGCGACGGCAACGTCATCCGCGAGTTCGTGACTATCCACGCCGGCACGGCGCAGGATAAAGGCGTGACGACGATCGGCGACGGCAACTGGCTGCTCGCGTACTCGCACGTTGCCCACGACTGCGTGATTGGCAACGGCACGACGTTCTCCAACAATGCCCAGCTCGCCGGGCACGTGATCATCGACGACTACGCGGTGCTCGGCGGCTTTGTCGGCGTGCATCAATTCTGCCGTGTCGGTACGCACGCGATGCTGGCTGCCGGATCGATCGTGCTGCAGGACGTACCGCCGTACGTCACCGTGTCGGGGTCGCCGGCCACGCCGCGTGGGACCAACAGCGAGGGCCTGCGCCGCCGCGGATTCAGCGGCGAGGACATCGCCGCGATCAGGCGAGCCTACAAGATCTTATATCGCCAGGGCCTCACGCTCGAAGACGCGCGGGCGGAGATTGCCGCGTCAGCCGTCGCCGTGCCCGCGCTGCGGGCGCTGACCGCGTTTCTGGAGATCCCAGGGCGCGGGATCGTCCGTTGAGCGTCGCCGCTCGCGATCCGGCCGCGGTGACGATAGGGATCGTCGCCGGCGAGGCCTCGGGCGACGCGCTGGGATCCGACCTGATCCGCGCCGTGCGGGCGCGCCTGCCGGGCGTGCGCTTCGCCGGCATCGGCGGCCCGCGCATGGAAGCCGCCGGTTGCCAGCTCTGGTATCCGCATACCGAGCTCGCGTTACGCGGCTACGCCGAGGTGATCACCCATCTGCCCGCGCTGCTGCGCATTCGCGGCTGATGTTTTCCGGCGCCTGCGGGCGGCGAACGCGCCGCTGTTCATCGGCGTCGATGCGCCCGATTTCAATCTCGGGCTCGAGGCAAAGCTCAAGCGGCGGCGGATCCGGACGATCCACTACGTGAGCCCGTCGGTCTGGGCATGGCGTCCGAGCGCATCGGCACGATCGCGCGCTCGGTCGATCATCTGCTCGCACTTTTTCCCTTCGAGCCGGCGCTCTACGCCGATGCCGGCATCAGGGTGACCTTCGTCGGCCATCCTCTGGCGGCCGGTGCAGCGACGGCGGCCAGCCGCCGAGAAGCGCGCGAGCTTCTGAAATTCGAGATGGGCACGCCGGTGTTTGCGCTGCTGCCCGGCAGCCGGATGTCCGAGCTGGAGATGCACACCGAGCTTCTGCTGAAGACCGCGGCGGCTTTGTTCGAAGCGCAGCCGCTGGCGAGGTTCGTCGTGCCGCTGGTCAGCCGCGATGCGCGAGAATATTTCGAGCGTGTCCAGTACCGCCTGCAACTGGAGTCCTTGTCGCTGAAGCTGCTGTACGGCCATGCCAGCGACGCCCTGCGCGCGGCCGACGTCGGCATCGTAGCGTCCGGCACAGCCACGCTTGAGGCGGCGATGGCGCGCTGCCCGCACCTGGTCTTCTACAAAGTCCACCCGGTCACCGCCGAGATCGTCAAGCGCAAGCTGCTGCTGCCCTTTGTCGGCCTGCCTAACATTCTGGCCGGGCGCTTTGTCGCGCCGGAATTTCTGCAGTGGGCGGCAACGGTGGACAATCTTTCCCGGGCGGCGCTGAACCTTTACGATGACGCCGTTACGAGGCGCCGCACCGAAGCGCTTTTTGCTTCGCTGGCCGATGCGCTGACGGCGGATGGTGCGACAATCGCGGCGGAGGCGGTGGTGACGGAATTGCGCACGGCGGGGGTGGCATGCTGATCGCGGGGGTCGATGAAGCCGGCCGGGGGCCGTTGGCCGGGCCGGTGGTCGCAGCCGCGGTGATTCTCGATCCGCAGCGGAAGATCAAGGGGCTGCGCGATTCCAAGCTGCTGACACCCGAAAGCCGCGTCGAGCTCGCCGTGATCATCCGGGCCCGCGCCGTGGCGTGGGCGGTGGCCCATAGCGATGTCGGCGAAATCGATGCCTTAAACATCCTTCAGGCGACGCTGCTCGCGATGAAGCGGGCGATCGAGCAGCTGACGACGGCGCCCGAAGTCGTCTGGATCGACGGCAATCAGTGTCCGCCGCTCGACTATCCGTCACGGGCGATCGTCGACGGCGATCGCCTCGTTGCCGCCATCGCCGCGGCATCGATACTCGCCAAGACGACGCGCGACGCGATGCTGGTGGACCTCGACCGCAGCTACCCGCTGTACGGATTCGCCCGGCACAAGGGCTATTCAACGCCGGAGCATCTCGCTGCCCTGGCGCTGCACGGCCCGTGCGCGGCGCACCGGCGCTGGTTCGGTCCGGTCCGCCAGACCGGATTCGATTTCTGATGGCGAGGTCGGCGTCGCGCAAGCGCCCGGCAGCGCTTTTGTTCGACGTTTTCGGTACCGTCGTCGATTGGCGCGGCAGCGTTAAGAAGGAGCTCGCGCGGCTTGGTCGATCGCATGGCGTTGGCGCGGACTGGGGCGAGTTCGCCGATGCCTGGCGCGCCGGCTATCGTCCGGCAATGGATCGAGTGCGCCGCGGCGAACTGCCGTGGCAGCCGCTCGACAGCCTGCATCTGCAGATGTTGCGCGGGCTGGTCGGTCGCTTCGGCCTCGACCTCGACGCTCGCGAGCTCGCCGCGCTCAACCTGGTCTGGCACCGGCTCAGCGCCTGGCGCGACGTTCGGGCGGGGCTGCGCCGTCTTAAACGCGGCTGCCTCATAGGCACCTTGTCCAACGGCAACATGGCATTGCTGGTCGACCTCTCGAAAGCCGCACGCCTGCCGTGGGACTGCATCCTTTCGGCGGAGCTTTTCCGGCACTACAAGCCCGATCCCGAGGTCTATCTCGGTGCCGCCGCGCTGCTCGCGCTGCGACCCGCCCGAGGTCATGCTGGTCGCCGCGCACAAGGACGATCTGGCGGCGGCGCGGCGCTGCGGCTTGCAGACCGCATATGTGCACCGTCCGCTGGAATTCGGCCCGGACACGGCGCATGGCGGCCCCGACCGGCGTAGCACGCTCAATGCCGCCGATTTCGAGGATCTCGCCGATCAGCTCGGGTTGTAAGCCGACGCAATATGCTATGTTTGACCCTTCGGCGGCGCTCGATCGGGCGTCGCCGCCAGCTGCGTTCGAAGCAGGAGAGGCCGCATTGATCCATTGTGTATTGCATGATCCCAACGATTCCGTCGCCGTCGTCGTCGTCGAAGGCATCAAGGCCGGACAAACGCTGACCGGGCTGATCCTCGACGAGGACCGGACGATCGATTTGCGCTGCGCGCAGGACATCCCGCTCGGACACAAGGTCGCTTTGAAAGACATGAACGTAGGCGATACCGTGATCAAGTATGGCGTCGACATCGGCAAGGTCGTCGCGCCGATCAAGGCCGGACAACATGCGCACGTCCACAACATCAAGACCAAGCGCTGGTGACGAGCGTCGTCCGCCGGCGCCATGCGGCGTTGCTCCGCACGCTGCGGTGCTCATGGACTGAAGCCGTACATTCCGCTCCGGGCGCGAATCGCGCCTTGCCTGGTGTCCGTATGCTGGCTCGTCGCGACCTACTATCGTTAGCAAGGAATCATTGATGCAAAAAAGCTTCTGGGGATACCGCCGCGAGAATGGCCGGGTCGGTGTACGCAACCACGTGATCGTGCTGCCCGTCGACGATCTGTCCAACGCCGCGGCCGAAGCGGTCGCGCACAATGTCAAGGGCGTGCTGGCGATCCCGCATCCCTATGGCAGGCTGCAGTTCGGTGCGGACCTCGACCTGCACTTTCGCACATTGATCGGCGCAGGGAGCAATCCGAACGTCGCGGCTGTCGTTGTCATCGGGATCGAAGAGGAATGGACGAGGAAGCTCGTCGACGCGATCGCCGTGACCGGCAAGCCTGTCGCGGGCTTCGGCATCGAGCTGCACGGCGACCACGACACGATCATGCGAGCGTCCAAGGCCGCGCGCGAGTTCATGCAGGCCGCCAGCGAGAAGCAACGCGTCGAATGCGGGCTCGACGAGCTCTGGGTATCGACCAAGTGCGGCGAGTCGGATACGACTTCGGGCTGCGGCTCCAATCCGACGGTCGGCAATGCGTTCGACAAGCTTTATGCAGCCGGCTCCACGCTGGTGTTTGGCGAGACGACCGAGCTCACAGGCGGCGAGCAGATCGTCGCCGCGCGCTGTCGCGACGAGAAAGTGCGCGCGGAGTTCATGCGCGTGTTCGACCGCTACCAGGAGGTGATCAACCGCCACAAGACGACCGACCTGGTCGATTCGCAGCCGACCAAGGGCAACATTGCCGGCGGACTGACGACGATCGAGGAGAAAGCGCTGGGCAATATCCAGAAGATCGGGAAGAAGTGCATCATCGACGGAGTGATCGACAAGGGCGAGACGCCTTCCGGCCCCGGACTTTGGTTCATGGACAGCTCGTCGGCGGCGGCGGAAATGGTGACGCTCTGCGCGGCGTCCGGTTTCGTCGTCCATTTTTTCCCCACCGGACAAGGCAACGTCATCGGCAACCCGATACTGCCGGTCATCAAGCTCTGCGCCAATCCGCGCACGGTGCGGACGATGAGCGAGCATATCGACGTCGACACCTCCGCGCTGTTGCAGCGCGGCATCACGATGGATCAGGCCGGCGACAAGCTGCTCGAGATGATGTTCCGCACAGCGAACGGCAGGCTGACCGCCGCGGAAGCGCTGGGGCACCGCGAATTCGTGCTGACCCGGCTATACGAGAGCGCGTGAGGGCGTCGGCCGGGATTCGCACTTTGGCTGTTTCGATATGTTCGATATCACAGGACCGACGATGAGAAAATATGTGCTGACGCAGGGCGTCCTCGCATTGACCATGTTTCTGGCCGCGCTGCTGCCGCTTTGCGCGCGTGCCGAGATGAGCGAGATCAAGGTCGCACAGCAATACGGCATCGGTTACTTGCCGCTGATGATCATGGAAGAGCAAAAGCTGATCGAGAAGTACGCGAAGGCCAACGGCGCTCGATGTCAGTGTCGGGTGGGCCAAGTTCGCCGGCGGCAACGTGATGAACGATGCGCTGCTCTCGAACAGCCTGCAGTTCGCGTCGGGCGGGGTGGGGCCGTTCGTGACGCTGTGGGCCAAGACGCGCGGCAACCTCGACGTCAAGGCGGTGGGGGCGATCAACTCGATGCCGCTCTACCTCAATACGCGCAATCCCGCCGTCAAGTCGATCAAGGACTTCACCGACAAGGACAAGATCGCATTGCCCGCGGTCAAGGTGTCGATTCAGGCCGTGACCTTGCAGATGGCGGCGGAAAAGGCCTTCGGCGAGGGGCAGCAGAACAAGCTCGATCCGCTGACGGTAAGCATGTCGCATCCGGACGCGCAGCTGGCACTGCTGTCCGGACAATCGGAGGTAACCGCGCATTTCGGCTCGCCGCCGTTCCAGTACCAGCAATTGAAGAATCCGGCGGTCCACACGGTGCTGAGCTCCTACGACGTGCTCGGCGGCCCGGCAACGTTCAACGTCGTCTGGACGACGTCGAAATTCCGGACCGAGAATCCGAAGCTTTATGACGCCTTCGTCAAGGCGCTCGACGAGGCGACCGCGCTGATCAACAAGGACAAGCACCGGGCGGCAGAGGCGTATCTCCGGATGTCGAAGGACAAGGCATCGCTGAAGGAAATCGAGGCCATGCTGAACGACCCGGCCATCGTATTCACGACGACGCCGCAGAACGTGATGAAATACGTCGACTTCATGACCAAGATCGGGTCGATCAAGAACCGGCCGGACTCCTGGAAGGAGATGTTCTTTCCGAACGCGCAGAATCTGCCGGGAAGCTAGAGCGACGATGGGCGCAACCGATCCCGCGGCAGTACGCGAGATCGCCGTCGACCTCGCGGCGATCCGCGCCGCGCATGCCCGCATCCGGCCGCACGTGCATCGCACGCCGGTGCTGACCAGCCGGTCACTCGATGCGGTGGCCGAAGCGGTGTTGTTCTTCAAGTGTGAGAACCTGCAGAAAGTCGGTGCATTCAAGGCGCGCGGCGCATGCAACGCCGTGTTCTCGCTCGACGACGCCGAAGCCCTGCGCGGCGTGGTCACGCATTCGTCGGGCAACCACGGCGCCGCTGTGGCCTGGGCCGCGGCGCGGCGCGGCATTCCGGCGTGGGTCGTGATGCCGGAGAATTCGGCCGAGATCAAGAAAGCCGCGGTGCAGGGTCTGGGCGCTACCGTGCGGTTCTGCGCGCCGACGCTCGAAGCGCGCGATACGACCTGCGCCGCAGTACAGACTGAAACAGGCGCGGTGCTGGTGCATCCGTATGACGATTGGCGTGTCATCGCAGGGCAGGGGACCGCCGCGCTGGAGCTTCTCGAAGAGATTCCCGACCTCGATGCGATCATCACGCCGGTCGGGGGCGGCGGGTTGCTGTCCGGCACGGCGATCGCATCGCGAGGAATCAGGCCGTCGATCCGCGTTTACGGCGCCGAGCCCGCCGGCGCCGACGATGCCTGGCGCTCGCTGCAGAGCGGACGTATTGTCCCGCAGACCGATCCACACACGATCGCCGACGGATTGCGCTCGTCGCTGGGGGTGAAGACGTTTGCCGTGCTGTCGACATTGGTCGCATGCGATCGGCACCACCTCGGAAGAGGCGATCGTACGGGCGATGCGGCTGACCTGGGACAAGCTCAAGCTGGTCGATCGAGCCGTCGTCGGCGGTTCCGCTCGCCGCGCTGCTCGAGCGCAAGCTGCCGGTCGCGGGGCTGCGCGTCGGCATCGTCATCAGCGGAGGCAACGTCGATCTGGACCGGCTGCCCTGGCAGCACTGACGCGAATACCGCGCAGCGCGCAAGACCCGCCGGCGATCCGGTTTCCGCGGGGCGCCACCGAGGAGGAAGCATGGCTGAAACCACGGCGCCGCTGCTCGATGTTCGCGGCGTAACGCTGCAGTACAAGACCAGCGAGCATCGGGTCACGGCGACGTATCGGGTCGATTTCCAGGTATTTCGATCGGACCGCTTCATCCTGCTCGGCCCGTCGGGCTGCGGCAAGTCGACCCTGCTCAAGGCGGTCGGCGGCTATCTCAATCCGGTCGAAGGCGAGATCCGGCTCAAAGGCGTGCCGGTTACGCGGCCCGGACCCGACCGCATGATGGTCTTCCAGGAATTCGACCAGTTGCTGCCGTGGAAGACGGTCAAGGAGAACGTGGTGTTCGCGCTGGTGTCGAGCGGCAAGCTTGCCGGCCAAGGCGGCGGAGGAAAAGGCGCTCGAATACATCCACAAGGTGAACCTGACCAAGTTCGCCGACAGCTTTCCGCACACGCTGTCCGGCGGCATGAAGCAGCGCGTCGCGATCGCGCGCGGCATGGCGATGGAGCCCGACGTGCTGCTGATGGACGAGCCTTTTGCCGCGCTCGACGCGCTGACCCGGCGCAAGATGCAGGACGAACTGTTGCAGCTGTGGGACGACACGCATTTCACCGTTCTGTTCGTCACCCATTCGATCGCCGAGGCGATCACCATCGGCAGCCGCATCCTGCTGATGTCGCCGCACCCGGGACAGGTCAAGGCGGAGCTCAACAGCCTGCCGCGCGGCGCCACGCACGGCGACGCGGCCAGAGCGCTGGAGCGAAGGATCCATGCGATGCTCTTCGCCGAGCCCGTCGAGAGCGAGGAGGCGTTCCATGGCTGAAGCCGACGTCGGTGCGTCCGGACGTTCTCGCGGCCGACCGTCGACGCCTCGCAATTCGGCGTCGTGCAGCGGCCGCTGTCGCTCGGGGAGCGGATCTACAACATCGGCGCGGTGCGCAAGCTCGCGATACTCGTGCTGCTGGCCGCCGCCTGGGAGATCTATGCGCGCTGGCTGCACAACGATCTCCTGTTTCCGACTTTCAGCGCGACCTTGCAGGCCTTTGTCGAGGCGATGGTCAGCGGCGGGCTGCTGGGCAAGGCCTGGACCTCGATCAAGGTGCTGCTGATCGGCTACGCGGCCGGCATCGCGCTGGCGGCAGTGTTGACGACTGTCGCGATCAGCTCGCGCGTCGGCACCGACTTCCTCGAAACGCTGACCTCGATGTTCAATCCGCTGCCGGCGATCGCACTGTTGCCGCTGGCGCTGATCTGGTTCGGGCTGGGCAATGGCAGTCTGGTGTTCGTGCTGATCCATTCGGTGCTGTGGGCGGTCGCGCTGAACACGCATTCCGGATTCCTGTCGGTGTCGAATACGCTGCGCATGGTCGGCCGCAACTATGGCCTGCACGGCCTGTCCGTACGTCGGCAGAATACTGATCCCCGCCGCGTTCCCCAGCATCCTGACCGGCCTGAAGATCGGCTGGGCGTTTGCGTGGCGCACCCTGATCGCGGCCGAGCTGGTGTTCGGCGTATCGTCCGGCTCCGGCGGCCTGGGCTGGTTCATCTACGAGAACAAGAATCAGCTCGAGATCGCCAACGTGTTCGCCGGCCTTTTCACGGTGATCATGATCGGCCTCCTGGTCGAGAACGTCATTTTTCGCACAATCGAACAGCGCACAGTGCGCAGATGGGGGATGCAGAATTGAGCTGGGGCGTCAAACCGATACGGCGAGCACAATCGTCGCGGGCCGACTATCCGCGGTTTCATCTGGCGTTCCCGGTGACGGATCTCACCGCGGCGCGGCGATTCTACGGCGGCGTCCTCGGCTGCCCCGAGGGACGCAGCTGCGCAGGAGTGGGTCGATTTCGATTTTTTCGGCCATCAGATCGTGGCGTTCCGGGTCGGCGCCGCCGACATGAAAGTGGCGACCAGCCTGGTCGACGGCGATCAGGTGCCGGTGCGGCATTTCGGCGTCATCCTGGGGGTCGACGAATGGAAGAGCCTGGCCGATCGTCTCGAGACGGCGGGAATGCGGTTCATCATCGAGCCGCACGTCCGATTCAAGGGCCAGATCGGCGAGCAGTCGACGATGTTCTTGCTCGACCCGTTCGGCAACGCGCTGGAGTTCAAGGCATTCGAAGACATCGAGTCAACTGTTCCGCCGAGCAGTGAGCCGCGGATCGAGCATGCGTATCGTCATCAGCGAATTCATCGACGATGCGGCAGTGGCGTCGCTGGCACGGGATTTCGACGTCCGCTACGACGCGCGCTGGTCGAGCGGCCGGCCGAGCTCGGTGTCGAATTGCGGCAACGCCGACGCGTTGATCGTGCGCAACCGCACGCAGGTCGATGCGGCGCTCTTGGCCGCGGCGCCGCGGCTCAAGGTCGTCGGCAGGCTCGGCGTCGGGCTGGACAACATCGATCTGTCCGCCTGCGCGGCACGGCGGATCGACGTGATACCGGCAACCGGCGCCAATGCGCGCTCGGTCGCCGAATACGTGATCGGCGCCGCGCTGGTGCTGCGGCGCCAGGCCTAGGTGCGAGCGCCGCAGTCGCGGCAGGCGAGTGGCCGCGCGCCGCGCTGTCTAAAGGCCGGGAGCTCTCGGACAGCACGCTCGGGCGTCGTCGGTTTCGGCAGCATCGGTCGACTGGTCGGCCGAGCTCGCCCATCGGCTGGGCATGCACGTGATCGGGCACGACGCCGCGATTGCGCCGGATTCGGCATCGTGGCCGGAGCAGCACACGGTGCCGCGTCCGCTGGACGATCTTTTGCGCGCGTCGGACGTCGTATCGCTGCATGTGCCGTTGACCGATGAGACGCGCCGGCTTCTAAACGCGCGTCGGCTCTCGCTGATGAAACGCGATGCGATCCTGATCAACACCTCGCGCGGCGGCATCGTCGACGAAGCCGCACTGGCCGCGGCGCTGCGCGGCGGAACGCTCGGCGGCGCGGCGCTCGACGTCTTCGAGCACGAGCCGCTGCCGGCGGGGAACGTCCTTGCCGGGTGCCCGCGCTTGCTGCTCACGCCGCACATTGCAGGCGTCACGCGCGAGTCGAACGCGCGCGTTTCGGCGCTGGTCGCCCGCGAAGTGGCCGCCGCGCTGTCGCGGCATGGTGGCGACAGCGCGCATGCCTAGACTTGCACCGACCGCGCTGCGGGACCTGGCCGAGCGCGCGTTGCGCCGCGCCGGCGCGAGCGCGGCAATGGCGGCGGCCACGGCGCAGGCGCTGATCGAAGCCGATGCGCAGGGACTGGGTTCGCACGGCGTCGCCCGCGTTCCCCAATACGCCGCACATCTCAGGAACGGCCGCGCCGTCGGCGATGCCGTTGCGTGCGTGATCCGTTCGCGCGGCGGCGCCGCGTTGGTCGACGCGGCCGGCGGCCTCGCGTTCCCGGCCTGCGCGCTCGCCATCGACGAAGCGATCCGGCGGGCGCGCGAATTCGGCGTGAGCTTCGTCGGCGTCACCAACAGCCATCATTTCGGGGTCGCCGCCTATCATCTGGCGCCGGTCGCGGCGGCGGCGATGGTCGGGCTGGCGCTGGGGAATTCGCCTGCGGCGATGGCGGTCGCAGGCGGCAGGCGCCCGTTGCTCGGAACCAATCCGATCGCCGCCATCTTTCCGCGCAAGAACGGTGCGCCGCTGACTATCGACTTGTCGCTTTCGCAGGCCGCGCGCGGCAAGGTGATGATCGCGGCGAAGGAGGGCCGACCGATTCCCGCCGGTTGGGCACTGGACGCCGACGGCAAACCGACGACCGACGCGCGGGCAGCTCTGGCCGGCTCGATGCTGGCCGTCGGCGGAGACAAGGGCGCGACGCTCGCCCTGGTCGTCGAATTGCTCGCCTGCGCGCTGACCGGCGCCGCGATGGGATTCGAAGCCGATTCGTTCCTGGTTGACGAGGGCAATCGTCCCGGCGTCGGACAGGCCTTCGTTGTCATCGATCCGGCGGCGCTTGCCGGCACCGCAATCTATCTTGAGCGGATCGAAACGATGATCGCCGAAATGCAAACAGACCCGGGCGTCCGGTTGCCCGGCTATCGTCGCGATGCGCTCGCCGAACAAGCAGCCCGCGACGGTATCGAAGTCGCACCCGCGTTACACCAACAGCTGCTCGAGCTCGCTGGCTGACGAAATCGTTCGCCGGCCGGGCTGCGCATGAAGCACGAGGACGCACGCTCCGCTCGTCTGTGCCGTCGCTTGCGTTCAGCGGAGCGTCACGCCCCAGGGCAGAGCTCCCACCGCAATATCGGCGATCTTGGTGTTGGTCGCAGTATCGACGACCGCGACCGCATTCGACCGCCCGCATGCAACGTAGAGCTTGCCGCCGTCCGGGGTAATCGCCATGTTCCACGGCCGCTTGCCGACCGGTATCGCGGCGATGATCGCGTTGCTCGCCGTATCGATGACCTGCACTGTACCTTCGCCACCCGAGCTTACGTAGATCCGCTTGCCGTCCGGTCGGACGGTGACGCCATTCGAGCGGCTGCCGGCCTTGATGCTTGCGATAACCTTCATCGTTGCGACATCGATCACGCTGACCGTGTCCGCGTGTTCCGCCGCCACATAGGCGCGCTTGCCATCGGGCAGGAAACCGATGCCGCGCGGGCGTTCGCCGACTTTCACCGACTGCACAACCTCTCCCTTATCGAGGTCGACGATGTCGACGCTGTCGGCTTCCTCGCTGCTGACATAAAGCCACCGATCGTCAGGACTGAACACCGCGTGTTCGGGATTCTTGCCGCGCATCTTGAGTTGCCGTACGACTTTGCCGCTCGCCGTATCGACCAGCATCACCTGATCGTCTTCCTCGACGGCGGCGGCCAGCAGCTTGCCGTCGCTCGACAGATAGATGCCTTCGGGGGATTTTCCCAACGCCGTGCGCGTAAGCACCGCGCCGGTCGCCGCATCGACGGTAAGCAGCGCGTTGGCAGTCTGCTCGCTAAGGTAAAGCCGCTTGCCGTCGGGTGAAAGCGCGATGCCGCGCGGCTTGCCGCCGACGCTGAACGTCGTCGTTACCTTGTCAGTGGCGGTCTCGATCACCGACACGGTGCCCGAGCCTTCGTTGGAAGCGTAGGCAATCGGCGCCGCGACCACCGGTAGCGAGCCGGCGAGTGACAGCGCCGCCGCAATGACGATCCCTGAAAAGCGCATGGTAACGATGGCTCCTAGAAAGCCTCGGCTGCGTCGCGATGGAGGCGGCGCAAACGATCGGTTATGCTACACGACTTGTCACAACTTCCTTGGCCCCTGCGCGAAAGACATGGTAATTCCGCCCCTCGCGGCGGACGGCGGATACGGCCGGCAACGATGTTGCTGGCCATCGCCGGTGCGCTGGGGCCGGCGTCGGCGAGGGCGCAGGACGTCGTGCGCATCGACCCGCTGGTCATCACGGCGACGCGGATCGAGGAGCGCGCGTTCGACTTGCCGGTAGCCATCGACAGCATCGGCGCGGCACGGATCCAGCAGGGACAGCTGCAGATCAACCTGTCCGAATCTCTCGCGCGCGTTCCGGGCCTGGTCGTGCAGAACCGGTGGAACTACGCGCAGGACCTGCAGATTTCCTCGCGCGGCTTCGGTGCGCGCGCGAGCTTCGGCGTGCGCGGCATACGCCTCTACCAGGACGGCATTCCCGCGACGATGCCCGACGGGCAGGGCCAGACGGGAAGCTTCAGCCTGGCCTCCGCGCAACGCATCGAGGTCCTGCGCGGCCCGTTCTCGACCCTGTACGGCAATGCCGCGGCGGCGTGATCTCGATCTTCACCGAGGACGGACCGCCGGATGCCGACGGCGCAGGCGCAGATCGTCGGCGGCAGCTACGGCACCTGGAATGCGATTGCGAAATTCGGCGGCGAAGAGCACGGCGTCAACTTCTCGGTCACCGCCAATCACTTCGCGACCGACGGCTACCGCGACCATAGCGAAGCGCGCGCGACCAGTTCAATGCGAAGCTCAAGTTCGGCTTCGGCGACGGCACGCGGGTCACGATGATCGCCAACTCGCTCTACCAGCCCGAGGCGCAGGATCCGCTCGGGTTGACGCGGGCGCAATGGGAGGCGAACCCGCGCCAGGCCGACCCCGCGGCGACGCTGTTCGATACCCGCAAGACCGTCGGCCAGCAACAGGGCGGCGCGACGATCGAACGCAGCGTCGGCGCCGACACCAGCATTGCGGCTGACCACCTACGCCGGACAGCGCTCGGTGCGGCAATACCTGGCGCTCGCCGGCGCGCTGGACACGTCATCGGGCGGCGTCACCGATCTGTCAGGCAATTTCGCCGGCGTCGACTTTCGCGCGACGACGCGTGTCGCCGCCGGCGGCCGGCCGCTGACCTTGACGGTCGGAGCCGCCTGCGACCGCCAGCAGCAGGCGCGCAAGGGTTTCGTCAACAACAACGGCGCACTGGGCGACCTGCGCCGCGACGAAGACGACACGGTCCGCAATGAGGATGCGTACGCGCAGGCCGAATGGTTGCCGCTGGACGCCTTGGCGCTGCTCGCCGGAGCGCGTTACAGCGACGTGCGTTTCGATTCGGTCGACCACTACATCACCGCCTTGAATCCGGACGACAGCGGACGGGTGGCTTTCTCGCATGCGAGTCCCGTCGGCGGCATCGTCTGGCACGCGGCGAAGGACATCAACGTGTACGCGAACTGGGGCGAAGGCTTCGAGACGCCGACCTTCATCGAGCTCGCCTACCGAAATACCGGGCACCGGCCTCAACTTCGCGCTGCGGCCTGCGATCAGCCGCTCGACCGAAATCGGCGTCAAGGCGTACTTCGCCGACGCGCAGCGCGTCAATCTCGCGGCCTTCATCACGAACACGTCAAACGAGATCATCGTCGACGCCGCGACCGGCGGCCGCACCACCTACAAGAACGCCGGCAAGACCCGGCGGCGCGGCGTCGAGGCGCAGTGGGAAGGTGCTCTGGGCGGCGGTCTGACCGGTTATGCGGCTTACACTTACCTGTCGGCGAAATTCGCCGAGGATACGACCACCGGCACCCCGCCGTTGCTCGTGCCTTCGGGGTCGCACCTGCCTGGCGGTGCCGGCAAACCAGCGCCTACGCCGAGCTGGCCTGGACGCGCGCCGACTGGGCCGGCTTCTCGGTCGCGCTGGAAGCGCAGTACGCGGCCAAGCTCTACGTCAATGACCGCAATACCGACGCCGCCGCCGGCCTACACGGTGGCCAACGTCCGCGCCGGATTCGAGCAGAAGGTCGGCACGTGGACGCTGCGCCAATTTGCCCGCGTCAACAATCTCGCCGACCGCAACTACGTCGGCTCGGTGATCGTCGGCGACACCACCGGGCGCTTCTTCGAGCCGTCGGCGCGGCGCAATTACCTGGTCGGGGCCAGCGCGAATGTCAGGTTCTGATCCTACGCAACGCTATCCGACGGCCGTGATCGTCATGCACTGGGCGATCGCCGCGGCGGTGGTCGGTTTGATGGTGCTCGGATGGTGGATGCAGACGGTCCCGAAACAGCCGGTCGGACCGCGTGCGGACGCGTACAACCTGCACAAGTCGATTGGATTGGCCGCATTGCTGCTGATGGCTGTGCGCCTTGCCTGGCGCGCTTCGCACCGCCCGCCGGAGCTTCCGCCGCTTCCACGGTGGCAGGCGCACGCCGCGGCGGCCGTCCATCTGCTGCTGTACGCCGTCATGTTCATCGCTGCGCTCAGCGGCTATGTCGGCTCGGCGACCAGCGGTTATCCGGTGAAGTTCTTCGGCTGGGTGCTTCCCTCATGGGCGGGCGCCAACGATGCGGTCAAGGACGCGTGCAGCCTTATCCATCTGGTCAGCAATTGGGTGCTGGTCGCTGCCATCGGCGCGCACGTCGCCGCGACGATCTATCATCAGTGGGGCCTGCGCGACGGCCTGTTCTGGCGGATGTGGCCGATCCGCGAGCGCAAGCGCGGTGCCAGAGCGCGCCGGAAGGATTGAAGTTGACGGCGCTGATCTGGGCCGCCGGATACGGCAGGACCGACACCGGGCGGGCCCTGCTGGCGGCCGGCGACTATTCGTGTTTGCGCTGCCCTAGCCGCAGTCCCCGACTCGTTTTGTTTGAATCGAGATGCTCAAACCTGTCCTGATCCTGTCTGCGCTGGCCTGTGCGCTTCCGGCGTTTCCTGGACAGGGCCAGCAGCTCGACGCGACGCAGATGGCGGCCGCACGAACCAAGGCCCAGGTCTGCTTTGCCTGCCACGGCCCGGACGGCAATTCGACCGTCGGCGAATATCCGATTCTCGCCGGGCAAAGATGGCGTTACATCTTCATCGAGCTCAAGGATTTCAAGGAGGGGCGCCGCAGTGACGAGCAGATGTCGCCGATGGCAGCGCAGCTCTCGACCGAGGACATGACGCTGCTCGGACAGTATTTTGCCGCACAGAAGCAGGCCCCGATAAAATTCCAGGTGGATTCCGCCAAAGTTGAGGCCGGCCGGAAGACTTCCGACGCGGTCCTCTGTCCGATGTGCCACCTCGGCGGCTTTGTCGGGCAGAACGAGATTCCGCGCGTTGCCGGCCAATGGCCGCAGTACATCAAAAAGCAGCTGGCCGACTTCAAGGCAAGGCGGCGGGCCAACGATTCGGGCAACATGACCAGCGTCGCCGCCACGCTGTCCGACGCCGACATCGACAACCTCTCGCAATATATCGGTAATCTGTACTAGCCCGTACGTTGCCGCGCGCTCGCGCGCGGAGTATCCTAGCCTCGCCGTCGCCGCGCGATCCGCCAGCGATCACATTCCCGCGACGGCGCCCAATCCGAAGGAGGAGCCTCGTGCCCGTCTCGCTATCACTCACGGTCAACGGCAAGGCAGCGGCCGCCGACGTCGATGCCCGTACGCTGCTGGTCGATTTCATTCGCAATAATCTCGGCCTGACCGGAACCCACGTCGGCTGCGATACCGGGCAATGCGGCGCCTGCACGGTCCTGATCGACGGCAATGCGGTCAAGGCGTGCACGATCCTCGCCGCGCAGGCGAATGGATCGAAGATAACCACCATCGAAGGTCTCGCCTCGGCTGACGGCGAGCTGCACCCGATGCAGGCTGCGTTCAAGGACTGCCACGGCCTGCAATGCGGCTTTTGCACGCCCGGCATGGTGCTCTCCGCAATCGATCTGGTGCAGCGCCATCCCGATGCCGACGAAAAAACTATACGCGCCGAGCTCGAGGGAAACCTGTGCCGATGCACCGGTTACCAGAATATCGTCAAGGCGATCCGGCAGGGCGCCCAGGCGATGAGGAGATAGACGATGGGCGCCAGTGACCTGAACAGCGTGGGGCAATCGGTTCGCCGCAAGGAAGATTATCGTTTTCTCACCGGCAGCGGGCAATTCACCGACGACGTCAGCCCACAGCATCACACGCACGCCTATTTTCTGCGCTCGCCCCATGCGCACGCGGCGATCCGCAGCATCGATGCCGCAAAGGCGAAGACTGCGCCGGGCGTCCTCGCGATCTTCACCGGCGGCGATCTGACCGGCGTCAACGGTCTGCCTTGCGGCTGGCTGATCACCGGCACCGACGGCCAGCCGATGAAGGAGCCGCCGCACCCGATACTGGCGCAGGGCAAGGTGCGCTACGTTGGCGACGGCGTTGCGGTGATCGTTGCCGAGACGCCGGAGCAGGCGAAGGATGCCGCGGAAATGATCGCCGTCGACTACGACGTGTTGCCGGCGGTCGTGAATCCGGCCGACGCGCTGAAAAAAGGTGCGCCGGCAATCCACGAGGGCGCGCCGGGCAACAAGTGCTATACGTGGGCGCTGGGCGACAAGGCCGCAGTCGACGCTGCATTCTCCGGTGCCGCGCACGTGACCAAGCTGGACATCGTCAACAATCGCCTGATTCCGAACGCGATCGAGCCGCGCGCAGCGGTTGCGAGCTACAGCCGTGCCGACGACGGCTACACGCTCTACGTGACCAGCCAGAATCCGCACGTCGAGCGCTTGTTGATGACCGCGTTCGTCCTGGGCCTCCCGGAGACCAAGGTGCGCGTGATCGCGCCCGATGTCGGCGGCGGTTTCGGCTCGAAGATCTACCTGTATCCGGAGGAGACCGCGCTGGTCTGGGCGTCGAAAAAGGTCAATCGCCCGATCAAATGGACGGCCGAGCGCAGCGAATCCTTCCTGTCCGACGCGCACGGGCGCGACCACATGACGCACGCCGAGCTGGCGCTCGACAAGGACGGCAAGTTCTTGGGCATGCGGGTGCAGACGACCGCCGCGATGGGGGCGTACCTGTCGACGTTCGCCTCATGCATCCCGACGATTCTTTACGCGACGCTGCTCGCCGGCCAGTACACGACGCCGGCGATCTGGTGCGAGGTGACCGCGGTCTTCACCAATACCGCGCCGGTCGACGCCTATCGGGGCGCAGGACGTCCGGAGGCGACCTACGTCGTCGAGCGGCTGGTCCATGCCGCGGCGGCGGAAATGGGCATCGCGCAGGACGAACTGCGCCGCCGAAACTTCATCCGCAAGTTTCCCTATCAGACGCCGGTGGCCCTTCTCTACGACATCGGCGATTACGACGCTTGCCTCGACGAGGCGATGAAAATTGCCGACGTCAAGGGATTTCCCGCGCGCAAGGCCGAAGCGGCCAAGCGCGGCAAGCTGCGCGGCATCGGCTACGCGTCGTACATCGAGGCCTGCGGTATCGCACCGTCGAACATCGCGGGCGCGCTCGGCGCGCGCGCCGGGCTATTCGAAGCCGGCCAGGTCAGAGTCAATCCTACCGGCGGCGTCACCGTGTTCACCGGATCGCACAGCCACGGCCAGGGACATGAAACGACGTTCTCGCAGGTGGTCGCGAGTCGGCTGGGCATACCGATCGAGAATGTGGAGATCGTCCACGGCGACACCGGCCGCATTCCGTTCGGCATGGGAACCTACGGCTCGCGCTCGCTCGCGGTCGGCGGCACGGCGATCGTCAAGGCGCTGGACAAGGTGATCGCCAAGGGCAGGAAAATCGCCGCGCACCTGCTCGAGGCGGCTGAAGCCGACATCGAGTTCGGCGACGGCAAGTTTACCGTCGCCGGTACCGATCGCAGCAAGACCTTCGGCGAAGTCGCGCTGGCGGCCTATGTGCCGCACAACTATCCGTTGGATAAGCTCGAGCCGGGATTGGAAGAGACCGCGTTCTACGATCCGACCAACTTCACCTTCCCCGCCGGCACGCACATCTGCGAAGTGGAAGTCGATCCGGAAACCGGCGTGGTCCAAGTCGTCAATTTCAGTGCCTGCGACGATTTCGGCAACATCATCAATCCGATGATCGTCGAAGGGCAGGTGCACGGCGGCGTCGCGCAGGGCATTGGCCAGGCGCTGCTCGAGAACTGCGTTTACGACAAGCAGAGCGGCCAGTTGCTGACCGGAAGCTACATGGACTACGCGATGCCGCGAGCCGACGATTTGCCGTCGTTCAAGGTGGCGACCAAGGTCACCCCGTGCACGCACAATCCGCTTGGCGCGAAGGGGTGCGGCGAGGCGGGTGCCATCGGCGCGCCGGCGGCCATGATGAACGCCGTGCATGATGCCTTGTCCGCGGCCGGCGTCAAGTACATCGACATGCCTGCGACCCCGCACCGCGTCTGGAGCGCGCTGCAGTCGGCGCGACGTTCTTAAGGAGACACCCGCATGTACGCCATCGAATACCAACGCGCGAAATCGGTCGCCGATGCAGCCGCCGCGCTCGCCCGGACGGGCGGCAAGGCTCTGGCCGGTGGTCAGAGCCTGGTCGGCGCGATGAAGCTGCGGCTCGCCAATCCGGGAACCGTAGTCGACCTGTCCGGCATTGCGGAATTGAAAGGCATCAAGAAGGAAGGCGAGACGCTCGTGATCGGTGCGCTGACCACACATGCCGATGTCGCATCATCCGCCGCCGTCAAGCAGGCGATTCCGGCGCTGGCCGCGCTGGCCGAGGGCATCGGCGACAGACAGGTGAGAAACCGGGGCACGATCGGCGGGTCGCTCGCCAACAACGACCCCGCTGCCGATTACCCGGCGGCGGTGCTCGGTTTGAATGCGACCGTGCAGACCAACAAGCGCAAGGTCGCCGCCGACGACTTCTTCAAAGGCATGTACGAAACGGCCCTCGCTGCCGACGAAATCATCACCGCGATCAGCTTCCCCGTACCGAAGAAGGCCGCCTACGTCAAGTTTCCGAATCCGGCGTCGCGCTTTGCTCTGGTCGGCGTGTTTGTCGCGCAGACCGGCGCCGGCGTTCGCGTCGCGGTCACAGGCGCTGCATCGCATGTGCATCGCGCGACGGCGATCGAGGCGGCGCTAGCGAAGAGCTTTACCGCCGATGCCGCCAAGGGGGTCAAGATCTCGGCCGCTTCGCTCAACAACGATCTGCACGGCTCGGCCGAATATCGCGCGCACCTGGTTTCGGTGCTGGCGGGCCGCGCTGTCGCGGCGGCCGGATGATCGGTGTCGAACAAGGGGAGTTGCGCCAACCTCGGACACCCGCCCACTACCGCGCTTGCGCGGCGACCGTGCGATGACGGCGGAGCCCGGCCGCCCGGATGTCATTGGCGCCGAAGCACTAGTCGCCAAGCACTCCGCGGTGGACAGCGGGGGCAATCTCCACGTCGCGCCTTTGACGGGGGTCGCCTTCAGACCGACCCGACCGGTTCCGCACGACGACGGCCACGTCACCGAAGTAGCGCGCGCGGATTGGCGCGTCGTCGGCGGCCCGCTCGATCAGGTGCACATCACGACGACTTTCGCCGGACGCATCCGGGCGTGGGGACTCCACCAATACAGCACTGACCGTCTGTTTGTCGTTTCCGGGCTGGTCAAGATCGTGCTGTTCGACGGACGCGGGGAATCGCCGACGATAGGCAAGCTGAACGAGTTCGTCGTGAGCGAAAAAAATCCGGGCTTGCTGATCGTCCCGCCCAATGTCTATCACGGCTGGAAGAACATCGGCACGACCGAGGCCGTCATCATCAATATGCCCGTGCGGGCGTACGACTACGAGCAACCCGACGCGCTCGACCTGCCGTGGGACTCGGACGCCGCGCGCCGGATCATTCCGTATGTGTGGTGAATCGACCGGTCACACGGTCATTCCACCGGTACGATCTCGATTCCGCGCAGTGCCAGTCCAGCACGCCTCGGGTCATCGAGCAGGGGCGCACAACGCGGCAGCCGGAAGCGCAGGACGAGGCCGTCGGCGACCGGCCCGACCGGGTCCTCGAGCGCCAGCACATAGCCCCCGGTGCGGCTGCGGGTACAGACAAACGGCGCATCGCGCTCGTCGACGTCGATCTTAAGCGACGTCGCGAGATCGTCGGCAGCGAAGGCCAGGACGTGAATGCGCAACCGAGCCTTGCCGTTCAGCCGCACATTGACCAGATAGCGGGCGTTCGGATTCGGGCCCGACCAGCGCAGGCGGCCGACCAGCGAGCGCTCCTCGATCTCGTGCCAATCCAGTCCCGCCGGGAAAGCCTCGACCGGCAACCATCGAGGGCGGTCGACGGTCGTGGGAGGCAGTGCATCCAGGCCTTTGTTGCCACGGTTTTTCCGGAATAGCTCGCCGGCACCAAACTTCGCGAAGTCCATGTATCGAACCGACGGGTGTTCTGCGCCGTTGGCGATGGCGCGCTGAATCTGATCCAGGATTTCCGCCTCGCCATCGTCCTGGGCAAGGCGTTCGAGCAACTGCCGTTGCTCCAGATCGGACGGAAAGCGATACGAAAGATAGCGGTGTCCGGCCGCGAACTTGTGGACTGTTATGACCCCGGTCGAAGCAAACGTGCATCGATGCTCGACCGCACGAAGCAGGAATTCGCAATCCGCGGGCGCGCGCAACCCGCTCGGATCGCGCCAGAACCCGATCCGGTCGACAAGGTCTCGACGGTGGGCAAACGAAGAAGGGGGAAAGAACTCCCGCTCGGGCGCGCTGGGATCGTCGAACAGCCCCGTCGTCTGGTAGTAGCAGGAGCCCGGCGGCCCGTGGTAGACGGCGCCGCTGACCGCGAAGTCCGGATCAAGCTCGCGAACAACGCCGGCAAGGTGCTCGAGATGGCCACGCGACCATATGTCGTCGTGCCCGAGATAGGCGATGTGGGTTCCGCGGGCAAGGCGAATGCCTTCGTTATTCGGGGCCGATTGACCGCCTGAATTCCGCACGAGATTCATCCACCGGACGCTGTCGCCGAAATGCGAGGCCACCACGTCTGCGGTATCGTCGGTACACCCGTCTCCAACGACAATGATCTCGAAGTCACGATAGGTCTGGTCGAGCGCCGAGCGGATCGTCGGAACGATCCAGCGTGCCGCGTTGTATGCGGCGATGACGACCGAAAAATGGGGCATCTGGCGAATTTGCGTCGAACGGGTTACTGGCGCCGCGACGATGCTGGCAGCCGAGGGATCTGGCGCGGCACGGAGCCAGCGGGTCGCGCGTGCTGGTTCGATGCTCGAGCGGCCTTCGTCAGATCGCATTTAACGCGTCGCGCAGGTCGCGACGCAGGTCGTCGACGTCCTCGATGCCGACCGACAGTCGGACCAGCGAATCGCCGATGCCAAGGGTCGCGCGCATCGGCTGCGGGATCGAGCCATGCGTCATCAGCGCCGGGTGCTCGATCAGGCTCTCGACGCCGCCGAGGCTCTCGGCCAGCGCGAACAGCTGCAGTTCTCGAGGAAGCGCTTGGTCCCGGCGAGATCGGCCTTCAGCACGATCGTCACCATGCCGCCGAAGGCGCGCATCTGGCGCCGCGCCAGCGCGTGCTGCGGGTGCGAAGGCAGCCCGGGATAATGGACGCGCGCGACCTCGGATGCTGCTCGCCAGCCACTGCGCGAGCTCGAGCGCATTGGCGCAATGCCGCTCCATGCGCAGCGCCAGCGTCTTGAAGCCGCGCAGCGCGAGGAAGCTGTCGAACGGGCCGAGCAATGCCGCCGACGGCGTTTTGCAGGAAGGCGAGGCGCTCGGCGAGCGCCGCATGGCGGGCCTCTCCACCGATCACCACGGCTCCGCCGATCATGTCCGAGTGCCCGTTCAGATATTTGGTCGCCGAATGCACGACGACATCGAAGCCGAGCTCGAGCGGGCGCTGGATCCAGGGGCTGGCAAAGGTATTGTCGGCAACCGCGATCAGATGCCGCGCTCGCGCGCGATCCTGGCGATCGCAGCCAGATCGATCAGCTTGAGCAGCGGGATTGCTCGGCGTCTCGACCCAGATCATCCTGCGTATCGGCGCCGATCGCCGCGCGCAGCCTCTGCGGATCGGCCATGTCGACGAAGCTGACGCTGCAGGTTGGCCGAGCGCTTGCGCACGTTCTCGAACAGCCGATAGGTGCCCGCCGTACAGGTCGTCGCTGGCGATGATGTGCGCGCCGGCGTCCAGCGGCGTCGACCAGGGTTGCCATACCTGCCAGCCCCGAGGCGAAAGCAAATCCGCGCGCGCCGTTTTCTAGGCTGGCGAGTGCATGCTTCCAGCGCGTCGCGCGTCGGGTTGCCGGTGCGCGCGTAATCGTAGCCCTTGTGCACCCGGGGCTCGATCTGCACGTAGGTCGAGGTCGCGTAAATCGGCGTCATGATCGCGCCGGTGGACGGATCGGGATCGCTGCCCGGCGTGAATGACGCGCGTGTCGAAGCGAAGCCCGGTCTCGTCGCCGTGCGCAGGGGACTCTGCGGTCTGGATCGTTGCAGCGCGCAGGCTGTCTCCGCAGGTGAGTTGAGCAGGTCGATAGCGGGTAATGAGGCCGAAGAAACGGCCTCGCCGTGCACGATGATCGCGACCATAATCGCGCCTGCAGCACGTCCAACAGATGCGGCGAAGCTCGGCGCATCGGCGGCGAGGGTCTCGAGGTCGCTGCGTCATCGCGCGTCGCGACCGGCTCGTTGAAATGCGCTCGGGTTGCTCGATACACGTCCAGCAGCAGGTCGGATTCGTCGAGGATGCCGACGACGCGCCATCGTCGGCAAGCACCGGCAGTTGCGAGACGTCGGCGATGCTTCATGCGCTGGAAGGCGGCGAGCAGCGTGTCGTCGGCGCTGACCGCGACCACGGCGCGCGTCGTCGTGGCGGCGCGACGATCAGGTCGCGCAGGTCGCCGTAGCGCGGCACGCTCGAGGAAGCCCTGGTCGACCATCCAGAAATCGTTGTACATCTTGGAAAGGTACTTGTTGCCGGTGTCGCGACACGAAGCTGACGACGCGCTTGGGCGCGCTGCTGCGCGCGGCAGTAGCGCAGCGCCGCGGCGAGCAGCGTGCCGGTGGACGAGCCGCCGAGGATCCCCTCGCGCTGCAGCAGCTCGCGGCGCGGTGCGTGAAGGCTCTCCTTGTCGGAAATCGTGTAGGCCTGCTGCACCCGCGACAGGTCGGCGATCGGCGGGATGAAATCCTCGCCGATGCCCTCGACCACCCACGAGCCCGCTTCGCCGATCTCGCCGGTTGTCGACGTAGGTCGGCGAGCACCGAGCCGGCCGGGTCGGCGAGCACCATCTCGATCGCGCGGCGCTGACGCGGGCGAAATAGTGCGTCAGCCCGGTCGAGCGTGCCGCCGGAGCCGACGCCGCAGACGACGGCATCGAGCCGATGCCGCCATCTGCTCCCAGATCTCCGGCGCCGTGGTCGTGCGCTCGTGTGCCATGCGGGTTGGCCGGGTTGCCGAACTGGTTGACGAAGAAGGCGCCGGGGATCTCGCGCGGCCAGGCGCGCGGCCATGTCCTGGTAGTACTCCGGATGGCCCTTGCTCGACGTCCGAGCGCGTCATCACGCACCTCGGCGCCCAGCGCCTTGAGATGCAGCACCTTCTCCTGGCTCATCTTGTCCGGGATCACCAGCATCAGCGCGATAGCCCTTCTGCGCGCGCCACCAGCGCCAGCCCGAGGCCGGTGTTGCCGGCGGTCGCCTCGACCAGCGTGCCGCCGGGCTTGAGCTTGCCGTCGCGCTCGGCGGCCTCGATCATCGACAGGCCGATGCGGTCCTTGATCGAGCCGCCGGGATTCTGGCTCTCGAGCTTGAGGAACAGCGCGCAGCGGCCGGTGTCGAGACGCGTCAACTCGACCAGCGGCGTGTTGCCGATCAGGTTGAGCACCGCGGGATCGCTGTGAGACGTTGCGGGCAGGGTGGCCATGCGCCATCATCTGGATGTTACGAGCATCTAGCATCGCTCCGCGCCTCGGCGACGTCAAACCTCGAGCGAGCAATAAAGCGGAGCCGCTGCTAAACTCGCTCCTGTCATGGCACTCGACATTCGCTCCAAGCTTCCGGCGACCGGCACGACGATCTTCACGGTGATGTCGGCCCTCGCGGAAAAGCACGACGCGGTCAACCTGGGACAGGGCTTTCCCGACTACGCGATCGACCCCGCGCTTGATCGATCTGGTCGACGCGGCCATGCGCGCCGGCCACAATCAGTATCCGCTGATGCCCGGCGTCATGCGATTGCGCGAAGCCATCGCCGCCAAGGTGGCGCGCCTGTACGGCCACGCCTACGACCCGGAGCGCGAAGTCACCGTCACCACCGGAGCGACGCAGGCGATATTCACCTCGATCCAGGCGCTTGCTCATCCGGGCGACGAAGTGATCGTGTTCGAGCCCGCCTACGACAGCTATGTTCCCGCGGTGCGGCTCGCCGGCGCGACGCCGGTCACGCTGCCGTTGACCTTTCCCGACTACGCGATCGACTGGCCGGCGCTCGCCGCCGCGATCACGCCGCGCACGCGGATGATCGTCATCAACTCGCCGAACAATCCCGGCGCCAGCGTGCTCTCGGCCGACGATCTCGCGCGGCTCGCGGCGCTGACGCGCGGCACCGAGATCGTGCTCGTCAGCGACGAGGTCTACGAGCACATGGTGTACGACGGCGCGCGGCACCTGAGCATGGCGCGAAATCCCGAGCTCGCGGCGCGCAGTGTCGTCATCGGCTCGTTCGGCAAGACGTTTCACGCCACCGGCTGGAAGGTCGGATACGCGCTGGCGCCGCGCGAGATCAGCGCCGAAATCCGGCGCGTGCATCAGTTCACGGTCTTCACCGTCAACAGCGCGGTCCAGCATGCGCTGGCCGAGTTTCTGCGCGAGCCGGCACGATACGAAACGCTGCCGGCGTTCTTCGCCGCCAAGCGCGATCTGCTGCGGGCTGCGCTTGCCGCGACGCCGCTCGAGCTCTTGCCTTGCCGCGGCAGCTATTTTCAGCTGGCCCGCTACAGGCGGGTCAGCGACGAGCCGGCGCACGAGTTCGCGCAGCGTCTGGTGCGGGAGTTCGGCGTCGCGACGATTCCACTGTCGGCGTTCTATCAGGACGGGACCGATGATCGGGTGATTCGATTCTGCTTTGCCAAGCGTGAGCAAACGCTGCTGGCCGCCGCCGAGCGACTGCAGCGCCTCAGGGCTTGACTTATCGAACGATCGTTCGATAGACTATCCCCTCCTGTCTGACCGGCGCCCGCCCAGGTTTTCGCCTGGGCGGGCCCGGTTTGCGGTTGGACCCCGATGAAACCCGCCCTTGCTGCACTGCTGCACCATCCGCTCGTCTGGCGCGGCGATCAGCTGGCGCGGGCCGACGATGCGGTTTGCAGCGGTTTTCCCGAGCTCGACCGCGAGTTGCCGGGCGGCGGCTGGCCAAAAAGGGCGCTGACCGAGCTGCTGCACGACTCTCAGGGCATCGGCGAAATGCGCCTGCTGCTGCCGGCGCTCGGGCGGCTCGCGCGTTCCGGCGAGACGATCGTGCTGGTCGCTCCGCCGCATGTTCCCTACGCGCCCGCGTTCGCCGCCTGCGGCATCGAGCCGGCGCGGCTCTTCGTCGTCGCTGCGGCGGAAGGCAAGGACCGCTGGTGGGCGGCCGAACAGGTGCTGCGCGCCGACAGCGTCGGGGCGCTGCTTTTCTGGCCGGGAAGCCTCAACGATCAGCGTTTGCGGCGACTGCAGCTTGCCGCGCAGGACAGCGATACGCTGGCTTTCCTGTTCGCAGGCACGGCCGGCGCAGCGCAGGCCTCGCCATCACCCTTGCGTTTGCGGCTGCCGGCGGAAAAGGGCCGCCTGCGAGTCGACGTGTTCAAGCGCCGCGGCGGCGTCATGGTCCGGCCTTTGTTGCTGGACGTCTCGGCCGAGTCCGCTGCAGCGGGTCAGCATCAGACGGCGCTCGCACTCGCCGGCGACGCACAGGCGGCCATCGATCGTCCTGCGGCAGTACGGACGGTGAGCTTCAAGCCGCGCTATCCAGTGGGCGCTCCTTCGGCGCTGATCTGGAATCGCGCGCTGGCGCGAGCCGATGAAGGCCGGAGAGGGTCGAGGCCGGATCCGCGCGAATCGGGTTCTCGCAATCGCGCGCCTGACGACACGGTGGATCGCGCCAGCCATTGCGCCAACGCCTAGGTTTTCTGCTGTCGGGCCATGCTCTGGACCGCGCTTTATTTTCCCGATCTTCCGCTCTCCGTCTTCGCGCGCGCCGGCACAGGGAGAGTCTCCGCGGTCGTCAGCAGCGCAAGCCATCGTCCCGATGTCGTGGCCGCCAACGACGCGGCGAAAAGGCGCGGCATCGTTGCCGGCCTGTCGATCGCCGCGGCGCTGGCGCTCGATCCGGAGATCGCGATTCATCTGCGCGACGAACGCGCGGAAGCCGCCGCGCTCAAAAGCATCGCCTTATGGGCGGGGCAATGGACGTCGACGATCAGCATCGAGCCACCGGCCGGCGTGCTGCTGGAAATCTCCGGCTGCCTCAATTATTTCGAAGGCTTGACCAAACTTCTGGCGCGCATCGATGCCGGTCTTGTCGCGCTGGGATTTTCCGGCGTCGTCGCCACCGCGCCGACCGCGCTTGCGGCGAGCCTGCTGGCGCAAGCCGGGCAGGCGATCGCGATCGAGCAGGCGGATCGATCTCGAACGCGCGGCTGACAGCGCTGCCCGCCGCGCTGCTCGACAGCGCACGTCCCGTTCTGGACACGCTGACCGGCATCGGCGTGCGTACGATAGCCGACGTGCTGGCGCTGCCGCGCGACGGCGTGGCGCGACGGTTCGGACAGCGGCTGCTCGATGAAATCGATCGCGCGCGCGGCCTCCAGCCCGATCCGCGCCCGCTGTTCGTGGCGCCGCGAGCGCTATCACGGACAGCTCGAATTGCCGGTGCCGGTTGCCGAAGCCGAGGCGCTGCTGTTCGCCGCCAAGCGGCTGGTCGTCGAGCTCGCCGGATTCCTGCAGGGACGCGGCGCCGGTGTCACGCGACTGCGCTGCGATCTGATTCACGAAGACGCGCCGCCGACTGCTATCGTGCTCGGCCTTACCGCGACGCGCAGGATCGAGCACATCGTCAACGTGCTGCGCGAGCGCCTGGCGCGCGAACAGTTGCCCGACCGGGTCGAGGCGATCCGGCTGGTCTCGGAAGAAATCGCGCCGCTCCCGGGGCAGGAAGGCGAGCTCTTTGCCGGAGCCCATCGCCATGGCGAGAGCGGCGCGCAGTGGATCGAGCGCGTGCGCGCACGGCTTGGCGATGACGCGGTGCGCGAGCTCTGTCTGCACGCCGATCACCGTCCCGAGCATGCCTGGCGCTATCGCGGCGCCGCTCCGGCCGTGGCGGCACGGCTTCCGGCCGATCAACCGCGGCGGCCGCTGTGGCTGTTGCCCCGGCCGCGCCCGCTCGGCGCCGATCCCGCGTCCGCGCAGTTGAGCTTGTGCTCCGGGCCGGAGCGGATCGAAAGCGGCTGGTGGGATGGCGGCGAGATCGGTCGCGATTATTTCGTCGGCAGCGATGCGCAGGGAGGCGAGCTGTGGCTCTACCGCGACCGCGGCGGCGAGTGGTTCATGCACGGGATTTTCGCCTGAACCGCTCTCAAAAGCGTCACGGGCTCGCAGAAGCTTCTGCGATGACTTACGCCGAACTGCACTGCATTTCCAACTTCACCTTCCTGCGCGGCGCCTCGCATCCGGAGGAGCTGGTCGCGCGCGCCAAGGAGGAAGGCTACGCGGCGCTGGCGATCACCGACGAATGCTCGCTCGCCGGCGTGGTGCGAGCGCACATCGAAGCGAAAAAGTGCGCGACTGAAGCTCGTCGTCGGCAGCGAATTCCGCCTCGACGACGGCTTGCGGCTGGTCCTGCTGGCGACCGATCGCGAAAGCTACGGCAACCTGGCGGCGCTGATCACGCGCGGCAGGCGCAGCGCGGCCAAGGGCAGCTATCGCTTGTCGCGCGCCGATCTTGCCGACGGCGTCGCCGGCTGTCTCGCGCTGTGGCTGCCGGGCCGGGTCCCCGATGCGGACGAGGTGCGCTGGCTCAAGCCGCGCGTTTCGAGAGGCGCTGTGGATCGCCGTCGAGCGCCTGCTCGACGCCGACGACGCGGCGCGTTGCGCCGATCTCGCCGCGATCGCGTCGACGACCGGCCTGCCGCTCGTCGCCGCCGGCGACGTTCACATGCACGGCCGCGAGCGCCGCGCGCTGCAGGATACGCTGACTGCGATCCGGCTGAAGACAACGGTCGCGCAAGCCGGCCATGCGCTCCATCCGAACGGCGAGCGCCATTTGCGGCCGCTCGCCACGCTCGAGCGCATCTACCCTTCGGCGTGGCTGGCCGAGACGCTGGCGATCGCCGGGCGCTGCCGATTCTCGCTGGACGAGTTGCGCTATGAGTATCCGGAGGAGATCGTCCCCGCGGGCGAAACGCCGGCCGCTTATCTGCGGCGGCTGACCGAAGAAGGCTTTGCGCAGCGCTTTCCTCGCCGCCGTCACGCCGCCGAAGGATCGCGCCAAGGTGCGCGCGCTGATCGAGCGAGAGCTCGCACTGATCACCGAGAAACATTACGAAGCGTTCTTCCTCACCGTCTACGACATCGTCAAATTCGCGCGCGACAACGGCATCCTCTGCCAGGGACGCGGCTCGGCGGCGAACTCGGCGGTGTGCTACTGCCTGGGCGTCACCGAAGTCAATCCGTCGTGCACCGAGGTGTTGTTCGAGCGCTTCATTTCCCGCGAGCGCAACGAGCCGCCCGACATCGACGTCGACTTCGAGCATCAGCGCCGCGAGGAGGTGATCCAGTACATCTACCGGAAATACGGCCGCGATCGCGCGGCGCTGACGGCGACGGTGATCTGCTATCGCCCGCGCTCCGCGCTGCGCGACGTCGGCAAGGCGCTGGGGCTGGACCTGTCGCAAGTCGACCGTCTGGCGAAGGCGGTGGGCTGGTGGGATGGCCGTCAGGCGCTGCCCCAAAGAATCGGGGATGCCGGTCTGGATGCGACGAGCCCGGTAATTCGGCACTTGTCGGCGTTGGTGACGAGCCTGCTCGGTTTTCCGCGGCATCTGTCGCAGCATACCGGCGGCTTCGTGATTTCGCGCGGGGCGCTTGTCGCATCTGGTGCCGACGGAAAATGCGGCGATGCCGGAACGCACGGTCATCGAATGGGACAAGGACGACCTGGACGCGCTGGGCCTGCTCAAGGTCGACGTGCTGGCGCTGGGCATGCTGACAGCGATCCGCCGCGCGCTGGATCTCTTGTCGGCGCGCTACGGGCGGCGGCTCTCGCTGGCCGACATCGATCCCTCCATGCGCGACGATGCGGTCTACGAGATGATCGGCCACGGCGACACCGTCGGCGTCTTCCAGATCGAGTCGCGCGCGCAAATGGCGATGCTGCCGCGGTTGAAGCCGAAATGCTATTACGACCTGGTGATCGAGGTCGCGATCGTCCGTCCCGGCCCGATCCAGGGCGGCATGGTCCATCCGTATCTGAAGCGCCGGCAGAATCCGGCGCTGGTCGTCTATCCGAAGCCGGAAGTCAGGAGCGTGCTGGAGCGCACGCTCGGCGTGCCGATTTTCCAGGAGCAGGTGATGCAGCTCGCTGTCGTCGCCGCCGGCTTCACCGCCGGCGAAAGCGATCAGTTGCGGCGCTCGATGGCCGCATGGAAGCGCAAGGGCGGGCTCGAGCACCTCGAGCGGCGATTGCTCGACGGCATGCGCGCGAACGGCTACGACGATCAATTCGCGCAGCAGATCTATCAGCAGATCCTCGGCTTCGGCGAATACGGCTTTCCCGAATCGCACGCGGCGAGCTTCGCGCTGCTGGTCTACGTGTCGTCATGGCTCAAGTGCTACGAGCCGGCGGCGTTCACCTGCGCGCTGTTGAATTCGCAGCCGATGGGGTTTTATTCGCCGTCGCAACTGACGCAGGACCTGCGCCGGCACGGCGGCATCGATCCTGCCGGCCGATGCCTGCGTCAGCGACTGGGAATGCACGCTGGAAGAAATTGTCGTTCCCGCGGACGCGGGGACCGAGTGTCGTTCGCCAAAAGGCATGGGTGCCGGGGCTGACTGCGTTCGGCTGGGACGGCGATGCCGTGTCGAGCAAGCACCCGCAGCCGGCACTGCGCCTCGGCTTGTGCCTGGTCAAGGGTCTGTCGGAAGCCGGCGGCAAGCGGATTGCCGCGGCGCGCGGGTTGCGACCGTTCGACGATGTCGCCGATCTCGTCCGGCGCGCAGAACTCAACCGGCACGATATCGAAGCCTTGGCCGCGGCCGGGGCACTGGCACAACTCTCCGGCCATCGCCGGCGTGCGCTGTGGGACGTCAGCGGTATCGAGCGGATGCCGCCGCTGCTGGCCGATGCGCCGATCGGCGAGAAAGCGCCGATGCTGACGCCGCCCGACGAGGGCGAGAACATCATCGCCGACTACGCGAGCCTGGGCCTGACGCTCGGCCGGCATCCGCTGGCGCTGCTGCGCGATCGGCTGCAGCGTCAGCGCATGCTGACCGCGGCCGAATTGCATGCGCTGCCGCACGGCCGCGTCACGCGCGTCACCGGGCTGGTCACGGGCCGCCAGCGGCCGGGCACCGCCAGCGGCGTCACTTTCGTGACCTTGGAGGACGAGACCGGAATGATCAACGTGATCGTCTGGCGCGATCTTGCCGAGCGGCAGCGCAAGGAACTGCTGCGTGCGAATCTCTTGACCGTATACGGCACGCTCGAGCGCGAAGGCGAAGTCGTGCACCTGATCGCGGCGCGGTTGCACGATCAGACGGCGCTGCTCGGCAAGCTGGCGACGCGCTCGCGCGATTTTCACTGAGGGCTTGCAGTCCGCCAGGCCGAAGCCCGGCGCCGATGGCGAGCGGTGCAAGGGCAGCGCCAGCGCCGCTGCACGCCTTGCCGCTATAATCAGCATTCATCCGTCGCCACATCTTCCGCCATGACGCCAGCGCTACCGGCCAACGTCGACGCCGTCGCCGCACTGCTCGAGCAGCACGATTACTTCGCCGACCGGCGCTTGGCGACCAGCGTCTTTCTGGCGCTCAAGATGCGGCGGCCGCTGTTCCTCGAAGGCGAAGCCGGCGTCGGCAAGACCGAAATCGCCAAGGTGCTCGCGGCGGCGCTCGGCCGCGCGCTGGTCCGCCTGCAGTGCTACGAAGGTCTCGATACCGCGTCGGCGGTCTACGAATGGAATTATCCGCGGCAGATGATCGAGATCCGCCTGGCGGAGGCATCCGGCAAGGTCGACCGCGAATCGCTGGGTACCGATATTTTTGCCGAGCGCTTCCTGATCCGACGGCCGATTCTGCAGGCGCTCGAGCCGCATGACGGGGCTGCGCCGGTGCTGTTGATCGACGAGCTCGACCGCACCGACGAGCCGTTCGAGGCGTACCTGCTCGAAGTGCTCGCCGAATACCAGGTGACGATTCCCGAGCTCGGTGCGATCAAGGCGGCGGAGCCGCCGATCGTCGTCATCACGTCGAATCGCACGCGAGAGATTCACGACGCGATCAAGCGGCGTTGTCTCTATCACTGGGTCGATTATCCGAATGCGGAGCGCGAGCTTGCGATCGTGCGCCGCAAGGTGCCGGGCGCAGACGCGAGGCTTTCGCGCGAAGTCGTCGCGTTCACGCAGCGTCTGCGCGCGATCGACCTTTTCAAGGCGCCCGGTATCGCCGAGACGCTCGATTGGGCCGAGGCACTGGTCGCGCTGGACCGCGTAACGCTCGATCCCGATACGGTCGCTAATACGCTGGGTGCGCTGCTCAAATACCAGGACGACGTCGGCGCGATCACGCCGGAGGTTGCCGCCAGGCTGGTCGCGGAGGTGCGCGCGGAAGCCGTCGCATTACCGGCATGATGGCATCGACGGAAGCGCTGTTCGGGCGCGAGAGGCTCGCCGGCAACATTCTGCATTTTGCGCGGGTTCTTCGCGCGGCAGGCTTGCCGATCGGCCCGGCGAAAGTCGATCGTTGCGCTCGATGCGGTCGAAGCGGTCGGCGTCGGCAACCGCGATGATTTTCGCGCGGCGCTCGAAGTCGGTGCTGATCGAGCGGCACGAGCATAAGGTGCTGTTCGACCAGGCGTTCGATCTGTTCTGGCGCAATCCCAAGCTGCTCGAACGCATGATGGCTCTGCTGCTGCCGAAAGTTCGCGGCCGCGTGGCTGCGGACCAGGCGCAGGCGCCGCTGCCGGCGCGGCTGGCCGAAGCGATGGCGCCGCCGCCGCGCCAGGAACTCGAAGTCGAAGGCGAAGAGATCGATCTCGACGCGGCGTTCACGTTCTCGCCGCGCGAGGTGCTGCAGACGCGCGATTTCGAGTCGATGACGGCCGCCGGAGCTCGCGCGAGGTCAAGGCGATGATCGCGCGCCTGCGCCTTCCGTTGCCCGAGATGCCGGTGCGGCGCACGGTGGCCGCGCCACGGGGGCATGCGGTCGACCTGCGCGCGACGCTGCGCGCGATGGCCTCGGCACGCGGCGTGATGGTGCCGCTGGCGTGGCGCCGCAAACGCCACCGCCGTCCGCCGCTGGTCGTCCTGTGCGATATCTCCGGCTCGATGGACCGCTATTCGCGCATGCTGCTGTTCTTCCTGCACGCGATCACCAATGATCGAGATCGCGTCCATACGCTGCTGTTCGGAACGCGCCTGACGAACATTACTCGTCATCTCAGGCAGCGCGACGTCGATGTCGCGATCGCGCGCATCAGCGCTGCGGTCACTGATTGGGCGGGCGGTACGCGCATCGGCGCCTGCCTAGGCGAATTCAATCGCCGCTGGTCGCGACGCTTGCTCGGGCAAGGCGCGATCGTTCTGCTGATCAGCGACGGCCTCGACAGCGATGTCGGCGACGGTCTGGCGCAGCGAAATGGAGCGCTTGGCCAAGTCGTGCCGGCGGCTTGATCTGGCTCAACCCGCTGCTGCGCTACGAGGGATTCGAGGCGCGGCCGGCGGGCATCCGCGCGATGCTGCCGTTCGTCGATGAATTCCTGCCGGTGCACAATCTGCAGAGCCTGAAGCAGCTTGCCGCGGCATTCGCGCGCCGGCCCGCAGGCCGCGGCGGAGCGGCCGAGCGGCTTCGCGCCGCATGACGCGCCACGGGAAGCTATAGATCATGGATATGCAAGGCAGTCGCATCGTGCCGACCGATGTCGATGCTACATGGCGGGCGCTGAACGATCCGGAAGTGCTGCGCGTCATGCATTCCAGGGTTGCGAATCGATCGAGCGAGTTTCGGACACCGAGTACCGTCTGGCGATGACTGCACGCGTCGGGCCGGTCAGCGCGAATTCAGCGGCCGCCTCCTGCTTGCCGATCTCGTCGCACCGCAGTCGTACACGTTGCGGTTCGAAGGGCAGGGTGGCGCCGCGGGCTTCGCCAACGGCACGGCGCGCGTCGCGCTGGCGCCGGCGGAGGGCGGCACGCGCATCGACTATGCAGTGAATGCGCAAGTCGGCGGCAAGCTGGCGCAGATCGGTTCGCGTCTGATCGACGGCGCCGCGGCGAAGCTCGCCGGTGATTTTTTTGCCCGATTTGTCGAGCGGCGGGCGGTGGCGCGCGTCTGGCGGCGGAGAAGGCGGGCGCACCCCCGGCGGACGTCTCCGCGTGCACTGCGGGCAATGCGCATCAGGCTGCTGCTCGCGGCCTTGATCCTCGGGGGCATCGCGATCTACTGGTGGCTGCACTCGGCGTAGAATAGCTCGCTGGCGGATTGCGAAGGAGCATGCGAACATGGATAGCGTCGATCTCGAAGTCCTGCGCCGGAGCGCCGAATGGCTCGACGGCGGCAAGCGCGTGCTGCTGGTCACCGTCGTTCGCACCTGGGGCTCGTCGCCGCGGCCGCCTGGCGCGCTGCTTGCCGTGCGTGAAGATGGACAGGTGGTCGGGTCGGTGTCGGGAGGTTGCATCGAGGACGACATCGTCGAGCGGTCGCGGCGCGAAGGCGCGTACGTGACGCGGCCGCAAGCCGTCACTTACGGCGTATCGGCCGAAGATGCGCGCAAGTTCGGTCTTCCCTGCGGCGGCACGATCCAACTGGTGCTGGAGCCGCTGCACCGCGACAGCCGAATCAAGGAATTGCTGGCGATGGTCGAGCAGGGGCGGCTGGTCGCGCGCACGCTCGACCTCGACACGGCGACCGTCAGCCTCGCGCCGGCGCGGGCAGTCGACGGACTGAGCTTCGACGGAGCCGCACTTACGACCATGCATGGCCCGCGCTATCGGATGCTGGTCATCGGAGCCGGGCAACTGTCCAAGTACCTCGCCCAGATCGCGGTCGGCCTCGACTATCAGGTTACCGTCTGCGATCCGCGCGACGAATACAGCGAAGCGTGGGACATCGGCGGCGTCACGCTGGTCAGGACGATGCCGGACGATACCGTCGTCGACATGAAGCCCGACGAGCGCTGCGCGGTAGTCGCGCTGACGCACGATCCGAAGCTCGACGATCTCGCGTTGATGGAGGCACTCAAATCGCCGGCATTCTACGTCGGCGCACTGGGCTCCCGCGCCAACAACGCCAAGCGCCGGCGGCGTCTGGAGGAATTCGACCTGACGCCGGAAGCAGATAGCGAAACTGCACGGACCGATCGGTCTTTACATCGGCAGCCGGACGCCGCCGGAAATCGCCGTGTCGATACTGGCCGAAATCACTGCGGTAAAGAACGGCGTCGCTCCGTCCGATATCTCGAGCATCGCCGCTGCGAAGGAGCGCCTCGGTCCGTCGGTCGCTTGTCCCGCGTGACGGCCGGCCCGCATCGGGTTTCGGCGCGACAAGCAGCGCCGCATGTGTTAGCGTTGGAACCTTCGTAATCAGCCGCACGGCGCCCGCTGCGCGTGTTGCGTGGCGCCGCCTATCTTGACACGTGCCGTCCCCACGTTGTAGCGAACTATCGCGCCGAAGCTGCGTCCTCCTCCTTGGTTTCCTGGTCTCGCTGGCGAGCGCTGCCGCGGCGGCGCAGGGCGCCGCGTCGGATGGCGTGCAGCCGGTCTGCCGAGGCCAGTGCGCCGGCGACGGTGCCGGATGAACCCTGGCGTACCGATCGGATTTATCTGCAGACGAGCCTGAACAATCTGCACTTCCATGACGATCCAGCGCACGTCAAGTATCCGAAGCTCGTCTACGGCGAATATCATATGAGCGACCAGTGGCTGGTCGGCGCCGCGGCATTCGACAATTCGTTCGGCCAATCGTCGCAGGCGGTGTTCGGCGGCTGGCGTTACCGGCCGCTTTCCGGAGTTGCAGCCGCTCTATGTGAAAGTCCTGGGCGGCGTCGTCCACGGGTATCGTGGTCAGTATCGCGACAAGATCCCGTTCAACCATTCGGGATTCGCGCCCAGCCATCATTCCTTCGGTCGGTTACTGCTTTTCCCGCGTTTGCTCGGAGGTCGTCATCATCGGCGGTGCGGGCCTGTTGCTGACGTTCGGGGTCACGATTCCCTGATAGGTTCCTGGCGGAGCGTTGCCTCCTCCGCCATTCGGTCGCGCAGCTCCGTGTTCGCGAACGCAAGCTGGGTTACTTCTGGTCGATCTTCGGATCGAGCGCGTCGCGCAGCCCATCGCCGAGTAGATTGAATGCCAGCACGGTCAGGAAGATGGCGAGGCTGGGAAAGAGGGCGACGTGGGGCGACGTGATCATGTCGGCGCGTGCCTCGTTGAGCATGGCACCCCATTCCGGTGTCGGCGGCTGCGCCCCCATGCCGATGAACGACAGGCTTGCCGCGGTGATGATCGAGGTCCCGATGCGCAGCGAAAAATAGACGACGACCGCAGCGACCGTTCCGGGAAAGATGTGGCGGGTGATAATCGTCCGATCCGAAGCGCCGACGCTTCGCGCCGCTTCGATGAAAGTCAGGTGCTTGAGCGCCAGCGTATTGCCGCGGACGAGTCGGGCGAAGGTCGGGATGCTGAAGATCGACACGGCGATGATGACGTTGGTCATGCCGCCGCCGAGAATCGCGACGATTCCGATCGCGAGAAGGATGCCGGGAAAGGCGAACAGGACGTCACAGACGCGCATGATGATGCGATCCGGCCACCCTTCGTAATACCCGGCAACGAGGCCCAGCACCGTGCCAATGACGGCACCGACCGCGACCGAGACGAAGCCCGCGGTAAGCGAGATCCGCGCGCCCATCACGATACGGCTGAAGATGTCGCGTCCGAGAGGATCGACACCGAACCAGTGCTGCAGTCGAGGGCAGGGCATTGAGACTGTCGTAGTCGAAGTAATTCTCCGCGTCGTAGGGAACGAGCCATGGCGCGAGGATCGCGACGACGACCAGGAACAGCACGAAAATGCCGGCCGCGACCGCGACGCGCTGCTTTTTGAACTTGCGCCAGAACTCGGTCCATGGCGTTCGCACGGCCGGGTTCTCGACGACAACTGCCTCGACGGTAGTCATCGGTAGTCGGATCGTCGGATTGATCACCGCGTACAAGACGTCGACGATCAGGTTGATCAAGATGAATTCGAACGAGAACAACAATATTTCCGCCTGGATGACTGGGTAGTCGCGCATGTCGACCGCATCGACCAGCAGTCGGCCCATGCCGGGCCAGTTGAAGACGACCTCGACGACGATCGAGCCGCCGAGCAGGAAGCCGAATTGCAGGCCCATCATGGTGACGACCGGAATCAGCGCATTGCGCAGGCCGTGCTTGACGACCACGGTCGCCTCGGTTAGGCCCTTGGCGCGTGCCGTCCGCACGTAGTCCTCCTGAAGGATGTCGACGAACGACGAACGCGTGAATCGCGCCATGATCGCGGCAACCGCGGCGCCCAGCGTCAGCGACGGCAGGATGTAGTGCCGCCAGCTGTCGGCGCCCACGGTCGGCAGCCAGTTCAGCTGCACGGCGAACATCTGCATCAGCACCATGCCCAGCGCGAAAGCCGGGAAGGAAATGCCGGAGACCGCCAGCGCCATGCCCAGCCGGTCAGGCCAGCGATTGCGCCAGACCGCCGAGACGACGCCGATCGTCATGCCGAGTAGTACCGACCAGGACATGGCAGCGACGGTCAGCCAAAAGGTCGGCATGAATCGTTCGCCGATCTCGACGCTGACCGGGCGCTTGGTGCGAAGCGACCGGCCGAAATCGCCGTGCACGACGCCCGACGCGAAACGCAGGAATTGCTGCGGTAGCGGCTTGTCCAGCCCGAGATCCTGCCGCACCAGCGCGACGGTTTCCGGCGTCGCGTCGGGACCGGCGGCAAGGCGCGCCGGATCGCCGGGCAGCAGATGGACGAACAGGAACGCAAGCGCGCCGACCAGCAGCAAGGTCGGGATCAGCCCGAGAAGGCGCTTGACGATGTATTGGAGCATCGGTTCGCCGCGCGCGAGCGGGCCGAAGCGGCGCGAAGCGGGGTGGCGGCCGGTTGCGCGCCGCCACCGCTGCGTTCAGGGCTTCAGGTCGATTTCGGTGAAATTGAACGACGCGTCGGGCATCATGTAGACGCCGGTGAGTTTCTTGTTCTGCGCCGACAGCAGCTTCTCGGTCACGAGCGGTGCCCACGGCGTGTCGTTCCAGATCGTCTCCTGCGCGTCCTGGTAGAACTTCGCCTTTCGCCCGTGTTGTCGTCGCGGCCGCGCCGACTTGATGTCGCCGTCGACCTTTCGCTCTTGTAGTAGGCGGTATTGAAGAGCTTCGGTGGCCAGGATTCGCGATGCAGCAGCGGCCGCAACGCCCAGTCGGCTTCGCCGGTCGACGACGACCAGCCGACATAATAGAGGCTTCACCGGCGCGGTGGCGGAATCCGGCTGGCTTTCGACCTTTTCCACACGTTGCCCCGCTTCGAGCAGCGTGATCTTCGTCTTGATGCCGATCTGCGGCGAGCTGCTGCTGCAGGAACTGCGTGACCTTCTGTGCGATCGAATGGTTGTACGCCGACCAGAGCTCGGTCTCGAAGCCATTCGGATAGCCGGCTTCGGCGAGGAGTTTCTTCGCCTTGGCGACGTCGTAGGGCCAGGGCGCCGAGCTTGACCGAGAATTCGACGCCTCGGCGGCACGATGCCTTCGGCCGGCGTCGCGTAGCCATTGAACGCGACCTTCGCCAGCGCCGTCCTTGTTGATCGCGTAGTTGATGGCCTGGCGGACTTTCGGATTGTCGAATGGCTTCTGCTGCGTGTTCATCGACAGGTAGCGGAGGATGATCGACGGCGCGGCGACGAGCTCGAGGTCCGGCTTGGCTTCAGCACCTCCGCTCGATCTCGTAGGGCACGGGAACGTGAAATGCGCCTCGCCCGTCTGCATGACCGACGACGCGCGTGTTGTTGTCGACGACTGGCTTCCAGGTGATCGTATCGACCTTCGGGTAGCCTTTGCGCCAGTAGCCGTCGAATTTGGCGACCTTCAGGTAGTCGGTGCGGTTCCATTCGACGAACTTGAATGGCCCAGTGCCCACGGGATTGGATGCGATGTCCTTGCCGTACTTGGCGAGCGCGGTCGGGCTGATCATGACACCCGATGGATGGGCGAGGTTGTTGATGAACGCCGAGAAAGGCGTCTTCAGCGTGATGCGCGCCGTGTAGTCGTCGACAACCTCGGTCTTGGCGATGTTGTTGTACAGACCGTAGCGCTTGAGCTTGTTGTCGGGGTTAGTTACCCGGTCGAAATTGGCCTTGACCGCATCGGCTTTGAAGTGGGTGCCATCGTGAAACTTGATGCCCTTCCTGAGCTTCACCGTGTACACGAGCCCGTCCTGGCTGACCGTATAGCTATCGGCCAGCACCGGAATCATTTTCATGTCCTTGTCGAACCCGTACAGGCCTTCGTAGAACGACTTCGCCATCGCCTGCGAAAGCGTGTCGTTGGCGTCGTAGGGATCGGTCGTGGTGAACGTCGATGCGACGGCGAATACGACATCCTTCGAAGCGAACGACGGTCCGGTCGCCAGGGCGGCGAACACGACGATGATGGCGACAAGCATGCGCTGCAGCGATTTCATGCGGTTCTCCAGATGATGCTGAAATGCGAGCTGGACCCTCGTTCAATACGCGCCGGAAATGCGATGGGTGGCGACGAAATGTCCGGGGCCGACTTCGACCAGCGGCGCGACGACCGGCTCGTCGCCGACTGCCCGGATCGGGCTCGGTATCTCTTCGGATGATAGCTCGGTTTTGCGGCGCCGTCGCGCCGGGTCCGCGACCGGAACGGCGGCGATCAGCTTGCGCGTGTACGGATGCTGCGGATTCTCGAACACCGCGCGGCGGGGACCGATCTCGACAATCTGCCCGAGGTACATCACCGCTACCCGGTGGCTGATCCGCTCGACCACCGCCATGTCGTGGGAAATGAACAGGTAGGACAGGCCGAACGCATCCTGCAGATCGAGCATCAGGTTGACGATCTGGGCTCGTATCGAGACGTCGAGCGCCGACACCGCCTCGTCGGCGACGATGATCCTGGGCCGCAGCGCCAGCGCGCGCGCCAATGCGATCCGTTGCCGCTGGCCGCCGGAGAACTCGTGCGGATAGCGCTGTGCATGGGCCTTCGAAAGACCGACGTGCTCGAGCAGCGAAGCGACGCGCTCTTCGGCCGCGCGGCCCGATGCCACGCCGTGAATGTACAGCGGCTCGGCGACCGAAAATCCCACCGTCAGACGCGGATCGAGCGACGCGAACGGGTCCTGGAACACCATCTGGATATCGCGCCGCAGCGGACGGAACTGATCGGGCGACAGCCGCGCGATCTCGCGACCATCGAGCTCGATGCTGCCGTCTTCGATGTCGACCAGGCGTAGGAGTGAACGGCCGGTCGTCGACTTGCCGCAGCCTGATTCGCCGACCAGGCCCAGCGTCTCGCCCGCATAGAGGTCGAAGCTGACCTGTTCGACCGCGTGCACACGCCGCCGCACGCGGCCCAGGATGCCGCCACGCACCGGAAACTGCGTCTTCAGCCCGCGCACCCGCAGCAGCGGTGCTCGGGCGCCGGACGGCGCCTTGTGGACCGGAGTCTGCACCGGCGTGGTGTACGCACCGGGTTCCTGCCGGCGCAGGACGAAGCGCGCGGGCGCGTCGGTTCCGCGCATCGCCCCCAGGGTCGGCACTGCCGCGAGCAGCGCCTGCGTGTAGGGGTGCTCGGGCGCGTGGAAGATCCGGGTCGCGGTACCGTCTTCGACCTTTTCGCCACCGACCATGACGACGACGCGGTCGGCGATCTCGGCGACGACGCCCATGTCGTGCGTGATGAACAGCACCGCCATGTGCATCTCGTCCTGAAGAGCGCGGATCAGCTCGAGAATCTGCGCCTGGATCGTCACATCGAGCGCCGTCGTCGGCTCGTCGGCGATCAGCAGGCGAGGCTTGCACGACAGCGCCATCGCGATCATCACCCGTTGTCGCATGCCGCCGGACAGCTGATGGGGATAGCGCGACAGAACGTTGGCGGCATCGGGTATGCGGACCTGTACGAGCATGCGCAGCGCCTCGCGGCGCGCCGCCCCAGAGTCCATCTGCTGGTGCAGCCGGATCGATTCGGCGATTTGCTCACCGACGGCAAAGACCGGGTTCAGCGACGTCATCGGCTCCTGGAAGATCATCGCGATCTCCGCGCCGCGGATCGTGCGCATCGTCGCGGCATTCGCCTGCGCAAGGTCGATGCAATCGCCGCTGGGGCGGGTGAATTCCAGCTTGCCGGATGTGATGCGGCCGCCGCCGTGCTCGACCAGCCGCATCACCGACAGCGCGGTCACCGATTTGCCGGAGCCCGATTCGCCGACGATGGCTACCGTTTCGCCGCGTCCGATGTCAAACGAAAGGTCGCGAACTGCCTGCACGACCCGCTCGGACGTGCGGAATTCGACCGAAAGCCCGGTGACCGAAAGCGTGTTTGCGCCGGATGCCGCTTGCATCATCGCAGGCCGGGGCACACGCTCATCGCAACGCCTGAGCGCGCAACTCGGCTATCGTCGCATTCATCGTGATCGCCTGGGGGTCGATGCGAAGGTGCAGCAGCGACGGGCCGTCATGCGCGAGCGCGCGCTCGAACGCCGGGGCGAATTCGGCCGTGCGGTTCACGCTCTCGCCGTGCGCGCCGTAGGCGCGCGCCAGAGCGGCGAAATCGGGGTTGACCAGGTCGGTGCCGTAGACACGCGCCGGATAGTGTTTTTCCTGATGCATGCGGATGGTTCCGTACATGCCGTTGTCGACGACGACGAAAATGACGTTCAGACGGTACTGGACCGCGGTCGCGAGCTCCTGGCCGTTCATCAGAAAGCATCCGTCGCCGTTCCATGATACGACGATGCGCTCGGGAGAAACGGCTTTGGCTGCGATTGCAGCGGGTACGCCGTAACCCATCGAGCCGCTGTACGGCGCGAGCTGGGTGCGGTAGCGCGGATACCGGTACAGCCGATGCAGCCAGGTCGCGTAGTTGCCGGCGCCGTTGACGAGAATCGCGTCTTCCGGCAGCCGGTCGCGCAGAAACCCGACGACTTGCCAGAGGTCGAGCTCGCCGGGCATCGGCCGCGGCGACTGCCAGGCGAGGTATTCGGCGTGCGCTGTCGCGGCGCTGCCGGCCCAGGCGGGGCCCGCGATCGGCGCCATGTCGGCAAGCGCCGCACACGCCGCCGGTAACGACGCAGCGATCGCCAGCGCCGGCTGATAGACCTTGCCCAATTCGTCGGTGCCCGGGTGCAGATGAATCAGCGCCTGCGCCGGATCCGGCACGCTGAGCAGCGAATAGCCCGAGGTGACCGACTCGCCCAGGCGCTCGCCGATGACCAGCAGCAGGTCGGCATCGCGCACGCGCGCCGCAAGCTTCGGGTTCGGGTTTATGCCGATTTCGCCCGCGTAGTGTTCGTCGCGGTTGTCGATGAGGTCCTGGTTGCGGAACGCACACGCGATCGGCAAGTCGTTGGCCGCGATGAAGCGCGCGAGGTCGGCGCAGGCGCGCTCGTTCCAGCCGCTGCCGCCGACGAGCACCAGCGGCCGGCGCGCCTGCTCGAGCCGCACGCGCAGTGCTTTGATTGCTTCGGACCCCGGATACACGATCGTCGGCTCGACGCGAGCGGCATCGTCGACGGACGCGCTGGCGACCAGCATATCCTCAGGCAGCGCCAGAATCACCGGACCCGGGCGGCCCGATTGAGCGACTCTAAAAGCGCGCGCGACATATTCCGGAATGCGGTCGGCGCGATCGATCTGCGCGACCCATTTGACGCTGCTGCCGTACATGCGGCGATAGTCGATTTCCTGGAAGGCTTCGCGATCGGCGAAATCGCTGCCTACCTGGCCGACGAACACGATCATCGGCGAGGAATCTTGCGCTGCGGTGTGGATGCCGACGGCGGCGTTCGATGCGCCGGGTCCGCGCGTCACCAGCGCGATCCCGGGCCTGCCGGTTAGCTTGCCGTACGCCTCGGCCATGTATGCCGCGCCGCCTTCCTGCCGGCACACGATAAGCCGCAGCTGGTCGCGCGCATCGTACAAGGCGTCGAGCACCGGAAGATAGCTTTCGCCGGGAACGCAAAAAGCCAGATCGGCGCCCTGGGCAAGAAGGTTCGCGACCAGGATCTGGCCGCCGGTGCGTGGCGAGGGCATGAGCGGCGTCATTCTAGAGTACCGGGACGCCGAATGGCGATTCCGGGGACGATGCGCGTCCTTCGTCCCGCGCGCCGGCTGTCGTAGGGCTCTATAATCACGCGACGCCGGGGCGGCCCGGGCAAAAAACGATTGCCACAATGAACATCGTCGCGACGCTTCACGAAGCGCTGCTCTTCGCCGCTGCCGGTGGCCTGCTGGCGCTGGTGATGATGCGCTGGAAGCCGGAGACCCGGCCCGGCCTGATCCCGATGCTCAGCATAATGGCGATCGCCGTCGCCGGTCTTTCCGCGCTGGCGCGATTCGGCGCCGGGCTCGAAGGCACCAAAGCGGGCATCGCGCTGCGCGAGGGCCTGCTGGTCATCGCCACCATCGGGTTCGTCCGCATCCTGCTGGTCTTCGTTTTCCAGGGCGTGCTGGCGCGGATGACGCTGCCGCGCATCCTGAGCGATGTCCTGTTTGCCCTGTCGCTGATCGTCTGGGCGATCTACCGGATGGACGTGCTCGGCGTCAATCTGGCAGGCATCGTCACGACGTCGGCAATCCTCACTGGCGGTATTGCCCTGTCGCTGCGCGAAACGCTGGCCAACCTCTGGGGCGGGCTGGCGTTGCAGCTCGACAACACCTATCGGATCGGCGATTGGGTCCGAATCGACGAGGCGATGGGCCAGGTCGTGGGCATACGCTGGCGTTATACGTCGCTCGCGACCAACAGCGGCGAAACGCTGATCATCCCGAATTCCGCCCTGGTCAAGAATCGCGTCCACGTGCTGGCGCGGCGCGGCGATCTGCGCATCCCCTGGCGGCGGCCGATCGAGATCAACGTCGGCTACGAATGGCCGCCGAGCCGGGTGATCAACGTTATCGACGCGGCGCTCGCCCGCGCCGACATGCCGAACGTGGCGCGCGCGCCGGCGCCTTCGTGCATCTGCGCCGGTTTCGAGGCGAGCTCGATCAAGTACGTCATCCTGTACTGGCTCACCGACCTCAGCCGGGACCTGCTGACCGATTCGGTCGTGCGGCTGCACGCATTCGCGGCTCTGTCGCGTGAAGGCATGGAAGTGCCGATCACCCGCGCCGAGATCTTCTGGAATCCGGCCAGCGACGTCCGCGCCGAAGAGGCGGTGCGCGAGCGCGATACGCGGATCGCGCTATTGGTTTCTCTCGAATTGTTCCGGCCGTTGACCGATCCCGAACGCAAGGCGCTGTCGGCGGAGCTCAAGCCGGCGCCGTTCGTTACCGGCGACGTCATCACGCGTGAAGGCGAGCCGGCCGAATCGCTGTACATTCTCGCCCGCGGCCAGGTCGGCATCTTTCGCGATGCGGCGCAGCCGGCCGAGTCACCGCGGCAGCGGCTTGCCACGTTGTCGGCGCCCGGCTATTTCGGCGAGATGGGACTCTTGACCGGCCAGGCGCGCACGGCGACGGTCGTTGCCGAAGGCGAGGTACTCTGCTACCGGCTCGACAAGCCTGGATTCGAAGCGATCCTCAAGGCGCGTCCCGAAATGGCGGAAGGGTTGTCGCAGACGCTGGCTGCCCGGCAGGCGGCCAACGATGCGACGCTCGCTTCGCTTTCCGCCGAGGCGCGCGCTCGCGCGACAGGCTCTCGCGCTTCCGACCTGGTACAGAAGATCCGGGCGTTCTTCGGAATGTAGGCTGGTGCGCGGCCCTACACGCCGGCGACGAGCTCGTCGCGTCTCAGCATCAACACGCTGTCGTCGCTGCCGCCGGTGGGAAGCCAGGTGAAAGGCAGCCGCGGGAACGCCTTTTCGGCGGCGGCCCGGTTGTGGCCGATTTCGATCACCAGCAGGCCTTCAGGCGCGAGAAATTGCGGCGCCTTGGCGAGAACGATCCGCACCGCATCGAGGCCGTCGTCGCCGCCGGCCAATGCGATGTCGGGTTCATGCCGGTATTCGGCCGGCAATTCCTCCATCGCCATCGCCGTGACGTACGGAGGATTGCAGATGATCAGGTCGTAAGTCTTCTCGGTCAGGTTCGACAACAGGTCGGAGCGGATCAGGTTGATGCGATCCTGCAGCCCGTGATCGGCGACGTTGCGCTGCGCGACGGTCAGCGCGTCGGGAGAAATATCGGTGGCGTCGACGTCGGCGTTCGGATAGTGGTGCGCGAGCAGCACCGCCAGGCAGCCCGACCCTGTGCACAGATCGAGCGTGCTTTGCACGGCAGCGGCGTCCGGAATCCAGGGGGCGAGCCCGTCGGGCAACAGCTCGGCGATGAACGAGCGTGGAATGATGACGCGCTCGTCGACATAGAAGCGGAAGCCGCCGAGCCACGCTTCATGCGTCAGGTAGGCGGCGGGGATGCGCTCGTCGACGCGGCGCTCGATGATCTGCAGCAGCTCCGCACGCTCGGCTTGCGTCACCCTGCTGTCCAGGAACGTCTCGATCCGGTCGGACGGCAGCGACAGCTTATGCAGTATCAGGTACGCCGCTTCCTCGTAGGCGTCGGCCAGCCCATGGCCGAAGAAAACACCGGCGGCATTGAAGCGCGACACCGCGTAGCGTACCCAGTCGCGAACGGTCTCCAGTTCCTGCATGACTGTGCTCATCGGCAATCGGCGCGTTGCGGCGCGTTCAGATCAGCAACCGCTCGAGTATGCCACGGTAGATCGCCGCCAAAGGCTCCAGATCGGCGACCGCGACGCGCTCGTTCAACTTGTGGATCGTAGCGTTGACCGGGCCGAGCTCGACGACCTCGGCACAAATGTCGGCGATGAAACGGCCATCGGACGTGCCGCCGGTGCAGGATAGCTCGGGGACGATGCCGCAGATCTCGCGTATCGCCGCACCGGCGGCATCCACCAGCCGGCCGCGCGCCGTCAGGTACGGCTTGCCCGAGCCGGTCCAGCGAATCTCGTGATCGAGGCGGTACCTCGCCGAGGATCGCGAGGAACGCCCGTTCGAGATCGTCGCGCGTGTGGACCGGCGCATAGCGGAAATTGAAATCGAGCTCGAGCGTCCCGGGAATGACATTGGTCGCCCCGGTGCCGGCATGTATGTTCGACACCTGCCAGCTGGTCGGCGGAAAGTACGCATCGCCCTCGTCCCAGCGTGTGGCCGCCAGCTCGGCGATGACCGGTGCGACCAGATGGATCGGGTTCCGCGCCAGCTGCGGATACGCGACATGACCCTGCACGCCGCGCACGATCAGCTTGCCCGACAGCGTTCCGCGCCGGCCGTTCTTGATCATGTCGCCGAGGCGCTCGACCGACGAAGGCTCGCCGACGATGCAGTAATCGAGCGTCTCGCCGCGGCTGCGCAGCCGATCGACGACGCGCACCGTCCCGTCGATCGCCGGCCCTTCCTCATCCGAGGTAATCAGCAGCGCGATCGAGCCGGGATGGTCGGGTCGCGCGGCGACGAATTGCTCGATCGCGACGACGAATGCGGCCAGCGAGGACTTCATGTCCGCCGCGCCGCGCCCGTACAGATAGCCGTCGCGCAGGCGGGGGTCGAACGGGTCGGAATCCCAGGCGTCGAGCGGGCCGGACGGCACGACGTCGGTGTGACCGGCGAAACAGACGATCGGATGCGCGTCGCCGCGGCGCGCCCACAGATTGCTTACCCCGTTGGCTACCAGACTTTCGCCGCGGAAGCCGCTCTTGGCCAGGCGCTTGCCGAGCAGGTCCTGGCAGCCGGCGTCGTCGGGTGTCTGCGAGCGGCGCGCGATCAGTTCGCGCGCCAGATCGAGCGTCGGCGCGTTGGACGAACTGGTCGCCACGCTTAGGGGTCGATTGTCACTACGGACGGTTGAGGAATTCCGGGTCGATTTCCAGCTTGACGAAATCGCGGGACAGGGCGTCCTCGGCGGGCTCTTCATCGCTTCCGGTGTCGACGCGCGTCGTCGACGCCGTATTCTGGTTGACCAGCCACGCCAGGTTGGTCGGCGAGTCGGCCGCGCTCAGGGCCTCGTCGTACGTTATGACGCCATCCAGGTAAAGTCGACACAGCGCCTGCTCGAACGTCTGCGACCCCGGATACAGGCTTTGCTCCATCGCTTCTTTCATCTGCGTGATCTCGCCGTTCTTGATCAGGTCGGCGATCAGCGAGGTGTTGAGCAGGATTTCGACCGCGGGCTGCTGCTCGCCTTCCTTGTTGCGCACCAGCCGCTGCGAGATGATCGCCCGCAGCCCGATCGAAAGGTCGGACAGCAGCCCGGAGCGCGCGTCGTACGGAAACATGTTGATGATCCGCGACAGCGCGTGATAGCTGTTGTTCGCATGCAGCGTCGACAGGCACAGGTGGCCGGTCAGCGTATGCAGCAGCGCATGCTGCATCGTTTCGCGGTCGCGCACCTCGCCGATCATGATCAGGTCGGGCGCTTCGCGCAGGGCATTCGGCAGCGCCCGGTGATAGCCCTGCGTATCGATGCCGATCTCGCGCTGGTTGACGATCGACTGCTTGTGCTCGAACAGGTATTCGATCGGATCCTCGAGCGTCAGGATATGGCCCGAGCGATTGCTGTTCCGGTAATCGATCATTGCGGCCAGCGTGGTCGACTTGCCGGAGCCGGTCGCGCCGGCGATCAGCACCAGGCCGCGCTTTTCCATCACCAGGTTTAGCAGCACCGACGGCAGCTTCAGCGCCTCGAACGGCGGCACGCGGCTTCGCACGTAGCGGATGACCAGCGAGATCGTCCCGCGCTGGCGGAAGATATTGATACGGAAGTTGCCGACGGCGCGGTCGAGGTACGAGAGGTTCATTTCCATCTCGTTCTCGAATTCGCGCGCCTGCTCCTTGCTCATCAGCTCGTAGGCGATGCGGCGAACGGTCTCGACGTCCATCGGCTGGGTCGAGATCGGCGAGACGACGCCGTTGATCTTGATGTTTATCGGCGCGCCGCACGAGATGAACAGGTCGGAGGCCTGTTTCTCCGCCATCAGCTTGAACAATCGGTCGAGGTACATGGTTCGGTCCCGGTATCAGCAATAGGGTGACCAGAAGCTCGTTTTACCTGTCGACAACAAATATTGACAATGTCATTAATTGACAAGAATAACCAAGGTCGAGCAAAGTAACAACTGGCACGCGGCCCGCCATGCGTTCGAGCATCGCGCGGCCGCCGGGCCCGTTTCGATCGCCAATCCATGCTCGCCATCATCGGTGGCAGCGGGCTTACCCGCCTGTCCACGCTCGCCGTCGCCCACCGCGAAGTCGTCCGCACGCCTTACGGCGAGCCGTCGTCGGCGCTGCTGTTCGGTCAGATCGGCGGCCGCGACGTCGTATTTCTGGCCCGCCACGGGCACGGGCACACGATCCCGCCGCACCGCGTCAACTACCGCGCCAACCTCTGGGCGCTGAAGCACCGAGGCGTCGGTGCGATTCTGGCCGTCGCTTCCGTCGGCGGCATCGCTCCGGGGTACCGGCCGGGCGACCTGGTTCTGCCGCATCAGTTGATCGATTACACCAGCGGCCGGGAAACGACATTCTTCGATGGCAGCGACCGGGTCGTGATCCACGTCGATTTCACCGAGCCCTATTCGCTCGCGCTGCGCGACCATTGCCTCGCCGCCGCGTCGGCCGGCGGCGATCCCGCTGCGCGACGGCGGTGTCTATGCCGCGGTATCGGGGCCGCGGCTCGAGACCGCCGCCGAGATCGATCGCCTTGAGCGCGACGGCGCGACGATGGTCGGCATGACCGGGATGCCGGAAGCCGCGCTGGCGCGCGAGCTCGGCGTCGACTACGCGGCCATTGCGGTGGTCGTCAACCAGGCCGCGGGGCGCGGCGACGAGCGCCCACGCGATTTCGATGGCGAGCATCGCCGAAGTGCTGGAGACCGCGATGGACAAGGTCAGGGCGCTGATCGACCGGGTCGTGGAGCGCGTGCCGTGATCCGAGACATTCTCCGCATGGGCGATCCGCGGCTGCTGCAGCGTTCGACCGAGGTCGCGCGCTTCGGCACCCCCGAGCTCGAGGCGCTCGTTGCCGACATGCGCGAAACGATGATCGCGGCGACCGGCGCGGGCCTCGCAGCGCCGCAGATCGGCGTCGGCCTGCGCGTGGTCATTTTCGGCTTCGAGCACAACGACCGCTATCCGGATGCCGAGCCGGTCCCCTACACCGAGCTGGTGAATCCGGTGCTGACGCCGCTTTCCGACGAGACCGAGGAAGGATGGGAGGGCTGCCTGTCGGTGCCCGGCTTGCGCGGTCGCGTGCGCCGCTACACGCGCCTGCGCTACAAGGGCTTCGATCCGCAGGGCAGGCCGATCGAACGCGAGGCGAACGGCTTCCACGCGCGTGTGGTCCAGCACGAGTGCGACCACCTCGACGGCATCCTGTATCCGATGCGCATGGAAGACATGCGCATGTTCGGCTACACCGACATCCTGTTTCCCGACGTCGATCCCCGCGACGAGTAGCCGGCCGCGGCTAGACTCGAAGCTGCTCGTAGAGCGCGGTTTCGAGCCTCAGCCGCGCCGCCTCGTCGTGCAGCCGTGCGCCGTCGAGCAGGAAGACATCCTCCGCGCGCTCGCCCAGCGTATTGATCTTGGCGCTTTCGACGTTGACGTTCGCCTTGGCGAGCGTATAGGCGATGCGCGCCAGCAGCCCCGGCCGGTCGCCGGCGACGATCTCGAGGATGAAGTGCGTTCCCTTGTCGTCGGCGAAGATGCTGACTTCGGGCGACAGCGGAAAATGCCTCAGGTGGCGGCTGACCCTGCCTTCCGCCGGCAGCTCGAGCGGCAGCCGCTCGGTCAGCACGCGCTGCAGCTCGAATTCGATGTAGCTGATCGCCTCGCGATACCCGGCGTTCGGGTTCGCCGGATCGTGCACGACAAACGTGTCGAGCGCATAGCCGTGCCGCGTCGTATGGACCTTGGCTTCGAGAATCGACAGCTGGGCCCGGCCGAGAAATCCGCAGATGCGCGCAAAAAGCTCCTTCTGGTCGGGCAGGTAGACCATCAGCTGCAACCCGGCGCCGTCGCGCGCCAGCCGCGCCTTGACTACGGGCTGCTGCCCGTCGACCCGGTAATACAGCTGCCGCGCATGCCAGGCGATGTCATCGGCGCTGTGCCGCTGGAAATAGACGATGTCGAGACGCTGCCAGAGGTTGGCTTCGGCGCCTTCCGGCACGGCGTACAGGCGCAACTGGCGCGCGGCCTCGGCGCGCCGCGTTTCCAGGCTGTCCGGCGCACGCTTGCGCGCGCGGCCGCCGTCCGAGTCTGCGCTGCGCCGCGTTGATACAGGTCCTCGAGCAGCTTGGCCTTCCAGGCGTTCCAGACGCGCGGGCTGGTGCCGCGAATGTCGGCCACCGTCAGCAGATACAGCGCGGCAAGGCGCCGGCCGGTTGCGACCCTGCCGGCGAAGGCGGCGACGACCGCCGGGTCGGCGATGTCCTGCTTCTGCGCGGTCGCCGACATCATCAGGTGCTGCTCGACCAGCCACGCGACGAGCTCGGTGTCCTCGCGCGAGAGCTGGTGCGCGCGGCAGAATCGCCGCGCGTCGGCGCTGCCCAGCGTCGAATGGTCGCCGCCGCGGCCCTTGGCGATATCGTGGAAGAGTCCGGCGATATACAGCAGTTCCGGCCGCGCGAAATCGGCGATCAGCCGCGAGCACAGCGGATACTCGTGCGCGTGCTGTGCCTCGGTGAAGCGGCGCAGATTGCGGATCACCATCAGGATGTGCTCGTCGACGGTGTAGACGTGGAACAGGTCGTGCTGCATCTGGCCGACGATGCGGCCGAACACCGGCAGATAGCGGCCCAGAATGCCGTACTGGTTCATCCGGCGCAGCTCGTGCGTGACGCCGCGCGGCTGGCGCAGGATTTCGATGAACCGCGCGCGATTGGCCGGGTCGCGGCGGAACTGCGGCATCGACGCGATTGCGGTTTCGCCACAGCGCGCGCAAGCGTGCGGCGCCGACATGCCCTTGAGCTCGGGATGCTGCTGCAGTCGCAGGAAGCTGTCGAATATCGCGGCGGGCCGACGGGCGAACAACTGCTCGTCGACCGAGGTCCAGCAGCTCGTCGACCGCCTGAAAATCGGCGTCGATCGGCCGCGCGGTGAGCTCGGCGGGGAACAGGCGGGAGTGCACGTTCTGCAGCAGCACGACGCTGATCTGGCGAATCGACTTCGCCGCCCGGTAATAGCGCTGCATCAGCAGCTCGGAGGCGCGCCGGTTCGGCGTGTCGGCCAGCCCGAAGTCGCGGGCCAGTGCGGTCTGCACGTCGAACACCAGCCGGTCCTCGCGGCGGCCGGCAAGATAGTGCAGGCGGATGCGCAGGTCCGACAGCAGCCGTTCCTGCCGGACGACCTCGCGCGCCTCCGGGCCCGTCATCAGGCCGCGCGCGGCAAAATCGCGCCAGGAGCGACCGAGACCCGCGGCGCGGGCGATCCACACGATCGTCTGCAGATCGCGCAGGCCGCCCGGGCTTTCCTTGACGTTGGGCTCGAGATTGTAGGCGGTGTCCTGGTAGCGGAGGTGGCGCTGCTGCTGCTCGAGCGCCTTGGCCTCGTAAAAGGTGCGAGCGTCGATCGCTGCCGCGACGCTGCGGCCGAAAGCGCTGGTAGAGCGCGCGCGACCCGGCGACCTGCCGATGCTCGAGCAGGCTCGTGCGAATGGTGATGTCGCCGGCCATCTCGGTCTCGCACTCGGCGATCGTGCGCACCGCATGCGCGACTTCTAGGCCGGTGTCCCAGAGCAGGCCGATGAATCGTTCGATCGGCGGGGCTGCGGCCGGATCCGGCCAGCGCGCCGCGGCAACAGGATCAGCACGTCGATATCGGAGTGGGGGAAGAGCTGGCCGCGGCCATAGCCGCCGACGGCGACCAGCGCGCAGCCGGCAGGCGCACCGATGTCGGCCCAGAGCCCGCGCAGCACCCGGTCCACCAGCCGGGACTGCGCGGCCAGCAGCCGATGCGGCGCATGGTCTTTGGCAAACGCGGCGCGAATCGCATCGCGTCCCGGCGCCAGATCGCGCTTCCAGCGCGCCGCCTGTCGCACCGGCGGCCGGCGGCAATGCGGTCGCGAGCGTTGCGGCCACGGCGCCAGTATTCAGGCCGCGACCGCGGCCGGCGGGGGCGGCGCGCCGGCGGAGAGCGTCAGCACTTCGTAGCCCTGCTCGGTGACCAGCACCGTATGCTCCCATTGCGCCGACAGGCTGTGGTCCGCGGTCACGATCGTCCAGCCGTCGGCGAGCCCGCGAATGCCGGCGCGGCCGGCGTTGATCATCGGCTCGATCGTGAAGATCATGCCGGGCTGGAGCTTCATGCCGGTGCCGGCCTTGCCGTAGTGCAGCACCTGCGGCTCCTCGTGGAACTGGCGGCCGATGCCATGTCCGCAGAATTCGCGCACGACCGAGAAGCCATGGCCTTCGGCGTAGCGCTGGATCGTCGCGCCGATGTCGCCGAGGCTTGCGCCGGCTTTGACCTCGCGTATGCCGCGCCACATCGCCGCGTAGGTGACTTCGCACAGCCGCTTCGCCTGGATCGGCGGCGTCCCGACATAGAACATCCGGCTGGTGTCGCCGTGGAAGCCGTCCTTGATCACGGTGACGTCGATGTTGACGATGTCGCCGGCCTTGAGCACCTTGTCGCCGGGGATGCCGTGGCAGACGACGTGATTGACCGACGTGCAGATCGACGCCGGATACGGCCGGTGGCCCGGCGGCGCGTAGTTCAGCGTCGCCGGCACGACATGCTGCACGTTGACCTGGTAATCGTGCGCGATGCGATCGAGCTCGCCGGTCGTGACGCCCGGCCGGACATGCGGCGTGATGAAGTCGAGCAGTTCGGAGGCGAGCCTGCCGGCGACGCGCATCTTGTCGATCTCTTCGGCGGTCTTGATGGAAACGGACATCGTCACTTCCAGGTGTTCGGTTTGCGGCGTGCGTCGCCTCGTGGCGCGGCGACTGCGCGTCACGCGCGCAGCAGCTCGTTGATGCTGGTCTTCGCCCGGGTCCGCGCGTCGACCTGCTTGACGATGACGGCGCAGTACAGGCTGCAATTGCCTTCGGACGAGGGCAAGCGTGCCGGCAACGACGACCGAGCCCGCGGGAACGCGGCCGTAGCCGACCTCGCCGGTCGCCCGGTCGTAAATCTTGGTGCTCTGGCCGATGAACACGCCCATGCCGAGCACCGAGTTCTCCTCGACGATCACGCCTTCGACGACCTCCGAGCGGGCCCCGATAAAGCAGTTGTCCTCGATAATGGTGGGGTTGGCCTGCAGCGGTTCCAAGACCCCGCCGATGCCGACGCCGCCCGAAAGATGGACGTTGCGGCCGATCTGCGCGCACGAGCCCACCGTCGCCCAGGTGTCGACCATCGTTCCGCTGTCGACATAGGCGCCAATGTTCACGTAGCTCGGCATCAGCACGACGTTGGGCGCGATGTACGCACCGCGGCGAGCTACCGCCGGCGGCACGACGCGCACGCCCGCCTCGGCGAAAGCCTGCGCGTCGAACTGCGCGAACTTGGTCGGCACCTTGTCGTAGAACCGAAACGGCGCTCCGGCGCCGCCAGCCCGATCGGCACGTTGTCCGCCAGACGAAACGACAGCAGAACGGCCATCTTCAGCCACTGGTGCGTCACCCAGTCCGCCGCCGCGCTTTTCGGCGACGCGGAGCCGGCCCGCATCCAGGTCGGCAATGACCGCCGCGACGGCGTCGCGTACCTCGCGAGGCGCCGTCGCGGGCGCAAGCTCGGCGCGCCGCTCCCAGGCGGATTCGATCGTTTGCTGCAGGGTGCTCATCGACTGTAGGACGCGCGGGGCGCCGGGTCGGCGCGGGCAAAACGATGCATTTTACCTGCTGGCGAGGCGCGACGGGGCTCGCTGCGCGGGACTCGCGTCCCGCGTTGCCTTGGCGACGACTGGTGCGCTACATCGCCTTGAACAGATGGGCGAACGTGCGGCTGACCGTCAGCGGTTCCTTGCGATGCTTGAGCACGATCAGCGGCTGGTCGCGATGATCGCGCTCGACGCGAGAGATCGCCCGCAGATTGACGATCGTGCCCCGATGGACTTGCCAGAAGGATTCCGGATCGAGCTCCTCGAACAGTTCCTTGATCGTCTTGCGGATCAGTGCGTCGCCGTCGGCGGTGACGACCCGCGTGTACTTGTCCTCGGCGCGGAAATAGCAGATTTCGTCAACCGGAATCAGCCGCATCGTCGCTCCCAGCGATGCCTTGATCCAACGCAGCGGGCCATTGCTCGCACGCGCTGCGAGTTGCTGCAGAACCCGCGAGAGATCGGCCGGCGGCGCCGCGAGCCGCTGCTTCAGCCGGTCGACCAGCTTGGCGACCCGTTCGGCCGTGACCGGCTTCAGCACGTAGTCGACCGCGCCCTGCTCGAAGGCGTGTGACCGCGTACTCGTCGTAAGCGGTGACGAAGACCACGTGGCAGGCATCGCCGATCGCGGCCGCGACATCGAGGCCATCCTTGACCGGCATGCGGATATCGAGGAAGGCGATTTCCGGCTCCAGCTCGGCCGCCAGCGCCAGCGCCTGCTCGCCGTTCTCCGCCTCGGCGACGATCGCGAGCTCCGGCCAAGCCTGCAGCAGCCGCGTGCGCAGCTGCGCGCGCAGCATCGGCTCGTCCTCGGCGATCAGCGCAGTGACGCTCCTAGCTTGCCACTGCGGCTTCACATGGCACCTCGATCGTGGCCCGCGCGCCCTCGCGCGGCTCGGCCTGGAGGGAGAAGCGCGCGCGCCGGCCGTAGAGCGCCTGCAGTCGCTCGCGAAGATTGGTGAGTCCCACGCCGCGGCCGATTTCTCCGGCGAGGCCCTGTCCGCTGTCGATGACCGACACCGTCAGCGTCTCCCCATCCTGCTGTGCTTCGATGCGGATCATGCCGCCGCCGGCTTTGGGCTCGATGCCATGCTTGACCGCGTTTTCGACGACCGACATCAGCAGCATCGGCGGAAAGCGGTGCTGCGCGCAGGGATTCGGGAAGTGCGACCGAAAAACCCAGGCGCGGCCCCATGCGCATCTGCATGATCGACAGATAGGCCCGCGCCAGCTCGATCTCCTGGCCCAGGGTCGAGCTGCCGGAGCGCAATTGCGGCAGCGCGGCGCGCAGGTAGGCAAGCAGGTGGCCGAGCATCTGCCCGGCCTTCGGCGGTTCGGTCTCGGTCAGGAACTGCACCGAAGCCAGCGTATTGAACAGGAAATGCGGCTCGACCTGCGCCTGCATGAGCTTGAGCTGCGCTTCGATCGCCTGCTTGGACAGCAGATTGCGGTCGGCCTCGGCCTTGAGCAGGTCGGCGCGCGTGCGCGCCTCGCGGAATTGAAGCAGGAAGAAAAGGCTGACGAAAAGCCGTTGGAGAAGCCGCTCGAAAGCGGTCCAGCCGAACTTGTGGCTGGTCGCGTGATCAGCTCGACCAGCGTATAGCCCGGCTCGGCAATGATGTGGCCTTTGACCAGGACCAGACCAGCATGTAGCCGACGGCGGTGCCGATCGCGACCGCCAGCGCGAGTCGCCAGACCGGATGGGTCTTCTTCCAGGGTCGAGGCGGCGTTGACCATGTAGGCGATGGCGAGGCCAAAGCACTGAGCGGTGATCAGCGGATGCCAGAACGGCCGCGGGTCTTCGATCGACATGATCGCGGCGTAGCCGGTATTGATCGCGATGATCAGCGCCACCGTTTGCCAGGAGACGCCGCGAAACCCTGCGCAAAGCGCGGCCCCACCACGCGACCGGGCGGCCGTCGGAGGGTATGCTCGTAGTCGTCGTCATGGCCGCCGATTGTACGCGCGGCGGCGCCGCGCGGCTCGGTCCGGCGACAGACCGCGCCCGGGCGCGACAAAACGGCATTAGCGGGGACGGGGCGGGAAGGCTTTCAGTCGCTGCGCGCAAACCGGACCAGCCGATCGATCCCGTCGGCGCATTCGTCGAACTGGGCGACTAGTGCGATGCGAATATAGCCGGCGCCCGGATTGACCCCGCCGACCGTGCGGCCCAGATAGCTTCCCGGCAGCACGCTCACCGCCTGGTCGGCGTAGAGCCGGCGGGCAAAGTCGGCATCGTCGCCGCCGACATTGGCCCAGAGGTAGAAGGCCGCATCGGGCAGCGGTACGGAAAGCACCGCGTCGACGCGCGGCGCGAGCTTGGCGAACTTTTCCGCGTACAAGGCGCGGTTGGCTCGCGACATGCGCTTCGTCGTTCCATGCCGCGATGCTGGCGGCCGCCACCGCGGGCGACATCGCCGAGCCGTGGTAGGTGCGGTAGAGCAGAAAGGCCTTGATCAGCGCGGCGTCGCCGGCGACGTAGCCCGAGCGCAGCCCCGGACAGTTCGATCGCTTGGACAAACTGCCGAAGACGATCAGCCGTGGAAAGCCATCGCGTCCAAGCGCTGCGGCCGACGCCAGCGCGCCCAGCGGGGGACGCGCCTCGTCGCAATAGATCTCCGAGTAGCATTCGTCCGAAGCGATCACGAAGCCATGGCGATCGGACAGATCGAACAGCGTCTGCCACTCGTCTTGCGTCGCCACGCGGCCGGTTGGATTGTCCGGCGAGCACACGTAGACGAGTTGCGTACGCGCCCACACAGCATCGCTGACTTCGCGCCATTGCGGGGCAAAGCCGTTCGCTGCAACGCTGTTGACGTAGTGCGGCGTCGCCCCCGCGAGCAGCGCGGCGCCTTCGTAGATCTGGTAGAACGGATTGGGCACGATCACCGTCGCGCCGACGCGGCTCGAATCGACGACCGTCTGGGCAAAGGAGAACAGCGCCTCCCGGCTGCCGAGCACCGGCAACACCTGCGACATCGGCATCGAGCGTAGCCAGGCGATGGCGACGCCTGAGCCACGCGGCGATCGCTTCGCGCAGCGCGGGCGCTCCGGCCGTTATGGGATAATTCGCGAGGCCGCTGCTGCCCGCAGCCAGCGCGTCGCGAATGAACTGCGGCGTCGGGTGTCTGGGTTCGCCGATCGAAAGGTTGATCGGAGACATCGCTGCGCTTGGCGTGACGCCTGCGAACAAGTGGCGCAGCCGCTCGAACGGATAGGGCTGCAACAACGCGAGCTGCGGGTTCAACGGCTTGAGACTCGAGGACAGGCAGAATCGAATCGTGGCGAGCGAATCCGGATTATACGTGACCACCGCAGCGCCGCCGGCGCGTGGCGCTGGCGCGCCGGCGCGGCGGCCGCATTCGCTCGCTGCTCTCGCGCTGCTCGCGCTGATGCTGGCGCACTGGGGCTGGATCTGGTTTGGGCCGCAGCCGATATTCATCGCTGCGCCGGCACCGGAAACCGACCTCGCTCGCCGCGCGGCGGGGTCGCACTTCTTCGGTACGGCAGGTGCGGTACCCGACGCCGCGCCGGCCGGCGCCGACCTCGGCGACGTTCGTCTGCTCGGTGTCTTTGCCGAACGCGACGGCAAAGGCTATGCACTGGTTCGCGCCGGAACGCGCGCTGCGATGCTGGTGGCGGCGGGCCAGGACATCGCATCGGGCCTGCGCGTCGAAAGCGTGCGACCCGACGGCGTCAGCTGCTTCAAGGCGGGGTACGACACGAGCTCGTCTTGCGTGCGCCGGCTGCCGCGCGAGCGGCCGCGCGTCGCCGTGGCGGCGGCCCGCCCGCCGCCTGCGCAGCGCCGCCCGGCTTCAAGGGGCCGGTCGTGCGTCTGAACGCAGAGCTCCTCGGCGGCATGATCGATGCGCCGGAAGCGTGGAAGGCATTGGTCGCGCCGGCATCCGGCGCGCTCGTGGTGCGCGATCAAAGCGGCTTTGCCGGCATGCTGGGCCTGAAGAACGGTGACCGCGTCGAGCGCGCGAACGGCATCGCGCTGGCACTTCCCGATGACATCGCGGCAACGATACTGCGGCCGCTGACCCGGAGCCAGCCGGTTTGGCTTGCCGGAACCCGCGATGGCAAGCCGCAGCAATGGCTTTATCTGAACGCGGGTTCGTGTCCCGGCTGATCGCCGCTCGAAGCCGCTCGCGGCGGCGGGCCGAGCCTACGCCGCGGCAACGTCACTCGCGACGGGAAGCCAGTCGAGCAATGCCGACAGCGAGTCGAGCTCGCCGTCGGCATTCCACGCTGCGGGTGTTTCGTCGGCGCCGACGTAGCCGTACGCGGCGAACAGCGTGTGCATGCCCGCGGCCCGCCCAGCGATGATGTCGCGCTCGGCATCGCCGACATAGACGCATTGCGCCGGCGGAGCCGCCAGCGCCGCTGCGCCGCGCGAGCAGCGGCGCCGGATGCGGCTTGCTCTCTCGCGTCGTATCGCCGCAGATCAAGGTACCGGCGCGCGCCGCCAGTGCGAGGCTCGACGACCGGCAAGGTGAAGCGCGCGGCCTTGTTCGTCACGATGCCCCAGCGCAGGCCCCTGCGCTCGATTTCGGCCAGCACGCCGCTCGGCGTCCGGGAAGAGCGTCGTCTGTTCGCACAAGCGCCTCGGCGTAGTACGCGAGGAACGCGTCGCGCAGCGACGCGAAATCGGCGTGCTCCTTGCCGATGCCGAAGCCCGCCGCCAGCAAGCCGCGCGCGCCGTGCGAGGCCTGCGGACGCAGCGTCGCCAGCGGCAACGGCGGCAACCCGCGGTCGGCGCGGACGCGGTTCAGCGCGTCGCCGAGATCGGCAGCGGTATCGGCCAGCGTTCCGTCGAGATCGAACAGTACGGCGCGCACCGGCAGGCGGTGCGGCCGCTTGCGCGCGATGCCTTCGCGCTTTTCGCGCGCCTGCTGCTCAGGCATCGCGGCGAAACGTCGCGATGTAATTGACCGACGTGTCCGGCTCGAGCCGGTAGGTCCGCGCGAGCGGGTTGTAGCTCATGCCGATCAGGTCGACGAGGTCGAGCCCGGCGCGGCGCGCGAAAGCGACGATCTCGGCAGGCTTCAGGAAGCGCGCGTAGTCGTGCGTTCCGCGCGGCAGCAACTTGAGCACGTATTCGGCGCCGACGATCGGCGAACAGGTATGACTTGGGGTTGCGGTTGATCGTCGAGCAGACGACGATGCCGCCAGGCCGCACGAGCATCGCGCAGGCCGCGACCATCGACGCCGGATCCGGCACATGCTCGAGGAGCTCCATGCAGGTCACGAGATCGAAATCCGAAGGGCGCTCATCGGCCAGCGCTTCGGCTGCGATCATGCGATACGACACCGACGACTTCGATTCGAGCTGATGCAGCCTGGCAACGGCCAGCGCGGCTTCGGACAGATCGATCCCGACCACGCGCGCGCCTGCCTCGGCCATCGCTTCGGCAAGGATGCCGCCGCCGCAGCCGACGTCGAGCACCGACTTGCCGGCGAGGCCGCCGCATTGCGCTGCGATATAGCCGAGGCGCAACGGGTTGATGTCGTGCAAGGGCTTGAACTCGCTGGTCGGGTCCCACCAGCGATGCGCCAGCGCACCGAATTTGGCGAGTTCGGCCGGGTCGGCGTTGTCGATGATTTCAGCCATGCGAACGATGCGGAACGCTGGAGAGGATGCCGATTCGGCCGGCAGAACGTGGATTCTACTTCGCCGGCGGCGTTGCTGCAGCTGAAGCCGATCCTGCCAGAAGCGGACGCGCGCGGCGAGCTCGTCGGTATCGACGGCGTTGTCAGCCGGCGTTCGGCCACGACTCGCCGGCCGGCGACCCAGGCGTCGGTGACTTGGTCGCGCCCGGTAACATGAACCAGGTGCGAAACCGGATCGTAGCAGGGAGCGTGTGCTACCGCGCCCAGATCGACCGCGATCACGTCGGCCTGCTTGTCCGCTTCGAGCGATCCGATGTCGTGCTCGAGCCCGAGCGCGCGGGCGCCGTTCAGCGTCGCCATCTGCAGCGCTTCGGCGGCCGGGATCGCGCCGGCGTCGCCGCTCTCGCCCTTGGCAAGCAGCGCGGCGAGCCGGGCTTCGCCGAACACGTCGAGTCGGTTGTTGCTGGCCGCGCCATCGGTGCCCAGCGCGACGTTGACCCCGCGCGCGCACGCAGTCGCGCTACCGGTGCGATGCCGCTGGCGAGCTTGAGGTTGGACGCCGGGCAATGCACAACGTGACAGGCTTGCGCCACGAGCAACTCGATGTCGGCGGCCTCGAGATGGGTGCCGTGAACCGCGATAAAGCCCGGCCCGGTGACGCCGAGACGATGCAAGCCGCTGCAGCGGGTCGATCCCGAATGTCGGATTTGCTGCGCGACCGCTCGTCGCGCGTCTCCAGCAGGTGCGTCTGGATCGGCAGATCGAGCTGCCGTGCATAGACGACGATCTTCCTCCAGCTCGCATCGCCGACCGTATACGGCGCATGCGGCGCAAGGGAAAAACTCAGAAGCGGCTCGTGTTTCCACTTATCGCGCGCCGCGAGTCCTGCCTGCAGGTAGCCATCGGCATCGACGGCGTAGGCGGTGGGAAAATCGAGCACCGCCAGGCCGAGCATCGCGCGCATGCCGCTGGCCTGGTAGGCGCGCGCCGCCGCGTCGGGAAAGAAATACTGATCGTTGCAGCAGGTGACGCCGCCGCGAGAGCATTTCCGCCGCGGCCAGCAGCGTTCCGTCATGCACGAACTCCGGCGAGAGAAAGGCCTTCTCGCGCGGCCATACGTGGTCCTCGAGCCACGGCGCCAGTGCCACGTCGTCTGCGCTGCCGCGCAGCAGGCTCATCGCCGCGTGCGTGTGCGCGTTGACCAGTCCCGGCAGCAGCGCGTGCGTCGCCAGCCTCACGTGCTCGGCGCATCGTAGTCACGGTCGGCGTCCGCGACCGGGACGATCAGCGACGATCCGTCCGGCATCGATGATGACCGAGTGCGCGGCAAGAGCGCCGCGCGGGACCACGGGCACCACCCAGCGGGCATCGAGTCGCAGATCGACGGCTTGCATCGGAGATCGTAGTCGAAGGATCGGGAAGCGGCAAAGAAAAAGCCCCGCACTGGGGCGGGGCTCTTTCCGCGGGCAGCGTCGCTTTAGCGCTTGACGGCTTCGCCCTTGACTTCGACTTCGACGCGGCGGTTCGGCGCGAGGCAGGCAATCAGTTCCTTCAGGTTCTTCTGATTGCAAACCACGCCGGGGATCGGTTGCGTCTTGCCCATGCCGAGCGTCTCGATCTTGTCGCGTGCGACGCCACGGCTGACCAGATAGTCGCGCACGGTATTGGCGCGGCGTTCCGACAGGCGCTGGTTGTACGCTTGCGTGCCGATGCGGTCGGTATGGCCGGTGACGAGGACCAGTTCGAGCTTGCTCACGTCCCTCAGCTTGTCGATGACCTCGCTGTCGAGCGCCGCCTTGCCTTCAGGCTTCAGCACCGACTTGTCGAAATCGAACAGCGCCTTGCTGGCCAGCGTGATCTTCTGCACTTGCGGTGCGGGCGCGGGGGCCGGCGCGGGCGGCGGCGGCGGCGGCGGCGGCGGTACGGCCGGAGCGGGCGCCGGTGCCGCGACCTTGACCAGATCCGGGTCGCATTCCTTGATCGCCATGGCCGGGGTCCAGTAACCGGCGCGCCAGCACAAGCCGGTGCCGTCTGCGCCAGACATTGTTGTCGGGGGTCGCCGTATTGCTCGAGCCAGTAAGCGGAGTTCTTGCGGGTCTGCTTGACCGAAGGCCGCACCGGCCATCATGGCGGCGATCGCGCCGGTCACGACGGTTGCGATCAGACGATTTTTCATCACTTTGACCTCTCTGCCTGGAGTTGTTGAGTTTTACCCGTTCATTTCGGAGCGTAACGGCAACTTTTTTTCGCGTTCGTCTGGAAATGCCGACTTCCCGGTCAATATAGCATAGGGATATTGACGCTGCAAAGCGAAATTGGCCCTTCGCAAGGCAATATCGGAAGGTGTCGCGGCAATACAACGGTCATGCTAAAATTCGTCTGTTTCCCGCTATGACCGGCCGCGCCGCTCACAGCGCGGGCTGCGCGGGGCGATTTCAGCCTCGCGCGGCGGTCATTTGCGATCCGCCGATTGTAACCATTTCAACAGATAAAGAGCCGGTCCACGATGGAGCAGTTCGCTAAAGAAACCCTGCCGGTAAGCCTCGAAGCAGAAATGCGGCATTCCTACCTCGATTACGCGATGAGCGTGATCGTCGGACGGGCGCTGCCGGATGTGCGCGACGGCTTGAAACCGGTGCATCGCCGCGTGCTGTTCGCGATGCACGAGTCCAATACCGTCTGGAACCGGCCCTACGTCAAATGCGCACGGGTCGTCGGTGACGTGCTCGGCAAATATCATCCGCACGGCGACAGCGCGACCTACGAGGCGCTGGTGCGGATGGTGCAGGATTTTTCGCTTCGCTATCCGCTGATCGACGGCCAGGGCAACTTCGGCTCGGTCGACGGCGATGCGCCCGCGGCATACCGCTATACCGAATGCCGGCTGGAGAAGATCACCGCCGAGATGCTGGCCGATATCGACAAGGAAACGGTCGATTTCGCGCCCAACTACGACGGCAAGGAGCTCGAGCCGACGGTACTGCCGACGCGGATTCCGAATCTGCTGGTCAATGGCTCGTCCGGCATCGCCGTCGGGATGGCGACCAACATTCCGCCGCACAACCTGACCGAGATCATCACCGCGTGCCTGACGCTGCTCGACAACCCGGACACGACTGTCGATGAGTTGATCGAGCACGTGCCCGCGCCGGATTTTCCGACCGCCGGCATCATTTTCGGCACCGAGGGCGTTCGAGAAGGCTATCGGACCGGCCGCGGCCGCGTGGTCATACGCGCCCGCACGCACATCGAGGACCTGGAGAAGGGCGGGCGCCAGGCGATCATCGTCGACGAGCTTCCGTATCAGGTCAACAAGGCGACGCTGCTGACGCGCATCGGCGAGCTGGTGCGCGAGAAGAAGCTCGACGGAATCTCCGATCTGCGCGATGAGTCCGACAAATCGGGCATGCGCGTGGTGATCGAGCTCAAGCGCGGCGAAGTCACCGAAATCATCCTCAACAATCTGTACAAGCTGACGCAGCTGCAGGACAGCTTCGGCATGAACATGGTCGCGCTGGTCGACGGCCAGCCGCGTCTGCTCAATCTGAAGCAGTTTCTCGAGTTCTTCCTGCAGCACCGGCGCGAGATCGTCGTGCGGCGCACGCGCTTCGAGCTGCGCAAGGCGCGCGAACGCGGCCATATTCTCGAAGGGCTGGCCGTTGCGTTATCGAACGTCGACGAGATCATCGCGCTGATCAAGGCGGCGGCGACGCCGGCCGAGGCCAAGGCGGCGTTGATGGCGAGGACGTGGCGCTCGGCGCTGGTCGAGGAGATGCTGGACCGTTCGGCGGCCGACGCCGCCCGGCCGGAAGGGCTGGCACCCGAGTACGGCTGGCAGCGGCATGGCTCTCCGCAGGGCTATCGGCTGTCGGAAGCGCAGGCGCAGGCGATACTCGAGCTCCGGCTGCAGCGCCTGACCGGGCTGGAGCAGGAAAAGATCACCGGCGAATACCGCGAGGTGATGGTGCAGATCGTCGACTTGCTCGACATTCTGGCCAAGCCGGCGCGCGTCACGACGATGATCGGCGACGAGCTCAGCGCGATCCGCGATCAGTTCGGCGACAAGCGGCGCTCCGAGATCGTCGCGCACAGCGTCGACCTGTCGATCGAGGACCTGATCGCGCCCGAGGAGATGGTCGTCACGCTGTCGCACGGCGGCTACATGAAGGCGCAGCCGGTCGCCGAGTATCGCGCGCAGCGCCGCGGCGGCCGCGGCAAGCAGGCGACCGGAACCAAGGAAGACGATTTCATCGACCACCTGTTCATCGCCAACACGCACGATTTCATCCTGTGCTTTTCGAACCGCGGACGCGTGTACTGGCTGAAGGTGTACAACGTTCCGCAGGGCGGCCGCATTTCGCGCGGCAAACCGATCGTCAATCTGGTGCCGCTGCTGGAGCACGAAAAGATCACTGCGATCCTGCCGGTCAAGGAGTTCGTCAGCGATCGCTTCGTGTTCATGGCGACGACCAAGGGCACGGTCAAGAAAACGCCGCTGTCCGATTTCTCGCGGCCTCGCCCGTCGGGCATCATCGCGGTCGATCTGGACGACGGCGATTTCCTGGTCGGCGCGGCGCTGACCGACGGCAAGCACGACGTCATGCTGTTCAGCTCGGGCGGCAAGGCGGTGCGCTTCGAGGAAGGCGACGTGCGCTCGATGGGACGAACCGCGCACGGCGTGCGCGGCATGATGCTGGACAAGGGCCAGCGCGTCATCTCGATGCTGGTCGCCGAGGACGAGCAGCAGTCGGTGCTGACGGCGACCGAGAACGGCTATGGCAAGCGCACGCCGATCGTCGAATACACGCGTCATGGCCGCGGCACCAAGGGCATGATCGCCATCCAGCAGACCGCGCGCAACGGCAAGGTCGTCGCGGCGGCGCTGGTCCTTCCCGACGACGAGGTGATGCTGATCTCGACCGGTGGCGTGCTGATCCGGACCAAGGTTTCGTCGATCCGGGAGATGGGCCGCTCGACACAGGGCGTGACGCTGATCAACCTGGGCGAGGGTGAAAAGCTCGCCGGCCTCGAACGAGTCGTCGAAACCGAGCTCGTCAGCGACGAGCCGGAGTAAATCGGCGACAGGGCGACAGTCGCCGGCGTGCGCCGGCGGGGAAATGAGCGACGACCCGGGCAGGCGATGAACAACGACGACAGCGATCAGGAGTTCCAGCGCCATCGCACAGCGATAGACGGCCTCGACCGCGAGATCCTGCGCGCACTCAATCAACGCGCCTCGCATGCGCAGGCGATCGGCAAGCTCAAGGGCGAAAGCGCCGCCTATCGACCGGAGCGCGAAGCGCAGGTGTTGCGCGCGATGCGCGATGCCAATCCGGGACCGCTGCCGGGCGATGCGGTCGCGGGGATATTTCGCCAGGTGATGTCGGCCTGTCTCGCGCTGGAGCGCCGACTTCGGATCGCTTATCTCGGTCCGGCCGGCACCTTCAGCCACGGCGCCGTCGCCAGGCATTTCGGCGAGTTCGTCGATGCCGAGCCCTGCGCCTCGATCGACGAGGTTTTCCGCGCCGCCGAATCCGGGCAGACCGACTACGCGGTCGTGCCGGTCGAGAACTCCACCGAGGGCGCGGTCGGGCGCACGCTGGACCTGATGTGCCAGACCGAGTTGACGATCGTCGGCGAGATTCGCCTGCGCATCCAGCAGAATCTGTTGTCGAAGGGTATCCCGCTCGATGCGGTGCGCAAGATCTACTCGCACGCCCAATCGCTGTCGCAATGCGTGCTGTGGCTCGCGCGCCATATGCCCGCCGTGCCGCGGATTCCGGTGGCGAGCAACGCCGAAGCGGCACGGCTGGCGGCGAGCGAGCCCGGCGCCGCCGCGATCGCCGGCGAGACCGCGGCCGCGATCTATGCGCTGGACGTACTGGCGCCGCATATCGAGGACGATCCGAACAACACGACGCGCTTCTGGGTGCTGGGCCGGCATGCGGTGGCCCGTTCGGGCGACGACGAAACGTCGCTGGTGATGTCGGCGCAGAACCGGCCGGGCGCCGTGCACGCGCTGCTCGAGCCGCTGGCGAGACACGGCGTCAGCATGAACCGGTTGGAATCGCGTCCGGCCCGCACCGGCCTGTGGGAGTACCTGTTTTTCGTCGACCTCGAGGGGCATCGCGACGACGCGCCGGTGGCTGCGGCACTGGCGGAGCTCGGCGCGCGCGCACCGTTCCTCAAGCTGCTGGGATCGTACCCGGCCGCCCAAGTCTGAGCAGCAGGCAGGCGATGAGCACAACCGCGAACGCAAGCGCAATGTCGACGCTCTCGCCCGATTACGTGCGCCGCATCAGCCCCTACGTGCCGGGCAAGCCGATCGCGGAACTCGCGCGCGAATACGGGCTCGTCGAAAGCCGGATCGTCAAACTCGCCTCGAACGAGAACCCGCGAGGGCCGAGCCCGAAAGTGCGCGCAGCGATCGCCGCCTCGGTGGCCGACGTCACCCGCTATCCTGACGGCAACGGCTTCGCGCTCAAGCAGGCGCTGGCGGCGCGCTTCGGCGTCGGTCTCGACCAGATCGTGCTGGGCAACGGGTCGAACGACATCCTCGAGCTCGCGACGCAGGCGTTCCTGCGTCCCGGCGACGACACCGTTTATGCGCAGCATGCGTTCGCCGTGTATCCGCTGGCGACGCAGGCGCGGGGCGCCCGCGGCATCGAAGTGAGAGCGCGCGACCTGGGTCACGATCTCGCGGCGATGCGCGCCGCGCTGACGCCGCAAACCCGCATCGTGTTTATCGCCAACCCGAACAATCCGACCGGGACCTGGCTGGCCCCGGCCGAAGTGCAGGCATTCGTCGCCTCCGTTCCGACCGACGTGCTGATCGTGCTGGACGAGGCGTACAACGAATACCTGCAGGCCGACCAGCAGTCGAACAGCGCATCCTGGATCGCGGCGCATCCGAACCTGCTGGTGTCACGCACTTTTTCCAAGGCCTATGGACTTGCAGGCCTGCGCGTCGGCTATGGCATCGCCGATGCCAGCGTTGCCGACATGCTCAATCGCGTCCGGCAGCCGTTCAACGTCAACTCGATCGCCCAGGCAGCCGCGCTGGCCGCGCTCGCCGACGAAGATTACGTCGCCGAAAGCGCGCGTCTGAATCGCGACGGGCTTGCTCAGCTGATGGGCGGCCTCGATTCGATCGGCGTCGCCTATCTGCCATCGCACGGAAACTTTCTGCTGGTTCGCGTCGCCGACGCGGGAAAAGGCGCAGCGCCGGTCTACGAGTCACTGCTTCGCTCAGGCGTCATCGTGCGCCCGGTGGCCAACTACGGCCTGCCCGACTGGCTGCGGGTCACCGTCGGATTGCCCGAAGAGAACGCCCGCTTTCTCTCGGCGCTCGCCGCCGCGCTCGGTCGATAGTGCATTCGCCTGCGCCCGGCAAGCTCGTCGTCGTCGGCACGGGGCTGATTGGCGGCTCGTTCGCGCTTGCCCTGAAAGATGGCGCCAAGATCGGCAGCGTGGTCGGCGTCGGCCGTGGCCGCGACAATCTCGAGCAGGCGCTGCGGCTGGCGATCATCGATCGGGCGTATACGCGGGACGAGGACTGGACGGCCGAGGTGGCCGACGCCGCCCTGGTGCTGCTGGCCACGCCGGTCGGCGAAATGCCTGCGCTGTTCGCCGCGATCGCGCCGCATCTGGGACCCGGGACGATCGTCAGCGACGCCGGCAGCACCAAGCAGGACGTGATCGCCGCGGCGCGTACGACGCTCGGCACCGCGTTGTCGCGTTTCGTGCCGGCACACCCGATCGCGGGCAGCGAACGCTCAGGCGCCGCGGCGGCGTCGGCATCGCTGTTTCGGGGCCGGCAGGTCGTGTTGACGCCTGTGCCGGAAACCGATCCCGCCGCCGTCGAGCGCGTGCGCGAATGGTGGACGCAGTGCGGCGGGATCGTCACCCTGCTTACTGCCGAGCGCCACGATGCGCTGCTTTCGGCGGTCAGCCATCTGCCGCATCTGCTGGCATTCGCGTTGATCGGCGAGCTCGCCGCCCGTTCGGATGCCGCCGATTACTGGCGCGTCGCAGGAACCGGGCTGCGCGACTTCACGCGGTTGGCGGAAAGTCACCCGGACATGTGGCGCGACATATGCATCGCCAACGCCGTGCGGCTGCGCGCCGATCTGGCCGCCTACCGCCAACAACTGGATCGCATCGATGCAATGCTCGCGAGCGCGGACGGCGGCGCGCTTGGCGGGTTGTTCGCGCGCTCCGGCGCGGCGCGCGTCGCCTTGCTTGCCGGCGGGCGCGGAGGCGACGATGTCGGTTAGCGCCTCGGACCGGCGCACCGCTGAATTTCTCGACATCGGTCCGATCGAGCGCATGCTCGGGACCTTGCGTCTGCCTGGTTCCAAGAGCATTTCGAATCGCAGCCTGCTGCTGGCGGCGCTCGCTCAAGGGACGACAGAGCTCACCGGATTGCTCGACGCGGACGATGTCGATCGGATGCGCGAGGCCTTGGGCACGCTCGGCGTGCGCATCGAAGGCGACGGCGAGACCGCTATCGTCCATGGCGTTGCCGGCGCGTTTCCGGTGCGACGCGCGAGCCTCTTCCTGGGCAATGCAGGCACCGCTTTTCGCCCGTTGACCGCGGCGCTGGCGTTGTCGCATGGCGATTACGACTTGTCGGGCGCGCCGCGCATGCACGAGCGACCGATCGGCGATCTGGTCGACGCGTTGCGTGCGCTCGGGGCCGACATTCGCTACACCGGCGTCGCCGGCTTCCCGCCGCTGACGATCGCTCCGGGCGCGGTGCGCGGCGGCGGCAAGGTCGCGATTCGCGGCAACGTATCCAGCCAGTTTGTGACGGCGCTGCTGATGGCGTTGCCGCTAGCTGGTGGCGATGCGACGGTCGAGGTGCAGGGCGAGCTGATCTCGCGTCCGTACGTCGACATGACGCTGGCTCTGATGCGCCGCTTCGGCGTCGCCGTCGTGCGCGAGCGCGACGATCTGTTCCGGGTACCTGCGGCGGCGGCCTATGTGAGTCCGGGGACGCTGTCGGTGGAAGGCGATGCCTCGTCGGCATCGTATTTTCTGGCCGCCGGAGCGATCGGCGGCGGACCGGTGCGCATCGAGGGCATCGGCCAGAGCAGCATCCAGGGCGATGTTGGCTTTGCCGCGACGCTGTCGGCAATGGGCGCCGACGTCCGCAGCGGCGAGGATTGGATCGAGGTGCGCGGCAAGGCAAAGCTCCACGGCATCGATGCCGATTTCAACGCGATTCCCGACGCGGCGATGACGGCGGCGATGGTCGCCCTTTTCGCCGAAGGCCCGACCCTGCTGCGCAATATCGGCAGCTGGCGAGTCAAGGAAACCGATCGCATCACAGCGATGGCCCGCGAGCTGCGCAAGCTGGGCGCCTCGGTCGACGAAGGCGCCGACTGGATGCGCGTGACTGCGCCCGCGCATTGGCAGCCGGCTACGATAGCCACCTATGACGACCATCGGATTGCGATGTGTTTTTCGCTCGCTGCGCTGGGCGGCGTGGCGGTGAGAATCAGCGATCCGCAATGCGTGCGCAAGACATTCCCCGGCTACTTCGCCGCATTCGAGCGCCTGGCGCAACGATCGTGAATTGCGGCCACGCGACGATGTCCGATTCCATCGGCGACGCAGCGCCGGTGATCGCGATCGACGGCCCTGCTGCATCGGGCAAGGGCACGATCGCGCAGGGCGTCGCGGCGGCGCTCGGCTATCGCTATCTCGACAGCGGCTCGCTTTACCGGCTGGTGGCGCTGCAGGCGTTGCGGCAGAAGGTGTCTTTCGATGACGAGCCGCGGCTCGCCGCGCTTGCCGACGGACTCGACTTGAGCTTCGCAGATGGGCGGACTTTCCTGTCCGGCCAGGATGTTAGCGAGGCGATACGCACCGAGGAGGTCAGTGCGATGGCCTCCAAGGTCGCCGTCCTGCCGCGTGTGCGGACGGCGCTGCTGACCTGGCAACGGGCCTTCCGCGCTCCGCCGGGGCTGGTGGCCGAGGGGCGGGACATGGGGACCGTCGTGTTTCCCGAGGCGACGCTGAAGATCTACCTGACGGCGAGCGCCGAGGCCCGGGCGAGCCGCCGGCATAAGCAGTTGATCGACAAAGGAAACTCGATTACAATTCAAGGTCTTTTGCGCGATATCCGGGAACGGGACGCGCGCGACAGTGCCCGCGCGGAGGCGCCGCTCAAGACCGCGGCCGACGCGATGGTCCTGGATACGACCGACATGGCAGCCGATGCGGCCATCGCCTTTGTGTTGCAGCAGTATCAGGCGCTTACCGCAGCCGGATCCGCCAGGCGCGCGTGAACGCGTCGAAACAGGGTTAGCAGTGCCGCAGCAGATTCGCCAGCCGGGCGCTACAGGCGTCTCGCGGCGACAGCAAGGTCCGCCATCCGGGCGCGAGTCAGGGCAGTCCGGACGGCGGTTTGACCAACGGACCCGTAGCCACGCCCGTGGCGACGGACGAAACGACAGGACACCACGATACATGACAACCGCAACCACCAACCCCGCCGCTCCGGCCCAGGAGAACTTTGCCACCTTGTTCGAGGAGTCGCTCGCAAGGCAGGAAATGCGGCAGGGCGAACTGATCACCGCCGAGGTCACGCGCGTCGACTACAACATCGTCGTCGTCAACGCGGGACTCAAGTCCGAGAGCTTCATCCCCATCGAGGAATTCAAGAACGACAAGGGCGAAGTCGAGGTCAAGGCCGGCGATTTCGTCACCGTCGCGATCGAGAGTCTCGAAGACGGCTACGGCGAAACCCGCCTGTCGCGCGACAAGGCCAAGCGCCTGACGGCCTGGCACGATCTCGAAGCCGCGATGGAGCAGGGGACGATCGTTTCCGGCGTCGTCAGCGGCAAGGTCAAGGGCGGCCTGACCGTCATGGTCAACGGCATACGCGCGTTCCTGCCGGGCTCGCTGGTCGACATCCGGCCGGTCAAGGACACCACGCCGTACGAAGGCAAGACGCTGGAATTCAAGGTCATCAAGCTCGACCGCAAGCGCAACAACGTCGTGGTCTCGCGCCGCGCGGTGCTCGAAGCGAGCCTCGGCGCCGAGCGCGAGGAGCTGCTGAAGACGCTGCAGGAAGGCGCGATCGTCAAGGGCATCGTCAAGAACATCACCGACTACGGCGCGTTCGTCGACCTGGGCGGCATCGACGGCCTGCTGCACATCACCGACCTCGCCTGGCGCCGCGTCAAGCATCCGTCGGAAGTGCTGGCCGTCGGCGACGAAGTCACAGCCAAGGTGCTCAAGTTCGACCAGGAGAAGAATCGCGTCTCGCTGGGCATGAAGCAGCTGGGCGAAGATCCGTGGGTCGGCCTGTCGCGCCGCTACCCGCCGGGCACGCGCCTGTTCGGCAAGGTCACCAACCTGACCGACTACGGCGCGTTCGTCGAAATCGAGCAGGGCATCGAAGGCCTGGTCCACGTCTCCGAAATGGACTGGACCAACAAGAACATCCATCCGACCAAGGTCGTGCAGCTGGGCGACGAGGTCGAAGTGATGATCCTCGAAATCGACGAGGAGCGCCGCCGCATCTCGCTCGGCATGAAGCAGTGCATGCCGAATCCGTGGGAGGAGTTCTCGATCAACCACAAGAAGGGCGACAAGGTCAAGGGCCAGATCAAGTCGATCACCGACTTCGGCGTGTTCATCGGACTGCCTGGCGGCATCGACGGCCTGGTGCACCTTTCCGACCTGTCCTGGTCGGCGACCGGCGAAGAAGCCGTGCGCAACTACAAGAAGGGCGAGGAAGTCGAGGCCGTGGTGCTGGCGATCGACGTCGAGCGCGAGCGCATCTCGCTCGGCATCAAGCAGCTCGACGGCGATCCGTTCTCCAACTACGTCGCGACGCACGACAAGGGCAGCCTGGTCAGCGGCACGGTGAAGTCGCTCGACGGCAAGGGGGCGGTCATCGCGCTCGACGGCGACGTCGAAGGCTATCTGCGCGCATCGGAAGTCGCGCGCGATCGCGTCGAGGACATCCGCTCGCACCTGAAGGAAGGCGACTCGGTCAACGCGATGATCATCAACATCGATCGCAAGAATCGCTCGATCAACCTGTCGATCAAGGCGAAGGACAGCGCCGACGAGTCGGAGGCGCTGCAGCGGATGACTGCCGAGAATTCCGGCACGAGCGCCGGGACGACCAACCTGGGGGCGCTGCTCAAGGCCAAGCTCGACAACAAGAACCAAGGGTAGGCGGCTCACGTGATGACCAAATCGGAGCTGATCGACCGCTTGGCGGCGCAGTTCCCGCAATTGGTGGCGAAGGACGCCGAGCTCGCGGTGAAGATGATCCTCGACGCGATGGCCGAAAGCCTGGCCAAGGGCGAGCGGATCGAAATCCGCGGGTTCGGCAGCTTCGGCCTCAACTACCGGCCGCCGCGCACCGGCAGGAACCCCAAGTCGGGCGAGCGTGTCCAGGTGCCGGAGAAGTACGTTCCGCATTTCAAGGCCGGCAAGGAATTGCGCGAACGCGTCGACTTCAAGGAAATGAAAAAGGGTTGATGATGACCCGGACTGAAATATTTTCATTGGACTCGCAGCATGAGATTCGTCCGCTGGCTCGTCGGGCTCGTCGTCTTTGCAGGCCTGCTGCTGCTTGCGCTGCAGAACGCGGAACCGGTCACGCTGCATGTCTATGACGGCGTCGGTTGGCGGACGCCGCTGATCTTCCTGCTTCTGATCGTGTTCGCCGCCGGGGTCGCGGCGGGCCTGCTGGCCGGTTCGATCCGCTCGGTGCGCCTGAAGCGGCAACTGAACCGCCTGCGCAATCAGCAGCGGCGCGCGCCGGTGACGCGTCCGCGCGACGGAGGCTAGAGCGTCAGTGCCGACCATTGAAATCGAGATCTGGTGGCTGCTGGCGCTGACCTTGCTTTTTTTTGCGCTGGGCTGGATCGCCGCCCGCATCGACATCAAGCATCTGCTGCGCGAATCGCGCGCGCTGCCGCTGTCGTACTTCCGCGGCCTGAACTTCCTGCTGAACGAGCAGCCCGACAAGGCGATCGAGTCGTTCATCGAAGTGGTCAAGGTCGACCCGCAGACGATCGACCTGCATTTCGCGCTGGGCAACCTGTTCCGCCGCCAGGGCGAAATCGACCGCGCGATCCGCATGCATCAGAACCTGCTCGATCGCCCCGACCTTCCGCCCGACAAGCGCGAGACCGCGGTGTTCGAGCTGGCCCAGGATTTCCATCGCGCCGGCCTGCTCGATCGCGCGGAGGACCTGTTCACCAAACTCGACGGCAGCGCGTTCGAGCATCAGGCGCTGGGCTCGCTGCTGCAGATCTACGAGCAGGAAAAGGACTGGCCGAAGGCGATCAGCGCGACCCGACGCATGGAAACGCTGGCCAAGCGTCCGTACTTCAAGGAAATCGCTCACTATCACTGCGAGCTGGCGCAAGGTTCGCTGCTGCGCTCGCAAGCCGACGAAGGTCGGCGCTACATCGACCAGGCGCTGGCCGAATACAAGCTGTGCACGCGGGCGACGATGCTGCTGGGCGACCTCGAGGCGCAACAGGGCAACGATGCCGCGGCGATCGCCTCTTGGCAGCGCATCGAATCGCAGAACCCCGCGTTCCTCGGGCTGGTCGCCGACCGGCTGGCCGACGCATACCGCCGGACCGGCGACATTGCGCAAGGCATCCGCGTCCTGCGCAACTACGAGGACCAGTATCCTTCGCTCGATCTCATTGACCACGCTGTTCAATCAGATCCTGGCGCACGACGGGCCCGGAAGCGGGAACGCAGCTGATCAAGGACGAGCTCTCGCGCAATCCGACCCTGCTCGGGCTCGACAAGCTGCTCGAAGCGCAATTGATGGAAGCGCCGGCGGAGCGCCGGCACGATCTGGAACTGGTCAAGACGCTGGTCAGCCAGCACATCAAGCGACTGGGCATGTATCGTTGCGAGCAATGCGGCTTTCGCGCCAAGCAGTACTACTGGCGCTGCCCGGGCTGCGGCAAATGGGAAACGTATTCGCCGCGGCGGACCGAGACGCCGGATGGATTCGCATGAAGGGCGACTCTCGTTGGACCGTGGCGCTTCTGCACGGCGGCTACGGTGCGCCGGGATGGCGATAGCATTCGATCGAGGAGGCCAAGGCCGGTGAATGCCGCTGATCCCCGCGTGATCGTCGCGCTGGACTTTCCCGACATGCTGAGCGCGTTCGGGCTTGCGGCCAGGCTCGACCCGGCGCTTTGCGCGGTCAAGGTCGGCAAGGAGCTGTTCACCGTCGCGGAAGCCGGCCTGGTGCGCGAGCTCGTTCGCCGCGGCTTTCGCGTATTTCTGGATCTCAAGTTTCACGACATCCCGAATACGGTCGCGCAGGCCTGCGCGGCGGCGACGCGGCTGGGCGTCTGGATGATCGACGTGCATGCCGCCGGCGGTGCCGCGATGCTCGCCGCAGCGCGCGACGCCGTCGCGCGGACGGCGGCCGAAGAACGTCGACCGCGCCCGCTGTTGATCGCGATCACCGTGTTGACCAGCCTCGATGCTTCCGACCTGGCGGCGATCGGCGTCGGCGGCACACCCGAAGCGCAGGTGTTGCGGCTCGCCAAGCTCGCCAAGGCGAACGGCCTGGACGGCGTCGTCTGCTCGGCGCAGGAGGCCGCGATGCTGCGCTCGGCCTGCGGGCCGGGATTCAAGCTGGTCACGCCGGGCATCCGTCCCGAGGGCGCCGCCGCGCACGATCAGGCGCGGGTGATGACGCCGCAGGCCGCGATCGCGGCAGGCGCCGACTACCTGGTCATCGGCCGTGCGATCACCGCGGCGGCGGACCCGGTGCGGGCCTTGCGCGACATCAACGCCTCGCTGGGATCGCGGCGTGAAGATCACGATGATCGGAACAGGATACGTCGGGACTCGTCTCCGGCACCTGCCTCGCCGAAGTCGGCAACGACGTGCTTTGCCTCGACGTCGACGCACGCAAGATCGACATGCTCAAGGCGGGCGGCGTGCCGATCCACGAGCCGGGACTGCAGGACATGATCCATCGCAACGTCGATGCGGGGCGCCTGCGCTTCACGACCGACATCGACGCCGCGGTGGCGCACGGCAGTCTTCAGTTCATCGCCGTCGGCACGCCGCCCGACGAGGACGGCGCGGCCGACATGCGGCACGTCCTCGACGCCGCGGCCGCGATCGGCCGCCGCATGACCGACTACAAGGTCATCGTCGACAAATCGACCGTTCCCGTCGGCACCGCCGATCGCGTTCGCGAGACGATCGCCTCCGAGCTTGCCGCCCGCGGCGCCGCGCTGCCTTTTGCCGTCGTGTCGAATCCGGAATTCCTGAAGGAAGGCGCCGCGGTCGAGGACTTCATGCGGCCCGACCGCATCGTCGATCGGCGCCGACGACGAGCGCGCGATCGCGCTGCTGCGCGCCGTGTACGCGCCATTCCAGCGCAATCGCGAGCGGCTGCTGGTGATGGACGTGCGCTCGGCCGAGCTCACCAAGTACGCGGCCAATGCGATGCTCGCGACCCGCATCTCGTTCATGAACGAGATGGCGAATCTCGCCGACGAGCTAGGCGCCGACATCGAGCACGTGCGCCAGGGCATCGGGTCCGATCCCCGCATCGGCTATCACTTCCTCTATCCGGGCGCCGGCTACGGCGGATCATGCTTTCCCAAGGACGTGAAGGCGCTGCAGCATACCGCCGCGCAGCACGGCACGCCCTTTGCGCATCCTCGCTGCGGTCGAAGCGGTCAACGAGGCGCAAAAGACGCGCCTGGTCGAAAAGATCGTCGCGCGGCTGGGCAACGATCTTGCCGGCAAGACATTCGCGCTATGGGGGCTCGCGTTCAAGCCCGATACCGACGACATGCGCGAAGCGCCGTCGCGCGCGATCATCGCCGGACTGCTCGAGCGCGGCGCGTCCGTTGCCGCTTACGATCCGGTCGCGATCGACGAGGCGAGGCGCGTGTTCGGCGAGACGCGGGGATTGTCTTTTGCGAGCCTCGCCGATGGCCGCCGTCGCCGGGGCCGACGCGCTGGTCGTGGTCACCGAGTGGAAGGAATTCCGCAGTCCCGAGTTCGCGGAGATCCGGCGGCGGCTGAAGCAGCCTCTGCTGTTCGACGGCCGCAACCTGTTCGACCCGGCGCTGGTGCGCGCGGCAGGCATCGAATATTTCGGGATCGGGCGCAGCTAGCGCCGGTTCGTTAAACGTGAGCAAGCCCTGATGCCGACGAGCGTGCGGCGCTTTGCCGATTTCCGCGACGCGGTTCGTCGCGCGCGCGTGCTGGTCGTCGGCGACGCGATGCTCGATCGTTACTGGTTCGGCGAGGTCGAGCGCATTTCGCCGGAGGCGCCGGTGCCGGTCGTCAAGATCGCGCGCAGCGAGGAGCGTCCAGGCGGCGCCGCCAACGTCGCGCGCAACGCCGCGGCGCTGGGGGCGCAGGTGACGCTGATCAGCGTCATCGGCGACGACGAGCCGGGTCATGTGCTCGAGCGACTGCTTCGCGGCGAGAGCGTGCACACGTCGCTGCATCGCGATCCCGCGCTGCCGACGACGGTGAAGCTCCGCGTGATCGGACGCCAGCAGCAGCTTTTGCGCATCGACTTCGAAACCGTGCCGTCGCCATAGGCACTGGCGGCCAAGCTCGCCGACTACGAGCGCACGCTGGCCGCTTTCGACGTCGTCGTGCTCTCCGATTACGGCAAGGGCGGGCTGTCGCAGATCGAGCGGATGATCGCGCTCGCCAGCGCAGCCGGCAAGGCGGTGCTGGTCGACCCGAAGGGCGAGGCGTACTTGCGCTATCGCGGCGCGACGATGCTGACGCCCAATCGGGCCGAATTCCGCCAGGTCGTCGGCGCATGGCGCAACGAAGCCGAGCTCGCGGAAAAGGCCCAGATCCTGCGCAGCGAACTCGCGCTCGACGCGCTGTTGATCACGCGCTCGGAAGAGGGAATGTCGCTCTACACCGATGCCGGCGCGCAGCACATTCCGGCGCAGGCGCGCGAAGTCTTCGACGTATCCGGCGCCGGCGACACGGTGATCGCGACCCTGGGCACTTTGCTCGGCGCGCACGCCGATATCGGCAGCGCAGTCCGCATCGCCAACAAGGCGGCCGGCCTCGTCGTCGGCAAGCTGGGCACCGCCGTCGTGCACCCGGATGAGCTCGGCTGACATGCGGCGACGGCGCGGCGGAACCTGATGGCCAAGGCGAAGACCGCGTACGTCTGCACCGAGTGCGGCGGTCAAAGCAGCAAGTGGCAGGGTCAGTGCCCGAATTGCGGCGTCTGGAACACGCTGGTCGAGACGATCGCCGCGACGCCGTCGTCGCGCTTCCAGGCGCTGGCCGGCGCGCCGAGCGCCGTGCGGACGCTGGCCAGCGTCGAAACCCAGGACAACGCGCGCACGCCCACGGGGATCGAGGAATTCGATCGCGTTCTGGGCGGCGGACTGGTGTCCGGCGGGGTGGTGCTGCTCGGCGGCGATCCCGGCATCGGCAAGTCGACCCTGCTGCTGCAGGCCATGGCCGCCCTCGGCAGTTCCGGCAAGCTCGGTCGCGCGCTTTACGTCACCGGCGAGGAATCGGTCGAGCAGGTGGCGCTTCGCGCGCAGCGCCTGGGATTGGTCAACGCGACTGTCGAGCTTCTGGCCGAGGTGCAGCTGCAGGCGATCGTCGGCGCGATCCAGACGCTGCGGCCCGGCGTCGTCGTCATCGACTCGATCCAGACCGTCTATACCGAAGCGCTGGAGTCCGCGCCAGGCAGCGTCGCCCAGGTGCGCGAATGCGCTGCGCAGCTGACGCGGCTTGCCAAGCAGAACGCGATCACCATCATCCTGGTCGGACACGTGACCAAGGAAGGGGCGATCGCCGGGCCGCGCGTGCTCGAGCACATCGTCGATACCGTGCTGTACTTCGAAGGCGATACGCATTCGAGCTTTCGCCTGGTGCGCGCGATCAAGAATCGCTTCGGCGCCGCGAACGAGCTCGGCGTGTTCGCGATGACCGAGCGCGGCTTGAAGGGCGTGGCCAACCCGTCGGCGTTGTTCCTGTCGCAGCATGCCGATCCGGTCGCCGGCAGCTGCGTGCTGGCGACGATCGAGGGCTCGCGGCCGCTGCTGGTCGAAGTGCAGGCGCTGGTCGACCCGGTGCAGGGCGGACTGGCGCGGCGTCTCGCCGTCGGCCTCGACCCGCAGCGGCTGGCGCTGCTGCTGGCGGTGCTGCATCGCCACGGCGGCGTCGAGACGGGGCTATTCGACGTTTTCGTCAATGCCGTCGGCGGGGTTCGCATCGGCGAGCCTGCGGCCGATCTCGCGGTGCTTGATGGCGATATATTCATCGTTCAAAAACAAGCCATTGGGAGCTAAATCTATTGTATTTGGCGAAGTCGGTCTGGCGGGGGAAATCCGGCCCTGTTCAGCGCGGCCAGGAGCGCCTGCGCGAGGCGGCGAAACTCGGGCTTCAGCCGCGCGCTGATCCCGGCGGCGAACAAGCCCCGGCAGGTGATCGAAGGCGTGGCCATCGTCGCCGTCGATCGCATCGACCAGGCGCTGGCACAGCTGAACGGCTAAAGGCCGGCGCGGCGTCAGGCCTTTCCGCGCTGCACGACCTGCAGCTTGGTGACCCGCTTGGCCGCGATCATCGGCTCGGTCGCCGCGAGGTAAGTCTTGAAATGCGGCATTTCGCGGTGGCGAAGGAACGCCGCTTCGTCGTCGTACACCTCGTAGAAGCACACGCGATCGGGCGAGGCCGGATCCCGAAGGATGTCGAAGCGCCGGCACCCGGGCTCGTTGCCGACCGAACCTTCGGCATCGCGCCGGGCGGCCTCGAGAAAAGCGGCCAGCTGCCCGGGGCGCAAGTCGAATTCCACCCAGAGTGCAAAGCAGTGCATAGGTTTTTCCGATCGATTGCGCCGCCGCTACATCGCGGCGCTGCCCCGTGGCCAGTGCGGCGCCACGACGAATATGCGGACCGTCTCGCGCCAGATTCCATCCGATGCACGATGCAGGCCGGCGACCAATTGCGCCTGCGACGAGGCTGCGAAATGTGCATCGATCCGTGTCCGGCAAGCGTCCGGCGACAGCATCGCCTGCGGATCATCGATCGCGGCCGGGGCGATCCACGCGCGTCGCGGCAGCAAGGTCCACGCCCCGGCAAGCTCCGTCCAAGGCGTGCCGTGGCTGCGCCAGTCGTCGCTTCGGCACCACCAGCCGCGCCAGTGCGCCGGCGACACGCCGGCAATCGGCGCCGCCGACCCTGTCGCCAGCGGATAGAACAACCAGCCCTGAAGACACGCCCGCGGTGTCACCCGGCCGACTTCCTGCCGGCAGCGCCGCGCGGCCGAGCGCGGTCTGCGACAGCGGCAGTTGCACGTCGAGCATGTGCTGCCATTTGCGGTCGAGCCGATCGGCGGCATTGGGTCCGAAGAGACGCGAAAAGTCGTCCCCCGGCGGGCAATACAGATAGAACTTGTACGCCATCTCCAGGTGTTGCACCTCGGAGAGTCCCGGCAGCGATACGATGAAATCGAATTCGCCACGAACTGCGAGCGCGTCCTTGACCGGCAAGCCGGCGGCGTGCAGACGCGCCCCGGGCAGATGGGCGAACCAGAAGCGCCACAGCGCCTCGGCGTAGCGGCCGAGTTGGCGCGCGTTGGAAGCCGCCAAGTGTTCGCGCAGGCGCTGCGGCGCCGCGTCGAGATCGAGCAGCCAGCCGTGGCGCAAGCGCAGCGATTCGATGCGCCAGGCATCGGTCAAAGTGGCGATCGGCGCCGCGTGCTCGGCGATCAGCAACGGCGATGCAATCAGCGCGGCCAGGGCCCGCACGTCGGGATCGACGAGCTCGTTCCACAACGGCGCCGCGCGCGGCGCCCCGCGCGGCTGGTCGGCAACCATCGCTTGCAGCTTATGCATCGGAACCATGGGGGGAATGCCGATTCTAACCTGCACTGGCGTGCTGCCGGGAGTGTGCGTTGCTTTCCCGTTGACTGAACCTTCGCGAAGGCGTGCAATAACCGCACATCACCAGGTACCCAACCGTCTGCGGCGCAAGCCGATCTTGGGTCGTTTTGCCATTCAGCCTCGAGGAGTCCCTACCATGGCCCCTAAATCTTCATCGAGTACGGCACGCCGGACCAAGGCTGCCGGAAGCAAATCGCGCCAGCCCCGCGCGAAGACGGCGGCCAAGCAGCCGTCGCCGTTCGACGCGCCGCACGCCGGTGCGTTCGGCGACCTGTCGAAAATGGGCAAGCTGATGACACCGGAGCAGGCGTTCGAGCTCTATCGCGCGAATGCGAAAATCGCGCTCGACGTGATCAATGCCGCGATCGAGAGCACGGCGAAGCTGCGCCGGCTGCAATTCGAGGGAGAGGAGCAGGCGCGTTCGATGCAGAAAAAAGCGGCGCGCCACGCCGCCGAGGCCGGGGACCCGCAGGCGTTGGTCGTCGCCGGACAGAGCGTGACGCAGGAAGCCGTCGAAAAGGCGATGCACTACTGGGGCCAGATGTTCGAGATGATCGTGGAGATGCAGAAGCGGCTGTTTGCGCTGATGGAAGAACAGATGAGCGGCGTGCCAGGCGCCAAGGAGGCCAAGGCGATGATGGCGATGATGCCGGATCTCAAGCAGGCGCAGAACCTGGTCAACGCGATGCAGGGCGTGATGGCTTCCGGCGGGACGGCGTTCTCGTCGATGCAGCGCCTGATGGGCGACTTTGCGCGAAGCGCCCAGCAGTCGATGCCCGGAGGCAAGCGCTAGCGACGCAGGCGGGGCCGGATGCACCGGTATTCAGGCGCGCCGCGATCTGCCGCCCGAGGGGCCGGGACGAGTTGCGGCGCGGCGTCGCCAGACACCGCCGCGGCGACCGGACGCTGGGCGCCGGCATCGACGATCGACGTGCCGCGGATGCCGATAGGAATGCAGGCGCTAAGCAGCGCCGCCAGGGCAAGACAAATTGCCACTTTCACTCGCGCTCCCGTGGGCCAACGGCAGCACAGCATAGCGCACAAGGAGCCTGCCAGGCGAATGCGCGCCTCCCGGGGGCGTGACAGCAAGGCTGGGCGCCGCTAGCGGCCCAGCCGCGCGCGCATGTACTCGACCGCGACGGGGACGAGCGAGAACCCGATAATCGCAACGATCACCAGCGCGAAATTGTCCTGCACCATCGGCAGCTTGCCGAACAGGTAGCCGCCGGACACCAGAACGCCCACCCATAGCACCGCCCCGGCGACGCTGAACGACAGGAAGCGCCGGTAGTCCATATGCCCGATGCCTGCAACAAACGGGGCAAAGGTGCGCACGATCGGAACGAATCGCGCGAGGATGATCGTCTTGCCGCCGTGGCGCGCATAGAACTCGTGTGTTCGCTCGAGGGCCCGCCGGTTCAGGAGGCGCGAATGCTGCTTTCTTGACCGCCTGGCTTCCGAACAGGCGGCCGATCCAGTAATTGCAGTTGTCGCCGCAAAACGACTGCGGTGATCAGCGTCAGTGCGAGCAGCTCGACAGGCATGTCGGCGGCCGCCCAGAGCGCGCCCGAAGCGAACAGCAACGAGTCGCCCGGCAGGAACGGGGCGACGACCAGTCCGGTTTCGCAGAATATGATCAGGAACAGGATCAGGTAGATCCATCCGCCGTAGTTGAACAGCAGCAGGGCGAGCTCGTCGTCGAGATTGCCGATAAACTGCCAAACCGTTAACAGGAAGTCCATGCGCGCCCGATTATTTCAACGCGGTCCGCCGCCTGGGAATCGCGGCGGGCCGCCTAGCGCGGCGCAAGCTCGCGCTGCGCGGCGTTCGCTGCGCCGGAGGATTTCCGTCCTGATTTCCGCGAACTGTTTTCGCGTCTCCGCCTCGATCAGCGCCGGGCCGACGATAGGAGGAACCCAAATTTTAGGCGTGTAGCGTCCGCTGTTGACGATGTGCACGAGCCCATCGACGTCGACGATGCCGCGTCGTGAACGCCGACGCCTTGAGGTCGCCGCTGATCAGGCGCGAGCGCACTTCGGTGAAGGGTCGCAGCTCGACTTCGCGCACGTTGTCGAACGTAATGGTCAATGGACCCCGCGAGGCCTTTCCGTACTGCCGCACTTTGAGCACATTGTCGACACGTCCCTCGATGCCGCTGTACTGGAGGTTCGAAATGAATCGACTCATGTTGTCGTAGTCGGTCAGCACATCCCAGACCGCCAGGACCGGAGCCCGCACCGGGCAATCGACTTCGACGACGATTTCCGCGCCCTCTTTCTTGGCATGCACGACGATATCCTCGTCGGCTGTAGCGGCCCAGCCGGAAACCGCGAGCGCCGCCAGCGAGCATGCTACCAGCCATGTCCCTGCGTGCTTCGCGCGCGCTGCGGGGGCGGGTGTGCTGGCGATCGGGCGGCGTCCGTTCACAGCAGTTCGTCCAGCGGGAGCATCGACAGCGTATCGACCTTCACCCGGCGCCAGATCGAGGCGGCCGGCTCCAGCCGGTATTCGACCGGCTTGCCGTCTTCCAACGTGCGCCAGGTGAGTGCCGGGGTCCCCGTGGCATTCGTTCCGTCGACGAGCGAGCACATAGCTGTTGGCCGGCTGGGCAATCGCCGCGAAGCGCGTGGCGATTTGGCGTGCGAGCGCCGGACTGTCGATGATCACCCCGATCTCGGTGTTGACGTGCAGCGAGCGGCGATCGAGATTCATCGATCCGACAAAGACGCGCTGGCGGTCGAACACGAATACCTTGGCGTGCAAGGCGAACTGTCCGGCGCTCGGCGATTTCAGCGCATCGCCGCGGACGACGGGCTGTCCGAGGATCGGCCGCACTTCGTAGAGCTCGACGCCGCTTTCGAGCAACGGGATCCGGTACTTCTGGTAGGCGGAATGAACGACCGGCATGTCGGTCGATGCAAGCGAATTGGTCAGTATGCGGACTTGCACGCCGCGCTCTCGCAGCTTCGCCAGGAACTTCACGCCGGCATCTCCGGGCACCACGTACGGAGACACGATGAGCAACTCGGACCGCGTGGCTTCTACCCTCTTGCCCAGCCGGTGTCGCAACAGGCGTCCCGGCTCGTCGCCGTCTTCGACTTTACTTTTTTGCGGGCTGTCATAGACGATTTCGGCACGCGCCCAGATCCACGGCGCATTGCCGGCCAGCAGCGCACGCAGCGGCTCACCGCCGGCCAGCCGGCGCATGTAGTCCTTGCCGTTCATGCCGGCATGGTGCTGCGCCAGCGCGTCGCGATACTCGGCCAGCGCCTGCGCCGATGCCTTGCCGCCGAACAGCGCCTCGATCGGTATAGCCAGCGGGCTGTTCCAGAAGGCATCGAAGCTCGCCGACATGTCCTTGACGGCGCCGCCGGCAGCAATGACATCGTAATCGCCGAATTCCAGGTCGCGTCCTTCCTGAAAGTACGCATCGCCGATATTGCGGCCGCCGATGATCCCGATCTCGTTGTCGACGACAAACAGCTTGTTGTGCATCCGGTAATTCAATCGGGTCGCGTCGCCCAGCAACTCGACGTCGTGGAAGAGCTCGACCGGGCCCCGGTACGCCGCCGGGTTGAACACGCGCAACTCGATGTTCGGGTGCGCAGCCAGCGGCGTCAGCTTGGTCGTGCGTCCGCGCGATCCCTCGTCGTCGAGCAGGACGCGCACGCGTACGCCGCGATCGGCGGCCTGCAACAACGCCTCCTGGATCAGCTTACCGGTGTCGTCGTTTTCGATGACGAAGTACTGGATGTCCAGCGTGCGCTCGGCCTGCTGCGCCATCTCCATGCGCAGCAGGAAGCTATCGATGCCGACCGGCAGCAGCCGGAATCCGGAAAGTCCGGCGTGCGCGGCCGACGCCGCCGCGAGCTGCCGCCCCAGGCGCGCTTGCTCGGGATGGGTGAGTGCGTTGGAGGCCGCCTTCGGGTAATCGGACCCGGGCGGAAGTGTCGCGCATCCGGCCAGCAGCAGCGCAGTAAGCGCGACCAGGCCGAGCGAATTGCGCCAGGCGTGCCGCGCGCTGTTCATCGTGCCTCCCGGCCGGTCCTCGGCCCTTGTCGTTGGCATACGAGAATTTTCGTTGGGCCGCATGTAGCGCAGGGATTTTCGCCCGCGGCTGCGGCGCTGCCCATCGGCGGATGGATGAAACCATTGTAGGACAAGCAGAGACAGAAGCGGGCCGTACCAGGCGGATGGGACCGGCGAGCGGTGGACGGGGCTTCGAAAAGCGCCAGGGGCCTGAATTCGGTCGCCCGTTCCCCTATACTCGCTTCGTTTGAGGCGTAGCGGCTGCAGTCGCGGCCATTCAAGGGGGCGCCATGATGCGCGGTGGTAGAGCACAACATTGGCTTGGCGGCGGCATAGTCGCCGCATTCTGCATGCTGATTGTTCGCCCGGCGATCGCCGGTGCCGAGCCGCTTCCACGAAGCGACGAGTCCATGAGCGCGGGCGCCCGGCCCTTTGTCCTGGCAGCGCTTTCGCCTGACGCGCTGTTCGAGGACGAGAAGGAACCCGACAAAGCCGCAGCAAACGTATTTTCCGGCTGGCACGGGTTTGTGCAGTCCGAGCTGGCTTATACCTATGCCTCACCGGCGCATTGGTCGCAATTCGTCACCCGCGGGGAATTGGACGCGCAAGGCAGTCTGAGCGAACAGGTCAAGTGGAAAGCGAGCGCGCGGCTCGATTACAACGCCGTGTTCGACCTGACCGATTTCTATCCCGCCGATGTCCGCCACGACCAGCAATTCAACGCCATCTTGCGTGAAAACTACATCGACGCCAGTGCCGGTGACTGGGATTTCCGCCTGGGCAGGCAGCATATCGTGTGGGGCGAGATGGTCGGCCTGTTCTTTGCCGACGTCGTTTCCGCCAAGGACCTGCGTGAGTTCATCCTGCCCGAGTTCGAAGTCCTGCGCATACCGCAGTGGGCGCTGCGGGCGGAATACTTCAAGGATGACTTCCACGCCGAGTTCATATGGATTCCGGTCCAGAGCTACGATGAAATCGGCAAGCCGGGCGCCGAATTCTATCCGGCGGTGCTGCCGCCGCCGCCGGGATTCGCCACGCTGTACAGCAACGAGCAGTTTCCGAACCGGACATTGCAGCATACGGATTACGGCGTACGCCTGTCGAACGTGCGCAACGGATGGGACGGAGCCGCTTTCTATTACGGCAGCATCGATGCCGCGCCGACGTTCTATCGCGAGGTCGTGACGGTGCCCGAGCCGGCGTTCGTCTACCAGGCGCGGCACGATCGGATCGACCAGTTCGGCGGCACCTTGTCAAAGGATCTGGGTCCCGCCGTGTTCAAGGCGGAAACCGTATACACGCGCGGCCGGAAATTCAATGTCACTCGAATCTCCGACGACGACGGCGTGGTGCCGCAGAACACTCTGGATTGGATCGTCGGCCTCGATTTCGTGCTCCCGACCGAGACCCGCCTGAATTTCCAGCTGTTCCAGCGGCAGTTCATAGACCATGACCCGGACATCATCTACAAGCAGCACGAATCCGGGTTCAGCGTGCTGGTCCAGCACAAGCTAACCGAACAGCTCGAGGCGCAGGCCTTATGGATCGGCAGCCTGAATCGCTCCGATTGGATGTTCAGGCCGCGACTGTCATGGAATCCAGCGAAAAATTGGCGATTGCAGTTCGGCATCGATGTATTCAACGGCCCGCCACTCGGATACTTCGGGCAGTTCAGCAATCGCGACCGCGTCTATACCGAAGTCCGCTATAACTTCTAGCGATCGGTCGGGACGAAGCTCCGATGACCGCAGCATTCGACTACGACACGGCATTTGCGCGCAACCTCGGCTGGCTCACGCCGGGGGAGCAACAAACGTTGCGCGGGAAGTGCGTTGCGATCGCGGGACTCGGCGGTGTCGGCGGCTTGCATCTGCTCACGCTCGTGCGCCTGGGCGTGGGCCGGTTTCGCCTCGCCGAGTTCGATACGTTCGAGCTGGTCAACTTCAATCGGCAAATCGGCGCCACGCTGACCACGCTCGCGAAGCCCAAGCTCGATGTGATGATGGCTATGGCGCGGGATATCAATCCCGAGGTCGATATCGTCGCCTACCCCGAGGGCGTCAACGCAAATAATCTAAGCGAATTTGTCGATGGCGCAGACCTTTTCATCGACGGGCTGGATTTCTTTGCCTTTGCGGCTCGTGAGGCCGTGTTCGCCGCCTGCGCAAAACACCGCATTCCCGCAACGACGGTGGCTCCGATCGGCATGGGCGCGGCTTTGTTGAACTTCATGCCGGGCAAGATGGGCTTCGAAAGATATTTTGGATTCGCCCGCGGTGCCGCCGATGACAAACCCCTTAAATTTCTGATCGGCCTCGCTCCAGCGATGCTGCATCGGAGATATCTGGTCGATCCCTCGTTTGTCGACCTCGCCGCCGGCCGCGGCCCCTCCACAGTAATGGCCTGCCAGATCTGCGCCGGTATTGCCGGGACCGAGGCGCTCAAGATCCTGCTGGGCCGAGGCAACGTTGCTGCGGCACCGCGTGGCATCCATTTCGATGCGTATCGAAACAAGCTGGTTTCGACATGGCGCCCGGGCGGGTATCGGCATCCTTTGCAACGCACGCTGTTTGCGCTCGCCAAGCGACAATTCACCCGGATGCGGTCGGCGGCGCCGCCGTTGATCCGGCCGCAGGACACAAGTCAGCTCACTCGATTGCCCGCAGGCGACCCTCGATCCCTTTTTCCTCCTGCGTCGAGAAGAAGTACGGATACAGCACCCGGATCTCATTGGCGAGCTCGGCGTGCCCGCCCAGGCGGGCGATCTGCGCCTTGGCATAGGAAAGGTCCAGCCGCAGCAATAGGGCCGGAGCATTGACGCGCGGATCCATCTTTTCCTCGCCGCAAATTGTGAATCCCAGCATCGTCTCGTAGAACTTCACATGGCGAGGATTGACCTCGATCAGGAGATCGGTGCACTGCCGCATGCGATGCGCATAGATATACGCGAGGTGAAATATTGCCGCCAGCACCGCCTTCGACCGGACCATGTTATCGACCGCGAGCTTCGTAAACTCGCACAGCGAGCGCGCCGGACATTCGCAATGCCTTGACTTCAGCCGGATATAGCGATTCGACCGCGAGCCCGGCCGGGGAGTCGACGCCGACCGTGATCGTCGCAATCGGCCGGTCGCCGTCAAAGGCCGCGACCGTCATGCGGTTGGCGGGGTTGTTGGATAATGAGGAGACCTTGTATCCGCGCCAGGCATAGCGCGTCTTGATCAGATAGCTTGCTTTGCTGCGGAGGCCTCCGCTGTTGGCAAGCCGGATCTTGATCTGGTTATTCTGCGTCGACTCCCCGGCTGCGGATTCCCCCAGATCATGGACCAGCGTCTGAAGCTTGCGGGCCCGCGGGATCGCAATGATCGTATCCCCTCCGGCGGCCGCACGACTGACCATAGTGAGCCTCAGTGTTATGCCCGATCGTTCGCGCGCATCGTCATGAAAACGATGCGAGAAGCTGATCTTGGTTGACTTTGCCCCAGCAGTGCTCGGCTGGGTAAGGCGGGTGCGATGGTAGCAGAACTCAGCCGAGCTGGCGGAGCCGCCGCTCGATGCCGGCTTCCTCGCGTCGGGAAAAGAAATACGGATACAGCGACTTCTTGACGCGGGCCAGTTCCAGATGGCCGCCCAGCTCGGCAATCTGCTGTTCGGCGAAGCCGAGATCGAGCCGCAGCAGGACGGCAGGGGCCTGGACGCGGGGATCGAGCCGCTCCGCACCGCATTGGCTAAACCCCAGCATGCGCTTGTAGAAAAGCACGTGACGCGGATTGACTTCGACAAACAGGTCGGTGCAGTAATTGACGCGTCGCGCATGGATATACGCGATATGAAACAAAGCGGCCAGGACCTGCTTCGAGCGTATGCTTCCGTCGATGGCAAGCTTGGTGAATTCGCAGACTCTGCGATATTGCGCCCGTACTCGATCGACCTCTTTGCGATACAACTGGTCGACAAACAGGCCGATGACCGAATCGAGTCCCACCGAGATCGTCGCAATCGTCTCGTCCCGGTCGCACGCAGACAGGGTGATGCGGTTGGGCTGAACGCCGAGGACACCGCCACCGACGTCGTAGCCGCGCCACGCGTAGCGCCGCTTCACCAGAAAACTCGCCGACTTGCGGTGACCGGTGATGCTGTCGGCGAGGCGAATCTTGAATAATTTCTGGCCGCCAGGCTGCGGCCAGCCTGTGCCCCCATCGTCCAGACACAGCTGCTGCATCTCCCCCGGGTGGGGCACTGCAATGATGGTGTTACCGAAGACGCGCGAGGATGGTTGTTCAGCAGGGGCGGGCTGTGCGAAAGCTTCCTTGCGCAGCGGCTTCATTCCGCGACTACCCCAGCATTGGGCGCTGACGCGGCGAGGCGGAGACGCGCACGCGTTGTGCGCACTGTTTCCCTGAAGCGGGATTTGTCTGTGGGCTGGTGCAAGGCGATCGATCTAGAGCGTACTCTGTGCTGCTTAAGCTGTAGCATTCTGACACAATTCGCGGCTCGTAGGAACCCGCGCCTAGCGCCGACCGGCCCCCATTCGTCGCACGGCACAGCGACTCGGGCAAAAGAGAACGCTTGCGCGATCGTATTTTGTTCAAGGCGACACCGCTTGAGCGCCGTTATCGGAAAGCATCGTCCAGAGCGGGAGACGCAGCGCCCTGGGCGGTTGGACCTTGGGCCGGCCGATGCGCAGCAGGATAAGCATCCGCCTGTCGTCGCTGCCGAGCATTGCGTCGAGCGCTTCCTTGGTCCTCTCGACCAGCGGTATCAGACGAGCCGGGACGCTTCCGCGTTGCAAGCGGTAAAGCTGGTCGGTGATCACGAAATACGGTTGGACGGCGACACCCTGCCGATTCAACTCTATCCACACGCGCTCGAGCAGGCGGCCGCCGGCGATGGCGGAACCGGGCGTGTCGGCAGCCAGAATGGCCAGAAGGGCCGGAGCCTTGCTTACCGCTGCCGCCTCGGCCCGAGCGAATCCCTTGTAGGCACCGAATCGGTTGAACAGTCGCATCCGCTTCCAGTCACGCGTGGCGCGGAGCATCTGTCGGCCCCCGGGGGGCAGATGCAAGGTCGCGACGTCGAGTCCGTCGCCACGAGCCACTTCCTCGGACGTGAACCGTAGACTCTGACCCAGCCACTCGTGTATCTCTTGCGTCTGGAATCGCGCCTCGGACGCCTGTCTTACCAGCCGGGAAAGGGCGCGGATGTGTTTGCTGTCTTCCCACATCAGGCATGTTGCCGGGCCTTCGCGTTGCTGGGACGCCCACTGAAGCAGCGAAGCCGGCAGCGGCGAGGAAGCGAACGGAAAGCGATTGGTGTGTCGGCCGAAGAGCGGGAGCGAGCGCGCATCGGGTGGAACGGCGGCGGCGATGTCGACCGTCAACTCCGCAATGGGCCGGGCCGCTGCGTTTTTGACGGCCGCTGCGTCGAACGGCAACCCGATCGCGACCGCTGCTTGCGCCAGATTCTCGATGACGGCTCCGAGCGCGATTTGCGTCGCCGGATGCTCGGCAGGCAACAGCTCGTGCTCGCCGGCCGCCTGCCGAAAATAGACATCGAAGGTTTTGCCCCAGCGAAAGCGCCACGGCTGGCTATTGTCGGCCGACGGGGCCGCGCGCCCTGCCTCCGCCAGGAATCTCACCGCCTCCGGAAGCCGGTGCGCGTCGGTCTCTCGGCCCTTATCGTGCTGGGCGGAAGGGATCATCGCCGAGCCCGCCCCATCGGAAAAATCGCCGGATGTCGTCCAGATCTCGCCGATACCGCGAGTTGAGCTTGCGACGCATGTCCCGCAACTGGGTTCGAAGCTGCGACGAAATGGGCCGATCCGCTGTCTTGGCCAGAATGAGGATAGGCAGTGCGTAGGGTGTGTAGACGCGCATGCTGTCCGGCAGATACTCCCGGCACAAGGCGTCGAAATCGGTCGCCAGGAACGCGGCGCGCAGCGAGCGCTCGTAGTCCAGCGAAAAAATGTGGGGCTGATGCTTTGCGTTCATGTACGCGAAGTACAGGATGGACTTAAGCGACTTCAGGCGGCCCAGGTCGGCCACGTATACCGCTCCGCCCGGCTTGAGCACTCGCTGAATCTGGCGGAAACATTGGCCCAGGTGCTCGCCCGTCGGCAAGTGGTGCAGCGCCAGCGTGCTGATCACGGCGTCGGAGGATCGATCGGCGACGCCTGGAATCTCGGTGATGTCGCCGTGGATAAAGCGCACGTTGGTCAAGCCCAGTTCGCGCACATGCGCTTCGGCGTTGGCCAGCATCGCCGCGGACAGGTCGATGCCGGTGAATTCCACGTCGGGGTGCAGCCCCGCTACCTGGGCCAGCTGCGTGGCCGGGCCGCATCCGAGATCGAGGACCGAGCGGCAACCCTGGATGACCTGGCTGATTCGGGCCGAATTGAACAGGTAGGACGCCGCCATGACCCCGTCGCTGCGTCCGGCTTCGGCAAAGGCGAGGACCTGGTCCGGCCCATCCATCACCAGATCGGGCTCGGGCTCGCGGGGCAGGGTGCGGGAGCCAAAGGCTTCGCGCAATATCTCGGGAAAAAGCGCCAGTCGGGGCATGCCGGAATGATAAGGCATACGGCCGGACCACCAAAACCAGGTCTGCGCCGTGGATTGGCGCCTTGCTGGGGCCAAAGAAAATGGCCCGCTCGTCAAACGAGCGGGCCATTCGAGTGCTCTTTGAGATCGGAGGCTTAGCCGAACTTGCGCCGGGCGAATCCGACCACCGCCAAGCCGAGTCCCAGCAGGGCCAGCGATGCCGGCTCCGGAACTCTTTTCAGCGTGAAGTCGACGTTGCTGAAGCTGTCGAACGGGGTGTCCGTGCCGTCCCCGACGCCCAGCAGGCCGCCCGAGGCGCACGCGTCCGCAAAATCGTTCGCGAGGAAGGGTACGATGCACTGGTGCTGGGTAAAGGTGTAGCCGGTGTTGTTCACCGTAAGATCAAGGGACGCATTGTAGCCACCGACCTGTATCGGCGGCGGTATTGCCCCGATGTCCGCGATGTTGTCCGTCGGCGTTTGCGCAATCCAGAAGCTGCCCGGACCGAAGCCGAATCCCGCCCAGAGCGAACCGTTCGTGGCGGTCGCCTCACAGATGGCAACCGTCGCGCAACCGAGCCGCGTGTAATCCTGGCTAGGATCGTAATACAACAAGATGCCGGAGCCGACGCCGTCAAGGTCGCCGGTGGGCGCGAAATTAAAGGTCCACGCTCCCGGGCCGCCGGTTTTGCTGGTGACGATGATGTCAAATACCGCGGTCAGCTCGTTCCCGTTGAACGGGGTAAAGTCCGCGGCCGTCGGAGGCAGGAGCCCTTCGATCGAGTTGATGTCGAAGATGCCGCGCAAACGGTCGCCGACGTCCACGGTACAGTCCGGGGCGCCGCCGGACGTGCATCTTGAGCCGTCCGCATTGATCAGATATTCCGCGTCGTTGTCCGAAAGCTGGATGAACCCCGAGGGCAGGGGAATCGGCGCGGCCGAAGCCGCCAGCGACAGGAATGCGCCCAGCGCTGCGCCGAGGATGGTGGTCGTGAATTTCATGAATGCTCCTTTAGGCCTGACATATGACTCGTGCGCCAACTAAGAAGCAGCGATCATGCCATTCTGCCCATTCCATTGAAAACCATGGACTTAGATGCGGAAAACCGATCAGGTCGGCGGCCGACTGTAAACCCACCCGACAGCCTCCAAAGCTCAGGCCTCGACCGCCGGCGGTGCGTCATCCTCCGCACCCATCAGAGCATCGGGCCCCCGCTCGAGCGCGAAGACCCATTTGTCGGCGACCCGCATGCCCAGGCGGACGATCTCCCCGTCTTCCAGGTCGACGCGCCGGTCGGCCATGTTCAGCACTTTCTGGTCGTGGGTCGAAAACACGAACGTCGTGCCGGTCGCGCGATTGATTTTCTTCATCAGCCGCAGGATGCGCTTGCCGGTCTTGTGATCGAGGTTGGCCGTCGGTTCGTCGGCCAGCACGATGCGCGGATGCGTCACCAGCGCCCGGGCAATCGCGACGCGCTGCCGCTGCCCGCCCGAGAGTTGATTGGGGCGATGCTCGGCGAATTTCTTGAGTCCGACCAGATCGAGGTATTTCCGAACCCGTTCCGCGCGCTCGCTCGCCCCGATCTCGGAGCGTTTCAGCAGCGGGTATTCGACATTTTCCGCCGCGGTCAGGACCGGAAAGAGGTTGAAGCTCTGAAAGACGAATCCGATGGCGCGCGCGCGCAGACTCGCGAGCTGGTCCGGAGTGCGCGCCGCAACATCTTCGCCGTCAATCCAGAGACTGCCGGAACTCGGCGTATCGATGCAGCCGATGAGATTGAGCAAAGTCGACTTGCCGCTTCCCGACGGGCCCGCGATCGCCAGGAAAACGCCTTCCTCGATGTTTATGCTGACGGCGCTCAGCGCCGTGACCCTTTGACCGTCGAGATCGTACCGCTTGGTGACGTTCTCGACGCGGACCACCATCGTCGCCGGGGCGGCGGCCGGCGCATCCGCAGGGGTCCTATAATCGGGGCGTTCGACGTGCGGACTCGTTGCCATTCGATGTCACCAGAGCCAGGACTCACCAATCCATCATCGGCGCGTGCAGCCAGATGGAGCGCGGCCCGTCGCGGCCGGACCGCTTGCTTGCAACGCCGGTGGAGTATAGGCGGTTTGGCGGTTGCATTGCTGCCGTTAGCGCCGGTCCTGGGGGCGCCAGCCGCGGAACCCTCGCCCCAAGAGGTCGTGGAAAAAGCGGATGAAGTGCGTTTTCCCAAGGAGTCATTTCAGGTCGAGGTGGACATCGAGTCGAAGACCGGCGATAGCGAGCCGGAAAGCCGCCGCTACCGGATCCTCGCCAAGGGGAATGAAGCCGCGATCGTCCTGACCGTAGAACCGCAATCCGAGCGCGGGCAGGCGCTTCTGATGCGCGGACGCGACCTGTGGGTCTTCATGCCGGATGTTTCGCAGCCGATTCGATTGTCGCTGTCCCAGCGGCTGGTCGGGCAGGTCGCCAACGGCGATGTTGCTCGTGCGAACTTCAGCGGCGACTACACGGCAAAGGTCCTTCGCTACGACCCGTGCGGCGACGAGGTTTGCTATGTGCTGGAGCTTGAGGCCAACGATTCGGCTGTCGCCTACCATCGCGTCGTCTACTGGGTCGAGCAACGGACCTTTCATCCGTTCAAGGCGGAGTTCTATGCGATCTCCGGACGTCTACTCAAGACGGCGACCTACAGTGCCTTCAAACCATTGGGCGGGAAGATCCGCCCGACCGAGGTATTGATCGAGGACGCGGTCAAGAAAGGGCAATCGCTGCTGTCGTATTCAGGCCTTCGCCTTCGGGATCTGCCCGACAAGGTATTCAACAAGGATTACTTGAAGCGGCTGTAGGCGCGGCTCGTCCGTTTCGCGGGTCTCACAGCGCCCTCCGCAGCGCCTCCGCTGGGGCGGTTCGCGCAATGCGCAGCGATGGAAAAACACCCGCCAGTATCGCGGCGACGACTCCCACCGCCACAGCGCCGAAAATCACCCCGGGCACAATCCGTATCAGCGCGGTATAGCCGAGGTCCGTGTTCGGCGGCGGCGGCATCGGGATGCCGAGCGCGGACAGGGCAAGCGCAAGCGCGATCCCGATGCCGAGGCCGAGCAGGCTTCCCAGCATCCCGAGGGTCGTGCACTCGAGCATGATCAAGCGAAAAACATCGCGACGCCTGTCGCCGAGCGCCAGCATCGTGCCGAATTCGGGAAGGCGTTCGAACGCCGCAGTGTTGATCGTGTTGGCGACGGATAGCACGATCATCAGCAGCATCACGCCCACGAGAAATGCGAATTCGCGCTCGAGGAGGTGGACCGTCTTGTTGTAGAAATCCGCAAGGTCGCGCCACCTGCGGACCTCGTATCTGAGCTCGCCGATACTCGCGCCTGCCAGCGAGGCTGTTGCATCGGTTGCGGCCGTATCGGTGAGAGCAACGGCAATTTCGTTGACCGCGCTCGTGGCAAGCAGATCCTGGGCTGCCTTCAGCGGCATGCGGATCGAGCGCTGGTCGAATTCCTTCGAGTAGGAGCGAAAGATTCCGACCACTTGAAAGTCGACGCTGTTCAATGCCCCCGCGCGGGTACTTATGCTCAACGTTATCGGTTGACCGCTGGACAATCGAAGGGCCTTTGCCACTCCATCGCCGACGATGACCGCATCGCTATCGTCCTCGCGCAGCAGCCGGCCGCTGACGAGCTGGACGTAGGTGCCGAGCCGATTTTCGAGTTTCGGCTCGATACCTTCTCCGACGATCGCCCAGTCGCCGCCGCCGGCGTTCGCCAGGCCGGTGAAATGCAATCGAGGCAGCACGATTGCAACCCCGGGCAACGCTTGAATGCGCTGGAGTACCGCAGCAGGATCATCGATCAGATAGTCGGTCGGATGCTGCGTTCCATGTTGAACGTACCCGCGCCTGTAGATCTGAAGATGGCCGTACTGCGAGTGGATGATCGACTCGCCCATCTGGATATAGACGTCGTGGATGAATCCACCTGCAACGATCAGCGACGCGACGCCGAGGGCGATCGCGATCAGCGCCGTGGCGCTGCGGCCGCGCTGCCGCAGCACATTCTGCGCCGCGAGCCTCAACAGCGCGCCGAGCGCGCTCCAATCGGGCTGCGAACGCCTGTTGTCGGGACGGCGGGGCACGTCAGTGGGTCACGCGAAGCGCGTCCACGACCCGCAGCCGGGATGCGCGCGCTGCAGGGGGCAGCGAAGCGATTACCGCGGCGACGCAGCCGATGGCAAAGGCGGCGGCCACCTGGGCTGCCGATACCAGAACCCCGGCATCGAAGCCGTGGCTCATGCCGGGCGGGGCCGGCATCGGGATCCCTACCGAATTCAACACGGCTGCCATCGCCAGCCCCAACGCGGCGCCGAGGAGACCGCCCGCGAACCCGAGCAGCGCGCCCTCGCAGGCGAACAAGGCAAGCACCTGTCTGCGCGAGTCTCCGAGCGCCAGCATCACGCCGATCTCCCAGGTTCGCTCGAGCACGTTCATCGTCATCGTATTGAGGATGCTGAGCACGATGATCGCGGTGACGACGATGCGTATGAAGCCGAACTGGCGAGCGAACAGCTGTGCCGTCTTGTGGTAGAAGTCCGCCTCGTCGTCCCATCGCGTCAGGGCGAAACGCGCCTTGGGGAGAACGCTGCGAAGGCCCTCCAGCGTCGCTGCCGTCTTATCGGTGTCGTCAAGCAGAACGACCCACTGTTGCGCGCCGCGGATGCGGAGCAGACGCTGAGCCGATGCGAGCGGTAGCCGCAGGCCGGTGTCGTCGTATAGCTTCGAGATCGAGCTGAACGTCCCTCGGACGACGAACTCCCGGGCGTTCAGCGTGCCGGTGGCGGCATTGACCAGCAGTACGACCTTATCGCCCGTCTTCGCCCCCAGATTCGCGGCGAGACCCTCGCCCAGGATAACCGCCTCCTTGTCATCGGCGCCGAGTGCGGCGCCCTCGGTGATCGCCAGGCCGCGATCGAACATCGCTTCCTTGGCAGGGTCGATCGCGTCCGCAGTAAAAGACAGCGTGGTGTCGCCCAGACTGACAAGCCCGCTCAAGGTCAGCCGCGGCGCGACGACGCGCACATGGGGAAGGCGGGCGACGGGCGCCATATCCGCGTCGGCCGTCGGTAGAAGGTGGGCGTAAGGCTCGCTCAGGCCCAATTCGCCAAACTTCGGATCCCGAATCTGGATATGGCCGAGCTGCGAATAGATCGTGTCCTCGCGCAGCTTGACCAGCAGCGAGTCGACGAAGCCGCCGGCGAGAATGAGCGCAGCAACGCCGAAACCCACCGCGGCCAACGCAATCGCGCTGCGCCGGCGATTGCGAACCAGGCTGCGCAGGGCGAGCGTGAGGACGGGATTCATCCGGGGCCGCGATGGGAGCAGGCCGGCGACGATGCTTCTATAGGGGTTCAGGGCCCGAGTCGGCCGACGCGCTCGGCCACTCGTAGTTGCGCGCCGACTACCCCGGCTTCCATTCGCGTGCGAGCCTCTGCGCCTCCGCGATCTGGGACAGGGTCATCTTCTTCGCCACGATGTCGCGATTCTTGATGGCGCGATCGCGCTTCTCTGCCTCCGAAGGAAGAAACCGCGAGGCGGCGAGGTTGAGCCACTGATGACCTTCGACATAATCCTGCGCCACCCCTCGCCCGTGGTAGTACATGATGCCGAGATTGAGCTGAGCTGCGGCGTCTCCCTTGTCGGCGGCCTTGCGATACCACTTCACCGCCTCGGCGTAGTCCTGCTTCACGCCGTAGCCCTTTTCATACAAGGCTCCCAGACTGAACTGAGCGCTCGCGTTGTTTTGATCGGCGGCCGCACCGAACCACCTGAGGGCCTCCCGATAGTCCCTCGGCGCACCCTCACCCTTTTCGCACATGACGCCGAGATTGTATTGGGCGACGGCAAATCCTTGGTCGGCCGCCTTGCGGAACCACTTGCGCGCCTCGGCGTGGTCCCGCTCAACACCCTGGCCACTCTCGTACAAGACGCCCAGGTTGTTCTGGGCGTGGGCGTAACCTTGCTCGGCGGCCTTGCGATACCACTTCGCCGCCTCGGCATGGTCCTGCGGCGTCCCGCATCCGCGCTCGTACAGGTAGCCGAGATTATTCTGGGCGATTGCGAAATCGCGATCCGCTGCTTTGCGGAACCAGCCAAGAGCCTCGGCATAGTCCTGAGGCACACCGAGACCGCGTTCATACATGACGCCGAGGTTGAGTTGCGCGCGAGGAATCCCCTGGGCGGCCGCCCGGCGATACCATTTGACTGCCTCGGCTGCTGCTGCGGCACCCCGCGTCCGCGTTCGTACATGAAGCCGAGGTTGTTCTGGCCTCGGGCATGGTCCTGATCCGCGGCCTTGCGATACCAGGCGACAGCCTCCCCATGATCAGGCGGCAAGCCCCTCTCACCGCATTCGTACATTACGCCGAGGTCGTTCTGCGCGTGCGCGTAGCCCTGCTGCGCTGCTTTGCGATACCACTTCGCGGCTTCGACATGGTCCTGGGGCACGGCCTCACCAACGCTGTACATCTTGGCTAGCGCGTACTGGGCGCGGTCGTAGCCCTGATTGGCAGCCTTGCGACACCAGGCGAGCGCTTCGGCAGCGTCCCGCGGCACGCCCTGGCCGGCACGGTACATGGTGCGCCAGCGCGTACTGGGCGAGGGCATAATCCTCATCGGCAGCCTTGCGATACCACAGCAGCGCTTCGGCATCGTCCTGTGGCACGCCCTCACCACGCTCATACATGGAGCCGAGGTCATAGTTCAAGCTGGCTCCGCCCGGTGCGGAGAGCACTAGTCGCAGTGGTGGGAAGTTGGAAATCAAGCGAACCTGCGTCATGGTCGGCTTTCCACATCCGTGTCGGAAATTCCCTGAGGCGGTGCCCAGGGCCGGACTCGAACCGGCACGACGCGTTTCGGCGTCGGCGGATTTTAAGTCGAGTCAGGCCGTTATCGGGCATCGTTGACTGCATATGGTATCAGTGGCTTACTTGTTGGGCGATGTCTGCTGTCGCTGTCAATTCTTGCCGGCACTGTCCCAAATTTGTCCCATGCAGGAGTCGATGCGTCAATGGAATTTCAAGACCTCAAGATTATCGGGTTCTCCGAAGAGTTGGTTCGCGCATCAGGAAAGGGGAAGGACTTCAAACTAATGCCCCTGCAACTCTCTGGTATCCCCCCAATCGGGTGGGCATCTCTTCTCGAGTGGCGTTACGCCCAGAGTCATCCGGGAATCAAACGTAGCATCAAGGTCGAAGGGGCTCACATATATGTCGATTGTGTACCCGAGGAGCTGGCGTTAATTCTTGAAGAAGAACGAAGCCAATGGTCACCGCGACAAACGCGGATCACAGGTCATCCATTGCGCAGCAACGGCAGCTACTTAACGATGCGCAAGGAAAGGCAGCGTCGGACAAGGAGCGGGTGGAGGCCGTCAAGAAGAAGTTGAAATTCGACTAACCCACGCTGAGCGAGATATTAAGTTAGTGACTTCCTCGCGTGGCCCTTTCACGGCGACGACGCGAGTTCGAATCTCGCTGGGGCCGCCAATAAAATCAGCCTCGAAAAATCCCAAGAAATGACTCCTAAGAAATCGAGGGGCCTTCATAGCCAAGCTCATCCTGACCACGGCCACGGCTCATCCCAGATGCCTACCTGCTCGCGGTCGGCGCGGTCATGCACAAATGGTCGTATCTCGAATGGGGAGCTGCAAGACACTTGCTGCTTGCTGCTCGGGTTACCACCCAAGGAAGGGCGATTAATTTTGAGCCAGATGAATGTTGCCGCACTGGTCAAGGTTTACACGGCGCTCACACAGGCTAATTACTAACGGACGAGGCAGACAAAAAAGGCTGCGGCCAAAGTTGGCAAGCAGGCTGATGCGTTGAACACTCGACGGAACCAAATTGTCCACGGACGATGGGCCAGCATGCCCGATGACGAGGAAACACATCGTGCTTTACTCGGTTACTGGTTCGACCGAAAACAGGATAATGCCGAAGGTGCTATACCTCACAGACAAAGAATTGATGGCGATTGCCAGTGAGATGGAGCACACAGGAAGGTTGCAGCGGAAATAATTCTTTCAAAGCTAAAGCGATCCTCGCACGACGCAACGAAGAACAGACTGCGTTAAAACAGAGAAACGGCCATCACGGAGCACCCTTCTTGGAGCCCGTGGATAAATTCCTCAAGGCGTTCTCTGTACTTTCACATTAATCGACTGATTACAACCTTACCCGATTCCAGACTTTGATCTCACTGTTTATCGGCATCTGGTGAAGCGATTCAGGAA
>CAWHEN010000010.1:0-388823 GCA_963828595.1 uncultured beta proteobacterium
GACCTTGCGTTGCTTCCCGCGTTTCACTTTTCGGCACTGTAGACGAAAACTTAGCAAGTTTTGCCGCGGCTGCGCGCAGCTGCTCCGGCGCGAAGTGCGCGTAGCGCTTCACCATCAACGGCGACTTCCACGCGCCGAGCTCCTGCAGTTCCGCGATCGTCGTCCCAGCCATGACGTGCCACGTGGCCCAAACATGCCGCAAGTCGTGCCAGCGAAAGTTCTTGATGCCCGCACGCTTCAAGGCATTGCGCCACGACCTCGTGTTCGCCTGACCGAGGGGTCTGCCCTTGTAGGTGAACACGCGATCGGGATGCTTGCCCTTCTCCTCGTCGAGCACCGTCATCGCGCGTACGCTCCGACCTGAAAGGACAGGGCCTCGGCCCCATTCTGCTGAGAAAGCTCATCGGCTATTGTCGCAGCCGCGGAACCAAGGAGCTTGTCGGCGAAGCGCTATCGGACAATCAGCGGGTCCTCGGCCTGGTCCGGCATTTCGGCGGTGCGATAGGCCACTCCGATCACGGCACCGTTCGCTTCCGGTTTGACCTGGCAGGGGCGCAGTCTCCGTCCTGACGGTTTTTCAGCGCAGGACCAATACCGGGACCTTGCTATGGGCGTCCGTTGGAGCCACGCCGTTGCCGGAGGCTTGACGAGGATCAATGGCATCCGGCGCCATTGCTCTACCATCGGATCACCGATGCGCGAAAACCTGAGACGTACGCGGCTCACGCTTGTTCCGTTGGAACGTCCCCGTCTTTCGGCTGTTCCGCGTACCTTGGCCACGCCTTCGAGGTCGATGATCGCCCCGCCGCTAGAAGCGCCACCGGGCGCCTCGGCTTCGACGCCCGCCTTCTTGCGCGATTCCTACGCCGCGACCGCGTTCGCGGAGGTGCTAGACCATTCGCTGCACGCCGCAATGGCGCGATTTACCGTGGGCGTGTCGCCGATGACAGCGTGAGATGTCAAATCTCGATGATCCCGTGACGAGTCCGGCTGCCCGCCGCCTGCTGCTTGGAATCCTGCTGAGCGCGCTGGCCCTGCTCTGCGGTATCGTGGTCCACCCGTTCTTCGCGCCGATCACGTGGGCCATGATCGTCGCTTACGCGAGTTGGCCGTCGTATCAGATCCTCCTCAGGGTTTGCCACCGCCACCATACGCTCGCGGCGGGGCTCATGACGCTGCTCGTCGTGCTAATCCTGGTCGTCCCGCTGGTCTGGCTCGCAGTGCTGCTGCAGGATGAGGTCAGTGCCGCATATCAGGAAATGGTCTCCTACTGGACGAGTAACTCGAATCTGCAGCCACCGTTCCTCCGCACCATACCCTGGTTCGGCGATGCGATTCAGCAGGCGCTCGACCGTTATCAGGCGGATCCGTTGCTGATTCGGCAGCTGCTGATCGACTGGGTACAGCGCTTTCGAACGGAGCTATTGGGCGTCGTCGGCGACGTGGGCCGCAACATTGTGAAGCTCCTGTTATCCATACTCACTGTCTTCTTCATTTACCGTGATGGCGACCATCTTGTGCGGCAGGCGGCGCAAATACTCCACGGATTCTTCGGCGACCGCCTGGATCGGTATGCTCGCGCCGCGGGACTGATGACGCGGGCAGTGGTATTCGGCCTGCTAATTACCGCTGTCGTTCAAGGCACAATCGCCGGGATTGGCTATGCTGTGTTCCGGGTCGAGGCACCCATCGCGCTTGGCGTGCTGACGGCGCTTGCTTCCATCGTGCCCGTTGTAGGCACGTTCCTGGTCTGGGGCTCAGCCGGACTCGTACTCGTAGTCACTGGGCATCTGTGGCTCGGCCTCGGCCTCCTTGCCTGGGGCACCCTCCTCGTGCATCCGGCGGACAACCTTATTCGGCCACTGCTTATTGGCAAGGCCACGCAGATGCCCTTTCTCGTGATCATGTTCGGGGTACTTGGCGGTGTTGCTGCCTTTGGGCTGGTGGGTCTGTTCATCGGCCCGGTCGCTCTCGCCCTCGCGGTCGCTGTATGGCGCGAGCGGCTTCAGGAGTACGCTCACGCGCCGGTGCCGCCCGGGCGGACTCAGGGAAATCACTTCGGGCGATGAACGTCGAATTTCAGGCGGTTGAGCGGCGAGCCGGGCTCGGCGAGGAGGACGTGCGGCTACGCCTGCAGCGCGACGGCCCGAACGAGCTTCCGTCGGCGAAACCAAGAAGCGTCTTCGCGATTGCCTGGGAAGTCGTCCGCCAGCCGATGTTCCTGCTGCTCGTCGGGTGCGGGCTCGTCTACCTAATCTTTGGCGAGTTGCGGGAAGCCTTGGTATTGCTTGCATTCGTTGTGGTCGTGATGGGCATCACGCTGTATCAGGAGCGCAAGACCGAGCGCGCTCTGGATGCATTGCGGGACCTGTCGAGCCCGCGCGCACTCGTGATCCGCGATGGCGAGCGAAAGCGCATTCCCGGACGTGAGGTGGTCGTTGATGACCTCATCGTGCTGGGAGAAGGCGATCGCGTAGCGGCAGATGCCGTGTTCCTCGAAGCGACGAACCTCAGCGCCGACGAGTCATTGCTTACTGGCGAATCGGTCCCGGTCGGCAAAGTAGCGTCCCAAGGACCCTATGTGCTTTCACGCGCGGGTGGCGAAGACAACCACTGCGTTTATTCCGGTTCACTGATCGTTCAGGGGCAAGGCCTCGCGCGAGTGGCGGCTACGGGTGTTCACACAGAGATCGGGCGCATCGGAAAGGCGTTGCAGACGATCCAGACGGGCCAAACCCCGCTGCAGCTCGACACCGACCGCCTGGTCAAGCGGGTCGCGATCGGCGCGCTCGGCCTGGCTGCGCTCGTTGCGGTCGTATACGGCCTCACCCACGGCAACTGGCTTGATGGCGTGCTCGCCGGTATCGCGCTGGCAATGGCGTTGCTGCCCGAGGAGTTTCCGGTCGTGCTCACCGTCTTCCTCGCGCTGGGTGCGTGGCGTATCTCGCAGCGCAACGTGCTGACCCGCCGCATGCCCGCACTCGAGACCCTCGGTGCGGCGACGGTGCTGTGCGTCGACAAGACGGGCACGCTGACCGAAAACCGGATGACTGTTCACAGGCTGGTTACGGCAGCAGGCCAGACGTGGGACGTCGGGCCTCATGACGGTGTGTTACCCGAGACGTTTCATCGCCTGGTCGAGTTCGCCGTGCTGGCAAGTCGCCGCGATCCCTTCGATCCCATGGAAAGGGCGATCAATGCACTCGGATCCTCGGGTCTCGCCGGCACTGAGCATTTGCACGAGCAGTGGGTGCTGGCGCGCGAATATCCCTTGTCGCCGTCGCTTCTGGCCATGTCGCAGGTGTGGCAGTCGCGTCATGAACAGGGGTTCGCGGTGGCCGCCAAGGGAGCGTCCGAAGCCATCGCTGACTTGTGTCATTTCGAAGACGCACAGCGCGAGGAGCTGACGCCGCCACGTCGACGCGTTGGCCGAGGAGGGGCTGAGGGTGCTCGGGGTGGCTTGTGCGCGCTTTCAGCCGGGACAACTGCCAGGCGAGCAGCACGACTTCGCCTTCGAGTATCTCGGCCTGGTCGGTCTGCTTGACCCGGTACGCGATGGCGTGCCGGCGGCAGTCCGCGAGTGCCATGCTGCCGGTATCCGCGTTCTGATGATCACCGGAGATTACCCGCGAACCGCGGCCTCCATTGCGCGGCTGGCTGGTCTCAGCCGCGACCGGTCGATCCATCACGGGCGCTGACCTCAACGCCATGAGCGATGAGGTTCTCCGCGAGCGGATCCGGTCCGTCACCATCGTGGCGCGCGCCATACCCGAGCAGAAGCTGCGCATCGTCAATGCGCTCAAGGCCAATGAGGAAGTTGTCGCGATGACGGGTGACGGCGTGAACGACGCGCCCGCGTTGCGCGCAGCGGACATTGGCATCGCGATGGGCGGACGCGGCACCGACGTGGCGCGTGAGGCGGCCGATCTGATCGTGACGGACGACAATTTCACGTCGATCGTCCAGGCAGTGCGCCTGGGCCGGCGTATTTTCAATAATCTCAAGAAGGCAACGGGCTACATCGTCGCGGTCCATATTCCGATCGCGGGCATAGCGCTATTACCGGCTGTCTTTGGATGGCCCCTCGTCTTGCTCCCCGCCCATATCGCGTTCCTCGAGCTCATCATCGATCCTGCGTGCTCGGTCGTCTTCGAAGCCGAGCCGGAAGGTCCCGACGTGATGCGCCGCCCGCCGCGGAGCCGCCATGAATCGCTCTACAGTCGAGCGGCACTGCGGCAAAGTCTGGTAGACGGGCTGAGCGTGCTTGTGTGCGTTCTGTTGGTGTACCTCGTTACGCGCAGCTTTGGCTACGATGATGATCAGGTGAGAACGCTTACCTTCATCACCTTGGTGCTCGGCAACCTGGCATTGATTTTCTCGAACCGTTCGCGTTCGCGTGGTCTTGCCGCGACCATACGGACGCGCAATCCGGCATTGTGGTGGGTGGTCGGAGGAACATTCATTGGCTTGGTCGGTGTGCTCGCCATTCCGTTTCTAAAATCTGCATTCAAGTTCTCGCTGCCTGGCATGGGCGCAGTGGGGCTGTGCGCTGCAATCGGAGGCGTGCTGCTCCTTTGGCTGGAACTGCACAAACGATGGATTCGCCGAGCCAGTGCCACGTCGCTGAGGGCTGCGTGCGATCGAAATAAGCTATCGGCAATCTGCTCGGAAGCAATCTGTTCGACATCGCCAACCTTGCCGTGGACGACGTGTTCTAACGTCCGGGGCCGTTGCTGCCCCATGTCCCTTCCACGTACGCGGTGTCCGCGCTGTCCGCGATGATATGACCGGCGTGGCAATCATCGGTCTGCCGTATCGATCAAGACCCGCGTGCTCAGGCCGTTGGCTGCGGCAGTCTTTTCCTTTCTTACATTTACTTGCTCAACACGCTTGCGATCTATCGTATGCCGAGTAGCGGCGGCCATAGAGCAGTTCACTCGGAGCCCCCGTGGCAGGTGTCCTGGAGGTGGAGCAGGTAGCGCACCGGCTTCACGCAGACTTGGCGCGGGGTCTGTCTGCGCCGGAAGCGCAGGCGCGCTTGACGCGCCATGGCCCCAACGTATTGCGCGAGCAGCGTCTGCGCCCCCCGCTGACCATGCTGCTTGGGCAGTTCACCGATTTCATGATCCTGGTGCTGCTCGCTGCAGCCGTGATTGCGGGCATCGTCGGCGAGTTGCAGGACAGCGTCGTGATCCTGGTGATTGTCATTCTCAATGCACTCTTCGGTTTCGTTCAGGAATATCGGGCCGAACGGGCCATTGCAGCGCTCAAGGCAATGGCGGCGGTTAGCGCGAACGTGCTACGCGACGAGGCAATGACAGGCACACGTGGCTCGGCGACGCGATCCTATGGGTTGCGGGCCTCCACGCTCTCGCCGCGCTCTACCATCACATCGTCCTCAAGGACGGCGTGCTCGCCTCGATGCTTCCGCGCTGGTTTCCATTGCGGCAAGCCAAATGATGAGGGCTTGTGGCTGAGGGGCCGTAGATTCAACATTCAACGAGCAAGTGCAACGCTGATTGACTGCGATGATACAGCGATGCCGGCGTTTTGAAGTTGTGTCGCTTGCGCGGTCGGTTGTAAGAGATCGTCGGCGAGTGATCGCCGGTCACCTTCGTTTGTTAGGCCCTGGAAGTGCAGAGAGGAGAACACGATGAGCAACGAACAGGTGGGACCTGAGACGAAAGGTGTTACGGTGAAGTTACTTGCAACGGTTGACCTTGGCCCTGAGATCGAGGGCATGGCAGGGCGCCAACTTCGAATGCGTATGGTGACCATCGAGCCTGGAGGCGTCTTCGGCCCGATTCACGACCATAAAGACAGACCAGGCACCGTCTACATACTGCAAGGAACGATCACTGACCATCGAAATGGAGTCGCTACGGACTATGGGCCGGGAGTGGGCTGGCCCGAGGATAGGAACACCACACACTGGCTTGAGAACAGAGGAACGATTCCGGCGGTGGAGATCTCGGTCGATATAGTCAGGCAAGAGTAAGCTCAGGCCCGACATCTAACACGGCCGGGCGAACCCATAGCTGCTGCGGACGCACCCAACCTTGGGGCATCGCTTTTTCGATGACCGCTAAATGCGTTGTTGCGGGAATGACACGACAACCTGCAGACCCCTACCCGCAATTGTCTCGCTAAAGGTCATCGATGCAGCGTGGAGCGCGGCGATCCGTTTGGCGATGGAAAGACCAAGTCCGGTTCCGACCGTATCCGTACCGGCGAGGCGATGGAACCGCCTACCCAGCTTGTCGCGCTCCGCTGGTGCAACCCCCGGGCCTTGGTCGAGTACGGCCAGGAATGGCTTCCCCGCGTTCTGATCAACGGCCACTCGCACTACCGTGTGCGCGGGACTGTAGCGCACCGCGTTGTCGAACAGATTGCGAAACAAGATGCGCAGCAGCCGCGCGTCTCCCAGCATTCAATGCGACGGTCGCCCTCGTAGTCGATTTCGATCGACTTGGCGAGCGCGGTCGGAACGACTTCCCGCAATTGCGCCATGCGCGACCTCACGCAGGTCGCAGCGTTCACGCTCGGCGCGGAAGGTCTCCGGCTCGAGTCGTGCGAGCGTGAGCAGTTGGTCGACGAGGTGCGCGGCCCGGTCGCAGCCTCCGATGACCTGGTCGAGTGCGTGCGCGCGTTCGGTGTCGTCGGTTGCGCCGCGCGCCACCTGCGCCTGGGCGCGCAGTCCGGCTAGAGGAGTACGCAATTCGTGCGCCGCATCGGCGGTGAAGCGGCGCTCGTTGTCAATCAATGCGCGCACGCGCTCGAAGAGCCGATTGAGGTTGGTCACGAGCGGCGAAACTTCGACCGGCGCATTGTTGATATCGAGCGGGGCCAGATTGTCGGGCGCGCGGTCCTCAAGTTGCCGATTGAGCAGCCGTAGCGGACGGGTCGCGCGCTCGATGCCAAGCCAGATCAGCACGCCGAGCGCTGGCAAGGCGACTAGCAGCGGCCAAAGCATGTTCTTGGCGATCTGCGCGACGATTTGATCGCGGGCATCGAACCGTTCGCCGACTTGTACGAGATAGCGCCGCTCGGCATCCCAGCCGCTGAATACCCGCCACCGCGTGCCTCCGATGTTAGTGTCGTCGAAGCCATCGATTTTCGGCGAAAGCCGTGAATTCGGCGCGTTGGCCGAGTGCAGGCGCAGCTTCGTCCCGTTTTCCCAGAACTGGAACGCAACGCGGTGAGCGTAGGGATGCATCACCGGGAAATGCTCGACGTCGATCTCGTCGGATTCATGACCAAGTTGCGCCACAAGCAACGACGCCGACTGAGCGAGATGCGCGTCCAAGAGTTCGCCGAGCTCGTGACGGGCATCGAGGTAGCTGACAGTCGTGGTCGCAATCCAGGCCAGAGCCACCGCTCCGAGAAGGACCACCAGGAGCTGACGGCGAATCGAGTGACGTCCAGGAGTGCTAGTCATTATTCGGCTCGCGCGGCAGAACATACCCCGACGCCGCGAATGGTTCGGATCACACCGGGGCGAGCTTCCGTCGCAGATGATGGACATGCACCTCGAGCACGTTGCTTTCGACCTCTTCGCCCCACGCATAGAGCCGCTCCTCGAGCTGTTCACGCGACAGCACGCGTCCGGCATTGAGCATGAATTCGTGCAGCAGGTTGAACTCCTTCGCCTGCAGCTCGACGGGCTTGCCGCATGGTACGGGACCCGTCCGTGCCGCAGGATCGAGCCTCAGCGCGCCGATCTCCAGGACGGGGGCGGCCTCGCCTCCCGAGCGCCGCACAAGCGCCCGCAATCGGGCCGCTAATTCGTCGAGATCAACCGGCTTGACGACGTAATCGTCGGCGCCCGTGTCGAAGCCCTTGACGCGATCCTCGATGGCGTCGCGCGCCGTCAGCACGAGTACGGGTACCGCTGCCCCTTCGCGCGCTCCCGTGCGCAGCAGCTCAGCCCATCGAGCCGCGGCAGACCGAGATCGAGCACGACCGCCGCAAAGGCCGCGTGCGTCAGCGCGATCTCGGCGCGCGACGCCATCCTTGACCCAGTCCAGCTCGAAGCCGCGCTGCTCAACCCCGCCTGCAGGGCGTCGCCCAGCAGCGGATCGTCTTCGACGACGAGGATGCGCATCGTTCCAGCGCGGCTAATCGTCGTGCTGCCGTCCGAGATGGCACGCGATCGCCTCGTGCTTCGCCGCTGCCGTCGCACGGCGCTGCCGCGCAGGCCGGGGCGTCAGATCGGCGCCGGTCCAGAGTACCGCGACCCAGCAGGCCGAGCGCGACTGCCGCACCCACCGCGTGCTTGTCGATCGCTTGCCTCGGCGGGCCGGCCTTGTAGCCCGTGATCATGCACGCACGAGATTTTCGCGGTGCAAGAGGCTGCTGACAATGACGCCGACGAAGTGAACGATCACGACCGCCAGCATCGCGTTGGCGGCAGCTTCGTGCAGCGACTCCATCCAATCGTCCCCCCGATGTCCTTGTACGTGGCGTAGCCGCTAACGCCCGTAACTAGGCCCGAGCACGACGATGGCGTAGATCGCCCAGCTTCCGGCGGGATTGTGGCCGGTGTAATGGCTAGGGCGGCGCGTGAGCAAGGACTGAGGTACGCCATCACGGCCGTCGGACCGAAGGCAAACGAGCTCAATCTCGCGTACCGGGACCCGACAAAGGCCCACACTAGGCGAAAGGCGAGCAGTGCGAGCACCGTATAGCCGAGTAGCACGTGCACGTCGCGATAGCGCTCGGACTCGGCGGTCAGGAATGCGCCCGCGAACGATGCGGCAAGCAGCCAGTGAAACAGGCGGGCTGGCAGGTCCCAGACAAGAATTCTCATCGGTTTCATTGGTCTCGTGCTACTGAGGAAGTTGAAGCGTGTGTTCGCTGAATGCCCCGTTGGCTGCGTCGCGGTGACAGGCGGCGCAATCGGACCTCTTCACCTTGGAGCGTATGAAGGTTGCACCGGCTATCTCTGAGTGCTCGCGGGCGAACCAACCGGTTTCCGTGATCCGGAGCGCCGGGGGGTCCTTGGCCGCTCGCGGGTCGCGACCTGCGTTCGTCTCCAGGTAAGCGCTGATCTCGGCAAACGGCTTGGGGTCTAGGGTGGCGTCGCTACCAAAATGCCGGTCGAGCTGCGCCATGATGGCGCGCCACGATCTCGCCGGAAGCAGTTGCGGGGGGTAGGGCACGTGGCAACTTCCACATTCACTGTGCCACTGTGTATTGGTCGCTTGTGTCATGGTGCGGTCAGCAGCTGCCGCATCCGCGATCAGCAATACCAACGAGAGCAGGCCGGCCGTCCAGGCAGTGTGGTCGAACAGCCGACGGCTTGCATTGTCATTCATCGAGCGCTCCTAAGGCTTCAGCGACATCAAATACACAAGCACGTCACCCTTCTCCCGCGCCGTGCACGCGCGGCCCAGCACGTCATTGCAATTGCGCCGGAACCACTTTTCAACCTTGTCGACATTTGTGAACCGCGACGGGTTGACTGCGGGCGCCAGCGCGGCGATGGGTTTGCCGGTTTTGGCATGCTTACCATCTGCAAGAGGATTGTCCGTGTGGCAAGAAGCGCAGCTCCAGTTGTCGCCGTGAGTCGATTGAAAGAGCTGCTTGCCGCGTGCGGCGGACAAACCGGCGAAACTCGGTACTTCACTCCGCGCGGAAGTTTCGTACATCGTCGCGAGCGAGGCGGGCGTTTGCGCCATTGACACACTCGTCAGTGCCCCGAGCATGAGCGCGCTAACGCTTGCCAAGCGTGGCTTCCTGCTCCTCACGAGCAAGCTCCGCATTCAGGCAAGAAAACTTGGTAACTTGCACATTCACTGCGGGGTTGGGTGTTGGCAGCAGTGCCTGGCGCCATGCGGTTGCTCGCTGCCGCGTCCGCGATCAGCATGATGATCACCAGGAGACCGGCAATCCATGCGGTTATATCGAAAATCCAACGTTTGGTATCTCTGTCCATGGGCTGCTCCTAAGCCATATCAGGTTTGTGAGCGCGTCAGCTCCCGCTCCCACTCGTCTGTCGCCTAAAGCTTCCGCTTGCCTATTCATGGACTTGAGAATAGGGGCCCGTTTCTTAGCTAATGCTTAACTCAGCGCAAAGACACAGGGCGGCACCTGTGCCATACGGTATTAGGGGAAGTGTTCCCTACGGCTGCCGGCTCGCACGGATCCCAGGGCCATGAACTTGCCAATCCAGACATCAGACCGCCACTGGTGTCGCCTTACTGCTGTGGCTGGAGCTGCTCAAGCGATCGAGGCATCACGTCAGCGGCGCGGGATGATTGTGCTACACGCCTTGACAATGGCTGTGAAGGGGCGTTTCCTTGGAACTATTCGGGTCAGCCGGACGGTCGAGCTTGTCGTCGCTGGTGGGGCGCTGATTGCGTGGCTTATGCTCGCGACCGTTGCGGGAGTCGCCACTGCTGGCCCGTTGGAGGACGCTGCCTCGGCGCACGAGCGCGGCGACGACGCGACCTCAGTCCATCTCTTGCGACCGCTTGCAGAGGAGGGCAATGCAATAGCTCAGTTCGCGCTCGGATTCATCTACGACACGGCCAAGGGCATACCACAGGATGATGCCGAGGCGGCAAAGTGGTACCGGAAAGCCGCCGACCAGGGCGTCGCCGGCGCCCAGTACAACCTTGGAGCCATGTATGCCGACGGCCACGGGGTGCCGCCGGACTATGTGGAGGCATACAAATGGCTGAGCGTCGCCGCGTCTCGCTTCCCTGTCGAGAATCGTGATGCAGCGGTCAGGATGCGTGACCTGCTGGCCGCCAAGATGACACCGACACAAGTCGCCGAGGCGCAGAAGCTTGCCCGCGAATGGAAGCCCAAGTGACGAGCAAATAGGATGAGCGCCGCGGGGTGGGTAGGAGTGCGGAACGTTCGGCCGCACGGATTCTCGCTGCTTTGGGCACACGGCAAACGGTCGCGATCAGGAGCTTCTAATTTGAGTGTCCGATCAGGACTTGAGATCCCGCCGCTTCTGCTCGCACGCATAACGGCAACCAACGCACGGAGGACTTTTCAATGCTCGACACGTTGCGCCAGATCACGCAGGAGCTTAATCGCGCGACCAGCCTGAGCAGTGCCCTCCCTATCGTCGTCCGTCGGGTCAAGGAATGCCTGGCCGTCGACGTGTGTTCGGTTTACCTCGTCGACGCTTCGCGCGCAAGTTGCATCCTGATGGCGACTGACGGACTCGATCCTAAAGCGGTCGGGCGAATCCAGTTCGGGCAGCGCGAAGGACTCGTCGGCATGGTTCTCGAATCGGGACAGCCGCTGAGCATGACAAACGCGCAGCAACATCCGCGCTTTCGCTATTTTCCCGAGTACGGAGAGGAGGCGTACCACGCCTTCCTTGGTGTACCGATCATGCAATATGGCCGCGTGCTGGGCGTGCTTTCGGTGCGGCAAACAAACGACCGGACGTTCACAGTCGCCGAGGAAGGTTTCCTTCTCACCATTGCCGCCGAGCTTGCGGGACTGATCTCCGCTGCGACAGTCGGCGCCGCTGACCGTTCAGGTGAAGTCACCACGCGCACGGCCACGACGCTCACCGGGATCAAGGCGGCGCCTGGCGTAGGCATCGGCATTGCCGTGCTGCCCTCTCCGGCGGCCGAATTGGAGGACGTTCCGGATCGCAATATCGACGATTCAGATGCCGAAGAGGCGTTGTTCAGACAGGCTGTGGCAGAGGTGCGGCTTGAGTTGCGGGCAAGCGGCGAACGCATGGCCGCGAAGTTGCCGACCGAGGCGCATGCCATGTTTCAGATCTATGCCGCGCTGCTCGACGACGAAGAGATGTTCGCGGACACCATTACACGCATTCGCGCAGGTAGTTGGGCGCCCGGCGCGCTGCGGGCGACCATCGCGGAGCATGCCCAAGCCTTCGAAAAAATGGACGACCCCTATCTGAGAGCGCGTGCCGAAGACATTCGTGGATTGGGTCGCCGCGTGCTGCTACGCCTGCGGTCGCGTGACGCGGCATTGCGCGAGTACCCGGAGCGGTGCGTGCTGGTGGGCGAGGAAATCAGCGTCGCGAGGATCGCAGACGTACCGATCGAGAAGTTGGTCGGGATCGTGTGCACACGCGGCTCGCCGTTCTCGCACGCGGCGATCCTTGCACGCACACTGCAGATTCCCGCCGTGATGGACATCGGCGACGTACCGTTTGAGCAGTTGGAGGGTCGAAGGCTCTTGGTCGACGGCTATCGAGGGCGGGTCTTCATCGACCCCTCCCCTGTGGTGCTCAAGGAATTCGAGCGGCTCATCAAGGATGAAGCGGCCCTCGCTAGAGAGCTCGAAGCGCTACGCGACTTGCCAGCGGAGACACCGGACGGCGCGCGCATATCGCTGCAGGCCAATGCCGGCCTGCTGTCCGATCTTGTGCCCGCGCTGAAGGCAGGCGCTGAAGGGATAGGTCTGTATCGCACGGAATTTACGTTCATGATCCGCGACGGGTTCCCCGACGAGGAAGCTCAAACTCAGGCCTATGGTGACGTGCTGGCAGCGTTCGCTCCGCGGCCCGTGACCATGCGCACGTTGGACGTGGGCGGCGACAAGCCGTTGCCCTACTTTCCTGTGGCCGAGGACAACGCTCTGCTCGGCTGGCGTGGCATTAGGCTGACCCTCGACAATCCAGGAATCTTTCTCACCCAACTCCGGGCGATGCTGCGCGCCAATGCCAAGCACGGAAACCTGCAGCTCCTCTTGCCTATGATCAACGCCTGCAAGGAGGTGGACGATGCGCGCGAATTGATGCAACGTGCCTATAGCGAACTGGTGCGGGAAGGTCAAGCCGCGCGTCAGCCGCCCCTCGGCGTGATGGTCGAAGTGCCGTCGACGATCTACCAGATCGCTGATCTGGCCAAACGCGTGGACTTCTTTTCGGTCGGGACCAACGATCTGACTCAGTACCTGCTGGCTATTGACCGCGCCAACGCTCGCGTCGCGAGGCATTACGACAGCCTCCACCCGGCGGTGCTCAGGGCGATCTATCAGGCTGTTGCCCAAGCTCACGCACTCGGCAAGCCGCTGAGCGTATGCGGCGAGATGGCGGGTGATCCTGAATCGGCCATCCTGCTCCTCGGGATGGGGATCGACACCTTGAGCATGGCCTCGCCGAGCCTGCCGCGCGTCAAGCGCGCAATCCGGGCATTCAGTCGTCGTCTTGCCCAGGAGCTATCGGCCGCGGCATTATCTGCCGACGATGTGACCGAGGTTCATCGGCTCTTGGAAAACGCATTTGAGAAGGCGGGATTGGGCTCGTTGCTTGCCCCGGGCCAATCGCAAACCTAGAGCGATTGGATTCCAACTACGAACCCTATATGCACGCTCACTCTTGCAAGTAAGGTAGGCTGGTCGACGCACACCTCTGCAACGAGCACGGCGATGTTTCGACAGCAGGCCTTCTCGAGGTGTCGGATTGACGAGTCGGAGCACCGCGTCTGGTACCTGTTTGAGGCCGGTCGCGCCGAGGAGCGCGCGGAGCGGTTGATTCAGGGCGGGGTGCAATCAACATTAAGGACTTTTTAGGGACTCGCCGTAAAAAGCTGTGAAAAACAGTGGAGAACCTGGTGGACGGGCAAGTCCAAATTACGTACTCGAGAACTCACTGCGGTTATAGTTCCGAGCTGTTCCCTTTACAAAGGATGGTGAGATTCGGGTAAATCAGTCCGGCTCAGTGGCGCTCAGTGCGGAAGAGGTGCGAGGGCCGCCGCAGCGCAAGTGGTTGATGATAACGACTATTTTGACCCAAAGAAAAAGCTACGAACCAGGTGATCGTTGGGCGCTAAACGCTAACCGCTCGATTGCGCGACTCGTGCGCAGCAGTTACCGTGCGCGACTTTCGTACGGAACGGAAAACTCACGCTCTCCTTAGCAAAACCTCTCGCAACACGGACAGGCCGCACGCATCGATCGATGGGTACCTGTATACAAAAACGTAGCAGCGCAGTTTTGCGTACCCCTGCATTACACTGCATTCGACTGCGATAGCGAAGATGCGCGGACGCCGTAAGCAGTTGATGATGCAATAAAATTACGTACAAGAGCGACGGACTGTTAATCCGCAGGTCCCAGGTTCGAGCCCTGGTCGGGGAGCCAATATCCATGCGGGTTTCGACCGTTTTTGCGGTTTGGTTTTGCTCCGCAATTCCGTCCTTGCTCCGCAAAAATGTGGATAACCTGATCAGTGGGAACCATCGCCCCGCGTAGCGTGCATGTCCGGCCTCTGGGCCGATTTCAGGCGGAGACCTGCGGCGGCAATAGACCCGGAGCTGCCTGTCGCGCGTTTGAGAAGCGGACGTTTGCGAACTTCACGAAGTCGCCAACACCAGTCGTTCGACGCTTCTAGCCGCAGCACTGGCAAGAAACGCCCACCAGCGCGTGCCGCCAAGGTCCACGGACGCCTTGGTAAGGAGCGCCCTGCGCATTGATTGCCCAACGCCTGAGACCCAGTTGGCTTGCGCTAGTTGGCCGGCCGCAGCGCATTCGCCGCCGTCAATGCGCCAATCTTTTTACCCATCGCAGTCCCTATTTCCGCGGAGTTGCGGTAATGCACGCCGTCGTAGACGCGGGCGTTGGCGACTTCGGCCACGAAATCGTCGATCCTCGTCCAACTGCGGACGACTCCTGGCGCCGTCGGGCTGGTCGTGCTCAGGGTCGGCGTCGGTCCACTCCCGATCTCCGCCGCCAGCACCGCACCGACCGCTGCTGAGACGATGCAATGGGCGCAGGGATATTCGGGGTGCATTGGCGTGTCGATGAAAGGCAGCCAAGCAGCGTCGCGCTGGGTCGCATCGTTGCCGTCGATGTCCCCGTTGCGAATCGCGGTGACCGGTCGCCAGAAGTTGTAAAGGTACTTGCCGTCAAAGACCGCGATTAGCGCGTCGTCCATCGCTTCGGCGGTCACTGCGAGGAGCCGCGCGTTCTGCGTCAGCTCCCTGCCAGGCAGATTGGCGACCGAACGCACGACCGGAAAGTAGATCGTTGGCGCAGTGGCTTCCCAGAACCGGGCAATCTCAGTCTGTGCCGCGGTTCTCGTCGTACTGTTTTTCGCGCCGACCGCCTTGATCTCGTTGTAGTCACGCGCCCATAGCTCACTCGCAAGCGCGGGAGGCGGCCCGGGTCGGAATTGGTCGCACGAGGTCATCACCCATGGCTTGCGCTGCGCCCACTGCGGCGCGGCGGGGATTGTGGTAGGGACGTAAACGCCGGCGGTCGTGGCTGGCCGGTATCGTTCGGGCGCTCCCGCGTTGTCGTCCGCGCGCCACGCGAGAACAGCCGCCACGGCCTGTTCGCCTACAGCGATCCCCGCCGTCTTCGCCGGGCCATCGGCAATCGCGGCGAGCGCGCTCCCGTAGGCCTTGTCGATCGCGGCCTGCTGCGATGGCAGCAAGCGCGACAGCATCGCGCGGGTCGCTGCCGCGACGGCTGCAGCAACCGACGCATCGGGCACCGCACTCAGCATGACGCGGTCGGGTGGATACCGCTTGGTGATGACGTTGACGGCCTCGTACACGGCGGTCTGCACCATTGCGAGCGTCCGGTTGGCGGGTGGTGGCCCCAAGCCGGCGGCGACCGTGATGTCGGCGGCAGTAACGTTCCAGTCTGTGACCACGTCGGCCGCCGCCGTCGGCCCTCCAAGCAATGACGCCAACACGATTGGTAGCACGATCCAACGGAAACTCCTGGTGTCGTTCATGGCTTTGTCCTTGGTTGGTTGAGCGATGGTGGCTAGATAGCGGTATCGGCTCATTAGCGGCTCGCGACGTTCCGGACTTGTGACGCGGCGAGGTATAAACGCACGCAGGTCTCGCGCTCGGATACGAACGCACAATTGGTGCAGGCGTGCTCGGCGATGACGACTTGCTCGAACGGAGCGCCGTCGCGCTGGAAGAGACCGGTGACGGCGGTAAGCAGCCCGATGGCGATGAGGACCGACAGTGCGGCGGCGATGATGGTCGTGACAACGTGGGGGCGGGCGAGGGCTGGCTTGGCGTTCATTGCAGTCTCCTTGCGGTCGTGTTTCGGTCGGGAAAAGTCCGTTGCTGCTGGGACGTACTTTCCTGCTGGCGAGCCGCTTCAGTCCTTTAGCCGGGCTTAAACGTTCTGAAAGACGTTCTGAAGGCGCCGACGTTGGAGTAGATTCACGGCAATCGCTGGCTGAAGTGTCGCCGCCAGCTTTGTTGCCGTGACCGCCGCCTACCGCTTTGGCTCGTTTGAATTGCAACCGGATCAACGCCGGCTGCTGGTGAACGGCCGCCCGGTCGCGCTCGGTCCCCGGGCGTTCGACGTGCTCCTGGCACTGGCCGAACGCGCCGGCCAGTTGGTGACCAAGAACGAGTTGCTCGACCTGGTCTGGCGTGGCCTTGTCGTCGAAGAGAACAACCTGCAGGTTCAGATAAGCACGTTGCGCAAGCTGCTCGGGCCTCAGGCGATTGCTACCATCCCCGGCCGAGGGTATCGATGGGCGCTGGCAGCGGACGACGCATCGGCGCAAGCCGCAAAATCCGAATCAGCGCCTCCTGCACCGTCGGCAGGGAACGCGACGCTCCCCGAAGTTCCCGCCGAGTTGCCGGCGCTTTACGGCCGTTCCGAGGATGTGGCCGCCGTGCGCGACTTGATCCGGCACCACGCGCTGGTGACGGTGGTCGGGTCGGCCGGGATTGGCAAGACGCGATTGGCGCAAGCAGTTGCGCTCGAGGTGCGGGACGAGTTCGCGGACGGCGTGCGGCTGGTGGATTTGGCGCCGCTCGCCGACCCCGACCTTGTCGCCGCTACCGTGGCGCGTGCACTCGGCCTCGCGGTTGGCGACCCGCGCACTGCGCTCGACCTCACCGTGCAGGCGTTAGCAGGTCAACGCCTGCTGCTGGTCTTCGACAATTGCGAGCATCTGTTGGATGCGGTGGACCGCGCGGTCGCGGCCTTGCGCAAAGGTGCGCCCCGCGTGCACGTTCTCGCCACGAGCCAGGAGTTGTTGAGGCATCCGGACGAGCACGTCTACCGGCTCGGCGCGCTGGCGCTGCCTGTTGAGGTCACGGCGGCGCGGGCGCGCGAGGCAGGCGCGATTGAGCTATTCGCCGCGCGCGTGCAGGCAGTCGAGCCTCGCTTTCTGGTGAGCGATGCCAATGTCTCCGCGGTGGTCGATATCTGCCGGCGGCTCGACGGCATTCCGCTGGCGATCGAGCTGGCTGCGGCGCGTGTGCCGCTGCTTGGTGTTGATGGCGTGCGCGACCGGCTTGACGAACGCTTCCGCCTGCTGACCGCTGGCTCGCGCTTGGCGCTGCGTCGGCACCAGACGTTGCACGCAGCACTGGAGTGGAGCTACAGCCTGCTCTCGGAGCCGGAACAGAGAATCTTCGATGGGCTCGGAGTATTTGCCGGCGGCTTCTCCCTGGAGTCGGCGCAAAGGCTGGCAACCGATGCCGAGATCGACGAATGGGCGGTCCTCGATCACTTGGGTGCACTCATCGATAAGTCGCTGGTCATCGCAGATGGCGGAAGCGCTCGCTACCGAATGCTGGAAACTACGCGAGCCTTCGCACTCGAGCGTCTGGCCGCACGCGGCGAAACGCTGCCGATGCTACGCCGGCACGCGGAGGTGATGCTGACGTTGTTCGAGGGCTTCTACCGGGACATTGTGGATGGCGGCGCTTCGCCGAGCGAGCTGTTGAAGCGGCTGGGTGCAGATCTCGACAACCTCCGGGGCGCGATTCATTGGGCCAGCGGCGCCGATGGCGATCTCCGCACGGCGATCGCACTCGTCGGGGCTTCTGGAGCAGGTCGAGGCTTCCTGACGAACGCGGGGGTGCAATGGGAGGGCTGGCAGTGGTGCAAGGCGCTGAAGCCGAGGATCGACGCTTCCATCCCAACGGCCGACGCTGCGCGTTTCTGGGCCGCTTGCGCCGAGCAGGGCATGACAGCGTCGCTCGAGGTGTCCGCTCAGGACGCGCAACGGGCTATCGCGCTCTATCGCGACACGCAGGACCGGCTGGGTGAATTCGTAGCGTGGTTTGCACTGTCGTACTCGCTCACGCTCGCCGGTCGGCAGGACGAGGCTCGCCGCGCGCTTGACGAGACGAAACGATTGCTCGATCCGTCGTGGCCGCCGCGAATGCGCGCGGGCTATGAAAACCTTGCCGGGCTGTATTTCGATAACACCGGCCAGCCGCAGGAAGCGCGTGTGCACCTCCTCGCCTATTTGAACTTGGCCCGGCAGATGCGCACCGAGGGCGACGAGTTGACCGCGCTTAGCCTGCTTGCCGATCTCGATGTCGCCTCCGGACATCCGGAGCGGGCCGTCGAGCTCCTGCGCGAGCCGATCTCGCGCGACCGTGCTGCAGCCACCCCGCGCGGCGAAGGCTTGGAGGTCCGCAACTATGCGACGGCCTTGATGGAAGCGGGTGACCTCGAGGAGGCGGAATCAGCCTTTCGCGACGCCCTGCCTCTGGTCAGGCGCGCCTATGGCAGCGCGGCGTTCGTCCTGCACGACGCAGCATGGCTGCTTGCACGCCACGGACGAATCGATGACGCGGCCAGGGTATCCGCGTACGCCGAATCCGTGTACGCCACCATGGGAAGAAAACCGCGTCCTCTCGCGCGGCGCAATCAAGAACGGTTACGTGCGCTGCTTTCCAGCCAACGCTCCGCCGAAGCACTGGTCGAGCTAAGCAACGAAGGCCGCGCACTGACCGAGGATCAGGCATGCCTATTGGCGTTTCCACCTTTGGCTACGGGCGCGTAAGGGGGTCAACATGCCAGCGCGGCGCCGACAATCGATCAGCGCCCGCAGCCCGTCAACGTGCGATGAGCGTCGTCTTGCAAGAGCCTACTTGGCCCTGCCTTCGTCGACGTCCGCAGTTGGCCGGTCAGCGACCGTCGAGTCCGGCGGCCGCGACCAGCTTGGTGGGACTAAACCTCAGTCTGCTCGGCGATCTCCAGCGCGTCGTCAACTTCAATCCCCAGATACCTGACGGTGCTTTCGAGCTTCGTGTGTCCGAGCAGGAGTTGAACCGCCCGCAGATTCCGGGTTCGCCGGTAGATCAAAGTCGCTTTGGTACGCCGCAGGGAATGCGTGCCGTAAGCCGCCGGGTCAAGTCCAATCGATCCGACCCAGGACCCGACGATCCGGGAGTATTGCCGAGTCGAAAGATGAGGCGACTCCGACACCCTGCTCGGGAACAAGTACTGATCCGGTTTCAGATGGGCTTCGGCAATCCATACAGAGACCGCGTCGCGCGTTTGCTCGGTGATCTCGAATTGCACCGGTCGCTGGGTCTTCTTTTGCATGACAATCGCGCGAGGGACGACCCGACTGCCTTGGGCCACATCGTGAACGTGGAGGCCGACCAAGTCGCAGCCGCGCAACTTGCTGTCGATCGCAAGATTAAATAGCGCGAGCTCTCGAGGTTGATGAGTTAATTGCAGTCGAATTCGGATAGCCCAGATCTCTTTCAGCTTCAGTGGGGGCTTCTGGCCGAGCAGTTTGCCCTTGTTCCACGGCAATGCACGCCCTTCGGTCTTGATGGCGGTATCCATGAATGGCTCCTCTGTTGAGGGAAAGGATCCTGATGCTGATCTCGACCGACGGACGCTTGTCCTCTAAGCTCGATGAAATCAAGGCCACCAAGACGATGATCGATCGGGTTGAGACGCGGTTTGATCTCAAGCCGCAGCGGCTGATCGGCGACACCAATTACGGCACGGCAGAAATCCTGGGGTGGATGGTCGACGAGAAGCGGATCGAGCCGCATGTGTCAGTGTGGGACAAGACCCAACGCAACGACCAAACGCTATCCAGCAGTGACTTCCAGTGGGACGAACAGGCCGATGAATACCGCTGTCCGCAGGGCCGCGTGCTGCGCCGCCAATGGCGCCCCTTCAAGCGCATTCGTACCCACATCACCAAGGCCGACACCATCATCTATCGATCCAGCCAAGCAGATTGTGCGACCTGTCCGATGAAGGCTCGCTGCTGTCCGAATACACCGACTCGGAAGATCGCTCGTAGCGTCTACGAATCGGCACGCGATGTCGCTCGCGACGTTGCCAAGACCGATGCTTACAAGCAATCGCGCAGGGATCGCAAGAAGGTCGAGATGCTCTTCGCTCACCTCAAGCGGATCCTGAAGCTTGATCGACTGCGATTGCGCGGGCCGAGTGGCGCTCACGACGAGTTTCTTCTGGCAGCAACCGCGCAGAACCTACGACGAATGGCGAAGTGGTTGTGCCCGGTAGACCCAGAAATAGCAAGAATGGCGATCTGAATCGGCGCCGAACAGCTTCGCCAACGCAAAATAGACCGCTCCCAGTCACCGATCCTCTCGCCGCTTCACGCTCGCAGCAATGTCGCGCCGCTCAACGTCGAGTTGTTCAACAGAATCGACCCTATGCAGCCTGTGGAACTCTGGAAATGCGGCCGGTCCCGAAGGCGCTGGGCGCTCCGTCGCTGACCCGGACGTTGACGGCGTCCCGTTGCTGCCGAATACTGCGCTGCGGCCGCGGCGGCCGCGATCGTCATCGGGCGGCGCGGCGCGCACCTGCAGCCGCGCGCGGAGGGCGGCATGGATCTGTTCCACTTGGCAGGAGGGATCGGCGTCGTTTGTACGCTCATGGGACTCTGGCGATGCATCGCCAATCTTCGGTTCCTCGCGCGCACGACAGAGGTCGAGGGACATCTCGTCAAATGGGACATCACTGAAGCGGGCAAGGTCGGCGGCCCCACTAGCAAAGATGGACGTCGCTCGTACCGACCGATCGTCGCTTTCAAGGCTGCCGACGGATCCGAACGTCAGGTGACGGGGGCTGCGTACCGTCAAGCATTTCACAAGCCCGACACGCCGACGGGATCGCGATTCCCGGTTCGTTACGACGTGACCAACCCCAGCGATGCGCAGGTCGTCACCTTCACGGACTTCTGGATGTTCCCGCTCGGGACCATTGCCGTCGGCATCCTGTCCCTCGTGATCGCCGCGAATTCCTGACCCAAGGCGGGTCGCCGCCGCGCAGACGAGCGATGACGGTGGGCACTCGATTCAGTGCAAACGGTTTGCGTCGAGGAATTGCTCCTAGGGCGATTGCTCGACGATGCCGGTGAGCACGAGGCGGTCACCGCAAAGATCGAAGTAGTAGTCGTTGAAGTACTTCTTGCCATTCGCCTTGAGGCCTTCGCCACGCAGGTGGCCCGAGCCGGGCCTGGTCGATGCATCGCCCGTAGCGCCCGGTGCGAGAAACCGGTCGGCGAAGAGCAGAAAATCGGCGTCGATACCGTCCATGCCGCGGATCGCGGCGATCTGCCTGGCATCGAAGCCCAACGCCGACAGCGTCGCCTTGAGGTCCTTCCGCAGCGCCGCATCGCGCAACGTGACGTACGCGGCGGTCACCGCCTGCTCGGCCGGCGTTGGCGTTGCGGCTGCCGGCCGCCGCTTTTGCTCGCGGTCGCCGGAACTCATTTCGTCGAATTTTGGATTCGACAACGGCAGGTCGAACTCGAATCGACCGTACTGTCGGTGCTGGATCTTCCCTACGGCCCGGCCCGCATCGGATTTGAGGGTGCTCGACCAGTCGTGCGGAGCGAAGTCGGCGAGACTGCCGCGAAACGGCGCGCCGGCAACGAAATACTTTGATCGCCCCGTGGCATCGAGCGTCACCTCGGCAAAACTCGTGGTGCGGAACTCCGAGAGGGCGCGCGCCATCGCAAGCGGGCACGCGGACTCGGCCAGCATCGGCGAGGCGATGGGCTTGCTGGTGACGTACACGACGGTGCCCGCACCGGTCAGGGCCGGGTAGGCAATGCCGTCGACCAGGTCGAACGCGCCGATGTTCACGTCCTTGATGTGCCCTTTGACCGGTGGAGCGTAGGCATAGGGCGGCACCTTGGCTTCAGCGACCCTTTCCGCGGCCTTCACGCCCGCCTTGGGTCGAGCGCCCGATGAGGATTCGTCGTTGCCGCAGCCTCCCGCGGCGAGCGCGGCGAAGAGGGCCGCCACGATAGCGAAGCCATGATTTCGCTTGAGGATCGAGATCGACGACAGCATCGGATTGCGAGCGGACGACGACGGATAGGGAGCCCAGTCCCACGAGGCGGCGGCTTTGCGAGCAGTCACCGGTCGGCGCGCGCACACCGACAACCGGAGCGACGCTTCGGACGGCGTAGTGGCGGTGACGCTCCCGTTCACATGAATGCGCCGGGGAGCGCGGACGTGATCAACCAGGGATCGCCTGCTCGAACTTGCCGGTGGCGCCATCGAACGTCACCTGCAGCGACGGCCCCTGCTTGACTTGGTAGTTGATAAACCAGATGCCCTTGCGACCGCTGCTGTTCGGGCCTACGCTGAACTGAACTATCGGCTGGGCGCCCCTGGCGATCAGGGCAGCGCCGCCTTTTTCCGCGCCGACGGCCAGCATCTGCTTCACGTCGCCGTAAAGTTCTCCTTTCATCGCTGGCACCGCGCGGCCGGAGTCCTCGTCCGTCGAACACGCCAACATGCCGTTGGCGATGCTGACGGCGATGGTTTTCTTCGCGGCCTTCGAGAACCAGACCATGTACCAGTTCGCGGATCGGGCATCCGCGTCGATCGGGCCGAGGATCGTGTTGCCGAGGCGCACGACGACCACGTCCGCCTGCCATGCTTGCGCCCGCTTGTTCGCTGCCGCATAGGCCGTGCCGAAGTCGACCGCCTTCTGCGCGCCCAACTGCTCGGGCTTGCAGCCATCCGCGGGCGACTGCGCACGCGCGGGCTCGGCCGGCAACATTGCCAGCGCGGCGAGCGCCAGCGTCATGAAGAGCGAGTGCACTGCCATCATGCGAACCTCCTCTCGGGGGCCGAACCGCGAGCCAGGTCAACGCGCGATCCTGAAGTCCTTGGTGAGCGTGACGTCGAACGTGGCCGTCACCTTTGGCCCGTCGGCGACAATATCGTCGATCGCGAGCTGGCCCGCAAGGTGCGTCGCGTCGTCGACCTTGGCGGTGAGGGCAGCGGGCCGCGCCGCACCCGAATACTGTACCTTCTGGCCGTTGAGCGCGACCCAGTAATTGAGCCGCGGACCGCCGGCGAAATCAACAGTCATGCGTTCCGACCGGCGCCTGGCTCAAGCGACTGTTGGCCGGTTGTGCTCGTCCGCCCTTCCCTGGACAGGCCAGGCGCACTCGATGCCGAACGCTTTCGCCACGAGGGCACCGAGCGCGGTGCGGGGCAGAACGGCACGCTGCTGCTTGCTGCGCTGCAGTTGCCCGACTATCTCGGTGCTGTTGTGCCGTCCCTGAATGATCCTGCTTGTCACTACGTTCGCCTGTCGCTGCGAGGACGAGTTTTGGCGTCTGCTTTGGGGCGGACGCTCGTAAGTCCGTTCGTGGCCGGTCAGCGACCGTCGAGTCGGGGCGCTGGGGTCACCCAGACATAAGCGTTAGGGACGAGGTCGAAGCGATTCAATCGTCGCTTGGAAGTCATCGGGTGGTTCGCTCTGGAACAAAATACGTTCGGCGGTTCGAGGATGCACGAATCCGAGCGTCCGCGCATGGAGCATCGGACGCATCGCTTCGATCTTCAGGCCGGCGTAATCGCGGATGTACACGCGTTCGCCGACCAACGGATGGCCGAGTTCGGATAGGTGGATTCGAATCTGATGCTGGCGTCCGGTTTCAAGGCGGCATTCCAGCAGCGTGGCACCCACAAGGCCGGCAATCGGCCTGATGTGCGTAACCGAACGTTTCGCCTCAATCGGAGCGTCGCCCTTCGGACGTCGAAAGTGTCCGTACGAGCCGCGCATTCCGTCGCCACGATCCAAGACGAGATGGGTCTCGACACGCGTTGCGGTAACGGCGCCGTGCGCGATGGCATGATAGACGCGATCGATCGTGTGCTCGCGGAACTGTGCTGCCAGCATGCGCTTCGCGTGGACCGTCCGCGCAAACACCATCAGGCCGCTCGTGTCCTTGTCGAGGCGGTGAACCACGCCGAGCTTGGCGTCAACGCCAGGCCCGCCCATCCGTCGCAGCAACGTTTGAGTGTAGTTGACGAGCGTGTCCTTATTCCCGGGTTCGTCGGCGACGCTGAGCATCCCGACCGGCTTGTCGACGACGACGACGTCGTGGTCGTAAAACACGATCGCGCTCTCGGCAAGCGGACCGGTGCGGAGCTTGGGTGCCCGTTGGTCAACGGCGACCACCGTGCCCGGCGAGACACGCGAAGCGGGGTCGAGACAGCGCTGGCCATTTACCGTGACGCGCCCCTCAGCGCACAGGCCACGTGCACGCGACCATGCGACTCCCGTCTGTTGGCGAACGACCGCCGCGACGGTGGGCTCGGGTGATTTCATTTCGACCTCGTGTTGCGCGACTCGTACTTGGGGCGTTCGTGTTCCCGCGACGGCCGCGCGGAAAGTGTCCAGTTGGTCCGCCGACAGTGCACGTCGATAGCGTAACGCATATCAGCGCAGGTCTTGATAACTGACCGCAAGCACGACCGAGTCAAGTTCTCGCTTTGCCCACGTTGAGACCATCGCGAAAGTCGCAAGTCGACCCACAACTGCCTGTCGCGCCCGACAGGAGCAGAAGTTCGCAATGTAAACTCGGCACGCACCGTGGTGCTGTGTAAGCGAATGCCGGTACTTACTAGGTGCCGCGTCGCGCCACTTCGGCGCGATCGGCGAATCAGCAGCCCTCGACTGCGATCAGATGGTCAGTAGCCGCGGGCTGGCGCATTGCCAGCAGGGGCGCGTACTCGGCTGAGCTGTACCAAGACTTGAGCGCCTGCATACTCGGAAATTCGATTACCACGAGACGGTGGACTTGAAGATTCCCCTCCAATACCGTATGTGGACCACCGCGAACGAGGAATCGTCCACCGAATTTGGCAATAGTTGGCGCCACCTGCCGCTTGTACTCATCATAGGTCTTATGGTCGGTGATCTGGGTGTCTGCAATCAGGTAAGCAGCCATGGCATCACGCCTTCAGGATAGTGGTCAGTGAGTTGTAGGGAGGCGCAGTATCTCACGCGCAATCTCGTTCAGCGCACGACAGTTTGCCCGACGGGCACGGACTAACGACCGCTATAGCGCGCAACGCGATACGGCTGCTGTTGGCCGCGAGCGGCCTGATCGGCGCCGGTCCCGTACCTTCTAGAAAGAGTTGCGGGCGTCAACTCGTGCGGTAACGCTCCGGAAGCTCGGTTCTGCGGGCTACTCCGAGCAGGGTAGACGCAGCGTCATCGAATCTCGCTTTCGCAGACTCGTCGGGCATAGCCGGGATTGAAACGACGACGCCGCGCTCGAGATCGGATAGGCTGGCCGTGACGATCTGGTCCGGCTCCATGCGGGGAACCTGGCTCATGTCGATGCCCTGGCGTGAATGGAACTCGCTGCGTACCACCCCTGGGCAGACGACCTGAATCTTGACACCGGTGCCTGCAAGTTCAGCCGCCAGGATCTCTGTGAATGTTACGAGGAACGCCTTGGTCGCCGCGTAAACCGCTCGCTGCGGCAGGTGGGGGGCGCGCGCCGCGCCGCTGAACGCGAGTAGCGATGCGACATTGATGATCGCGCCTCGGCCTCGCGCGACCATCCCCGGAATGGCCGCGCGGGTCAGCAGTACCGGGGCGAGTGCGTTTACATCGACTAGCTCACGCGCACGTTCGACCGGTAGCTGCGCGAAAGGCATGTAGTGAGCGACTCCGGCGTTGTTGACGAGCAACTCGACTGGCATCGTGGCGAGTTCCGTACCCAGACGCTGAACGTCTTCGGCCCGAGCAAGATCGGCAACAATGGTTCGAACCCTGACGCCGCCGCGCTCGAGTTCGCGCTTCAGTGCATCCAGCGGTTCCATTCGGCGCGCGACCACCACAACGTCCATGCCATTCGACGCCAGGCGCTCGGCATAGCTGCGTCCGATACCGGAAGAAGCCCCAGTTACGACCGCCAACCCCGCCATCACGACTCTCCTTGCTAAGACCGACTTGCGCTCACCAAGTGTAGGGGTTTTGTTTGGACGAGCCTAGCTCAATCAAGCACGTTGTACTTGCGATCTGATGGTGCACCTGAAGCAGTTAGCGAAATGTGGCGTCGCGAGCGGGCTGCCGATACGGCCGCTTTGCCGAAAATTGGCACCACCGCTGACGGTCCGCAGTTGGCCGACCTCAGTCGGTCCGACCCAACCACAACCCGCCGCTGCCGCCAAGATCAAATCTCGCCTAGGACAATTGCCGTTATGTAGCTCGCTCACGGCCGCGCCGACAAGTATGCCCCGACGCACAATCCTGCACCCACGACGTACAGCAGCCAAGTTGCGGAAATAGCATACGGATAGAGCATTAGTGCAACCCCAATCCATTTGGTGGCATGAAAAGACATCTTCCTGCCGTACCGATAGGCGATATACCCAACGATCCCGAAAATCACGACACCGATCAGATAGGCCGTGCTTGGCAGGGTGAAGCCCAACGCTTCGAGTGCGGCAAAGTTGTCCTTCATAGCGTCGCGCTGGCGGGCTTTCCAGCGACCGCCGCTGTGGTTTGCGCATCGGCCAGTGGCACGCCGCTGGGATTTTCTTTCCACCTAGGCCAAGCAGTACAACGGTGACGCATTTTTCGCCCTCGCGACGTTGACATTGCTCTGCCTCTGCCTTGGACTTTGGCACACCCCTTGCAGGTAGCTGCCATAAGTGACGGTTTACTACCGGGTGAGTTACCCCTGCTGACGCTGCTCGTCATATAGCGACGACGGTGGTGCTCGCCGACCGCAATCGCCGAAAGGCAAGGAGAAGGCAATGGGCATCAGCGAAATCGACCACACGGTCCATCCGTACACGGTCGGCCGTGAAGATTGCAAAGTTTTTCCGCGATCGTTCAAGACGCTGGCCGAAGCCAAAGCATATCTCGCTGAGCAGGACAAGGGTGCGCTGGAGCGCGGCGAGTTCTATCTCGACGGACCCGAGTAGGACAAGGCAGCGTTCGACCACGCCCACAACGCGGATGGCGCGGACAGAGTATAAACATCGGAGAAGGTGGCTTCTTGCACGCTGTTGAATGCCCCAAGACTTTTCTTAGGATATGCTTGCTCGGTGAACAATGCGGACTTAGCTCGAAGCCCTGCCCGCGAGGAAGCGCCTGGGCCGCCAGAGGTCGAGGTCGTAATTGAAATTCCTCGCGGTAGCTTTCTGAAACGCGGATCCACCGGTCACCTCGACTTCATCTCTCCCTTACCGTGCCCGTTCAACTACGGCTCCGTGCCGAGCCATTTGGGACTTGAAGGCGATCTGCTTGACGCGGTGGTGCTCGGACCGCGCCTTCCGCTCGGTGCGCGAAGACGGGTCAAGGCTTGGGGAGCTGTAATCTTGACCGATCGCGGCATGTCGGACGACAAGCTCATCTGCAGCGAGCGCCCTCTGGATCCATCGGCGCGTCACCAGGTGCTCCGCTTCTTCCACTTCTACGCGAAGTGCAAGGGGCTGCTGAATTTTTGGCGCCGCCGGCCCGGACGTAACGCGTGCGAGGGTTGGTGTGAGGCCCGTCAGGCACTTGCCCGTGCCCAGCCACGGGACAATACGTGGCATGGGTCACCGATTGAGTTCTGATCAGGGCGGCATCGAAGCCCCAACGGGTGCGGGACGATCTGAACGCAGTACGGAAGCAATCATCGACCGCGTACTGAAATAGACTTGCACTTGCGTATCCTCCTTTCGCGCTGGCTTGCCTCGTCGCCCCTGCGCCACCCTTCGTTTCGGCTGTTTTATTTCGGTTCGATTGGGGTGGCGCTTGGATACACGATGCAAGCAACGATCGCGGCTTGGTTGATGGCGACGCTGACGCCATCGGCGTTCATGGTCGCGCTGGTGCAGACGGCAAGCACTGCGCCGACACTGCTTTTCGGTCTGGTCGCCGGAGCCTTGGCCGATATCGCCGACCGGCGAAGGATCATTCTGATCACGCAGATCGTGCTGCTCACGGCTGCGATTGTCCTCGGTGGGTTGACCGTCGCCGGCATTACCGGCCCGGCAGCGCTGCTTGCGCTCACGTTCCTGATCGGTGCCGGCTTTACGTTTTATCTACCCGCACAGCAAGCGAGCGTCAACGACTTAGTATCGCGAGCTGAACTCCCGAGCGCCGTTGCATTGAGCGCGGTCGCATTCAATGTCGCGCGTGCCATCGGGCCAGCGCTCGCTGGCGCGATTGCCGCTTGGAGCGGTTCAGGCACAGCGTTTCTCGCGGGCGCTCTGTTCTTTACCGTGATGATCGTCGCGCTGCGCCGATGGAAGGGTCACGAACGCGCCCCGCCCGGTGTCCCAGAGAGGGTGCTTTCAGGCATTCAAAGCGGGCTGCGATACGCCCGACACTCAGCGGCGATGCGATCGCTGATCATCCGCAACCTCAACTTCAGCGTGTGCGCGAGCGCCTTCTGGGCACTGTTGCCCATCATTGCGCGCGATCAGCTCGGACTCGGCGCCGGCGGCTTCGGATTGCTTTCCGCCGGATTTGGCACGGGCGCTGTCGTCGCTGCCATGGCGATACCTAATCAACTAGCACGTCAATCGTTAAACAAGATCGTGACCTCGGGCGTTTTGCTGTGGACCGTGGCTATCCTACTCGTCGCGGTGACCCACATCACGGCGCTCGGCCTGGTCGGCGCTTGCTGCGCTGGCGTCGCCTGGGTCACGGTCTTTGCAAGCCTTTCGGCCGGCACCCAAAGCACGGCGCCGGCATGGGTCCGAGCCCGCGCGGTGGCCATGAACATTCTTGCCGTCCAGGCCAGCCTGGCAATCGGAAGCGCTATCTGGGGTGCGCTGGCGTCGGCCGTCGGAACGAATATCGCCTTGGGCACGTCCGCTGCGCTCATGGTCGTGCTCCATCTCCTGAATCGCAGCGTCCGTGTTGCGATGGGAACCGAGGCCGATGTCACGCCAGGAGTGCAATTGCCTGACATGGCTATCGCCGTCGAGCCGCTGCCGGACGATGGTCCAGTATTGATCCAGATCGAATACCAAATAGATTCCGAGAATCGCAAGCCATTCTTGCGGGCCATTCATGCCGTCGAGAAGGTACGGCGCCGCAACGGAGCGACTAGTTGGCGGATCTTTCGTGATCTTGCCGAAGACGGGCGCTTTGTCGAGCGCTACATCATTGCTTCGTGGGCAGAATATATTCGATTGCGGTCAAGGATGACGACGGGGGACCGAAAGCTCCAGCAACACGTTGAGCAGTTCCAGCGGCCGGGTGCTCCCATCCGCATCTCGCGACTGATCGGCCTCAAAGCGTTGGATGTCGAATCGGCTGCCAGCGACCAAAGTTCGGAGCGGCCGTCGAGCTAGGTTCCACCAAGCGGCAAATTGCCGCATCCGGGTTTGCGATGTTCGGACGTCGTCGCCCGAAGTACCAAGGCCTGCTAACAGATCGTTTCGGGTCGAAAGCCTAACGCTTCGCGACTCGTTAAGCATCCCGTCCATATTAGGGTTGCAGCCCCCAATTTGATTGGTTTGCGGAGCAGAGTTTAGACTACGTGCATGATCCGATGTATCTCTCCGACAGACTGTTAATCCGCAGGTTCCAGGTTCGAGCCCTGGTCGGGGAGCCAATCTACATGCGGCCCGCAGCGATGCGGGCCGCTTTCCTTTTGCTCCGCAACATCAGACAGGAGCGGCTAGTTCACCGTTGTGGTAGCGACCTGCGTCGCGGCTGGCGACAAATCGCCAGGTTGCAGCACCGCGATGGCGGCTACGACGGACAACAATACCGCGATCGCTCCCGCGCTTGCCATCGCGCGCCAGCGAGCGACCAAGCGTTGATCTTCAGGCGACAGGTGGTCGTATATGGAGTTCATGTTGGCGGATCTCATGTTGGCGTTCCTCGTAAGAGAAAATGGCCCAAACGGCTTGCGCTGTATCGCAAGTCGCTTGCAACACAGACTCTATCGGTGAGCGTTGTCGGATGACAGCGACAATTCCGGCCTGGAAATGCGGAAAACTCACATTGCCAAACGCAAAGCCAGCCGCGCCGCAGGCCGAATCTCTGCCCGCATGAGTGATGGCCGAGGGGGCTCGCGGTAGCTGTGACGCCGACAGGATTTCGCTGTTTCGCCAGTTTCGAATCGCACGCGCTTCAGCCGTCATGCCCTTAGCGCCAGCATCGCCTTCATCACTTCCGGGTCGTCCCAAGGGGCGTCGACGCGGAAGTCCTGCAGATAGCGGCTTTGAGGGTCGCGAAGCCACTCCTGTGGAAAGTGGGCGATCAAATGTTCTTCACCTGGGGCGAGGTCTCGGCGGCCCGACTGCGGCTGGCCGTTGACCGCGGCATATAGCGCAGCACAGAGATCGACGGCGATCATGCCGCCCAGAGGCGTCGCGGGCGTGGCTCGCCGATTAATTTCGAGAAGGTAGGCCCTGCCAGTGTGGGCGTCGACGATGTATTCGAGGCCAAAAAACCCGCTCATGCCGAGGCCGATCGCAAGCCGCTCAGAGAACTGCCGAATTTCTGGCATGTGCAGGCAGCGAACCACCGTTGCCGGTCCAAGTGGCGGATGCGTTACCAGCTTCTCGCGCACAAAGCCGGCCAGCACCGTCCCCTCCCAAGCCGTCATCGCTTGAGAGAAAACCTTTCCCGACACATGCGCTTGAACCAGCATGCGCGCGTCCCCCGCGCTCTCGAGATCCGTCGTTTCTGCCGCGGCAAAGCGCGCATAGGTACTTGCGAGCTCGACGGGGTCGGAAGCGATTGCCACCCACTCTCCGGCCGCGCCGTGGCTTCGCTTCAGGACGACCGGGTAACCACAAATTGCCGCAAAGGCGTGTGCCTCATTAACGTCGGCAGCGATAGCGTACTGCGGAACGCGCACGCCCAGCGCTTCAGCGGCCGCCGGCAGCCGTGCTTTATCGACACTTGTACGAAAATACTCAGGGTTACCCAACGACTCACGCACCAACGCGGAGAGTTCAGCGTGAACCCCTGGCTGCACGCCGGGCGGCGGCGACAACGCGAGCAGTTGCATCAGCCGGACCGCGGTGTCGTCGCACGGAACAACCAGACGCGGCGAGGTGGTCTTGACCATGGCCGCGAACGCAACCATCCAGTCCCGCGCCGTCGCATCGGCGGCGAGATGCCCGATCTTTGCAACGTAGCGGCTCTTTTCCGCCAGCGACCCGCGTGGCACAAGCAGCGCGACTTTGATCCCGCCCGACTCAGCGCGCTCGGCATTCGTGCCGCAGCGAGCCACTTTGTTGCGGTCGCGACCAACAGTACGAACTGCCCCTTCACCGGTCGACGACCAGATGGTTCATTGGTTGCACGCTGAGGCCCCCTGTTCTTCCCGGTTGCTGCGCGGCGGTGCTCCCGCTGCCGGGCCTTAGTGAAAATTATCGCTGATCCACGTCGCAGATGCGAGGTCTAACCGCCGGTACGCGCACCCGCGACGACATTGAGCTGTTTGCCGCGCTGTTCGGCCTGCCTTCATCAGAAACAGCATCCAATGTCCATTCCCGGCACGGTCAGCAGCCTTCGCGCGCGCCCAGCTTGCGCACGATGGTTTCCATCAGGCACCACTGGGTAAGCGCGCTTTGCAGCAGGTTGGCGCCGACGAAGGCGGTGAACGCGAGCCACCACTGGCTGACGAATATCGGGCTGCCCGGGATGCCCAGTGCGAGCGACAGCAGGATAAAGTGCCGGCGACGAGGCGGACGATTTGCCAAGAGGTCATGCGGGTTCTCCTTGAAGGGTTGGGCCGATGCGGTTGCGATAGGCCACGTAGTAAAGGACGGGAATGACCACCAGAGTCAGCAGGGTGGAGACAAAGATGCCGAAGATCAGCGAAATGGCCAGGCCGTTGAAGATGGGGTCGTCAAGGATGAAGAAGGCGCCGAGCATCGCGGCCAGGCCGGTCAGCATGATCGGCTGCGCGCGCGTGATCGCGGAGTGGACGACCGCTTCCTTGAAGGCGACGCCTTCGCGCACCTGGATGTTGATGAAATCGACCAGCAGGATCGAGTTGCGCACGATGATCCCGGCCAGTGCGATCATTCCGATCATGCTGGTCGCCGTGTACTGCGCACCGAGCAGGGCATGGCCGGGCATTACGCCGATAATCGTCAGCGGGATCGGCGCCATGATGATCAGCGGGTGAGGTAGGAGCCGAACTGCGCGACCACCAGCAGATAGATCAGGACAAGGCCGACCGCATAGGCGGCGCCCATGTCGCGAAAGGTTTCGTAAGTGATTTGCGATTCTCCGTCCCATTTGATCGAGTAATCGCGATAGGGATCATCGGGCTGACGAATGAAGTACTCGACCAGCGAACCGCCGCCAGGCGTTGCGATTGCATTCACTTCGCTGCGCATAGCGAACACTCCGTAGAGCGGGCTGTCGATGCGGCCAGCCATGTCGGCTACGACGTAGTTCACTGGCAGCAGGTCCTTGTGGTAGATCGGCTGTTCGCGCTGCGCGTCACTCACGGTCACCAGTTCGCGAATCGGGACCAGCTTCCCCGAGGCGGAGCGCACGCCTAGTTGCAGCAACGAGTCGAGATCGCCTTGTTGCTCGGCGGGCAGTTGCACGGTCGCCGCCGCTGGATATTTGGTCTCGTCATGCAGGTAGCTCGTTGCCTCGCCGGCCAGTCCGGCCCGCAAGGTGCTGACGATGACGTCCTGCGGCACACCGAGCATCGCGGCCTTGCGGCGATCGACGAGCAGGAGCGTCTTCGGCGCTGCGGCGATGCTGCTGTCGTCGACATCGACGATTCCCGCGGTCTGGTCGAATTTCGCACGTACAGCCTTGGCAACGTCGCGGCGGCCTTTCGCCTCGGGGCCGTAGATTTCCGCGACAATCGGTGCCTGCACCGGCGGACCCGGCGGCACTTCTACGACTTTCACATTGGCGCTGAAACGCTCGCCGATCTTCTGCAGCCCCGGCCGCACCCGCGTCGCGATGGCGTGGCTCTGTTCGCTGCGGTGATGCTTGTCGACCAGATTGACCTGGATATCGCCGACGTCGCCCCCGCACGCAGGTAATACTGGCGCACGAGACCGTTGAAGTTGATCGGCGCGGCGGTGCCGGCATAGGCCTGGTAGTCGATGACCTCGGGTACGGTGGCCAGGTAATTGCCGAGTTCGTGCAGAACCGCCGCGGTTTGTTCCACCGGCGTGCCTGCGGGCATGTCGACGACGACCTGGAACTCCGACTTGTTGTCGAACGGCAGCATCTTCAGCTGCACCAGCCCGACGGCCGGCAGCACAAGGGAAACGGCGATCATCACTGCGACACCCAATCCCAACAGTCTGCGGTTGCGCTTGCCGCGGACGTCATCGAGCAGCGGGCGAAAGATGCGGGCGAAGACCGGAGCGATCTTGGCCGCAAGGCCGTGCGGCTTCGCCGGATCCGCGACGCGTGCGGCGCCTTGAGCCATAGCCGCGACAGCCACGGCGTAACGACGAAGGCAATCGCGAGCGACAGCAGCATGCCCATGCTTGCGTTGATCGGAATGGGACTCATGTACGGCCCCATGAGGCCGGAGACGAAGGCCATCGGCAGCAGCGCTGCAATGACCGTCAGCGTCGCCAGAATCGTCGGCCCGCCGACTTCATCGACTGCGCCGGGAATGATCTCCTCGAGCGGCTTGCCGGGGAACAGCTGCTGGTGGCGATGGATGTTCTCGACGACCACGATGGCGTCGTCCACCAGGATGCCGATGGAGAAGATCAACGCGAACAGCGACACGCGGTTCAGCGTGAATCCCCACGCCCACGAGGCGAACAGCGTCGCCGCCAGCGTCAGTATCACCGCGCTGCCGACGATGGCGGCTTCGCGTCTGCCGAGCGCGAGGAACACCAGTGCGACGACCGACGCGGTGGCGAACAGCAGCTTCTGGATGAGCTTCTGCGCCTTGTCATTGGCGGTGGCGCCGTAGTTGCGCGTTTCTGCGACCTCGACGTCGTGCGGGATCGACGGTGTTGCGCAACATCTCCACGCGACGCATCACGGCGTTGGCTACGTCGATGGCGTTCTCGCCCGGTTTCTTGGTGATGGCGATGGTCACGGCCGGATACTCGCCGCCGTCCTTGCCGGCGACGCCCTGCCAGACATAGCGACTCGGCGGAAGGGGGCCGTCACGAATGGTGGCCACGTCTTGCAGGAAGATCGGCTTGCCGTCGCGCACGCCGACCACCAGTTCCGCGACATCGTGGGCATCCTTGAGAAACGGACCCGATTCGACCGCGACCGCGCGATTGGCCACCAGCAATTCGCCCACCGGCAGACCGAGATTGGCCGACTGCAGCGCCGTCCGAAGATCGGGAACGGTCACGCCGCTGCCGGCCATTCGCGCCGGGTCGATTTCGACCACCACAGCACGCCCGGGTCCACCTATCGTATTCACTTCGCGCGTACCCGGCGACCCGCTTGAGATCGGCCTCGATGCTGTGGGCGACCCGCTCGAGGTCAAAGGCGCTGATCGCGGCGTTCTTGCTGTAGAGCGTCAGCGTCACGATCGGGACGTCATCGATGCCCTTGGGCTTGATCAGCGGGCTCTGGACCCCCAAGCCCTTGGGCAGCCAATCAGCATTGGAATTGACGGTGTCGTAGAGTCGCACCAACGCCTCAGTGCGCGGTACTCCCACCTTGTATTGCACCGTCACTATGGCGAGGCCGGGCCGCGAGACCGACATCACGTGTTCGATGCCGGCGATCTGCGACAGCACCTGCTCCGCGGGCGCGGCCACCATCTGTTCCACATCACGTGCCGATGCGCCGGGAAACGGGATCAGCACGTTGGCCATGGTCACGTTGATCTGTGGCTCCTCCTCGCGCGGCGTCACGAGCACGGCGAATATGCCCAGGAGCAAGGCGCCGATGGCCAGCAGCGGCGTGATCTGCGCCGTCTGGAAATAGGCGGCGATACGACCGGATATACCGAGCGTCTTGCGCATATCGTGGCGTTCAGCGCTCACGGGCAGCGGCCTGTGGATCCAATGCGACGCGTTCACCCGCGGTGACACCGCTCAATATCTCCACGGTGTCGTCGACGGCGCGGCCGAGCCGCACCTGCCGGAGGATGGGATGCCCGTTCGAATCGAGGACGTACAGCCGGTCATTTCCGCGCGGCGGACAATGGTCCCGCCGGGTACGTAAAGCCGGGGCGTGGCCAGCACCTTGCATCGGTAGCCAGACGCGCGCAAAGGTGCCCGGTGTCAGGTTTCCGGCCTGCGCAGGAAGGTCGAGCCGGATCTGTGCGGTGTGGGTGCCCGGATCGGCCGTGGGCAGCACGGTTACGTCGAGCCGGCGCAACCCATTGGCGATCTGCCGGCAGGCCGGGGAACTGGATCTTCGCTGGCTTGCCCGGGGCGATCCTTGCAATGTCCGTCTGTGGAACCGCGGCGGTAACACGCAATGCGGCGGGATCGTAAAGAGTCAGCAGCGCGCGGCCAGGCATCGCCATGTCGCCGAGCGTGATGGGAACGTCCGCAATCACGCCGCCATAGGGTGCCCTGACCACGAAGAAACCCGATTGCGCGCGCGCGGCGCCGGCTTGAGCCAATTGCGCCGAAACCTGCGCCTGGGTCGCCTTGAACTGCGCTTCGGCGCGCTCCAGGGCGGCCTGGCTGGTGTAGTTCTTCTCGAAGAGCTGCTTCTGGCGCTCGAATTCCTTGGTCGCCACTTCGAGCGTGGCGCGCGCGGACTGGACCTGCGCGTCGCTGGCGGCGACGTTCTGCTCGGCCGCGCGCGCGTCGATCCGTGCCAGCAGCTGACCGGCTTTGACGACATCGCCAGCCTTCACCTCGATCGCGACGACCGCGCCAGGCACCTGCGCGGACACGACCGTTTGCCGGACGGCTTCGACGACACCATCAAAGCTGGCGGACTCGCCCGTGCCCGGCGATTGCACGACGGCGGTCGCCAGTGCGGGCGCGGCAGCCGTGCCGGTGGCAGGGCCGAGCAAAGCCGCGAAAACCGCGAAAACCGCTGCACCCAACAGCCAGGCCTTCAACATCCCACTACTCCTCGTCGACCCATCTACGCCGGCAGCTAATACCGGCAGGGTTGCTATCCGTCATCGGTTGATATATTATTTAGCTAATCACGCAAATAGTCAATAACAAGTTTAGCCAACAATGCCAATACAACGACCTTTTGAGGCATCATGAGCGTCAGCCAACCACTGAATTGTCCCGGTATGAAAGGTCTGCCCCCCGAAGCGCTGGAGGAGGTTGCGGCGTATTTCCAGACGCTGTCCGAGCCGACCCGCCTGAAAATCCTGAACTACCTGCGTGAGGGCGAGCGCAACGTCGGAGAATTGGCGGAGCTGTGTGGCTACACCGCGGCGAACGTTTCGAGGCACCTGGCCATGCTGTCCAAGCACGGCATGGTCGCGCGCGAAAGCCGCGGGACCAGCGTTTATTACCGCATCGCTGATGACCAGATCTATGCGCTCTGCGACCTGGTCTGCGGCAATATCGCGCGCCAGTTCGAGCAAGCGGCGCGCGACCGCAGAGCATTCGTCCGGACAGCGGCACGCGCCGGCAGGCAGAAGTGACGATCCCGCCGAATGGCGCCGAAACTTGGGCCGTCAATCGCTTGTCGACACGCGCCGCACTTCGAGACGCGCATCTGGCAGCCGACCGGGCGTCTCGTCCAGCAGAGGCGAGGGCTTTCCCTTCAGATAGCGGTTGAAGAAGGCGAGCGTGTAGGCGTTGGTTTCGGCAAAACCCCGATAGGGGTCGATGGGACCTGCAAGTCCGATCCAGCGAACGATCGGTGTCCAGATCGGCGCATCGGTCCAATTGACGTGAAACATCCCGTTCATGCTGACGTAATAGGCATCGGCAAGGTTGTGCTCGAACAAGGCGCGCTGGGTGTCGACGGTGTGCACGATCTCGAACTCAGGCCACCCGCCGACCTTGCTGCGCTCGGCCCGGATGACGTCGGCGTCACGACCGATGATCATCAGCGGCTGCACCAGCCCATCTCGCGCGACGGCCGCTGTCTTTCCGGCGTCACCGCAAGACAGGCGCGGAATCTTCGATCGCGATAGCACGCTTCAGGAGCGACATAGCCGCCCAGTGACACGCCGAAGGCGCCGGCTCGGCCGGCGTCGATGTGACCTGCCAGGATGGGGTCGTCGTGGTCGAGGATCTCGACCTGATCGAGAACAAACCGCAGATCATCCGCGAGGAACGGGATAATGCCGCCCGGAAGCACGACGCCATTCAAGATCGGTGACTGGCTGGACGCATGCGACAGAGCGATCGGCATGTAGCGATCGAGCACAGGCTTATCGATGACCCGGATCACCCGCCCGCCCGGGAGCACGGTTGCCGCCGCGGTTCCAGGCTGGTCAAGCCCGACGACGACATAGCCATGCGAGGCGAGTTCTTCGATCCAGAACAGGCTCGAGTCTCGAAATACCGTAAACCCCGCCGGGTTGACGAGAACGGGGAAGCGCCCCTCCGCGGCGGGTGCGTCTCGCACTGCGTGCGTTGGCGCGTGCTCGACGTTGGCAAGCAGGAACGCCGGGACATGTAGACGCATGGCCAGCACCCGGAGGGGCTCGCTCGAATCCATATAGGGCTGCGGCGTGCCCCGGCCGGTCGTCGGATACCAGATCTGCACCACCAGCTCGCGGTGATCGCCGGGGCCGGCCGTAAACGGCTCGGGTCGCGTCGGGTCGGTCCAGGAATAGGTGCGCGTGCCGACGCCATAGGCGCCGGTCGGCCGCGGGAACCGCGGCGTCGGAAAGACAAGCACCCACAACGCAACGCCCACCGCTATCGTTGCAAGCAAGCCAACGATGACCACTCTGACCGCTGAGATCATCACAACATCGCGACGGCAGCCGTGGTCCGTTGCGGCATCTAGGCCTCGCCCATCTGCGCCAACATTCGTGGCCATCCATCGCGAACACTCGGAAAGCGCGGCGCCCAACCCGTCGCGCTGCGGAGCTTGCGGTTGGACAGGCGAAGGGACCGAGCCATGGCTTCGCCAACGGATCCGAAGAGCGGCGTCGCCCAGCTCGGCAGGAATCGCGGTGGCTTAAGTCCGAGGTCTTCTGCGAGCGATCCGAAGTAGACCGCGCGCAGAACCGGCTCGTCGTCGGCCACCGTGTACGCGCCGGAGGGGGCGTTCAACGCGGCGACGACCGCGGCTGCAGCGTCATCGTGCGCGATCGAGGAGATATATCGGTCGGGTCCTCCGGGTAAGGCTGCCCAGCCGATGCGCAGGATGTCGATGTAGCTCCTGACCTGCATCGCATCCGGGCCGTAGAAAGCGGCAAACCGCAGGGCGACGCCTTTGCCGCCGCCGGCGGAAAATCGTTCGACCGATTTCTCCGCGTCGACAACGGTCCTGTTGTAGTCCGCCGGTTCGAGAGGCGTCTGCTCGTCGATCCAGCGGTCTCCACGATCCGGATAAGTGAGTGCGAAAGACTCCTGCACGAGCGTGCCGATGCCACAGCGAAGCGCGGCCTCGACGACGTTCGCGACCCCTTCGCGCCTGAGCCGATCGTTGAGACGCCAGGCAGTGCGAAACAACATCTTCCACGTTGGGGAGGGCATGTGCGTCGCGAGATTGATGACCGCGTCGTGGCCCGACACCGCCTGCTTGAGTTGGTCGACATCGAAGAGGTCGACCTGCACGAATGTGGCACCGACCTTCTCCGATGGAGAAGGCTCGTTATGTGCCATGGCGGTAACGGAGTGTCCCTGAGCCAGCAGCAAGGGAACGACCCGCCGGCCGATGACACCGGTGGCCCCGCTGACAAAGATACGCACTGACTTTGGTCCCTAAACCGTAGCGACCGTCCGCTCTCGAATAGGTTCCGTCACCGTGCAGTCCTACGTCAAATTCGGACCCGTGCCGATGGACGATATTGCGGGATCGACGTAGATTTTGATGGCAGGGACGGGGCCCGTGGGCTTAGGGATTCTCGGTATTTCCGACAGAGGAAGGTCTATGAGAACGATGACATGCAAGGAACTTGGCGGAAAGTGTGACCAGAAGCTTTCCGCTGCATCATGGGAGGAAATGGTCAAGGTTATGACAAAGCACGTCATGGAAAAACATCCGGATGTGGCGAAGCAGATGGAAAAGATGCACGAGGACGATCCGAAGAAATGGGGCAGGGAAATGAAGCCCAAATGGGAAGCGACGCCGCAGACTTGATACTGTGATGGTCGAACAGAGCCAAACGTCCGACGAAGCTCAGATCCGGTTACTGCTGGACGAATTCAGAAACCTGCTTCGGGTCAAGGACAGTGACAGGTTCATGTCGCTCTATTCACCGGAAATCGTGGTGTTCGACATTCCGCCACCACTTCAACGCGTAGGCAGTAAGACCTACGGCAAAGCTGTTCGGGAGTGGTTCGACTCGTATCGAGGTCCAATCGCGTTTGAGACTCGTCACTTGAGCATTGCCGTGGGTGCTGATGTGGCATTCAGCCACAGTCTGATCCGGACAAGCGGAACCATGAAGAGTGGGCAGGTAATCGATCGCTGGCAACGCTGGACCCTTGGTTTGCGCAAGATCGGCGGTAAATGGCTGATCGCGCACGAGCACGTGTCGTTGCCCGTCGAGCGGAAGTCCGGCAACGCGGTGCAGGACTTGCAACCGTAACAGATCGGCGGCGTCTTCGCTCGCGCAACCCCGCCAGCACGTTATCGCTTGCGAATCGGAGCGGGTCTCGTCGTTGCGCCGACTACGTCGGCGTCCATTCGCGGGCGAGCCTCTGCGCCTCGGCGATCTGGGACAGCGTCATCTTTTTGGCCACGATGTCGCGGTTCTTGCTGGCATGGCTGCGCTTCTCGGCTTCGGAAGGCAGAAACCGGGAGGCGGCGAGGTTGAGCCACCGATGGCCTTCGACATAGTTCTGCGGAACGCCTCGGCCATAGTAGTACATGATGCCGAGATTGAGCTGAGCGGCGGCGTCCCCCTGATCGGCCGCCTTGCGATACCACTGCACCGCCTCGGCGTAGTCTTGTTTCACGCCATAGCCGTTTTCGTACGCGGCTCCCAGACTGAACTGGGCGCTCGCATTGTTTTGATCGGCCGCGGCGCGGAACCACTTGAGGGCCTCCAAATAGTCCCTGGGCGCACCCTGACCGATCTCGCACATGACGCCGAGGTTGTATTGGGCAACGGCGAATCCCTGCTCGGCCGCCTTGCGAAACCACTCGCGTGCCTCGGCGTAGTCCTGCTCAGCGCCCTGGCCACTTTCGTACAAGACCCCAAGGTTGTTCTGGGCGTGAGCGTAGCCTTGCTCGGCGGCCTTGCGATACCACTTCGCTGCCTCCGCATGGTCCTGCGGCGTTCCGCGTCCGCGCTCGTACAGGTAGGCGAGACTGTTCTGGGCGAGTGCGAAGCCACGATCGGCCGCTTTGCGGAACCACTGAGGGCCTCGGCGTAGTTTTGAGCCACACCGCGACCGCGCTCGTACATGACGCCGAGATTGTGCTGGGCGCGGGGAATCCCCTGGTCAGCGGCCCGGCGATACCACCTGACCGCCTCGACGTCGTCCTGTGGCAGCCCGCGCCCGCTTCGTACATGAAACCAAGGTCGTTCTGGGCTCGAGCATGGTCCTGATCCGCGGCCTTGCGATACCAGGTGACGGCCTCGCCATAATCCGGTGGTAAGCCCTGACCGCTTTCGTAATCACACCGAGGTCATTCTGCGCGTGCGCGTAACCCAGCAGCGCGGCTTTGCGATACCACTTCGCGGCTTCGGCATGGTCCTGAGGCATGCCCTCGCCAACGCTGTACATTTTGGCGAGCGCGTACTGGGCGCGGTCTGATAACCCTGGTGGGCGGCCTTGCGATACCACGAAAGCGCTTCGTCAGCGTCCTTCGGCACGCCCTGGCCGGCGCTGTACATGCGGGCGAGCGCGTACTGGGCGGGGGCATAATCCTATCGGCAGCCTTGCGATACCACAACATCGCTTCGGCCGCGTCCTGCGGCACGCCCTTGCCCTGCGCATACATCAAGGCGAGGTCATAGTGCAAGCTGGCTTCGCCCGGGATGGAGAGCACCAGTCGCAGCGGGGGGAAGTTCGAAATCAGGTGATCTGGGTCACGGTCGGGCTTTCCACATCAGTATCGATCGTTCAGAGGCGCGACGGCAACTCGGATCGATCGACAATTCTGACCACATCCATTTCTGTGGTCAACTAATTATTCGCTACGAGATCGATGGCGAATCGCATTCGTTCGGTGCTTGTCGCCAGCCGCGAGGAGCCGCGTGGCTGGCCTGCATGTACATGAGGTGGATCGCCCCGATTGTTCCGGCTTTGGTCCACCGGCTGACGTCAGTCGACGCTATCGGTGGTACGCAGGCGCTCGCATTGGGCATGCGATGCCCACCGGCGCTGGCTGCACTGCATTTGCATGCAGCGGTACAGCGAGAATTGCGTGCGCGGACCGCAGGCCTCGCGCGGACTGGCCGGGGCGCGCGAGGCATGTCGCTGTGCCACGCGCGTTGGGGGCGGGGCAAGGGCAGGCGGCTGCGCGACTGCAGCCGGTTCGGCCGTCGCGGCGATAGCTGCGGCCGCCAGCGTCGCGCGGTTGGGGCTGGCAGAGGACGCAGGCGCGGTGGCGCCGGCGGTGAGTCCGCGGCGGTTGGCTCCTTCGGCGTCGGTTTCGTACCCGGCGTCCGCGGCAATCGGGGCGCTGGCAGGAGATGCGGGCGCCGTGGCGCTCGACGACTCCGCGGCGGTGGTCTCTATCGGCGTCGAATTCGCAGCCCCGGCGTTCGCGGCAATCGGGGCGCTGGCAGGAGAAGCGGGCGCGGTGGCGCTCGAGTCCGCGGCGGTTGGCTCCGCCGGCATGGGCTTCGCGCCTCCGGCGTCCGCAGCAATCGGCGGTGTCACCGGCGCTGCAGGGCCACGGGGGACGCGGACTCCGCGGCGCTGTCCCCGGCACCCGTGCCGCGGCTGATGCCAAGGACATCGAGCACGCGCCCGAACTGGCGTTCCTGATGAAACTCATCCATGCCGATAAGCAGCAGCGCCACCAGCACCAGCACCGCACCGCTCCACCTCGCGATGCGTCCAGGCTTGGGCGCTTGGCGTGCGAAGCCGACCGCAACGATGGATCAAGATCGATGCGAGCGATGCCGGAGTTGCCAGAGGGTCGGGATCGGGCGAGAGCGCCACCAGGGTATCGAAATCTTGCGCCACAGGGGGCGGCTCCGCGGGCTGCGGGGCCTCGGGGCCGGCGACGATGGCACAGCATCGATCAGCACAGGGGCGGGGGTCCGTGCCGCGCTGGCGGGCCACCTGCGGCCGGACGGCGCGACCCCAAGCGTGCGCGCATCTGCGCGACGCTTTGGGGCCGCTCGGCGGGATAGATGGACAAAGCGCTGTCGAGCGCGTCCAGCAGCGATGCGCTGTAGTGCAGCCGCGGCCAGGTCAGGCGCAGCCGTTGCACGGTGTCTGCGAGTCTTTCGCGCCGTGGGGTGCGGGGCGCGCCGAAGGCCGGCGCGGGCAACTGCCCGCTCATCCAGTAGCGCGCGACGCCGGCCAACGCGTAGAGGTCGACCGAGGGACGGAGCGGAATGTCGGCCGATTCGACCATCTGCTCGATCGGCGCGAAGCAGGGTTCCGCGCTGGTCATCAGCGCGTCGATCCGGTCGCCGGCGATGCCCGGCCCGCCGCGGCGGGGCCCAGCAGCAGCGGTCGGTTGTCGGCCAGCAGCAAAATATTCGACGGCGTGACCTTGCCGTGACCTCCCCCTGCGTGGTGAAACGCCTCCAGCGCGCCTAGCAGCGCGTCGAGCAGCGCGCGCACTGCCTCCTCGTCGGGTGGTTCGTTCATGCTCCCGCGCACCTCGAGGAGCCGCCTGCCCAGGTAGCGCGGCATGACGCGGTAGGCGGTTCCATTGGCTTCCCATAGGCGCGCGATGCGCACCAGCGACGGATGGGCGCATCGGGCCAGCGTTCGGGTTTCATTGATGAAGGCCTTCAGCCCTTTTGCAAAGGCATCGGCCTGCGCGGAGGTCCGTGGCGTGACCTGTCGCTTCATGATTACGCTGCGCAAGTCTCGCCGGCATGTACTCCGCGATCGCCACCGGGGCCGCGCGAGCGCGGTCCGTGGCCGCGTAGACGATCACGGCGCTGCCCTCGCCGATGACTTCCCCAACCTCGAACTCGTCCAGCCAAGCACCTGCGGGTAAGGCGCGGGCAGCCGACGCGATGGGGCTGTCAGGCACTCTTCGTTCAATGCAGCGGGTGGCGGCTCTGGAAAGTTCATGCGTATCGATCGGCCAAGACTTGGATTCAGCTTGGTCCCGCTTGGTTCGACTCGATGCCGTGCGGGAGCCATAAATTTCCTGGGCTAAAGGGTCATGCTTGCCGCGCTGGGCCCGACAATCCTAGCAAAAACATCGGAGCCTGCCTCTTCAATGGCCGCCTCGCTCTATTCGATGGGCCAAGATTGGGCTATCGTGGGTCCCTCCGCTCACACGCTCAAGCTGTTTTCAAAGATCCGAATCAGCATGAAATTGACCAGCGAAGGCAAATTCGACCAGCAAAAGGCTTCTGCTCCGTTCCGCGTAGGCGGATGCAGCAGATCCGCTTCGTCAACGGCAGGCGGCCTCCGGACTTCACCGCGGCATCCGACAACGGCGAATTAACCGATGCCACACGGCGCGTCCGCTCCGGCTATCGCGCGTTCCGACGGCGTGGACACTGCGAAAACGCCGGTCGTCGTCACCGGCGTGATCGGCTCCGATACGCACATCGTCGGCAACCGCATCCTGTCGATGGCGCTCGAGCAGGCGGGGTACAAGGTCGTCGCGCTGGGCGCGCTCACGCCGGCGACCGAATTCATCAAGGCGGCCATCGAGACAAACGCCGACGCGATTCTCGTGTCGTCGCTCTACGGCCAGGGCGAGCTCGATTGCCGCGGGTTCCGCGACCTGTGCATCGAAGCAGGGCTCGACGGCCATCCTCCTCTACGTCGGCGGCAATCTCGTCGTCGGCAAGCAGGCGTGGCCCGAGGTCGAGAAACGGTTTCTCGACATGGGATTCGACCGCGCGGCGTCGCCGGGAACGCGCATCGAAACGGTTCTCGCGTGGCTCGCCGAGGACCTCGCGCAGTCGCAAGCGCGCAACGCGGACGGGTGAGGCGATGACGACAGCCGCGCTGTTGATCGACTTCGGCAGCACGTACACGAAGCTGCGCGCGATCGACCTCGATCGGCGGCGCATCCTCGGCTCGGGCCAGGGCCCGTCGACCGTCACGACCGACATCATGATCGGCATGAAGGCGAGCCTCGCCGACCTCGAACGGCGCCTCGGCGGCTTGCCGCGCTTCAAGTACCGGCTCGCCTCGAGCAGCGCGGCGGGGGGGTTGCGCATGGTGACCGTCGGGCTCGTGCGCGAGCTCACCGCCGAGGCGGCGCGCCGCGCGGCGCTCGGCGCCGGCGCGAAGCTCGTCGGCGCGTTCGCGTACCGGCTCACCGAAAGCGACGTCGAGCGCATCGTCGCGCTCGCACCCGACATCCTGCTGCTTGCCGGCGGCACGGACGGCGGCAACAGCGACGTCATTCTGCACAACGCCGAAGTGCTCGGCCGCAGCGCGCTGGCGTGCACTGTCGTGCTCGCCGGCAACCGCAACGCGGCCGACGACGCGCGGGCGGCGCTCGCCGGCAGGGAAGTGCTGGCGACCGAGAACGTGATGCCGGAGTTCAACGTGCTCCACATCGAGCCCGCGCGCGCGGCGATCCGCCAGGTATTCATCGACCGCATCGTGCACGCCAAAGGGATCGACCGCGCGCACGCGGAATTCGATCGCGTGCTGATGCCCACGCCGGCGGCGGTGCTCGAAGGCGCGCGGATGCTCGCCGACGGCTGCGACGGGATCTCCGGCCTCGGTCCGTTGCTCGTCGTCGATCCGGGCGGCGCCACGACCGACGTGCATTCGGTGGCGAGCGGAGAGCCTTCCGCTCCCGGCGTGATCGTGCAGGGCTTGCCCGAGCCGCGCGTGAAGCGCACCGTCGAAGGCGACCTCGGGATGCGTCACAACGCGGCGAACATCGTCGAGCTCGTCGGCGTCGATGCGATCGCCGCGGAAGCGGGGCTCGACGCCGCGGCGCGTCAACGCGCTGGTTACCGAGATCTCGGACGATTTCGACCGCCTTCCGCGGACGGCCGACGAGATCGCCCTCGACCAGGCGCTGGTCTGTGCCGCCGTCAAACATGCGGTGATGCGGCATTGCGGCACGGTGGACACCGTCTACACGGTGACCGGTCCGGTTGCCGTGCAGCACGGGAAGGACCTGTCCGAGGTCAGCGCGGTGATCGGCACCGGCGGTGCGCTGGTCCACAGTCCGGATCCCCGCTCGGTGCTGGAGACGGCGCTCGCCGACCCCGCCATGCCCCGTTCGCTGCGGCCGAAAGCGCCGAAGCTCTTGCTCGACCGGCACTATTTGCTGTATGCCTGCGGCTTGCTCGGGACCGTCGAGCCGCAGGCGGCGCTCGAGCTCGCGCTCGCAAACCTCGATGCCATGGAAAGGAGTCCCTCGGTTGAACGCGCCGTCATCGCCTGAAGCGACGCGCCGCCCGCTGTCCGAGGAGCGGATCCCGGACGACGTGTTCGCGGAGATGCGGCGCGAGAACCTCGCGCGCTGGTCTACCGGCAATGGCGTCGACTTCGACGAGGCCGTCGCGTTGCAGCGGGCGCTCCCCGAGCACAAGCAGCTCGGCCGCGTCATGCGCCGCGCGGTCGCCGAGAGGCGCTGCCTCACGCAGCCGCGCGGCGGCTTCGGCACATTCGAGATGCAGCGCGAGTTGATGGTGACGCTCGATCGCGACGGCCACGCCGACATCGTGCCGACGACGACCGACAGCTACACGCGCAACGAGCAATGGGACCTCGCGCAAAAAGGCATCGAGGAATCCGAGCGCCTGGGGCGCTCGATGCTCAACGGCTACCCGATGGTCAACTACGGTGTGGCGCGCGCGCGCGAGCTGATCGCGGCGATCGACAAGCCGGCGATCATGCTGACCGGCACGACGATGCCGAAGCTCACCAGCGAAATCGCTTTCGCCGGCGGGTACTCGGGTTACCTCGGCTCCGGCATCGCGTACACGACCTCGTACATCAAGGAGCTGTCGATCGAGGACGGCGTCCGCAACTACCAGTACCTCGATCGTCTCGCCGCGATGTACGCCGAACACGGCGTCGAGCTGCACCGGCGCCAGCCGGGCTTTCTCACCGGCACCAACATTCCGCCGTGCATCGCGATCGCGACCTGCGTGCTCGATTGCCTGCTCGCGGCCGCGCAGGGCGTGAAGAACTACGGCCTCGAGATGGGCGAGACGATGCACCTCGTGCAGGACGCCGCCGCGGTCGCCGCCTGTCGCGAGCTGTGCCAGGAGTACCTCGCGCGAAAAGGCTATTGCCGACGTCTTCACCTCGGTGACGCTGCTGCACTGGATGAGCGCGTGGCCGCAGGACGAGGCGCAGGCGGCGGCGCTGCTCTGCTACGGCGGCACGCTCGCGGCGGTGAGCGGCGCCGCGAGCGTCACGACCAAGTCGACCCACGAGGCGTTCGGCATTCCGACGCCGCAGGCCAACGCGGAAGGCCTGCGGATGACCCGGATGGCGATCTATCTCGCGCGCGATATCCGGCTCGACGGGCTGCCGGCGTACGAGCAGGAAAGGACGCTGATCGGCCGTGAAGTGCGCGCGATCGTCGACAAGGTGCTCGAGATGGGCGACGGCGACGCCGCGGTCGGCTCCGTGCGCGCCTTCGAGGCGGGCGTCATGGACGTGCCGTGGTCGCCGAACCGGCATTGCAAAAGCCGCGTGCTGCCGGCGCGCGACGTCGATGGATGCCTGCGCATTCTCGATCCCGGGCTGATGCCGTTTCCGCGCGACATTCTCGAGTTGCACGAGGAGCGGCTGCGCAAGCGCGCGGAACGCGACCGGATCGCGTTCGGGCCGGATCTCGCCGTGCAAAGCGTCTACGAAATGTCGGAGCCGGTCGAAAAGCTGCTGCCGGACCGGTGGATGCGATGAGCGACATCGCGCTGTTCGACCGCATCGACGTTCACCGGCTCCGCATCCCGCTGGTCACGCCCTACCGGCTTGCGTTCGGCCCGGTCGACCATTTCGACACCATCGTCGTCGAGATCACCGATCGCGATGGACGCGTGGGCCTGGGCGAAGCCACGGTGCTGACCGGGTATACCGACGAGACGATCGACGACAGCTGGCGCGTCGCGCGCGACTTCGCGTCGCAACTTGCGACCATGGACGCCGGTTTCGCGTTCGATACCATCGCCACGCTGGGCGCTCGATACCCGTTCACGGCGACGGCGTTCGGCTCGGCGCTCGAAATGCTCGCCGGCAGTGCCGCGCTCGACGTGCGCGAGACGATGCGCGTCCCGTTGCTGGGGCTGCTCAATGCGGAGCACGAGGAGGCGATCGCCGCCGAATTCGAGCAGCTTCTCGCCGCGGGATTCCGCACGATCAAGGTCAAAGTGGGCTTCGACGCCGTGCGCGACGCGCAGCGCGTGCGCGCCGTGCAGCGCGTCGTCGCCGGTCGGGCTCGCATCCGGGTCGACGCGAACCAGGGCTATACCGCCGACGAAGGCGTCGCGTTCGTGCAAGCGCTCGATCCCGCCGACATCGAGCTCTTCGAGCAGCCGTGCGCGGCCGGCGACTGGGACGCGCACCTCGCCGTCGCGCGCGCCGCGTCGGTGCCGATGATGCTCGACGAGTCGATCTACGGGCTCGACGACATCGACCGCGCGGCGGAGCTTGGCGCCGCGCGCTACATCAAGGTCAAGCTGATGAAGCTCGGCACGCTCGAGCGGCTCGCCGCGGCGATCGCGCGTATCAACGCGCTCGGCATGCGCGCGGTGCTCGGCAACGGCGTCGCGTGCGACCTCGGCTGCTGGATGGAAGCGTGCGTCGCCGCGCGCGCGATCGACAACGCGGGCGAGATGAACGGCTTCCTCAAGGCGCGCAGCGGACTTCTCACCACGCCGCTCGAATTCGAGGCCGGGGCGATCGTGCTCAGGCCCGGGTTCGCGCCGCGCCTCGATCATGGGCGCATCGCGCCATACCGCGTCGACTCCGCCGGTTTCGCGCGCACGGGCGCCGCGATTGCCGTGCGGGAGACGAACCAGTGAAGGCGGTGACGATCGCCCGCTTCGGCGGTCCGGACGTGCTCGAATTGAGCGACGTCGCACACGCCGGCGCCGCGCCCGGGCGAGGCGCTGGTCGAGCTCGAATGTGCAGGCGTCAACTTCATCGACATCTACATGCGCAGCGGCCAGTACGCGCGCTCGCACACCTATCAGACGCCGCTGCCGATGACGCTCGGCATGGAAGGCGGCGGCGTCGTGGCCGCGCTGGGTGAGGGCGTGACCGATTTCTCGGTCGGCGATCGCGTCGCGTACTGCATCGTGCGGGGCAGCTATGCCCAGTTCGCCTCGGTGCCGGCCGCGCGGCTGGTCCCGATTCCGGCCCACGTGCCGATGACGATCGCGACCGCGCTGATGCTGCAGGGGTTGACCGCGCATTACCTGTCGCATTCAGCGTATTCGCTCGGCCCGGGGAAGACCTGCCTCATCCACGCCGGCGCGGGGGGCGTCGGTCAGCTGCTGATCCAGCTCGCGAAGCTGCGCGGCGCGACGGTGATCGCGACCGTGGGCAGCGAGGAAAAGGCGGCGGTCGCCCGCGAACGCGGCGCCGACCACGTGGTTCTCTATCGGGACGTGGATTTCCGCGACGAGGTGAAGCGACTCACCGACGGCCGCGGCGTCGATGTCGTCTACGACGCGGTCGGCCGCGACACGATCGCGCTCAGCATCCGCAGCCTCGCGCGGCGCGGCCTGTGCGTAAACTACGGCGGCGCGTCGGGACTGGTCGCGTCGATCGAGCCGCTCGAGCTGGCCGAAGCGGGGTCGGTATACTTTACGCGCCCGCACCTTGCGGACTATATTGCGTCGGCGGCCGAGTTGCGTGGACGTGCGGCCGACCTGTTTGCTGCGTACGCGGCCGGCACGCTCGCCGTGACGATCGACCAGGAGCTGCCGCTCGCCAACGTGGCCGACGCGCATCGCTGGCTCGAGGCGCGCCACACGAAGGGGAAGCTGCTGCTGGACGTGTGAGACCGGGCATTTCGCAGCAGAGGGCGGGCAACGAACGAGATACATACACGAAGGAGGAGAGAATGAGACTTGCCAGATTGTCACAGCGTGCGATGCGCGTGCTTCTCGCTTGCGTTGTCGCGTTCATGGCGTGCGTCGCAACAGCGCAGGAGAAATATCCGTCGCGCCCGATCGAGTTCATCGTTCCGTGGGGTCCCGGTGGCGGCGCCGACCAGGTCGCTCGCAAGTCCGGCAAGATGATGGAGGATGATCTCAAAGTGTCGTTCCCGGTGGTCAACGTTCCGGGCGCTACGGGCAATACCGGCATGGCCAAGCTGCTCGCCGCGCAGCCGGACGGCTATTCGATCTCGGTGATGACGTGGGACACGTATGCACTCCTCGCGACGAATCCGGCGACGCGCTGGTCGCTCAAGGACATCATCCCGGTCGCGCTGATGATCAAGCAGCCGTCGGCGTTCATGACTGCAACGAACGGCAATCTGAAGACGTGGGCCGATGTCGAGCGCGAGGCAAAGACGCGGCCGCTGAAGGTGGCCGTAACCGGTTTCGGAAGCCCCGACGACATCACCGTCAATTATTTCGTCGCGCGCGGGCTTAAATTGATCGCGGTCCCGTTCGCCAATCCCGGCGAGCGCTATACCGCCGTTCTCGGTGGACACGCCGACCTCCTGTACGAGCAACTCGGAGACGTGCGCAGCTTTCTCGACAGCAAGCAGATCCAGCCGGTGATCATTTTTGCCGAGAAGCGCTTCAGTGTATTCCCGGACGTGCCCGCATCGAAGGAGCTCGGCTTCGACATCACGCTGCCGCAGCGGCGAGCGGTGATCATGAAGGCGGGTACGGATCCCGCGAAAGTGAAGGTCATTTCCGACGCGCTCGCGAAGGTCGCGGCGAGCCCGGAGTACAAGACGTACCTGCAGGAACAATACGCAACCGACGACAGCTACTTCGCCGCGGCGGACGCGGCGAAGATCATGGAGGAAGATCTCGCGCAGATGAAGCGGTTCGCCGCGGAGACCGCGGCGAAGAAATGACTTTTGTAATCCCTATACCCCGCATGCGATGCTGACTCGACTGCGGCGCACGGTCCCGTACGTGATCGTCTTCGCGGCGACCATCGTTCTGTTCGTCTTCGCGAAACAGATCACTTTCATCGCACCGGGCGGGCGCATCGGTCCGGACATCTGGCCGAAGGCGATCCTGGCGCTGGCGATGCTCACCTGCGTATTCCAGATCGTGAAGATCCTCTTCTTCGACGAGACGGGCGAGCAGGTGCCGGGCGTGCTCGAAAGCATCATCGAGGAGGCGCCGGCAGGCGAGATTGTCGAGGCCGCGCCCGAGGCCAGGTATCCGCACCTGATCGTCGGCGGGATCGTCCTCACCGTGGCGTACGTGGTGCTGATCGAGCGGCTCGGCTTCTTCCTCTGCACGTTCGCCTACCTTGCTGCGTTCGCATGGATCGGCCGCTACCGGCGGCCGCTGGTGGTGCTCGCGGCGAGCCTCGTCGGCAGCCTCCTTTTCATGTTCGTGTTCATGAAGGTCGTCTACGTTTCCCTGCCGCTCGGGCAGGAACCGTTCTCGCAGGTCACTTTCCTGCTGATGCGACTGATGGGTATCCGGTAGGGCCACGTGCTCGACGTCGCGCTTTCGTTCCTCGCGGCGTTCCATACCGTATTCCAGCCGACCAACCTGATCGCGCTGGTCGTCGGTCTGGTGGTCGGCATGATCGTCGCGGTGCTGCCGGGGCTCACGCTCGTGATGGGCGTCGTGCTGGCGTTGCCGTTCACCTACGGCATGGCGATCACGCCATCGATCATCCTGCTCACCGCGATGTATATCTCCGGAACGTATGGCGGTGCGTTCACGGCCATCTTGTTTCGCATTCCGGGCGAACCGCTCGACGTGCCGCTGCTTTGGGACGGGTACGCGATGGCGCACAAGGGCGAGCCCGCGAAGGCCCTCGGGTGGACGCTGTTCGCGGCGTTTTTCGGCGGAATCCTCTCGACGCTCGCGGCTGTTGCGATGGCGCATCCATTCGCCACGTTCGCGCTGAAGTTCGACTCGCCCGAGTATTTCGCGATCATTCTGTTCGGTCTGACCAGCGTGGTCGCGCTGAGCGGCGCGTCGCTGGTAAACGGCTTCATCAGCCTGTTCCTCGGACTGATGATCGCGTGCGTCGGCGTCGACTCGATCTATGGCGCCGAGCGCTTCACGTTCGGGGTGCCGATGCTCGCCGACGGCATCGAATACCTGACGGTGATGGTGGGCGCGTACGGCGTCGGCGAAGTGCTCGTGCGGCTGGAGCAGGGGTTCCAGACGCCGCCGGTGCAAGCCGGCGGGCGCGTGGCGACCCGCTTCCCTTCGATCCGGGAAGCCTGGGCGGTCAGGGCGACGCTCGCGCGAAGCTCGATTCTGGGAATCATTCTCGGCATCATCCCGGGCGCCGGCGCGACGATCGCATCGTTCGTGTCGTATGGCACCGAGGCGCAGTACGGCAAGCGGCGCGACCTCCTCGGCACGGGCATCGCCGAAGGAATCGTCGCGCCGCAGACCGCCTCCACGGCAACGGTCGCCGGTCACATGGTGCCGCTGATCACGCTGGGCATTCCGGGCAGCGGCGCGACCGCTGTGATCCTCGGCGCGTTTCTGCTGCACGGCGTCCAGCCGGGTCCGCAGGTTTTCGTCAAGGACCCGGGCCTGGTCTACGCGATCTTCGCCTCGCTGTTCGTCGGCGTGATCGGCATGTGCCTGATGGGCTATTTCGCGATCAAGAGCCTGATCAAGGTACTCTACCTTCCGGAGGCGGTTACTTCGGCATTCGTCGTGATGTTCTGTTTCATCGGCGCGTTCTCTGCGCGCAACAACATCACCGATCTCTGGATGATCGTGACCTTCGGTATCGTCGGCTACGTGTTCGAACGCTTCCGCTTTCCCATCGCACCGATGGTGCTGGGCTGCATCCTCGGCGAGCAGGCGGAGAGCGCGTTCATGACGAGCATGATCAGCTATCAGAACGACTGGACGGTCTTCTTCAGGCGGCCGATCAGCGGTGTCGTGATGGTGTTCGTCGTCATCGCACTGGGCTACCCGCTGCTGCGCCACTTGCGCCAGAAGCGCGACCAGCAGCAACCGGCGACGTCTCAGGTGCGCGGCGCTGAGGGGGCCAGGTCGGCAAGCTGCAGGCGCTGCACCTTGCCTGACGGTCCTTTGGGCAACTCGGCGACGAAGCGCACGAAACGCGGCGCCTTGTAGCGGCCGAGGAGGCGCTCACAGTGCTCGCGCAACGCTGCCTCGCTGCACGTACAGCCGGGCTTGAGAACGACGCAGGCGAGGATCTCCTGGCCGTACATCGCGTCGGCAACGCCGACCGCCGCGCCCTCGAGCACGGACGGGTGTGCCAGCAATGCCTCATCGATCTCGCGCGGGGCGATGTTCTCGCCGCCCTTGATGATCAGCTCCTTCAGGCGCCCGGTGATGAAGTAGCGGCCTTCGCCGTCGCGGTAGCCCAGGTCGCCGGTCGAAAGCCATCCGTCGCGATCCACGGCTTGCGCGGTCGCGTCCGGCGGCCTGTAGTAACCGATCATCACGTTGTCGCCGCGCAGCTGGATCTCGCCGCGCTCGCCGGCTGCAAGCACTCGTCCGTCCGGGGCAACGACACGCGCTTCCATGCCGATCGGCCGGCCCGGCGAGCCGATCGTTCGCTCTGTGGGATCGAGCGAATTGCAGAACGCCACCGACGCGCACTCGGTGAGCCCCATCGCCTCGATCACCGGCACCCCGAAGCGTTCCTCGAACGCGCGATGCTGCTCCGGCGGCAGCGGGGCGGAGGCCGAGCGCGCGAAGCGCACGCCACGGAGCGCCTCCGTCTGCGCAGGCGTCGGCGCCGCCGCGTTCAGAAGATACGCGATGATCGTCGGCACGACATTGAGCCAGGTCGGGCGGTAGCGTTCGACCAGAGGCCACCATCGGGATACGCTGAAACGGTGCGGAAGCACGATGCTGCCCCCCGATACCAGCGGGGTGACGACACCGATGCACTGACCGTTGATGTGGTAGAGCGGAAGCGACGAAAGAACGCGATCGTCCGGGGTCAGCAGATGCGCGGCGGTCACCGTGCGACCGGCATGCAGCATGTTCGCGTGCGAGAGCAGAACGCCTTTGGGCTTGCCCGTGGTGCCGGAGGTGTACATCAGCATCGCGGGACTTTGTCCTTCGAGCGAGTCAACGGCATCGGCCTCGTCGTCCGGCAGGACGAGGCGGTCGGGGTCGGTCGATAGGATCGCCGCCTTGAGTCCGATGCGCGCGACGAGCGCGGACAGCCGGTCGAAGAACTCGGGCGCCACGAAGATCGCATGCGGCGCCGCGTGCGCGAGCGTGTACTCGAGCACGGCATCCTGAGCGAGCAGGTTGATGGGCGATACGATACGGCCGGCCGTCATCGACCCGATGAAGATCGTGGCCGCCGCGAGCCCGTTGGGCAGCATGAACGCGACAATACCCTGCTCGGGCACCCGCAAGGCGCGCAGGAGCGCGCCGAAGCGGCGCGTCGTGCGGTGCAGGTCCGCAAAAGTGAGTGAGGCGTCGGGCTCCGGGGCCAGCAGGAAAGTCGCGTGCGGCTGCTTGTCCGCGTGCTGCTCGACGACCTGCCGGAATGTCTGAAAGCGCACAGCGCCCGGACTCACGTCCCGAACTTGCGCCGCCATGCGCCAAACAGCTCGTCTTCGGTCGGCTCGTGCACGGACCCGGAGGGAAGCGGACGCACGACGCTCGTGATGTTGAGGAAGTGCCGGTAGTTCAGGTTGTCCGAGAGGCTATTGCCACCCCAGGTACCGCAACCCATCGACAGCGAGAATGGCAGCGCGTTGTCGAAGCTGCCTCCGGTTGCGAAGCAGTGCGCCTGGTTGACGATGACACGGCATACGGGCAGCGTGAGCCCGAGCTCGAGCGCGCGGTTCTCGTCGCGCGAATGCAGGCCGACCGAGTGACCGGCGCCCTGATAGTCCAGCAGCCGCCGCGCGAGCGCGGCCGCGGCGGCGAAATCGGGCACCCGGTACAGCGCGAGGACCGGTGCGAGCTTCTCGCCCGAGAACGGATGCTCGGGCCCCACGCCGGTCTGCGCCACCATCAGGAAGCGCGCCTGCTCAAGCGCGGGCCGCGCGAAGCCCGCCAGCGAGGCAATCGCCGGGGCGGACTGGGCGATGAACGCGGACGAGAGCTTGCCGCCGGCGAACATCGTGCGCTCGAGCGCGCGCGTTTCATCGGCGGACAGCAGCACGCCGCCTTGCGCTATGAGCGCCTCCACGAGCCGGCCGTAGACCGCTTCCACCGCGATCACGGCGTTCTCCGACGAGCAGCTGGTCGCGTTGTCGAAAGTCTTCGAGCGCGCGATCAGTTCGGCGGCGGCTTTGACATCGGCCGTCTCGTCGACAATCACGCTGACGTTGCCGGCGCCGACACCCAGCGCCGGCGTCCCGCTCGAGTACGCCGCCTTGACGTTGGTCTGCGAGCCCGTCGCGACGACGAGATCGGCCTGGCGCATCAGCTCGAAAGTCTGCTCGCGCCTTATCGGCGCCGGCAGCGCCTGCACCAGATCGCGCGGGGCGCCCACGCGGTCGAGCTCGGCATGGACGTAGTCGAGCAGCAGCGCAAGCGTCGAATAGCCCTTGGGCGATGGCGCCAACACGATCGCGTTGCGGCCCTTGAGCGCGTTGATGATGTTGTTCGCCGGCGTCGCGCCGGGGTTGGTGGAAGGCGTGATTGCGGCGACGACGCCGACCGGGCGCGCGATCTCGACGATTCCGCGCTCGCGATCCTCCGCGATCACGCCGACCGACCGCGCGTGCTGCAGGTCGCGCAGCAGGCCCATCGTCTTGCGCCGGTTCTTCGCGATCTTGTCCGCCACGTTGCCCAGGCCGGTGTCGCGCACCGCGATCTCCGCGAGCGCGCGATTGCGGGCCGGCTCGACGATCGCCCAGCCGGCGGCCGTTACAACCTCGTCGATGCGCTCCTGCGACCAGTCATCGGCAATGCGTTGCGCGGCGCGCGCGCGCAGGACGAGCTCGCGAACTACCGTCGCCGGCTCATCGCGTGTCCGGAGTTTCTCCTGCTGCATCGAAGCTGCCTTAACCGATGAAGTGTTCCACAGCGGTGCGCCCGGCGCAACCATCTCGCCCAGGAGGCGGGGGTCGCGAGCGCGACTCACGCCGGTTTACGCAGCAGATCGACGCGCATGGGCTGGAGGAATTTGACGCCCTGCGGCGTGACATGGCGCATGAAGCGCTCGCGCACTGCGCTCAATTGTGACTCCGACAGCCGATGCTGCGTATGGGTCACGCCCAGGACGCGCTCCTCGAAATGGGCGAAGTCATCGAAGCGAAGCGGAGTGTTGAAAAAACGCTCGGTGACGAATTCCAGCGCACCGCTTTCCACGCTGCGGGCGATCGCGGAGAAAGCCGCTGCGCGCACGCGCTCTTCGTCGTGAAAGATGCGCATGATTTCGTTGTACTCGCCGGCGAAAACGGGCTCCGAGATGTACGCCAGGCCGCCCGGCACGAGAACGCGGCGCACCTCCGCAAGCGCGGTATCAAGAAGATGGCCCGGTACGTGATGCAACGACTTGAACATCAATACCAGGTCGACACTGTCGTCTTCGAGCGGCAGGGCTTCTGCGCCGCCGGCGACGAAGCGGACGTTAGGCAGGTCGGTGATCGCGAGATTGCGCGCGTGCTGGATGGCGTCCACCTCCAGCGCGATGATCTGCGCGGTCGGGAACTCTTCGGCGATCGCCCGCGTGAGCTCGGCGCGACCGCACCCAAGCTCGGCAATGCGGGCATCCGCAAGCGGCAGCAGCTCGCTGTAAACGTCGCGCTCCGAGCAGACAGTGCGCGAGTCGGGGTCTCGTAGCCGCATGTCAGAAAAATCCATCAAAGGCTCGGGAGACGGGCTCTCCGGGGAGGAAACCACGAGCCGTTCGTTGGCGATGCTCCACGAATTTGATAAGCACCGCGCCGGTATTAGGGTTGCGGCGAACATGATTGACCTAATGCGGAGCAGAATTTAGACTAACTATATGATAAACCATAACTCTCCGACAGGCTGTTAGCCCGCAGGTCCCGGGTTCGGGACCTGGTCGGGCACCGGGCTGGACATTACACTGCAAGGGCTTGCTTGCGTTCGCTTCCTGCTGCGATTGCATACGAGACTTCCGGCTGAATGATGCGGTAAAGCGAAACGGTAGGGAGGAAACAAGCTCAATCTGTTGAGCATCCGCAGGCCCGGGCGAGGCATAATCCTTCCTGGCCGTAGGTCGCGCTACCTATATCGTCCGCTTTCGTCCAGGGAGACTTCGCGATGAACAAATGCTCCGCACTGCTTCGTTCAATGGCCGCTGTGATGGGCACCGTTGCGTTGGTTGCGGTTCTGGGTGCTCCGGTGGCAACGGCGCAAGGGCAGAAAGTGCTCAAGTTCATTCCGCAGGCGGACCTGCGCATTCTCGATCCGATCACGACCACCGCGTACATCACCCGCAATCACGGGTACATGGTCTACGACACGCTGTTCGCCACCGATGCCAAGTTCCAGGTCCAGCCGCAGATGGTGGACAAGTACGAGCTCAGCAAGGACAACTGACCTACACCTTCACGCTGCGCGACGGGCTCAAGTTCCACGACGGCCAGCCGGTGCGCTCGGCCGATTGCATCGCGTCGATCGAGCGCTGGGCGAAGCGCGACGCGCTGGGCCAGAAGATGGCGGAATCGACCGAAGCGTGGAACGCCGTCAACGACAAGACCTTCACGCTCAAGCTGAAGAAGCCGTTTCCGCTGGCGCTCGAAGCGCTGGCGAAGCCCTCGTCGAACGTGCCGTTCATCATGCCCGAGCGCATCGCCAAGACCGACGCCTCCACCAACATCACCGACCCGATCGGCTCCGGGCCGTTCAAGTTCGTCAAGGCCGAGTGGGTGCCGGGCAGCAAGGTGGTCTACGTCAAGAACACCGACTACGTGCCGCGCAAGGAGCCGCCGTCGTGGGCGGCCGGAGGCAAGGTCGTCAAGGTCGACCGCGTCGAGTGGATCTACATCCCGGACTCGGCCACCGCCGCGGCGGCGCTCAACGCCGGCGAAGTCGACTGGTGGGAGCAGATGCCGCCCGACCTGATTCCGGTGCTGGCCAAGAACAAGGACGTCAAGGTCGAGAACATCGATCCGCTGGGCTCGATGGGGCTGCTCCGCTTCAACTTCATGTATCCGCCGTTCAACAATCAGAAGATGCGCCAGGCGGTCCTCTATGCCCTCGATCAGAACGACTACGTGCTCGGCATCGCGGGCAACCTGAAGAACGGCCATCCCTGCTATTCGTTTTTCACCTGCGGCACTCCGCTGTCGAGCGAAGTCGGCGCCGCAGCCGCTGAAGGGCAAGCGCGACTTCGACAAGGCGAAGGAGCTGATCAAGGAAGCCGGCTACAAGGGCGAGAAGATCGTCATCATCGACGCGACCGACCAGCCGATCGTGCATTCGCAATCGCTGCTGACCGCGGAGATGCTGCGCAAGCTCGGGCTCAACGTCGAGTTGCAGGCAGGCGACTGGGGCACGCTGATCACGCGCCGGACGTCGAAGGAGCCGATCGAAAAGGGCGGCTGGTCGATCTTCCACACCTGGCTGGTCGGCCCCGACGTCACGTCGCCGGCGGTCAACTTCGCGATCCGCGGCTCGGGCCAGAAAGCGTGGTTCGGCTGGCCGGACGACCCGAAGATCGAGGAGCTGCGCGATGCGTGGTTCGCGGCGACGGATGCCGCCAGCTCGAAGAAGGCGGCGGAAGCGGTGCAGCTGCGCGCGTTCGAGTTCGTGCCCTACGTTCCGACCGCGCAGTTCATCCTGCCGACCGCGTACCGCACGAATCTGTCCGGCGTGATCATTGCGCCGATCACGCTGATGTGGAACGTCGAGAAGAAATAGCGGCTTCCGCGCTTACGTCCAGCCTGCCAGGCGGCGGATGATCGCCTACATCGTCCGGCGCCTGTTCTCGACCATCGTCGTCATGGCGGTGGTCGCGTTCGTCGTGTTCTCGCTGCTGTACCTTACGCCGGGCGATCCCGCCGCGATCATCGCCGGCGACATCGCGACCGACGAGGACATCCGGCGCATCCACGCCCGGCTCGGGCTCGACGAGCCGTTCCTGGTGCAGTTCGGGCGCTGGGTCTGGGCGCTGGTGCACGGCGATCTCGGCACGTCGATCTTCACCAACCTTCCGGTCACGCAGCTGATCGGGCAGCGCGTCGAGCCGACGCTTTCGCTGACGCTGTGCACGCTGGTGGTAGCGATCCTGGTCGCGGTGCCGCTGGGCGTCGTTGCCGCCGCCAAGGCGGGCACGTGGCTCGATCGCGCCGTGATGTCGTTCTCGGTGCTGGGCTTCTCGGTTCCCGTGTTCGTGTTCGCCTATATCCTGATCCTCACCTTCTCGGTCCAGCTCGACTGGCTGCCGGTGCAGGGCTATCGCAGCTTCCGCGACGGCGTGTGGGAATGGCTGCGGCACCTGATCCTGCCGAGCATCGCGCTGGGCACGGTCTACGTCGCGCTGATCACGCGCATGACGCGCGCCAGCATGCTCGACGTGCTCGCGCAGGACTACATCCGCACCGCGGAGGCGAAAGGGCTCGCGCCGAAGCAGGTGCTGATCGGCCACGCGCTCAAGAACGCGGCGATTCCGGTGATGACGATCATCGGCATCGGCGTCGCGCTCCTGATCAGCGGCGCGATCGTCACCGAGACGGTGTTCGCGCTGCCCGGCATCGGGCGGCTCACCGTCGACGCGATCCTGCGCCGCGACTATCCGATCATCCAGGGCGTGATCCTGATTTTTTCCGCGGTCTACGTGCTGGTCAATCTGGCGGTCGATCTGTCGTACGTGCTGTTCGACCCGCGGATCCGGTTGACATGAGCTCGACGACACTCGCTCCGCCGCCGATCGCCGGCAAGTCGCGATCCATGTCGCCGACGTGGCAGCGCTTTCGCGACGCGTTCCGCCGTCATCCGACCGCGCTCGTCGGCGGCGTCATCCTGATCGCGATGGTCGCCATCGCGATCCTCGCGCCCTGGCTGGGAACGGTCGACCCGCAGGCGGTATCGCCCTCAAGCGGCTGCATCCGCCGTCGGCCGAGTACTGGTTCGGCACCGACATGCTCGGCCGCGACGTCTACAGCCGCGTCGTGTACGGCGCGCGGGTGTCGCTGATCGTCGGCCTCGCGGTCGCGGCGCTGTCGACCTTGCTCGGGCTCGCGATCGGGCTCGTCACCGGCTACGTCCGCCGGCTCGACGCCGTCGTCATGCGCGTGATGGACGGCCTGATGTCGATTCCGTCGGTGCTGCTCGCCATCGCGCTGATGGCGCTCACCAAGGCCAGCATCGGCAACGTGATCGTCGCCATCACGCTGGCCGAAGTGCCGCGCGTCGTGCGCCTGGTGCGGAGCCTCGTGCTGACCCTGCGCGAGCAGCCCTACGTCGAGGCCGCGATCGCGGCCGGCACGACCTTGCCGCGCATCCTCGTGCGCCACATCCTGCCGAACATCGTCGCGCCGCTGCTGGTGCAGGGCACGTACGTCTGCGGCTCGGCGATGATCACCGAGGCGATCCTGTCGTTCATCGGCGCCGGCACGCCGCCCAACATTCCGAGCTGGGGCAACATCATGGCCGAAGGCCGGAGCCTGATCCAGATCGCGGGCTACCTGATCATCTTTCCCGGCATCTGCCTGTCGCTGACCGTGCTCGCGGTGAATCTGCTCGGCGACGGCATGCGCGACGCGCTCGATCCGCGGCTCGCGCGGCGGATGTGATGCGATGACGCGAATCTGCCGCAGCCGCTGCTCGAAGTCGAGGGCCTGAAGACCTATTTCTTCACGCGCGACGGCGTCGTGCGCGCCGTCGACGGCGTGTCGTTTTCGGTCGGTCGCGGCGAGACGCTCGCCGTCGTCGGCGAATCCGGCTGCGGCAAGAGCGTCACGTCGCTGTCGATCCTGCGCCTGATCGCGTCGCCTCCGGGGCGAACGGTCGACGGGCGGGTGCTCTTCGAGGGCCGCGATCTGCTCGCGCTGCCGGAACCCGAGATGCGCAAGATCCGCGGCGATGCGATCTCGATGATCTTCCAGGAGCCGATGACGTCGCTCAATCCGGTGCTGACCATCGGCCATCAGATCGCCGAGGCGCTGGTCCTGCACCGCGGGCTTGTCGCGCGAGGCACGCGGAGCTGCGCGCGGTCGAGATGCTGCGGCTGGTCCGCATGCCCGAGCCGGAGCGCCGCGTCACGCAGTATCCGCATCAGCTCTCCGGCGGAATGCGCCAGCGGGTGATGATCGCGATGGCGCTCGCCTGCGAGCCGCGGCTCCTGATCGCCGACGAGCCGACGACCGCGCTCGACGTCACGATCCAGGCGCAGATCCTCGACCTGATGCGCGAGCTCAAGAACCGGACCGGCGCCGCGATCATGCTGATCACGCACGACCTCGGCGTGGTCGCGGAGATGGCGCAGCGCGTCATCGTGATGTACGCGGGACGCAAGGTCGAGGAAGCCTCGGTCACGGCCTTGTTCGCGCGGCCGCGCCACCCCTACACGCGCGGGCTGCTCGACTCGATCCCGAAGCTCGGCGCCGCGAGCCGGGCCAGCGACGGCGCGGCAGGCGCGCGCCTCGCGGAAATCGCCGGCACCGTGCCATCGCTTCTCCAACCGATCGTCGGCTGCGCGTTCGCGCCGCGCTGCGCCTATGCGAGAGAGCGCTGCCGCGGCGAATACCCGCCGCTCGAGGAAAAGGCGCGCGGGCACTGGGCCGCGTGCTGGGAATCGGAGCGGCTGGTGGCGAATGAAGCAACCGATGCGGCGCAGGCGATGGCATGAGCGTAATCGCCGAAGGCATGGCCGTCGCACCGACGCTGCTCGAGGTCGGGCACCTGACCAAGCATTACCCGGTGCGCGGCGGCGTTTTCGGTCGCGGACGGGGCGAAGTGCACGCGGTGGACGACGTCAGCTTCGCGATTCGCCAGGGCGAGACGCTCGGCCTCGTCGGCGAATCCGGCTGCGGCAAGTCGACCATCGGCAAGACGGTGCTGCGGCTCGTGGAGCCGACCGCCGGGACGATCGCGTGGCGCGGGCAGCGCATCGACGGGCTCCATGGCCGCGCGATGCGGCCCTATCGCCGCGAGCTGCAGGCGGTTTTCCAGGACCCCTATGCGTCGCTCAATCCGCGGATGCGCGCGGCGGACATCGTCGCCGAGCCGATCCGCAACTTCGAGAACATCTCCGCGGCTGAAATGGGCGACCGTGTGGTGTCGCTGTTCGAGAAGGTCGGCTTGCGCCCCGACCAGATGCCTCGCTATCCGTACGAATTTTCTGGCGGCCAGCGCCAGCGCTTCGGGATAGCGCGAGCGCTGGCACCGCGGCCGAAGCTCATCGTCTGCGACGAGCCGGTCTCCGCGCTCGACGTCTCGGTGCAGGCGCAGGTGATCAATCTGCTCGTCGATCTGCAGCGCGAGTTCGGCCTGTCGTATCTGTTCGTCGCGCACGATCTGGCGGTGGTCGAGCACATCAGCCACCGCGTCGCGGTGATGTATCTGGGCAGAATCGTCGAGCTCGCGCCAACGCGCGCGGTGTTCGCCCATCCGCAGCACCCGTACACCGAAGCGCTGCTTTCCGCCGTTCCGGTGCCGGACCCTACGGTGCAGAGAAAGCGCATCATTCTCGCCGGCGACGTGCCGAGCCCGATCGAGCTGCCCAAGGGCTGCCGCTTCCACACGCGCTGCCCGTATGCGTTCGATCGCTGCCGGGTCGAGGAGCCGGTGCTCAAGGAAGTCTTGCCCGGGCATTTCGCCGCGTGCCACTTGCGCGATGCGCCGCCTGTAGCCGATAGTTCCGTGCGGTACTGAGCTTGGGAAGGAATCCGTTTCATGAGTGGCCTCAACCGCCTGAGCGCAACTGCCGCCGCGCGCAAGCTGGCGACGCGGGAGGTTACCGCGGTATCCCTGCTCGAGGACTGCCTCGAGCGCATCTCCGTGCGAGAATTCGCGGTCCACGCCTGGACCTTCCTCGATTCCGACGGCGCGATGCGGCGTGCGCGCGAGCTCGATGCGCAAGCCTCGATGGGGTTGCTGCACGGGCTTCCGATCGGCGTCAAGGATCTGTTCGACACCTGCGACATGCCGTCTTCTTACGGTTCGCCGATTTACGCCAACCATCGACCCGCGGCCGATGCCGCGTGCGTCGCCCTGGCGCGGGCGGCAGGCGCGATCGTCGTTGGCAAGACAGTCACGACCGAGTTCGCGACCTTTCATCCCGGGCCGACCTGTAACCCCCACAATCCGCTGCACACGCCGGGAGGATCGTCCTCGGGCTCGGCGGCGGCCGTTGCCGATTGGATGGTCCCTCTCGCCTTCGGCACGCAGACCGCCGGCTCGATCGTTCGTCCGGCGGCGTATTGCGGCGTCGTCGGGTACAAGCCGACGTTCGGTACCGTCAACCGTGTCGGCGTAAAAATGATTTCCGATACACTGGACACGGTTGGCGCGCTGGCTCGCAGCGTGCCGGATGTCGCACTTTTCGTGGCTGCGCTGGCCGACCGGCCGCAGCTCATGATCGAGCGCCCGCTTGGCCGCCCGCCGCGAGTCGGCCTGTGCAGGACCCATCAGTGGGACCGTGCCCATCCCGAAACGGTGACCGCGTTCGAGGATGCGGCGCGCTGTCTGGGAAAGGCCGGCGCGAGCCTCCGCGATGTCGTGTTGCCGCCGCAATTCGCGGAACTGGTCGACGCGCAAATCGCCATCATGGTGCATGAGGTGGCGAAATCATTGTCGTACGAACGTTTCGTCCATCGCGAGAAGCTGAGCAGCGAAATGATCGCCATGATCGACGCGGGCCTTGCGGTGTCGCCAGCGCGCTACGACGCCGCCCGGCTATCGGCGCAAAGAGGTCGCTCGGCCCTGGCTGAGGTTTTTGCCGACGTCGACGTCCTGCTTGCACCGAGCACCATCGGCGAGGCGCCGCGTGGGATTGCAGCGACCGGCGATCCGCTGTTCAATCGGATCTGGACGCTGCTGCACACCCCCGTCGTGCATCTCCCCTCCGCAATCGGGCCGCAGGGATTGCCGGTTGGCATTACGATCGTGGGGCCAATCGGAGGCGATCAGGTGATGTTGCTGGCCGCGGACTGGATTCATGCCCGGCTTGGTCGATCCGACTCATTAGCTCCGGCCTAGAAGAGGCGACAGATGAATACGCGATCCGAAATACTCGATTCGTTACCCGTTGCGACGACATCGCTCCGCGTCGATGGGGCTCGACTCTGGCAATCGCTGATGCAACTGGCCGAAATCGGGGCAACACCGAAGGGGGGCGTGTGCCGCCTCGCGCTGACCGATCTCGACCGGCAAGGCCGCGATCTCGTTGTCAGCTGGCTGCGCGGCGCCGGCGCCAGCATAGAGATCGATGGCGCAGGCAACATCATCGCCACCCGCCCGGGGCGCAACACCGGTCTGCCCACGGTGCTCACCGGAAGCCACATCGACACGCAGCCATCGGGCGGCAAATTCGACGGCAATTACGGCGTCCTCGCCGGGTTGGAAGTGCTGCGCACGCTCAACGATGCCGGCGTCGTGACTGAGAAGCCGGTCGCCGTGGCGATCTGGACTAACGAGGAGGGCAGCCGGTTTGTTCCGGTGATGGGTGGATCCGGCGCGTTTACCGGTGTGTTCACGATCGAACACCTGCTGCAGCAGCGCGACATCGATGGCATTGCGTTCGGCGAGGCGCTCGATCGCATCGGGTATGCCGGTGCCGCACCCGTCGGAGGACGTGCACTCGACGCGTATTTCGAGGCCCACATCGAGCAGGGACCCATACTCGAGCGCGAGGACAAGATCATCGGTGTGGTCACCGGCGCGCTGGGCCTACGCTGGTATGACTGCATCTGGTCGGGGCGGGATGCGCATGCCGGCCCGACCCCGATGGAATCGCGCCACGATGCACTGCGCGGGGCATCCAGGCTGGTCGAGGCGGTCAACGAAATCGCGATGCGGCACGCACCGGATGGCCGCGCCACCGTCGGATTTATGCAGGTAAAGCCCAACTCGCGCAATGTGATTCCTGGACGCGTCGTGATGAGCGTCGACATGAGGCACCCGGAGGACGAGCACCTCTCGGGCATGGACCGGGAACTCCGCGCTGCGGCGGACGCGATTGCCAACGACCTTCGCCTCGAGTGCGAAGTGCGGCAAGTCGATCAATTTCCGGCGTCGCGCTTCCATGCCGACTGCGTCGGTGCGGTCCGCGCTGCGACGCGAGCGCTCGGCTATACGCATCGCGAGATGGTCAGCGGTGCGGGCCACGATGCGATCTATCTTGCGCGCATTGCGCCCACCTCCATGATCTTCGTGCCGTGCAAAGATGGCATCAGCCACAACGAGATCGAGGATGCCCGACCCGAGCACCTCGAGGCGGGGGCCAATGTACTGCTCTACGCCGTGCTTGCGCGTGCCGGCGGAACGAGCGTTGTTCCAGCTCCCCGATCCGCTTCGCGATCTCCGCCGTGACGCCGAACCTACCGTGTCTGCCGCCGGATGGTCATCGCAGCTACTCCGACGATGACGCAGACAAGGCCGAGCAAGGTCGCGGGCCCGAGCTTCTCTCCAAGAAATACAATGCCTATCGCGACTCCGATCGGAACCCGAAGATAAGCCTGGGACGTCACGCCCACGGACCCTAGCGTCCGGATAAGCCGGAAATAGATTGTGAAGGCAAGTGCCGTTGAAAAGATCGACAGGCACAGCAAGCCCAGGATCGAACGGCTGGATGGCGCGAGTGTCCATGGGTGATCCAAAACCACACTGATTGGAATGAGAACGATCGCGCCACAGAGCAGCGAACCGGTGGCGGGCAACATGGGATCGAGTTCCTGAAAGCTTCGCCCGAAGATTGCCGCGCCTGCATAGCAGACGGTAGCCGCAATGATGGCCAGCTCGGCGGTCAGCTGCTGTCCAATACCGGAGAGGGCCTGTACGCCCACGATCAGGCAAATGCCGATCAATCCCGAGATAACGCCAAATAATTGTCGGCCAGTTGCGGATTGTTGATGCGCCAGACACGTAGTCAGAATAAATGCAAAGATCGGGGCTGACGAATTCAATATCGTTGCAAGTCCTGCGTCCACGGACTGCTCTGCCCAGGCGATCAATGTAAAGGGAATCACGCTGTTGAGGCAGGCCTGAAACAGGAAGCGGCGCCAAAGCACGACGTCAGTCGGCATCCTCACGCCGCGCCAATGCAGAACGCCCAGCAGTACGACGGCCGCGATCGTGGTGCGCGCCGCAATGAATGTCACCGGGGGAATGGATGCGACGCCTAGCTTGATGAAGGTATAAGACGCCCCCCAGAGCGTGGCGAGCAGCAACAGCAGCAGAAGTTCAGCAAGGTAGCCGAATGAGTGCATGCCGTATTCAGCGATGAAATTGCGCCGGTCGTCTGGCACGTGCACAAAAGCAGTCGTCCGACAGCAGCTGCAACGCTTAGTGGGCAACGCCAGCTGCGATCCCACTCTGTCGTTGCACTAAGCGTAAGGCTTGCAGGAAAAGTAAGGTTCGTTCACGATCGAACTATAAAAGAAGAGAACTCTCATGCAGCAGCTCAGGGTTGTCCCACCGGCCTGCACTGACGACCCCGTGTAGAAAAATGGCCCTTGGCTGTGGATCCGGCCCAGTCTATTATTCAGGCAAACCCGGAACCCACCGGGCTGCAACTGCGTGGAACGGCTCAAAACTGCTCCGGCGAGCGCCGTCGGATTCCAGTTCTGCCTAGAGACGGAGTCTAACGTGAACGCTTCAAGATTCGTCCGCGTCGTTACCTTGCTCGCCTCGACGCTTCTATCGACCACCGCTTTTGCCGCGACCAAGGCAGATCTCGAAGCAGCGATGAGCTACGACGGGCTCCAGAAGATCAGCGTCAAGGGGATCGACCTTGCCTATGCGCGCCCCGGTGCGACGCTTGCGGGTTACAACCGGATCAAACTCGAACCAGTGAGTGTCGCGTTCCACAAGGACTGGGATCCGAAAATGAGCCATAGCCGCATCAAGATGAATGCGGAACAGCGCGAGACCATCAGGACAGGTGTAGCAACGCTGGTTTATGAAGAGTTCGCGCAGGAGCTGCAGAAAAACAGCAGCTATCAGCTGGTGAATGAGGCGGGCCCGGATGTACTGCGCGTCAAGGCCAATATCGTCAACCTGTACGTCAACGCCCCTGACACAGGGGCGCCTGGACGCTCACGGACCTACACGATTGCCGCCGGAGAAATGTCACTCGTTGCAGAACTCTACGATTCCGAGACGGGCGAGGTCATTGCGCGTGTCGTTGACCGGCGGGAAGCTCGCCGCTCAGGGACGGTGCAGTACACTAACAGCGTGACGAACCAAGATGATTTCCGAGAGATCGCATCGGTTTGGGCGCGCATTCTCCGGAACAGTCTCGACAAGGCGCACGGAATCGGCAAAAAGTAGCGTAACGGCATTGCGTGAACCTGCGGTAATAGGTCAAAAGGATCGAATCCACATGAGACTTTGTTTGAGCTTTCGTAGGGCGAATTTGCTCGTATTACTGAGCGCGCTGACGGTCTCGACGTTCATTGCGGGCGGCGCAGCTGCGGCCCCACCACCGAAGATAGACGAAAACGAGCTGTTGTCCTCTGGCTTCAAGGTGCTCGTCGCGAAGACAAGCGCTCAGGAGGAGTGGGTGAAGCGCCTTCCTCCCGGCGAGATCCGGCCGATGCAGCGCAATGGGCAGAAGTTTTTCATCTACCCCGATGCGGCGCGGAACCAGATCTACGTCGGTGGCCCGTGGGAGTATGAGGCGTATCGCCAGCTGCACCCGGATAGCAAGCTGGCTGCGCGAGAGGCAGTGAACAAGGGAACTGAATACCGCGGCAAACAGGATGAGGCGACGCGGAAGGCGACCGCTCGCGACCTGACCAACCCCTTCCTTGGGGCTGATTGGGTCTATTTCGGCATGTAAGTTTTCGGCGCTCCGCGGCTTACCCTGCCGGAGCCGCGAGGCGGTTCATTCGGTCGACTGGCCCATGGTCTCGAAGATCGACTCGAGTTGCGGGCTCATGGCGATGCCCAGGGTCTTGCCCGACGGTAATTTGCGAATGAACCACTGCTCGTAGATCCGCGCAAGCTCGCGATCCTCGGCCAGGCGTTCGAAGGTCCGCTTGATCAAAGCGTCCAGCGCGGGATCGTTCTTGCGGTAGACGATCCCATAAGGGTCGTAGGAGAGGAATTCGTCGAGCACCGTGAAATCCCTCGGGTTCCGTGCTTCGGCCGCCGTCGCATACAGTACAGCGTCGTCGCCGGCCCAGGCGTCCGCTTTTCCCGATTCGACCGCCGCAAAAGCCTGATCGTTTTCCCGAACCGGCAGAATGTTCATGTTGAGGCCCAACTTCGCATCGAGCGACTTGAGCGCTGCCTCGTTGGTCGTTCCTTCAGTGACGGCGACGGGTCGATTTTTCAGGTCGCGGTAGGACTTCAGCTTCGACGAGCGCTTGACCAGGAGCTTGGTCCCGCTGACGAACATGATCGGCGAGAACGACACCAGCTTCTGTCGCTCGGCGTTCTTGGTGGTCTGGCCGCACTCCAGATCGACAGAACCATCGACGACGAGGGGAATCCTGGTCTGCGGATTCACCGGAAGGTACTTGACGTCGATGCTGGACAGGCCGAGCTCCTCCTTGATCGCGTCGACGATGGCAAGGCACAGATCGATCGTGTAGCCGATCGGACGCCGCGAAGGATTGAGGTAGGAAAAGGGCACCGAGGCGTCGCGGAAGCCGATCGTGACGGTCTGGGTGTCCTTGATCTTCTTCAGCGTGCCGGTCAGCCGCTCGACACCAACGGAATCCTGCGCAAGTGACGGCGTGGCGATCGGCCCGGCCAATAGGCAAGCCAAAAGTCCGAGCAGGGCCGCCTTCGGAATCCTAATATTCATGGCCTCTTCCTCATGCACGCAGTAAACGCGGCGCTGATGCCGCCACGTCGCAGGTCAGGCAGGTAAACCCGCGATCTCGACCTCGTCCGCATCGATCTCCGCCTGCGCCTCGCTTTCCGGCCGAAGCTCGCCCTCCCACTTGGCAACGACTGCGGTTGCGATGCTGTTGCCGACGACGTTGGTGGCCGACCGGCCCATGTCGAGAAACTGGTCGATGCCCATGATCAGCAACAGCCCGGCTTCGGGAATATTGAACGTAGAAAGCGTTGCCGCGATGACGACCAGCGACGCGCGCGGCACGCCGGCCATCCCCTTGCTTGTGACCATCAGGATCAGCAACATTGTGATCTGTTGCGCGATATCGAGATTGATCTTGTAGGCCTGCGCAATGAACAGGACCGCGAACGTGCAATACATCATCGAGCCGTCAAGGTTGAAGGAGTAGCCGAGCGGCAACACGAAGCTCGTTATCTTCTTGCTGGCGCCAAACCGTTCCAGCTGCTCGAGCGTCTTCGGGTAGGCCGCTTCGCTGCTCGCCGTGCTGAACGCGAGCATGATCGGCTCCTTGATGAGACTGATCAGCCGTGTGATGCGTGCTCCGAGAAACAGGAAGCCTGCAAACGCGAGCAGGACCCAGAGGATCAGGATGCCGACGTAGAACTCGCCCATGAATTTGCCATACGTCCACAGAATGCCGAGGCCTTGCGTCGTGACGATCGAAGCCATGGCTGCGAAGACGGCGATGGGTGCCAGCGCCATCACGTAGGCAGTCACCTTCAGCATGACGTGCGAAATCTGCTCAACCCAGTCGATGACGACTCTGCCTTTTTCGCCCAGGGATCCCGCGGCGGCGCCGAAAAACACCGAGAAGATGACGATCTGCAGAATCTCGTTGGTGGCCAACGCCTCGAATACGCTCCTAGGAACAAGGTGCGTGACGAACTCCCTTAGCGACAGCGACGCCGTCTTGAGGTTGGTCGAGGCGCCGACATCGGGCAGCGGCAGGTTCAGTGCGTCGCCCGGCCGCAAGATATTCACGAGAATCATGCCGACGACCAGCGACATCAGCGACGCGCTCACGAACCAGCCCATGGTCTTGAGGCCGATCCGGCCCAGCGACGAGGAATCGCCCATATGCGCGATGCCGACGACCAGCGTGGCGAACACGAGAGGGGCAATAATCATCTTGATAAGGCGCAGAAAGACATCGGTGAACAGGGAGATGTAACCGGCAACTGTCTTCGCCGTCTCCGGATTGGGCAGAAGCTCATGGCACATCCAGCCGACACCGATTCCGGCCAGCATCGCAATCAGGATCCACGTCGTCAGCTTGAATTTCACGTTGGTATCTCCTCGTTGCGCCCGGCCTTCGGCCGAAGCATCGTGTGCAGGCCGCCGACAGCTTGCGACGACTGAAGGTAAGGTGTGCCGGAGGCGTGACGCGCATCCAGGGCGCGGCAGCCGAGGGATCGGCGAAGACTAACGGTTTTATGGCTCAGCAAGGCTTCCTCCCGGTCAGCCGCTTTTCGCCTCACACCGATGGGCGTCGAACGCCGGTGCGCCCCGGCGCGTCGATACTCCGAGTATCCAGGCCGAAAGCGACCTGGATCGCGGAATGTTAGCCCCCTATTCCGGATCGATCAATTCCTCCGATGATCGATCCTGACACTGCCCGTTCCGAGGTGCAGTTCGGGGCCGGCACTCTTGCGAAAGATGCAAATCGGGATCAGCATTAAGTCATGCCTCGGTTATCTTTCTCACTCGGCCGTGCAGTCCTTCTGTGGCTTGGCATTGTGCTATTCGGTGTCGGCAGCCTGAGCTCGCAAGCCGCCGAGCCCAAAAAGATCCTATTGCTCCACTCCTATGGGCAGGAGGGGGCGCCGCTGGATGCTTTTGTCAATTCGTTTCGAACCGAGATGCTTCGAACGTGGCCAGAAAAGGCGGCGTTGTACGATTTCTCGCTCGAAACGGGGCGACCCGAAATCGGCGAGAATGAAGGCGCGATCATTCAAGTACTGAGAGCCCGTTTCGCCGCCATGAAGCTGGATCTCGTCGTCATGTTAGGTGCGCAGGCTGCGCGCTTTTATACCAGGAATCGGGAAGAATTGTTCCCGGAGGTGCCGATGTTGGTCATCGCCGACAAGCGAACTGCGCCCGTCGACACGCTAAAGCGCGGTGATTCTGTCGTCGGAATCAGGATATCAGCCCCCCAAGCTGTCAAAGGCATCCTCGAGTTGCTTCCCGAAACTACAACAATCGCCTTGATCTTGGGTAGCTCGTCGGGAGAGCGATTCTGGGCGGCAGAATTGCGCAAGGATCTTGCATCCTTCGAGGGTCGCGTCAAGTTCGTCTGGCTCGACAACCTCCTGCTTTCGGAGGTGCGCGAGCAGGTTGCTACGCTGCGCCCGGGAGCCGTTGCGCTGTACGTTGTATTCCAGGTGGATGCGGCCGGCATCCCATATAACCAGGAATACGCAATCAGCGAGATCCATGCCGCGTCCAAAGTGCCGTTGTTCGGGCTTTTCGAAAACCAAGTGGGGCAGGGCATGGTTGGCGGCGCCCTCATTTCCGGCGCGGAACAGGCCATCGTGGCCGCCGAGACTGCAAGTCGTGTGCTGAGGGGCGAAGCGCCCCAGGAAGCAGCGGTATTCCTGGGCCCGACGGCACCGCAGTTCGATTGGAGGGAGCTCCAGCGGTGGCACATCGACGAAAACCTGCTTCCTCCCGGCAGCATAGTGCGGTTTCGACCGCCCTCGATGTGGGAGGAGTATAAATTCACAGTGATAGCCAGCTTCGCTGTGCTCCTGTTTCAGGCCGCGCTGATCACCGCATTGATCGTACAGCGCATCCGTCGTCGGCGCGCCGAGCGCGAAGCGTTTTCCCTCAGTAGGCGATTGCTCACGGCTCACGAGGACGAGCGGCGAAGACTTGCCCGCGAATTGCACGACGATGTGACGCAGCGTCTGGCGCGCCTCGCAATCGACGCGGCTCGATTCGAAAAGATTGGTCAGCACGCGCAGGGTAGCGCGCCGCAGTCGCTGCACCGCGGGTTGGTGCGCCTGAGCGAAGACGTGCACGCGCTCTCGTATCGACTTCATCCGTCGATTCTGGACGACCTGGGCCTGGCGGAGGCTTTGAAAGCAGAGTGCGAGCATGTTTCGCGGCGCGAGCCCGTGCGGGTCGAGGTCGAGCTGGATCAGGTCCCAGACGGGCTGCCGAACGATGTCGCTTTGTGCGTCTTTCGCGTTGTGCAGGAGGCTTTGCGAAATATCGCGCGTCACGCCAGGGCCAGTGTTGCGATCGTAAGTCTCGCCTTCAAGGACGGCGGTCTGCTGCTGGCGATACGCGATAACGGGGTCGGCTTCGACGTCGACGCAACGCGCTCGCGGCACAGCCTCGGCCGCGCTGGCATGGGCGAAAGGGTGAGGCTCCTCGGCGGAACCTTCGACATAGAGAGCGCGTTCGGGCAAGGAACAACCGTATCCGCGTGGGTGCCCCTCAAGGCGGCTTCGTCATGAGTCGTCCACGCGTACTGCTTGCGGATGACCATCGGATGATCGCCGAAGCGCTCAAGAGCCTGCTCGAGCAGGAGTTCGAGTTGGTAGGGGTTGTAGAAGACGGCCGCCAGCTGGTCGAAACCGCGCGGCATCTGCGTCCGGACGTCATCGTCGCCGACATCACGATGCCGCATCTCAACGGGATCGACGCGCTGACGCAATTGAAGCGCGACAATCCCGACGTTCGAGTTGTATTCCTGACGATGCACAAGGATGCGGCGTACGCGCGCCGGGCGTTGGATGCAGGCGCGCGCGGTTATGTCCTGAAGCACTCGGCACAAGCGGAGCTCTTCCTTGCGGTGCGTGCTGCGCTTGACGGAGAGACTTATATCTCGCCGACGCTTGCCGGAGAGGTCTTCCACGATTTGAAGGTCAGTCCGGAGCATCCAATCAATCCTGTCGGCGCGCTGACTCCTCGCCAGCGCGAGATTCTCCAGCTCTTCGCCGAAGGCTTCCCGACCAAGGAGATCGCATCCAGGCTCGACATTTCGCCGCGAACCGTCGAGTTCCACAAATATCAGCTGATGGATTCGCTCAAGCTGCAAAGCAGCGCCGAGCTGATCCATTTCGCTATAAAAAACGGCATCGTTGCCGTCTGAGCGAACCGGCGCCTCCCGAAGGCTTGTCGAGTTCGTCGTTACGGCAACGGTCGGCTTGGCCGTTCCGTAAATTCCGCTATCGAACCTCGTAACTTTACGAGGTCACAGGTAGTTGTCACGTCGTTACGCTCTTAGCCTTTGAGCCAAGCGGAATCCGGTCGGCACTGCGGGCGATCGTTTCCTCGGCAAGGGAGAGGACGAAAATGATGCGACGAAATTGCAGTGCAGCGTTGGGTTTTCCCGGTCGTGCAGCGACCCTGTTCGCTATGACCGTGCTGCTCTCCGGTACTGCTGCAGCGCAAGCGGGTCCGGACGACTGGCAGTTCCGGGGACTGATTTACGTCTATCTTCCGACTATTAGCGGCTCGACGACGTTTCCCGCCGGCGCGGGCAGCAACGTCAATGCCGACTCGGACAAGATCCTTGACCATCTGAAGTTCGCGTTCATGGGAACGCTGGAAGCGCAGAAGGGTCGTTGGGGTGGGTTCACCGATGTCATGTATCTCAATGTCAGCGGATCGAAGTCAGGCACACGTGACCTCACGATCGGCGGCGTTGAACTCCCGGCCGGTGTCAGTTCGAATGCTTCGCTGGACATCAAGGCGACCGTCTGGACCTTGGCCGCCAATTATCGGCTCCTGGCTGCCCCGGACGCAGCCTACGACGTCTTCGCCGGGGCTCGCCTTGTCGACGTCACGGAAAAGCTTGGCTGGGAATTCAGTGCGAACGTCGGACCGGTCGTGGGCGCCGGACAGACGGGCAGCGGCCAGACGAAACTCGACAACTGGGACGCCATCGTCGGCCTCAAGGGACGTTTCAGTTTCGGCCAGAGCCGCGAATGGTTCGTCCCCTATTACGTCGATGTCGGAACAGGCGAATCCAATTTCACCTGGCAGGCACTCGCCGGCATCGGCTATGCGTTCCGTTGGGGAGAAGTCGTCGCAGCGTGGCGTTATCTTGATTACGACTTCAAGTCGGATAAGAGGATCCAGAGCTTGAATTTGAATGGCCCCGCGATCGGTGTCGCTTTCCGCTGGTGACCACGAGCGACCGCTGCGTCTGACGCGGGCCTGCAGGAAGGGTCCGCTCGGCACCGGTAATTTCCGCGGCGCAACCTCGTAAATTTCCGAGGTCACTGCTTGCCCTGCAGCGGCTAGTGTACTGTATCGCAGGCGTGTTTTCGCCGGGCAAAAACGGAAACCAGAACAGTGAAGGCGGGGGAGTGACCCTTCGAACCGCGAGGTGTGTGCTGCTGGCGGACAAGCACCACGGCCTGATCGAGGGGGTGCGTGGCCTCCTCGAGACGGCTTTTGGCACGGTCTTCATGGTGGGTGACGAGGCTTCGCTTATCGAAGGGATAGATCGATTGGAGCCTTCGGTGATCGTCGTCGATCTTGCGATCGCCGGGGGCAATTGGTTGAACGTTTTGCGGACACTGCGGGAGCGCTCACCGATGTCGAAAGTGATCGTGCTCAGCATGTACGACGAGCTATCCGTCGTGCGGGCCGCGCTGGGAGCGGGTGCCGATGGATTTGTACTCAAGCGCACGATCGGAACGGACATGATCGATGCGATCGAGGCGGTACTCGACGACAAGTCGTATGTCTCGCCCTCCGTTCACTCGCCAGCTGAAGTGAAGCCGCACGGAGGAGCGTGAAGAAGATAGACGACAGGCCGATGGATCGCTTGCGCTTCCAGCTCCTGTTATCGATGGCGGCGCTGCTCGCGCTGGGGGGCTGCGCAACGCGTCCGATCAATCCGCCGATCACCCAGGCCGACCCTACGACTGGCTACCGTTTCGAGCTTCGCCAGGCGCAGATCAAGAACAAGGACAACCTGGTCATCCTCGCCTTCTCGGGTGGCGGCACACGCGCCGCCGCCTTTTCGTACGGCGTGCTGGAGTTCCTGCGGCGCACCGAGGTGATCGGACCGAAGGGCAACAAGGGCCGACTGCTCGATGAAGTCGACGTCATCACCGGCGTATCGGGCGGCAGTTTCACCGCGCTGGCCTATGGCCTTTACGGCGACAAACTGTTTGCCGAGTACGAGCAACGCTTCCTCAAGCGCAATGTGCAAGGCGAGATCGTTGCTCGCGCTTTCAATCCTGCCAACTGGGGAAGGCTGAGTTCAACGGGCTGGGGCCGCTCCGAAATGGCGGCCCAGCTATATGACGAAATTCTCTTCAACGGTGCCACCTTCGGCGATCTCGACCGCGGCACGGGCCCGCTGATCCTGGCGTCGGCCACCGACATCTCGACCGGCTCGCGTTTCGTCTTCAATCAGCGCACTTTCGACATCATCTGCTCGGATCTCAATGCGGTGCCATTGTCCCGCGCCGCTGCGGCGTCATCGGCCGTGCCGGTGGTGCTCTCGGCGGTCACGATCAACAACTATGGTGGTACCTGCAACGCGGTCATGCCCTCGTGGGCGAAGCTGTTCCTCGAGTCCGCGGAGCCGCCGCGACCAGCCGCACGCGCGCTACGTTCGCTCAAGACAGAGCAGGCCCTCGCCGACAGCGTTCATCGGCCCTACCTTCACCTGGTCGACGGCGGAGTGTCGGACAACGTGGGCATGCGCGCTGTGCTCGATGCGCTGGAACTACTCGAGGCCTTGCACGAAGGGGGCCTGCCAACGCCGCTCGACAGCGCCAAGAGGATCATCGTCTTCGTCGTCAACTCGCTGTCGTCGCCGCCGACCAACTGGGATGAGTCGGAGAACCCGCCCGGCACCGTGGACATTCTGCTCAAAGCGGCGGGCACTCCGATCGATGCCTTCTCCTACGAGTCGGTCGAACTGTTGAGAGATAACGCGGCGCACTGGCGGACGCTGCGCCTGATCCGCAACTCGGCCGCCTATGCGGCCAACAAGGATCCTGCGGTGGCCGCCGCGGTGCGCGTCCCGGACGCGGAGATCTATGCCATCGACGTGTCGTTCTCCGCATTGAAGGACAAGGCGGAGTTCGACTACCTGAATCAATTGCCTACCTCGTTTGTCCTGCCCGCCGAGGCCGTCGATCGTCTGCGTGCCGCGGCGGGGACGATCATCACGGCGTCGGCCGAATTCCAACGTCTCCTGAAAGACGTCGGCGCAAAGGTTGTCCCCGATTCGAGCATCCAATGAGCAAACGTCAGAAACCAGCGGCGGAACTGGCGATGTGCGATCCTGACTCGTTTCAGGGATTTGGCAGATCGATTTCCCTTTCAACTCCAATCAAAAGGTGGCACCGAAATGCATAGACATCTCCTTATCGCATCGATGATCGCAGCGGCATTCGTGCTGCCGGCCATGGCCCAAACCAGCGGTACCATGGTCGACAAAGCTCCCGGCACCGCCACCGTCGCTCAGACCGTCAAAGTCACGGCGACGATAGTCGCAATCGATTCGGCGACGCGTGCGATAACTCTGAAAACTCCGAAGGGAAAGGAAGTCACTCTGACGGCGGGACCGGAAGTCAAGAACTTCGCCCAGATGAAGGTCGGCGATCAGGTCACTGCCGCGTATGTCGAAGCGCTGACGCTCGAGCTCAAGAAAGGCGGCGGCAAGGCCGTCGCACGGACCGAGCAAGCGGGTGCGGCGGGGGCGAAGGCGGGCGCTCGCCCCGCAGGCATCGTCGGGCAGCAGGTGACGATCGTGGCCGACGTCGTCGATCTCGACGCCGCGACACAGACGGTCACACTTCGTGGACCGCAGCGCACGGTAGAGCTCAAGGTCCGCGATCCGGAACAGTTCAAGCTCATCGCCAAGGGCGATCAAGTCGAGGCGACATACACCGAGGCGGTCGCGATCGAGGTCACGCCCGCGGCGAAGAAATAGCCGCCTCGCGTCGGACGCGCGTTCTGAAGGGATTTTGAGGTAGAGCATCGGAAAAGGAGATGGCAATGCAAGTCACCAACGGTACACAGCGGGCGCTTGCCCTGGTCGCGGCGGTGTTTTTTGCGGCGAGCGCCTCGGCCCAACAATACGTCTATCCGGCCAAGGGCCAATCTCCGGAGCAGCAGAAGAAGGATGAGGGCGAGTGTCATACCTGGGCCATACAGCAAAGCAAGTACGATCCGGCCAACCCGCCGAAGCAGGCCGCGGCCCCGGCGCCGGCGACCACCGCGACCGGCACCACGCCGGGCGCGGGCGCGCGCGGGGCGGCGCGAGGCGCAGTTGTCGGCGGAGTCATGGGCGATGCCGGTGCAGGCGCCGCGGCGGGCGCCGTAGCAGCTCGCGGGCAAAGCCGTCGTCAGAACGCGGCGCAAGGGCAGCAACAACAGCAAGCTGCGACGCAGCAAGACCAGGCCGGCGCGGCCGCGTATCAGAAAGCACGCGGGGCCTGCCTCGAAGGACGCGGCTATACGGTGAAATAGAAACCCGAAACGCCACGATGGCCGTCACAGGATTGGATAGTCGGATCGAACATCAAAAGGAAAGTAACAATGAGTTTCCGCATTCCGAAACCGTTTGGCGGCGCCATGGCGATGTTTGCCTCAATCGTACTGATCGCCGGGGGCGCCACGTTTGTCGCTCCCGATGCGGCCGCGCAGAATGAACAGTCAAAGATATCGGCTGCCGACGCCGCGAAAAAGCGTGAGGCAGTGCTCAAGATGCGCGACGACGCGCTGGTGGACTTCTATGCGACCAAGCCCGAGATCAAGGAAGAACTGGCGAAGGCCGTCGGTTATGCGGTGTTCGATGCGTCGCAAGTCAATATCGTGCTGTTCGTTGGCGGCTTGGGTGGAGGCGTGCTGGTCGAGAACGGAACCGGCAAGCAAACGTTCATGAAGATGACACGTGCCGGCACCGGGCCCGGCGTCGGATACAAGAAGTTCCGCCAACTGATCGTGTTCAAGGATCGAACGCTCTTCGACAACTTCCGCACTGTGGGCGCCGACATCGGAGCCTCCGCTGACGCGACGATGAAGATCGGCGGCACGGGGGTTGCAGTCGATCCCAATGTTTCGTTCAATCCGCTGCTCTCGATCTATCAGATCACCGACAGTGGCGCGTTGTTGCAGGCCAACTGGGGCGGCGTCGCGTATCTGCCCGACGGCGACCTGAACCCGCCCGCACAATGATCACGGGAGCCCGACCAATGCAATGCTGGAATCGTGCAGGACCGTCACTCGAGGGAGCGGCATGAAAAAACTTCTGTGGACTATCGTTTGCACCACTGCGCTGCTTGCGGCCTCCGTGTGCGCGCAGAGCAGGTCCGCCGATATGGACATGCAGATCCTGCGCGACAAGCTCAAAGCGGACAAGAAGGTTATCGTCGCCTCCAACATGCAACTGACCGATGCGGAAGCAAACGCCTTCTGGCCGATCTACGACGCCTACCAGAACGATTTGAAGGCAATCAATGCGCGTCTGGGCAACGGTATCCTCGCCTACGCGGATGCGTACAAGGCCGGGCCGATCTCGGATGGAGCGGCAAAAACGTTTCTGGATGAGGCCCTCGCAATCGAGGACGCGGAAGCGAAATTGCGCAAGGATTACGCGGCGAAGTTGACGGCTGCAATTCCCGCAGCCAAGGCGGCGCGTTATCTGCAAATCGAGAGCAAGATCCGTGCGGTGATCCGCTACGAGCTTGCGGCGAACATTCCCCTAGTCAAATGATGACACGCCAGGCGTTTATGTTCACGAAAAGCGGGTCCGCGAGACCGAAGGAACAGGAGGCAACGTTGATGGACACGAATAGCAGGCACTTCGCGCCACGGTCGCTGATGTGGCTGGTGTCGTTGGCCGCATGTGCCGCAATGATCTGCGCGCCGCTGGCCGCGGCGCAGGCCCCTGCGGCTTCCGGCAGCGCCGCGGAGGCGCCGTCGCCCGAGGAGCTCGACAAGCTCGTCGGTCCCTTCGCGCTCTATCCCGACGACCTCGTGGCGCTCATCGTGCCCGCGTCGACCAATCCGCTGCAGATCGTTCAAGCCGACCGCTTCCTCGAGAAGCGAAAGAAGGATCCCAAGACGCCGATCGACGACAGCTGGGACGACTCGGTGAAATCGCTGGTCAACTATCCGGAGGTGATCAGGCAGATGAGCGCCGACCTCGACTGGACCGCGGCTCTCGGCGAGGCGGTCGTTGCCGACCAGGGCGCGGTGCTCGACGCCGTGCAGGCATTCCGGCGCAAGGCCCAGGCCGCAGGAAACTTGAAAACGGATACCAAGCAAGTCGTCGAGGTGGAGAAGGAGATCATCAAGATCGTTCCTGCCGACCCGCAGGTCGTCTATGTGCCGCAATACAACCCTTCGAGTGTCGTCGTGTACAGCGCGGCTCCAGTCTACGGCTACTGGCCTGCGCCGTATCCGAGTTACTACTACCCGTACGCACCGGGCGCCGCATTGGCCACGGGCTTGATCTGGGGCGCAGCGATCGGCGCGGCCTGGGGCGGAGGCCACTATGGCGCGAACTGGAGCGGTGGCAACAACAACATCACGATCAACCGCGGCAACAACAACATCAACACCGGCGACATCAACAGGGGTAATGCTGGCAACCGGCCATCGCAGCAACCGAACAGGGGCGGCGGCGGCACGTCCTCGTGGAAATCCGACAAGAAGCCTGGACAGGTCAGCAGCGGCGCCGGGCGGTCGGCATCGACCGGCCGTGTTGGAGATACTCGCGGGGGCGGCGCCGGCGGCGGAGCAGGCGCGCGTCCGTCGCAGGGCGGCGGCGGATTCGGACAAGGTGCCGGTGCCGGCGGGGGTCGCCCCGGCGGTGCCAGCACATCGGGCGCCGCGACTCGTAGCGGCGGCGGGGGAGGCGGCGGCAGCGCGTTCGGTGGTTATGGATCGGGCAATTCCGCACGCGCCGACAGTTCGCGCGGCGCCTCGAGCCGCAGCTCGATGTCGGGCGGCGGCGGTAGATCGAGCGGCGGCGCAAGCTCGCGCGGCGGTGGCGGTGGCGGACGCGGGGGCGGTGGTGGCGGACGCGGTGGCGGCGGTCGTCGCTAGGAGAAGGACAAATGAATATCCTTACTGCAAACACACGAGCGATCGACACCATGAATCTCATTGCGAAGTTGAAGCTGATACGCCTTCTCGCTCTGATCGCCTTCTGCGCGATGCCGATGTTCGCCACGGGCGCAGAGCAGAAGACGTTCGGGACCCCCGACGAGGGAGTCGATGCGTTGCTCACGGCACTCAAGGCCGATGACGATGCTGCGATGGTCGCGATCTTCGGCGACAAGCACAAGAACCTGATCGTGACGCCCGACCGGGCCGCGAACTCGGAAATGCGCGCCAAAGTTGCAGCCGCGATACAGACGTATCGTCTTCTTGAAGAGAAGGGGAAGGATCGCCGCGTACTGCTGATCGGCGATCAGGCGTGGCCGCTGCCGATTCCGCTGGTTCGCGTCGGCCAGCGCTGGCGGTTCGCGACGGAGGAAGGAGAGGACGAGATCATCAATCGGCGGATCGGGGCGAACGAGCGCAGCGCGATCAAGGTTCTCCACGCGTATCTCGATGCGCAGAAGGACTACGCCGCGCGCGACCGCATCGGCGATGGCGTCCTGCAGTACGCACAGCGGCTCGGCAGCACACAGGGCAAGCACGACGGACTGTACTGGCCGGCCGATACGGCAAAGGGCGAGGAAGCGAGCCCATTCGGACCGCTGGTCGCGGAAAGCGCAGCGTATCTGAAGGGCCACGCGGCGGGCGATCCGTACCGCGGCTATCAATTCCGGATTCTCACGCGCCAGGGCAAGAGCGCGCCCGGCGGCGCGTACAGCTACATCATCAATGGCCGCATGATCGCCGGCTTCGCGATGGTGGCTTATCCCGCTCAGTACGGCGATAGCGGCGTGATGACCTTCATCGTCAGCCACAACGGCAAGGTCTTCGAGAAGGATCTAGGCAAGAATTCCGCAGCGGTCGGTGCCGAACTGACTGCGTTCGACCCCGGTGCCGGCTGGAAGGAAGTGCCGGTTCCATAGGTCTGGCCATGGGGGGAGACGTGAAGGTTCGGGGCAGATTCACCAACACGCGCGGTGCGGCGCGGCTCGCGGCCGCAGGATGTCTGGCGGCGGCAGCCACGCCTGCCTCCGCATCGTTTCTCTCCGGTGAGGCGCTCGACACGGCGGCGACCGTCATCGCCTGGGTCGTCATTTGCGTCGTCCCGATCGTTTGCATCGTCCTGTTCTGGCTGGTTCACGTCCTGCCCGAAAAGATCGCCGAGAAGCGGCATCATCCGCAGAAGGACGCGATCCATACGCTGTGCCTGCTGTCGCTGGCGTTCGGCGGCCTGCTGTGGCCGATCGCGTGGCTGTGGGCGTACACCAAGCCGGTCGGATATCGACTCGCCTACGGCACCGAGAAGCACGACGACTATTACCTCGAGATGGGAGAAAAGGCGAAATCCGGCGCGCTGTCGCAGGAGGACATCGTCCATCTCCGGCATGAACTCGATGTGATGGCGGCGAAAGGGACGCTCCCCGTGACACTCAAGGCCCTGCGAAACGAGCTCGACGCGCGGCCGGTCGAGCCGGCGGTCGGCGTGAGAGCAGGAGGCGCGTAATGGACATTCTCCTGCTCGGAATCTACGCGTTCTTCGTCTGGCTGATCTTCATCAAGTTCAAGTGGCTGCCGTGGAACACGACCTCGCAAGTCACCGTCGTCATCATTCCCATCGTCGCGCTCGCGGTGATGATCCTGACGCTCAATGTGGTCGCACCTTCCTCGAGCGACGTGCGGGTTCTGAAGTACGTCGTGCAGATCGTTCCGCAGGTGAGGGGACGCGTCATCGAGGTGCCCGTCGAGCCCAACCGGCTGGTCAAGAAGGGCGAGCTGTTGTTCCGCATCGACCCGACGCCGTATCAGAACGAGCTCAGCATCGCCAAGGCGAAGCTTGCCGTGGACGAGTCCAAGCTCGCGCAGGCTGGCGCTAACCTCGCCGAAACATCCGCCAGCGCGCGCGAATTGCGCGAGCAGCTCAAATCTGCGAGCGGACAAGTCGCGGCACTGCGGCCGCAAATCGACCTCGCACAAATGCGGGTCAGACAGAATCGTGAACTGGTGGCCACGGGCGCCGGAGACAAGTTCGCTCTGGAGCAGGCCGAAGCCAACGTGATCGCGCTCGACGCCCAGCTCGCCACCGCGACCGCCAACGAGGCGCAGGTCACGCAGAGGCTGTCAGGACAGGTGAACGGCGAACAAGCGTCGGTCGCCGCGTCGCGGGCACAGATCGTCACTGCGAAGGCGCAGGTGGACGCGAGCCGCGTCGACGTCGCGAGCAAGCAGTGGGATCTCGACCAGACGTCCGTTTATGCGCCGACAAGCGGTTACGCGATCAACGTACAGCTGCGCCCGGGCTCGTTCGTCGCCGCACTCCCGTTGACTCCGGCGATGAGCTTCGTCGAGGAGACGTACCAGATCATCGCGCTATACAGCCAGAACGAGCTCGTTGCGGTCGAGCCGGGCAACGAAGCGGAGGTCGCGCTGGCGACCAACCCGGGCCGCATCATCAAGGCGAGCGTCGACTCGATCATCTGGGCGCAGGGCCAGGGGCAGGCCTTGCAGTCGGGTGCACTGCCTCAAACGGGCGCCTACCCGCAGGTTCCGGGCCGGTTCCCGGTCAAGCTCAACGTGGCTGCCAAGGACCTCGAGTTGTTCCTCGCCGCAGGTGCTACCGGTGACGCGGCGATCTACACCGATCGCGTCGAGGCCATCCAGATCCTGCGCAAGGTGCTCATTCGCGTCGGCTCGATCATGAATTACCTCGTCCTGAAGCTGCACTGATGTCGGTCGCTCGCATCGTGGGTCGCTGGGTGCTGCTGGTCGGCGCAGCCGGCACGATCGCCGGCTGCATCCTTAAGCGTCCGCCGGATGTGGCCGATCTCCAGCGCGAAGCGCTTCCCCACACGGCCGTGCCCGCCGAGTGGAAGGGGAAGGGTGGGCTCGCGCAACCGGTCGACGATCGCTGGCTCGCCTCGTTCAACGATCCGGTGCTGTCCGCACTCGTCGACGAAGCGATCGCCTACAACGCCGATCTGAAGATCGCGGCGGCGCGCGTCGAGCAGGCCGCGGGCTATGTGAAAATCGCCGGCGCGACGCTTCTGCCCGCGGTGGGCGTGCTTGGTCACGCCGGCGGAAAGTCCGGCGGCGACGGTGGCCTGCAGGGCATCTGGCTCAACGCTTCGCTCGAGCTCGATGTGTGGGGCCGCATCCGCTATGGCGAGGCCGCGGCGCAGGCCCAGTTCGCATCGGCCGACGCCGACTACGCCTTTGCGCGCCAGTCGCTCGCCGCAATGGTGGCAAAGAGTTATTTTTTTGCCATCGAAGCCGCGCTGCAGCGTTCGATCGCGCAGGGTGTGCTGGGGTCGTCCAACGAGCTGCTGCGCGTGTCCCAGGACCGGCTGCGCATCGGCGTCGGCGACGACCAGGCAGTCGCCGAAGCGCGCGCGGACGTCGGCACCTACCGCGACACGCTGCGACAGGTCGAGTATTCGCGAGAACAAGCGCTGCGGGCGCTCGAGGTGCTGCTGGGCAGGTATCCCGCGGCGGAAGTCGCAGTCGCGCAACAACTGGCGGCGATGCCGGGGCCCGCTCCTGTCGGCATGCCCTCGGAGCTGCTCGAGCGCCGTCCCGACGTCATCGCGGCCGAGCGCCGCGTCGCTGCAGCGTTCGACCGGGTCGAGGAAGCGAAGGCCGCACAGCTTCCGCGCATCGCCCTGACCGCGGGCGGCAGCAGTGTCTCGAGCGAGCTCATCGTGCTAAAGGATCACAGCAATCCGATATGGGGATTCGGCGCCAATCTGATCGCGCCGCTGTATCAGGGCGGCGCACTGCGGGCGCAAGTCGAGGTGCGCACGGGCGAACAGAAGCAGGCAGTGGCCGAGTATGCCCGGGCTGCGCAGCGCGCTTTCAGCGACGTCGAAAATGCGCTGTCGGCCGAAGTCGCGTTGCGCGACCGCGATGCGATCCTCGTCGAGAACATCGTGGACAATCAGCGGGCCCTGGATCTCGCGCAGATCCAGTTCAAGGTCGGCAAGATCGATTTGCGCGTCGTCGGGCAGCGGCAGCTTGCGCTGTATGGCGCGCGCACGTCGCGGCTGCATGTGCAGAGCGAGCAGCTCGCGCAACGCGTCAATCTTTACTTGGCACTCGGCGGGAGTTTCGAGCCCTGCCGAAAAAACGAGCTTCAATCAGGTGAACAAGGAATAGGCCCACACACCGGGGATATCACGCGTAGTAATGACGAATCTTGATTTGAGTCAAGGTGTCCGATGCGTCGCAGCGGCACGCTAACGTCTCAGTCAGAGCACGCCAATTCCGTTACGTTTCAGATAGCACGCGCACCAATTACAGGAGAAATAGCATGGCCACCACATCCTCCCGAGTACCAAATCTGGATCATTTCTTTTCGAGCTCGGCAGCGAGGCTGGATCGCTGGCGCGATCTGAATGCCAAGGCTCAAGCTTGGGCGGCGGACGCGCGCAGCGGCAAGCCTGGTGGCGGGCGCGCCGCAGCGGAAGCGGCGCTTGCGGAAGTGCGCCCGCTGGAAGACTTCTTCGCCTTTCCCGGACACCGCCTGATGAAGACACTGGCCGAGCGCATCGCGAGCGATGACGCGCTCGGAAGCGCGCGACTGGTGCGGCGCATGAGCGGCGCGCTGCTCTCGGGCAGCTATCGCAACGACGCCGGCGAATGGGAGAGCTCCGACGATAGCGCCGGCAGCGTGCCGGACCGCATGCCGCTCGCTCCCGGCAGTGGCGAGACGCACCGGCCGTACTTCGAAACACTGTTCGTCACGGCGGCGCCAGCGGCCAACTATCCGCAGATCGCCCACGAACTGCGACGCCTGCGGCGCGCCGAGGATCCGATGATCTATGAACCGGTGCTCGTCGGCAGCTTCGAGGACGCGATGATGGGCGTCATCATGAACGGCAAAGTCGAGGCCGTTGTCATCTATGACGGCATCCCGGTGCCCTCACAACACGACGTGCCGCTGCTGCGTGACTTTCTCACCGTCCATCACCAGCTGGATACGTCGAGCCTGGCGCCTCGCGATGTCGGCGTAGCCCTGGCGCGGATGATCAAGCGCGTTCGCCCCGAGCTCGACATCTACCTGCTGACCGACCGGGAGGTGGAGAAGATGGCCGGCGACCCGGCGGCCTCGATGATCCGGCGCGTGTTCTACGAAGTCGAGGAGCTGACCGAGGTGCATCTCAACATCCTCGAAGGCGTCGCCGACCGGTTCTCCTCGCCGCATTTCGACAACCTCAAGAAGTACGCCGCTCGCCCGATCGCCACCTTCCACGCCCTGCCGATCGCGCGCGGCAAATCGATCATGAAGTCGAACTGGATTCGGGACATGGGTGAGTTCTACGGGCAGAACCTGTTCCTCGCGGAAAGCTCTTCCACGGCCGGCGGGCTGGACAGCATGCTCGAGCCGACGGGCAACATCAAGATCGCACAAGAGAAGTTCGCGCGCGCCGTCGGAGCGGACCATGTTTTCTTCGTGACCAATGGCACGTCGACGTCCAACAAGATGGTCTACCAGGCGGTGACCAAGCCGGGCGACATCGTGATCGCCGACCGCAATTGTCACAAATCGCACCACTACGGGATGGTGCTGTCGGGCGCGCAGCCGGTGTACGTCGAAGCATTCCCGATGACCGAGTACTCGATGTACGGCGCGGTGCCGCTGCGCACCATCAAGCAGGCGCTGCTCAATCTGAAGGCCGAAGGACGGCTCGATCGCGTAAAGATGGTGACGCTCACCAATTGCACGTTCGACGGGCACGTGTACAACACCCAGCGGGTGATGGAAGAGTGCCTGGCGATCAAGCCGGATCTCATTTTCCTGTGGGACGAGGCATGGTTCGGTTTCGCGCGCTGGTCGCCGTTCCTGCGCCCGCGCACCGGCTTGGGCGCAGCGGCCGCGCTGGAAGAGTGGCGCGACAGCCCCGCGGCGTTGGCGGCCTGGAAGGCGCAAGCCGCCGAGCTCGGCGAGGACCTCGACCCGAAGGATTCGCGTCTTCTGGAGCGGCGCCTGGTGCCCGATCCACGCAAGATACACATCCGCGTGTACGAGACCGACTCGGTGCACAAGTCGATGTCGTGCCTGCGTCAGGGCTCGATCGTAGCGGTGCGCGACGAGGACTACAAACACCACGTCTCGGCCTTCCGCGAAGCCGTTTTCATCCACGCCTCGACCTCGCCCAACGCGCAGATCATCGGGTCGCTGGACGTCGCTCGTCGCCAGATGGAGCTGGAAGGCTATGAGTTGGTCATGAAGCTCGATCGAGATCGCGCTGTCGATCCGCCGCTCGGTGGCCGAGCACCCGATCATCTCGAAGTATTTCCGCGTGCTCGGCGCCGACAGCATGATTCCAGCAGAGTTCCGCGCCTCGGGTTTTCGCGACTTCCTCGCCCCCGGCAGCAACTGGGTCACCGCTTTGAAGGCGGTGCGGGAGGACGAGTTCTTCCTCGACCCGACACGCATGACGCTGGTTTGCGGGTCCGCCGGCTACGACGGCACGTCGTTCAAGAACCTGCTGGCCTCGAAGTACAACATCCAGCTCAACAAGACTTCGCGCAACAGCGTGCTGTTCCAGAGCAACATCAACAACACGCGCAGCGACGTCGCGCTCCTGATCAAGGTCTTGCTCGAGATCTCGCAGAAGATCGAGGCCGAACTCGCGGAGGACGGCGAGCCCGCGCGCGCCGCGTTCGCGGCGCGGGTGAAAAGCCTGATGGAGGATGTTCCAGACCTGCCGAACTTCAGCCGCTTCCACGACGGCTATCGCGAGGACCCGGGCAGCATCACGCTGGAAGGCGACATGCGCGGCGCGTTCTTTGCCGCCTATGAAGAGGATGACTGCGAGTACCTGCCGCTGATGAGCCCGAAGATCGACGAGCGGCTGAAGAGCGGTCCGGAGATGGTTTCCGCCAACTTCGTCATCCCGTACCCGCCGGGCTTCCCGATCATGGTGCCGGGACAGGTGATCGAGGCCGACACCATCGGGTTCATGCGCAAGCTCGACGTCAAGGAAATCCACGGCTACAACAACACGCGCGGCCTCAAGCTGATCAAGCTGTCGGCGATTCCCCCAGCGAAATCAGGCGGAAAAGGCACGCCGGCGCGCGGCAAAAGCCAAGGAGTCTGATTCGGAAAGCATGAGCCCATCGCCGGCGCCGTCCAAGGGCAAGTCTGCGGCCAGGCCTGCGGCCAGGCGTTGAGAGTCATGAAGCGACAAGTGCTGGTTAACGTGTTGGCGTCAACGAAATCATCTTGATTGGAGAAGGCAAATGGTGGATTTCATCGTCACAACATTGCAGAAATCCCCGGAGCTCGCGATCTTCGCGTCGCTTGCGCTCGGCTATTGGATCGGCGTCATCAAGTTGGGCAGCTTCAGCCTCGGCACGGTTACCGGCACCCTTCTGGTTGCGATCCTGATCGGTCAGCTGGGTATCGTCGTATCGCCCAACGTCAAGTCGATTTTCTTCATCATGTTCCTGTTCGCGGTCGGTTACGGTGTGGGACCGCAGTTCGTTCGCGGTATCGCCACGGACGGGCTGCCGCAGGCCATTTTCGCCGTGGTGATATCGGTGCTCTGCCTGGTCTCGGTCTATGTGGCGTGCATCGTCGCGGGGTATGACGCGGGGTTCGGCGCAGGCCTTCTGGCGGGTTCCCAAACGATTTCGGCGGCCATGGGTCTCGCGACCGACGCGTTCAACGGGCTGGGGTTGGCGCCCGACAAGACCAAGGAACTGGCCGATCACATGCCCGTTGCCTACGCCATAACCTACATCTGGGGCACGATCGGAACCGGCGTCATTCTCTCGATATTGGGTCCCAAGCTCCTCGGCGTCGATCTCGAGGCCGAATGCAAACGATACGAAAAGGAAATGTCGGCCGGGGCGCCTTCCGGCGGCATGCAGTCAGCGTATCGCCGCACCGACATACGAGCCTACAAGATCGGCGATCGGATGCCACGCGGGATGACCGTGGCCGGCGCCGAGGCCCACCACGGGGACGCTCGCATATTCGTCCAGCGTCTGCGTCGTGACGGCAAGCTGATGGAGTTCACACCGACGACGGCCCTGCAGCAGGGGGATGTCGTCGCGGTGGCCGGCAGGACTGAAGCGCTGGTCGAGGTGCTAGGCAAATACGGCAACGAAGTTTCCGATCCCGAGTTGCTGGATATGCCCGCGGAAGCCGTCGATGTCGTCCTGACCAACAAGGCCTACGACGGCAAGACGCTGCTCGAGTTGATGAAGACCGATTTCGCGAGGGGCGTCTACCTGAACAAGATCACCCGCGGCGCCACTTCCGTCAACATTCCGATACTGGCGCAGACCAAGGTCAATCGCGGCGACATCCTGCGTATCGCGGGTGCGGGCGCGAGCCGTAGCCGAGGCCGTCAAGAATCTGGGATACGCAGACCGGCCGACGAATGCAACCGACATGGTCTTTGTCGGTCTGGGCATAGTCGTCGGCGGCCTGATTGGCGCTATCGTCATGCCGGTCAAAGGTATTCCGATTACGCTGTCGACATCCGGCGGCGCGTTGATCGCCGGCATCATCGTCGGTTGGCTGCGCGGGGTTCGTCCAACCTTCGGTCGCATTCCGGCGCCCACACTCTGGTTCATGAACAGCGTTGGCCTGAACGTGTTCATCGCCGTCGTGGGGCTTACGGCCGGTCCGACCTTCGTCGCCGGCATCAAGCAGGCCGGGTTCGGTCTGTTCCTCTGGGGATTGTTCGCGACTACCGTCCCGATGCTGTTGGCGCCATGGATCGGAAAGTACATCTTCAAGTTCGATCCTGCCATCAACCTGGGTTGCTGCGGCGGCGCTCGCACGAGTACCGCGTCCGTCGCAATGGTTGCCGACGTGGCCAAGAGCGACATTCCAATGCTCGGCTATACGGTGCCGTATGCGGTCAGCAACACGCTGCTCACGCTGTGGGGCCTGGTCATCGTTTTGATGCTTTCGTAAACCGCGCATCTCCGGTGCCTGAACTCGCAAGGAGAAATCATGGATGACTTGGACCTCACGAAGTACGAGAAGCTGGGCCCGTTCGAGATCAAGGACTTCCTGCAGAAGGTGGCATCGAAGGCCGCGCTGGAATCTTCGATCTCGTACCTGAACGCCGGCCGTGGCAACCCGAACTGGGTTGCCACGGAACCGCGCGAGGCGTTCTTCCTGCTCGGGCAGTTCGCGGTCACCGAGAGCAAGCGCGTGCTCGACCTGCCGCCGGGCGTAGGCGGCATGCCCAAGGCACCCGGCATTGCAGGCCGGCTCGAAACGTGGCTGAAGCAGCACGGCGATATGCCGGGCGCGCCTTTCCTGCAGCGGATGGTGCCGTGGACCGTGAAGAAATTCCACTTCGACGCCGACAAGTTCGTGCACGAGCTGGTGGACTCGATCATCGGCGACCACTACCCGGTGCCGGACCGCATGCTGGTGCACAACGAGCAGGTCGTGCACGAGTACCTGCAGTGGGCGATGTGCGGAAACCCGCGGCCGAAGGGCACGTTCAAGATCTACGCGGTCGAGGGCGGCACCGCCGCGATGTGCTACATCTTCAAGTCGCTGAAGAGCAACCGGATCATCAACCCCGGCGATACGATCGCGCTCGGCGTGCCGATCTTCACGCCATATATCGAGATGGCGCACCTCGAGGACTACGACCTGCATTTCGTCGAGGTGCAGGCGAAGCAGGAGAACCGGTTTCAGTACCCGGACGAAGAGCTGAAGAAGCTCCTCGACCCGAAGGTCAAGGCGTTCTTCATCGTCAACCCGGGCAACCCGTACGCCGTGGCGATTTCGCAGGAGACGATCGATAAGATCGGCGCCGTGCTCAAGAAGCGGCCGGATCTCATCCTGCTGACGGACGACGTCTATGGCACCTTCGTGCCGGGTTTCCGTTCGCTGATGGGGGCGTTTCCGAAAAACACGATCGGCGTCTACTCGTACAGCAAGTACTTCGGCTGCACCGGCTGGCGCCTGGGCACGGTCGCGGTCCACGAGGACAACATCTTCGACGAGATGATCGCGAAGCACCCCGAGCCGATCAAGAAGAAGCTGGACAAGCGCTACGGCGGGCTCACGCTCGAACCGCGCAAGCTTGCCTTCATCGACCGCATCGTGGCGGACAGCCGCGACGTCGCGCTGAATCACACGGCGGGCCTTTCGCTTCCGCAGCAGGTCATGATGACGCTGTTCTCGCTCGCCGAGCTGATGGACGAAAAGAAGGACTATCAGAAGGCCTGCATCGGCATCGTCAAGAAGCGCGTCGAGGCGACGCTCGAGGGGCTGGACCTCAAGCTTGATCCGAACGAGCACTTCGACTGGTACTACGGTCTCATCGACTTCGAGTTCTTCGCCCGCAAGCACCTGGGCGAGGACATCGTGAAGTGGATGAAGGCGAACGTTCATCCGCTCGACATCGTGTTCCGGCTCGCCGAGGACCACGGCATCGTGCTGCTCAACGGCAGCGGCTTTGCCGCGCCGGACTGGTCGGTGCGCATATCGTTCGCGAACCTGGACGATCATGTCTACGACGACATCGGCCGGGCGGTGCGCGCCATTGCGCGCGGCTACCGGCAGGCCTATGAGGCGGCCACAGGGAAGAGCGGCGGGCCGGCCGAGGCGAGGAAAGCACCCGCTGCGAAACGCTAGCTCGCCATGACGGTGCGCAATCATCGGCGGCGCGATGTCTCGACGATTGCGAAACGTGAACTTCCTCGCAGGGAAGCGGCAGCGCGACTCGGGGCGGCTCCTCGTGGTCGCCTTGGCGCTCGCGGCGGCCGCCTGCGGGCCGGCGACCGGAGCCGCCGAAGCCCGTCGCAGCGGCCGGCGAATGGCGGGAATTCGCGGGCTCCTGGAACGCCGCCGGCACCCGCCGCACCATTCCCCTCGGCGCGGATCGCCGCGGCTCGATCATCGACCTGAGGGGAACGATGCTGCTCGCAGGGCCGGGGCGTCCCGGCGTCGGATTCCGCTCGGAAGTGATCGCGCTCGTCGACAGCGAAACGGGTCTCGTGGGCCGAAGCGTCTGGACGGACGAGCGCGGCGACCAGGTGTTCAGCGAGCTCAAGGGCGAAGGCACCGCGGCGCGAAACCGCATCGACGGGGACGATCCTGGGCGGCACGGGCCGGTATGCCGGCGCGACGGGTTCCTACGAGTTCTCCTGGCAGTTCGTGATCGAGGCGGAGGATGGCTCGATCCAGGGGCGCGCCGTCGGGCTGAAGGGTCGCGTTCGGCTCGGCCAACCGGCCGCGGGAGGCTTCCAACCATGATCGCGCCCGGTTTGCTCCTGAAACGCGCGGCGCCTTTCGCGATCGCGATCGGCATCTGGTTTACCCCGGTGCCGGCCGGCCTCACGGCGCCGGCGTGGCACCTGTTCGCGGTCTTCGTCGCCGCGATCGCGTGCGTGCTCCTCGGCTCCTTCCCGCTCCTCACGGCCTCGATGATCGCCGTCGGGGCCGTCGTCCTCACCGGGACGATCACGCCGGCGCAGGCCTTTTCGGGCTTCGCCAATACGAGCGTCCTGCTCGTGGTGATCGCGTTCATCGTCGCGCAGGCGGTGGTGAAGTCGGGGCTCGGCCGGCGCGATCAGCCTGTTGATGGTGAGCCGCTTCGGCGGCTCCCCGCTCGGTCTCGCCTACAGCATCGTGCTGACCGACGCGGCCATCGCGCCGGCGTTCCCCAGCAACACAGCGCGCGGCGGCGTGCTCTTCCCGATCGTGCTGTCCGTAGCCAAGGGCGCGGGCTCCGAACCCGACGATCCCGAGGGACGGCGGCTCGGCGGCTATCTGATGTTCTGCGCGATGGCGAGCCTCGCGGTCTCCTCCGCCCTCTGGCTGACGGCCACCTCCTGCAACCCGATCGGCGTGCAGATCGCGCAGAAAGCCGGGCTCGAGATCGGCTTCGGAAGCTGGCTTCTCGCCTCCTCGCGTGCCGTCGCTCGTCGCGATCGCGATGTTGCCCCTGCTCGTTTCGAAGATCTTTCCGCCCGGCGTCGGGGCGACGCCCGAGGCCCCCGCGGCGGCACGCAAGGATCTCGCCGGCATGGGAGCGATGTCGCGAGACGAGTGGATCACGGCGGTGACCTTCGTCGCTGATGGTCGCCGGCTGGGTGTTCGGCAATGCGCTGCAACTCAACGGTACCAGCCGTCGCGTTCATGGGGTTCGGCGTGCTGCTGGTGACGGGCGTGCTCACGCTCGACGATATCGCCAAGCAGGGCGACACGCTGGCGACCTTCCTCTGGCTCGCGGTCCTTTTCGCCCTGAGCGCGCAGCTGAACGAGCTCGGCTTCATGGGCTATGTGGGCGAGCGCCTCGCCTCGCGCCTGGGCGGCCTGTCGTGGCCGATGCTGTACCTCACGCTGATCGCCCTGTACGTCGGCATCCACTACTTGTTCGTGAGCCAGACCTCGCAGATGCTGGCGCTGCTCGCCGTCTTCCTCGATGTCGGCATTCGCGGCGGGGTGCCGGCGCCGCTGATGGCCCCGGCCTGCTCTTCGCGAGCAGCTATTTCTCGGTGATCACTCCGCAGGGCGGAAGCCAGAACATCATCTTCGTGGCGAGCGGTTATCTCAAGCAGGGCGAGCTCTACAAGCTCGGGCTTCATCACCACCATCGCGTTCATGGCGGTGTACCTGCTGATCGGTACGCCCTGGATGCTCTTCGTCAACAGTTGAGGGCTGAACATGGACTACTTCGTACAGGCACTGCGGCACAATCCCGAGCTGGCGATCTTCCTGACGCTCGCGATCGGCTTCCTGATAGGCAACGTCAAGTTCGGGAGCTTCAGCCTCGGGATCGTCGTCGGCACGCTGCTGGCCGGCGTGTTGATCGGGCAGCTCGACATCAAGGTCCCGGCGATCGTGAAGACGGTCTTCTTCGATCTCTTCCTCTTCACCACCGGGTACAAGGTGGGACCGCAATTCTTTCGCGGGCTGAAAGGCGACGCGCTTCCTCAGGTCGCGCTTACGGTGGTCCTGTGCGTGGCCTGTCTGCTCACGGCATTCGGGTTCGCGAAGGTTCTCGGGTACGACGTCGGGACGGCCGCGGGGCTCCTGGCGGGGGCGTTCTCGGAGTCCACGGTGATCGGCACCGCTGGCGAGGCGATCCAGCGCCTGGCGATTCCCGATGCGGAGAAGACCGCGCTGGTCAACAACATTCCCGTCGCGTATGCCGTGACCTACCTGATCGGCACCGCCAGCCTCGTCTGGTTCCTGCCCACCGATCGGGCCGAAGCTGATGAGAATCAACCTGAGGGAAGAAGGTGCGCGGATGCAGGCCGCGATTGCCGGCGCTGCCCAGCAGGAAATCGGGGTTTTCTCGGCCGCGAGAGCGTTCGACGTCCGCGCGTGTCGCGTGACCAACCCCGATCTGGTGAACAAGACCGTGGCGGAACTCGAGGCGCTGCCCGGGACGTCGCGGGTCTTCATCGTGCGGGTCCGCCGCGGCGGACGAGATCATCGAGGCCACGCCCGACACCGTCATTCGCAAGGACGACGTCGTGGCGGTCATCGCACGGCAGGCGGTGCATGTGGAGCGAGGCGACCGGATCGGCCCCGAAGTGGATGACAGGGCTTTGCTCGACATCCCGATCGAAACGCTGGATGTCGTGGTCACGAACCGCTCACTGGCGGGAAAATCGCTGGCGGACCTGGCACTCCTCGAGAGTGCGCGCGGGAGTGTTTCTGCGCCACGTCACGCGCGCCGGGCAGGAAGTCCCCCTCTCTGAGGTAACGCTCGTCGACCGGGGAGACGTGTTGAGCCTCATCGGCACCAAGGCCGAGGTCGAGCGCGCGGCGAAGGAAGTGGGATATGCCGATCGCGCCACTACGTCGACGGACATGGTGTTCGTCGGAACCGGCATCGTGCTCGGCGGGTTTGTAGGCCTGCTCTCGGTCACCGTTGCCGGCATCCCGCTCACGCTTACCGCCAGCGGCGGCGCCCTGATCATGGGGCTGGTGTTCGGTTGGCTGCGCTCGGCGTATCCGTTCTTCGGGAGAATCCCCGAGCCGGCGATCTGGATCTTCGATACGGTCGGCCTGTGCATCTTCATCGGCGTCGTCGGCCTGAGCGCGGGCCCCAGCTTCGTTGCCGGCCTGCAGAAATCGGGCATCAGCCTGGTCTTCGTGGGCCTGGTGTCCGCCCTGCTGCCTCACACGATGGGGATCCTCTTCGGACGCTACGTGCTGAAGATGAACCCCTCATCGTCCTCGGTGCCTGCGCCGGCGCCGGGACGATCACGTCCGCCCTGCGCGCCATCCAGGACGAGGCGCATAGCAGCATTCCCGCGCTCGGCTACACGGTGCCCTATGCGATCGGCAATATCCTGCTGACGGCCTGGGGGCCGGTCCTCGTGGCGATGATGTCAGTCGGAAAGTAAGTCCAGGAAGGTCGGCAGTCCGGCGCTAAATTCGGGCCGGCCTGCCTATGCTGTCCTACTGGCCGTGGGAAGGGCGAGAGTAACGTGAATTACGCCGCGGTCGCGCCGTTGCTCCATGGGAAATCCGCTTCGCCTGAAGACCGAGAGCATCGCTCTGTTCTGGCTTAGCACATCGGCCTCGAATTGAATGAAATTCTGGGCGCGGGCAAGGCCTGCCAGATGGGCGAGCAGGCGTGAGGCGATGCCGCGTCCCTGATAATCCTCTTCGACGACGAACGCCACTTCCGCCGAGCGTTCGGTGCCCGTCCCGCCGGTTGCGATGTAGCGCCCCGAAGCAATGATAATCTCGCCCCGCACGGCTTCGGTCGTCACGACCAGCGCCGCTTCGTTCACGAAGTCGACGTTGATTGCGCGATCGATCTCGTCGTCGGAGAGATCGCTTCGAGGAGTGAAGAACCGGGTGTAGATCGAATCCCTTTCCAGCAAGCGGAAGGCTTCCACAAAGCGGCTCCGGTCGCCGGGCCCGATCGCGCGGATTGTCACGCGAATGCCGTCCTTCAACACTTCACTCACCGAATAGTCGCGTGCATGGTTCATGACCTGGCGGGTCCTTGACAGGGTGGTCGCTGGCGAGTCACGGGCAGGCGGCGATCAGAACGCGGCGCCGATCGAACCAACGAAAACCTGGTCCCTCGATCCTGGATTGAACCAGAAGCCGCCTATCGTAATGCGGCCGCAAGTCACCTGCACGAAAGGCCCGCGCTGCACCTCGCGGTCGCCGCCGTAGGCAGTGGTGCGCTGGCCAACGAGTCCAACGCGGAGCCACTCGACCGGTCTGAATCCCAACTCGCTCCACGCGTAGAAATAGTTGTTGGTTCGTTCGTTGCCATCGTGCACGTATTCGGCTTCGACGTAAAAGTCGAAGCGTCCCCACGCAACGCTAGCTTCGAGGCCGGGCACGAGACCTTGCGTCGTGCCCCAGACGCCTCCGAGCACGGGCGTCAACTCCCAGGTGACCGCGTCACCGCCGGAAAACGTCCAGCCGACAAAAGCCGATCGTGCACCGACCGATTCGTAGTTGTACCTGGCTTCGAGGTGCAGCGGGCCGCTATCGGCTGCAGCGATAGCCGAGGTGTAGTTCTCGCCGCCGCGGACGTCTGTGGGGTATGCGGTGATCGCGAACTCCCACGACGGATCCGTCGCAGGAGAGGCACGGCGGCCGCTGCTCTCGTTTTCACCAGCCCGCGCCGCTGCGGCGATGACGATGGTGAATGCGACGACGGCCGCGGCCTTCATCCGCCGAGGGCGTTGATCGCGATAACGAGTGCCGTGCCCACTCCGACCATCATCAACCCTACCTTCCAGCTCCCGTAACCTGCATAACGACCGAGCGCGAGACCACCGCCGAACAGCATGGCGAGCGCGATGGCCCGCGAGAGGTTCTTCGCCGTCGCGACGTCCTGGATCAGCGCGAAGGGCAGCACGACAGGAAATGTCGCGGCGACCACGATCAGAAATATCGCCAGGGCAGCGAGCAGGTCATCCCACCTCAGCCTGGGTCGTGCCGGGACAGAGGGCATCGCGACGATTCGTCCGCGGATTGCCTCGACCTCCGGGGGTGAAACGAGGTTTGCCGCGGCTCGTGACAGCAAGCCCTCGATCAGCCTGCGACCGGTGTCCGCGTCCGGCGCAGCCCGTACCGAGTGCATGACCATGAGCAACCTGCCGCGATCCGTCACAGCGCGGACAACGTACATGATCGCGTCGACGAGCCCCCAGGCAAGATTGCAGCCCAGGGCCGCGACGAACATTTCGTGGATCTGCGTGCGCCCGGCCTCCGCCACCGACACGGCTCCTACGAAGGTGAGCGCCATGAACAGACCGAACAGCATTTCCGATACCCGGTCCACGGGACTGAGCACTGGCTCGCGCGTCGTCTCTTCGGGGTGCTTCTCTTCGGTCATCGCCATCTCCGCGCGTCCCAAAAGTCCCGGGATTCTGCCCGCCCACGCTTCAACGTGCAACGAAGCGCGCGTAGCACTGCATCGAGCGGCATCGTCTCGACCACCAGACTATAATCACCGCTGGGCCGCAGCTCCCCGTCCAGCTCACCTTACAGAAGTCGCGCGGCACCTGGAATTCGCACCATGAATCAGTCCCCGACCGACACTAACGCAAACCAGGAACGGCTGCCCACACTCCGCTTCGACCTCGTCGCCGGTCTCACGGCCGCGGCGGTCGTTCTGCCCAAGGCCATGGCCTACGCGACCGTCGCCGGGCTGCCCGTCGCCGTGGGTCTTTATACCGCCTTCGTCCCAATGGGGATCTACGCGTTGCTCGGCTCGTCGCGCGTGCTAAGCGTCAGCTCTACCACCACGCTGGCAATCCTGGCCGGCACCGAGCTCGGCTTGGTTGTGCCCGACGGCGACCCGGCGAAGCTTGTCACGGCGACGGCCACCCTCACCGCGCTGGTCGGTGTCATGCTGATTTTGGCGAGGATGATGCGACTGGGATTCGTCGCCAACTTCATTTCCGCGCCGGTGCTGACCGGCTTCAAGGCCGGAATCGGACTCGTGATCGTCTTGGACCAGGTGCCGAAGCTCCTCGGCGTCCACATCACCAAGGAGGGGTTTTTCGTCGATCTGCTGCGGGTCGTGCAACACATTCCGGAGACCTCGCTGATGACGCTCGCGGTGGCCGCCGCGACCTTCGTTGTGCTGATCGGGATGGAGCGCTTTTGGCCACGTGCTCCAGCGCCGCTGATCGCACTCGGCGGCGGTATCGCTGCAGCTTGGTTCTTCGGGCTGCAAGCACTGGGCGTCTCGACGGTTGGCCTGATTCCGCAAGGGTTCCCGTCGCTCACCATGCCCGATCCGGCGTTGATCGGCCAGTTGGTGCCCGGCGCGCTGGGGATCGCGTTGATGAGTTTCACCGAAACGATTGCGGTGGGCCGCGCCTTTGCCCGCCCGGGAGATCCTCCCATCGATGCGAATCGCGAGTTGATCGCAACCGGGGCTGCCAATCTCGGCGGCGCGTTTCTCGGCGCCATGCCGGGCGGCGGCGGCGCCTCGCAGACCGCAGTCGTGCGCGCGGCCGGCGGGCGATCGCAACTGGCGTCGCTCGTTACCGCCAGCGTCGCGCTCGCCACAATGCTGGTGCTCGCGCCGTTGCTCGGTTTGCTGCCCCACGCCACGCTCGCGGCGATCGTCATCGTCTACTCGGTGGGACTGATCCAGCCAGCGGAATTCCGCGCCATTCGCAAAGTGCGCACCATGGAGTTCCGCTGGGCGATCTTAGCTGCACTCGGTGTGCTCACGCTCGGCACGCTCAAGGGCATCGTGGTGGCGATCATCCTGTCGCTGATCGCCCTGGCCAGCCAAAGTGCCAGCCCGCGCGTGCACGTCATCGGCCGCAAGCGCGGTGCCGATGTGCTGCGACCCTTGTCGCCGGAACACCCGGACGACGAGACGTTCGAGGGCCTGCTGATCCTGCGGCCGGAGGGACGCCTCTATTTTCTCAATGCCCAGAATGTGGCGGAACAAATCGGCGCGCTGGTCATGCAGTACAAGCCGCGCGTACTTGCGCTGGACATGAGCCGGGTGCAGGACATCGAATACTCTGCACTCCAGGCGCTGATGGAGGGCGAGACCCGCGCGACTGGGCGTGGCACCATTGTATGGCTGGCAGGCTTGAATCCCGGCGTCCTTGAGGTCGTGCGGAATTCCGGGCTGGCCGAACGACTGGGCAGCGAGCGCCTGCTGTTCAACGCGCGCGAGGCGATCGGACGCTATCAGGCGTTGCAGCGAGCTGCGGGCATCACGGCGCAGCCTGCGCTCTCTTGACTGCTCCTGTGCGCCCGCTACGCCGGCCGGCGATCAAGCCGGGTCGCACAGCGAAATTGTGCGAGGATGCGAAGCGGTGCAACGGTCTCATTCGTGATGACTGACGAACGTTCGCAGCATCAATTCTCTGGAGACGACGATGGCAAAGAAAAGCGCAGCAAGGAAGGCCGAGCCGAAGCGCAAGGGGAAGAAGGGCGACGGAGCTGCTGTCAAATCACGGCCGGACAAACGGCGCGCAGCGTCGCCCAAGGGCGAGATGTCGGGAAAGGACTATGCGCGGGAGATGAGGAAGCTCCACGTCGAGCTCGTCAAACTGCAGGAGTGGGTCAAGCTCAAGGGGCTGAAGGTGTGCATCCTCTTCGAGGGCCGCGACGGCGCCGGCAAGGGCGGCACCATCAAGGCGATCACCGAGCGGGTGAGTCCGCGGGTGTTCCGCGTCGTTGCGCTCACTGCGCCGACCGAGCGCGAGAAATCCCAGATGTACGTACAGCGCTATCTGCCGTACCTGCCCGCCGCGGGAGAGGTCGTGATCTTCGACCGTAGCTGGTACAACCGGGCGGGTGTCGAGCGCGTGATGGGTTTCTGCACCGAGGAGGAGGCAGATGGATTCCTGAAAATAGCGCCGATGTTCGAGAGATTGATGGTGAACTCCGGCATCATCCTGCTCAAATATTGGCTGGAAGTAAGCGCCGACGAGCAGACGCGCAGACTCGAGGCGCGCATCGACGACGGGCGCAAGATCTGGAAGCTCTCGCCGATGGACCTCAAATCCTACAGTCGCTGGTATGACTACTCAAGGGCGCGCGATGCGATGTTCGCCGCGACCGATACTGCTTGGGCGCCGTGGTTCGTCGCACGATCCGACGACAAGGAACGGGCCCGGCTCAACATCATCAGTCACCTGCTGGGAAGCATCAAGTACAAGGACGTGCCGCGGGAAAAAGTGAAGCTACCGAAGCGGCAGAAGGCCGGCGGCTATCGCGAGCCGGATCATCCGTACAAGTTCGTCACGGAAAGGCACTGAGGTCTCGCGCGGCCGCTGCCCCAGGGAGGACGGCCACGCTAGCTCTCGTTGCCGCTCACTTGTCCTCGCTGGACGGGGCCGGATGATGATCGGTCGTGGCCTCTGGCGGTCGTGAGGGCTTCCGCCAATCCGCGAGCGCCACGGTCTTCCAGTTGAAGAGGATTGCGAGCAGACGCAACAACAGGGTCGTGCAGATGCTGGCGGCGGCAGCTTTCTCAAGCGGCACGCCGTAATAGTCGAGCGCGACGAAGAGCACGCAGCCGCCAAGCGCCGCGAGCACGTAGAACTGGCCTGGCTTGAACAGCAGCGGCTCCTCGCGTACAAGGATGTCGCGCAGCAGTCCTCCCCCCACCGCGTTGGTCATGCCGATCAAGACTGCTGCCAACGGTGAGGACCCCGCTACCATGGCCTTGTCGGCCCCTACGACGGCGTACACCGCCAACGCTATTGCGTCCACGTAAGCCACGAGACGTCCGAACCGCTGGGCAAAGCCGTGAAACAACACGCCGACCACAACCGCGGCTAGCACCGCGAGCAGGTAGCGCGGGTCTTGCATCACCGCCGGCGGCTGAGACAGAAAGACGCTGTCGCGCAGCAGCCCACCACCCACTCCGCTGACAAAGGCGAGCGTCAGTCCGCCCAGGATGTCGTAGCCACGCCGACTCGCCACCCATACTCCTGTCATTGCCATCAGGAACGTGGCAGCGAGGTCGAACCCGATTGGCAGGAATGATGTGCTTGTCATGCCCTGCTGTCACCGCGACGCAGTCCGAAGCGTGCCGCGGATCTGCCGCAATTCACTGAGAAGGCCGGCCACCAGCTGCGCTCTGCGTCGGCTACTGCATGAACCAGCCGTGGCTCACCACCAGCGACTGGCCGGTGAGCGCGTTCGAGGGGAAAGCCGCGAAGAACAGCGCGGTCTCGGCAACGTCATCGAGCGTCGTGAACTCGCCGTCGACCGTCTGCTTGAGCATGACGTTCTTGATGACTTCCTGTTCGGAAATCCCCAAAGTCTTCGCCTGCTCCGGAATCTGCTTCTCGACCAGCGGCGTGCGCACGAAACCGGGACAGATCACGTTGGCGCGCACGCCGTGCGCGGCGCCTTCCTTGGCGACGACCTTGGCGAGTCCGATCAGACCATGCTTCGCCGTGACGTAGGGCGCCTTTAGCAGTGACGCTTCCTTGGAATGCACCGACCCCATGTAGATGATACTGCCTCCTCGGCCGGACTTGTACATGTGTGGCAGGCAGGCTTTCGTGGTCAGAAACGCGCCGTCGACATGGATCGCGATCATCTTCTTCCACTCGGCGTAGCTGAATTCCTCGATCGGATGCACGATCTGAATGCCGGCGTTGCTGATCAGTATGTCGACGCCGCCGAAGGATCGGACGACCGCTGCGACGCCATCGTTGACTGCCTGCTCGTCGGTGACGTCCATCGCGACGCCCATCGCCTGGCCCCCGTTCCGCGGATCTCGTTGGCGGGGCCTCGGCCGCGTCCTTGTTCAGATCGGCGATCGCCACCTTTGCACCCTCGCGCGCGAATACCAGTGCGATGGCCTTGCCGATGCCGCTGGCCGCCCCGGTGATGATGGCAGATTTGTCGCGCAGTCTCATGGGGATTCCAATCATGGTTTGAGTGATCTCACTCCTGTTGGGTTGCAGCCACGCCCCTTATAACAGCCACTCGATGGGCAGGATCGAAAGGAAACGGACCCAGGCCCGATTCATGGCGCTGGTTTCCGGCTCGGTCCGGTGATGAATCTCCCGATCGCCTTCCTTCTCGATCCACTCGAGGCTTCGACCATCGGCGGCAAGGCGGACCTCGTAGGCGTCGCGCGGAATGCCGGTATCGAACGCCGCTGACAGCTGGCTGGCAAGGGCCGGGCTCGCAATGACGATGCCCATTTCCGTATTGAGGCGATCTGAACGGGGATCGAGGTTGAACGAGCCGACGAAAATCCGGCTGCGATCCACTGAAAATGTCTTGGCGTGAAGCCCTGCCGCTGCGCTGTCGGCAATGCCTTGGCGTTCCGCGGCCTCTTTGGCTGCAGACGTGTCCCGATTCGGCTTGAGCTCATAGAGGCGGACGCCGGCGCGCAGCAAGGCCTCGCGATAGTTCGAGTATCCAGCGTGGGTTGGCCGGACATCGGTGGCGGCCAGCGAGTTCGTTAGCACGCGAACCTTTACCCCGCGCTCGACAAGTTCCCGGAAGCCGGCCGTGCCGTCCGCTCCCGGCACGAAGTACGGCGAGACGAGGTCGAGCTCATGCATCGGCCTGCCGAGCGCCTGCTCCAGACGCGGAAGCATGTGGAGCTCGGTACTTTCCGGCGAATGCAGCACTTTTGATGGGTCATCGTGGATGAGCTGAGCCGTCGTCCATTCCAGATCGAGGTCACCATGCAGCAACGCATGCACCAGCGGCGTATCGCGCACCGCGCTGACGTACCGAGCCGCATCGGATTGTTGTCCTGCGATTCCCCACGCTTCTCGCACCCGGGTAGCCTCGTCGCGCCCGATGGCGGGAATCACGTTTGCAGCCGGGTAGGCGGACTCGCTGTTCCAGAACAGGTCGAACTCGCGGGAGACGTCGCGCACGACCGGCCCGACGGCCATTGCGTCGAGATCGCGAAAGCCCACATCGGAATTCGCGCCGTAATATTCGTCGCCGACATTGCGTCCGCCGACGATCGTCACCTGATTGTCCGCGGTGAACGACTTGTTGTGCATGCGGCGATTCACGCGCGCGAAATCGGTGATGAAATCGCCTAGCCTGAACCCCCGGTTCACGAACGGATTGAAAAGCCGGATCCGGATGTTCGGATGTGTGGCGAGTGTGGCAATCGTCGGATCCAGGCCCTTCGTGTTGGCGTCATCCAGAAGCATGCGGACGCGAACGCCGCGCTCGGCGGCCTGCCACACGGCGTCGAACAGGAGCTGGCCCGTGGTGTCGCTGTGCCAGACGAAATACTGCAGGTCGAGCGATCGCTCGGCAGCCCGGGCGAGCAGAATTCTCGCGGCAAATGCGTCTCGCGCGTTGGGCAGTGGGTAGATACCCGACCGGCCGGGGTTCGCTGCGAGGCGCGGGGCGACCGCTCTCCCGAGGCGGGTATCATCCGTGTTCGCCAGCGCGATCGACGGCTCGCGCTCGACGTTCTTCGGCAGGCTCGCGCAGCCTGAAACCAGCAAGCCAAGAGCAATCGCAGTCAGGAAACGCCGGACGCAAACCGATGCAGGTGTGGCGCGAGCGATTCGGCGATCGGCTTTCATTGACACGTTGCTGGAGCGAGGTTGCGCGCACGGACTAGACGCAGTTAATCATACAATGAATCATCATCCAGTTCAGAACCGCCTGCCGAATATGGAAGCCCACGGGGACGGTTGCCGTCGAGCGTCGATGCGGCTACAGCGTGTGCGCGACGCGGCCGAGGCAATCTATCGTGCCGAATCGCGACGGGTCTTCGCCACGCTGGTCCGGCTGCTCGGCGACTTCGATCTCGCCGAGGAGGCGCTGCACGATGCTTTCCGGGCAGCGCTCGAGCAGTGGCCGCGCGACGGCGTCCCGGCGAATCCGCGCGCGTGGCTGGTATCTGCCGGTCGCTTCAAGGCCATCGACGGCATACGCCGACGCACGCGGTTCGACTCGATGGAGGATGTCGCCGAGCAAGTCGATGCAGTCATCGACGAGACCGCTCCATCGGACAGCGAGGCCATCGAGGACGATCGCCTGCGGCTCATTTTCACCTGCTGCCATCCGACGCTTGCGGCCGACGCGCAGGTGGCGCTCACCTTGCGCGAAGTCTGCGGCCTCACGACCGAGGAAATCGCGCAGGCTTTCCTCAGTGCCGCGCCGACGCTGGCGCAGCGCATCGTCCGCGCCAAGGCCAAGATCCGCGACGCTCGCATCCCTTACCAGGTTCCGGAGCCTGACGAACGCGCGGAACGGCTGGACAGCGTGCTGCGCGTGGTCTATCTGGTATTCAACGAGGGCTACTCGGCGTCTTCGGGCCCGTCGCTGACGCGGGTCGATCTGTCCGGCGAGGCAATCCGTCTCGGACGGCTGATCGTCGAATTGCTGCCGGAGCCCGAGGCGATGGGATTGCTGGCATTGATGCTGCTGCAGGAATCGCGCCGCGCCGCGCGCACGTCGCCTGACGGGCGAGCTGGTCCTGCTCAACGACCAGGACCGCTCGCTCTGGAACCGCGATCAAATCGCCGAGGGGTCGGCGCTGGTCACAAGATCGCTCGCGTCGCAGCGCTTCGGTCCCTACACCCTCCAGGCGGCGATCGCGGCGGTGCACGCCGATGCGGTCAGCGCCGATGCGACGGACTGGGACGAGATCGCCGGGCTCTACGATGTTCTGCTCCGCATCGAGCCGACGCCGGTGGTCGAGCTGAACCGTGCGGTGGCGATCGCGATGCGCGATGGTCCCGCCGAGGGTCTCGCCCTGATCGAGGCCATCCTTGCACGCGGCGACTTGAAGGATTATCACCTGGCCCACGCCGCGCGCGCGGACCTGTGCCGGCGGTTGGGAAAGACCGCGCAGGCACGCGCTTCCTACAAGCGCGCGATCGCGCTCGCACGGCAGGACCCCGAGCGCCGGTTTCTCGAGCGACGGCTGGCCGAGCTGCCCGACTGACCGACCCACGATGCAACCGATCGACGGAAGGGTCCGGAGATCTTTTTCGCTTTCAGCCTGGCCGCGTGTCGATTTCCCGCTTGCCCGTTCGACTAGTCGATGAAGGCCCCGTGATTTCGGGCTCATTTCAAAGGCAAGGCGGAGCGACCGATGCGCATCATCATCAGCTGGTTGGATATATTGCGAAAAGTTGGGCAAAAAAACAGGCCCTTATCTCATGCTGGAAATACTGTTGCCCGGCGGTACATTGCTGGCGCTGCTGCTCTTCCTGTATCGGCGCCGGAAGCCCGATATCGGACGCGACGCGCAGCGGGCGATCCAGGCCGTGCTGCGCGCGCTGGCAGGCGCCTTCGAGCAACGTCTTTTGGTAGCGCCGTGCCGCCCGGGCTTATCCACAACGTTCCACGAGCAGGAGTGATCGATGAAGTACTTATGCCTGGTATACCTGGACGAGAAAAAACTGGATGCTGTTCCCGACAGCGAGTGCAAGGCCTGCGGGGACGCGCTCCGGCAGAGTGGCCACCATATTGCCGCGGAAGCGCTCCAATCCGTTCATACGGCTACGACCGTGCGTGTCCGCAACGGAAAAATGTCCGTGACCGACGGACCCTTCACCGAGACGAAGGAGCAGCTTGCCGGGTTTTACCTGATCGACGCCAGGGACCTGAACGAAGCCATCCAGCTGGCCGCGAAGATCCCGCCGGCGCGCGTGGGCAGCGTAGAAGTCCGGCCGGTCAGGGAATTGGCGGTTTGAGAGGTGAGGTCAGTGCCTGGCAAGTACGGGCAAAAAAAAGATGTCACGGCTGTCGAGCCTGCGGTCCGCCGATCGACTAGTAAGTGGAGGAGCCCATTTGGTCGAAATGGTCCAGATGGCTCCGTGTCCAGCTCGAAACCTAACGGAGATCCAACGATGCGATTCATGATGATAGTCAAGCACGCAGAGAATCAGGGCCATCCGCCCAAGGCGTTGATGGACGCGATTGCGAAGCTCGCCGAAGAGGAGGTCAAAGCCGGAACGATGCTCGGGAGCGGGGGGCTCGGGCCAACCGCCCAGGGCGCCCGGGTCCGTCTCTCCGGAGGACGTGTGGTCGTAACCGACGGGCCTTTCACCGAGACCAACGAGGTTGTCGGCGGCTACGCGCAGTTTGAGTTGAAATCGAAAGAAGAGGCAGTCCAGTCGGCGGTCCGTTTCATGGAGCTTCACAAAAAACACTGGCCGGGCTGGGAGGGTGAGACCGAGGTCCGGCAGATGTTCGGGCCGGAAGACTTCGGCCCGGAAGGATGCGCGCCCAAGGCAGAGGAGCGGTCAGCCGCATCGGTTGGGTGAGGCGTTGTTCATCTGACAGGGCGATGGTGCGGAGTGTCACAACCCCGCGCCATCCCGAAACCCAATGGAGATACACAATGCGATTCATGGTTATTGTCAAAGCCACGAAGGAGTCCGAAGCGGGCGTTCTTCCCGATGAAAAACTTCTCGCCGCGATGGGGAAATACAACGAAGAGCTGGTGAAGGCCGGCGTGATGCTCGCGGGCGAGGGGCTCCATCCGAGCTCGAAGGGCGCGCGTGTCAGATTCTCGGGCGAGAAGCGGACGGTGATCGACGGACCATTCGCCGAGACCAAGGAGCTGATTGCCGGCTTCTGGCTGTGGAAAGTGAAGTCGAAGGCGGAGGCGATCGACTGGCTCAAGCGCTGCCCCAATCCTTTCCCGGGCGAGTCCGAGATCGAGATTCGACAAGTGTTCGAGGCGGAGGACTTCGGCGCCGAGTTCACGCCGGAGCTGAGAGCGCAGGAGGAGCGCCTGCGCGCGCAAATCGCCGCAAAGACGTAGTCGCGGCACCCGTGCGGTCCGAGCCTCGGGCCGCAGCTGCCTCAGGCTGGCTCCATGCCATGGCGGCGCTTCGCCGCATCGGCTTCTGATGATGCGAGGAAGGAGAGCAACGCTGCGGCGGCCGCCGGACAGTTCGATGCTTTGCATACCGCCGCCGCGAAAACGGTCGTTACCTGGATATCCGGCGGAAGGAGTCCGATGACATCGACGCCCGGCAGGTGCATCAATTCGCTCAACTGCTGGAAGCAGAGCTCGACATCGCCGCGCGCCACGAGCGTGCCCACGGGAACGCCGGGTGGAGCTTGCACGATCCGCGGCGCAATCAAGTCGGCGATGCCCCAGCGCTTGAACAAGCGGACAAGGTGTTCACCGCTCGGACCCGTCGAATACCCGATACTGCGGGCGCGAAGGACCGCGTCGCGAATCGCCGACTCACTGGAGACATCGGGCTGCGTCGCGCCGGCGGCTACCGCTATCGCTACGCGGGGAACGAGCGAGATCGGTTCGACTGTCCGGGTCCACGCGGCCGCCGGCGGCCAACTTCTCGATCGCATTCGGCGGCCAGCACGACGAAGTCGAACGCTTCCCCATCTTGGACGCGGCGGGCCGCGTCAACGCCACCGACCGAAACAATAGCGACCGGTTGCCCTGACTGCTGCTCGTAAGCGTCGCTCAACTCGGTCAGCACGTGCCGCATCGCCATCGACGAGATGCCCGTGATCGACGCTAGCCTTGCTTGACGTCGACGCCCATGTCCTCGCACGGCTAGATCAATCGATGTATTTCAACCCGGCCTTTTTCAGCGGCTCGCGCATGTTGTACATGTCCAGACCCAGGACTCCGGCGGCCAGCTTCGCACGCTTTTCGTCTTCGCTAGCTTCGCGTGCGGCCGCAGCCTCGAGCGTCTTCTGCGCCGCGGGGGCAGGCACTACGACCACGCCGTCCTCGTCCGCCACGACGACATCGCCCGGATTCACCAGCGCCCCGGCACACACTATGGGTATGTTTACAGATCCCAGCGCTGCCTTCACCGTGCCCTTCGCCGAGATCGCCTTGCTCCAGACCGGGAACTCCATCTCGGTCAGAAGCCGAACGTCGCGCACCCCGGCATCGATAATGAGCCCTCGCGCGCCCCGTGCCTTGAAGCTCGTCGCCAGCAGCTCGCCAAAATAGCCGTCAGTGCAATCGGACGTGACAGCGACAACGACGATGTCGCCCGGCCGAAGCTGCTCGGCTGCGACGTGCAGCATCCAGTTGTCGCCAGGATGCAGCAGCACCGTCACCGCCGTCCCGGACGTCTGCGCGCCAGCATAGATCGGACGGATGTACGGTTTCAGCAGGCCCGTGCGCCCCATCGCCTCGTGGACGGTCGCGGTCCCGAACGTGCCGAGTTTGGCCACGACGTCGTGGTCGGCACGGCGGATGCTGCGATAGACAACTCCGAGTTCGTACATGGTTAATGTCCCTTCGCTTTCAGTGTGGCATCGAGCCGCGGGTAAACGCGCCGTGCGTTGGTCTCATAAATCTTGTTCCGCTGCTCCGGATCGATATGCGCGGCCTCGATGTAACGCCTGGTGTCGTCGTAATAGTGACCGGTCTCGGGGTCAACGCCGCGCACCGCGCCGATCATCTCGCTCGCGAACAGGATGTTGTCCGCCGGAATCACCCGCGTGAGCAGGTCGATGCCGGGCTGGTGATAGACGCAGGTATCGAAGAAGATGTTGTGCAGCACGTGATCCTTGAGCGCTGGCTTCTTCATCTCCTGTGCCAGGCCCCGGAAGCGGCCCCAGTGATACGGCACCGCACCGCCGCCGTGCGGAATGACGAAGCGCAGCGTCGGGAAGTCCTTGAACAAGTCAGACGTGAGGCACTGCATGAAGGCAGTCGTGTCCGCGTTCAGGTAGTGTGCACCCGTGGTGTGGAAGCACGGATTGCAGCTCGTGCTTACGTGGATCATCGCGGGGATATCGTACTCGACCATTTTCTCGTAGATCGGGTACCAATGACGATCGGACAGCGGCGGGGAATTCCAGTGCCCTCCCGATGGGTCCGGATTGAGGTTGATCCCCACATTTCCGAGCTCCTCGACACATTTCACAAGTTCCGGAATGCATGTTGCCGGATCCACGCCGGGACTCTGCGGCAACATGGCCGCAGGGATGAAGTGGTCCGGAAACAACCGGCTCACCCGGTAGCACAACTCGTTACAGATCGCAGCCCACGTGCTCGAAACCTGGAAATCGCCGATGTGATGCGCCATGAAGCTCGCGCGCGGACTGAAGATCGTCAGGTCGAGCCCGCGCGCGCGCATGAGACGCAGCTGGTTGCTCTCGATCGACTCGCGCAGCTCGTCGTCGCTGATGGAGAGCTCGGAGGCTTTCGGCATCTCCGCGGGATTTGTGATGCCGGCGATCTGGCGATTGCGCCACGTCTCCAGCGCCTTGGGCGCGGTGGTGTAGTGGCCATGGATGTCGATGATCATCGAGTCATTCCCGTTCTAACGGCCCAGGATCGCATGCGGATGCGCGTGGCCGTGACCGCAGGCGTGGCTCCTGCACCGATCAGCTCTTGCTTGCCGTGCCGGCCGGCTGATCCCAGCTCAGATTCCCGGCCCCTTTGCCCGCCACCGAGTACAGCGCGCCCGGCGCATTGCGGGTGCGCTGAAAGGCTTCGAGCGTCTCGCCGCGCATCGCGGCGTAGATGTGGAGATTCGACACGCCAGTAACGGCGCCGAGCTTCTCGAGCATGAAGAAGATGACGCCGTAGTGAATCAGGCCGCGCCAGTCCCGTCGGCGGATCAGGTCTCGCTCTTCTTCGGCTAGCCCGGCGGAATCGAAACTCGCCTCCGGGTCGCGCAGGAATGCCTCTCGATGGCTCGGGTCGACCATGCGGTGCAGATAGTCGTTGATGCGGAACGCGTTTACGCTGCGCGCGAGCGTGAATGGATACGTCCCTCCGAGCCGTTCGGTGCCGCTGAGCTGACTCGCGATGTGGCGACGCTGGCGCTCGACTGCGGCCGGGTCGGGCTCGTCGATGCCTTCATAGACGGCGGTCGCGATGCCGGCCATCGAGGGCAGGTAATAGCTGCGGTGCTTGCATTCGACGGTCGCCGAAAGTGCGCCACGCATGGTGAGCCACATGACGACCTCCGCGCCCTCGAACCCGCCGAGTTCCGCGTATTCGGCAATAGTCATGTCCGCCAGCTGTTCCGGATCGTGCTCGAACAGGTCGAGGAAGCGCTGGTCCCAGGCGGGATTGTTGAAACCCGCGCGCTCGCCATGCACCTGGTGTGATAGCCCACCGGTAGCGACGACTACGACGCCGAGATCCTCCGGATAGCTTTGGATGGCGCGTCGAAGCGCCTGGCCCAGCTTGTAGAAGCGGCGAGCGCTGGGCATCGGGAGTTGCAGCACGCCCATCTGGAGCGGGACAATGCGCACCGGCCATTCCGGCTCGTGCGGGCAAAGCACCGAGAGCGGCGAAAAACAGCCGTGGTCCAGCGCCCGGTTCTGGAAAAAGGACATGTCGAATTCGTCGGCCATCAGCGAGTGGCCGATGTGCGCGGCCAATTGCGGATGCCCCTTCACCGGGGGCAGATCGCGCGCCCCGCCGCCTTCGTCAGCGACAGGCCACTCAGGGCCTACGCCCAGCACGAACGCCGAGTAGTGGTCGAAGAAAAACGAGGTGACATGGTCGTTGTAGATCCACAGGAGGACGTCCGGCTGTCTCTCGGCGAGCCAGGCGGATAACGGTGCGAAGTTCTCGAAGATCGGCGCCCATACGGGGTCGTCGCGCTTGTTCCGGTCGTAAGCAAAGCCGATGGTCGGCGTGTGCGAGGCGGCGATGCCGCCGATGATGCGTGCCATGACTGCACTTCTCCTCAGCTGGATCGAGACAACGGCATCATGCCTGGCGAATGCAGAACGGGTGTTTCTTGCCCCCAAGCGGAATAGGGTGCGCTCTGCACTGGCCCAAGACTACCGGAACTTCGCGAACGCTGACCTTGCGTTCGCCAGTTCGAGACCATTCAAGCATTAAGCTGAGCGGCCGGCGTCGAGCGCGAAATCTTCAGTTCCTCTTCGTTCATGTCGACCGGAATGTTGGCGAACAGCGGGGTGCTCAGATAGCGCTCGCCGGTATCGGGCAGCATGCAAAGAACAGTTGCGCCTTTCTGCGCCTCCTTGCAGATCCGCAGCGCACCGGCAAAGCCGGCGCCCGAAGTGATGCCGACGAAGATGCCTTCCTTGCTGGCGAGATCGCGGGAGCACTGCATAGCCTCGTCATTCGATATCTGCAGAATGCGGCTTATCAGATGCATGTCGACCGCGTCTCCAGTCAGCTTCGGGATGAAATCCGGAGTCCAGCCCTGCATTGGATGCGACTTGAACGCCGGATGGCTCGTCGCCGCGGACCCGTCCGGATTGCGCTGCTGGGTGCCCCCGCTGCCGAGTAACGGTGCATCCTGGGGTTCGCAAACGATGATCGCGGTCTCAGGTCTTTCTTTTGCCAGCACCCGCGCCACGCCCTTGAGGGTTCCACCGGTGCCGTATCCGGTGACCCAGTAGTCGAGCCGCTCGCCGGCGAAGTCCTCGAGGATTTCCTTGGCCGTCGTGCGCGAATGCATGTCGGGATTGGATTCGTTCTCGAACTGACGCGTCAGAAACCAGCCGTGGGTTTTGGCGAGCTCCATCGCCTTTGCCACCATGCCCATGCCGCGTAGGGCCGCCGGTGTCACTACAACCTTGGCGCCGAGAAAACGCATCAGCTTTCGGCGTTCGACGCTGAACGGCTCTGCCATCGTCAGCACCAGCGGGTAGCCTTTCTGCGCACATACCATCGCGAGCCCGATGCCGGTGTTGCCGCTGGTCGCTTCCACGACCGTCTGCCCCGGCTTCAGTTCTCCGGACCGCTCGGCATCTTCGATGATCCCAAGCGCAAGTCGATCCTTCACTGAGCCCAGGGGGTTGAACGCCTCGATCTTGACGAACAGGTTGATGCCCGCCGGCGCCAACCTGTTTATCCTGACTACCGGCGTGTTGCCCACCGTCTCGAGGATGTTCTGGAATTTCCGTCCCATACCTTCGCCTCCTTTGGCTGACACGTTCATCAAATTTGCGCGAGACGGCACGCCTCGTCGCATAAGTGCATGCCGATCTTCGGCCGGCGTTAGCCGGACCATCCCGCTTTTCGAAGTCCCTCGGTAAATGTAGCGGTATGCGCCGGGTCACGGAACGGGTAGGTAGCGTCCACGTACGCGGGTCCGAAGTCCGGCTGCAGCTCGAAGACTTTTGCGAGCGCTGTTTCCGCTTCCTTGTCCCGCCCCAGGTGTCCCAGGGCTGACGCAAGCCGCTGCCACGCGCGCACATGCTCGCGGCGCTCGGCGATCGACTGCTCGCAAAGTCGGACCGCCTCTTCGAACTCCCCGATCAACAGGTGCGCGAGTCCGATGTCGGCCAGGGTCACCGCCAGAAACGGGAAGCGGGGGTCGAGCTGCAGGACCGCTCGCAACCTGCGTATCGCCTCGGCAGGCCTGCTGTCGAACGTCAGCACGCAGCCGAAGAAATGATAGGCGATCGCGGCGCTCGGGTTGAGCGCAATCGCCGTTTCCTCTTCGGTCGTCGCTTTGGCGTAGTCACGCATTTTCCACAATGTGGCAATGCCGAGAAGTGCATGCGCCAGCCAATCGGAGTCGTCGAGCGCAACGGCTGTCTCGGCTGCGTCGTAGGTCGACGCAAGCGTACTCGCAGGATCGTTGGTCCATCCGACGAGCGCGACCTGAAATCGCGTCAGTGCCAACAGCGATTGCGCATAGCTCGAGCTCGGACTCATGGCCACTGCGCGAACGAGCAGGTCGTTGGCGGCGGCCAGCGCCCGTGGCGTTCCCCTTCGAATAAGCGCGAGCGCCTGCAGGCTCAGATCCCAACTGTCCAGATTCTCGGGCCGCTTCCGCATCGCTCGCTGCTGCTCGGCGCGGGTCAGCTGCGGCTCGATGGCGCCAACGATCGCCCGAGTGATCTCGTCCTGCAAGTCGAATACGTCGCCGAGGCGTCTGTCATAGCTCTGCGCCCAGAGATGGACCGCGCTGCTCGCGTCGATCAGCTGTGCGCCGATGCGCACGCGATCGCCTGCGCGCTGGACGCTGCCTTCGACCACGTAACGCGCGCCCAGCGCCTTGCCGATTTGAGTGACGTCCGCGGCACGCGCCTTGAACGCGAAGGTCGAGTTGCGCGCGATCACCGGAAACCAGCGCCAGGCCGACAACGCGGTGATCAAGTCCTCGGTGATCCCATCGGCAAAATATTCCTGCGCCGGATCGCCCGACATGTTGCGGAACGGAAGAATCGCCACGGCGGGCCGGACCAGCACTTGTTCCGATGCCGTGGCGCCGGGACCTGCGTCGTCGAGGCAGACGTTGTAGATGGCGACCGCCTCATCGATATTCTTCAGTAGCCGCTCGCCCAGCGCTACAAAGCCTTGCGCAACCTTGTTGCGGGCATGACTTACCACCGCATTCGAAACGACGATGCCGCCGGGCTGGGCGAGCTCCTGCAGGCGCGCCGCGACGTTCACGCCGTCGCCAAAGATGTCCTCGCCGTCCAAGATGATGTCGCCGACATTGATGCCGATGCGCAGCTCGATTCGCTTTTCGGACGGAACATCGGCATTGCGCTCCGCCATGCCGCGCTGCACGTCGGCCGCGCAGCGCACGGCATCGACGACACTGGAGAATTCCAGCAGAAGGCCGTCGCCGGTGGTCTTGACGATCCGACCGCCGTATTCGGCGATCGTCGGGTCGATCAGCTCCCGCCGGTGGGCTTTCAGGCCGGCCAGCGTTGCGCTGTCGTCGCGGCCCATCAGCAGTGAATAACCGACCACATCGGCCGAGACGATCGCTGCCAGTCGTCTTTGGTCTCGCGCCAAGGCTCCTCCGAGCGCCGTGCTAGCGTCCATCATAGGGCATGCGCGCGGATGCGATCCCCGTAAAATCAAGCTTGTATAAGCCTAAGCAATAAAAGCCTTGACAATGGTTGCTTAGGCAGATATAGTACTGGTGTGGGCTCCGCGTGGCGGAGCGAACGTACGACAGACAGGTGGATCGAAATGAAAGCGGTTGAACAACTATTCCGTCAGGCCCGGTCGCTGGGTCCCTATCTGGCCATCGAATTGATCCTGCCCGGTGGCTCGATCGTGGCCTTGCTGCTCTGGAGCTTTCGAAACAAACCCGCGGCGCGCCTGATCGCGGCGCGGATCGCGTCCGCTCCCTACGCGCTGTGGACGCGCTTCACCGCGGCGTTGCGCGCCGCCAGCTGCGCCAACATGCATCGCGCTATTCGATAGGCTCAGCGATCAGGGCGGCTGAGAATCTCGACCCTTACCCGCGCGACGCCGGTGCTGAAGCCCAGCGCCGCGGCAGCGCTCGAAGAGAGATCGACGATTCTTCCGCGGACGTGCGGCCCGCGGTCGTTGATACGCACCCGCACCGACTTGCCGTTTTGGAGGTTGGTAACCTTGATCTCCGTTCCCAGTGGCAAGGTTCGGTGCGCGGCCGTCAGGGCACGGCTGTCGTAGAGTTCTCCGCTCGCCGTGCTTCTGCCGTTGAAGTGCTTCCCATATACCGACGCCAAGCCGTCTTGCGGCGATGGCAGCGGGCTGGCATTTGCGACGGCCGCGATAATGCAGATACAGGCGGCGGCCGCCCCGGCCGATAGAAAAAAGGGTACCGGCGCATTGCGGACGAACATGGCCGACGTTCTCACTATCGGTACGGCACTGCAAGACCGGCGCTTGACCGGTCAGCTGGCGCAGCTTAGCGGCCGGCCGGAGACCCTGGCTTTCGCGCGGCGCCGGCGGTGGATATCACCGGGGCGCTGGCAAAGCTCATGTCAAAGCAGCCCCCATCGGCAGGTCCGACGCGCCGCACAAGCACATTGGGATCTTTCGGGCGCTCCTGGCGTTGCGCGGCCAACGCCGCTCCGCAACGCGCATATGCATCGTCGGGGTTCAACGCCAGGGCCCTGGCGAAGGCGATACCCGCTTCATGCAGGCGATCGACCGTCAGGTTTATTTGTCCAAGGTTGCGCCATGGAAGCGCGTCTTCCGGCGCCAGCTCGACCGCCTTTGTCGCCGCGTCGAGCGCGTCGTTGAATTGCTGCAGGTTGGCGTACCCGACGCTGAGCTCACGCCACGCGACCGGGTTGTTCGGCTCCTTGCGTGTCCACTCGTTTGCATAGAGCACGAGCACGTTCCAGTTGCCGGCCATCTTCAGCTCTCGAACCGTCGCCGCGAGTGCGTCCACACCGCCTTCATTGGTGCCGACGCGGCTCGAGGTAGCAACCAGCGGTTGCTGGCTGCTGACCAGAACGGACGACGCAGCTTCGGAAGGAGAAGGCGTCGCGGCCACTACGACCGGCGGTCGGACCGACTCGCTTTGCCGCAGTGAAACCACCAGGTACGCGATTGCGGCAGCGGCGAAGAACGCGACCACAGCGCCGGCCGAGTACAGAATCTTCGGGTTAACGCTGCGGAGCCCCAGGCGCGGGAGTTCGGTCCGCTCGACTTCTACCGCCGGTTCCATCTCGACCTTTTGAACCATTGCGTCCTGGTTCGAGCCCGCTCCACGCAATTTGATTTCCGCGCTTTCCGCTGGTCTATGCCGCGCTTGCAACGCTTTTGCGCGTGCGCGCAGATAAGCGGCAATGACCAGCGATACATCCCTGCCGTGCTGGTCCGCGGCCTGGCGCCAGAGAACCCGGTCGATGGTTCCTGCTTCGTACTCTTTGGCCGCGGCGGCGAGAAATTCGTCCGCCGTCGTCATCCGCAGGTCGCGTTGAGGATCGCCCTTGGCGGCGGACTCGGTGGCCGCGGAACGAGTTCCGTCAACGGCTGGCGTCGAGCCTCCGACAGGCTCGAGCGCCAGCGATTTGCCGAGGGGTGAATTGGCTTCCATGCGCTAGACGACGCAAGTGCCGTGCCAGGCGAGTTGACGCGGACGAAGCCGTCGTCTACAGATGCGCCCAGGACTCGGCAAAACGCCTTGTCGACTCCCGCTGCGGGAGTGAAGCGCTCGGCGCTTGCCCGACGCTTGACGAACCTGGGGTCAGCAGCTACAAAATGTAATCTACGACGCGCACGACGCGATGGTGAAACATTGAGCGTCCGCTGGCCACCGGACGGCAGGCACCGTCCGGAAAGCGCAGCGAAAAGGCGACGCGCCGGCATGGCAATATCCAATGAGGGCTTTGCTCACATTTGCCAACGTGATGCTGCTCGTGGGTCTTGCGGGCTGCGCAACCGGATGGTCGCGTCCAGACACGAACGAAGCCGAATTCAACCGGGATCGGTTCCAATGCGAGCAGCAGGGGTCCAGCAAGTATCCGGTCAGGATCGAATCTTTCGGCACAGGCAGACAGGGGCCTTCGCGATCCGATTGCAGGTCGTTCGGGCTTCACCTGAGCTGCACGGCAGCGCCCGGAGCCTTTGATCCACCCACTCAATACGATGTGAACGCAAGTGCCAGGGCGGAGGACGTCCGATCATGCCTTCGATCCAAAGGATACGTGTCCAAGCCTTTCCACGGCCCGCCGAAGGCAAACCCGCAACATTCGCCAGAACGCGAAGAGTTCATAGGATAAGACGGCCTGACTTGCTTGGGCGCTTTGCCCGATGATTCGAAACGCGGCTAGCCCAGGTGATGCGCGAGGATTTTCAGGCAAAGGCGCTCGAAGTGCCGGCGCTCGGCGGCATCGAGTGATTCCAGCAAGACTTGTTGCATCGACGTGACGGCAGGCAGCGCCCGGGCGAGCGCCCTGCGGCCTGATGGCGTGATGCGCACGAGCCTGACGCGCCGGTCCGCGCGCGAGGCCGAGCGCGCGAGCCAGCCCCGCGATTCAAGCCTGCCGATCACGCCTCCTATGGTCGCGCGATCGTAGCCGATCAGATCGCTCAAGCGCGCCTGGTCGATGCGCGGCTGGTGCGCAACCGCCGCGAGAGCGGCGAACTGGACTGGCGTCATGTCGAGACCAACGCGGGCGAAGAAAAGCTTGACCGCAACCTGCTGCAGCCGGCGGATAAAATGGCCGGGCATGTGATGGATGACCAGATCGCTCGCGCGCGGATCGGCGTAGCTGATGTTCCGACTATGGGCGGGACCTTGCGGCGAATTCAAGCCAGGCATTTCTCGACGGTCCAGCCGTAAAGCCATTCGAGCGCGTCGTAAAATCGATCCGGCGTGCGGCCGGCCCAAAGCGAATTGCGCACCAGCCGCTCGACACCCTTGGCGTGATAGATCCGTCCCATCTCGCGCGCCGAAATGATGAGCCGAGCCCCGCGCACGATGCGCTTGGATTCGTAGAGGCGGAACGCGGCCTCGAGCTGGCCCTCGCAGGCCTTCAGCGCCTCGCGTAGGGTCACCGCATCCTCGAGCGCGATGCACGCGCCCTGCGCCAGGTACTGCAGCATCGGATGGGCGGCGTCGCCGAGCAGCGTCGCCCGGCCTTCGCCCCACCGGTCGACCGGATCGCGGTCGGCGGTCGACCAGCGCTTCCACGAGGTAGGTTTGTCGAGCAGCTGGCGCGGCCGGTTACAGATCTCGGTGAAGTACGACATGACTTCGTCGCGCGAGCCTTCGCGCACGCCCCATTCCTCCTGCTGCCGGCTGTGGAAGGTAACGACGATGTTGTATTGCTCGCCACCTCGCAGCGGGTAATGGACCAGATGGCAATTGGGGCCGACCCAGATCGCCGCCGCGTTCCACCGCAGATCGGCGGGCATGTCGGCGCGCGGGACGACCGCGCGATAGACGACATGGCCCGACACGCGGTGCGCGTCGCCGATCAGCCGCTCGCGTACGACCGAATGCACACCGTCGCAGCCGATGACCGCTGCACCTTCGTGGGTGCCGCCGTTGGCGTCGGCCAGCCGCACGCGCTGCTCTTCGATGTCCACTTCCACGATTCGCGCGGAGGTGCGGACGACGATGTCTGCGGCAAGCTGCACTTCTTCATAGACCGACTGGTGGATATCGGCCCGGTGGATGACCGCGTACGGATTGTTGAAGCGACGGCGGAAAGCTTCGCCCACGGGCACGCGCGCGACCTCGTTGCCGTCGATCGCGTCCATCATGATGAGCTCGTCGGTGTACACCGCGCGCTTGCGCGCGCGCTCGCCGACGCCGAGAGCGTCCATCGCAGCGAAGCCGTTGGGCCCGAGCTGGAGGCCGGCGCCGATCTCGCCGATCTGGGCCGACTGCTCGAAGAGCTCGACGGCAAACCCGCTCTGGCTCAGCGCCAGCGCGACAGCCATGCCCCCGATGCCGCCGCCGACGACGAGTACCGGTGCCGAGCGGTCGGGACGGACACTCACCGCAGTGCTCGCGTCAACGCTGCTCGTACACGCCGAGCTTGCGCTGCAGCGGTGATTCGTCGGCACTGACCAGATAGAGCGGAGCGCGGCTGGAGCGGTTCGCGAGCCGCACCGCGGCGAGCCCCGGCGCACAGAAAGTATCGGCATGCTCGAACGAAATCGCGGCGTCGTTCACTTGCGCCTCGCCACAGCCCTCGACCGCATGGAAGACGCGCGCCGCCGAGTCACGAGGGAGAACGACTTCCTCGCCGGGGCGAAGCAGCAACGCGGCGAAGGCGAGTGTGTTCAGGCATTGGCCGCCTGTTTCCGGATTCACATAAGCGAGCTGCACCGGGCCACCCGCTTTGCTCGAGCCGGCGAGCGCCTGCAATGCGTCGCGCGTGCGCCGCCATTCGTAGCGCAGCAGCGGGTACGCTCCCTGTGCACGCTGGCCATGAGCAACGGGCGCCAGTCCGCCGGCGGCGTAGCCGTAAGCGGGCGGTTGCGCGGTCTGCGAAGTCCCTTCGACCGCATACGAAACGTCGAGGTAGACCATCAAGGGCAAATCGAGCACATCGAGCCAAATCACCGGCACCTTGCCTGTGTGACGGTGCTCGTGCCACTGGGCGGTAGGCGTCAGGATCAGATCGCCGGGCTCCATCGCGCAGGCTTCGCCTTCGACCAGCGTCACCGCGCCTTGTCCCTCGACGACGATGCGCGCGGCGTTGGGCGTATGCCTGTGGCTGGGCGCGGTTTCGCCGGGGAGCACCAGCTGCATGCCGAGGTAGATCGCCGCCGACGCCTGCAGGTTCTCGAGACCGCGGCCGGGATTGGCCAGCACGAGCACCCGGCGCTCGGCCTTTTCCATCGGCGTAAGCTCTCCGGCCCGCAACAGCAGCGGCCGGATCGCCGTCCATGGCCAGTGAGCGGGCAGCGTCGCCGTGCGCGGCGCCTGCGGCGGCAGCAGCGCACGCATGCTGGGCCACAACGGCACCAGGTTGGCGCGGGTAAGCTGCGCGACGTAATCGCGGGGCAGCTCGTCGAGGGTGCCGAGGGGTTTCATGCGGAAAAGTCTCCTGGGCTTCGCGTGCGGGGCGTTGCGCCCGGCGATGCAGCGAGCGTACTATTTCGTATGCATACATTCAATATGCATACATACCGAGTGCCTGCCCCGTGCCTGCTGGCTGCCGGCGCACTCGCCGAGGAGGGCCCCGTGACGCGAGCGAATCGATTCATCCGGGCGGCACTGGCCGCGATCGTCATGCTGGCCGGCGGTCCCGTCATCGCCCAGGAAGCGGTGCGCATCGGCGTCGTCGCCGAGTTCTCCGGGCCGTTCGCTGACTACGGCCAGCAGATCGTCGCCGGCATGAAGACGTACCTCAAGCAGAACGGCGAGGTCTTCGGCGGCAGGAAGATCGAGCTGATCATCCGCGATACGACCGGCGCGGCGCCAGACATCGCTAAGCGACTCGCGCAGGAGCTGGTGACCCGTGACAACGTCGACATCCTCGCCGGATTCGGGCTCACCCCGAACGCGCTCGCCGTGGCGCCCGTTTCCGCGGAAGCGAAGAAGCCGATGGTGATCATGAACGCGGCGACGTCGGTCATCACGACCCGATCGCCGTATATCGTGCGCGTGTCGCATACGCTGCCGCAGGATACGCAGCCGATGGCGCTGTGGGCTGCGAAGAACGGCATCAAGCGCGTCTTCACGATGGTGTCCGACTTCGGCCCCGGCATAGATGCTGAGGGTGCGTTCATCAAGGCATTCAGGGCGGCGGGCGGGGAGATCGTCGACAGCGTGCGCACGCCGCTGTCCAACGTAGACTTTGCGCCGTTCCTGCAGCGGATCAAGGACAGCAAGCCGGAAGCCGTGTTCGTCTTTCTGCCGCCGGGCAACCAGACGATCGCATTCATCAAAGGGTATGAGGAGCGCGGCCTGAAGCAGGCGGGCATCAAGCTGATCGCGACCGGCGACCTGACCGACGACGGCGTGCTGCAGGCGATGGGCGAGCCGACGCTGGGACTCATTACCAGCTTCCACTACTCGGCGGCGCACGATTCGCCGGAGAACAAGGCGTTCATCAAGGCGTACGTCGAGACCAACGGCACGAAGCTTCGGCCGAACTTCATGGCATGCGCCGGGTATGACGGCATGGCGGCGATCGCCGAGGCGCTGAAAAAAACCGGCGGCTCGGTCGACGCGGAGAAGTTCGTCGCGGCGCTGAAGGGCATGCACCTCACGAGTCCGCGCGGCCCGATCACGATCGATCCGGACACGCGCGACATCGTGCAGACCGTTTACATCCGCCGCGTCGAAAGAGTCGACGGCTTGCTTTACAACATCGAGTTCGACAAGTATCCGGACGTTAAGGACCCGGGAAATCAGAGCTAGGCGGTCAGATCCTGAATGTCGACTGCATCTCGGGCGGGAAGAGCGTCTCGGCGGTCAGAAGGCGGCGGCAGACACCCTGCTCGAACGCATAGCGCAGGAACGCATCGAGCGTTGTCCGGTTGGCCTCGATGCCGTACGGCCACGGATCGGCACCGAGCAACTCGCGCGCGCGCCGCAGCTCGTCAGGCACCCACGGCAGCGGAAAGAACGACGCGGTAAGGTCCGCGGCGCGTGCGAGGCTGCGCATCCTCGCCTGGTCGAATGCCTTGAAGAGATTCATCGCCAGCCAGCGGTCGCGCTCGTAGATTTCGCGCCGTATCGCGATCACGTGCATGATCGGGAAGATGCCGGTCTTGCGCAGGTACGCGAGCTCGACGTCGCGATAGTCGGCGAACAAGCGCCGCACGCGCGGATCGCCGGCGGTGACCGGCGCCGGCGGCCGCGCCGAGAGAACCGCGTCGAGATCGCCGGCCAACAGCATGTCCGAAAGCGACCGGTCAGCAACGACGGTCAGACGGAAGCCGGGAGGCAGCTCGAGCGCTACTTTTTCGTGCCGCCCGGGCTCGTTCACCCCGGCCTGGTGCCAGCGGACCGAAGCGAGGTCGACGCCGTACTCGTGCGCCAGCAGCCCGCGCGAATAGATCGCGGCGGTCTGCGCCCATTCGGGCACACCGATGCGCTTGCCCGCCAGCTGCTCGGGCCGGCTGATGCCGCCATCGGTGCGGACGTAGATGGACGAATGACGGAACACCCGGGAAGGAAACACCGGCAGCGGGACGAAGCGCGTGTCGTCCTGCGCCGCCAGCGCGACGATCTTGGCGAACGATACTTCGGAGACGTCGAATTCGCCGCCCAGCAAAAAGCGGTAGAACATCTCCTCGACGGGCAGGCGCAACACGTTGAGCTCGACGCCCGCGACCGGCACGGTGCCGTCGAAAAGGTCGCGGACGTGCTCGTATTCGCCAATCGCGAGGGTGAGCGGGACCTTCGCCATGAGCGCAGTCGACCCGAGATCAATCGAGCTTGATGCCCATCGTCTGGACGATCTTGCCGTACTTGTCGTAATCGCGCCGGATGAGTGCCGCGAATTCGTCGGGCGTCGTTACGAAAGGCTCGACCCCGCCGGCCGAGTTGAGCTTCTGTCTGACGTCCGGCGCCGCCAGCGCTTTTTCGATGGCGGCGCGCAGCGGAACGAGCACCGCGTCGGGTGTGCCCGCCGGCGCAAACAATGCGAGCCAGATCGTGACTTCGTAGCCCGGATAGAATTCGGCGATCGTCGGCAGGTCGGGGTACTCCGGTGAGCGCTTGATACCCGTCACCGCCAGCGCGCGCAGCTTGCCGGCCTTGATCTGGGCGGCCGTCGAGGTGCCGGCGAACATCGCCGCCGTGTCGCCGGCGACGGTCGCCATCGTCGCCGGCGCGCCGCCTTTGAACGGCACATGCAGCATATCGATCCCGGCGCGCTGCTTGAGTATTTCCATCGACAGATGGTGCTGGCTGCCGTTGCCGCCGGAAGCGTAGGGCAGTGGCGGCGTCGTACGGCGCGCGTATTCGATGAATTCCTGAAAATTCTTGACCGGCAGCGACGGATTGACGGCGAGCACGAATTGGTTCGCGACCAGGGTCGCGACCGGTGCGAGATCCTTCAGCGGATCGAACGGCATCTTCGCGTACAGGTGCGGATTGATCGCGACCAGGCTGTCCTGGCCCAGCAGCAGCGTGTAACCGTCAGGCGGGGACTTCGCGACCAAGTCACCCGCGATGTTGCCGTTGGAGCCCGCATGATTGTCGACGACGACCGGCACGGCGAGAATCTCGGAAAGCTTCTGGCCGATGACGCGTGCGGCAATATCGGGAGCGCCGCCGGGTGGGATCGGCACGATCACCTTGATCGCCCGCGATGGATATTGGGCGAGCGCCTCGGAGCTCGCCAATACCAACAGGCAGGCCGCAAGCAACTGGCGCAATTTCGCCATCATCACGCATTTTTTCGCATATCATGAGGAATTGCAACGTACTCACGCACCGTCATGCCCGCTGCCGCAGATCGCGCGCTAGTCGACAAGCTCGTCCTGGCGAATCGCATCCTTTACCGACAAGGTGTCGTCGACGGCTTCGGGCATGTCAGCGTTCGTCACGATCAGTCGTCCGATCATTTCCTGCTGGCACGCAACATGGCGCCGGGCCTGGTCCGGCGCGAGGATATCGTTACCTTCGACCTCGACGGCGCGGCGCTCGATGCGGCCGGGCGGCGCGTCTACCTGGAGCGTTTCATTCACGGCGAAATCTATCGCGCGCGCCCGGACGTGCAGTCGGTCGTGCACAGCCATTCGCCCAACGTGATTCCGTTCGGCGTCACCGGGACGCTGCTGCAACCGGTCTTCCACATGAGCGGGTTTCTGGCCGAAGGCAGCGCGCTGTTCGAGATTCGCGACGTCGCCGGCGATACCGACATGCTGATCAGCAATGGAAGTCTCGGCGTCGCGCTTGCCGCCGCTCTCGGCTCGCGCTCCACCGTCCTGATGCGCGGGCATGGATCAACGGTGGTCGGTGCCTCGCTGGAGCAGGCCGTGTACCGCGCCATCTACGCCGAGGTCAATGCCCGATTGCAGACGCAGGCGAGACAATTGGGCGAAGTGACTTATCTCAATGCAAACGAAGCTGCCAAGGCCGCCGCGATCAACGATACCCAGCTCCCGCGCGTGTGGGAGTTGTGGGCGAGGGAGATCGGGCCGGTCGAGTAGCCGCCTCGGCCCTGCGCCGGCGCGTCTTCGCCGGCCTCTTCGATCATCAAGTGGTAGTGTGGAATGGCGCGTCGGCCGCAGCGTCGACTCGCCACGCGCGAGCCCCACGCGCTTCGCGCGCGGGGCCCATCGCCGCGGGCTCGCGCCGCTACTTGCTGCCGCGCGCGTAGTACTTGAAGAGATCGTCCTGCTGCTGCTTGGTCAGCGGCGCGGCAAGAAACTTCATGCTCACCGCGTCGGCCATCGCTTCGTCGAGCCCGGAAAGCCGGTCGAGGCGAAGATTGTCTTTCGGGTAGAACTGATCGCGGACTTCCTTGGCGAGCGGCTCCGGCACGTTGACCCATTCGGCATAGGCTTTCAGCGCCGCGGGATCCGAATACATCCAGTCGAGCGTTTCACGGTATGCCTGCAGGTAACGCTCGAGCACATCGCGGCGCTGCTCGGCAACGGCCGCGTTGGCGATCATCAGCCGGACCGTCTGGTTGCGAAACGCGGGCACATCGCTTTCGCGCACGATCAGGCGGATGCGTCCCTGCTGCAAGGCCTCGACGCCGAATGGCGGAGACGACCAGCCGATGTCGACCTGACCCGACATCGTCTGCGTGAACGTCGAGGCCGGGCTACCGGTCGCGACCGGCTTCGCCTGGACGCCGAATTCGCGGATGAAGGCGAGGACCGCGAGGTTGGTCGACGACCCCGTGGTCGAGTAGGCAATCGTCTTTCCCGCCGCGTCCTTGATGCTCTTGATCGGCGATGCCGCCGGCACGTACCAGAACAGGTCGTCGGCGCCGGTCATCGAGTTGGCGATGGCGCGAACTGGAGCTCCCTTGGCAAAGGCGCCGAGCACCCCGGCGGTGCCTACGCCGATCCCGAGGTCGACGCTGCCCGAGATAACGGCTTGCATCGTCTCTCCGGCGCCCTGGGTGTACAGCAACTCAAGCGTCAGCCCGCGCTTTTTGAAGAAGCCGGCCTTCTGGCCCAGCTCCGGCGCTGCATTTTCCCAGTTGCCGCGCTGACCGATCGCGAGTTTGAGCACGTCCTGGGCAATCGCGCTGGCTGCGGCGGACACGACCGCGACAGCAAAGAGCCAGCGGAGCGTCGTTGCGAACTTCATTCGGTTCTCCTCCAGCGCACGTCAGGCGGATATTATCGCCGCAGGGATCGCCTTTGGGAATAACCGTGGAGTCGAAGGTCCTCCGCTTCGCTCCGGTATCGCGCGGATGCGACCGATTTACAACGGTGCCCCCGTCAACGCCGCGCATCGGGCACTCACCGCTTCAGCTCGATCACGACTTCGAGGTACTCGCTTTGCAACACCAGCGTGCCGTCGCGCGAGCGATTGCGTCGATCGATGAGGTTCAGCAGATCCTGGGTGAGCGCAGCTTGCCTTTGCGCATCGAGCGCGTGAAATGTCTTGTTCATCGGTCCGTAGTAGGTGCGAAAGACCTCGATCCAGTGAGACGGCGAGCGGTAGCGAAACGTAAAATCGCGCCGGGTGATCCGGATCTCCCGCGCTGCCTGGCCGAAAAGTTCTTCGAGTCTTGCGTTCGTTCCCCACAGTGCCGGTGATTTGACGCCGGCGGCGGGAGGGATGTAGTTCGCGATCGTCTTGAACAGCTGACCGATGAAGCTTTCCGGCGTCCAGTTTGCCAAGCCGATTTTGCCGCCGGGCTTGCAGACGCGCACGAGTTCGCTCGCCGCCCGGTCCTGGTCGGCCGTGAACATCACGCCGAAGGTGGAAAGCACCGCGTCGAACGATTTGTCGGGAAACGGCAGGTTTTCCGCGTCGGCTTCCCGGAACTGGATCGTGTGGCCTTCGGCCTGCGCGCGAGCCCGGCCGGACTCGAGCAGCGAGGACACATAGTCGGTCGAGGTGACGTCGCACCAGCGCCGCGCGGCTGCGAGCGTGGCGTTGCCGTTGCCGGAGGCGACGTCGAGCACGCGGCTGCCCGCGCGCAAGTCGAGCGCCTCGCACAGGATTTCACCCACGATCTGCAAAGTCGTGCCCACGACCGCATAGTTTCCTGCGGACCAGGCGGCCTGCTGGCGCGCCTTGACTGCGGCGAGGTCGACGAACGGCGGTGACGCGGGAACCACTGCAGACATCGCATTACTCCTGGCGGGGTGAAAGGGATAGGCCGGGGGACGCTTCGGCTGCCCCATGTGCCTCAGCGCGACGCCGAACATCGACGGCGATTTCTGCTCGTTCTGATGCATGAGGGGTCACCACCGAGGGTTGTACGACAGAAGAACGCGCAGTCGGGTGCTCTCCGCCTCTCGCGTGAATTCCGCCGCGACCGAGCTTATTTCGCTGCGGTCGAAACCCAGGTCGTGCAACATGCGGTCATCGAGCTGACGAAGCGTCTCCCGAAGGGCGCTTGCCTCGCGGTGCCGTCTATAGCGCGCGTACGCTCTGCGTGCGAATGCGCCGACCGCCCACACCATTTCGGCAATGATCTCGGCGAGGGTGAACGCGCGCTCGATCCGTGCCGCACGATGCAATTCGTAAGAGGTCGGAGGAGCGGACGCGGCGGGCGCACCGGCCTCGGCATCGCCGCCGAGGCCGTTCAGTCCACGCGCATGGCGAGCCCACGCTTCGATGTCATCCTCGTTGCTCGCCGGACGCTCACGGGTCGCGTCGCCACCGGGATGCCTGTTCCGCGAGACGTCGCGCGGAGCGTGGTCGTACGTCCTGATGCCGTGTGGCTCAAGATCGTCAATTGCAATCAACCCATCCAATTCGGTCAAATTGCCCATCGGTCTTCCTTTTCGTGAAATCGGGTCTGCCAGAGAAAGTCTATCGAGCGAATGCGGCAGGAGAATTGCATCCCGAGACCACTTTTGTTTCTAGTGTTGCAAGGCTATTGGGCCTTGCGGTATGGCAGCAACATGCCGGCCTGCTGGCGATAGCGGCGATATCGCTCACCGAACTGGGCGACGAGATCGCGCTCCTCGAACCAGATGCCGACGAAGATGTACCCGGTCGTGGCGATCGAGAACAACAGATGCCCGGCGGTCATGACGGGCGCTGCCCAGAAGCCGAGCAGAAAGCCGAGATAGATCGGATGCCGCACGTAACGGTAGAAAAGCGGCGTCTTGAACTCCGGCTCGGGGAGATCCTGGCCGGCAAGGCGCGCGAATACCTGGCTGCAGCCCGAAGAGCTCGAAATGGTTGATGAGGAAGGTGCTGGCCAGCAGCACTGCCCATCCTAGCCAGAAGAGCGCCCAGACGAACTGCGTGCCGATGGCGCTGTCGACACGCCAGACGACCGGCTCGGGGATCGGCTGCCATTGCCAGAGCAGCAGCGCAAGCGCCAGGCTGGCGGCGAGCACGTAGGTGCTGCGTTCCACCGCCGGCGGCACGATGCGCGTCCACCAGCGCTTGAACGACTGTCGTGCCATGACGCTGTGTTGCACGGCGAAGAGAGCAAGCAGCAGAAGATTCACGACCAGCGCTTGGGCGAGCGGGCGCCGTCGTGCCCGTGTCGATCGACTTCGGCACAATGAGATTACCGGCGAAACCGATAGCGTAGAGAAATGTTGCCCGGAAGAATGCGTAGGCGGCCAGGCCGTACAAGAGTGACAGGAATGCTCCCATTGCAGTGTCCCCTGAGTATGCGATTTCGAAAAGTGCGGAAACGAAAGCCGTTTACGGACATTCGTAGACATCGGAAAGCCCGCCAGAAAAAGTCTAGCGAGCGAATGCGGCAGGAGAATTGCGTCCCGAGACCACTTTTGTTTCTAGTGTTGCGTCCTCTGTTGATCCCTCATCGGCGAAATATCCGGCCACTGCGACACCAGGTCCGATTGCATCGATGTGGGCGGTTTCGCCTCGGTCTGCACAGCAATGGGTGCCGGTGGCAGCGATTGCAACTTCAGATACGCGGCAGCGTCGCCATCGCTGGTGATCAGGCCCATGCCGAACCTGTGCGCGATGCGCATGATGGGCGTATTGGCCGAGAGGCAATGCATGCAGACACTCGGTATGCGTCGGGCACGTGCCCCTGAAACGGCTTGCCTGAACAGCTCGCTGCCGATTCCGCGTCGACGGTTGGCCGGAAGGACGGACAGCGCAAGCTCGGCTTGATTGCCTTCGATCGCCAGATGCCCCACACCCACGGGCGCGAGCCGACCGTCGCGGACGCCGAGAACAAGGTCACGCTGGAAATCGATTCTGTCGACATAGGCGGCGATAACGGTCGGCGCAAGTGCCATCCCGAACCGCAAAGATCGGTCCCTGAGGGGCAGCGCGAGAAAGTGCGCGACGAGCGAGGCGCGCGTATCGTCGCTCAGGCGTTCGACGGTGTAGGTCGTCATCATGCTTATAGTTCGGTTGCCGCGGAATAGGGAACAACCGGACCTTCGCGCCGCGCCCGGTCTGATTGCAAGACGCGCAAGGTCGGCTCACTCGACGTATCCGTGGCGATGGCGGACTCGCGCTCAGCCTGTTCGAGAGCTGCGAATCCGCGGCGCCAGCTCAACACCGCGAGTAGACCGCCGAAGAGAGCCACGACAGGGGACCATGGCAACCGTGGGTCACCAACGAAACAGCGCAGCAGTCCGACGGCCAGCGCAGTCGCGCCGATCAGGCCTATATGCAGCCACAGGCTGGAGGCAACGAGCGCACGGCTACTCTTGTCTGGCGATTCAGGCGTTTTGTCCACGGGATGTCCTGGCTTCTGTCGGTGGGGAACTCCGATGCAGTCTATTGGGCAGGCGCAGCAGGAGAACTTCTCAGGAGACGCAATTTTGTTTCGTTTGTTTCATGCCCCCCTAGCATGGGTCGAAACCTCTGCACATTGCGCCGCGATAGTTGTAGGATTTGTAGTTGCGACCCGAGGGGAGACGGTTAATTGGCTGCCGAAGAGCACCGGAGAGCGGAACCACGTTCTGTGAATGCCAAAGGCACTATCCTGATCGTCGATGACGAGCCGGACGTGCGAGCGGTACTGGAGGAATACTTTGTGGCCCACGGGTATGCGGCGCTTTGTGCCGAGAGCGCCAGCGCCGCGCGGCTGCTGGTCGCCAAGCATCCGATCGATCTCGCATTGGTGGATATCCACATGCCAGGCGAGGATGGACTGAGTCTGGCGCGGCACCTTCGCGAGCGCTATGCCAAGCTGGCGATCGTCATGCTGACTTCCGCCGGTACCGTGGTGGATCGAATCGTGGGCCTCGAGATGGGCGCCGACGACTACATCCCGAAGCCCTTCGACCCGCGGGAACTGGTGGCGCGTGTCAAAAGCGTGCTACGTCGAACGTCGTCCGCGGGACGAGCCGACATTGGTGCGGCAAAGGTGCGCATCGGGCGATGCGTGCTCGACATCGCTGCACACCGACTGATCGATGAGAAGGGTGAAGAGGTGCCGATGTCTCCGCTGGAGTTCGATCTGCTCAAGGCGCTCGCGGAGCATCCTAACCGGGCGCTCTCGCGCGAACATATTCTGAATCTCAACAAGCAGCGGGACTGGGATCCATTTGATCGCAGCGTGGACCTGCGGATCATGCGGTTGCGCAAGAAGATCGAACCCGATCCCGAGCATCCGCGGTTCATCAGAACCATAAGAAACGAGGGTTATCTTTTCGTGCCGGACGGAGCGTGAGAACCGAATGAACACCCATCTGCGCGCAGGAAAACAGCTGTGCGTTTTCGCATGCGTCACGCTTTTGCTTGCGTTGAGCGGTTGCATGCGGGAACCCGAGACCGCCCTGCGTATCGGCACCAACGTCTGGATCGGAAGCGAGCCGCTCTACCTGGCGCGGGAGCTGGGTCGTCTCGATCCTGCCGCGGTGCAGCTCGTGGAGTATCCGTCGGCAAGCGAAGTCCTTCGCGCCTTCCGCAACCAGGCCATCGACGGCATGGTCATCAGCCTGGACGAGCTATTCGGGCTAGCCGTGGACGGGTTTCAGCCGCGAATCATCCTGGTCGTCGACGTCTCGCACGGAGCCGACGTGGTAGTGGGTCGTAATGGCATGCGGACGATGAAGGATCTTAAAGGCAAGTCGGTCGCTGTCGAAAGCAGCGCCCTTGGCGCCTTCGTGCTCAGCAGGGCCCTGGCCGTCAACGGCATGCAGGCGAGCGATGTCAACGTCGTGCACCTGGAGTCGAATGAGCAGACGAGCGCGTTCGAAAGAGGGCAGGTCGATGGTGCGGTTACGTTTGACCCGTATCGCGCCCAATTTCTCCGGGACGGCGCCAAGACGCTGTTCGACAGCGCTCAGATTCCGGGCGAGATAGTCGACCTGCTGGCAGTGCGTGCCTCAGCCATCGACAAGGAGCCCAAAGCAATACAGGCGCTGCTTGCCGGCTGGTTCGACGCGATCGACTATATGAAGCGCGATCCTAAGGATGCGGCGCGGCGCATGGGAATTCGCCAGCAAACCAGCGGGGAACAGTTTCTGGAGGCGCAGAAGGGCTTGCATGTTCCTTCCCGCGACGAAAATCTCAAAATGCTCAGCGGGGCGACTCCGGAGTTGGCGGTGGCCGGACGGCGGCTGATGACCTTGATGGTCGACGCGAAGCTGTTGCGCGCCGAACCTGACATCGCGGGTCTGCTCGCTCCGGCGCCGCTGGCGAACTTGCCCCGATCGAGTCCCGCCGTGGAGGTCCAATGACCATCCGCGTTCCAGCGTCGCTCAAGTTTACGGTTCCGCTCGTTCTGCTCAGCTTTGCCGCGGCGCTTAGCACGGTAAACCTGCTGTATCACGTGCCCCAGGCCGAGCGTGCAGCGGAGGAAGACAACCGCAAGCGGTTGGCGCAGGAGATGTCTCGCCTGCAAAGCACGATGGAGTATCTGTTGCTCAAGGGAGACATGGATGCTGCACAGCACGAAATCGCGGTGCTGGCGCATAACCACGACGTCACTTTCGCCGCGCTGACGGACGACCGGAACATCGTCATTACCGCGACGCGGCACGCCTGGCTGGGGCGGCCAATAACCGACGTATTGCCGCAGTTCAATCTTGGGCAGGCCGCCCCGGCTATTCGAGAACGCCGCGCTGGAATGACTACCGACTCGAATGGCACCGAATTGCTCGGCCACGCCGGCATTCTTATGGGCGGTGAACACGACGCGCTGCGTCCCTCCCGGACCGGCACCGTCTTCCTGGGCTACGATCTCAAAAGGTACAAGGCGGAAGCTCGAGCACAGGTTCTTCAACAATCCCTCTACTGGGCCGGCCGTGTGACAGTGCTCGCCCTGGCGATGTGGTTGATATTTCATTTCCTGCTGACCCGACGCACGGCCAAGCTGGTGCGCGCCGCGGAAGAGCTCGCAGCGGGAAATCTCGATGCCCGAAGCCACCTCAGAGGGACCGATGAGCTCGCTCGGCTGAGCCGCGCCTTCGATGCCATGGCGCTCAAGGTTGCCGCCACGCAGACGCGCTTGCGCCAGGATATTGCCGAGCGGATGCGCGCTGCCGAGGCGCTGCGGGTGTCGGAGGCCAGCTACCGGTCGATTTTCGATGCCGCCGAGGACGCCATCTTCGTCCACGACATCGAATCGGGAGCCATCGTCGATGCCAATCTCAAAGCCTGCGCCACCTTTGGCTATAGCCGCGAGGAATTCCTGACCCTCGATGTCGGCAACCTCGGAACCGGCGAGCGCCCATATACCCATCAAGACGCGATGGATCTGATTGCGCGTGCGGCTGCGGGAGAGGAGCTGCGCATCGAATGGCATGGCAAGAGCAAGGATGGCAGTTTGCGTTGGCACGAGGTATTCGTCAGGCGCGTGACCATTGGAGGTCAAGAACGAATACTGGCACTGGCTCGCGATATCACCGGCCGCAAGTTAGCCGAGGCAGCGCTGCGGGCGAGCGAAGAACAGTATCACGCCATGTTCAATGCATCGACGGACGGGCTGGCGCTGTGGAACGCGGCAGGCGAGATCGTCGACACCAATCCCGCCCTGTGGCAAATGTACGGTTATGGCGACGGAGACTCCCCGGCACTGCCGCTAGACAGCTGAACGGGCCTCTGCTACCACACCGAGTTTCTCAAAGCGGTGGCGGCCGGCGAATCGCTGCACTCGGAAGTGACTGATCGTCGCAAGGACGGGCCGCCGCTGGAGCTCGAGGTGCATGGCATCCCGATGCAGTATCAGGGACAGCCGCACGTGCTGACGATCGCTCGCGACATCACGGAAAAGAAGCGCTCCGCGGAAGAGCTGGCGCGGCAGCGCGAATCGCTGTATCAGCGGGAAAAACTCGCCGCACTCGGTTCGCTGCTGGCCGGCGTCGCCCACGAGCTCAACAATCCGCTTTCGGTCGTCGTGGCGCGGGCGGTGCTGCTCGAGGAACAGGGTGATCCGGCTGCGCAGGCCGCGGCGCTGAAGATTCGCACTGCCGCCGAACGATGCGCGCGCATCGTGCGGACCTTCCTCGCCATGGCCCGGCAACAGCAACCCGAACGCGGTCCGGTGGCGATCAACGATGTCGTTTCGGCGGCGCTCGACATCACCGGCTACGCCATTCGCACAAGCAGCATCGAAGTCGAACTCGATCTCGCCAAGGATATTCCGCTGATCCACGCCGATGCCGACCAGCTCCACCAGGTGCTGCTCAATTTGATCATCAATGCGCAACAATCGCTGCAGGACCAGCCGGACCGCGCCGCATACGGGTGACCAGCCGTTTCGACACGCGAGCGCAGACTGGTTCGCGTCACGGTTGCCGACAACGGCCCCGGCATTCCGGCGCATCTTCGCGCGCGGGTATTCGAGCCGTACTTCACGACCAAGCCGACCGGAATCGGGCACGGGCGTCGGGTTGGCGGTGAGTCTCGGCATCGTCGAAGCCCATGGCGGCACATTGACCGTCGATTGCCCGGCGCAGGGCGGTGCCGAGTTTACGATCACGCTACCCCTCGGCGCGGTCGACGCGAGCGGGGTCGAAGCTGCGAGTCCTGCGAAAGCAGAGCCGTCCCAGCGCACGATACTCGTCATCGACGACGAGGCCGAGATTCGCGAAACGCTTGCGGACATACTGGTCGCCGCGCAGCACCGCGTGGTGACCGTTGCTTCCGGTCGCGAAGCGCTGCAGCACATGGCCGTCGAACACTACGATGTGATCCTGACGGATATCCGCATGCCCGATCTCGACGGGCGCGCGCTTTACCAGGAGATCGAGCGGCGCTGGCCGGGACGCGGTGCGCGAGTCGTCTTCGTGACCGGTGATACGCTCGCCTCCGCCTTGCGCGAGTTCGTCTCCGAGAGCGGCCGTCGGGTGATCGAGAAGCCATTCCTGCCGAGCGAAGTGCGCCGCGTCGTCGCCGAATTGGCTATGGACGGCGGACCTGCCGCCGGCCCAGATGTAGCGTAGCGCCCTGCGGTCGCGCCGGCTCGACGACGCAGATCCTTGCGCCTCGCCAAGCCGAGCGTTCCGATGTGCGAACCGGGAGCGCGCGAAACAAACGAAACAAAAACGGCTGTCTCGTGAAGTTTGCCTGCGCGCATCTGCTCCTCTAGACTGCAATCCTTCCGCGTGCGCACCGCATCGGTGCCCGAGCACGGAATCATCCTGATCTCTCGAGCGGCGTGTGGAAGCGAGCCATTACATCCATAATCTATTCGGAGAAACTTAATGCAAACGTTGTTGCGTAAATCGTTGTTCGTGTCCGGAATCGCACTCGGTGCGGCCGCCATCGGCCAGAACGCCAGCGCCGATTCAGGCGATACCCTGCGCTGGCAGTCGGTAATCGGCATCGCCGCAGCCCAACAATGTCGGTGGGCACCGGAGCCGGCGCGGTGACCGGCGGCCGAGTCCGTGGTCGACGCTGGATGGGCATGTCAGCGTTGATCTTGGCCAAAGGACAAAATCAACTTCGACGTCCGTGGCCTTGTGCTCGCCGGCGGAAATTCGATCGGCACGCCCGGGGCGGTGCTCAGGTCAAAGGAACCCTGGTCTGCGATACCGACGGCAGCGCGTCGGCGGCAATTCCGTTCTCGTCGATACGCCGCTCGTCGACCTCGAGCGAGCAGGGTGACGCGCAGTTCAACGGCAGAGTCGGAGCGTTGCCTGCCGTGTGCGCGAGCGAGCCCGATATCGCGTTTCTGATTCGGGTCGGCGCAGGCACGATGGATCGCCAACGGCACGGTGCTGCGGTAGCAACCGCCAATCGCGCTCGCTGCGATGAATGCGGCGATGCGCGATCACTCGCGACCGCAAGAGTCCCGATGAACGTCTAAAGGATTGGAACATGAACGGCTACGAGACGTCGACACCTCGCGCCGCACTGGGATTGACCGCGGTCGCGATGGCCGCGATCACGTGGCGGCATTGGTCGTGCTGCCGGCAAACTCGGGTCCGGTCAGACGCCGAATGCAAGCACATTGGCGGCGGAGAAAGTCCCGGCGGAAGCGCGATCGACGTCGCCAGGGCTCCGGCGAACGCTCGACGTGCCGGGGGTAGTCGATGGCGAAGAGTACGTCAGTCCCGGTCGCGCGACATTCGAGGCGCAAGAATGCGGGAGACAATCACAAATCGAATTCGCATAGCCTGACCGATTAGTTGACCAGCACGACCGACACTCGAATTTTGCGATCGAAATAGTCGTCCTTACCAGAGGAGAAACGATGAATCAGACGTTACAAGGGGAAGCTGTTTCTGCGGAGCCGTCGAGGTCGTCGTTACTGGCGAGCCGGTCGCGGCAGGCTACTGCCATTGCTCGTCGTGCCGGAGCTGGTCGGCCGCACCGGTCAATGCATTCAGCCTCTGGAAACCCGAGGCCGTGAAGGTCACCAAGGGCGACGGAAACATCGGCGTCTACCACAAGACCGAGAAGAGCTACCGCAAGTTCTGCAAGACCTGCGGCGGGCATCTGCTGACCGACCATCCGTTGTGGGGGGTCGTCGACGTGTACGCCGCCACGATCCCGGCCTATCGCCACGAGCCGCAGCTTCATGTCAACTACGCGGAGACCGTCCTCCGCATCAAAGATGGCCTGCCCAAGATGAAGGATATGCCGAAGGAGATGGGCGGGTCGGGCGAGACAGTCCCGGAGTAGCGAAACCCTGGCGCTGCCAAATTCGCCAACCCTGCAGAGGAATCCAAGCATGAGACCCGGTGCTGCAAGCTTGATCACAACCGCATCGTTCGTCACATTTCTTTCCGGCTTCGCTGCCGCCGATATCGGAGCCGGGGATGTTCCGGAAAGTCTCAAGGTGCCGGAAACGCAAACGCTGGCTGTGATCGCGCGGGCCCGCGGCGTGCAGATTTATGAATGCAGCGTCAGCACGGCCGATCCGGCGCGCTTCGAGTGGATTTTCAAGGCTCCGGAGGCGGAACTGTTCGACCAGGCCGGAAAGAGGATCGGCAAGCACTACGCGGGCCCCACGTGGGAATCCGACGACGGGAGCAAGGTGGTCGGTGCAGCCAAAGCACGCGACGACGGTCCCGACGCCAATGCGATTCCCTGGCTGTTGCTGAGCGCGACGTCCGCGGAAGGAAACGGCATCTTCGGTAAAACGCAAAACGTCCAACGCGTGAAAACCGCCGGCGGAAAGGCGCCTGCGGACGAGTGCAATCAAGCGCAGCTAGGCAAGGTCGCGCGGGTGAACTATCGCGCAACATATAACTTCTACGTCGCGAAGCCTTGAGCGCCGGTCCGGGAACCCGCTCAACCGTCAGGGGCGCTGACATCGCGCCTGCCGCCATCGCGCGAGCTCGACGGGCTGGCGCTTCCTATCAAGACCCAGGCACTCGCCGCGCTCGCCAGCGCGAGCGCAGCACAGATCAGCATGATCGCTCGAAAGCCGGTCACGAACGCTCCTGCGATCGCCTGTCTTGCCGACGCCTTGTCACTGGCATCGATGCTCTCGGGGAGTTCGATGCCGCCGAGCTTGTTGCGCTGCCGTTCAATGGCCTCGGTCACCTGCGGCGCAACGGCAGCCTGCTCGAGTTGACTGTGCAGGCTGCGGTTGAACATCGAGGTCATGATCAGACCGAATAGTGCAACGGCCAGCAGTGAAGCAACGCGCGATGCCGCGTTGTTGATGCCCGATGCAGCGCCGGAAAAACTGGCGTCGACGGAGTTCATCACCGTCGTCGTCAGCGGCGCAACGCTGATCGACATGCCCAGGCCGAGAACCACCACCGCCGGCAGGAAAGTGAGCCAGTAGCTGCCGCCCACGCCGGGGATGGCGAACAGGGCAAAACCGCCGGCCGCGATCGCGGGGCCAATGACCAGCGGCGGCTTGGCTCCGAAACGGTCGACCAGGCCACCTGACCATCGCGACAGGACCGACAGCAGCAGAATCAAAGGCAGCATCGCGGCGCCCGCAGCGGTCGTCGAGTAGCCCTGCACCTGGATCAGGTTCAGCGGGACGAAAAAGAGACTTCCGCCGAGCGCCCCGTAGAGCAGGAACGTGAGGAGATTAGCCCCGGTGAAAGTGCTCGAGCGAAACAGTCGAGTCGGCATCATCGGCGACTCCTGGCGAATTTCCACCGCGATAAAAGCCGCTAACGCCGCGACGCCCAGCAGCAGCGACACGAGAATGCGCGGCTGCGACCAACTCGCGTTCGACGATTCGATGAGGCCGTAAACGACGCCGCCCAGGCCCAGCGTCACCAGCAGCGCGCCCGGCCAGTCGAGCTTTCCGTGGGCCTCGGCATTGCGGCTTTCGGGTACGTGCCGCAGAGCGATGGCGATCACCGCTGCGGCCAAAGGCAGGTTGATGAAAAAAACCGCACGCCACGACAGATGATCGATCAACCAGCCGCCAAGGACTGGCCCGAGTGCGGCGGTAATCGCCGTGGCGCCGGACCAGGTGCCGATGGCCTTGCCGCGATCATGTTCGGCAAACGACGCACTGATGATCGCCAGACTCCCGGGAACCAGCATTGCGCCGCCGATGCCTTGCACAGCGCGAGCGAGAATGAGATCGCGCACGTTGCCGGCCAGTCCGCACCCGAGGGAGGAGAAGGCGAATAGCGCCACCCCGAGCAGAAACACGCGTCGTCGCCCGAAACGGTCGCCTGCCGCGCCGCCGACGAGCAGCAACGCCGCGAGGAACAGCGCGTAGGCTTCGATCACCCATTGCACGTCGACGAGGCTGGCGCTCAGCTGCTGCTGCAGCGCTGGCAGCGCGACGTTGACTACCGTTCCATCGATGAAGGCCATGCTCGAGGCGAGGATCGTTGCCGCCAGAATCCAGGGCGCGGCAGAAGGTGCGCAAGGCGACTCGCATGGCGAGGCGCGAATGACGCCGGTGTCGGAGGGCGGGGGCGTGAATCCGGTCATTGCGCGTCAAGCCGGAGCGAAGCTCATGCTTTGGATGTTGCTCGACAAGGGCGCCTAGTGCGGATCCGGAAGCGTTGCTATCCGCGTCCTTTCCGCCTTATTTCGCCAGCGCTGCCTCCACCGCGTCGAACAGCGCGCTCAGGCCGAAAGATACGTCCTGAATCCTGCCGTTGAGAAAGAACGTCGGGGTGCCGCGGACGCCGCTGTCACGGCCGCTCTGCATGTGCTCTCGCACGCGTTGCAGGTACACATGATCGTCCATTTCGAGGTCATAGCGTCCCATGTCGAGCTGCAGCCGCTCGGCATAGCCGCGCAACTGGTGCGGCTTCAGGTGAGCCTGGTTGTCGAACAAGAGATCATGCATCGGCCAGAACTTTCCCTGCCCGCCTGCGCATTCAGCCGCCTCCGCGGCCTGCAAGGCGTGCGGATGGACTTCGGCCAGCGGGAAATTGCGAAAGATGAAACGGATGCGCCCGGTAAATCGCTCGAGCAAAAGCTTGATCACCGGAGCGGCCTGCTTGCAGTTCGGGCATTCGAAATCCCCGTACTCGATGAGCGTTACCGACGCATGCGCCGGACCGATCGCGTGATCGGAATGGTTTGGCGGTACGGTCAGGTCAGACACGTCAGTACGGATCGATGTGCGCGCCAATATTAACGCACGGCAGCGCCGGCAAACCGTCGTGAGTCGATAAAAAGCGTCGGCATGCTGCACACTCCTTCACGCAGGGACGGCAGCGCGTCTAACCGAACCCTCGCGAATCGGCAAGTTGATCAGCGCGGCGGCGGCAGCCAGCGCCATGTCCGCATACCACATCCATAGATAATTGCCGGTTTGGGCGATCGCAATGCCGCCGAGATACGCGCCGAGAAATCCGCCGATCTGGTGCGAAAGCAAGGTAAGCCCGAACAGCGTGGCCAGATACCGGATGCCGAAAAGCTTGCCTACGATCGCCGCCGTCGGCGGCACGGTGGCCAGCCAGGTCAGACCCAGGCCCACGGCAAAGACATAGAACGTCCACTCGGTCTTCGGCGCCATCAGGTACCACCCGATCAGCAGCGCGCGTGAGCCGTACATTACCGCGAGAATGTATTTGCTGCGGAAGCGCGCGGTGCTCGAACCGGCAAGCAGGCTGCCGACGATGTTGGCGAGGCCGATCAAGGCAAGCGACCAGCTGGCAACCGAGGGTGGCAGACCGCAGAGGTTCACCTCGCCCGGCAGATGCGTGACCAGAAACGCGATGTGAAATCCACAGGTGAAAAATCCCGCGTGGAGCAGCAGGTAGCTGCGGTCGCGCATCGCGTGGCGGACGGCGTTCCACGGCGCGGACCCGCCGGCGGCCTGGTGATGCACCGGCGCTGACGGGCTGACCACTCGGGCCAGGGGCAGGGCGCCCAGCGTGATCACCGCGAGCGACCACATCGCGCCCATCCATCCCAGCGCCTGGATCAACGCTTGCGAGATCGGAGCGAAGACAAATTGGCCGAACGAGCCGCCGGCGTTGATGATGCCGGACGCCTTGCCGCGCCTGTCTTCGGGCAGTTGGCGGGCCGCGGCGCCGATCAGCACCGAAAAGCTGCCAGCGCCCGATCCGATCGCCGACAGCAGCCCCAGAGAAACAATGAGTCCGAAGCCGGACGTCATGAACGGAGTCAGGGCAGTGCCGATCGAAAGCACGACCAATCCGGCGACCAATACCTTGCCGGGGCCGTATCGATCCGCGACCGCGCCGGCAACCGGCTGGATCGCGCCCCACACGAATTGACCGACCGCGAGCGCCAGGCTGATCGTCGTAATGCCCAGGCCCGTCGAGCTGTTCAATGGCGAGACGAACAGCCCAAGCGATTGCCGCGCGCCCATCGTGACCATCAGGATCGCGGCGGCCGCGAACGTGACGATCCACGCGTTGCGCGGAGCGGCTGGATGGGTCGTGGTCGCCATGCCTACAGTCTCATGCTCTGGTTCCTTTGCGTTGCGTCGAGCAGCCGGCCGCGGCTAGCGCAAATACGCCAGCAGCGGCGATCCGACCTGGCGTTTCACCAGCGCGCTTTCTGCTGCGCGGGCGTCGGCGGGTTCGAGGTGCTCGAGCCACGTGATCTCGCCGCCGGTCAGAGTGGCGACAGCAACGCCGTCGCGATAGAGCACGCGGTTGTTCAGCAACGCCGGAACTTTCTCGCCAGGTGCGATCACGCCGACCAGATTCAACGGATCGGCGCCGCTGACCGACACCAGGATGCCGGAGCTGTCCGCGCGCCGCGTGTCGCGCAACATCGTTATCGCTTCGGGAAGCGCAAACTGCTCGCCCGATGAACCTGCGACAAAGCGCCCGCCGCGAATGTCGCCGCGCGCCTCCAGCCGTCGCAGCACGCGCAGCATGTCGCGCCAGGCGGGCAACCATGCCGCTTCTCGTTGCAACAGGCGCCAGAAAACCACGCCGTAGCGGCGAAGCAGCGAGTGGACGATGTGCTCGACCATATCCTGGTCGGGCTCGTAATACGCGCGCTTGGTCGCGGTGTCGGATGGCGTCCGCTTCACCAGAGACCATCGACCCGCCTCTTCGATGCCGAACAAGGGCGAGCGCCGGTGGCGTTTCGCCTTGCCCAGCGGCTTGCGCTTTTCCGACGGTGTCAGCAGCGCGCGCAAGCCGGCGAAGCTGTCCGATGCGACCAGTCCCGCCGCGACCAGCTCGGCCAGCGCGTCTTCCACCTGCGTGCGCAACAGGCCGGTGCTCTGGACGATCTCGTCGTAGAACGAGGCGCCGTGCGAGCGCAAGGTCTCGACGACGGCCCGGGCACGCGAGCCCAACTCATCGATGTTGATGACGGGGGGTGGCGCCGCGCGGGTCCACAGCGGCGCGCTGCGGCGCGGCAGCAGCGTAACCGGGGTCGTGCGGATCGGACCCCGGCCGCCCGCCACCGGATTCGCGGTATGGCTCAAACGCGTCCAGACGACGCGCCCGGAAAGACACAAGTCGTCGAGCCACGTGAACTCGTAGTCCTCGAGACGCGCCGGAAGGATCTCGGATTCCCAGGCCGCCGCGGGCGCCTCGAAGCCCTGCAGCTGCGCGATGACCGCATCGAGGGCGTCGGGTCCCTGGCGTTGCTCGTTCGGGACGACATGCTGCCAGCGGAACAGAAAGCGAAGAAAATCCTGGCTCGAAACGGGCTCGACTTCCTGCCGCAGCCGCTTGACCGTATAGCGGTGAATGCGCGCGAGCAGCGCGCGGTCGCACCACTCGGTCTCTGCCGCGCCCGGCGTGAACGAGCCGCTCATGATCGAGCCTTCGGCGACCAGCCTGGCCAGCGCGACCTCGATCTCGCCGCGAGGCAGACTCATCGAGTCGGCAAGCGCGCGGGTCGTGACGGGGCCGAGACCTTCCAGCCGGCTGCGGACAATTTCGGTCAGCGCATCGTCTCGAGTCCACGCTCGCTCTCTGAACTCCGCGGGCGCATCGATCGGCGGCGTGAGACGCGCGGTCGGATACACGGCGTGGAATTGCGGCAAGCGCTCCGCCGCGACCCACATCGATCGTGCGTCGGCCGCGCTACGCCCATCTTCAGCGTCTGGCCAAACGCAGGTGGCGCGGCGCTCGAGCGCCAGCGAATCGAGCAGTCCGCGCCACGCCGGCTGTCGATCGACCTCGTCCGGCGTCACGAATCCCAGACCGAGCAGCGCATCGTGCAGCTCGTCGATAGTCGCCGCCTCCGGCCAGGCTTCGGCGCGGACCCGCTCGATCGCAGCCACATCGAGACGGCCCAGGTCGGCCGCGCTGGCGTCGTCGAGCCAGCGCCGGCCCATCACCGCCTGCGCGCGGCGCTCTTCCAGCGGTGCATCGTCGAGGTACGCGTAGGGGCGCGCGGTCAGGATTTCCAGCGCCAGCGGCGAGGGCTCGGTCAGGTCGCGCGCGATGACCGCGACTCGTCCCGACTCGATGTCGGCAAGCAGGCGCTCCAGACCTTCGACGTCCATCGCCTCGTACAGGCAGTCGTGCACCGCCTGCGCGACCAACGGATGGTCGGGGATTTCACGGGGACCGGAAAGGTTCTCGGCACAGGCGATCTGATCGGGGAACACCGCCGCCATCAGATCCTCCGCGCGCATCCGCTGCAGCGGCGCAGGCACCTTCTTGCCGCCTTGAAAGCGCGGCAGCGCCAGCGACGTACCGGCGATCCAGCGCCAGCGCGCGCCGAACATCGGCGCATCGAGCATCGCCTGAACGAGAAGGGGCCGCACGGTCTTGGCGTTCAGGTAGTGCGCCACGCTTTCCAGCGGGAAACTGTGGCTGGTCGACAACGAAAGCACTATCGAGTCTTCGGTGGCGGCCGCCTGAAGCTCGAAGTTGAACTTGGCGCAAAAGCGCTTGCGCAGCGCGAGCCCCCAGGCGCGGTTGATCCGGCTGCCGAACGGCGAGTGGATCACCAGCTGCATTCCGCCCGACTCGTCGAAAAAGCGCTCGAAGACGACTGTCTTCTGCGTCGGCAGCGTACCGAGGGCCGCGTGGGCCGAGGCGAGATAATCGACCAGCTGTCCCGCGGACTGCTCGGACAGGCCGATGTCTTGCACGACCTGTTCGAACGCGCCCTGCTTGTCACCTTGTCCGTTCAGCCGCTCGGCAATGCCCTCGCGCAAGCGCGACACCGCGTGCGACAGCTCGTCGGTGCGCGCGGGCGCCTCGCCCAGCCAGAACGGGATCGTCGGTGGTTGCCCGTGCGCGTCGTCGACCCGCACGCGACCGGCCTCGATGCGCAAGATGCGATACGAGCTGTTGCCCAGCTGGAAGATGTCGCCGGCGAGGCTTTCGACGGCGAAGTCTTCGTTGACGGTGCCCACGATCTGTCCCGCAGGCTCGAGCACGACCTCGTAATCCGCATTGTCGGGAATCGCGCCGCCGGAGGTCAGCGCAGTCAGGCGAGCGCCGCGCCGGCCGCGCAGCACGCCGTTGACCGCGTCGCGATGCACGTAAGCGGCGCGGTGTCCCCGGCGCGTGCTGAAGCCTTCGGCCAGCGTGCGCACGACGTCCAGAAACTCGTCGCGCGTCAGCGTTGCGTACGGATAGGCGCGACGCACGAGCTCGAACAGGGCGTCCTCGGTCCACTCCTGGGCCGCGACCTCGGCGACGATCTGCTGCGAGAGCACGTCCAGCGGCTTGGGCGGAATGATCAGCCTGTCGAGCTCGCCGCGGCGGACCGCGTCGAGCAGTGCCGCGCATTCGACCAATTCGTCCCGCGACTGCGGAAAAATGCGCGCCTTGGGTACGCCACCGACCTGGTGACTCGCGCGCCCCGCGCGCTGCAGAAATGTCGCGATCGACCGCGGTGAGCCCAGCTGGCAGACCAGCTCGACATCGCCGATATCGATGCCCAGCTCGAGCGAAGCGGTGGCGACCAATACCTTCAGCTCGCCGCGCTTCAAGCGCTGCTCGGCTTTCAGCCGCAGTTCCTTCGCCATGCTGCCGTGGTGCGCGGTGACGTGCTCACTGCCGAGCAGTTCGGACAGGTGGCGGGCGGCTCGCTCGGCCATGCGGCGCGTGTTGACGAAGATCAGAGTCGTTCTGTGCGCGAGGGCAAGGTCGGCCAGCCGCCTGTAGACCTGTTGCCACACTTCGTTCGACATGACTGCTTCGAGTGGCGAGGATGGTACCTCGATGGCGAGATCGCGGGTACGGATGTGGCCGGCATCGACGATCACGCAATCGTTGCGCTTGCCGCCCTTGCCTTCGCCAACCAGAAAGCGGGCGATCTCCTCGATCGGCTTCTGCGTCGCCGACAAGCCGATGCGCGCCGGCGGCCGCGTCGTCAGTGCCGCCAGACGCTCGAGCGACAAGGCGAGATGGCTGCCGCGCTTGTTGCCCGCGAGCGCATGGATTTCGTCGACGATGACGGTCTGCGTCGTCGCCAGCATCTTCCGGCCTGACTCGGAGCCGAGCAGCACATAGAGCGATTCGGGCGTCGTGACGACGATATGCGGCGGCCGCTTGCGCATGCCGGCGCGCTCGGCCTGCGGCGTGTCACCGGTGCGGACCAAGGTGCGGATCTCGACATCGGGCAAATCGAGCGCTTTGAGCTCCTCGCGGACACCTGCGAGCGGCAGCGACAAATTCTTCTGGATGTCGTTGGACAGCGCCTTCAGCGGCGAAACGTAAACGACGAGCGTCTCGTCGGGAAGCGGCGCCTCGACGCCGCGGCGGACCAGGCTGTCGATCGCGGCGAGGAAGGCGGCCAGCGTCTTGCCGGACCCGGTCGGCGCGGCGACTAGTACATTGTGGCCGGCCTGAATTGCCGGCCACGCCCCTGCCTGCGCCTCGGTCGGGGCGGCAAAGTGCTTGCGAAACCAGCGGTCGACAGCGGGGTGAAACGAAGCGGTTTTCTTCACGGGAGAAGGGCGGCCACGGCGGGAGCTACAACTACATAAGATAGGGGATAAACGAAAAAGTGCAAGCCCAAAACGGTCGACGGCCGATCCAAGGCGAAGCCTCGGGTCAGTCGGCGCAGCTATCGGCGTGGCCCCGACTAGCCGCGGCGCCGTCGATCATCGTGCCGTCGGGTCGTCTCCGCTTCCGGTGCGGGTCAGACAGGCACGTACGCGCGCGGCGAGCTGCGGGATCGAAAACGGCTTGGTAAGGAAGTCGGTCGCCCCGTACTCGAAGCCGGCGCGCGTAGTGCTCTCGTCGTCGATCCCGGTCAGCACGATCACGGGCAGCGCGGCGGTTGCCGGCTTGGAACGAAGAATCCTGAGCACCTCCATGCCCCCCTGTTTGGGCATCAACAGATCCAGCAAGACCAGATCGGGCATCGCAGCGTCGATCAGCGCGAGCGCCTCCTGGCCGCTGGACGCTTCAACAACGACGTGGCCGTCCTGGCTGAGCGCTAGGTTCGCGAGGGTGCGCAGGTCCGGCTCGTCGTCCACGACCAGGATGCGCGCGCCTCGGCTTGCGTCCCGGCCGGGCTGTGGCGTGGGCGGTGTGTCGGGCAGGTGCCGAGCGCCGTGCGGCTCGACCACCACATCGAGCCCCTCGTACGCGCAGCAGACACGAGTCGCATGACCCCGCTGCTTCGCGTAAGCACGCGCGCGATTCTCGACCTCGGCGATAAAAGCGTCGTCGTGGGCGGGATCGTGATGGGTCAGCGCCAGGTCGCGCACGCCCGCCGCCACGGCCATGTCCACGGCGTATTCGTAAGTGCTGTGCCCCCAGTTCTTTTTGGACGGGTATTCCTCCGGCGTGTACTGAGCGTCGTGAATCACCATGCCGGCGCCAGCCATGAAGCGCGCGTGCCGGCGGTCCCCTTCGTGCGCGATGTCTTCGGCCCCGAAGTGGGCGCGGCTGTCGTGCGAGGACGTTTCGGAAAACGGCTCGTGGTCGCACAGGTAGACGAGGACCGCATCGTCGGCCTCGATGCGGTAGCCCAGGGTCATTGCCGGATGATGCAGGTATTGCGCGATAACGCGCACGCCGTTCATTTCGTGCGTTCCTTCTTCGAGCTCGCGGAAGGTGATGCTTGCCGGAAGCTGGCCGATCTCGACCGGAAAATAGGTGAATTCCATCTGACCGGTAAGCACTTCGCGCAACGAACGCGCGCTGCCTTCCGGACCGCACACCGTAATCCGGTTGCCGGCGACGAACAGCGGTACGAAGAAGGGGAAGCCCTGGATATGATCCCAGTGCGTGTGGCTGAGCAGGATCGTCGCGGTGATCGAGCCTGGCGTCCGCGCCATCATCGCCGAGCCGAGCGCGCGGGCGCCGGTCCCGCAATCAAGGATGAAGCTCGCCCCGGCGTTGGTCGTCACTTCCACGCACGACGTGTTGCCGCCGAATCGGACCGTGCCAGGCCCCGGCGTCGCAATCGATCCCCGGGTACCCCAGAAACGTACGCGCACTCGTCCTCCCGTGTTACCTATTCGTATTCTACGTGAAGGCCGTTATCACGAAAGCCTCCGCGTACCCCCGCGGTCGTTCCCCGGATTCCAATGCCGGTTGCGATGCAGAAAGCGCGATCACGGTTCATGTTGACGATTGTCCGCTTTTGCCTGGCGCGCTCTGTGCGACAGCGTACATAGCAGCAATGGCTGCAGGACGGTCAGGCAGCAATCATTTGCGGAACCGGACGCGTGGAACGAATATGCACGTCGACCTCGTGTTCAAGTCGATCGTCGGTAAGCAGAATGACGGCGTTCTCTTGGGCGACCCCGTCAACCGTGACGCTGGTTGCGTCCATCGTTTCGTCACCGGCGATCTCGGTCCGCCGCACCGTGATCTGGTAGCTGGTCTCGCGATAGCGGTAACGCAAGGCGAACCCGCGCCATTCCGGAGGCATGCAAGGCGCGATGCGGAGGCTATCTCCTTCCAGCTTCAGACCGAGCAGCGATTCGATGACCAGCCGGTACATCCAGCCGGCCGAGCCCGTGTACCAGGTCCAACCGCCACGGCCCGTGTGCGGCGCCAGCGCGTAGACGTCGGCGGCAACGACGTACGGTTCCACCTTATAGACGGCAACGCCCTCGGGCGTCCGAGCATGGTTCAGCGGGTTGATCATCTGCGTTAACTCCCAGGCGCGGGCATTGTCGCCCAGCGCCGCGAACGCCATCGCGGCCCAGATCGCGCCATGGGTGTACTGGCCACCATTCTCTCGCACGCCCGGCACGTAGCCGCGAATGTATCCGGGCTCGAGATCGGACGTATCGAACGGCGGATCGAGAAGCTGGATCAACGCGTGGTCGCGACGAACCAGGCGCGCACTGACGGCGTTCATGGCGACGCGCGAGCGCGCGGCATCGCCCGCACCCGAAAGCACCGCCCAGCTCTGGGCGACCGAATCGATTTGACACTCGGCGTTGGTGATCGAACCCAGCGGCGAGCCGTCGTCGAAGTACGCACGGCGATACCACTCGCCATCCCAGCCGTTCTTCTCGATCTGTTGTTGCAGTTGTATCGCTTCCGTATCGCAACGGTCGGCGAACGAAGAATCGTTGCGCAGGCGCGCCACTTTGGCGAATTCTCCCAGAACGTGACAGAGGAAAAAGCCGAGCCATACGCTCTCGCCTTTCCCGTGCCTTCCGACGAGGTTCATGCCGTCGTTCCAGTCGCCCGAGCCGATCAGCGGCAATCCGTGTGCGCCGAATCTCAAGCCATGCAGAAGCGCCTGGACGCAGTGCTCATAGATCGTCGCGCGCCGGTCGGACCGGCCGGGCTGGTCGTAGTACGAGTCGTCCTCCGCGTTCACCGGCCGGCCGTCGAGATAGCGCGCCGTTTCGTCGAGAATCGACAGGTCGCCGCTGGCCGCGATGTAGCGGGCTGTCGCGAGCGGAAGCCAAAGATAGTCGTCCGAGCAATGAGTGCGCACGCCCCGGCCCGACCCGGGATGCCACCAGTGCTGGACGTCGCCTTCGATGAACTGTCGACTGGCACAAAGCGCGATCTGATCGCGCAGCAGCCGCGGTCCGGCGTGCACCAGCGCCATCGCATCCTGCAACTGGTCGCGGAATCCGTAAGCTCCGCCCGACTGGTAGAAGCCGCTGCGCGCCCAAAGGCGACAGGCGATCGTTTGATACATCAGCCACCCATTGGTCAGCACGTTGAGCGCGATATCGGGCGTATCGATCTGCACGGCTGTCAGCGTGTGCCGCCAGTGCTCGATCACGCCGGCGAGCGCATCTGCGGCGGCTGCCGATCCACGGAAGCGCTGCACCAGCTGGCTGGTCGCATCGGCGTTGCTCGCCGCGCCGAGCCGGAAAACCGTCTCCCGGTGCTGTCCGTCGGCGAGGTCGAACGTGACCTGCATTGCGGCGCACGGGTCCAGTCCGGCGCCGGTCCTGCCGGAGAGCCCTACACGGTGCATGGCTGCGGGCTTGCGGAGCGTGCCATTGCGACCGAGGAACTCGGACCGCGAGCCGGTCACCGTCCGCGCAGGTTCGTCGACGTCGAAGAACGCCACACAGTCTGAGAATTCGCTGTTGTAGGCATTGCGCGCATACAGGGCGCCGTTCCTGGCATCGATTTGGGTCGACACGTGCATCGCGGATTTCGCGCGGAGGTCCCCCAAGACCCACTCGACGTAACCGACGGCGGAAAGCCGTCGCATCCGACCCGAATCGTTATGCACGTTCAAGCTGAAAAACTTGACCGCTGCGTCGAGCGCCACGAAGACGGTGAGCTTCGAGCGAATTCCGTCTTCGCTGTGCTCGAAAACGCTGTAGCCGAAGCCGTGCCGGGTGACGTAGGGATTCGAGCCCGGGCAAGGGGAGGAAGTCGCTGACCAGAAATGCCCGGTTTCTTCGTCGCGCAAGTAGATCGCCTCTCCGCTCGGGTCGCTGACCGGATCGTTGTGCCAGGGCGTGAGCCTGAACAGATGCGCGTTCTCGCTCCACGTGTAGCCGAGCCCGCTTTCCGACACGACGCTACCGAAGTGGGAGTTCGCAATGACGTTCACCCATGGCGTGGGAGTTGTCTTTGCCGCGCCGGGCGCAATGACGTACTCGCGTCCATCCGGCGAGAATCCTCCGATTCCGTTGAAGAGGATCAGATCTTCTTGTTGCCCGGCCACTTCGCTGGAGCCCTGCGGCCGGTAGGCATGGGGGGGAGCAAGCCGCGGCACTCGCACGTCGGCGGGCACGCGACGGTTGATCTGGTCGGCCAGCGTTCCGCGGCTGTCGACGATGATCGCGCGCGCTACCGATTCGAACAGCGTTCGGTCTTCGGAGGAAATCTGCTCGGCGTGGCGCACGAAAATGCCGCCCGGCCGATCGACGAAGTGGGCTTCGACGCCGGCAGCGATCAACCCGAGGATCTGCTCCTGCAGCCGTTGCCGGTAGACGTCGTGATCTTCGTTCCAGATGACCAGGTCGACCGACAGCCCCTTCAGGCGCCAGTAGGCATGTGCCTGCACGAGTTGCCGTACCAGGTCGATGTTGCTGGCGGCGGATATCTGCAGCAACACGATCGGCAGGTCACCGGAAATCGCGTAACCCCACAGCCCGGATTGACCGCGACGGTTCCTGACCAGAACACTCGCGGCTGCGCGCAACGACGCATTGGCATAGATGACCGAACTGGCAAGGCGACCATAGAGTTGCGAATCGGCTTCGGTGGCGTTGAGCTGCTGCAACACCACCTGGCTATGCGTCCATGTCAGCTCGAACACGCGATCCACCAGACGGCGATCCTGATATTTGTCGACCAGACGCAATACGCCGTCGCGCGCCTCGCTGGCGCCTGAGACCATGTCGATCACCACCGTCGCGCCGGCGCCAATAGTTATTTGGTGGCGGATCGCCGCAACCGGATCCAGCACGGAGCCGGCAGTATTCGACAGCGGGCCCGGATCGAGCATCGCGCGCGGAGCAGCGGTCGAACCGCCGCGTCCGATGAAGCGCATGCGATCCGTCTCGAACGAAATCCGCGTGCCGTCGGCGCCATGCACGGTCATCAGATGGAACATCCAGGGAACCTGTTCTTCCCGCGAGCGTGGACGCCGGCTGCAAAGAATGGCGCGCCGCTGCTGAAGAATCTCGGTTTGCACAAACAGGTTGCTGAACGCCGGATGCAGCGCGTCCGCAGCCGCCGGCGCCAGAACCAGCTCGGCGTAGCTGGTCACGTCGATCGCGCGGGCGACGCGGGAGCGGTTCGTAATGTGGACCCGGCGTACTTCGACGTCATCCTCGGGCGAAACCACGATCTCGGTGTGCGTCTCCCAGTCGAAATCCTTGCGGCGAAACTCTGCCCGGCCTTCGGAAAAGATAGCCTCGTAATTTTCACCCTGTTTGAGTGTCGGCTGATAGGCGGTCGACCAGAACTCTTTGTTGGCCGCGTCCCGGAGATAGCAGAATGTGCCCCAGTTGTCGGCGATGCCGTCTTCGCGCCAGCGGGTCAGGGCCAGATCCTTCCACCGGCTGCTACCGCCGCCGGCATTGGTGACCATCACATGGTAGCGGCTGTTCGACAGCAACTGCACCTCGGGAATCGTCGTGTCCGGGCTGGTAAGAACGCGCACCGGCAACGCGGGCCCGGTGCCGCCCGCATGGAGATCGGAAAGTTCGGTCGTGTGCGGATGAAACAGCGCGGCCCGGGGAATGCGTTCCTGGAGGAGAAGCAGCGTCGCCTGCAACAGCGGATCCGACTCGAAGCGCTTTTGCATCGGGCGCGCCAGAAGCACATAGGCCAGGGACAGCAGGCTCATGCCCTGGTGATGCGCCATGAACGAGCGGACCACTGCGCTCGATTCCCCGCGGCGTTGCCGCGACGGTGTGTAATCGATCGCCTCGAACAAACCCAACCTTCCGGCCAATCCTCCGGCAGCCAGTCGCTGCAAGTTGAGACACGCGGCCTCCGGAGCGACCATCAGGGCGAGCGCGGACGCGTACGGCGCCACGACCAGATCTTCGGCCAGACCGCGCTTCATGCCCAATCCCGGAACGCCGAAGGCGCGATATTGGTAATTGAGATGAACATCGACGGTGTTGTAGCCGCACTCCGACATCCCCCACGGCACTCCACGTTGCCTTCCATACTCGATCTGTCGCTCCACCGCGGCGACGTAGGTCTGGTCGAGCAGGGTATTTTCGTAGGTCGGCATCACCAGCAGAGGCATCAGGTATTCGAACATCGACCCGCTCCATGCCAGCAGGACCGAGTCTCCGCCGGTGGAGGTCAGCAGCCGCCCGAGCGCAAACCAGCTTTCCTGCGGCACCTGTCCCTGCGCGATGGCGACGAAATTGCACAGTCGCGCTTCCGATGCCAGCAGATCGTAGCGCCCCTCGTCGACGCGGAGCTGCGTGACGTTGTATCCGATCACCAGTTGGCGACGTACCTTGTCGAAAAGGAAGCCGTAGTCCATTGCAGCGAAGTCGTCGATCTGCAGCGCCAGTACGTCGATCGCCACCATTCTCGCCGCGGCGCGCTGCGCGCCGAGCGTGATCGAATTTTGCAGGCTCTCGAGAGGATTTCGCTCTTCGGCGCCCGAGGCGCTGACGCTCGCCTGTTCAATGGCGGGCCGACCTGCAACGCCGAGCGCGGCGATCTCCCGCAACGTTGGGACGCCGTTGCTGCCCGGAAGGTCGTGCGATGGTGCCGGGGGCGATTGCCGCTCCAGCCACGGCGCCAGGAAAATCAGCTCATCGCGCAAATCGATGCATTGCCGTTGGAGGGCGCGGGCCCACATGCATGCTTGACTGTCCGCGTCGGTAAGATCACTGGCGGTCAGATGGGCAACCACGTCGGCAGCGTGCGCGGCGAGGAGCCCGACCTGAATCCATGCGTCGGTCAGTGTTGCCGGCGCGGCGGCGATCGCCGATGCGAGCGCGTCTTCGAAGTGCGCGACAACAGCCACTGGCGGTTGTCCGATGGATTCGATCAGAATGGCCAACGTGTCGCCGATTCCTTCGAGCCATCGTCGATTCAGGATGGGCGCATCGCAAAGCTCACTAAGGCCGGGACGCAAGGTCAGCAGATGGCCCGCGAGGTTGCCGCTATCCACTGTCGACACGTACAGCGGCACGAGAGGTAATCGTGTTTGCGTGTCGTACCAGTTGTAGAAATGCCCCTGGTACCGTTCCAGCGTTGCCATGCTGTTCAACGCCTGCGTCGTGCGCTCGAGCAGCTGCCCGGTCGACAAATATCCGAAATCATGTGCGGTCAGATTGGCAAGCAATGCAAGACCCATGTTGGTCGGCGAAGTGCGGTGTGCGACGGTGACCGTCGGATGGTCCTGTACGTTGTCGGGCGGCAGCCAGTGGTCGTCCGGGCCGACGTATGTCTCGAAATACGCCCACGTCCTGCGCGCCAGCTGACGCAGGAAACGAGTCTGATCCCCCGAGAGCCTGGTGCGGCGTTTCGAAAGCGGGCGACTGATCCACCAGGCCATAGCAGGCGATGCCGCCCAAAGCAACAGGATCGGACCGGCGACTGCCAGGCCGGCGGGATTGAACGAAAGACAGGCCGATCCACGCAGCGACCGCGATCGCCGGGGCAATCGCCATTGACCGATAGGAGGTGAGAAGGTCGGTACGGTCGACCTTTTCCAGCGCGCGATCGACCTCGCTCGATGTATTCCAGTCCAGCAGACGCCGACGAGTTATCGACATCCGCCAAATCGTGCGGACTATCGCATCGATACAGAAGAAGGCTTCATAGGGCAGAAACGCAAGCGACAGCACGGCCTGCGCGATCAGGCGCCGCGCAGCGCGCTCGCACCGCGGCCAGATGTTGTCGGAATGGCACGTCGGCGGGCTTGTCGGCCAAGTCGGAAAGCGAGGCAATGACGGCAGGCGCCACGAGGATCACGATGACAACTGCCGTCCAGAACCAGGCCGCCGCCAACACGCTCCATCCGATCAGCAGCAGCAATGCGAGCGCGGCGGGGACAAGGCTGCGTCGCAGGTTGTCGAAAATCTTCCACTGCGACAGCATCGACAGCGGATTGCGTTCGCGGCGTCCATCCGGACGCTGCACGTTCCGCCGCAGCCACCCGACAAGCTGCCAGTCGCCGCGAATCCAGCGACGCCGACGGGCCACGTCGGCCTCATAGCGGGCCGGAAACTCTTCGTACAGCTCGGCGTCGCTCAGCAGTCCGGCGCGCGCGTAGCACCCTTCCAGCAGATCGTGGCTCAGAATACGGTTTGCGGGAAAGCGTCCGCTTGAGTGCACGTTCGAAGGCGTCGACGTCGTAGATGCCCTTGCCGATAAACGAGCCTTCGTCGAAAAGGTCCTGGTACACGTCCGAAACGGTGCGCGTGTACTGGTCGATCCCGGGCTCGCCACCGTAAAGGCGCGCGTACCGCGACCGGTTGGTGCCGGGCAGGCTGACCGACACGCGCGGCTGGAGGATGCCGTGCCCCGACGTCACCACCTCCCGGGTCGCGTCCTTGCCAGGCTCGCCGAAGCAGGCCGCATTCAACGGATGCGCCATGGCGCCCACAAACTGGCGTGCGGCGTCGCGCGGCAGCTGCGTATCCGTATCGAGCGTGATGACGTACCGCACTTGCGAGAGGATGGCTGTTGCGCCGACGATGAGCGAAAACCCGTCGCGCTTGCCGCCGCGCAACAGCGAATTCAGGTCGCCGAGCTTGCCGCGCTTGCGTTCCTCGCCCATCCAGATCTTCGCCGTCGCATTCCAGCGTCGAGGGCGGTGAAACAGGTAGAACAGGCTACCTTTCCCGGAGCCTGCGTCCGCTTCGCCGGTGCGGACGTCCGTATCTGGAACCGTGCCCGGAAAATTGTCGCTGCCGTCCATGGCTCCCGGAGCATGGGCCTCCTGCCCATATTTCTGATTAAGCTCACTGATCCGCTCCTCTGCCAGCGCGAGCAAAGGCGCGTCGGCTGGGAAGCGATTCGGCGTTCGCGTCCGGAAAATCGGTCAGCAAGCCGAAATGCAGATGCGTGTCGCGATTGGCCAGGAATCGCACTTCGAGTGCCTCGACCAGATCCTCGACATTGGCAACGCTGGTGAGCATCGTCGGAACGACGACGAGCGTCCGCGCCGTCCGCGGGAATGCCTGCGGAGAAATCCATTCGCGGCAGCGAGTGGGGCGCCACCAGCAACGTCGCGATCCAATTCACGATCGTTACCGCCAGCTGGCTGGCGACCAGCAGCGAAAGCACGACGACCAGCTGTCAGGACTTCGCCGCTTACTCCGGCAGCAGCGGCGTTGGCAACCAGGCCCGCGGCGAGATGCCTGTGATCAGCGCGATGGCACCGAGAAACAAGCGGCAGGGGAAATCGGGTTCCGAGCCGTCTCAACGCAGCGAGCGTCGAGACGTCGAACTGCCGCGGCGCGTTCGAGCTCGGGAAGTCCGTTGTCGATCAGATAGAAGCCGACGTGCGCGGCCCGATCCGCGGTGCCTTTGCCGGCGGCGCGTCGCCGACGCCAACTCGATCGCCTTCGCGGCCACCTCGGCCTCGGCCAGGCGGCCCTGCTTCGCGATGCGCTCGATCGCGTGGCGATAGCGGTCGCGGGTCGCAAACTCCATCGACGGCATAGACGCCGGGAGGGTCCTCGACGCAGAATTCCTTCGACGACGCTGATGGCTTCGACAAAGTCGCGCCAGTCGATCGCGCTGAGAAAGCGAAGGCTGCTGATGCTGTTGCTGATCGAAACCTGGTCCGACGCCTGCTGCTGGTTCGCCAATTGCACCAACTGTTCGATCGTCAGATGCGACTTCGCCGAGCCGTTGTTCGATCCATGTCAACGCGAGGGCCAGCGCCGCGCTCTGGCCTTGCAGTCGGCGCGCAAGCTCGGCCACGAACGCGCTCGCCATCGGCGGCGACGAGCGCGCCATGTCGGCGATGACGAGGATGAGGCTTTTCGGATCCCGTTCGGCCGTCTCCATCATCCGGTCGGCCCAGGTGTTCGCCAGATCGCGCTCGGCGATGCCGGCGGCAATCCGCACCGCGACGCGACGCAGGTTCTCGATCAGGGCGAGTCGCAGCATGATCGGAATAGCCCACAGCTCGCCGAGCTTGAGCGTCGTAATCGATTGGTAGGCGGTCACGAAACGCCTCAGGCTGTCGGCGTCGACCCGGCCATCGCCGTGCGAGATGGCCTCGAGCGCGATGTCGTACACGCGCGGCAGACCCGCTGACGGGCCGAGTGCCAGGCGTGGCAGCTCCCGGCTGTAGCCGCGCGGCAAGTGCCTCTTGGCCGTGCCGATCTGCTCTTCGATCAGATGGAAGTTGTCGAGCAGCCACTCGCCGGCCGGCGTGATCCGGCGGTTCGTCGAAATCGCCGCGGCCAACCGTTTGCAGACGCCGATCAACACGGTTTCGTTCGATGCCAATCGCGGGAGCAGCTGGTCCTGCGCGCGCCGCGGCGTCACCCGATGCGCAGCAGCAAGCGTCTTGCCGTGACGCTCCATCTGGTCGGCGCTGAACAATTCCGATCGCAGCGGCAGCTCTTCGACGGCGGCTTGTGCGACAAGCCGCTGCTGCGCAGACGCGCCCTGAACTGGTCAGATGCCCGAGAAATCGACGTGCTGCTCGTCACCAATGCCGTGCCCCGAGTTCATACCGCATGGCCGCAAGGGCAGGTTGCGCGAGCGGCTGGTGGCGTAACGACTTGCGCCAACATCGGCCTATTCGCGGCCTCGCGCTGGGTCAATCGCCCAGCAATTCGGCCACCGGGTGCAACTGCTCCACATGCTGCGACACGACCTTGACGATGACGATGATGGGAATGCTGAGCAGCATTCCCCAGACCCCCCACAGCCAACCCCAGAACAGCAGCGAAATGAACACTGCCGCGGAATTCATGTGGGCGATCCGGCCGGTCATCCAGGTGGTCACGAAGGTTCCGACGACGGTAGCGATCGCCAGCGATGCGCCGGCAACCAGCAACGCCGTCGGCAACGACTCGAACTGCATGAAGGCGGCCATTCCGGTTGCGATGGCCGTGACGCCGGGGCCAAAGTAGGGGACGATGTGCAGCAGGCCTGCGGCGGCGGCCCAGGCGCCCGCGTTCTCGAGGCCGATCCAGCGGAACGCGAACCAGCTAAGCAGCGCGACCAGCAGATTTGTCGTCAGCAGCATGAACATGTATTTCTGGATCGACCCGTTGATATCGTCGAGAATGTTGACGGTAATCTTTCTCTTCGACAGCGACGGTCCGGTCAGCCGGACCAGCTTCCGCTTGAATGTGTCTCCGCCGATCAGCAGGAAAAAAACCAGGAAAACGACCATCGCCGCCTGACCCATGGCGCCGAGAGCGCCCATCGAGTTCTGCCACAGGAAGCTACCGAGCTTGAACGTGGGCTGGTCGACGACGACATGGGTGGTGGGCTGACGCGGAGTCGACGGGGGCGCCGGCTGCCTGGGTCGTCGCTTTTTCCACCGCTGTCGCTGCGGTTTGCATTTTCTGCATGTTGCCGCTCTGGCTGCCTTGCATGCGCGCAAGCGCGCTGGCTAACTTGGTCGCGGCCTCGGGCAACTGCTCGATGATCGTCTGCATCTGCCCGCGCAGCGAATAGGTGCCCAGAGCGAGTGCACCGAGTCACGCTTGCCATCACAACGAGCGTGCCGACAACACGCGGGATCTTGATTGTTCGAGCCATGCGACAAGCGGATTCAGCGTGTAGGAAATAATGATGCCGAGCAACAGCGGCACCAAAAACGCCTGCGCCCACCAGAGGGCCAACCGACGCGAGCACCGCCAGAATCCCGAGCGCGAGCCCCGCGCATCGACCGGCAGGCGGACGCCAGGAAGCATGACGTGCGATGTGTCGACGGCGGGTGCGGGCTCCTCGGCTGCCGGGTCAGCCGTGACCACGGAGGCTGGAATGGCGGCAGGGCTCATCACGCACGGGGCTTATGAGTTAGTCGATAAGATGGAACGTCGGATCTGCCGGACTCCAGGCCGCATCGAACCGTCCTGGCGCCAGGCATTGTCCTCCGGCTTTCGGTTAGCGGTCTTTCTGGACCGTGAGCTCGGTGTTGACCGATTTGACGCCCTCGGTATTGCGCGCGATCTCGACCGCTTTGTTTAGCTTCGATCTGGCTGTCGGTAGTCCGCTCAGCCGAACGACGCCATCTTGTAGGTATCGACCTTGATTGCTTCGCGCTGGCCGGATGCTCGGCTGCCAGATTGCGTCTTGATCTTGGTCGTGATGACCGAGTCCTTGACGTAGGCCTCGGGCTTGAACGGTCGGTGTCTCCATCGGCCGCATAGGCCACAACGGGCGCGAGTACCGAGCCGATGATGAAGGGTTTGGCAAGTTTATATTTCATGTTGATTCCTCGAGAAGATTATGCGCCTTTACCGCGCGGGATTACAGCCGCCCCAACAGGAACAGGACGATCAGGATTACCACGATGACGCCGACGATGCCACTGGGACCGTAGCCCCAGCTGCGAGCGTGCGGCCACGTGGGCAGGACGCCGATGAGGATCAGTATCAGGACGATCAGCAGAATGGTGCCAATACTCATGACTTGCTCCTTTTGTCCATCGAGTAACGTTCATGAGTTCCGCGGTCGCCAGCGGAGAAGCTCATCCATAGAGGGTAGCCGCATACACCGTGCTGGTCAGTGCGGCAGCGCACTTAAAGCAGCTGTCGAGCGGCAGCATCGACAGCATGTCGACTTGCAGTCGCTGCCAGAGCGTAACGTCAGGTTCCTGATCGAACTCCACTGGTTGTCCATTCTCCAGCGTGCGCCAAACGAGGTGACGTTGACCCAGTCCATCGGTCTCGCTCAGCATCAAAACGTAGCTGTTCGCCGGTTGCGCGATATCCGCGAATCGCAGAGCGATCTGGCGCGCAAGCTCCGGGCTGTCGATGATCAGCCCGATCTCGGTGTTGAGGTGCAACGACCGCTGGTCGAGGTTCATCGAGCCGACGAACACTCGCTGCCGATCGAATACGAATACCTTGGCATGTAATGCGTACTGCCCGGAACTCAGCGATTTCAGCCGGTTGCCCCGTACGACGGGCTTGCCAAGCACCGGCCGCACTTCGTACAGATCAACGCCGGTTCCAAGGAGTGGCGCGCGGGCGGCCTGGTAACCCGAGTGAACGATGGGCATGTCAGTCGATGCGAGCGAATTGGTGAGAATCCGAACGCTGACGTTGCGCTCACGCAAACCCTCGAGAAATTTCATTCCGGCAGTTCCTGGCACCAGGTAAGGCGACACGACGATCAACTCCGAGTGGACCTGTTTCGCCACCTCGCCGAGCCGATGCCGCAGCAGGCGACCGCCTTGCTCACCGTCCTGGACCTTGGCTTTTTCCGGGCTGTCGTAGACGACTTCTCCCTTGGCCCACGCGAGCGACGACTTGCCACTGAGCATTGCTCCGAGCGGCTCGTTGGCGGCCAGGGCACGCATGTACGGAGCGTTGGCCTCGGTCATCTGTGCGCGATGTGCCGCGAGAACACCTCGATAGTCTTCCAGGTCTTGCGCCGAAGGCTTGCCGCCTGAGAGCGCTTCGATCGGAATTGCCATCGGACTATTCCAGAATGCGTCGAAGCTCTTCGAGACCTCGTTGACGATGGGGCCGGCGGCGATGATGTCGTAGTCGCCGAATTCATAGTCGCGGCCGCCCTGGAAATATTCGTCTCCGATGTTGCGCCCTCCGACGATGCTGATTTCGTTATCGACGACAAAGAGCTTGTTGTGCATCCGATAGTTGAGCCTGGTCGCGTCGGCGAGAAACTCGGCGACGTGAACGAACCCGACGTTGCCGCGATAGGCAAACGGATTGAATAGCCGCAACTCGATATTCGGGTAGCCCGGCCAGCGTCCGGATCTGCGCGTCGCGGCCGAACGAGCCGGCATCATCGAGCAGCACGCGGACTCGCACGCCACGGTCGGCGGCTTTGAGCAGCGCTTCGATCAGCAACTGGCCGGTGTCGTCGCTCTGGATCAGGAAGTACTGGACGTCAAGGGTTCGCTCCGCGGCTTGCGCCATTTCCATTCGCAGCAGGAAGCTGTCGGTGCCGACCGGGAGCAGCTTGAAACCGGAGTTCCCCGGGTGCTCCGCTTTTGCCGCCGCCAATTGCTGCCCCATGTGGGTCTGGTCCGGGCGCGTCAAGGCATTCGACGTTGTTTTTGGAAAGTCCGAACCCGGCGGCAGCGACGCGCAACCGGCCAGGAGCGACAAGAGTCCGATCCCAAGCAGGGCCAGTCGCGAGTTTTTGTCATGCGCGCCGATTGCAGTGCGCCTTGCGTCTACGGCGGCGAGCGCCGCGCGGGTTTGGCGAACAACTCGGAGCTCCGCAATGCGGTCACTTTAGGTGGAAGCTTCCGGCGCCGAACAGACCGAGCAGCCCGATGACGATCAGGTAAATGGCGACAATGTAGTTGAGCAATCTCGGTACGACCAAAATAAGTATGCCGGCGAGAAGCGCGACGAGCGGGGCAAAACTCAAGGTCATGTTCATCTTGGGTTCCAGTCTGGAGGGGTTGCGGGTCTTCGTCGCGACACCGGCTTGGATTCCGCAGGCGATCCGGGTCGTCGCCCGGGCCCGATGGTGGTGCCGGACCCGGTTGGCGGATACGCCGGCGTTGCAGGGCCAAAGTACCCTTTGATGCCGGCTGCGGTCGGTTCGGTGGCGCACGGATGGGGTCGGCTCGGGTAAGCCATCGCCGCCCGTCACGTCTTATGTGCGGCACCGAACCCGGAGATACCTCCGGCGATATAAACTAGAGCAATCGCAGCCGAAGTTCGGGATGCCCGGTGGGGAAACCGTCGACAGTGCCGATCCATGAGAAGTTGCCGGGGGCTGGACCCGCGGGCCACAGATCCGCAACAGAACCATCTGCTCGAGGCGCTGCCTGCAGGCGACTACGAGCGGCTGGTGTCACATCTGGAACTGATTCCGCTCAAGCTCGGCGAGGTCCTTTACGAGCCCGGAGTGCGCTGCGGTACGTCTACTTTCCGACGACGTCGATCGTCTCACTGCTCTACGTCATGGAAGACGGCGCATCAGCGGAGATCGCCATCGTAGGCAACGAGGGCATTCTCGGCATATCGCTGTTCATGGGCGGCGAAACCACGCCCAGCCGCGCCGTCGTGCAAAGTGCGGGCTACGGCTACCGGCTGAAGGCCCAGTTGCTGAAGGACGAGTTTCAGCGCTTCGGCCCGATGCTCCATCTGTTGCTCCGCTACACGCAGGCGCTGATCACGCAGATGGCGCAGACGGCGGTGTGCAATCGGCATCATTCGGTCGACCAGCAATTGTGCCGTTGGCTGCTGCTGAGCCTCGATCGCCTCGCGTCGAACGAACTTTCGATGACGCAGGAATTGATCGCCAACATGCTGGGCGTGCGTCGCGAGGGCGTGACCGAGGCCGCAGGCAAGCTTCAGGACGCCGGACTGATCAGCTACCGCCGGGGCAGGATCACCGTGCTGGACCGCCCGGGACTGGAGGCGCGGTCCTGCGAATGCTATCAAGTGGTCAAGACGGAGCTCGATCGCCTGCTGCCGTACGCCGCCCGGTAGCCCCCGGACTCTTTACTCCGCTGAATGCGCAAGCCGCTGTGTGCGCTAGCGAGCAGACCGGGAAGCGACTTCGCCGTATTCTCCTGGCCAATCGTAGTAGGTGGGCCGCGCTCATTTGGCGTCGGCTCGGCATCGCACTTCATTCTCCGAGTGCTGTCCGGCGGCTCACCGACTGCCGAGGAGAGCAATCGGTGCCATCGCCGCAAAACGCCACCGCAGTCAATCGCCTGCTCGAGGGCCTGCCCAATAGCAATCGTCGCCGGATGCTGGCCGGTTGCGAACCGGTCGAGCTCGCATTTGCCGACGTGCTTTACACGCCGGGTCAGCGCCTCACCCATGTCTATTTTCCGACCCGGAGCTTCATCTCGCTGGTCATGCCGATCGGCGGGGCCGCCTCTCTCGAAGTCGGGTTGGTTGGAAACGAAGGCATGTTCGGCGATTCCGCTCGCGCTCGGGGTCGATGTCTCGCCCGTGCGCGCGGTGGTACAGGGTGCGGGACCGGCGTTGCGGATGGACGCCGCGCGCTTCGGCCGCGAGTTGCGGGCCAGCCGGGCGCTGCAACGCCAGATCGACCGTTATATCTTCGTCCATATGAGCCAGCTTTCGCAGACGGCGGCCTGCACGCGCTTCCACGTCGTGGAGGCGAGGCTCGCGCGCTGGCTGCTGATGACCCAGGACCGAGCGCATGCCGACGCCTTTCATATCACCCAGCAATTCATGGCACTGATGCTTGGCGTGCGTCGAGTGGGCGTCACCAGAGCGGCCAGCTCTCTGCAGAAGCGAAGGCTGATTCACTACAGCCGCGGGAACATCACCGTTCTCGACCGTCCGGGCCTAAGGGCCGCTTCCTGTGTCTGCTACAGGGCTGATCGCGAAGCCTACGACCAGATCCTTGGCTAATCCGCCCGCGTGCTACGTCACGAAGCGACCATCCGCGACCGGGAGTGCTGAACCCGGCGCCGCTTGACCCGCGTCAAGCCCGCAACCGTTCGTCATTGCTAGACTCGGTACGAAATTGCTGCCATCGTCATGGCAGCGGGGGAGCGATGTAGTGCGACGACCTCGGCGTTTGATTGCGGCGATTCCCGCGCAATGGCTGCTGCCGTTCAAGCCCCAAGCGAGCCTGCCCTGAGCACATGAGTCACGCTCGAACCGCCAACGAGGTCCCCCGTTCGAGCCGTCTCGATGATCAACCGAGTCTGGCGAGCTCGGCTTGGTGGCTATTGCCAGTTCCCGCGCTGTTCGACGAAGTGGGCTCGAAAGGTGCCGGCCTTACCCAGGCCGAAGCGCGCAGGCGGCTCAAGCGCTATGGCGTGAACGCGTTCCTCGACCGGGCCGCGCGCCCCGCTTGGATAGCGTTTCTCCGCCGCTTCCGCAATCCGATGGTTCTGATCCTGATCGCGGCGAGCCTCGTCGCCGCGCTGAGCGGCGAAGTCGCGAGCTTCGTCATCATCATCGTCATGGTATTGCTGAGCGTTACCCTCGACTTCGTCCAGGAATACCGCGCCGGGCGCGCTGCACAACGATTGCGGCAGTCGGTCCAGATCCGCGCCAGCGTGCTGCGCGATGGTGCACTGAGGGACGTGCCGGTGACGCAGATCGTGCCCGGCGACGTCGTATCGCTCGCCTGCGGCAGCCTTGTCCCCGCAGACGGGCGACTGCTCGAGGCGCACGATCTGTTTGTCAATCAGTCACTGCTCACCGGCGAATCCTTTCCGGTCGAAAAGCGTGCTCGAAGATCTGGCCGATCGACGAACGGGCCTGGAAGCCGCGGTCAACGCGGTCTTCATGGGCACTTCGGTCGTCAGCGGGACGGCTCGCCTTCTGGTCTGTCGAACAGGGGGCGGCACCGCTATCGGCGAGATTGCGCGGGAACTGAGTGTCGAGCCGCCGCCCACGGCCTTCGAGCTCGGCACGCGCCGGTTCGGCATGCTGATCATGCGGGTCACGGTGCTTATGGTGCTGTTCGTGCTCATGGTCAATACTCTGACCCACAAGCCGCTGCTCGAGTCTTTCCTGTTCGCCATCGCACTGGCCGTCGGCCTGACGCCGGAGCTGTTGCCCATGGTCATCTCGGTGACGCTGGCGCGTGGCGCGCTGCGCATGGCGGGCAAGCACGTCATCGTCAAGCGACTCGCGGCCATCCAGAACCTCGGCTCGATGGACGTGTTGTGCACCGACAAGACCGGCACCCTTACCGAGGCGAAGATCAGCCTCGAGCGCCACGTCGACATCGGGGGCAGGCGATAGCGCGCGTGTTCTCGAGCTGGCCTATCTGAATAGCTACTTCGAGACCGGGCTCAAGAGTCCACTCGACGAGGCGATCCTCGGCCCATGGCCATCTCGACGTCAGCCGATGGAAGAAGATAGACGAGGCGCCCTTCGACTTCGAGCGGCGGCGCGTCTCGGTGCTGGTGGACGATGGCGCGACGCGCGTTGCTGGTCGTCAAAGGCGCGCCCGAGGAAATCCTCGGCTTGTCGACGCATTACGAAGCAGGCGACGTCGGCGTCGGGCGCAACTGGGACGCTGCCGCACGCGAGAAGGCGAAGCGGCAGCTGGACGGTCTGGGAAACCAGGGGCTGCGCGTACTCGGCATCGCTTCCAAGCAGGTCGGCAAGGACCACGATCACGCCGCGCGTAAGCGACGAAAGCCGAGCTGGTGTTTGCCGGCTTTGCGGCGTTTCTCGATCCGCCCAAGGCCAGCGCCGCGAAGGCTCTCGCAGCGCTAGTCGCGAGCGGCGTCGGAGGTGAAGATCGTCACGGGAGACAATGAGCTGGTAACGCAGCACATCTGCACGACGCTGGGCGTTCCCGTCACGGGCGTTCTCAGCGGAGACGAGATCGCGCAGCTGAAGCGACCATGCGCTGCAGGCTCGAGTCGATGCCGTGAATCTGTTCTGCCGCGTGAATCCGGCGCAGAAGAACCGCATCATCCTCGCGCTAAAGGCGCGCGGCCGGGTAGTGGGCTATCTCGGCGACGGGATCAACGACGCGCCGGCGCTGCACTCGGCGGATGTCAGCTTGTCGGTCAATACCGCGGTAGACGTGGCCAAGGAGGCAGCGGACCTGATCCTGCTCAAGCGCGATCTGCAGGTACTGCACGACGGCGTGCTTGAAGGCCGGCGCACGTTCGCCAACATCCGCAAGTACATCATGATGGGCACCAGTTCCAACTTCGGCAACATGTTCAGCATGGCTGCGGCGTCGGTATTCCTGCCATTCCTTCCGATGCTGCCGACACAGATACTGCTCAACAATGTCCTCTACGACCTTTCCGAAACAGCCATTCCGCTGGACCATGTCGACGCGGAGGAGGTCCGCGGACCGCAGTCCTGGGACATGAGATTCATCCGCAATTTCATGTGGGCCATCGGGCCGGTCAGCTCGCTGTTCGATTTCATAACTTTCTACGTGCTTCTTGCGGTGTTGAACGCGAACGAGCGTATGTTCCAGACAGGCTGGTTCGTCGAATCGCTGGCCACGCAAGTGCTGGTGATCTTCGTCATTCGCACCCGCAGCAATCCGCTATCGAGCCGGCCGCATCCGGCGCTGGCAGCGACTTCGCTTGCGGTCGTGCTCGCCGCGCTGATTCTTCCGTTCACGGGCTTGGGGCGCTACTTCGGCTTCCAGCCGCCGCCGGCGGAGTTCCTGGCGATTCTCGGCGCCTTGGTCGTCGCTTATCTACTGATCGTCGAGGTGGCGAAACAGATCTTTTATCGTCACCAGGCGACCGGAGCGCCGTGACGAGCCGAGCCTGGACGCGCTCGCGATCGACGAGCGCCCTCGCGACAGGGCTAGCGCCTGACTATGACCGGCCTTTAGTGCTGTGGCGGTTTCGCCCTACGGCTGCGTCTTCGACCAGCTCGAATCCGGATCAAACGCGTCATCTTCGAGGCGATTGCCGCCGTCGACTTGCCGAGATTCTTCTGGTACACGATACCTTCGTGATTGACGATCAACGTCATGACGCCCGAGGCTCCCCAGCGAGCCGGGTAAGCGACCAACGCAAAGCCACCGATCATCCTGCCGCCGGCGACGTAGCTGTAAGCGCCGCCCGCAGCGTCGCCGCCCTGGCCGGTGAGGATCCTGTAGAAATATCCGTGGTAGGGCTCGTGCGCGGCGTTCTTGGTCTTGCCGTAGCCTTCTTCCTTTGCCTTTTCGGCAAGCGGGCCGAGCGGGCTGAGCGGCCAACCTTCCTTCGTCCGCCAGTAAAGGCCATCCTTCTTCCCGGGCGAGCTCACCAATTTCATGGCGTATTCGTGCATGCCGTCGCGATTGCCCTGCGTCAGCGCGTATTCGCGCTGCGCGTCAACGTACGCAAGACAGACCTTGATCGCTGCGAGCTCATTGCGTCCGATGCGTCGATCGAGAATTTCCTCTGCGCCGGACTGGGCGTCGAATGCCCAGCCGTCGGCATGCTTCAGGATCGGGAACGGAAGCGGCCAATCGTTTTCGCCGACGACGAGCGTGGCCTTTGCGTCGCCTTCCATCTCGATCCTCGAATTTTTGTCGAAGGCCGCGACAAAACGTGCGCGCCCTTGCCGGTCGGCAACCGGATCGCCGGAGCTGATCAGGTTGTCGCTGCCCGGACCGAGCACGGCGCGGATGCGCCTCGGGTCGTCGGCTCGAACCGCTGCCACGAGCGCCGCGGCCGCGGCTTCCGGTGTCACGAAGTGTTGCTGGACCTGGGTGCGGGGGTTCGTCGCCGCCGTCGTATTGGCCGCAAATGCGGGAGGCGCGAATGCAGTCGACCGACGCGGTCAGCGCGACGCTCACGATCAGGGACCAGCGGTGGAAGCTATACGTCATCGGGTCCTCACGCATGTCACCGGGCATGTCCATGTCTCAGCGTCCAACCTTGCCGCCGTGCGGAGACGGTCCGGGCGCCGGCCCGGGTGCTCGACCGACGGGAGCCTGTCCACCCGGCGCCCTGCCAAACGGAGCATGGCCAACCGGTGCGGGTGCAGAGGGAATCGATTGGCGGCTCTGCGAGCCGCGCTGCGCATTGGTCTGTGTCTGCTGACGCGAGAACGTCGGATCGAACGGCGCTGGCGCTGCCAGGACCCGGCGGCAACGGCGCCGGTCGCGCGACCGATCGGCGCCGCCGCACCGCGATTCGGCGCTGCGCACGGCTTGGGAACCTGCGGCATCGCCCTCGGCATTCGCGCGTTACATTCGGTGCCGGCGCACGCTGGATGCGCTCATAGCCACGGAAATCCTGTCTCGAGCGCACGGCATTGGGATCGATTCGTCACGAACCGGTCGCGTGTCGGAGCATTGGGATAAGCGACGCCGCGGCGGTGCGGCGGCGAATGCTGCCAAGTCTCCGTCCGGCGGCGGGCGCGGATGCCTCGGGTTATTCCAGAAGCGATTGTTGTGACCGTCGATCGCGATACTATGCCCGTGCCAATGCGGATGCGCCCAGCCCCAGTGGTTGTACCAGATCGGCCATGGCGCTCCGAAGAAGATACCCGACCGTATATCCGGGGCAGAACGGATAACCGTAAATCGAGCGGTGGGCACCAGAACCAGGGCGGGTAAGCTGGAGCCCACCACGGTCCGTAGATGAGCCGTCGGATTGTAGACCGGCACGTAAACGACGTTAGGGTGCGGCGTGTCGATGACGATGTCGTCGTCCTGCGTCGTCACCGACAATTGCGGCGTCGACTGCAGGTTGCCGGCGGCTTGCAGCCTTCTGGCGCAACGACTGCACCGTGTCCATAACCCTTGGCTGGTCGGCCAGAAATGCGTCGCCCAATCGCTGCGTCCATTCGAGCTTGTCGTTCATCATCGCCAGGACCTGCGGATACGCGGCAAGCGATTGCACGCTCGGATCCCAGTTCTTGTCCGCCAGCGCCTGGTCGAGAGCATCGTCCCGCAGGTCGGAATTCTGCTGCACGAAGCGCGCCGCTTCCACGACTTCAAGCGGATATGTCGCGGCCATCAGGATCTGCGCCAGCAGCTGATCCGGGTAAAGAGCGATGGGCGCGACCAGTTGATCGAGTTCGTCCTGGCTGTAATCCGGCCCACCAGCGGGCTGCGCGCCGGCTGTCGTCACACCAACCACCAGGAACGCGAGCACTCCGATAAATAGACGGCGCAAACAACCATGCGCGAACCGGCGCATGGGCGGCCCGAGAGCGATGACGGAGGCGAGTTTGCGACGAAGAGCCATAGAGCAAGTATGCGCCGACAAATCGCATAGCCGCGGCGCGATTTTGTAACAACGTATACCTGTACGGACTGATTTCGGGCGATTAGTGAAACGAGCTTGATCCAGATCAGTCACTGGTCTTGTTCCAACATGAACTCGCCCGTCCGCCGCCATTGCCTCTCTCATTTCTCGAGCGCGATAAGCTTGGCGTGATATCAGTCGATCAGCGCGGTGACCAGCCGGCTGGAGGCGCTCGCGATCGGCCAGAGCCCTCGCAGCGCGGCTACCGCCAGACCACGACCGGTATCTTCGAATGAGTCAGTACTTTGACGGTCTCGCTTCCAAGAACCAGCGCGGATACACCGCGGCGCCCGTGCGACGCCATGGAAACCAGGTCGCAACCCTGGCCGGACGCGGTATTGATGATGGCGGTGTACGGTTGATCCGAGTACACATGCACGCCGGTAAAACTGACGCCGGCGGCATCGGCCGACTTCTTGACGGCGTCGAAATATATGGCCGCTCGTTTTTCGCAATGAGCCGCGATAGACGTCCTCGGTGTCCGTCACCATACCGGGTTCAGCCGCAAAAACGTGAAACGGTGCGGAAGCCGTAACAGCCGTGAGTCTTGCCGCCACCGATTTCGCCAGCGCAGTTACTTTCGGGATCGCCTGCGCAGAAAGGTCGGAACCGTCGGTAGAGAAAAGAATATGCTTGAACATGAGGTGCTCCCGGCGCCGCATTGGGCGAGCGACGCAGTCGCAGGATCAGGGTTTTCCTGCTTCCGGTTCGACAGCGTGACGACTCGGCATGGGCCCTGCCCCGGCCCCAGCATCGCCACGACGTCGTCGTCGCTCACCTGAGGAAAGTGGCGATAGAACTGGCCGACGGCGTAGAAGAAGTCGGGCCTGTGCAGACAGACAAGCTCGTCCGCATAGGGCCGCACTTTCTCCAGCGCGTCCCTTGGCGCTACCGGAACCGCGCAGACTAGCCATTCTGGCTGCCTCGCGCGAAGCGCGTGCAGTGCAGCGATCATCGTCGCGCCGGTCGCGAGGCCATCGTCCACGACGATCACGATCCGTCCCGCAGGGTCGCACGGCGACCGTGCCGGCGTGTATTCCGCGCGGCGGCGACGCATCGTCTGGAGCTCGGCTGCAATCTCGCGGTCGATGTAGTCGCGGCGGCGCCGGATTTGCCCGGAATAATCGGCAAGGTAGGTCCATCCGGTCTCGTCGACCGCGCCAATGGCGAATTCCGGATTTCCCGGGCGCGCGCAGCTTGCGCGTGAGCACGACATCGAGCTCTCCGCCGAGGCGTTCTGCGATAATCTTGCCCATCGGCACTGCGCCGCGCGGTATTGCGACGATCAGCGGATTCCGGCCGCGCCATTTGATCAGCGCGTCGGCCAACAACTCACCAGCTTCGATGCGGTCATGGAAGATCATCTCGCAACCCCACGACTCCTGCCCTATGGCACGCGTCCGGCCTGCAGGATTTCGGTCAGGCTAGAGCGTAATCCCGCCTGACGCCTTGACGAAGATCAATGAGGGGTGGACTTGCTGCATTAATATGGGCTAACAATATGCACTTCGGGTCCGGAGGCATGCAAAGATTCGACGCCGGAGCGAAACCAGACCAGATACGAAGGAATACCATGGCGATCACCGAGTTCTGTATTCGCGACGTTGTTTGCAGCCCGCGCGACACTTCCGTCGTCGACGCCGCCGCATTGATGCGACATCGTCACATCGGCAACGTGATCGTCGTCGATCAAACCGGAGCCAAGCGGGTTCCCGTGGGAATCGTGACCGACCGCGACATCGTGGTGGAGGTCGTTGCGGCTGGACTTGGATCCCAAGTTGATCAAGCTGGGTGATCTGGTCCTGACGCCGTTGACGACCATCGAGGAAGGTGCCGGCTATGCGGAAACGGTTCGCCTGATGTCGGTCAAGGGCATCCGGCGCATGCCGGTCGTCGATGCAGCCGGTTGTCTGGTCGGCATCATCACCCTGGACGACATGCTGCGTCAGCTCGCGGGCCCGTTGGCGGCGCTTTCCGAGCTGGCAGGCCGGGGTCGACGGTACGAGACTCTGACGCGGGCCTGAATCGATGCGCGGCCGACAGACGGACGGCTCAAAGAATGCGTCAAAACACAAAACGCGCCCGGCTCTCGATCGTACTCGACAGCCAAAGCCGCCGGAGCGTCCGCGAAATCGACGCTCGCTGCGGCGCAAGGAATTCCGTCGGACACCGCGGCCTCGACGTCCCCGTTCCTGCGCGATTCGTACGCTGCGACGGCGTTCGCGGAGGTGGTCGACCGCTCGCTTCACGCTGCGATAGCGCGATTCACCGCGGGAGTCGTCGCCGATGACCCTGATCGGCGCCTACGCGGACTGGGCAGCGCATCTGGCTTATTCGCCAGGAAAGCAGCTCCAGCTCGCCGAGAAGGCTCTGCGCAAGTGGCTGCGGCTGGTGACCTACGCGAACCGAAGCGCGTTCACCGCGGGCGCTCGCGAGCCCTGCATCGAGCCATTGCCGCAGGACCGGCGTTTCCTCGGCGATGCGTGGCGGAAGCCCCCGTACGACCTGATCTACCAATCCTTCTTGCTCACCCAGCAATGGTGGCATAACGCGACGACCGGCATTCATGGCGTGAACGCGCAGAACGAGAAAATCGTCGCGTTCGGCACCCGCCAATGGCTCGATGTCTTTTCGCCGTCGAACCATCTGCTCGGCAATCCCGAAGTCCTGCAGCGCACGGCGAGCGAAATGGGGATGAACCTCGCTCGTGGCGCGCATAACTTCCTGGAGGACTGGGAGCGGATGGTGGCCGGCCGAAAGCGGGTGGGCACCGAGGCATTCCGGGTCGGAGCACGAGTTCGCGGTGACGCCGGGCAAGGTCGTCTACCGCAATCGCCTGATCGAGCTGATCCAGTACGCTCCGGCCACCGCCCAGGTTCGGCCCGAGCCGGTGCTGATCGTTCCGGCATGGATCATGAAGTACTACATCCTCGACTTGAGCCCGCACAATTCGCTGGTGAAATATCTGACGGAGCAGGGTTACACGGTCTTCATGATCTCGTGGAAGAACCCGGGACCGGCAGATCGCGATCTGTCGATGGAGGACTATCGCACGCTCGGCGTGATGGCCGCGCTGGATGCCGTGTCGGCGATCGTGAAGGGTCATACGATTCATGCGGTCGGCTACTGCATCGGCGGCACGTTGCTCGCCATCGCCGCGGCGGCGATGGCCCGCGATGGCGACAATCGGCTCAAATCGGCGACGTTCTTCGCCGCGCAGACCGACTTCACCGAGGCGGGCGAGCTGATGCTTTTCATCAACGAAAGCCAACTCGCGTTTCTCGAGGACGTCATGTGGGAACAGGGCTTTCTCGACAGCCGGCAGATGGCTGGCACGTTCCAGATGCTGCGCTCGAACGATCTCATCTGGTCGCGCATGGTCCGGACCTATCTGATGGGCGAGCGCGAGGTGATGACCGACCTCAACGCCTGGAACGCCGACGCAACGCGCATGCCATATCGGCAGCACGCCGAGTATCTGCGGCGGCTTGTTCCTCGACAACGATCTGGCAGAAGGCCGCTATCCTGCCGGCGGCCGGCCGGTCGCGCTGTCCGATATCCGCGTGCCGATTTTCAGCGTCGGAACCGAATCGGACCACGTCGCGCCATGGCGCTCGGTATTCAAGTTCAATCTGCTCACCGATACCGAGGTCACGTTCCTGCTGACGAGCGGCGGTCACAACGCCGGCATCGTATCCGAGCCCGGGCACCGCAACGGCACTATCGCGTCGCGACCAAGGCGGCGGAGGACCACTACGTCGATCCCGACGTGTGGCTGGCGACAACGCCTGTCAGCGAAGGCTCCTGGTGGCCCGAGTGGGTCGCATGGCTCGACGCCCGCTCCGGGGCTCGTGGCGCGCCGCCGAAGATGGGTGCGGCGCCAGGGCGAATACGCGCCGGCCGGCGATGCGCCCGGCACCTATGTGCTGGAGGGCTGAGCGAGGCCGCGAACGTTCAGGCCGTCTTATTCGGGCAACGCGGCATGCGACGCCATGGTGCAAGAGGATTCGAGGTCGCGTAGCCGAACCTGTCGTTGACATACATCAATACCGCTCGATGGCCATAGCCTAAAATGACCATTGAGTTGCAAAGAGGTGGCAGGCGCCAAGCGCCCTAAACGCCCGACGAATTGCCACCGGCGCAACGGAATAGCCGGTGCGCTCCAGTAGGCCCCGCTCCGGCACGATGGAATAATCATGTTGGAGAGCATCCATGGCAAACATCACTCGTTTTGATCCGCTAAGCGATCTCGTCAGCTTCGCGCCATTCCGCAATTTCGACGATTTCTTCCGCATGCCGCGGATGCGACGCGTGGTTGGCGAATTCCCCGTTGAGCCGGAAATAAAGATGGACGTGTCCGAGGACGACAAGGCCTATCACGTAAAGGCCGAAGTTCCCGGCGTCAAGAAGGAAGATATCCACGTCGCAGTCGAAGGCAATCAGGTATCGATCAGCTCCGAAGTCAAGAAAGAAAAGGAAGTGAAGAAAGGCGAAACAGTCCTACGCAGCGAGCGCTACTGCGGCATGCAGTCGCGCAGCTTTACGCTGATGCATGACGTCGATCAGGCCAAGGCGGAGGCCAAGTACCAGGAATGGGATCCTCGAGCTTACGCTGCCGAAGAAAGGGAACGGTGGCGTAGGCCAAGCAGCTGCCCATCAAGTAGACTGCGTGGCATGGCGCCCGCTTCGGCGGGCGCTACCGTGTTTGACTTTCGGCGCGCCCGATCGACTCGCTTGACCTTATTAAGGCTTGATCTTGCAGAAGGACATCGAATATGACACCGCAAAGCAAACACGATCCCTCCAATCCGCCATCGCTGTGGGACATGGATCAGCAATCATTTGCCAATGCCGAGACGGCGTCTCGGCTTGGTTCGAGTTCTCCGGCCGTGCCCAGGAGCATGCAGCCAAGTTCCTGAGCCACCGGTGGACAAAGGACGCGGTGGCACTGGCGCAGTTCGGACAATGCAGAACGCCTGTCGAGGCGGTGAACGCGCAGATGACCTACCTTACCGGAGCGTATGCGGACTACATGAGCGAAGGGCAAAAGATCGTCGGCTTCTTCAGCGACATCGCCAGGGAAACGATGCCCGGGATGTTTGTCGATCAGACGGGCGCGAAACCGAAACATTCGCCGCGCCGGGTTGCGGCACACTGAATCCTGATTGCGAGCCGACGCGCTCCGCTACCGAGAAATCTTTCCCGGAACAATGCAAACACCTCTGCAGATCACCATCCGCCACATGGGGCGCTCGAATGCGCTTACCACGCGCGTTCGTGAGGACGTGGCAAAGCTGTCCGAATTTTATCCGGACATCGTCAGCTGCCGCGTCGTTATCGAGCAGCGGGATCGGCACAAGACCCAGGGACGATCATTCAATGTGCGGATCGCGCTGGGCATTCCGGAGCATGAACTGATTGTCAATCACGATCACGACCAGGATGTCTACGTGGCGCTTCGCGAGGCGTTTGCAAGCCTGACGAGGCGCTTGGAAGACGCTGCCCGCAGACAGCGCGGTGCGGTCAAGAAACACGCCGCCACGTCGGACGGCAGCCAGACGCCCGTGGAAATCGACCAGGAGTAGCTGGCACTAGCTGGCGTGCAAATGCAGATCTACGAATCTCACCAGGAGTCAGAAGTTAATGGAAACCGCGATGAAATGTTGCGAAACGGAAGATGTGAGCCGGGACAAAGCTGATGACCGACGTCAAGACCGTCGTTGCCGACGCAGACGCTTTTCTGCGCGCTTCGATCGGACAGACGGATCGCGCCTACACGGAAGCGCGCAAGAAACTGGAAGAAACGCTGGATGCGGCAAGGGCACAGGTTGCCGAAGGGCATCGTGCGATGACTGAAAGAGCGCGTGCGGCAGTGCGGGCGACGGACACGTACGTGCACGAGAATCCATGGGGGCCCATTGCCATGGGTGCGGGTGTCGGTTTGCTGCTAGGATGGTTGGTGGCTCACCGCTGACGCCCGTCGAAGGTATTGGAGTGAGTGAACGTCGAAACCTGGAGGGTGAGCCCGCGCGCATCCTGAGATTGACTTCGATCAACAGCCCGGACGCCATCATCGTCAGAATCGACGTCATGAGGATGAGGATCCGGGAACCCCTGCCAGTGTCCGATTCGTCGGCGACGATCGAAGCGAATGCGTCTGCACGCCTGGCTGCCCAGGCCAGGCTTGTGTCGGCATTGCGTGATGCCGCAATGGCCGGAGCGAAGGATCGCCGCGTCGAGCTGATCGAGACGCATATTTCCTACGTCATCCTGACCGGCCAATTCGCGTACAAGATCAAGAAGGCCCTGGAGCTCGGTTTTCTGGATTTCCGCAGTCTCGCCGCGCGCCGCTTTTATTGCGAAGAAGAGCTGCGGCTCAACCGCCGTCTTGCACCCAAGCTCTATCTCGAGGTCGTCCCATCACGGGCAGCATCGAGAATCCCGTCCTGGAAGGCACCGGCGCCGCCATCGAATACGCGGTGAAGATGCGGGAATTTCCGCAGGAGGCGCTGGCCAGCCGGGCGCTTCGCCGCGGCGAATTGTCCGCGGCCGACGTCGACACGCTCGCCGCCAAGGTCGCTGCATTTCACCGCACGACGCTCGTGGCCCGCAACGGCGAGCCGTTCGGAGCTCCGGACGACGTGCTCCGCATCGCGCGGCAGAACTTCACGCAGATACGGCCGCTGCTGGTCACCGCTGCTGAGATCGCCGACCTCGATTCGCTTGCCGTGTGGACCGATCGCCAGCACGCCGCCTGCGCGGCGTCGATGGCGCTTCGGCGCAGCGAAGGCTTCGTGCGCGAATGTCACGGCGACCTTCACCTCGGCAACATCGCCTTCGTCGACGGCGAGCTCACGATTTTCGATTGCATCGAGTTCAACGAGGAGATGCGCTGGATCGACGTCATGAGCGAGGTCGCGTTCGTGACGATGGATCTCCACGATCGCGGCCGGCCGGATTTCGCGCACCGCTTCCTCAACGCATACCTCGAGATCACCGGGGACTACGCCGGCTTGGATGCTTGCGCTTCTACCTCGTCTATCGCGCGATGGTGCGCGCCAAGGTCGCCTGCTTGCGTGCGGAGCAGCTCGCACCCGGCGAGCGCCAAGTCCGCGGCGCTGGCCGAATCACGCGGTTACCTCGAAGATCGCAGCGGATTACGCACAACCGCCGCGTCCGGCGATCGTCGTCACCCATGGGCTCGCCGGCAGCGGCAAGACGACGCTTGTCGCAGGCGCTGCTGGAGCTGACGGGCGCAGTGCGCATCCGGACGGACGTCGAGCGCAAGCGGCTGCACGACCTGCCGGCCGCCGCACGTGATCGGGACGGCATCGACGCCGGCCTTCTATGCGGCCCGAGGCGACGCGCGAGACCTATCTGCGAGCGCTGCAGTTGGCGCGAGTCGCAACGCGCCGCGGGGTGGAGGGTGATCGTCGACGCGGCTTTCCTGAAGCGGTGGCAGCGCCAGTTGTTTCGCGATCTGGCATCGGAGTCGTGCGTCCCGTTCATCATCGTCGACTTTGTTGCGGAGGACGCGACGTTGCGCGAGCGGATCACGCAGCGCCTGCACGATCCGCACGAGGCTTCGGACGCCGACCTCGCGGTCCTCGAGCACCAGGTGCAGACGCAGGAGCAACTCACGCCCGACGAACTGGATGACACCGTCGTCTACGACGCGCAGCGACCGTTGGCGGAGGCGAGGCTGCCGGAACTGTGGCGTGGAGTGCTCGACCGGCTCGCGGCGGCGCCTCGCCGCAGACCTTGCAGCGAAAGCGGCTGGCCGGCGGAAGGAGCGGATCCGGGCTCGCTGCGAAAGTGGCATTCCTGTCGAGGCCGGAAAGCTACCCGGAACCGACGATCGCGGTTCGAGCCGGTCGAGACCCACATGTCATGGGTATTCCTGACCGACCACTAACGCGTACAAGCTCAAGAAGCCGGTACACCTGAGCTACCTGGACTTCCGCACCGAGGCCTGCGCCGTCATCATTGCGGCGAGGAAGTGCGCCTGAACCAGCGCCTGTCCGACGGCGTTTACCTGGGAATGGTGCCGCTGATGGCTGATGCAGGCGGCCGCTTGTGCATCGGCGGGACGGCATCGCCGATCGATTGGCTCGTGCAGATGCGGCGGCTGCCCGCCGAACGGATGCTCGATGCAATGATCAGGAACGGGACGCTTGCGCGAAGACGACATTGCGCCAGGTCCTCGCCAAGTTATCGCGATTTTATCGCGACGCGCCAGCCGTCGCGATGTCGCCCTCGGCCTATCGTGCCCGATTCGCTGCCGGCATCGCGGAGAATCTGCAGGCGCTGTCCAATCCGGCCTACGGACTGCCGCGCGATCTCGTCGAGGTCGGTCTGCGAGCGACAGCGTCGCCGTGCTCGACTCTCAGGCGATGCTATTCGATCAGCGGGTTCATGCCGGACGGGTGATCGAAGCGCACGGCGACTTGCGGCCCGAGCACATTTGCCTCGAGCCCGATCCCCAGATCATCGATTGCCTGGAATTCTCTCTCGATTTCCGCCTGCTCGACTCCGCCGACGAGCTCGCCTTTCTGTCACGCTCGAGTGCGAGCGGCTGGGCGCGCCGGGAGCTCGAGGAGCATAATCTTCACGACATACACCGAGGTCGACCGGGGATTCGCCGCCCGACAGCTCATGCATTTCTATCAGAGCTACCGCGCGTCCGTGCGGGCGAAAATCGCCGTATGGCACTTCAACGACGCGGTGGTGAAGGATCCGCACAAATGGCCGAGCACGCGCGCGACTATCTGCGGCTGGCGCAGCGATCACATCGACCAGTGCGAGTGAAATTGCGCCAGCTGCTCCTTTCGTTCAGCCGCCCACCAACTCGACAATCGAGCCACCTGTATGAAGCCTGCGAATCGCTTCGGCGAACAGAGGCGCGGCGCTGACCTGCGTGAGCCTGGACTTCAGGCGTGGATCGGTGACGCGCAAAGGCGGGATGGTGTCGGTCACGACGATAGCATCAAGATCGCATTGGCCAAGCACGGCGTTGGCGGCCTCGGCAAAAACGCCATGCGTCGCTACGCGAAGTACGCGCGTCGCTCCGCGGTTCGACATGCGGTTGCGGCACGGGCGATCGTGTTGCCGGCGCTGATCAGGTCGTCGACGATGACCGCGACCTTGCCTTCGACGTCGCCGACCAGCGCCTCGCCGCTGACGATGCCGCTGCTGCGATACTTCTCCGCAAATGCCGCCGCGACCGGGCGATTCAGCGCCGCGCTAAGCCGCTGCCGGAACGCATCTGCACGCTTGATGCCTCCGGCGTCGGGCGAGACGACGCTGACATCTGCATCCCGCAGCAGCGGCAAGAGATGCTCGACGAAAAGCGGATTCGCCTCCAGATGCTCGGTGCGGCAGCGGAACGCATTCTGATACGCGGCGAGATTGTGCACGTCGAGCGTGACGATGCAATCCGTGCCTACGGCTTCGAAAAGCGTCGCGACATAGCGCGTCGTCACCGGGTCGCGCGCCTTGCTCTTGCGGTCCTTGCGCGCGTATCCGAGATAGGGAACGACGGCGGTCACGCGGGCGGCCGACGCATCCTTGAGGGCGCCAATGAAGAAAAGCAGGCGGCAGAGCTTGTCGTTGACGCTCTGCGTCGCGTCGCCGTAGAGCGACTGCAGGACGTACACATCCCGGCCGCGCACATTCACAAGCGGCCGGCTCTTGTGCTCGCCGTCCTCGAACTCCCGCTCCTCGTGCTCCGCCAACGCGGTACCGAGTCCACGGCTCACCGCTTCGCCGAAGTCACGGCTCGCGTCCAGCGCAAACAGTATCAATTCGTCGTCGACCATCGGCTGTCCGTGCGAACTCGTCGCATCGATTGCGATGGTTATCGTACACCTACTGCCACAGAAGAGCGCCCGGCATGACGCATTTCGATGTCTTCAACGGCGATGCCGACGGGATCTGCGCACTCGTGCAACTTCGCCTGGCAACGCCGATCGAATCTGTGCTGATCACCGGCGCCAAGCGCGACATCGCACTGTTGCAGTGCGTCGAAGGCCGGCAGGGCGACGAGGTGACCGCGCTCGACATCTCGGTCGCGGTGAACCGGGAGGCGTTGCTTTCGCTGCTTGCGCGAGGCGTCAAGGTCGAGTATTTCGATCATCATTTCGCCGGCGAGCTGCCGAAGCATGCAGGGCTCAAGGCGCATATCGACACGTCGCCCGGCGTCTGTACCGGCATCCTGGTCGATCGCTATCTGGCGGGAAAGCATCGGATCTGGGCGGTCGTCGCCGCGTTCGGTGACAATCTGGCGAGCGTGGCGCAGCAGCTCGCGCATCCGCTCGCGCTCGATCCCGAAGGAATTGGCCGGCTTGCAGCGAGCTTGGCGAGAATCTAACGTACAACGCCTACGGCGACAGCGAGGCCGATTTGATCGTGCACCCGTCCGCGCTATACCTTAGCCTGCTGCAGCGCGAAGATCCGTTTCGCTTCATGCGAAACCGAACCGCTGTTCAGGCAAATCAGCGAGGCTCGCCGGCAGGACCTCGGACCTCGCGCTAGCAGGCGAAGCCGGAGACGGTGCTTCCCGGGGCGGCCGTGCTATGTGCTTCCCGATGCGCCATGGAGCCGCCGTGTGCGCGGCGTCTTCGGCAACGAACTGGCCAATCGCTCGCCCAAGCTCGCCCATGCGATCCTGACGCCGAACGCGAAGGCGGCTACACGGTGAGTGTCCGGGCGCCGTTGGCCAGGAGCACGGGCGCGGATCAAGCTCTGCCGGGAATTTGCGACCGGCGGCGGCCGCAGCGCGGCAGCGGGTATCGACCACCTGCCGCCGACCAAGTGCGTGACTTCGTGCGCCGCCTCGGTAAGGCCTTTCCCTGACGATCGTGTTGCGCGGTTTGGATAGAAAAAGGAGCGCGATGAAAAAGCAGATGGGTGTTGTGGGTCGATCACAGCGAAACCTTGCTCGTGTTCCTCGGAAACGATCGGAGAAGAAACAAAACGGATAAGATCCGGCATGGAACCGCATGTTCGATTTTCCGGGGGCAATAGGACGGAACAAGGCTCCGCCGACGACCAAAGAGACAGGCAATATGCCAGCCATCTCGACCGATACTATGACGAGGTGATCTCGCATATTCGTGACGCAGACTCCATCTTGATCTTCGGTCCGGGCGAGGCAAAGGGAGAACTCAAGAAGCGTCTTGAGGGAAGCGGACTCGGCGGCCGCATCGTCGGTGTCGAAACGAGTGACAAGATGACCGAACGCCAGATCGCCGCGAAAGTTCGAGAGTACTTTCAAAAATGATGCTTGCCGCGTTCGAAAGTCGTGGCGCTCAATCCGATGCGGCCAGCCACCGCTTGATCTGCGCGTAGACTTCCGGTCGGCTGAGCAGGTCGAGGTGGCTCGATGCCGTAGGCGACCCACTGCCGCGACTCGTCGAACGTCAAGGTCAGCCTCGGATTCGCGTGGCGACCGAGCGCGCTGGCCAGCGGTACGATGCCATCGCCGAGCAACTGGTCGCTGAAGCGGCCCGGCTTCTTCCCGACGGTTCCTGCGATCGCGAAACACGCGACGCCTTCCGGCAGCGGCAACGCGCACGCGGAGATCGCCGCTGCGCTCGAAGCGATCGCGCTTTTCCCAGTCTTCGTCCACCAGATTTCCGAATCGCAGGTCGGTGATGCCTGCGCTGCGGATCTTGCCCAGGCGAGCCAATGGCGCCGTGTACGGGCTCGAGCTGAGCAGCATGTCCACCCAGTTACCACCCCGCTCGAACGGCGCTCCGTGATGCGGCGTGCCGACGAAGACGATCTTGTCGACTCGCCGCAGCCATTGGTGGCGCGCCAGCGCGCCGTAGTGGCAGGCGCTGCGGGCGACGAGCCCGCCCATGCTGTGTCCGATCAGCACGAGTTCGTTGAGCGGTACCGGCCAAAGGCCGCACCAGGTTTCGAGCAGCTCGGCGAAGGCACGTCCGTTCGTCGAAATATGAAGGCCGCTGTTGTAGTGCAGATATACCGGCGTGTATGCAAGGTCGCGCGCCAGCGCGGCGCCATGATCGTGCCCTTTGCGCTTCCACTGCAGATCGTTCATGCACAAGCCATGCAGCAGTACCACGAGTTTGCCGCCGGCTTGCGGAATCGCCGCGGCCAGCGACGATCGTTCGATCCGGGAGCGCGGCACCCTGTCGGCGCAGCCGCATGGCGATCGCCAATGGATTGTGTGACGCCGCCAGGTAGTCGCCCAGCACACCGTTCAGCGCGGCGAGCAGCGCCTCGCGTCCGGGCCAGGTGCTTCGCTCGGCGAGCAAGGGCTCGAATCGCGCCAGACAGCCTGTCGAGCCCGTAGCGCGACGAGGCCGATCACGCCGCGAATGCTCCGGTAGACCAGGCGCGTGATCCCCGTCGTCCGTTCCGTCGCGTCGGATTGGCGAGAATTCCAGGGAAGCTGGCGATGTTGTAGTGCATCGCCTCGACGACGTCGACGATGCCCGCAATGCCGTCGATGGTCAGTCGGCTTAGCGCCGCGAAGATCGGCGGCGTCCATGCCAAGCTTACTGACCATGATTTCCAGATTACGCGAGCGGACAGTCGCCAAGGTCACTGATAGCGCAGCGCATCGATCGGTCTCAATCGCGCCGCCTTGTTAGCCGGATAGAAGCCGAAGAATATCGCCGACCGCGGCCGCCACAAAAAAGGCGAGCAGAATCGCGCCGCCGGTCATGACGACCGCAACTCTGGCCAGCAGGTTGGCGGCCACTGCTGCACCGACGCCAAGGATCACGCCGACGACGCAGCCGATCAGCGAGATGATGATCGCCTCGAGCAGGAATTGCGTCAGGATGTCGCGCTGGCGTGCGCCGATCGCCACTCGAATTCCGATCTCGCGTGTACGCTCGGTTACCGAGACCAGCATGATGTTCATGATTCCAATGCCGCCGACGAGCAGCGAGACAGATGCGATCGCGCCCAGCATGATCGACATCACGCGCGTAGTCTGCGCCTGGGCGTTGGCGAGCGCGGTCAGGTTGCGGATATCGAAATCGTTGTCGGTGCGGTCGGGCAAATGGTGACGCTGTCGCAGCAGCTGGGTCATTTCTCGCTCCGCGGTCGGCATGGCATCGGCCGATGACGCTTGGGCCATGATCATTCGCACCGATCCCGGAAACTGGCTGCCGAATAGCTTTCTCTGCGCTGTCGTCACCGGGATCACAACGATGTCGTCCTGGTCTTGTCCATTCAGGCTCTGGCCTTTGGCGGCAAGCACGCCGATGACAAGAAAGGGCTCTGCTTGATGCGGATGGTCTTGCCGATCGGGATCTTCGTCACCGAAAAGATTTTGCACGACCGTGCGACCGAGCAGCGCGACTCGAGTGGCGGCGCGTACGTCCGAATCGGTGAATGCGTATCCGGCCGATACCGGCCAGTCGCGCACCACGAAGATGCTCGGAGTAGACCCGGCGACGGCTGTACTCCAGTTATTCGAGCCGTAGACGATCTGGCCCGTTCCGGGCGATACCGGGGCGACCGCAGCGATCGAAGGCAATTCGGCAATCGCCTCCGCGTCGGACGTCGTCAGTGTCGGCGTCGCGCCAGTGCCCATGCGAAGGCCGCCCGAAGTCGTGGAACCGGAAAGGATGATGAACAGGTTACTGCCCATCGACGCAATCGACTGATCGACCATGAACTGCGCACCCTGGCCGATCGCCAGCATCATGATGACCGCGGCGACGCCGATCATCATGCCGAGCATGGTCAGGAAGGAGCGCAGCCGGTTCGCGCCCATCGCGTGCCACGCCTCGCTGAGCATCGGCCTCTTCACGCGGGCACCGTCTCGATGGCGCTGCGCGACACGGTGCCGTCGTGCGTGACACGTCCATCGACGAACTTGACCAGCCGCTTGGCATAGGCGGCGATGTCGGCCTCATGGGTCACCAGTACGATGGTGATGCCCCGGGCGTTGAGCCGGACAAACAGTTGCATGATCTCGTGGCTGGTCTTGGTGTCCAGATTGCCGGTCGGTTCATCGGCGAGAATCAGCCGCGGATCGTTGATCATCGCCCGTGCGATGGCGACGCGTTGCTGCTGGCCGCCGGAGATCTGGTTTGGCAGGTAGTGGCTAAAGCCGCCCAGCCCGACGCCATCCAGCAGCGCCTCTGCCTTTTTGGTGCGCTCTTCGCGCTCCACGCCGGCGTACAGCAGGGGAAGCGCCACATTGTCCGCCAGCGTCGCGCGCGGCAACAGGTTGTATCCTTGAAACACAAAGCCGATCACTGCATTGCGCAGTTGCGCCAGCTCGTTTGCGTCGAGCGTGCCGACATCGCGTCCATCGAGGATGTAGTTGCCGCTGGTAGGCAGGTCCAGGCAGCCCAGAATGTTCATGAAGGTCGACTTGCCGGAACCCGACGGTCCCATGATCGCGACGAACTCCGATCGACCGATGACGAGATTGACGTCCTTGAGCACCGGCACCGGCCCCGCGTCGGTGTCGTATTGCTTGCACAGGTGCTCGGTCCGGATGATCGCGTCGTCGCTCATCAGAGAGGTCTCATCCGCAAGGTGCTCTGGCTCGGGCCGGCAGGGGCTTCGGCAGCGCCGACAACCAGCGGGTCGCCATCCTTGACGTCGCCGGCGAGGACTTCGGTGAACTTGCCGTCGGAAATCCCGAGCCTGAGCGGAGTTGCCCGCAGCCGCTCCTTTTCAATGACGAAGACCGATCCACCCGTCCCTTGTGCCTTCTCCTCTGCAGGCTTGCCTTTGGCAACCGCTTGCCTCCTTCCGGCTTGAACCTCAATGCGGCGTTGGGAACCAGAAGCGCACTTTTGCGCTGCGAAACGATGACATTCACGTAAGCCGTCATTCCGGGCATGAGAATCTGATCGGGGTTGTCGACGGCAACGACGACGTCGTAGGTCACGACGTTTTGCTGGGTTGTCGGATTGAGGCGCACTTGCCTTACAGTGGCACTGAATGTCCGCTCGGGAAACGCATCGACGGTGAACTGGACAGGCTGGCCCACCCTGATGTTGCCGATATCGGCTTCGGCAAAGCTGGAGTCGATCTGCATCTTGCGCAGGTCCTGCGCGATCTGAAACAACGTCGGTGTCTGGAAGCTTGCCGCGACGGTTTGTCCCAAGTCCACGGCGCGGTTCACGACGACCCCCGCGACTGGCGAGCGGATCACGCTGTAGCCCAAATTGGTCCGGTCCTTGGCGAGCTGCGCGGACGCCTGGGCGACCTGCGCTTGTGCCGACTTCCGCACCTGCACGGCCGTATCGACTTCCTGCTTGGCGATCGAGTCCTGCTGCCAGAGCGTGTGAGCCCGGGTCTCGTTCAGTTCTGCAAGCTCGAGAGAGGCTTTCGCACTGTTCAAATTTGCCTCGTCCTGGCCCACCTGTGCGACCAGCAGGGCCGGATCGAGCTCCAGCAGTATCTGGCCCGCTTTGACACGGTCGTTAAAATCGACATGAAGTTTCTTGACCGTTCCCGACACCTGGGTGCCGACATTGACGAGCACGACCGGATTGAGCGTACCGTTGGCGGACACAGCTTGGATAACGTCACCGATCTTGGCTGGAGACGAACGGTACTTGGCCGTCTATTCCCGGTCTGTCGAGAAAGTGCCAGGCGCCAAAAGCGATCGCCATCACGGCCACGACGGCGAGTATCGACGTCGTCCTGCTCAAGAACTGATTGCGGATCTCCATCAAATGGCTCATCAGGGTTTCCCGAGGTTGCTCTTGCGATATTGGCCCGCCACCTACGCTTTGCGGCTTGGATCTACTGTACCCGGGAGGTGCGCTGACCGAGTTTGAGCGAGGTCAATGCGTGATCGTCGTCCGCTGCCCGGACGACGAACGTCGACGCATCGGACGGATCTTGACTCAGGTCAATATTCGTCGTTGTTACGCTTGATGCTCCCCGTCCATACGGCTATTGTTTGTTTACCTGAGTGAAGCTCGTTTGCGAGAGCAGCCGAAGAACCGAAAACGTCCCCCAATGCGTTAGTAGGTGGGTCGGTTGGCCGGTGCAGCGTTGCCGAAGCGTCAGGGGCTCACGATGGTGAGCGGAGAGCCCCGATACCCGACGGTCCGGGGCTTTCCTTTTTGGCGCGCACGGATGACCGTTGCCCCGAACCCGACTACGAAGCTCGCCACGCCCGATGCTTGCGTGACTTATCTCGCGGCGAAGATCAAGACCCCATAGCGATATCGCAGGACTTATCGATCAAGGCGAGCAAGGAATTCCTTGACCTCGCGATCGCGCGGCAGCGGCGCCACCGCGCCATAGCCTAGCGTCTTGAGCGCCGCAGCCGCATTGGCGTAGCGCGCGGCCTCCAGCGGGCTGTCTCCCGTGATAAGGCGGGCGGCGAAGGCACCGTCGAAGCAGTCTCCGGCCCCGGTCGTATCCACGGAAGCCAAGCGGTGACCGCGCAAATGCTCGCGCATCGTAGGCGTCGATACCCAGGTGCCGTCGGCCCCCATCTTGAGCGCGACGACGGGCGCGCCTCGCGCATGGCACCAATCCAGAACCGCCTCCGGTTCGTCGAGCCCCGACAGTTGCGCTGCCTCTTCCAGGCTCGGCAGGAACCAATCGCAGAGCGGGATCGTCGCCATGATCACGGCCCGGGCGCGCGGCAGCGGCCAGAGCTTCAACCGCAGGTTGGGATCGTACGAAATCTTGGTGCCCGCTTCGCGTGCCGCCTCCATTGCCGCGAATGCGGTATCGCAGGCGCACTCGCTGATGGCTTGACTGATACCCGAGACATGCAGAACCTTCGAGTCGCGGATGAGGTCGAGCGGCAGATCGACGGGACGGATATGGCTTGCCGCAGACCCGGCGCGCAGATAGCTGAACGTGTGCCCGGTTGTGGGGTGCTCTACGAAGTAGACAGCCGTGTGCGCACTCGCGTCGATGCGGACGCCCCGGATATCCACGCCCTCGTGTTGCCATAAATCGAGAAACATTTGTCCGAAAGCGTCGGAACCGACGCGCGTGATATATGCCGTGCGCAAACCCAGTCGCGCCGCTGCAATGGTGCAATTCGATGTATCGCCACCGAAACCCTGAAGATACTGGTCACTTGAACCGCGCGCCTGATTGAACTCGACCATCGGCTCGCCGAGTGCTATCAGATCTACGTTTGCGCGCTCCATCGGGTGGCCGAGACTATCCTCGCTGCGGATGCTCTTTGACGCGCGAGACCAGCTGTGTCGGATCGACGAAGCGCATCGCGATCAGCAGCCATACCAAGGTCACTACCATGTAGATCATCGCCATCGCATCGACCGACTGAGGGGCGCGCACGCCGGCAGCGAATACCGCGTAATAGAGGGCGACCACGAGTGTCTGCGAATCGGGTCCCGCGGTAAGAAACGTCAGCTCGAACAGCGCGATCGTCCGTACCAGCACGAGCAGCGATGCCGCCAGTATTCCCGGCGCCAGAAGCGGCACCAGCACATGCCGGAACATCTGCAGCGTGCTCGCGCCGAACACGCGCGCAGCCGATTCGACGTTGCGATCGATCTGCTCGATGAAAGGGGTCAGTACCAGGATAACGAACGGTACGGCCGGGATCAGATTCGCGAGAATTACACCATTCATCGTTCCGGCGAGACGCAGCTTGTACAGGACCGTAGCTAGGGGAATACCATAGGTGATCGGAGGAACCATGAGCGGAAGCAGGAACAGCAACATCAGGAGCCGCTTGCCGGGGAAATCGCGGCGCGCGAGCGTATAGGCGGCGGGGACACCCAGCACCAAAGCAAGCACTACCACGGCGCCGACTATCTCGGTCGTCACCCAGAGGACCGAGCCCAGTTGAAACTCCTTCCACGCCTCGAGATACCAGGCGGTCGTCCAACCATCCGGGAGCCAGGTGCCAAGCCAGCGGCGCGCGAACGAACTGGCCGCGACCGCGGCGATGATCGCCCCGATATTGAGCAGGAACAGCAGCATCACCCCCCACAAAAATCCGCTCCAGACTCTATCGAGCCATGCGCGCTCGATGGCGTGGCCGGCCGTTCGCGAGTGCAACATGCCGGCCGGCTGACCGACAGGGTGAATGATGGTGCTCATCCCTTGCCTCCGAGAGCTGGGCCGCGATAGAAAAGACTGCGCAGACCGAGAACCGCCGCCACGATAATAAGCTGTACGAATCCCATGATCATGGCGATTGCCGAGGCGAGCGAATAGTCGTATTGCTCGAAGGCGGCCTCATACGCAGCGATCGAGATCACCCGCGTGGGACCGGCCGGTGAACCCAGCAAGACCGCCGATGGAAATACCGAGAACGACTGCACAAAGGCCAGGCAGAAGCAGATCGCGAGGCCCGGCGCGAGCAGCGGCAAATAGATTCGGCGGAATTGCTCGGCGCGACCAGCTCCCAACGTCGCTGCAGCGCGCGCGAGCGCGGGATCGATCCCCGTGATGTAGGACAGGATGAGCAGGAATGCAAACGGAAAGCCCGAGATCACGAGGGAGATCAGGACCCCCCAGAAATTGTGCGTCAGATGGATACGACCGTCGTAGAGATGCAGGAACTGGACCGTCTGCGCCAACCAGCCTTTGGGGCCGAAATAAGTCAGCATCCCTTCGGCAATCAGTACGGTTCCAAGACAGACTGGGACGACCAGAATCGTTGTTATCCAACGCTGATATCGCGTATGCACGCGCATCTTGAACGCGATCGGTAGCGCCAGTCCAACGTTGATCAGCGTGACGGGCACGGCCAACCGCAACGTGGTCCAGATCGTCGGCCATAGATTGTCGGTCGTGAAGAACTTCTGGTAGTTGTTCAGCCAGTCGCCCTTGGGCGGATTGAATGACAGCACCAGGCCGTAGAGAAAAGGGTAGATGAACAACAGGAGCACGAACAGCGTTGCAGGCATGACGAGCAGCAACGTCCGGTCGAACGTCACGCGTTGAATGGGGATGGCCATACAATCAGGCCGACGGGTAAACGAGCGCGCGCTCTACGGGAACATGCACGCTTATGGTGTCCCCAGTCGCAACCCGACGACTGGTGCGCACGTGCATCCGGTTCCCCGAGACCGTGGTCACGTCGAGCAGCGAGTCGCGACCGCAATACTCGACGCCGTTGATGTGCACCGGAAACGTATTCGTCCCGCCCGGACCCTCGCCAACGACCATCTCCTCCGGACGCATTGCCACACAAGCGTGTCCGTTCGCCAGCGGCAGCTTGCGCGTGCCGGTAATCCGAACGCTCGGTCCAGTCAACGTCACTCGATCACCGTCCTGGCGGTCGACCGACATCTCCAGCAGGTTGCGATAGCCCATGAAGCTCGCGACCGCCAGATTGGCCGGTTGCGAATAGATTTCCTCCGGCGTGGCAATTTGCTGTACGACGCCATCGATCATCACCAGGATGCGGTCGGCGAGCGACATCGCCTCTTCCTGATCGTGCGTGACGTAGATGGTCGTGCGAGCGAGATCGAGGTGAATGCGCCGGATCTCGGAACGTGTCTCGAGGCGAAGCTTGGCATCCAGGTTCGACAATGGCTCGTCCATCAGGACCAGTGGCGGCTCGATGACAATTGCCCGCGCGATCGCGACCCGTTGCTGCTGCCCGCCGGAAAGCTGACCGGGCAGCTTGTTTTCCTGGCCGGTCAGTTGCACCAACTTGAGTACGTTGGCGACGCGGGTTGCGATTTCGGCGGCCGGAACCCGGCGCATGCGCAAACCGAAATCGATGTTCCGCACGACGCTCATGTGAGGGAACAATGCGTAGTTCTGAAAGACCATCCCGAAGCCACGCTTTTCGGGCGGCAACGCGTCGATGCGCTCGTCGTCGAGCCAGATCCCGCCTTCGGACAGGGGAAGCAGGCCCGCGATCAGGTTCAACGCCGTCGACTTGCCGCAGCCGGATGGCCCGAGCAGTGCGATGAACTCTCCGCGCTCTATCGTAAGCGTGAGGCCGGAGACTGCGTTAAAGCTGGACCGTCCTCCGCCGTTGAATCGCCGTGTGACGCCGTCGAGTCGGAGTTGCTTGAAATCGTTGTTCACGCGACGATCCTTTCTGCTTCGTGGCCGACATTGGGCGGCGCGGTCGCCAAGCGCGGCCGCCGACCGAGGGTCTTTTCAACTTCGAGCACGGTCATCGTGGTCTTGATCACGGCATCGGGGTTGAGACTCATCGAGTCGATACCGAGCTCGACCAGATAACGCGCCATGTCCGGATAGTCGGATGGCGCCTGGCCGCACAATCCGGAATGGCGGTGGTTCCGCCGGCAACCTTCGACGGCGAGTCTGATCATCGCCTTGACACCATCGTCGCGCTCGTCGTAGTCGAAGGCGACGATCTCCGAATCGCGGTCGACGCCCAGCGTAAGCTGGGTCAGATCGTTGGAGCCGATGGAGAAGCCGTCGAAGTATTGTGCGAAGGCGTCGATCAACGTGACATTGTTGGGGATCTCGCACATCACGTAGATCTCGAGCCCGTTTCTGCCGCGCTCGAGTCCGAGCTTCGCCATCGTCTCGATGACAAGCTTCGCTTCGGATATGCGACGACAGAAGGGAATCATCAGCTTGACGTTGGTGAGGCCCATGGTTTCGCGCACGCGGCGCATCGCCGCGCACTCCAGCGCGAAGCCCTCCGCATAGGCTGGATGGGCATAGCGCGAAGCGCCCCGAAAGCCGAGCATGGGATTTTCTTCCTTCGGCTCGAACCATCGGCCGCCGATCAGGGTCGCGTACTCGTTAGTCTTGAAGTCCGACATTCGCACGATCACCGGCTTCGGGTAGAACGCGGCAGCGATCGTGCCCACCCCCTCCGAAAGCCGTTCGACGAAAAAGTCGGCCGGGGTGGCGTAACCGCGCGTAAGCTTGTCGATCACGGCGCGCTCGCTCGGATCCTCGACTTTCTCGGGATGCACCAGCGCCATCGGATGCACCTTGATCGATTCGTTGATGATAAATTCCATCCGCGCAAGGCCGACGCCATCGTTGGGCAGGAAGCTCGTCTTGAATGCGAGCTCGGGGTTGCCCAGGTTGATCATGATCTGAGTCGCCGGGCGCGCCAGACTTTCGAGGTTGGTGTGCTGCACGTCGAACGGGACCTTGCCGCGATAGACCTTGCCGATGTCGCCTTCGCAGCACGACACCGTGACTTCCTGTCCGGTGACAAGCGCAGTCGTGGCGTTGTCGGCGCCCACGACCGCCGGGATACCGAGCTCGCGGGCGACGATGGCAGCGTGACAGGTGCGCCCGCCTCGATTGCTTACCACCGCCGCAGCGGTCTTGAGCACCGGCTCCCAATCGGGAGTGGTCGTGTCGGCGACCAGCACCTCGCCCGGGCGGAATTCGGCCAGATGGGCGACATTGGCGATAACCCGCGCCAAGCCGGTGACAACTTTCTCGCCGACTGCGCGTCCTGCCGACAATACCTCGCCCCCGCCCTTCATGCGTGTAGGTCTCGAGCACGTTAACGCTGCGCTGCGAGGCTACGGTCTCCGGTCTCGCCTGGACGAGATAGAGCAAGCCGTCGACGCCGTCCTTGGCCCACTCCATGTCCATCGGCCGCGGCTTGCCTGCCTTCGCGCTGTAATGTCGTTCGACCTTGATTGCGTAGTCGGCGAGCGTCAGCACATCTTCGTCGCTGATGCAGAAGCGCTCGCGATCGGCGACCGGCGTGGGTATGTTGCGCGTGGACAGGCGCGTGCCGCCTTCGACGTAGACCATCTTGACGCTCTTGCCGCCGAGCACGCGGCGCAGCACGGCGCGATGGTCTGCCTCGAAAGCCGGCTTGAAGACATAGAATTCGTCGGGATCGACCGCTCCCTGCACGACGTTTTCGCCAAGACCATACGCGCCGGTAATGAACACGACATCGCGAAATCCCGACTCGGTATCGAGGGTAAAGATCACGCCGCTCGCAGCCAGGTCCGAACGCACCATCTTCATCACGCCGATCGACAGCGCGATCTTGAAGTGGTCGAAGCCCTCGTCGATCCGATAATGGATGGCGCGGTCGGTGAAAAGGCTGGCGAAACAGCGCCGGCAGGCATCGAGGAGCTGCGCGTCGCCATGCACGTTGAGGAAGCTTTCGTGCATTCCGGCGAAGCTCGCGTCGGGCAGGTCTTCGGCGGTCGCCGACGAGCGCACAGCGAGGCTGAGCTCTCTGCCGTACTCGGACTGCAGGCTGCGATAAGCCTCGAGGATCTCGGCACTCAGATCGTCGGGAAGCCCGGCACCGTAGACGATGTCGCGCATCTTGTGCGCGCGCCTGGCGAGATCGGCCACGTCGGCAGGATCGAGCCCGGCGAGCGCCTCTTTCAACATCGGCATCGCACCCGCGCGCTCCAGCATGTACCAATAGGCATCGGCGGTGATCGCAAATCCGTTGGGTACGCGTACGCCCTGTGCGCTCAATTCACGGAACATTTCGCCGAGCGAGGCGTTTTTGCCGCCGACTCGCGGCACGTCCGCGATGCCGATATCCTTGAAAAAACGGATGTAGCGATAAGCGTTCGACATTACGATTGCCCCAATATCCATTGGCCTATGCAGCGCCGGTTGACCGCGCCGTGCAAAGCGGCCATTCATGAGCCTATTTACCCGATGCGCGCGGGACCGACTTTGCGCGAGATCAAGGAGGGACGTGCTTGGCGGTCGGCAGCGGACAAGTCGGCTGGTCCGTTTGTGGATGGCGGCGTTCGCCGGGACAGATACTGCCCGCGTCTTTGCGCGCAGCGAGCGGAACCGGATATTGGTCCCGCGATGCTTGCGGGAGATCAAAGCAGCGTTCATTGCGGCAAGGCACAATTCGCCCGATGGATCTATGCCGCCCCGGAAGCAATGACGAGGCAGGCGCGAGGGATCGCGCTGCAACAGAAGTTTTTCCATTGACGGCGACAACACTCTTGCCAGAGGGAATTCCATGAGCCAGGCGATAGCACCGATGAGCGTTCTTGAAGCGATCGATCAACGGAGGTCTGTTCGGTCGTATGGGCCCCACAAGCTCGATTGGCCCACGATCAATTCGCTGCTTGCCGCCGCGGTGAGGGCTCCGACGGCGGTACACGAAGAGCCATGGGCGTTCGTCGTCGTGCAGGATCCGGCGATGCTCAGGCGAATTTCCGATCGGGCGAGGCTGGCCTTCGCCGACGAGCCCCATGCCGACCTGCTTGCGCGCGGTGGGCATGCGCTTGATATCTTCACAGATCCAAAATTCAATATTTTCCATAGCGCGGGCACGCTCATCATCATCGGCACGCAAATGACCGGGCGCTTCGTCGCAGCCGATTGCTGGCTCGCCGCCGAAAACCTCATGCTCGCAGCATGTGCGACCGGACTGGGTAGCTGCGTGATCGGATCCGCCGTGGCAGCGTTGAATCTGGACGAGATCAGGGACGAGCTCGGCGTCCCGAGCGACTTCGTCGCCGTCGCGCCGATTGTCGTCGGGATGCCGCAGGGCGAAACGCCTCCGACCTTCCGCAAGAACCCGCGCGTTCTGGCCTGGACGTGACGGAAGGCCCGAAAACAGCCCGAAGATTGACTTTGGTCAAGACCTGGCCGCAGCGCCGCGAGGAGAATGCTTGAGATAGGTGCACCGCGCCTCGATCGAGCGCGCGGGTGCGCTATCCGGGCAAGTCAATCGAGTGTCGATATCGGAAATCCGTCGCGAAGCGCCGACCGGCAGCATGCGGCGTTATTGCCGCTCGCGGTGACGAGGAGGTCAGCATGAGTGCAAATCGAATTGTTGCGTCTACCGGCGCGATGTCGCGTCGCGTGATGCTGCCACCGCAGGCGCAGGTCGAGGCATCTAGCATCTGGGATCAGCAGTTTGGCGCGAAGAAGACCACATGAATGATCGGTCCGGCATTGGCAAACACGGGGGCGGGGCGATGAGCGTGGCAACGGTGTCATCCCTCACCGATGCGGATATCGAGCGGCCTGAAATCAGTAGAAGTCGCGCAAAGGACGCTGATGACCGCCGTCCCATGACGGCCGGCTCGGACCGCGTCGATGCGCCCGGCGCGGCGGCTGACAAAGTCTGGCTCAAACAATATCCGCCGGGGGTCCCGCGCGATATTGGAAGCCTCGGCTATTCGTCGCTCATCGAATTGTTCGAGGATAGCTGCAGGCGTTTTCGCGATTTACCCGCGCTCAGCAACATGGGCACGGTAATGACCTATGCCGAGCTCGACCGAAAGAGCCGACATTTTGCCGCCTATCTGCAGGCATCCCGGGGCATGCATCCCGGCGATCGGCTGGCGATCATGCTGCCGAACATCCTTCAGTACCCCGTCGTGCTGTTCGGCGCATTGCGCGCCGGGCTTGTCATCGTGAATTGCAATCCGCTCTACACCGCACGGGAACTGGAGCACCAGCTCAGGGACTCGGGCGCGACGGCCATCGTCGTATTCGAGAACGCGGCTCATGTCGTGCAGGAGGTCATTGGCAAGACCGCACTTCGAAGCGTTATCGTCACCGCGATCGGAGACATGTTTCCGCCGATCAAGGCCTGGGCTACCAATCTCGTCGTGAAGTATGTCAAGCGAATGGTAGTTCCATGGCAAATCGACGGTGCGGTCAAGTTCAAGGCGGCACTGATCGAGGGCGAGCAACTCGCGCTCGTGCCCGGTGTCGCGCGGCCAAAACGATATCGCCTTCCTTCAATACACAGGTGGCACTACCGGTGTTCCGAAGGGTGCGATGTTGACCCACGGGAACATGATCGCGAATCTGCAGCAGATCTCCGCCTGGATCGCGCCGGTGCTGCAGGAAGGCAGGGAAACCGTCGTGACGGCGTTGCCGCTTTATCACGTCTTCGCGTTGACGGCCAACCTGCTGACGTTTTTCAAGTGGGGCGCAAAGAATGTGCTGATCACGAACCCACGCGACGTTCGCCGGATTCGTCAACGAGACTTCGAACCTTGCGTTTCACGGTCATTACCGGCGTCAATACCCTGTTCAAGGCGATGATGAATGACCCGGACATGCGAAAAGTCGATACCAAGCGCACTCAAGGTCGCGGTGGCGGGCGGAATGGCCGTGCAGCGGGATGTTGCCCGGAAGTGGATGGAGCTCACCGGCAAACCTTTGATCGAAGGCTACGGGCTCACCGAGAGCATCGCCTCTGATCGCCGGCAACCGGCTCGACGCGGAAGAATACTCGGGAATGGCGGGGCTGCCAGTGCCGTCGACGGAAGTCACGTTCCGCGACGACGATGGCAATGAGGTGCCGCTGGGTCAAGTCGGCGAGCTTTGGGTTCGGGGACCGCAGGTGATGAAAGGCTACTGGAAGCGCCCGGACGAGACGGCCAGCGTTCTCGGCGCGGAGGGCTGGCTGCGCACCGGCGACATGGGTTTCATGGACGAGCGGGGATACATCAAGATCACCGACCGCAAGAAGGACATGATCATCGTGTCAGGGTTCAAGGTCTTTCCCAACGAGGTCGAGGAGGTGGTTGTGATCGCATCCGGGCGTGCTCGAGGTCGCGGCGATAGGCGTCCCCGACGATCGGTCCGGCGAAGCCGTGAAGATCGTCGTTGTGAAAAAGGATCCGAACCTTACGGCCGAAGAACTCATTGCCTTCTGTGCGCAGCAACTCACGGCGTACAAGGTCCCGAAGTTCGTTCAATTCCGTGACACGCCATTGCCGAAGAGCGCCATCGGCAAGCCGCTGCGACGTCTGATCAAGGAACAGGGCAAGAACGAGCTCGAAGCGCGTCGGTAATCGCATGGGCAAGGCTTTTGGGGCATGGCTCGCGCGCTGCAGAAACGAGTAGCCATCGGCGACGCCGCGCGGTCGAGCGCTTTTGCTCAGGTAGAGCATCGATTTCAACTGCGAGCTCGCGCAATACCCGCGCGCGCTCTCCACCGCGGCATCGGCGTGGTCGAGTAAATGCGGTCGCAGTGCGTTCCTGTAACAACGTTGAGATACATCAATATCCAGTAACTCCGATCGATGGTACTTTCATCCTGGCGCGCGTTGCGTTTCGCGCCGGACTATGATGCTAGTCCATCGCATACTTTGGAGATCGGTATGATCAAAATCGACGACAGTGAGCTTCGACGGAAAGTGATTGCGGAGCTCGATTGGGATCCGAGCATCGACAACTCAGCCATTGGCGTTGCCGTCAAGGATGGAGTGGTAACGCTCAATGGTTCGGTACTCAATTTTTCGCAAAAGAAGAACGCCGAGCGCGCAGCAAGACGCGTGGCAGGCGTCAAGGCCGTGGTGGAGGATCTGAAGATCAAGCTGCCGGGGACGGCGGAACGCAGCGATGCGGACATCGCTCAATCGGTGTTGAGCGGTCTGCGCTTCAACGTCGACGTTCCCCACGAGCATATCCAGGTCACGGTTGAGAGAGGCTGGGTGACGCTCGACGGTGATGTCGAGTGGCAATTTCAAAAAAGCGCGGCCGAGAATTCGATCAAGTACCTGATGGGTGTCAAAGGATACACGGACAACATCAGGATCAAGCCCCGAGTAAGCACGGCAGATATCAAAACAAAGATCGAGAACGCCTTTGCCCGACGCGCATTGCTCGACGCCGAGATGATCAAGGTGGAATCCACCGATGGCAGGATAACCTTGCGCGGAAGCGTTCACTCCTGGGACGAAAGAGAACAGGCTGAACAAGCTGCTTGGGCGGCGCCTGGAGTTTCAATGGTGGAGAACTACGTTACCGTGGGCCGCTGAGCCGCAGTTTCGCAGTGCTCGCGATAAACAGGGCGGCGGACCTCGGCGCCCGGCAGTGACGTACAAGAACAAGCACAAGCGGCCGACGCAACTGGATCGGCCGCCTCTTTTTCCTCCTTCGGGATTCCTCCTTCGGGATGATTACACGCGCCCCCGTGCGTGCCGGTCGGGACTCACATGCCGCCACGTGACCTCCCTCTGATCAAGCGGCACGACCGTGCCCGGCGTAGGCTAGTGTCATTGGGTTCGGCCCGGGTACGCGGGTGCAGTCCTATCGAGCAACCGGAAACGCGATGAGAAGAGTCGCACGCACCATTCCGTGGGACCCGTTTCGCGCCTCGGCTGCGTACTGGAACTGGTATTCGCGAGTGTGGGAGACCTGGTCGACGCGCAGCGCAGGCGCGGCGGCGATCGACGCGGCGCGCCGCCGACGCTTCGATGCCTTGGTAGAGTTCGTGCGCATACGCTCGCCGTTCTATCGCGACGCCTACGCGGGGCTGCCGGATCGCGAACTCGAGTCCGGCCGAGCTGCCCGTGGTGAGCAAGCAGGCATTGATGGCGCGCTTCGACGACTGGGTAACCGATCCGCGAGGTCAAGCTGGCGAACGTCGAGGCCTTCCTCGCCGATCGGAAGCATATCGGCGAGCGCCATCTCGACCGGTACGTCATCTGGAAAAGCTCGGGAAGCACGGGCACGCCGGGGATCTATGTGCAGGACCCCGACGCTCTGGCGACGTTCGACGCGTTGATGGCGGTTCATCTCGAACCGCTGCGTTTCGTCGCGCAGCACTCCTGGGAATTGCTGGCCGGCGGCGGGCGCGCTGCGCTGGTCGCTGCGACTGGCGATCATTTCGCAAGCGCAGCCTCGTGGCAGCGCGTCTGCCAAAGCAGTCCCTGGATCTGCAGCCCGAAGCTTTTCGATCCTGGATCCGTTGCCCAAGCTCGTTGCCGAACTTGAACGCCTATCAGCCGGCGTTTCTTGCAAGCTACCCGACGATGCTCGCGCTGCTTGCCGAAGAGAAGAAGGCGGGGCGTCTCAAGATCCGGCCGCTGAGATTGTGGTCCGGCGGGGAATGCCTGCCATCGGCCGCCGCCGTGGAAATCGCGCGCGCCTTCGGATGCCCGGTCGTCAACGAATACGGTGCATCGGAGTGCATGAGCATCGCTTTCGGTTGCAATGAAGGCTGGCTGCACGTCAATGCCGACTGGGTATTGCTGGAGCCGGTCGACAAGTCGTATCGGCCCGCGCCACCGGGCGAGCCATCGCATACCGCGCTGCTGACCAACCTTGCCAACCGCGTCCAGCCGATCATACGGTACGACCTCGGCGACAGTGTCATCGCCAAGCCCGAACCGTGCGCTTGTGGCAGCCCGCTTCCGGCGATACAAGTCGAGGGCAGGCGCGACGATGTGGTCTCGTTGTGCGCGCCGGACGGAAGCATCGTGCGGCTTATGCCGTTGGCGCTGACGACCGTCGTCGAAGAGGCTGCGCAAGTCCACCGCTTCCAGATCGTTCAGACGGGCGCCGACCGGCTGATGCTTCGTCTCGACACTTCCGGCAAGAGCGATCGGCAGGCGGCATGGCGCGCAGCATCGAGCGCCTTGCATCAGTATCTGAAACAGCAGTCGTTGCCCAATGTGCGCGTCGTCCTCGACAAGCGAAGCCCGATCGATCGACCGCCGCAGCGGAAAACTCAAGGAAGTCATCGTAGAAAACGACGGCGAGAGTCTGACGCTGACTCGCTGAATTTCCCTCTCGCGATTGCCCGCTTCCCTTCCATGGCCTGAGCGCCGTCGCGACACCTGCGATTTGCACCTACGATACTGGCGACAGAGCCGGAGCCACGGCGGCGCCGCGACCGTCGTATAATCGGGTTCGCCGTCGGAACCACCTTCGAGACGCCGGTTGGCCGGGTATTTGTCATGAGGCGAGTCGCTATTTCCTCTTCGAACCATTCACGCGATTCCACGAGGGCGGCGCACGGCAATCGTGCTTCATGTGGTCATCGGCGCAATCGCGTCTAGCCGTGGTCATCTTCTCGCCATTCTGGCGCCGATCCTCGCGCTTATCGCCGCGACCGCGTCCTGATCGTGGCTGCCATGTCGCTCGACTGGTACCAGCAAGAGATGATTATCGCCGCGGCTCATTCTCGGCCGGCATCGCGCTGGTTCTGGCCATCGTCCTGCTTTATCGCCAGGTGAGGGGACGCCAGGCGGCAACCGGCATCTGCAAAACGCCGAGGCCCGCGTCACCGATATCGTCGAGTCGGCGATGGATCCGATGATCGCGTCGATCGAGCAGCAGCGCATCGTCCTGTTCAATGCCGCGGCGGAGAAAGCGTTTCTCGGCCGCGAGCCGCCGTGCTCGGCGAGCCGCTCGACAAGCTTATCCCGCAGCGCTTTCGCGAAGGCCACCGCGCGCACATCCAGCGCTTCGGCGACACCGGTGTCACATCGCGCCGCATGGGCAGCCAGATGATGCTGATGGCTCTGCGCGCCGACGGCGAGGAGTTTCCTATCGAAGCGTCGATTTCCCAGCACGCCGAGGACGGCCGGAAGCTGTTCACGGTAATTCTGCGCGACATCACCGAGCGCATGCGTGCGGAATCGCTGCTGGCCCGCAGCGAGGCGCGGCTGCGGGGCATCCTCGACTCGGCGATGGACGCGATCATCACCGTCGACGAAAGCAGCACATCGTGCTGTTCAATTCGGCGGCGGAGGCGATGTTCGGCTGCCCCAGGGACGAGGCCGTCGGCGCGCCGCTGGCCTGGTTCATACCCGAGCGCTTCCGGGCCGCTCACGGCGATCACGTCCGCAGCTTCGGCGAGACCGGCACGGCGTCGCGGCGCATGGGCGCGCTGCGCATCGTCACCGGGCTGCGCCGCAACGGCGAGGAGTTCCCGATCGACGCATCGATCTCGCAGATAGACCGAGCGGCGGAAGCAAGTTCTACACGGTGATTCTGCGCGACGTGACGGCGCGCGTCCGAGCAGAGGAAGCGCTGCGGCGCTCGAAGGAGGAGTTGCAGGAGCTCGGCGTTGTCGCGCACCAGGCGCGCGAGCAGGAAAAGAGCCGGATCGCGCGCGAGCTGCACGACGAGCTGGCGCAGGGCTTGACGGCGCTGCAGATGGACGTCGCCTGGTGCAAGGAAAAGCTGCCGGCAGGGCAGGACGGCATTGGCGAAGAAATTGCAGCGCATGGAAATCTTGCTCGACACCACGGTCACGGCGACGCGGCGGATCGCCGCCGACCTGCGGCCGCTGATGCTCGACGATCTGGGTCTCTTGCCGGCGGTAGAATGGCTGGTGGAGAACTTCACTCAACGCACCGGCGTGCCATGCGAGCTCGCCGTCAGCATATCGGACTTGCATCTGCATAAGGCGCATGCCACCGCAGTTTTTCGCATCGTCCAGGAATCGCTGGCCAACGTCGCCAAGCATGCGAAGGCCTCGCGCGCGGAGGTGGCGATCGAGCAGAGCGAGCGGCGAGGTAATGATCAGCGTCCGAGACGACGGCCTCGGGTTTTCGCCGGAGGATCCGCGCAAGCCCAATTCCTTCGGCCTGGTCGGTCTGCGCGAGCGCGCGTACCTTCTCGGCGGCGAAGCGGCGATCGAAAGCAGCCCCGGGCAAGGGCACCAATGTCGAGGTGCGCCTTCCGTTGACATCGCCACCCACGCTGCAATGATCCGCATCGTCATTGCGGACGACCACACGATCGTCCGCGAAGGGCTCAAGCAGATCCTCGCAGCGGCTGGCGACCTGAGCGTCGTCGGCGAGGCGCGCGACGGACAGGAAGTACTGCAACAGGTGCGCGCGCAACGATTTCGACGTTCTGCTGCTCGACATGTCGATGCCCGGAAAGAGCGGCACCGAGCTGATCAAGCAGGTCAAGGACGAGAAGCCGAAGTTGCGCGTTCTGGTGCTCAGCATGCACGAGGAGCACCAGTATGCGGTGCGCGCCGATCAAGGCCGGCGCGTCGGGCTACCTGACCAAGGACAGCGCCTCGACCCAGCTCGTGACCGCGATACGCAAGGTCGCGCACGGGCGGCGCGTTCATCAGCGCCGAAGTCGCGGAGGCGCTGGCCTTGAGCGCGAGGTCGCAAAGTGAAGGGCCGCCGCACGCGACGCTTTCCGACCGCGAGTATCAGGTGTTCCGGATGCTTGCTTCCGGGACGAGCGTTTCCGAGATCGCGGCCAGTCTCAACCTGTCGGTCAAGACCGTCAGCACGCACAAGGCGCGCCTGCTGGAAAAACTTGGCGGCGCGTAACCAGACCGAGCTCGTCCATTACGCGCTCAAGCACCGCCTGATCGACGACCCCAACGCCCGCCTAGCGTAGCTCCGCCCGTAGGTCGATTCCTACCCCGTTGCGGCGGGGACCTACCCTTCGAATCGGAACATCCCCACGGCCGTAATCAGCATTCGCCGATAGGGCGCGAGAACCGCGACGCCGGAATACTTGGCGTCATGGAAACGCGCTCCGCAGCACCGGCCCTCAAGGTGTTCATCGTCGAGGATTCGCACCCCATCCGCGAGCGGCTGATCGAGCTGATGGGCGAGATCGACGGCGTTGACCTCGTCGGCTTCGCGGAGACGCCCACCGATGCCATCGCCAAAATTCTTAGCGCTCGGCCGGATTGTGTCGTTCTCGATTACCAATTGCTCGGCGGCACCGGCGTCGATGTCATAAACGCCGTGCGTCCGAAGGCTCCGGACATTGTCTTTGTCGTACTGACCAATCACGCCAACCCGAAGTATCGCAGCGTCTGCCTGGAGGCAGGGGCGAGCTGGTTCTTAGACAAAAGCACCGAGTTCAGGAAGATCAAGGAAATCATCGCCGGACTCACTCCGGTGGTCCGAATGATGGACCCCAAGTAATCCGATACCGTCGAAGGAGATGCCATGGAAGCCGTTGCCGCCGTCGCCGTCAGGACCGCGCTGCCCGCAAACGTCACGCCTTTCCCCGCCAGAAGCGCGCTGCGGGACGTGAGCCTCAACGCGTCGGCTGGTGTCAACGGACGGATGCGCGAGATGAAGTCGTATGCCGCGCCGGATTCGGATGACCTGTCCAGGTTGGAGGGAATCGTCACAGCGCGCATGCGCGTTGCCAAAGGCGACGTGCTATACCGGTCCGGGGCGCGATTTACCGGCCTTTACGCCATTCAAATCGGTTCTTTCAAGACGGTCCTGCTCGCGGACGACGGAGCGAGCAAGTCGCCGGCTACCACATGACTGGCGAGATCCTGGGAACGGATGGCATAGGCGTCGGGCGTGCATGACAGCGAAGCCGTCGCGCTCGAGGATTCCGAAGTGTGCGCGATCTCGTTCGACCGGCTCCAAAGGCTCGCTCGCGACCAGGAAGCGGTGCAGAAGAATCTGCACCGTATCCTGTCGCGCGAAATCGTGCGCGAACGTAAAGTCATGATGATGCTGGGGACGATGAGCGCCGAGCAGCGCTTGCGCGCTTTCCTGATCGATTTGTCGGAGCGGTACCGCGCGCGCGGCTATTCGTCGTCCGAATTCGTGCTGCGGATGACGCGCGAGGAGATCGGCAGCTATCTCGGATCTAAAGCTGGAAACCGTGAGCCGCCTCTTTTCGCGCTTCCATCGCGAGGCCTTGCTTCAGGTACAGGGCCGGCTGGTCAAGGTGCTCGATCTGGTCGCGCTGAGGGAACTGCTCGAACAGACGCGTCCTGACGCTCGCCGGCGGCCGATGCGCCACGCGCATCCGCACTACCCGGACATCCATACACGAGCACTGACGGGGTCGTCTCGCGGGTACTGACAAGTCTCGTTCGGTCCCACTCGCGAGCGCTCGAGCCTCGAGCTGAACGAGACAAGCCGACGCGCGTACGGAACGGAATCGTTTTCTTGCGCTCTATTTGGGCATGAAGCCCCGCAGCTTGCTAATCGGTTTGGCGATGTCGGTGATAACGACAGGGGTTTTGATCGCACCGGTTTCCGGGGACACGCCGGTCGCCGCGGCCGGCAAGCGCGTATTCGACGCCACGGTAATCGCCCGAGGGGCGCAGTTGTCGGCGATCGGCAATTGCGCGACCTGCCATACCCGGCCGGGGGGCCAATCCTTCGCCGGCGGACTGTCCCTGACAACACCTTTCGGCGTCATTTATTCCACCAACATCACTCCCGATGTCGAGACCGGCATCGGTGCCTGGAGCGAAGCCGAATTTCTGCGCGCGATGCATGATGGCGTCGACCGCGCTGGCCGCAATCTGTATCCGGCGTTTCCGTTCGACCACTTCACCCGCGTCACCGACGAGGACGTCAGCGCGATTTATGCCTACATCATGACGCGCGATGCCGTGCCTTCGCGCGTGCCCGCGAACCGGCTGATGTTCCCGATGAGCGTCCGTCCTCTGCTGTCGGGATGGAAAGCGCTGTATTTTGACCGCGGCGTATACCGGCCCGATCCGGCCCGCAGCGCCGAATGGAACCGCGGTGCCTATCTGGTCGAGGGCCTTGGTCATTGCGGCGCCTGCCATACGCCGCGCAACAGCCTGGGCGCCGAAACGAAGAGCGATCCGTTCGGAGGCGGCGAAGCCGAGGGGTGGCGCGCGAGTGCGATCAATGCATCGTCGCCGGCGCCGACGCCATGGACGGTCGACCAGTTGACCCAATACCTTCGCCAGGGTCGAGACGAGAACCACGGCACTGCCGCCGGCCCGATGTCGCCGGTCGTTCATGGGCTATCGGAGGTGCCCGAGGCAGACGTTCGCGCGATGGCGACCTACCTGGCGACGGTTATGGCAGGCGCTCCGGCGGCAGCGGGCCGGCGTGCAGCCTTGAGCCTGGACGACACCCGGGTCTCGAGCGGCGCGGCAATTTTCGCCGGCACCTGCGCGAGCTGTCACGGCGAGGGCGTAAGCTCGTTATCATCGGTCCACACCGTCCCGCTTGCGTCGACGACGTCGATCCACGAGCCAGATCCGCGCAATGTCCTGCATATCGTGCTCGAGGGCATCTGGCCGGAGTCCAGCGAAAAGGGCGCGCAGATGCCGGGCTTCGAAGGCGCGCTTACCGAAGAGCAACTCGCTTCGCTGCTGGCGTACTTGCGCGTGCACTTCGCCAACAGTCCACCATGGGTCGATGTTTCCCGGCAAGCACGAGACATCATCCAGCACAAGGATGAAAACGAGCGATGATTGAGCTCAACATCAACGGCACGACGCAGAGCGTCGATGCCGCCCCGGATACGCCGCTGCTCTATGTGCTGCGCGATCATCTGGCGATGAACGGCGCCAAGTTCGGCTGCGGTCTGGGTCAGTGCGGCGCGTGCACGGTGATGGTCGACGGCGAGGCGGTGTTTTCCTGCCTGACGCCAGTTTCGGTGCTGGCCGGACGCAAGATCAAGACGGTCGAGGGACTGGGCACGATCGAGACTCCCGGCCCGCTGCAGCGCGCGTTCATCGACGAGCAGGCGGCGCAATGCGGTTATTGCATCGCCGGGATGATCATGCGCGCGCAGGCGCTGCTGGAGAAGAACCCTTCGCCGTCGGATGCCGAGATCCGCCGCCACATGATGCCCAACCTGTGCCGTTGCGGAACGCAGATGCGCATTTTTCGCGCGGTTCGCCGTGCAGCGCAGGCGATGCAGGCGCGGGGCACTGCCGTCGACCGGGGCCGCGCATGAATCCTTTCGACGCGGGGCGCGACGCGGTGTCGCGGCGCGAATTTCTCGCCGCAAGCGGCGCGCTGATCATCGGCTTTTCGCTGGCGTCGACGTCGCTGCGTGCGCAAAATCCGCCGGGCCCGAAGCTTCCCGGCAGTCTCAACGCCAATCCGATGCTGGACTCGTGGATCCGCATCGACGCCGATGGCAGCATCACCGTGTTCACCGGCAAGGCGGAGCTGGGACAGGGCGTCAAGACCGCGCTGATCCAGATCGCTGCCGAGCAATTGTATGTGCCGCCGGAGCGAATCCGTCTGATCACCGCCGACACGCGGCAAACGCCGGACGAAGGTTACACGGCGGGCAGCAACTCGATGAAGGACAGCGGCACGGCGATCATGAATGCCGCCGCGCAGGTGCGCGAGATCCTGATCGCCCGAGGGTCCGAGCGTCTCGGTGTGGCCGCCGACCGACTCAAGGCGCAGGACGGCGCCGTCGTCACCGACGACGGACGGCGGCTCGGATTCGGTGAGCTCATCGGCGACAACCTGACCAGAGTACGCGCCGACGGACAATCGAAGCTCAAGGACCCGGCGACATATTCGGTCGTCGGCAAGGCGATGGCCCGCGTCGATATCCCCGCCAAGGTGACCGGCGGCGCGGCATACGTCCAGGACCTGCGGCTGCCAGGCATGGTGCACGCGCGCGTCGTGCGGCCGCCGAGTTACGGCGCGCGCCTGCGCGAGCTGCAGACCGCCGGGGTCGAAAAGATGCCCGGTGTGCTCAAGGTCGTGCGCGACGGCAGCTTCGTCGCCGTCGTCGCCGCGCACGAGTTCGAGGCGATCCAGGCGATGCGCGCGCTCGCCGCCGCCGCACGCTGGGACGAGCGGGCGACGCTTCCCGACCAGGCCGATCTTTACGCGTATCTGCAGCGGCTGCCCGCCGACGTCATCATCGACCTCGACAGGCAAGCGAGTCCGAGCCCCGGCGTGCGCAGCCTTGAGGCCAGCTACCGCCGTCCCTACCAGATGCACGGCGCGATCGGACCTTCATGCGCGGTCGGCCTGTTCAAGGACGGGGCGCTGACCGTGTGGACGCACAGTCAGGGCGTCTATCCATTGCGCAAATCGATCGCCGAAATGCTGCGCCTGCCGGAGGATCGCGTGCAATGCATCCACGTCGAGGGCTCGGGCTGCTACGGTCACAACGCGGGGGACGACGCCGGCGCCGACGCCGCGCTGATCGCGCGCGCGTTTCCCGACCGGCCCGTCCGCGTGCAATGGATGCGCGAGCAGGAGCACCTTTGGGAACCCTACGGCCCGGCGATGCTGACGACCGCCAAGGCAGCGCTCGACAGCGCAGGCAACATTGTCGCCTGGGATTACGAGGTGACCAGCAACACGCACAGCATGCGTCCGGGGGGCGCGGGGAATCTGCTGCCGGCCTGGCATCTGGAGGCGCCGTTCGCGCCGGCAGCGCCGAAACCGATTCCGCTTCCCGAGGGCGGCGGCGATCGCAACGCGATTCCCTATTACCGCCTGCCCAGCGCACGAGTCGTGCATCGTTTTGTCCCGGCGATGCCTGTTCGCGTCTCGGCGCTTCGCGCACTGGGCGCGTACATGAACATCTTTTCGGTCGAGAGCTTCATCGACGAGCTTGCGCAGGCCGCGGCGGCCGACCCGGTCGATTTTCGCCTTCGCCACCTGGACGACGCCCGCGCACGCGAAGTAGTCTCGGTTGCGGCCGCACGCTTCGGCTGGTCTTCGTACGTGCGCGCTTCCGGGCGAGGTCGCGGCTTCGCTTTCGCGCGATACAAAAATCTAGGGGCGTATGTCGCGCTCGCGCTCGAAGTCGACGTCAATCGCGAGCGGGGCAGCGTGCGCGTGGTGCGCGCCGTCGCCGCGGTCGACAGCGGTCAGGCGGTGAACCCGGACGGCATTCGCAACCAGATCGAGGGCAGCATCATCCAGTCGTCGAGCTGGACGCTGCACGAGGCGGTCGACTTCGACAGGACCGCGATCAGAAGCTCGGATTGGAGCCGCTATCCGATACTGCGCTTCCCCGAGATTCCGGAGAGCGTCGACGTCCACGTGATCGATCGCCCGGGAGCGGCTTTTCTCGGGACCGGCGAAGCGGCGCAGGGTCCGACGGCCGCAGCGATCGGCAACGCCATTGCCTATGCGACCGGCGCGAGGATCCGCGAGCTGCCGCTCGATCGCAAGCGGGTCAAGGCCGCAATCGGCGTTTGACGTAGGCGCGTCCAGTGCTTGCAGCTCGCGCTGGTGGTTTCAGCCGGATGCTTGAAGTCTGGAATTCTCGGCGGGTGATCAAAGTGCACAGGCTGCGAACGCCTAGCCGTGTAGCATGTCGTCCGTGCGAATTCCTGCGCTTCTTGTAACCTGCGAGTCGGAATGGCTGGCACCGATCCGGATGCCGGCGGCGCTGCACCGCGCCGGCTTCGAGGTCACGCTGCTGGCACCGCCTGGCGCATTGGCCGGCCATTCGCGGCACGTTACGCAATCCAGGCTGCTCCCCAAGAACGCGACTGCTCAAGAGTGGCTTTTTGCACTGGTCGCGGCGGTCGAAGCCACTGCGCCAACGATCCTTCTGCCCGGCGATGAGATGTCACTGCGGCTGATGCAAGCGATTGCGTGCCGGCCGCCGCCCGGGCCGCAGCCAGAAGCGATCAGGGATCTTTCCGCGCTGATCGTTCGCTCTCTCGGAGCGCCGCAGTTCTACGAAGCGGGAGTGGACAAGGCTTTGCTGCAACCGCTGGCGCAGGCGGCAGGTATTCGTATCCCCGAATTCAGGCTGCCGCGCAGCCCGGAAGAGGCGGCTGAAGCGGCACGCGAGCTCGGTTCCCATGTGGTCGTGAAGCCGAGCGACGGCACCGGCGGCCGCGATGTCATCGATTGCGAAACGCCGCAAGCCGCAGCTGCGGCGTTTCGCGGAGTGCTCGAAGGAGCCGAAAGGAATCCAGCGATGGGTCGGCAACCGAGCGCGCTGATTCAGCGTCGAATCGACGGTCTGATGGTAGGACGCTCATCGGCCGCCTGGCTGGGAAGGGAGCTCGCTGGATTCGCTAGGGAGCGCCTGCGAACGATCGCTCCGCATCGCGGTTCGACGGTCGTACGGTATGTCCATATGCCGGAGATTGCCGCGTCTTCGCGCGCAGCCGCCCGCGCGCTCGAAATTACCGGGTTTTTCACGATCGAATATTGTGTCGAGCGAACGACTGGGCATGCTTATCTGATCGACTTGACACGGCGCATGGCACCTCCTACGCATACCGGGAATCTGGTCGGCGTCGATCTTTGTGCCGCGTTGGCTGCCGCACTGCGGGGCGAGCAGTTCGAGCCGCTCGATCTTCCGGACGGATTCTCGCGGATGTTGACTCTGTTTCCGCAGGAATTCTGGCGCGATCCGAAGAGCGTGGCGTTACGCCGGTATCCTAGTGACGTTCCGTGGGATGATCCGGCCTTGTGGCGCGAATTGCTGAGTTGGAGGTATGAGGCTCGTGGCTGAATCGATGCGCGCGCGGCGCCGGGCGGTGCTCAAGGCCGCAACGCTACTTGCCGCCACAGCTTACCCGGCGCTCGTCAGGGCGCAATATCCGGTGCGTCCGATTCAAATGATCGTTCCGGGCGGGGCCGGCGCATCGACCGATGCCGTGGCGCGAATCATTCAGGAACCTGGCCAGCAGACGCTTGGGCAGCCTTTGCTTGTCGATAACCGGGTCGGCGCGGGTGGCATCGTCGGTACGATGGACGTAGTTCGCGCTCAACCCGATGGCTACACGCTGCTGGTCGCCTCCATGGGCACCCATGTGCTGGTGCCGCTGCTCGTAGCGAATGCCGGGTTCGACACGCTGCGCGACCTGGCGCCGATAACCAAATTGGTCAATGTGCCCGGTATTATTCTGGCGACGCCGAGCTTGCCCGTACAGAATCTCGCCGAGCTCATCACCCTGGCGCGAACCTCGGCGGAGCCGCTTGCATACGGCACACCTGGTGTGGGCACGTCCGCGCACCTGATGGCCGAACTGTTGTGCACACGCGCAAGAATCAAGCTGCTGCAAATCCCGTACAAGTCCAGCCCGCAATCCTACGTCGACCTGATGGCGGGTCGAATTCCATTGGTCTTCACTTTGGTTACCGGCGTGCAAGGCCTTGTCGCATCGGGAAAGATGAAGGCGATCGCAGTTACCGGAGCTCGACGCAACAGCGCATTTCCACAAGTTCCCACTGTGCAGGAAGGCGGCATCCCGGATTTCGACGTCGTGTCGTGGTACGGCCTGATGGCGCCGGTGGAAACGCCCACTGCAGTGCTGGAGCGCGTACATCAGGCGATGAAGAAGGCTTTGCGCATAGATGAAGTAAGGAATCGATTGGCGGAACTGGGAGCCGAGATCGTGGGAAACTCGCCCGCGGAGTTTGCGCAAGAGCTGCGCGCCGAGGTTCCGAAGTGGGCCGAGGTGATCCGAACTGCAAAAATCAAGGTGAGTTGACCGGCGACTTGCGCGGTGAGCGCGGTCTGTGCGAAGGTGCAGTCATCCCAACCGACGTTCCCGCGCTGGCTTCTCCGGGGCTTGCCCTGAGCGGCGATGGCGATCGTTTGACGCTCGAGGGCATACTCGATATTCACGCGCTCACCGAGCTCCGCCATTCGCTGCAGCATTGGCAAAAGCAAGGTCGCGGTGGTCATGCCCGGCGCACGCTATCCGCTGCTGCGACTGTCGCCCTCGAAGGAACAGGGCAGGCGTGATGACAAGTGATCGATCGACCGCCGTGTCCCACGGTCAGGCGATCAAAGGGCGGTTGCGACCCTGCCAAGTGTTAGCCAGGGATGCCCTTTGATCTAGATCAAGGAAATCGACAAAAGCTGCCGATCGTCGGCTCTGCTCCTAGCAAATAGCTACATCTTGGGGTTAGTGTGGCTCCGGCGTACCAAGATATTGTGCCCGGAGGAGCGCGCAGTGAACGATGACCAGAAGACGGGCGAGACGCCGAAGTCTGTCGTCAAGCGCGACGGGAAGGTCGTCGACTTTCGATCGGGCGAAGATCGCATCCGCAATAACACGTGCCGGGAACGCGACCGGCGATTTTGCGGCGGAGGAGGGCGCGCGCATCGCGCAGCGCCTGACAAGCAAGTTGGCTGGCAGGCCGCCGGAGCCGACGCGATAGCAGATCGAAGCGATCCAGGACGCAGTCGAGCTCGCGCTCCTTCACGCCGGTCATCTCAAGAGCGGCCCGGGCCTACATCGTCTATCGCGAGCAGCACGCCAAGCTTCGCAACGACCGGCAGAACGATGGTCGACGTCGCGACGTCGGTCAACGAATACCTGGAGCAGCAGGACTGGCGGGTGAACGCCAATGCCAACCAGGGCTATTCGCTGGGGGGCTGATCCTCAACGTTTCCGGCAAGGTCGTCGCCAATTACTGGCTGTCGCACGTCTACGCGCCCGAGATCGGCCGCGCGCACCGCGACGGCGACGTCCATATTCACGACCTCGATATGCTGGCCGGCTACTGCGCGGGCTGGTCGCTGCGGCAACTGCTGCACGAGGGCCTCAACGGCGTGCCGGGCAAGGTCGAGGCGGGGCCGCCGAAGCACATGTCCAGCGCGGTGGGCCAGATCGTCAACTTCCTCGGCACGCTGCAGAACGAATGGGCAGGCGCGCAGGCGTTCTCCTCGTTCGACACCTACATGGCGCCGTACATCCGCAAGGATCGGATGAGCTATGCGCGACGTCCGACAGTGCATCCAGGAGCTGATCTACAACCTCAACGTTCCGTCGCGCTGGGGCACGCAGACGCCGTTCACCAATCTGACCTTCGACTGGGTCTGCCCGGAAGACCTGCGCGCTCAGATCCCGGTGATCGCCGGCGCGGAGATGCCGTTTGCCTACGGCGACCTGCAGGCCGAGATGGACATGATCAATCGCGCCTACATCGAGGTGATGACCGCCGGCGATGCCAAGGGGCGCGTCTTCACGTTTCCCGATCCCGACCTACAACATCACGCCGGACTTCGACTGGGATCATCCGAACACCGAGGCGCTTGTTCGCGATGACGGCGAAGTACGGGCTGCCGTATTTCCAGAACTTCATCAATTCGGAACTGAAGCCGAACATGATCCGATCGATGTGCTGCCGCCTGCAGCTCGATTTGCGCGAGCTTCTGAAGCGAGGCAACGGCCTGTTCGGCTCGGCCGAGCAAACGGGCTCGGTCGGCGTCGTGACGCTGAACTGCGCCCGTCTCGGCTATCTGTACCGCGGCGACGAGCCAGGCTCTGCTCGGCCGCGTCGACGAGCTGCTCGAGCTCGCCAAGCAGAGCCTGGAAGTCAAGCGGAAGGTGATCCAGCGCCACATCGACGGCGGACTCTTTCCCGTACACTAAGCGCTATCTGGGAACGCTGCGCAATCACTTCTCGACGATCGGCGTCAACGGCATCAACGAAATGATCCGCAATTTCACTCGCGACGCGACGACATCACGACGACGGCGGGCAACGCGCTCGCGTTGCGCCTGCTGGACCATATCCGCGCGCCGCATCGTCGCTTTCCAGGAGGAGACCGGACACATGTACAACCTGGAGGCGACGCCGGCCGAGGGCACGACCTATCGTTTCGCCAAGGAGGACCGCAAGCGCTACCCGGGCATCCTGCAGGCCGGGACCGAGGCGATGCCGTACTACACCAACTCGTCGCAACTGCCGGTCGGTTTCACCGACGATCCTTTCGAGGCGCTGGAGCGGCAGGAGCCTTTGCAGAAAAAGTACACCGGCGGCACGGTGCTGCACCTCTACATGAGCGAGCGGATCTCCAGTCCCGACGCCTGCAAGAAGCTGGTGCGGCGGGCGCTCGAGCGGTTCGGCTTGCCCTACATCACGATCACGCCGACCTTTTCGATCTGCCCGAAGCACGGCTACATCGAAGGCGAGCACCGCTTCTGTCCGAAGTGCGACGTCGAGCTGCTCGCGAAAAAACGCCAGCGAGATGGAGACTGCATGAAGGTCCCAATTCGCACCCACCGGAAAATGATCTTCCCGTGCATGCTGTAGTTCGTGCACACGGAGGAGAGCAATGAACTCGATGGTCGAGACCGCGCACCTCAGCATTGCACTGACCGACGACGAGCGCCAGCCGTGTGAAGTTTGGACGCGCGTCATGGGCTACCATCGCCCCGTCGCATCGTTCAACATCGGCAAAAAGGGCGAGCATCGCGAGCGGCGGTTCTTCCGCGAGGCGCGAGCGCGTCTCGATGACCGCGATTAGCGCTGATCGCCGATGCCCCGCGCGGCGCGGCCGTTGGTGGTCGGTGGATTGACGCCCCTATCGACGACCGATTATCCGAATCATCTGTCGGCGGTCGTGTTCTGCCAGGGTTGCCCATGGCGCTGCGGGTATTGCCACAACCCGCATCTGCTGCCGGCCAAGGGAGCAGGACAGATCGCATGGAACGACGTGTTGTCATTTCTGCAGCGGCGGCGGGGACTGCTGGATGCCGTCGTGTTTTCGGGTGGCGAGCCGCTGGCGCAGAGCGGGCTCGCGGACGCAATGCGCGACGGTGAGGCGCATGGGCTTCAGGATCGCGACTGCATACCGGAGGCGCCTACCCGCAACGGTTCGCGGAAGTGCTCCCACTCGTTGACTGGGTGGGTTTCGACATCAAGGCGCCGTTCGCCGAGTACCGCGGATCACGGCCGTTCGAGGCAGTGGCGACCAGGCTCTGGCGAGCGCGATGCTATTGCTTGGCAGTGGCGTGGCTCACGAGTTCCGGACGACCGTCCATCCGCGCCAGCATGATTCGTCCGGGCTCGAGCGCCTGGCCAAGGACCTCAGCGAGCTGGGAATCCGCAATTACGTTTTGCAGGAATTTCGCGCTGACGGCTGCGTCGATGCTACGCTGGTCAAAAATCTGCCGATGTCTTTCCTGACCGAGTCGTGGTCTGCGGCGATCGCGCCTAGGTTCACGTCGTATAAAGTTCGACGCGCGTAGCGGTGCGCGGCTCGCTCGGCCATTTCTTCATGGACAAGTGTGGCTAACGAGCCGGCTTGATAGTTTCAGTGGATAAGCATGACCGGGATGCCCGCCAGGTGCAGCACTCTGGTGGCGACTGACCCCAATGCCATGCTGCCAAGCGCGGTCATGCCGCGCGTTCCCATGCAGATCATGTCGCTGTCGGATTGCTTCGCTTGATCAATAATGGTTTCAGCGATCGATCCGACGGCAGTGTGAACCGTGTATTTCACTTTGGCTGCTTCGAGAATCTTCTCGCTCGGCGCCAGCATTACCGCGGATTCTTCGGCGTAATAGCGTTCGAGCATCTGCTTGCTGACGACGAGGCCCATATTGTGAAGCCGCGGCACCGGCAGATGCACCGCAAGCAGATCGATTTGAGGGCTGCTTTTATACCAGGCCAAGGTCTTGACCAGCGCCTTTGTGGCACGCACGGCGCTCTTGGATCCGTCGACGGGAAGGAGAACTTTCAGCATTGTGTACTCCGGGTCTTGCGGGACGCACCCGATCCGACGCGCCTGTTCAATCGACCAGCAAAGGTGCTCGCGCGAATGCACGGCGCAACCGATTGATCGGTCGCAAAACGATCGGCTTATTCAGGAGCTTGCGTAGCATACCGGCCTTGCCTGGAAAATCAAGAAGCAACAGGCCAGCGACGGAGATAAGCAAGCCCGGCCCTGGAATCAGCGGTACGGCAAGAATTGCCCCGACCACGATCAGGACGGACCCGAGCACGTTCTTCAAGACGAGGCCGGTCGTGTCAAGCAAGCCCCGCGCGCCTTGCGCAGGACACGGCCGGGAGGCGCAAAGATAGTCATGGGGCAAGCCAACCAAAACAGCCAGAGCGATGGCCCAGGTGGCGATCAGCGCGGCCGCGAATAGTATTATTGCCAGTATCAGGTTTTCGTCCATTGCGTGGATTGTTCGGTCGCTTGGGTCGAAGGAAACTGCTTTCGCCTGCCAATAGTTTCAGCTCATTCGTCGATCGGTTCCTTGATCTGGGTCAACCCACAAGACCTGACGGCAACCGAGCGGCGAGCTACGGGATCAATTCACATAACGCGGCGGGTGAGCTTTGCCGCGCGGTCTCACGTGTCGATGGATTGCGTGACACAAAGCCAGCGCAGCGAAGCTGGCCGACGCGACGGCCGCGCTCGCCAGTAATTGCAGCGGGCTCAGCGGTGCGAGCCGGAAGATCTCGCGCATCGGCGGTAGATACAATGCAAACCCGAGGCCAAGGAGCGCACCTGCGATAACCCACCACAGGGCGGGGTTGGGCCGCCGCAAGGTTTCGGCGAGCGTTACGTGTCGCGAGCGGTTGGCAAGGATCAGCCCGACGTTGCCGATTACAACCGCGGCAAAAGCCATTGCGCGCGCCTCGCGCTCCGGGACGCCGCCGGCGAGAACCACTGCGTACAGCAACGCCACCGCCACCAATATCGCAACGCCTTCGAGGATCGCTATGGCAACCATCCAACCATCGAACAAGCGTGAAGATGCCGGACGCGGCGGCCGGTGCATCACATTCCGCTCCGCAGGCTCTGCCTCGAAGGCGATCGAGCATGCCGGGTCGATGACGAACTCCAGGAACACGATATGCACCGGATAGAACACCAGTGGCCAGCCGAACAGCAACGGCAACAGAGCCATTCCGGCGGTCGGGACGTGGACGGCAACGATGTACAACATCGCCTTCTGGATATTGTCGAATATGCGCCGTCCGAGCCGGATCGCCGCGACCATTGAGGTGAAATCGTCGTCGAGCAACACCAGCGAAGCGGCTTCGCGAGCGACATCCGATCCGCGCTGACCCATCGCGACGCCGATATGCGCCGCCTTCAGCGCGGGCGCATCGTTGACACCGTCCCCCGTCATGGCAACGATTTCCTGGCTCGCCTTGAGTGCTTGCACCAGACGCAGTTTCTGCTCCGGTACGACGCGCGCGAAAATGTTGGTCGCCGCCACACAGTCGCGCAATTGGCGATCGCTCATCGTGTCGAGCTGTTGCCCGGTTATGACGTTTTCCGGATGGGCAATGCCGATCTGCCGCGCGATGGCCTGCGCGGTGCCGGCGTAATCACCGGTAATCATCACGACACGGATACCCGCCTGGTGGCATTCCCGCAGGGCCGCGGGCACCGCAGGACGAACCGGATCTGCGAGCCCCGTCAGGCCGAGGAATTGCAGCCCGAGGCCGTGCTGCGACGCAGGCCACGATCGGCTGTCGCGAGGCAGCGGAAGCGTGCCTTTGCGATGGCAAGCACGCGAAGGCCATCGGCGGCCATCGCGGTGACCTGCGACTCGATTGCCGTACGTTCGCCAGCATCGAGTGTGCAGAGACGCATGATCGCTTCCGGAGCGCCCTTGGCCGCAACTACGTGCGCATCGCCATCTTCCATCTTCCAGATGTAGGCGACCGACAGCTGGTCCGGCGAAAGCGGATAGCTGTGCGCTGGTTCCCGGGCGTCGAGCTTCGCGGCTGCGGCCGGGAAGCGATCCCGGAACAATTGGTGATAGGCCTTTTCCATCGGGTCGAACGGCTCGCGCTCGCTCGCCAATACCGCAAACTCGAGCAGATCGACGAGGGCAACTCGGCCGCCGACTTTGCAAATCAACTTCTTTGCCGCGTACCCAGAGACGGCGAACGGCCATGCGGTTCTGCGTCAGCGTGCCAGTCTTGTCGACGCAAAGCACCGTAGTGGCACCCAGCGTCTCGATCGCCGGCGCGCGCCGCGTCAGCACGCCTTTCTGCGAAATCCGCCAGGCGCCGAGCGCCAGGAATACGGTGAGCACGACCGGGAATTCTTCAGGAAGATTCGCCATGGCCAGCGTAACCCCGGCAAGCAATCCGTTGAGCCAGTCTCCGCGCGTGAGTGCGTAGATAACCGTAACGAGAACGCAAAGTGCCATGCCGGCCGCGGCAAAGATCAACACGGCATGTCGGGTTTCACGCTGGATAGAGCTCGGTTCCGGCACGACGGTCTGCAAAGCCTTGCCTATTTTCCCGATTTCGGTCTGAACGCCGGTTGCGGCGACACGCGCCAGCCCCTGACCGGCGGTAAGCAGCGTTCCCGAATAGGCAAATGGCAAGTCGTCGCCACCGGGCCGGGCCCATGGCGTTGGTACATGGCTCGCGCGCTTGCGCACCGGAACCGATTCGCCGGTGAGCAGCGATTCGTCGGCCACCAGGTTGTCTGCGCTGAGCAGAATCGCGTCGGCGGGCACCCGATCGCCCTCCCTTATGCGAACCAGATCGCCAACGACCACTTCTCGCGCTGCGATTGACTGCCACTTTGCGTCGCGCAACACCTGCGCGCGAGGACTTGCGAGTTCGCGGAGAGCCTCGACCGCACGCTCGGTTTTACGTTCCTGGTGGAAGGTGATTCCCATCACAACAAACACCGAGGCGAATAGGACCAGCGCCTCCCGCATGTCGCCCAGAAACAGATAGATCACCGACGCGCCGATGAGCAGCAGGAACATCGGCTCGCGCACGACTTCCCATGCAATCGACAACAGGCCGCGCGGCTTGGCGGAAGGCAGTTCGTTATATCCGCCGTGCAGTCGCCGTGCGGCTTCCGCGGAAGTTAGTCCCTGGTGGTGGCTTGGGTCGCGGCTCATAATGGATCGCAGCAGGGGTGGATCACGCATTCGTCAACTCGACAGCGGCCGGGCCGCTGGGTATAGGAGATGAGTCTAGAGCGGGGCTAGCGTTGCCGGCTTGACCAAGATCAACGCCAATCGGCCTCCTGAGACTATCATCGGATTTGGATGCACACGCCCCGCTTCCGGTTGGAGGAACTGGGGAAAAGCCGCCCTGCAACGTTTTAGGAGTACCGTCATGGCCAGGATCGCCGAAGCACTTCACCATTCGTATTCTACCAGGGCGAATTCAAGGTCGACTACGGCCACGACGAATACGTGGCTCACGCCAAGTGGCAGCGTTGACTCGCTCCGGCAAAGCCAGCGGGACGCGGGTCGACGGCCTTCATCGCCGCGATATTGCGCTGCTTGCTGCGCACAAGCTCAAACGCCGCAATCGCCGCAAACGCTGTTGCAGCAGAACCACTGCTACTTGTGCCATGCGGATCGCGAAACCAAGACCGGTCCTGCGTATGTCGACGTGGCCGCGAAGTATCAAGACAAGTCGGGTGCTGTCGAGGTCGTTGCAGCTACCGTGCGCAAAGGTGCACATGGCAGTGGCCCGTGGCATATGCCGCCGCATCCGGAAATCTCGCACACCGATGCTCTGACCATGGCCCGGTACATTCTGAGCCTGAAGAGGTAGCGCCCTGGCACCAGTGGGCGCGCATACGGCCGGTGGTCAGCCCTCGACGCCGGTCGTGGCCATCCGCAGCGAATTGTGAACGCTGGCGCCTACGGTTTCGTGCTTCGCCGGCCGCGCTTGCGTCTAGCTGTCGGCGAACGCATCAGAAGTACGGGAACACGCGCCGCTCGCACGACGCCCTCGGCATCGCTTCCCAGGACGATGCGCGGTAAGACCGCGGCGGCCATGCGTTCCCAGGACGATCAGATCCGCGCGGCACTTTTTCGCCTGATCGATGATCACATCGGAGACAGCATGCCCGATCATCTCGACCAGCACGGTTTGACACTTTACCGCCTGCTTTCTGGCTTGCTTTTCAGCCTTGGCAAGGATGGCCTTACCTTCTTTGCGAAGCGCCGCAAGGAATTCGTCGACGTACTCAGCCGAAACGTATGTCATCCCATCGAGGCCTTGAGTAACGATCCTTTGATCCATGACATGGAGAAGACACAAAGTCGCCTTCTGATCCTTCGCGATCTTGATAGCTTCGCGCAAGCCAAGGTTGGATGGCGGGCTGCCGTCGACCGGCACGAGAATTCTTTTGAACATGGTTTGATTTATCGCCTCCAGTGTCAGTGCTGCCGAGTCAGTTCGGTGTCACGAACGGTCGGCCGGAGACTCGTCAGGCCCGCTCGTAACCGACGTCGTTGACGATGGCGCGCGCCATAAAAGCACCAGACTGGCCCCAGCGAGCACGGCTCCGATCCCGCCCGAGAAGCATCAGCAGCTCAAGCTGCAATGGCGGCAGAGCCCGGTACAGAACGACGGCGGCGACAAAGCCATAGACAGTCCAGAAGAAAATGAGCATCGTAAGCGCAGGCGACGGTCATTTTCATCGATATCGCTTCCTGAGCCAGTAGTCATGCGACGCGCGATGCCGGGACGTCACGTCACCATCCTACGCCGCCGGCACGCGTGAGGCAATTGATGCACGTCAAATGGGATGCGCAATCCTCGGCCAACCTACCTGGACGATTTGTGAACGCCTGGCAAACCGTTAACAAGGTTCTTGCTGGAGCGAGGAGCGCATGGAGGGTCAGCGCAGGCTTCCCGAAGGAATGATCAATGAACGAGACGGATTCTGCGCGGCTTCGCAACGACATGGTCGACCTCCAGGTCGCAAGGCGCGGCGTGCACTCGCCCTGGTGCTCGACGCGATGCGAGCCGTTCCTCGGGAGGCGTTTCTGCCCGAGCCGATGCGGGAATTCGCCTACGAAGACGCGCCGTTGCCGATCGCGGAGGGCCAGACGATCTCGCAGCCCTACATCGTTGCGCTGATGGCCGATGCATTGGCGCTCGAAGGCGGCGAGAAGGTGCTCGAGATCGGCACCGGCTCGGGCTACGCCGCGGCAGTCCTCTCGCGTATCGCGCGCAGCGTCTACACGGTAGAGCGCATCGGCCAGCTCGCCGAAAAAGCCGCTGCGGCGCTTGCCGACCTGGGCTACCGCAACGTGCACGTGCTGCATGGCGACGGAACGCGCGGCTGGCCCGAGCACGCGCCTTACGACGCGATCGTCGTCGCGGCCGGCGGCCCCGAGGTGCCCGAATCGCTGAAGGCGCAGCTCAAGGTCGGAGGGCAGGCTGGTCATTCCCGTCGGCGAGAATCGGCGCGTTCAGGAATTGGTTCGCGTGATACGCGTGTCGAGCCGACCGATACGAGACCGAGGATATCGCCGACGTGCGCTTCGTGCCTCTGGTCGGCGAGGAAGGCTGGGCTTCGGAGGACGATCACGCTCAACCGCCGTATCGACCGACGGCCGGGACCGCGGACCGGACGCTGGCTGCGGCCATCGCGGCATCATGCGAGCGGTTCGACGCGATCGATTCCGCGGACCTGGACCCGCTGTTGCGGCGGATCGGCGACGCGCGGGTCGTGCTTCTCGGCGAGGCGACGCATGGAACCGCCGAGTTCTATCGCATGCGGGCGCGAATCTCGCGCGAGCTGATCGAACGGAAGGGATTCTCTTTCATCGCGATCGAAGGCGACTGGCCGGACGCGGCGCGGATCGATCACTATGTCCGGCATGCCGAGACGCCGCCGTCCGAATGGACGGCATTCGCCCGTTTCCCCGTGTGGATGTGGCGCAATCGCGAGGTGCGCGAGTTCGTCGATTGGCTTCGACGCCACAACGCCGATGCGGCAGAGCCGGCCGCAGAGTAGCATTTCATGGCCTCGATCTTTACAGCCTCTTCAACTCCATACGCTCGGTCCTGGACTACCTGGACGACGTCGATCCGCGCACCGCGCGCGTCGCGCGCGAGCGCTACGGGTGCCTGACGCCATGGCAGGCGGATCCGGCGACCTACGGCCACGCGGCGCTGACCGGCAGCTACCAGAGCTGCGAGGGCGAGGTCGTATCGATGCTCACCGATCTGATGCAGAAGCGCCGGACCTACGCCGAGCACGATGGCGCGCGATTCCTCGATGCCGTCCAGAACGCGCGCCTGGTGGCCAATGCCGAGCGCTATTACCGGATCATGTATTACGGCTCGCGCGCATCATGGAATCTGCGCGACAGCCATATGTTCGAGACGCTGAAGACACTGCTCGGCTTTCACGGGCCCGACAGCAGGGCGATCGTCTGGGCCCACAATTCGCACGTCGGCGATTCGGGCGCGACGGAGATGGCGTCGCGCGGCGAATACAACATCGGCCGCCTGTGCCGGCAGGAATTCGGCAACGGCGCGTATTCGATCGGATTCGGCACGAATACCGGCACGGTTGCGGCGGCCACCGAATGGGACGGTCCGATGGAGATCAAGGCCGTGCGTCCCGGCGCTGCCCGACAGCTACGAGAAGCTCTGTCACGAAGCCGGCGTCCGGACGGTTCCTGTTGAGCCTGCGCTCGCCAATGCCGGCGGCGCTCGCCGCGGGCCTGGGACAGCCGCGGCTCGAACGCGCAATCGGCGTCATCTATCGGCCGGAAACCGAGCTGCAAAGCCACTATTTCCAGGCGCGCCTGCCGCGGCAGTTCGACGAATACATCTGGTTCGACGAAACCAGCTGCGGTGACGCCGCTCGAAACCGAGGAGCTCGAGGGCCTTCCGGATACCTATCCGTTCGGTCTTTGAGGCAGGCGATGACCGCGTGCAAGGACACGAGATACGTCCTGGCCAAGCTCGATTGGATGCGCGCGGAACGCATCTGGCCGAATGGGCAGCGGTATCTCTGGACCGATGCGTTCGGGGTCGATCTTGCTCGTCTCGCTGTACGCCGAATCGGGAGAGCGCCGCTATCCTCGACCAGGCGGAATGGGTCGTCGCCGAAGTCGACCGCGTGCTGGGCCGAGAGCGAGGAATTCGCATCGGCGAAGCGCCTGATCGCGACGGCCAGTATTTTCACTATCTCGCGATGTGGCTGTATGCGCTCGCGGTGCTCGGCCGGCATGTTCCGGACTACGCCCAAAAGGGCATCGATCTCGTCCGCCAGATCCACGATGCGTTTGTCGTGCCCGGGCGCGGCGTCATCTGGAAGATGAAAGAGGATTTCAGCGCTCCGTATCCCGGCTACGGGTTTGGCGCGCTCGACGCCTTCGACGGCTACTGTATCGTACCGGCTGCTCGACGAAAAGGCGCTGTCGCGCGCAAATCGCCGACATGCGTGTGTTGATCGATCGGTCGGCGGCGGATCTCTGGATCACGCAGGATCTGGGCCTGGGGATGATGCTCTGGATGACGCATTTCTTTCCCGACGAAGCCTGGGCACGGAAACAAAGGCCGCGTTGTCTGGGCATGCTCGATCGGATGTGGGTCGAGCGGGGCTATTTCTGTCGCGAGCCCGGGCTGACCGAGGTCAAGTTCGCCTTTACCAACTACGGCGTATCGATTGGTCTGCAGGCGGTGAACGCGATGGACGAGCGGGTCGGAAGGCTCAACGCACTTTTTCGAGTCATATCGCTCGGGGGACCAGTACGATCAGGGAAGCCATCACGCATGTCATGGCTTGCAGCTCGCATTTTCCGGGCTATCTGATTCGATAAGCAAGGCGCCTTCGGTGGAACCGTACCCTTGTTGAACATGTAGATTATCGCGCTGCGCAACTCGGCGTCGGTGAGATTGGCCATGCCGCCGCGGGCGGGCATGCCGCCATGGCCGTTGATGGCCGAGCGGACGACGACATCGAGCCCTGGCTTGAACCGTGGGATCCACGCGCTCCGATCGCCGATCTTCGGCGCGCCGCCGACACCCTCTCGGTGACATTTCGACGCACTGCATCTGGACGATCTGCTCGCCGCTACGCTCCGGGGCCTTGGTCGTGCGGCTGACGGGCTCGGTCCAGTGCCCGCCGGACTGGTTGACCATGTACGTGATCGCGCGTTCGATCTCGGTATCCGAGAGCGAAGGGTTGCCGCCATGCGGCGGCATCTGCCGAATGCCTTTGAGTGCGCTCTTGGACAGGCCGGTCAGACCGCGTGACGCGAGCTTGGACCAGGCTTTTTTGTTGCCGATCTTCGGTGCGCCGTGCGCGCCAGTGCCGTGGCACGCAATGCAGACGCTGTCGACGACTTCTTTGCCGCTGCGCTCGGGATTCTGCGCTGCGGCACCTTGGGCCGCGAGCAAGCCGCCAGTGCGGCGATGACATGCATCGCGACCCGCGCCTGGGGCTTCCGCAAGAGTGGAGCCGCATCTTCGTGCCAATCTTCTCTGTCATGGGCAATCCTATGATAACCGCGCCTTCGGATCAAGCGGCGTCAGCCGACATTCGGAATATTTTCGCCGTCCACTCTGTTGCATGACGGCCGGAGGCGGCGGGGAGAACCATAGCTGATACATCGTCACCACCCACATGAACGCAAAGCACATGCCCATCAGGCCGCCAGCCAACATCACGACCCAGGCGAAAGGATGATACAGCTTGGTGAGGTACCAGGAGCTGATGTCGAGGATCACGGCGACGAATGGCAGCGCCACGACCGTGCACTTGAACCATACTGGCCGCACGTAGGCGTGGCTGTACATCAGGCCCATGATGAAGAAGATGAACGTCAGTCCGAACAGGTGGATATGCGAGACGCGCACCAGCGTGAAAACATCTTCGCCGGTGTCCTGCTCGGTCACCTTCTTGAGGTTGTCGTAGCCGTTCAGGTTCGGAATATGCGGGTTGCTGCCGTCGTGGCAGGCCATGCAGCGCTGGTCGAGCAGGGGCTTGATATCGGTGTCGTATTTCGCGCGATCGGCGCCGTCATGCACCCACGCAATCAGCATATTCGCATCGTCGTGTGGCAGCATCGTCGACATCGGCCCGCGCAGCGCCGATTCGAGGCGCGATCCTTTGCCGCTGCCGGTGTAAGCGGTAAGGATGTCGTTGTACGACAGCATCATCGGGTTGCCGCCGGCCCGGCCGGCGTACGTGTGAAACAGGTAGATCAAGGCGAACAGGTAACCCAGCCCGAGCACGAGCAGCGTCATCGTATACAGCACGCGCTGGCTGTACGGCAGCTCGGAATAATGACGATACAGCCGGTGCAGCGGGGCGTCGCTCATGGTGGGTTCCTCTGTTCGCAGGCGCTCAGACGCGGTTCGAGGCCGCAGCTCGCGCGCTCAAGGTCGGTGCGGCTGTCGAATGGAAGTCGAGCCCCTGTCACTTGCCCTTGAGCGAAGCGTAATAGGCAGCCACGTTGGCCATGTCCTGGTCGCTCATCGGCGTTCGCGAACGATCTTCATGATCGGGTTCGCGCGCTTGCCCGACTTATAGTCCTTCAGCGCCTGCACGAGATCGGCCTTCGGGCTTGCCCGCAAGCGCCGGGTACGGGGCTTTCCCCTCGCCGTTAGCGCCATGGCAGCCGGCGCACGCGCCGGCCTTGGCCTTGCCGGCCTGCCGCGTCGCCCGCCGCTTGAGCGGCACCGACGAAACCGAACAAGGCCAGGACACTCATAGTCAAAAGCAAGCGTTTCATCATGTACTCCTTGAAAAGTTGATTATCGGTCGCGACACGGTCGCGCTGCTACTTGGACGGCAGCGGGATGAAGACGACGGCACGGGCCTTCTGGCGCGCGTAGTAGGCCGCAGAGATTGTCGACGTCTGTTTCCGTCAGTCCCTCGGACATCGCCGCCATCTGCGGGCTCTTGCGCTCGCCGTCCGGTATGCGTGCAGAACCTTTTCCAGATAGTCGACGACGCTGGGCTGCCAGCGCGGGCAGACGCGGATCGGTGCTGTTGCCGTAGACGCCATGGCAGCGGTCGCATCGCTGCGCCCATTCGGCCGTCGTCAGCGGCTTCCGCACGTTGGTCGGCTGCGGCTGCAGATTGGCGTAGAAGGCCGCCATATTCTTGGCAGACGGCTCGTCGAGCGAGGCTGCCAGACCCGTTCATCGTCTCGTCGCCGCGCGACGCCGTCCTTGTACGCATGCAGCGCGGACGCAAGATATCGCGCATCCTGTCCGGCCAGGCTGGGAATCGCGGGATTGCCGCTGACGCCCTTGTCGCCATGGCACCCGGCGCAGGCCGCCGCGGCTGCTTTCCCGCCGCCTGGTCGCCACCCGCGCGGCGTCGGCGCCCTTGCGGGCTTTTGCAAGCGCGTAGTAGAGCGCGATGTTGCTGAGATCGGCATCGGCGACCGCGGCTCAGCATCGACTTCATCGTGTCGTTCTTGCGCTGGCCGCTCTTGTATGCCTTCATCGCGGCGACCAGGTATTTCGGGTCTAGCCCGACAAGGCTCGGCGTGCCGGGGATCTTGCTGATGCCGGTGTCGCCGTGGCAGCCGGCACAAGCCGCAGCGGCGGTCTTTCCGGCCTGGACCGGGTCGGGCTTGGCGAGAGCGCGGCTTTGCCGCCTACGGCCGCCGGTTGCGGCGGGCTCGAGGCTCGCATAGTACGCGGCCACTTTGACCAGCGCGCTGTCGTTCAGAGGCTTGACGGTATTGCCCATCGCACTGTCGGCACGAGCGCCGGATTGATAGGCCCTGAGCTCGAGATACAGGTAGGCGGGCCGCTGACCGGCCAGATGGGGCACGCCCGGGTGCTTGCTGATGCCGAGCGCGCCATGGCAGCCGGCGCATGTCGCTTCGGCGATGCGTTTGCCATCCGCAACGTCGGCGGCATTCGCGTAGGCGGCGCGCAGATCATCGTCAGTGCCGGCCTTGCCCGCGAGGCCCTGGGCCCCGGCGCTCGCGACATAGCCGCACCATTGCACGCGCCAGACGTGAAGGCCACGACAGAAAAGGCCCGCCGATGCTCTGTTTCATCGACCTTCCCTCAAAGATTACGCAGAGACATGCAGCCTCGCGCACCGGCTGATCCTCGCAATCCGGTGTCCGCAATGATTGCGTAGCAGCGATCTGCCAAACCGCTCATTGCCTGGCCATTCATGCGGCTTTCGCGTCGTGGGCCCAGGGGGGGAAGAGCCGAACCATGATCGATAGCAGCACGAATGGCGCCGCCACAACCGCGAACGCGGCCAAGATACCCTCGCGGCCGAACAATGGCCGGATGATACTCCAGCAGACCTTTGCCCGTCTTCGCGATCTCCTGTCCGCCGATGACGACGTTCCAGCGCATCATCAGTACCGCAAACAAGACTAGCAAGGCGCTCAGCCGCACGCCTGCGACCATCGCCTTGCCGGTAGTGCCGCGCCAAGTCATGAACGTGAGGAGCAGCAGCGGCAGCAGCGATCCCACGCCGAACTGAAGGATGGCGAATGGCACGATCAGCGGACCTTTGACGTACTCCATGATCATTTCGATCCCCTCCCGACCCCGGTAGACGAGACTCGCGAATTCGACGCCTTCCAGCAGGAGGGTGAACATCATGAAACCCCACAGCGTTAACGCCATACCTTTCAGGCAACGCAGATCGATCGGGACCTTGCGCAGCCGGCACGTGACGACGTAGAGCACGATCAATAGTGCGGTGCCGGAAATGATCGCCGAGAACAGAAAGACCGCGGGCATGAGATCGGACGACCACCATTCGCGCGACTTGAGCGAACCGAAGACAAATCCCACGTAGCCGTGCAGCCCGTGCGCTGCAGGTATGCCGATAACGGCCAGCGCGAAGATCCATTTCCGGTCGTACCGCATCGCTTTGTCGGAAACATCGTAGGACCCGAGCGACAACACGCGATAGAACCACCCGAGAGGCCCTTTCCTTCGTTGGGCCTGCTGCACGATGTAAGGGCGAAACACGAACCAGTTTTCCAGCATCAGCAAGATGGCGTAAAACCCGGCCGCATAGCCAAAGATCGCAAAAGCGGACGTCGTATGCGGCGTGATCACGGCATTGAATGCGCGCTCTGGATGACCGAGATGCAGCAGTAACGGCGTCGGGACGACCAGCATGCAGCAAAGCGAGGTGAGCAGGGCCAGGTGCGCGACGGGCTTGAATCGTTGCATGCCGAATACCTGGTACAGGCTCGACACGGTGAAAGCGCCCGCGACCAGGCCGGTAAGGTACGGGTAGACGACGATCAGCACCGACCAGGCAATGACCGTCTCGTTCGGATAGACGTAGCCGATGAACGGCATGACCTCAAAGAAGGCTGTCCATCAGACGACGTCCTTGTCGATGCCGACGTAGTAGACGTTCGGAGCATTGCCGGACTCGGGCCGGAGGACATAGGTGCGGTTGTCGCGGATGAATTGGCTGATCGGGCTCTGCTTGTCTTTCAGGTCCCCGAAGATGCGTGCACCGACCGGACAAACCTCGACGCACGCGGGCTGCAAGCCCTTGGTGATCCGGTGATAGCACCATGTGCATTTGTCCGAGACGCGCTTGCGCTCGTTGAAGAAACGCACGCCGTAGGGACAAGCCTGCACGCAATATTGGCACCCTATGCAATAGGCATGATCGATGAGCACGACGCCATCGTCGGTTCGGTAAGTTGCGCCGGTAGGGCAGACCTGTACGCACGCCGGATGGGTGCAGTGGTTGCATAGCTTGGGCACGAAGAAGGCCTTTTCGACCTTCGCGTCCTTGTAGCGATTGGCGAAACGGTATTCTCGTTCCGATCCCGAGGCTTCGATGTTCACCGGGTCGTGGTGGCTGTCGATGTGCGGCTTGTCCTCGCCTTCCAGATAGACATACCGCTCCACCCAGGTCCGGAAATGATGCGCGTCCCCGGCGACGTCGTTCTCCCGCTTGCACGCTTCCACGCAACGAAGGCACCCGATGCATTTGGTCGCGTCGACGCCGAATCCCCAGCGATGTTGCGTCCAGTCGTAGCCGGGAATGGCCGGCGAGGGCGGCGACGCACGGTCGGTTGCGGCTTCCGCCTCGGGCACCAGAGCCTTGGCCGCCGCGGCGGTTCCGGCGCACGCCACGGCGCTTCCGACGAAGCGCAGAAACTCGCGACGCGTTTCTTGGGGGGGATACGATCGTTTTTTCATTTTGCGGGAGCTCCTCGCCGAATCGCCATGGCGTCGGCTCAACGGATGGCCACGCTCGAGTAATACTCCGCCAACGCGTCAATATCGGCGTTGCTCAGGCCTTTGGCCATCCCGGCCATGATTTCGCTTTTCCGAGCGCCTTCCTGATAGGCCTTCAACGCGCCGACGAGATAATCCTTTTGCTGTCCAGCAAGGCTCGGCCACGCCGGATTGGAGCTGACGCCGTTCTCACCGTGGCAGGCGGCGCAAGCAGCGGCCTTTGCCTTGCCCGCAGCCGCGTTAGGCGGCTCCGTAGCCGAGCCGGCGACCTTGTGCTTCATGGCTGCGTAATGATCGGCTAGGTTCTGGATGTCGGCGTCGCTCAAGCCCTTGGCGGTTGCGGACATCATGACGTTCTGCCGTGCGCCGGTCCGGTACGCCTTGAGCGCGTCGATCAGATACGCGCCGTGCTGTCCGGCGAGGTTGGGCCATATCGGGTTGACGCTGATGCCGTCGCCGCCGTGACAGCCCGCGCAGATCGCGGACTTTCCCGTCGCCGCATCGCCCGCCTGCGCGGCGGTCGCGCCGGCAACCGCGATCATCTTGGGCGAATGCGGATTATGGCAGGCGGTGCACTGCTGCGTTCCGGCGTGTGTCGCGATGTCGATTTGCCGCTGCTCTGCCGGCCTGCCGGGCATTTTCTCGTGGCAAAGCGGGCACAGCTTCAGACTGTCGGATGGAACCGGAAGCTTGCCGCTCGCCGGGTGATCCGTGCCGGTGGCTACATGCTGGAACATGCCGCCGGCGTCCCTGCCTCCGGCGGCTTGATGGCAGACTTCGCATTGAACGACCTTGCCGACATCAACGCTGTGGTGCACGCCTTTCGACCACTCGGCGTACCGCTCGGCGTGGCATGGCTGACAGTATTCCGAGCCCTTGTACTTCGGCTTGTCGGATGCGATTTCGGCGACTGAATTGCCGCGGTAATGACCGTAAACGTAGAACGAATCCGCGGTGAAATAGACCTTGGCCGCATATGCCGCTGCTCCGAAGGCCACCATGAGGATGATGAGCCGGCTGATGTGTTTGGGCATGCGTTTGTCTTGCAGGTGTCCTCGGACCGATCTCGTCGACTGCCGAAAAGTCCGCGTCTTCGCTGCCGATACTTTGCTCTCTGCCAGAGCGCGATGGGTTGACGCAGATCAACGTGCGAGGTTCGGCAAGAGGTGCTGCGCGAGCATATGACGAAAAAAAGCGGAGGCAGACTTTCGCCCCCGCTATTCTTCGCGGCCGGGAATGCCGGCCGTCTTACTGCCAACGGTAGATGTAGGTGACGCCGACTACATGCACGTTGTAGTTGAACGGCTGCTCGTTGGTCGGGATCACGTTGGTAAGCGTGCCGAACTGCATGCCGTCGTAGACATAGTCGTTGGACCGCAGGTGCTGGTACCAGTACAGCACCCGAACCGCCGACGCCTTGTCGATCGCGTACTGGCCGCCCAACCGCAACTCGATCGTCTTGGTCTCGGCCGTAGGCATGTTGGCAGCCGGAATGAAGAACACTGCCGGCACTCCCGGAGCGAGCGCAGGTACGGGTGCCGCCAGCGCGAAGGGGTTGTTGACATACGAGCCGCCCGCAACCCCGATGTCGGTCCGCGCATGGGTGTAGACGAGATCGCCACCAACTTCCAGCCTGCCTCCCATCAGATTCTTGTACTTGAAGCCGGCGCCGAAAGTATCCACCTTGTCGCGCATGTCGGTGGACCAGTTGGAGCAAGGATCGATCTTGGCATTGGAGTTCTTGTCCACCACGGTCGAAAAACAGCCGCCGGACACGATCGTGTTACCGGCCTGGCCGACAAACGCGGTGTTGCTGTTGGCGGCATACGAAATGCCTGCGCTCTGCGACTTGATGTCCTCGTGCGTGTAAAACGCCTGCGCCACGAAGTCGCTGCTGACCGCATAACTTCCCTCGAGGTTCAGCGCGAAGCTCTCCGCATTCTTCAGGCCGTAGACCGAATTGTCGTAGTCGTCCTTGTTGTAATCCAAGCCACCCTGCAACGAGAGCTTGTCGCTCGCGTCCCAGTTGACCGAGCCGCGCACCTTGTTGCGATTGCGGTCGGCCATGTTGAACCTTCTCATGCCGACTTCTTCGTTGATGTTGTTGCGGCTGCCGTACAGCGCCTGCGGAAGGATGTTGTTGTTGGGCGAGAAGATCGCGGCGTTGCCGGTGAGCGGAGTTGAGCCGGGAAGCCGGCGACCGGGCCGAAGCCGGTCAAGCCCGGTCTGCTGCAGGTATTGATAAGCACTGATCGTCGCCCCGCCTGCGGGGACCACATTGGCCATCGGGACCAGCGCCAGAAAAGCGTTCTCGTCGTAGTTCACGCGGCGCTCGGAATACGCATACGCGAGTCGGCCGCTCAGGTTCTCGACCACGTTGGCGCGCCATTCGGCCCGGAGCGTGTTTTCGCGGGTCTTGGGCGCATCAGCGCAGTTGATCCACGAGCCATCGCACTTGCGCTCGATCTGCTGGTATTCGTAGCCAGCCTGGAGCCTCTGACCCTTGGCGATCGCGTAATCGGCGTCGACGTCGAACTGGTTGACCTGCTTGCTATACGGCCGATTGGCGTAGATGTTGATGTTACTGCCCAGCGTGTTCGCCGGCAGGCCGAGCGCGGCATTGAACGCAGAAGCCCCGGCGGCTCTGGCTTCGTTCGCATCCTGGAAGAAATAAGTGTTGACCGGGAGTGCTGATTGTCGCGGTCGTCGTACTTGTAGCCGGCGATGAGGTTCAAGTCCTTGACCGGTTGGGCGGTGAGCTTGGCGTTGAACGCCGTGGTCGACGACCTTGCCATCCAGCGAGGACACCGGCAAGCCCAGCGGAAACTGGTTGTTCTGTCCGGCGGTGACGAATTGATCGTTCTGCGTGTTGCGCCCGTACGAACCATTCAAGACCAGCTTAGTCGTCGGCGAGAAATTGTAGCCGCCCGTGAGCAGGATCTGATGGAAGCTGTTGCTCGGCGCGCTGCTCAACGTCGCGGTCTTGGTCGGATCGTTCGCGTCCTGCCAGGTCATCGACGAAACGTCGTTATGGTAGACCGACCCGTAATAGGCCACCTGAAAGAAGGACGAATCCCCGGTATAGGTCAGGCTCACGTTGTACTGGTCGGTCGTCTGGTCGATAAGGTCGGGGATGATGGTGGCGTATTCGCTGACCTGCGAGGTCACGGCGCCCATCGGCTTCAGGCCGTCCTTCTTTTCGTGCTTGCGTACTGGCCTTGAACTCCCAACGCGAGTTGATGTTATAGCTGATTCCGCGCGTCGAGGGCCTTTCGTTTGGTGCTGAGGTCGACGTTCTGGAAGTCAGGGACGTCGGTTGCAATGATGTTGTTGACGGTCGCCTGCTGCGCGGCGGTCGGCGGCGTAACCACGCCGCCGACGTTCGAGGGGGCGAGCCCGGTCGTCGGCGACAGCGAGCGGAAATTGATGGCGCTGCCGCTTACTTGCGGGACGAACGGCTTGAGCCAGTTCGAAGGCAGCGTCAGCAGATTGGAGCCGGCCCCGATGTAAGGAGTCTGGAAGCTGTCCGAGCGTTCCCGCCTCAGCTCATCGTAGTTTACGTCGATCCGAAATTTTCCCTGCTGTCCGAAGTCGAGATGGATGTCCCGCGTTTCAAGGCCCAGATCCGTGCCGGTTGCGCGCCACCGCGTCGCGTCACCGCTGCCGTAATCTCCGCCGCCCCGTACGTCGAAATTGAAGATGCCGTAGATACCCTTGTTGGAAAGGCCGTTGTACTCGCCGAACTTGGCCGAATCATCGCTCACATAGCCCGCGCCGACCTCGATCACGTTGGTAGGCCGGGTCAGTCGACGCACGGCATCGTCGGCCTCGGCTGCCTGCGCTGCCGACATCACCGCCAGGGCCACCAGCGCTGATTGCACGGCGACGACCGACGCGCGGACCGCAAAACTTTCGTTCTTGGTCTTCATGTCATGCTCTCCGATTCTCTATCGCTGGAACTTCGCGCCGGCTGGATGGTTGGAGCCGTGGACCAGCACGTGGCAGTTGAGGCAGGCACGCGCGTTCATCTGGGTGCGCGGGCTCTGATTCGCCAGCGGCTGCATGCCGTTGATCGTCGTCGCGTTGCCGTTGGGCAGGTTCGCGCCGCTGTTGATCGCGGCACCGTGGTCGCCGCTATGGCATTCCTGACATAGCCAGGGCACGCGCGCCTTCAGCAGCGGGGCATTGGTCGAGCCGTGCGGCGTATGGCAGTTGGTGCAGTCATCGACGGCCGGGGCATGCTCCCAAAGGAAGGGACCGCGCTTCTCGGCGTGACAGGTGTAGCAGGTCTCGTTGACCGAGTTCTTGACCAGCAGCTTCGGGTCCGGTCGAGCCATGCGGATTGTGGCAGTCCGAGCATGCCATCTTGCCGGCGAGGATCGGATGGGTCGAGATCCGGTGCGTTTGCGCGCGCTGCGTCTTGTGACATGCGTAGCAAACCTCGGGCTGGGTGGCCTTCGCCAACACCGGGTCGTTGGGGATGTGAACCGTATGACAATTGCTGCAGGACACGTCTCGGGTTTCGTGTTCGCTACCAGCCCAGTGCATGCGAAGACCGGTCTTGTGGCAGCCGAGGCAGGTGCTATTCCGGTCTTGAGCCGACGATACGTTTTTCGATTTGACGTCGAAGACGACTTCCGGATGCACGCCGGCCGGATCCTTTTGGTGTCCAGTACTTTCGCCGTGGCATGACTGGCAGTTTGGTGCCTTGGGATCCGCGCGGTTGCCGTGCCGCGTCTGATAGATCGAAAGAACCGGTACGCGCCAGCTTTCGTTGTGGCAGGTGGTGCAGACGGCGTCCTTCGCCAAGGCCTTTTGGGCAGCCTCATTCTTGGCCGCCATGTCCGCCGGCGGCGGATTGTCGGCTGCTGCCACCGTCCCCGCGAGAAACAATCCGATCAACGCGCCGAAGGCCGCGATTTTGTGAACGGGCAGCATATTTTTCTCCCTCAACCGACTACTGCGTAACGAATGGCGCTCCTGCCTGCGGGCGCTCTCAGTTCAAATTTGGTACGGGCGCGATGCGGCAATGTAGAAATCCGGCAAACTGTCGCTTCCGGCTGGCCGCCTGAAAATGTACGGTTTCGAACATAGGCTGCGCGTTCCCGCCATGGTACGCAAGCGAACAGTGAAAACGAGCGGATTTGTGTTGCGCCCAAGCAACAAGCGTGCTTCGCGGGGACTTTGGCACGATTCGTGTTTCGCCGGGCCCGACACCGCAGCCGGCTGTTACCACTCTTAGCGGGTTCTGTTGCGGGCTCATGGCGCAATTTGTCATGGTCATCGAGATTCTCGATTGACTCAGGTCAAGGAACCCGTACCGCCGATCACTTGTTTGACTTGGATCAAATCCGGGGCGTTGCGGTGGGGCACAAAAGAGACACTCGGGGTAATCCTTCGGACATCGGGCTTCCCCAGCCTTGGCCGCTTACCGGGTGAGAACAACTTTCTGGTAGAGGCCGCCGAAGGAGGTTTCCTTGCGACTCGGCCCCAGCCGGATCCCCGCCGGCAAAAACTCGGCGATCTCGCTTTGCCACAGGTCCATCGCAAACGGCTCGAGACGGCGCAACAGCGCACGCATTGCCCGCCGCAGCGGGGACCACCAGCCATGCGGTCGGTGATAGTCGACCAGGACGATCTTGCCGCCGGGCTTAACGACGCGGATCGCTTCCGCGAGCGTGCGGCGCCGAACCGCCAACGGCTGCTCGTGCAGCAGAAAGAAGATCAATACCTGGTCGTACGTCGCATCCGGTATCCCGAGAGCAGCCGAGTCGCGATGAAGCAGGCGGGCCCTGGAATCGCGAGGCAGCTTGCGCGCGAGATTCTGCAGCTGGATAGGCATGACGTCGACGACGTCCAGCGCCCCGTCTTCTGCAATCTGTTTACTCAAGCGCACGGTCAGGTCACCGTACACGCACGCGATCTGCAATGTGCGTCCGGTGGCCGGCAGACCGATTTCAGCGAGCGCTGCATCGCGTAGCCGCGCGTAATTCCCGAACAGAATCAGATTGACCAGCCAGTCGCGTTCGAACGTGCGCACCGCCCAGGGATGGACGTACGCCCACCAGTAGAATTCCTTCAGGTAGGCTGGGACGGGCAACGAGGCTTTGGCATCCAGTCCAAACGGGAAGGCGCCGGTCATCGATCGCGGGCGGTGGAGGATCAAATCGTCTCCGGAATCATTTCGATCGCACCGCATGGGCACTCCGCGACGCAGATGCCGCAGCCTTTGCAGTAATCGTAGTTGAATTCGAAACGTTTCCCCGGCCCGAGCTTGATCACCGCGTTGTCGGGGCACACGCCGTAGCAGTTGTCGCATTCGAAGCAATTGCCGCACGAAAGGCAGCGGCGCGCCTCGAAAAGAGCCGTATCTTCATCGAGCCCGGCTACGATCTCGTCGAACGTCGATGCGCGCCGCACCAGGTCCAGCACCGGCCGGGCGGTTTTCGGTGCGTCGGCATAGTACCAGGGATTGAGCGACTCGAAAGTGGCGAGGCTGTGCGCAGGCGAGGGCCTGTAGCTCCCGCCGCGAAGCCAGGCGTCGATGTGACGGGCCGCTTTCTTGCCGTGGCCGACGGCGACGGTAACGGTTCGCTCGGAGGGCACCATATCTCCGCCTGCGAAGATGCCCGGATGACCGGTCATCATGTTGGCGCCGACCTGCACGACGCCATGCTCGATGACCAGATCCGCAACGCCGAGCAGCGGCGACAGATCGACGTCCTGGCCCAAGGCCAACACGAGTGAATCGGCGTCGAGCGTCTCGAATTCGCCGGTCGGTTGCGGAAAGCCTTTGTCGTCGAGGCGCATCTTTTCTACGGTCAGGGTGCCAGCGTCGGCCATGTTCCTGATCGTAGACAGCCATTTGATCAGCACACCTTCCTGCAGCGCTTCCTCGACCTCGAAATCATGCGCCGGCATTTTTTCGCGCGTGCGACGATATACGATGATCGCGTCGGAAGCGCCGAGGCGCTTGGCGGTGCGTGCAACGTCGAGCGCGGTGTTGCCGCCGCCATAGACGACGACGCGGCGGCCAAGCAGCGGCTTGTCTTCGTCTTCCATCCCGCGAAGCACTGCGATTGCATCCAGCATGTGCGCTGCGCTGCCGGCCGGTATGAAGGCGCGCTTGGCGATATGGGCGCCGACGGCGAGGAATGCGGCGTCGAACCGATCCTGCTCCATTGTCTCGAGGATGTTCGAGACTTTGCGGTTGAGCCGCAGCTCGATGCCCAGATCCAGGATCCGCTGTATCTCCGCATCGAGAACGTCACGCGGCAAGCGGTACTTCGGAATGCCGAAGCGCATCATGCCGCCGGCCAGCGGCCCTGCCTCGATGATCGTCACAGCGTGGCCGAGAAGCCGCAGGTGGTAAGCCGCTGCCAGTCCCGAAGGTCCGGCCCCGATGACCAGTACGCGCTTGCCCGATTCGCGTGCCGGCGGCTCGAAGCGCCAGCCGCGCTTGAGCGCCTCGTCACCGAGAAATCGTTCGACCGAATTGATGCCGACCGACTCGTCGACCTGACCGCGGTTGCACGCGGTCTCGCACGGGTGATAGCAGACCCGGCCCATGATGGCAGGCAGCGGATTGTCGCGCGTAAGCACCCGCCACGCCGCTTCGTAATCGCCGGCTTCCGCATGGTAAAGCCAGCTCTGGATGTTTTCGCCGGCGGGACAGGCGTGATTGCATGGCGGAAGCCGATCGACGTACAAAGGCCGGCTGGTTCGCCAGGAGCCGGTCTTGTTGGCGAGCGATGAGCCGACGTCGAGCGTGATGGCGAATGGCTTATCCATGCGTGTGAGCTTCTTCCAGCAGGCCGAATTTCGCGATGTTGCGGTCGGCGATCGCCTGAATCTGCGCGATGCGTGGCTCGTCGGCGACGCTGAATAGGTGCGCGAAACGTTTCTGCAGACGCAAATAATCGGTCACCGGCACCTTGCGCCGAATTGGCGTCCGTCCGATGATTTCCCCGTACTCGGCTTCGAACAGCGGAAACAGTCCGGATTCGACCGCGAGCCGCGCGACCTTGATCGTGTCGTCGGGAAGCGACCCCCACCCGAGCGGGCAGGGAACATGGATGTGAACATAGCGCGCGCCACCGATCCCCATTGCCTTGGCGACCTTGCGTTCGAGGTCGCGCAGATTGGCGACACTCGCCGTCGCAACATACGGAATCGAGTGCGCCATCGCGATCAATGGGACATTCTTGCCGGTGCCGAAAACGTTGCCCGGCTCGCGGCCGAGAGCCGGCGTGGTAGCCGTCCGTGCGGCGGGCGGTGTCGCGCTGCTGCGCTGCACACCGGTGTTCATATAGGCTTCGTTGTCGTAGCAGATGTAGAGAACGTCGTCATTGCGCTCGAACATTCCCGACAGGCAGCCGAATCCGATGTCGGTGGTGCCGCCGTCGCCGCCCTGGGCGACGACCCGTACGCCGGGCCTGCCTTTGACCCGCATCGCCGCCGCGACGCCGGAAGCGACGGCCGCTGCGTTGCCGAACAGCGAATGGATCCAGGGAATCTTCCACGATGTCTCGGGATAGGGTGTGGAAAACACCTCGAGGCATCCGGTCGCATTGACTGCGATAAGCTCGCCATCCGTCGCGCGCATCGCCGCATCGATCGCATAGCGAGCGCCCAGCGCCTCGCCGCAACCCTGGCAGGCACGATGGCCGGAGTTGAGCGAGTTGGTGCGATCCATGTTTGCCTGGACACTGCGTTCATCCTCGGCGAGCAGCCGGTTGCCTACGGTGAACGTGCCGGTCTGGTAGAACTTGACGGTTTGCAGTTCCATGGCGAGCGCTCCGGGCGGATTAGGCAACCTGCGAAGCGACGGTGCCGACCCGGCGCAGGATCGCTTCGGCGGTCGGACCCGAACGGCGCGCGCGCGCCTCGCGCTCGAGCTCGAACTGGATCAGGCCCGCGTCGAGGTCGAGGAACGTCAGCTGTTCGAGCTCGTCATTGGCCGCGTCCTCGAACAGCTGCCTTAGCGCTGCGCGCGTGATCGCGCGGCCGCCCAGTCCCGCGATGACCGTGTGGCCTTTGAGTACGATGCCGGAAAGGGCGTTGCGCACGCCGTCGGAGACGATGCCACCCAAGCCGACGGCCAGGCACTTCTCGAGCACCACGACGCGCTTGGCATGCTGCAATGCTTCCCGAACCTGGGCGAGCGGAAACGGCCGGAACGAGCAGATGCCCAGCGAACCGATCTTTGCGCCGGCATCGCGCATTTCGTCGACGACCTCCTGAATCGTGCCGTTGACCGAGCCCAGCGCGACGACGATGGTCTCGGCATCGTCGGTGCGATAGGGTTTCACCAGCCCTCCCGACGAGCGGCCGAATCGCGCCTGGAACGCGGCGGAGAGTTGCGGTATCAGCTTGAGCGCACGCAGCTGCTTGTGGTGTGCGAGATAACGAACCTCGGTGAATGCTTCCGGGCCGACCATCGCGCCCATGCTGACCGGGTCAGCGGGATCGAGCAACTGGCGCGGCTCGAACGGCGGCAGGAAGGCGTCGACATCTTCCTGCGTCGGCACGTCGACGCGGTCGTAAGCGTGAGTCAGAATGAAGCCGTCCATGCAAACCATGACCGGGCAGGACAATTCCTCGGCCAGCCTGAACGCCTGGATATGCAAGTCGAGGGCCTCCTGGTTGGTCTCCGCGTAGAGCTGGATCCATCCGGCGTCTCGCATCGACATGCTGTCGGAATGGTCGTTCCAGATATTGATCGGCGCTCCAATCGCCCGGTTGCCGATGGTCATCACTATCGGAAGCCCGAGTCCGGCGGCGTTGTACACCGCTTCCGCCATGAACAGCAGTCCCTGGCTCGCGGTAGCCGTATAGGCACGCGCGCCCGCCGCGGAGGCACCGATCGCGACCGATAGCGCGGCGAATTCCGATTCCACGTTGATGAATTCGCAATTGGCCAGCTCACCAGATTTCACCATTTCTCCCAGCCCCTCGACGATATGGGTCTGCGGAGTGATCGGATAGGCGCAAATGACTTGCGGACGGCAGCGCGCAACGGCTTCTGCTACCGCGCGAGACCCTTCGATCTGCTTAAGCATCGGCGGTTTCCTTGGTTGATCGGACGAGCGCATAGGCTTCGGTCGCCGCGGCGACGTTCTTTTGCGCGAGCGCCGGCGCGAAACTTTTCACGAATTGCGGCAACGACCGATTCGATCTTGATCTGCCCGCTGATCGCCGCGAAGGCGCCCAGCAAGGGCACGTTCGGCACCGCGCGCCCGACGTGCTTCATTGCGATCTCGGTCGCCGGCACGTTGCATAGCCGGTGCCGACTGAAACCGCGGGTGAAATCGTCCAGCCCCAGATCCTTGAAGCTGCGCGTCGAGTTGATCAGGATGTAGCCGCGGTCGCGCAGGCCTTTGAACAGATCGACCTGGTGCAGCAGCGTCGGGTCCTGGATGATCACGGCGTCGGGCTCCAGCACCGGCTCGCGCAGCCGTATTTCCTTTACGTCGATACGGCAAAACGCCATGACCGGCGCGCCCATCCGTTCGGAGCCAAAGCTCGGGAACGCCTGTGCGAACCGGCCTTCGACGAAGGCCGCGACCGATAACATTTCGGCGCCGGAGACGACGCCCTGGCCGCCGCGGCCATGAATGCGAACCTGGAACATTGCTTCCCTTATTTCGTGGGATCCCACCACACCGACGAGTCGCTAACTTAAGCTCGATGTCGAGTCGTACTGAGTTTCCGCGCTTCGGTACCGAAGTCGCAAGCGTTGTTCAGGGCTCTCTTGATGCAAGTCAATAGTTCGCGGCCGGGCCTTGAACAACTGGAGTTCTTGGGCGCCGTTGTGTGTTGCCCGTCTTGAGAGCAGCCCGGCGCGTCCGACTTACGACGTTCGTTCAGAACCCGAGCGCAAGCAGCGCGTATACCGAAACCGCGGTGCCGAGGAGCGCGAGGCCATAGCAAGCCAGCTTTGCACCGGTGCCGGTCCTTATGCCCGAAGTCGTGGAGGCTGTGAAAAATGCGGTGCGCCCCGTGCCACAGAAACAGCGACGATGACCGCGAACAAAAAAATCTTGCCCGCCCAATGCTGGGCAAAGGCACAGCATGTGCGGGATAACTCATCAGGTCTCGCGGGAAAACAAGGCCGAGGGGGACCGCGATGCCGGTGATGAAGACCAGCATCGGTCCGATCAGCGCGGAAAGGACTCCACCGGCACCGAACAGCGACCAGAAGATCGGAGCGTTCGAGCGCCTCATGACCCGATGCCCAGCATGAGGAGAAGCACCCCAACACTCGCAACGGCGGCGGCCAGCGAGTCCTGCCGCGGTGATGACTGCCGGCTGGAGCTTTTTGCCCCCGATAACGATCGAGGGCATGGTTTTGGGCATGATCTGGAACCAGCTCCAGGTGTGATAAACAAAGCCGGCCAGAAGGATGATGTGAAAGGCGATCGACCAGGGACTGCGCAGAGCTCGCCAGCCACGCGTCGTACGCGGATTCGCCTTGCGCGAGGCGAAATACGCCGAACGAGCAGCACCGTCGCATAGGCGACAACCAGCACCGCGGTGGCCTCGCGGATCATGTAGCGGATGAAAAACGGGTCCCTGCGCCACCATCCGTCCATCGGCCGCATATAGGGGCGGCGGGCGCTCACTGCCTGCTCCCTTTGGGCCGCACGAGGTTGACGAAGTAGTCGACCGCGCTCGTCGTCTTGTTCTGATTGACCGCGTTCGCCGGATCGACGCCTTTGGGGCAGACCTCGGAGCAATAGCCGACGGCGGTGCAACTCCAGACGCCTTCCTCGGCGTTCACCAGCTCCATTCGTTCGGCGCTTCCCGCGTCCCGCGAATCGGCGTTGTAGCGATGCAGCAGCGCCAGCACTCCGGGGCCGATGAAGGCCGGGTCGAGCCCGTACTGAGGGCAAGCGGCGTAACAGAGCATGCAGTTGATGCACGAGCTGAATTGCAGGATCCGCTCGAGTTGTGCCGGGGTCTGCAGGTATTCGCCTTCCGCAAGCGTACGCGGCTCCTTCGGGACGATGTAGGGCTTGATGCGCTCGAGCTTGCCGATGAAGTCATCCGCCCCCACGACCAGGTCGCGCTCGATCGGAAAATGCGCGAGCGGCTCGACGCGCACCTTGTCCGGATAATAGTCGCGCAGGAAGGTATGGCAGCCGAGCTTCGGGACTCCGTTGATCATCACGCCGCAGCTGCCGCAAATCGCCATGCGGCACGACCAGCGGAAGCTGAGCGTGCCGTCGAGCTCGTCCTTGATGTGCAGCAGACCCTGCAGCACCGACATGTCGTCGGTGAACGGAACCTGGTAGGTCTGGAAGAAAGGCTCCTCGTCCAGCTCCGGCCGGTAGCGCAGGACCTCGATCGCGATCAGTTTGCGGGCCTCAGTCATCGATCGCCTCGCCGTGCTTGCGGTCCCGCTCTGCCTGCTCGCCGGCGGCGCCATAGGCCCGCGTCCCGGGCTGGGACCGGGTGATCGCTACCGGCGCCGTAGTCGATGCGCGGCGGGCCGGGTCCGGCGTAGTAGGCCAGGGTGTGCTTGAGGTAGTTCGCATCGTCGCGCTGGTCGAAGCCGTCGAGACGCTGGTGCGCGCCGCGCGACTCCTTGCGGTTCAGCGCCGAATACGCCATCGCCTGCGCGACGTCGAGCAGATACCCCAACTCGATCGCGAGCAGCCATTCGGTATTCCAGACGCTGGACTTGTCCCCGACCTCGACGTTCCTGTAGCGCAGCTTCAGCTCGTCGATCTTGTCGCAGGTGGCCTGCATGTCGGTTCCGTTGCGATAGATGCCGCAACCGCGCTCCATGCTGAGGGCCATTTCGTTGCGCAATACGGCGATGCGCTCGCTTCCGCTTGGACCGGTTGACGAGATTCAACGCGCGCTGGCGCGCTGCGTCGGCCTGTCTTTCGATCGTCGCGGGATTGCCCGCGGCGGTCGACCTGGCAAATCGCGCCGCCTCGCTTCCCGCCACCTTGCCGAACACGCACAGCTCGGCGAGCGAGTTCGAACCGAGCCGGTTGGCGCCGTGGATGCCGATGCTCGAGCATTCGCCGGCCGCATACAGGCCCGGCAGCGGCGAAGCGGTCGTGATGTCGACCTGGATTCCGCCCATCGTGTAGTGCACCGCCGGACGCACCGGGATCGGCGCCTGGACCGGATCGACGCCAAGGAATGCCTCCGCCATCTCGCAGATCTGCGGCAGGCGCTCGTGCAGCTTCTTCTCGCCCGAGGTGGCGCAGGTCCAGATGAACGACTTGCCCTTGCGGAGTCGCAATCGTGCGGCCGTTCTGCTCCTCGTGCCAGAACGCCTGGCTGAGCCGATCGCGCGGGCCGAGCTCCATCGCCTTCTTGCGCGGCCAGGGATCGGCGGGGCCGAGGCCGTAGTCTTGCAGGTAGCGGCGACCATCCTTGTTGACCATGATGCCGCCTTCGCCGCGGCACGCCTCGGTGATCAGCAGCCCGCTTCCCGGCAGGCAGGTCGGGTGGTACTGAACGAATTCCATGTCGCGCAGCGGAACGCCGTGGCGGTAGGCGAGCGCCATGCCGTCGCCGGTGACGATGCCGCCGTTGGTGTTCTGGCGGAAGACGCTTCCCGCGCCGCCGGTCGCGATGATGACCGCCTTCGCCTGGATCAGCGGGAATTCGCCGGTTCCGATCTCGATCGCCAGCACGCCCTGGCAACGCCCGTCCTCGACGATCAGGTCGCAGCAAAAGTGCTCGTCGAAACGCTTGATCGACGGGTACTTGATCGACGTCTGAAACAGCGTATGCAGCATGTGAAAGCCGGTCTTGTCGGCAGCGAACCAGGTGCGCTCGATCTTCATGCCGCCGAACGCGCGTATGTCGACATGGCCGTCGTCCTTGCGGCTCCACGGGCAGCCCCAATGCTCGAGCTGCACCATCTCCTCGGTGCAATGGGCGACAAAATAATCGACCGCGTCCTGCTCGCAAAGCCAATCGCCGCCGGAAACCGTGTCGTCGAAATGATGCTGCAGGCTGTCGTGCGCCTGCACCACGCCGGCGGAGCCGCCTTCGGCGGCGACCGTGTGGCTGCGCATCGGATAGACCTTCGAGATCAGCGCGACGGTCAGCGACGGATCGGCCTCGGCCACGGCGATGGCCGCGCGCAAACCCGCGCCTCCCGCGCCAACGATCGCGACGTCCGCCTTGAATACATCCACAGCTCGACTCCCCTAGCCGCGACCGGTATTGTTGCACGACACGCCCGCTGCGCCGCGCCCATCCTCGATGTCAACGCGATTTTCTTCCCGCTTCCCGCGACGCGCTTTGACCTGAATCATTAGACCGGCCAGTCGGCCGCGTATTGCAGCGGTCGTTGAACCGACTCACGCTCGTCCTAGGGAAGCGGTTTGGCGAATCCTGGCCCGGCATTGCAACGGACCTTGACTTCGGTCAAGCCGAGGGAAATCCTGACGGCCAAAATGACACCATGCCGACAAACGGCCGGCACAAGATGTTGCGCGCTTGTTCAACTTACGTGGCGAAAGGCGCCGGGACCCACAACCGAAGGCAAAGGCTGTTTGATCAATGATTGGCTATGCCTGTAATCGTGGCGAGCTCGTTGGCTTGCGCTCCAGTGGCGGCGCAGTCGGTTTCGAAGCCAAGCGAGCCTCGGGGCGAGCTGCTGTACTCGACGTATTGCATCGCTTGCCACACATCGGAAATTCATTGGCGGGACAAGAGACTGGCTACTGACTGGACGAGCCTGAAGAGTCAAGTGCGTCGCTGGCAGGCCAATGCCGGAGCTGGCTGGAGTGAAAGCGACATCGGTCGAGGTCTCGCGTCACCTGAACGAACTCTACTATCACTTCCAGCAAGCGACAGCCAAGCGAGTATTGCCAAAGTGCCGCCTACCTCGAAGATGTAGACATGAAAGCACCCAGCGGCTGCTAATTTTGATTGTTTCCGGCGATGGGACGCGAAGCGACAATGTTCGCGTTCGTTTGCTAATATCGGTGCACCGCCGCGGCTCACCGGAGCACGTGCGTTGCGCATCGCCCTGTTGTCCGACATCCACGCCAACACCGAGGCGCTGACGGCTTGCCTGCGGCATGCCGGCGAGCGAGGCGCGCAACGCTTTGCCTTCCTCGGTGATTTCGTAGGCTATGGCGCCGATCCGGGGGGCGTGATGGATATCGTCATCCGGTACGCGGCGGAAGGCGCCGTGGCACTCAAGGGCAACCACGACCAGGCTATCGAAAAGAGCGCCGGGTATTTCAACGAAGCAGCGCTGGCCGCGATCGAATGGGCGCGCAAGACGCTCACAACGAGCACAAGCGCTTTCTTGCGGCGCTGCCGCTGGTGGCGCGTGAGGAACCGTGTGCTACGTCCATGCGTCGGCGGCATCTCCCGAACGCTGGGATTACATCGACAGCCCGTCGGCCGCGAAGCGCTGCGCCGACGCGGCCAACGCGTTCTATACGTTCTGCGGGCACGTGCACGACCAATTGCTCTACTTCGAGAACGCGAATGGCCGGATGAGCGAGTTCCGGCCGTCTCCCGGCACGCCGATCCCGGTGCGCAGTCAGCGCCGCTGGGTGGCGATCGTCGGATCGGTCGGGCAGCCGCGTGACCGCAATCCGGCTGCCGCCTATACGCTATTCGATCGCGAACGCGAGCAACTCACGTTTTATCGTGTTCCCTACGACGCGATGGCCGCAGCCGACCGGATCCGGAAATGCGGCTTGCCCGAGTCGCTCGCGTGTCGCGTGGAACTCGGCATCTGATCGGCCGCGTCTTCGCATATCCCCTGCGAATCCATGCGGGAACGTCTGCAGCCGGCGCAACCATCGACGGCTTTCGCCTCGGTGAATGCCTGCACAAGGGAGGCACCGGTTACATCTACCGCGTCACCGCGCCACGGGACAAGGATCCGGGCTTCCCGATCGTGATGAAGGTCCCGCGCTGGGGCCGGGCGAGCCCACGATCGGCATCGACAGCTTCGAGATCGAGCAGATGATTCTGCCGACGCTTGACCGGCCCTTCGGTGCCGCGCTTCGTGGCGACGGGCGATCTGACCGCGACGCCTTATATCGTGATGGAATGGATCGACGGGCAGGGGCTCGAGCAGATCATCGCGCGTGCCCCGTTGCCGCCGGACGAGGTCGCGCGCATCGGCTCGGCGCTTGCCGACGCGGTGCATGGCGTGCACGCCCAGCAGGTCATCCATCTGGATCTCAAGCCCGAGAACTTCATGTTGCGTTCGACCGGCGAGGCAGTGCTGCTCGACTTCGGCTTTGCCCGCCATGCGCACTATCCCGACTCTGCTGGCCGAGTCGAAGGACTTCGCCGCGGGCTCGGCCGCCTACGTGTCCCCCGAGCAGTTGCAGAACGACCGCAGCGATCGCGCGCAGCGACCTCTTCGCGCTGGGCGTGTTGCTCTACGAGCTGGCCACCGGCAGGCAGCCGTTCGGCGAGCCGCAGACCTACGCCGGCATGCGCGATCGGCTGTGGCGCGAGCCGGTTCCACCGCGCGCGCTGAACGAGCGCGTGCCACCTTGGTTGCAGGAGATCATTCTGCGTTGTCTGGAACCTAGCGGCGGCGGCACGTTATCAGTCGGCGGCGCATATCGCCTTCGACCTGCGCCATCCGGAGCAGGTTGCGCTGTCGGAGCGCGCGGGTCGGACCGAAGGTGCGCCGGTTTCTTCCCGCAGTTCGGCCGCTGGTGGCGGTCGCGATCGCGACAAGCATGTGCTCGGCGGGCGCCAACGGATCGTCGCAGTACGCGCACCGGTGATCATGGTCGCGGTGGATACCGAGCATCCGGACGACGAGCGCCATCCATCGATGCAATTGGCGACGCGGCAGCTGGTCGCGCTCAATCCGGAATTTCGCCTGATGTGCGTATCGGTGGTCAGGGCGGCGCCGCTGGGTGAAGGGCCCGCCGACATCGACACCGCCTCCGGCAGGCACCTCGAACACAAGACCAGGTTGCGGCACTGGGTGGAACCGCTGAAGCTTCCCTCGTCACGCGTTTCGCTGCATGTCGTGGAAGCAGCCAACGCGACGGCGACGCTACTCGACCTCGCGCGCGCCAATCACGTCGATCTGATCGTGCTTGGGGCGCCGGGTCCCGCGCAGCGGGCTCTTGGGTGGTGGCGTTCGGTCGCCTCGAGCGTCACCGCAAACGCCCCGTGCAGCGTCCACGTGGTGCGGGTGCCGGAGCGCGCGGTCCGAAGGCACCGCCCGACTGACCGGCGCGGCGGAGCGCCGCAGGATCGATGGCAGCTTCGTATCGCGCGTGGCCGGGCGAGCCTGCCGTCAGATGACGCGCGAGTAGCGCGCCGGTGCGCGTTGTGCACGCAGATAACGGTCGAAAATCATCGCTACCGTCCGGACGAGCAGCCGGCCTCGCGGCGTGACCTGATGACGCCCAGGCGCGATCTCGACCAGCCCGTCGGTCGCCAGTGCCTCGAGCGCCTCGAGCTCCGCGCCGAAGTAATCGCCGAATGCGATGTCATGTGCGGATTCGATCGCGGCGAAGTCCACGGTAAACTGGCACATCAACGCCTGGATCACGTCGCGTCGCAACAGGTCATCGGCGCTGAGCTGCCAGCCGCGGAAACAGGGCAAGGCATTGGCGTCGAGCCGATCGTAGTAGTCGTCCAGCGTCCGCACGTTCTGGCTGTAGGTCGGACCGATCTTGCCGATCGCCGAAATGCCGAACGCGAGCAGGTCGCAATCGGCGTGCGTCGAATAGCCCTGGAAATTGCGGTGCAGCTTGCCTGCGCGTTGCGCCAGCGTCAGCTCGTCGTCGCGCTTGGCGAAATGGTCCATGCCGATATAGACATATCCGGCGTCGGTCAGCTTGTCGATCGCCAGCGCCAGGATCGCGAGCTTTTGCTCGGCCGACGGCAGCTCGGCTTCGCTGATCTGCCGCTGCGGCTTGAACAGGTGTGGCACGTGGGCGTAGCTGTACAGCGCGATCCGATCCGGGTGCCGCGGCGAGGACTTTTTCCAGCGTCACGGCAAATCCTGCGACCGTCTGTCTGGGCAAGCCGTAGATCAAGATCGACATTGAGCGACCGAAAGCCGTTCTCGCGCGCCGCATCGATCACCGCGCGCGTTTCCGCCTCGCTCTGGATGCGATTGACCGCTCGCTGCACGTCGGCATCGAAATCCTGCACGCCAAGGCTCATGCGGTTGAAGCCGAGCTCGGCCAGCAATGCGATCAGTCGCGTCGGTCACCTTGCGCGGATCGATTTCGATCGAGCACTCCGCGTCATCGGCGAAGGCAAAGTTGTCGCGAAGCATCCGCATCAACAGCGTCATTTCGCCGGCCGAGAGGAACGTCGGCGTGCCTCCGCCCCAGTGCAGTTGCTTGACCGCCGACGTGGCACTGACCATCGCCGACAACATGCCGACTTCCTTGCCGACGTAGTCGATGTATTTGGCCGATCGCTGATGGTTCTTGGTCACGACCTTGTTGCACGCGCAGTAGTAGCAGATCGTGTTACAGAACGGCACATGGACATAAAGGGACAGCGGCTGCGGGGCTTGCTCCGCAAACCGGCCGAGAAGCGCATTCGCCAGGTGTTCGGCGGTGAAGGCTTCGGAAAAACGGTCCGCCGTCGGATACGAGGTGTAGCGGGGACCCAAGCCGTCGTACTTGCGGATCAGCTCGGGATCGAACGAAAGGCGCGCGGCACGGGGCGACTAGTGTGGTGTCGACCATGGGCCACATCCTGCCAGCCATGCCGCTGCCGTACCTTGAGACAGATCAAGTTCGCGGTGTTGTCAGCGGTGAGAAGGGCTGATCCCGGCCGCAAGAGGCCGTTGATGCAGGTCAAGGGACCTTGCCCGTCCGGGCGCAGGATGTGTTCATGTGAAATTTGAATTCCGGACCAATCCGGTCCCGCCCGTTGACCAAGCCGAGAGACAAACCATGAAGAATCCCGCAGTCGAGACCGATGATGTGCTGAAAAAGCTGGCAAGCGAGTCCGCCAGGCAGGGAGAAGAATCTGCGCACGAACGTTCGCATGCTGACCCTCAAGGCGCTGCAGCGCCGGGAACTCACGCTGGAGCAGATAAAAGGCGTCCTGGAAAACATCACCGTCGGCGTGACTCTCGGCGTGGTCGACCGCGAAATGAACGTCGAAAAGGTGCTTGCCGATGCGCTGGCCGGAATGGACGACGCATTGCTCAAGGTCGTCGAGGCGAGCAAGGTCGCGCTCGAGCGGCTGGGTGGCGCAGGGCAGGACTATGAGGATTCCTATCTCAAGCAGGCGTTGCGAGATCTCGAGCGGTTCGAAGATGCGTTCCTGCAGAGCGTGGCGAAGGCGGCCGACAGCGCCGGGAGAACGAATCGGCACGCAGTGGGCGCAGGTGCTGCGCAAGACGAAGCTGTCCGGAACGGGCACGGGCGCCAAGGCGGCCTCCGCCGTCCGGGACTTCGCAAGCCGGGCCCAAACGGCGTTGCGCAAGCAACGCGAGACAGGGTTCAGAGCGGCGCACCTGATGACCCAGAACTTTGCGACGCTCGCCAGTGGCATTCTGATCGGAATGTCGGAGGCGTTGGAGGCGAAAGGCGCGGTGTCGAAGCGCAGGCCGAGCCTGTCCAAGCCGCGCAAGAGCGTGGCCAAGCGCGCGACGACCCCGGCTGTCTCCGCAAAGCGCAGGACGACCCGCCGGGCCAAGACGTCTCTCCCGAAGACCGCGAAACGCGCCAGCACGGCGAAGCGCGCCAACGCCAAGCCACGCGCGCCCCGCGTAACCCGGCGGTCGGCTAGCCGGAGCTAAGGCCCACCAATCGGCAGCACTGCGGGCAGCGCTGCGGCGTCCCGGCGCGCCGGATTTTGCGGCTGCGAAACTTGCTCGCGTCGGGGCCCGCGCGAGTCCTAATGGGCGTGGGGGAACTCGCCTCGGGCCATCGCCAAGTGATGCGGCTTGTGGTGCGAGCCGGTCACCAGGATGCCGATGAATCCCAAGCCACGAATCTTCTGAACTTCTTTCGGATCGTCGGACGTCGCCGTCAAGGTCATGCCGTTGGCCAGCGCGGCGGCGGTGACGCGCCAATGATTCAGCCCGTCGATCTCCTGCGCGTGCGCGGGCACCATCCGCTGGATCGCCGCGAGCGTCCGGCCGCTGCCCGTGATCGCAATCGCCACTCCGCCGGCGACCGGGGTTGCTGCGGCGTCCGCTCTCAGCGTGACTTCATTCATATCGATCAGATGCTGCCGCAGCGCCTCGAGGTTTACCTTGGACCAGTCCGTGGCCGGATCGGCTTCGAGCCTGGCGACGATTTCCTGGATCGCGCCGAAGGCATCCTGACCCGACGAGACGGAAACCGCGCTTTCCATCTGCGGGGCATGCATGGCGTGCATCGCATGCAGATCCATCATCGAGCCCGTGCTGGGGCATCATCCCGGGCATCGCACGCCTGCGCTGCCCATGTGATCATGACCTGCCATGGGGCCGTGCCCCAGCTGACCTGGATCGCCGGTTGCGTTACCGGTCGCGCCCGGTAACGCTGCAGCGGGTTCCTGGGCGACGCTGCACGTAGAGGCTCGATGCTGGTAGCGACGGTGGCGGCGGCCAGCGCCATGGCCGCCGCGATCGTGACGATGCTGCGCGCGAATCCGTTCATCGATTGCTCCTTGGATGTGATGCCGACGACTCTAATCCGATCGGCAGTCGGTCTGTATGATCGTGATCATAGTGCGGCCGCCTGCGCAGGACGATCGCGGACTTGGTTCGCCGGACGATTCCATCCTTTTCGAGCGCGCCGAGGGTCCGGTAAAGGGCCTCGTGGGTGAGCCCCATCTCGGCAGCCAATTCGACCAGGGTCCCATCCAGCCGCATCGTGCGTCCGTCGTCGCCGGCCGGAGCGACAGATGGTGCAGCACCCGCTGCCGTGCCGACCGGATATTCCGCTCCTCGAGCCTTGCCCGGAGCGCGTGGACCTGATGCGCGAGCGCCGCCATGAAGCGTTCGGCCATCGCAGGGTCGGCTCGAAGCGACGCGAGCAACTCGCGCTTGGCATAGGCGCGAACAAGCGCGGCGACCGGAGCTACTGCATCGCACTGATAAGCGCCGGCGAACAGCGCCGCTTCGGCGAACAGGTCGCCCCGGCAGCGCCGTATGCATGACCACCGGATGGTCGTCAACCGTGTGCCGGATCAGCTGGACTCGGCCCTGCTCCACCTCGAATATGGCGGAGGCTTTGTCGCCCTGGCGAAAAAGCGTCTGCCCCGCCTCGAGCTTGCGCCTGATCGAGCGTTCCCTGACGCTCGCGGGCATCCAGTCGAGGGACGGGTTGGTCATCGCGACCGGTCGCCCGCTTCGCCGCCTCAAGCCGGTACTTGCAGCTCTTCGAACGCCGCCAGCGCATCCGCGGCGACCATCAGCGACGGGCCGCCGCCCATGTAGACGGCAACGCCGAGCGCTTCTTCGACCTCGGCTCGCGTCGCCCCGAGTCTGGTCAGCGCTTTCAGATGAAATCCAAGGCAGGCGTCGCAATGCCCGGCCACGCCTAGCGCGAGCGCGATCAGTTCTTTGGTCTTGTGGGTAAGGGCGCCTTCGCGAGTCGCTGCCTCTGCCAGAGCGCTGAACGCCGTGAGGACATCAGGCGTATCCGCGCGCAGCTTTGCCAGCGAAGACGATACCGAGCGGGTGATTTCACGGTAGGACTTGGTCATGGGTTTCTCGCAGTCGGGGACGGCAGACCGGCAATCGCAGGGCTTGCGACGTATCGGAACACGCGATCAATGTCGCCGACCCTTGCAATCACGATGTCTCCGGGATGTTGGAACCATACCCAACATAGCGCGATGCAGCCTTCGAAACCGTGATGTAAGTCATAAAAGTATCGATTCCCGGCATGCGGACCGGCGAAACGTTGCGCTCGGCGCCCGCCAGCGGCGGTTGCGGGGGCCGCCGTCGGCGTCGCCCGCTGGCACGAGTGCGGCGCGCAAGCGCCGGCGTCGTCTCAGCAGCGCTGACCGGCGAGCTGCTTCAGCGCCGGCAAATCGAGCAGTTTCAACACGCGGCCCTGCACTTGCAGCAGCCCCTCTTCCTGGAAGCGCGAGAACAGCCTGCTCACCGTTTCGAGCTTGAGGCCAAGGTAGCTGCCGATTTCTTCGCGCGTCATCCGCAGCACGATTTCGGTCGAGGAGTAGCCTCGCCGCCGATACCGGTCCGAGAGGTTGAGCAGGAAAACCGCGAGGCGCTCCTCGGCGCGCATGCTGCCGAGCATCAGCATCATGTTCTGGTCGCGTCCGATGTCACGGGAGAGAAATTGGTGGAGATTGTGTTGCAGCGGAGCGACGCTGCGCGCAAGCTCCTCCAGGCGATCGAAGGGCAGTGCGCAAACCTCGGTATCCTCGAGTGCGACCGCTTCACAACCGTGGCGCTCGCTGCCGATGCCGTCCATGCCGATGATGTCGCCGAGCATGTGGTAACCGGTAATCTGCTCGCGTCCGTCCTCGGCGAGGACGGTGGTCTTGCAGGAACCGAGACGGATTGCAAACAGGGCAGTAAAGGATTCGCCGGCGCGATAGAGCTTGTCGCCCTTTTTGAAACGGATCCGATTGATCACCACCGCGTCGAGCTGCCGCAGGGCATCGGGATCCAACCCAACCGGCAGGCATAGCTCGCGCATGCTGCAGCTGCTGCAATGCGTTTTGAGATCGCGAATCGATATCAGTGTCGACGGCGTTGCCGTCGACGAGGTAGTGAGGCTGGCGGGAATGGCCATTAGGGGCGACAGGACCGTTTGTCCCGAGTAAACCGGGGTCGAGTGTAATCCGAAACGGCGATGCTGCACAGGACCGTTTACGACGCATTCGCGGGAGGTGGCGATTGACCGGTTTGCCTGGTTCCATGATCGTATGCGGTAAACTTCTAGCCCTGCCGGCCGTCTTGCGTCAGCCGCCGGATCGAACAGGAGGAAGCGATGAAGAACAGGCATCGAGCGGCCCTGCATTGGATTGCGCTGGTCGCCGCGAGCGGCGCGGCGCTGTCTGCCGTACCGGCGAGCGCGGCGGGCGAGCGGCTGGCGGCGTTCTACAAGAACCAAGTCGATCCGCATTTCGCGCTGGTCCGCGCCGGCGTCGAGGCGGCGGCGAAGGACATGGGCGCCGGGCCGGTGACGCATTACGCGCCGACCCGGCCGAACAACCTGGCCGAGCAGCTTTCCGAGATCGAGGACGTCACCGTCAAGAAGCCTGACGCGATCCTGTTCATGGCGGTCGATCCGCGCGGCGTCGTGCCGGCGATCGAGAAGGTCAACGCCGCGGGCATACCGCTGGTCAATTACAACGATCGCGTTCGCGGCGGCAAGTTCTTGAGCTATGTCGCCGCAGACGATTACAACCTGGGTCTCGACGCCGGCCGCTATTTGCTCAAGGCGCTCGGCGGCAAGGGCAACGTCGTGATCATCGAAGGCGTCAAGGGATCAACCACCAGCGACGATCGTGTGCGCGGTTTCCACAAGGCGCTCGAAGAGAACCCGGGCGTCAAATTGCTCGCTTCGCAGCCGGCCAATTATCAGCGGCTGCAGGCGTTGCAGGTGATGGAAAACCTGATCCAGTCGAATCCGTCGATCGACGGCGTGATGGCCGCCGCCGACGTGATGGCGTTCGGCGCGATCGAGGCGCTGGAGGCGGCGGGCAAAAAGGCGACCAAGGTCGTCGGAATCGGCGGCGTGCCCGAATCGATCGAGGCGATCAAGGCGGGGCGACTTCTCGCCACCGCCGAGTTCAACGGCTACAAGATGGGCTGCCTGGCCACGATGGCGGCAGTGCGGAGCCTGCGTAAGGAAACCGTGCCCGACACGATCGTGATCAAGGGCATCGTGATCGACAAGACCACGACCGGACCATTCGAGGTCCCGGCGGAAAAGCGCACGTGCCCGAAATGGGAGGATTACGCGAAATAGTGATTGCGCGGCGCGGATCGCCACAGGACGCGCGCCCTGGGTTTCGCGAGGAGGAGCAGATGGCGGGCAATGACAGCACCGGCGTCGCGGATCGCATCGCAGCGGTGCACCCGCGGCCGGATCAGGAGCGATACATGCCGTATGCGCCGGCCGTTCGGGTCGCCGGGCCGGCCGACATCGTTTTCATCTCGGGTTCGACCTCGTCGCCGCTCTACCACCAGCATCCGCACGTCGCCGACGAGCATCGCCATCCGATCGACATCGAATCGCAAACCCGGCGCGCGATGGAAGGCATCAAGCTGGTGCTCGACGACCAGGGACTGACCTGGCGGCATGTGGTGAAGTCACCAAGTACCTGACCGATATGCGCGACATGGACGGCATGGTCGAGGTGCTTGGCCGAGTATTTCGGCGACTGGAAGCCGGCGAGCACGACGATCTGCATCAATTCGCTCTCCACGCCCGGCGCGCGGGTCGAGCTCGACATGATCGCCGTGCGCCCGCTGGGCTGATCCGCGCGCAGCCCTGCCGCCCGTGACCCGCGACGAAACCGACGGATCCGGGCAGCCCGCATCGCCGGCTTTCCGCTGCTGGCGTTGCGCAATGTCAGCAAGACCTTTCCCGGCGTGCGCGCGCTCGACGACGTGAGCCTCGACCTTCATGCCGGCGAGGTGCACATGCTGCTCGGCGAGAACGGCGCCGGCAAGTCGACGCTGATCAAGGTGCTCTACGGCGCGTACCGGGCCGACGCCGGAACGATCCTCTGCGAGGGAAACCGGTCGACATCGCGCGGCCGGCCGATGCGCGGCGGCTCGGCATCGCCGTGATCTTTCAGGAATTCTCGCTCGTTCCCGTTCCTCGACCTCGCGCAGAACATTTTCCTCGGACGCGAGCCGCGGCGGCCCTGACGCGCCTGATCGATCATGCGCGGATGCATCGCGAGGCGCGTGCCGTGCTCGACGCGCTCGGCCTCGACTACGATACGCGGGCCCTCGCTGGTGGAGCTCGGGGTCGCGCAGCAGCAGATGGTCGAGATCGCCAAGGCGCTGTCGCAGCGCGCGCGCATCCTGGTGATGGACGAGCCGACCGCGGCGCTGTCCGAGCGCGAGACCAACGCGCTGTTCGCCCTGATCCGGCAGCTTCGCGCCTGCGGCGTCGCCATCGTCTACATCTCGCACCGCTTGCAGGAAGTATTCGAGATCGGGCGACCGGGTGACGGTGCTGCGCGACGGACGCCGCGTGGCCACGTTGCCCGCGGGCGAGGCGACGCCCGACCAGCTGATCGGCATGATGGTCGGACGCGCGGTGGGCGCGGTGTACAAGCGCCGGCAGTACGGCACAGCGGGCAGGGTCGCGCTGGAAGTGCGCGGGCTCGCCGACCGCGACCGGCGTGCACGATGTGGATCTCGATCGTGCGCGAAGGCGAGATCGTCGGCTTGTCCGGCCTGGTGGGCGCCGGGCGCACCGAGGTGGCGCGCGCGGTGTTCGGCGCCGACGCCGTCGTCGCCGGCGAAGTCCGCATCTTCGGCGCGGTCGCCGAGGGCGGACCCGAGCGCGTCGCCGCGCGCGGCGTCGCGCTGATCCCCGAGAACCGCAAGCTGCGAAGGCCTGGCGCTCAAGCGCTCGGTTCAGGACAATCTGCTGGTCGCGAGCCTGTGGAAGCTCTTTCCGCGCGGCTGGTATCGCGCGGGGCCGGCGTATCGGCACGCGCGCGCGCTGATCGACCGGCTGCGCGTGACCCCGCCCGCGCCGCGACGGCTGGCGCGCGCGCTCTCGGGCGGCAATCAGCAGAAGGTAGTCATCGGCAAATGGCTGGCCGCCGGGTGCCAGCTGTTCCTGTTCGACGAGCCGACGCGCGGCATCGACGTCGGCGCCAAGAGCGAGATCTTCGCGCTGATCGAGGACCTGGTGGAACGCGGCGCCGCCGTCCTGCTGATCAGCTCCGAGCTCTCCGAGATCGTTCACGTCTGCGACCGCGCCTACGTCATGCGCGCCGGCAGAATCGGCGGCGAGCTTGCCCGAGCGCAACTTTCGGAGGAGAACATTCTCCGGCATGGCGATGCACGAGGCGTAAGACAGATGCCCGTCTCAGCTTCCTCGCGTTCGGTCGAGCGGCGTGCACGCGCCGTTGCCGGCGATCCTTCCGATCGGCTTGCTGCTGGTGGCGGGCGCGTTTTTCGCAGTGCACGGCTTCGCCTCCGCGCGCAATCTCGCCAATCTCGGTCTGCAAGCCTCGATCCTGCTGATGCTGTCGATGCCGATGACCTTGATCATCATGAGCGAAGGACTCGACCTTTCCGCCGGCGCGGTACTGAGCCTGTGCAGCGTCGTGATGGCCGAATTACTGGCCAGAGGGCACGGCATTGCGGTCGCACTGGCAGCCTCGATCGCGGTCGGGCTGGCTTTCGGATCGCCAACGGCGCGATGGTCTCGTTGCTGGCGTTGCCCCCGTTCGTCGTCACGTTGGGAACGCTCGGCATCGCCGAAGGTGCTTCGCTCGTATTGACCGAAGGCAACGCCGTATCCGGGACTGGGACCGGCATAGCGAGCTCTGTACGCGCTGGATGTGTTCGGCGTGCCGTTCCCGGTGCTGGTCGCGCTTGCGACGTGGCTGGTGACCTACCTGCTGCTCCACTACACTCGCTTCGGCACTTACGTGTTCGCGATCGGCGGCAATCGCGATGCGCTGGTGCTCGCCGGTGCGCCGGCGTGGGCGTACCACATCGCGATCTACGCGTTCGGCGGGCTGGTGTCGGGCGTGGCGGCGCTGCTGTTGACCGGACGCATGAACGCCGCGCATCCGACGGTCGCGATCGGCATGGAGTTCGACGCTATCGCCGCGGTCGTGCTCGGCGGCACGTCTTTCGAGCGCGGCGACGGCCGCCTGCTCGGCACGGTGCTGGGCGTGGCGACGATCACCGTACTGCGCAACGTGCTCGATCTTCTCGGCGTCGAGTCGTCGCTGCAGGTCGTGTCGATCGGCGCGCTGATCCTGTTGGTGATATTCATCGACAGTCTGCGCAAGACCCGTCGCGCGCAAGCGGCATGATGTCGGATAGTCGCGCAGCCGCAGTGCGCCTGCGACGGGGCAGTGGCGGCATCATCTGGCCGGCGACGCCGCGTGCGCTCGCTCTGCGGGCGGCGCTGATCATGCTGATCGGACTGTCGCTCGCACTATCCAGCGACGCCTTCCTGTCGACGGCCAACGTGCTCAACGTCCTGCGCCAAGCGAGCCTCATTTTCCTGCTCGCCGCGGGCCTCACGCTGGTGATCCTGTGCGGCGGCTTCGATTTATCGGTGGCGGCGAACCTGACGCTGTCGGCGTGCCTCGCCGCCGGCGTGATCAAGTCGGGTCTTCCGCCTGGCTCGGCGTGGCGACTGCACTGGCCTGCTGCCACGGCGGCCGGTGCGGTGAACGGACTTGCGGTGACACTGCTGCGCCTGCCGCCGTTCCTCGCGACCTACGCAATGCTGTGGATCCTGCAGGGGCTCGCGTTCCATTACATGGGCGGACAGGAGATCTTCGGTTTTCCGCCGGCGTTTCGCGCGCTGGGCACGGGTTTCCTGTTCGGCGTGCCGGTGCCGGTCTACCTGATGGCGGCGGTGCCTGACCACGCGACGGTGTTCCTGCGCTCGACCAATGTCGGACAGGAAATCTATGCGATCGGCGCCAATCCCGAGGCCGCGCGGCTATCGGGCATCCCGCTGCGCCGCCGGCAGATGCTGGTCTACATGCTGAGCGGACTGATGTCGGGGATCGCCGCGGTCGTGTTCCTGGCCCGGGTCAACGCCGCCGACTCGGGCATGGGCGAGCCGCTGTTGCTGCCGGTGATCGCCGCGGTGCTGATCGGCGGCACGTCGCTGTTCGGGGGCGTGGGAAGCGTGCTGGGCACGGTATTGGGCTCGATCATCCTGGCTCTGGTCATCAACGGCATGAACCTGCTCGACATCCGCGCGCAATGGCAACCACTGGTCGTCGGCGTCGTGCTGCTCGCCGCAGTGCTGGTCGATCTGGTCGGTCGCGGTCGCCGCGAGCGCATCGGCTAGTGAAAGGCGGCGGCGGAAGCCGCTGCTGCGGTTCAGGCGAGGCCGTCGCTGACCGGCACGTTCTCGGGTGCGAGATCGATCCCGGACGCGTGCGCCTGCAGCACGATCAGCTTGGCGAAGTCCTCGTCGCCGAGCCCCAGGCCGATCAGCGTCTGCACCTGGTCGCGGGTGATCGACGCGAGCGGCATCGGCACGTCGAACTCGCGCCGGCGTGCAAGCCGAGGTCGAGGTCCTTGCGCAGCAGCGCCGGCGTGAACGTGACCTTGAAATCCAGGTTGACCAACGCCGGCGTCTTGTAGCGCGTGAAGGTCGAGCCCATCACGCTCTGATTGATGAAATCGAGAAAGGCGTGGCGCGGCACGCCCGCTTTTTGCGCGAGTATGGTGATCTCGGCCAGCGACTGAATCACGACGCCCAGGAAAACGTTGTGGCAGATCTTGACGATGCGCGCGAGCTCGCCCTCGCCGACGTAGCTCGCCGCGGGCGCGATCATGCGCAGGTACGGCAGCGCGCGGTCGAACGCCGGCCGCGGGCCCGAGCAGACGAACGACAGCCGTCCGGCCTCGATCACTTTGGCGTTGCCCGAGACCGGCGCCGCGAGAAGCTCGATGCCGCGCGCGGCGAGCAGCGAGCGCAGCTCGGCCGAGCCTTCGAGCGAGATCGACGAGCATTCGACGACGAGCCGCGTGCGCGGCGCTCTGCCGGCGAGCAGGCCGCCGGAGCCGGCGATCACCTCGCGCACGTCGTCCCAGGTCGACACCATGCACGAACACGATGTCGCAAGCCGCGAGGTCGGAAAGCGCCGACGCAATTTTCGCGCCGTGCTTCGCCAGCGGCTCGGCTTTGGCGCGGGTGCGATTCCATACGGTCAGGTCGGCGCCCTTGTTTCGCGAGCCGCGCCGCCATCGCGTAGCCCATGCGGCCGATGCCGATCCAGCCGATGCGCGCGTTCGCGGACATCGGCAAGGTCGCTCTAGGCGCTTCGGCAGCGTCGAGACCGAACGGCATGTCCATCGCGAACAGCCAGTGGCCGGCAGGCTGTCGTCGCGCGATTTCGACCGCGTTGCCGCTCATCGTCGTCGGCTTGCCGTCCGGGCCGGTCATCTCGAGCGTCCACGGTTGGCCAGCAGCGCGATGTCGCCGGTCTGCGCGACGAGCTTGCCCGATGTGGTGATCGTCGGCTTGGCAGCGAGAAATCCGGCGAGCGCTTCGCGGATGGCCGCGGCACCGACGACGACGTTGCCGGGCGAGGGCATCAATGCGGCCTGCGGCTCGTACAAAGCCACGAGGGCATCGATGTCGCCGGCGTTAAGCGCCTCTTCGAACAGGCGGTCGAGCTCGACCGGATTGCCTTTGACCATCATGTCTCCTGTCCTCAGTAGGGATTGGCGATCGGCAGCTCTTCCGCCGGATAGAGCGAGATGATCTTCGGCCCGTCGGGCGTCAGGATCACCTCCTCCTCGATGCGCGCGGCCGAGATGCCGTCGCTGGCCGGGCAATAGGTCTCGACCGCGAACACCATCCCGACCTTGAGCTCGATCGGCTCCTTCAGCGAATTGAGCCGCGAGATCAGCGGCCGCTCGTGCAGGCCCAGCCCGAGGCCGTGGCAGAAATTGAGGCCGAAGGCTTCCATCTCGCTGGAAAAGCCGATGTCGCCCGCCTTGGGCAGCGCGCGCGCGATCTTGTCGGTCGTCACCCCGGGCTTCAGCGCCGCGATCGCCTTGTCCATCCACTCGCGCGCCTTGCGATAGGCGGTGCGCTGCGCCGCTGTCGCGCGGCCGACGTTGAACGTGCGGTAATAGCAGGTGCGATAGCCCATGAACGACTGGATGATGTCGAAGAACGCCTGATCGCCGGGGCGGATCAGCCGGTCGGTGAAGTTGTGCGGATGCGGGCTGCAGCGCTCGCCCGAGATCGAATTGATCGCCTCGACGCAGTCGCTGCCCATGTCGTAGAGGCGCCTGGTGGCGAGCGCGACGATCTCGCTTTCCCTGACGCCGGGCTTGAGCGCCTCGGCGATGTCCTGGTAGACGCCGTCGACCATCGCCGCGGCCATGTTGAGCAGGGTCAGCTCGTCGATGTTCTTGACCTCGCGCGCCTGCGAGCAAGCGTCTGCTGGCCGTCGCGCACCTCGATGCCCAGCTTCTGCAGCTCGAACAGCATCGGCGGCTCGACCACGTCGAGGCCCAGCGGCATGTTGCCCACACCTTCGGCATCGAGGAGCGACTTGATCTCGCGCGCCGCGTCGCGAAACAGCGTGATGTCGGAGCCGGTCGCGCCGCGCAAGCCCAGCAATCCCGGCGCGGCAGTGGTCGTGATGCAGCCACGGCGCGTGCAGGCGATGGTGCTTGGCCGCCGAGCCGAAATCCCAGATGTACGGATCGCCGTTGCCGGTGAGCAGCGAATAGCGCGTCAGCTTGTCGCGCGCCCACTCGCCGATCACCGTGCTGGTGATGTAGCGGATGTTGTGCTGGTCGAAGCACAGCAGCGCCCCGAGTCCCGAGCCGGCCAGCGCCGCGCGCGTGCGCGCGAGCCGGTAGTCGTGCAGGCGGCGGAAATTGACCCGCTCCTCGAAGTCGACCTGCGTGTGTCCCGGCGCCTGCAGCGGCCGATCCCAGCGGTGGTGCGGATCGATGTCATCGGGCCGGATGATCTTCGGGTCGCTGCGTTTTTTCTGGGCCATGCGGAGCGTGTCCAGTCGTGTTTAGCGGGAAGGGAAGGCCTTGTCGTAGTAGCTCAGGTCGACGTACTTTGACGGGATCGCTCAGCGCCTTCGCCGGCGTCGCGTACTTGCTGCGCAGCGCGAGCACCGTGCCGATGCCTGGCCAGGTCCGGGCGGGCGTCCCGGTAGATTCCGCCGGGCTGCGCGAGCAGCAGATCGTACGACTGCCGGGCGAGCGCGGGCGTCATGTCGCGGATGTTGGCGACGAGCAGCGCCTCGACGATTTCCCGATTGGCCGGCTGGTAGAGCCATTCCACGCCGGCGCGATATCCCTTCAGAAAGCCGACCACCGCCGCCTCGTGCGCCTCTCGCCCACGAGCGTCGAACGAATCCGGCCGTGCCCTGGTAGGGGCCGAGCATTTCGGCGCTGGCCAGACACGTGGAAACCGCGATTCTGCGCGAGCAACTCGAACGGCGTCCGCAGCAGCGTGGCGTCGTGCTTGCCGGCGAGGAGCTCCGCATAACGATTCGACGTGCCGCCGGCGCGCACGTAATTGACGTCGTCGTCGGCGAGGCCGTTTTTCGCGACCAGCTCGCGCAGCACGAACGCGGCGCCGGTGGTGAGCGCGTCGACCGACAGCGTCTTGCCCTTGAGATCGGCGAACGATTTGCACGCCGGGAGCGGCCACGACCGACAGGAACCCGCCGTCGCCGCCGAGGATCGCGACGAGGTCGGGTGGCTCGGGAATTTTCACCTCGCCCTGGCCTTCCTGATAGGCGATCAGGTTGTCCATCAGCGCGAGCGCGATGTCCTGCCTGCCGTCGAACAGCGAAGCGATCAGGAAGCCGGAGCTCGGCGTGTAGGCTGAGTCTGCACGGCGACGCCGTTCGCCTCGAAAAATCCCTGGCGCTGCGCCGCCCACACCGGAAGGTTCCAGCCGCCGTCGAAGCTGATGACGCGCACCGGCGCCAGCGGGCGGGCGGGGCCTGCGCGTCGGCCGACCCGGCGATCACGCAAAAGCCGACCAGCAAAGCTCCGACGATGCGAATGTTCATGGGCACTTGTCTGGGTGTTGTCGGTCCGTAGGGTGCGCGCAGCAGTCGGACGATAGCTGGGCACCGTCGTCGCGCTCAAGGCCCGGCACCATGATCGGGTGGGCCGGTCCAGTGTGTAACGTGCGCGGCGTGATCGGACGGCGGCGGCGCCGCAGGTACCGCTGGCGTGCCCAGATAGAGAAATCCGACGATGGCGTCGCCCGGGCTGGAGGCCCAATGCCGCCTTGACTTCGTTGTCGTAGGCGGCGTTGCCGGTGCGCCAGAAGCCGCCGAAGCCCAGCGCATGGGCGGCGACCAGGATATTTTGCGCGGCGGCCTCCCGCCGCGACGATCTGCTCGACCGCAGGCACATTTTTGTGCTCGCGCAGCCGCGCCCCGACGACGATGATCAGCGGCGCCCGCAGAGGCTTGCCGCGCTCCTTGTCGATCGCCGATCGGGCAGACCCGGCTCGCGCTTGCGCAGCGCCTCGGCCAGCACGTCGCCCAGAGCATTGCGCGCGCTCCCGGCGACGACGATGAAGCGCCAGGGCCTCAACTTGCCGTGATCGGGCGCGCGGGCCGCCGCACGCAACATCGTCGCGAGCGCGGCCGAGTCGGGCGCAGGCTCGGTCAGGGCGAGCGGGCTGGCCCGCGTCGTCAAGGCTTCGATCGCATCCAAGGTCGGGCGGTCCTTCAGAGCGGGCTTGTCATGCGGCGACGCCGTGCAGGAGGCGCAACGAGTCGCTCGATCACACTCGGTTTGATCCAGGGAGCATCGGACGGCGCTTGTAGCATAACCGATCAGCCGCCTGATCGCGATTCACCGCCCCGGACTCGAGGGCCGGCGGCCCGGCAGCTCCGTAGCCCGCGCTTGAACCGGGCGTCAATGCCCACATCTAACCCGGTACGAGAGACCACGATGCCATCGCGAAGCCCAACCGACCTGATGTGGGCGCAAGCCTTTGACCTGATCGAGCAGGCCGAGCGCATGCACCGGCAATTTTTCCGCCTGAGCGCCTCGGCGCGGCCGCATGCGGTCTGGGAGCCGCCGGTCGACGTATTCGAGGACGAGCGCGAGGTGGTCATCATCGTCGCTCTGCCGGGCGTTTCGCCCGAGCGAGTCGAGGTGAGCACCGAGTCGGCGACACTGGTCGTGCGCGCCGAGTGCCCATTGCCGTTCGCCGGCTCGCGACGCGCCGTGCGGCGCCTGGAGATTCCCTACGGCTATTTCGAGCGAAGGATTCCGTTGCCCGATGTGCGACTCGAAGCCGGCACGCGCGAATCGCACGATGGCTTGCTGATAGTGAGGCTGCGCAAAACAGCGTACACGGGACCACTGTGAACGAACCGACCAGCAACGATACCCATCCCGGTCAGCGCCGACGCGACCGCGCGGGCCGACGCACTCTCGCCTCAGGGCAAGCGCCAGGGCGAGGCCGTGTCGCGTCCGCTGCCCGACGACGCGCTGATCATCGTTCCGGTGCGCAACGTCGTCCTGTTCCCCGGCATGGTCGTGCCGCTGGTCGTCGACCGCGAGCGTTCGCGTGCGGCGGTGCAGGAGGCCGTGCGCCTGCAGCGCCCGCTGGGCATTCTGCTGCAGAGCAAGCGCGAAGCCGACCAGCCCGGGCCCGACGACCTGCACTGGGTGGGCACCACCGCGACGGTTCTGCGCTACGTCACCGCGCCCGACGGCTCGCATCACGTGATCTGCCAGGGCGTTCAGCGCTTTCGCGCGCTGCAGTTCCTCGACGGCTATCCGATGCTGGCCGCGCAGGTGCAGCTGATCGACGAAGCCGGCCAGACCGATGTCGACATCGAGGGCCGGGCGCTCAACCTCAAGGAGCGCGCGATCGAAATCCTGCGCCTGCTGCCGCAGGTGCCGGAGGAAATGGTCGCCGCGCTGCAGGGCGTCGAGGGTCCGTCGCGCGCTGGCCGACTTCATCGCCGGCCTGATGGACGTCGCGCGTCGAGGAAAAACAGGCGCTGCTGGAAACGTTCGACCTGAAGGCGCGGCTCGACAAGCTGCTCGACCTTCTGACGCACCGCATCGAGGTGCTGAAGGTCTCGCGCGAAATCGACGAGCGCACCAAGGCGTCGATCGACGACCGGAACCGCGAGCACCTGTTGCGCGAGCAGATGCGCACGATCCAGAAGGAGCTCGGCGAAGGCGACCAGACGGCGAGCGAGATCGCCGAGCTCGACAAGGCGATCGCCGACGCGAAGATGCCGGAGGAAGTGGAAAAGCAGGCGCGCAAGGAATTGAAGCGCCTCGAGCGCATGCCCGAAGGCGCCGGCGAATACTCGATGGTGCGCACCTACCTCGACTGGCTGATCGAGCTGCCGTGGGCGGCCGACGCCGAGACGGCGATCGACATCGCCGAGGCGCGGCGCATTCTGGACGAGGATCACTACGGCCTGGAGAAGGTCAAGAAGCGCATTCTCGAGTATCTGGCGGTGCGCAAGCTCAATCCGTCGGGCAAGAGCCCGATCCTGTGCTTCGTCGGCCCGCCGGGCGTGGGCAAGACCTCGCTCGGCCAGAGCATCGCCAAGGCGACCGGCGCGCAAGTTCGTGCGCGTGAGCCTGGGCGGCGTGCACGACGAGGCGGAGATCCGCGGCCATCGGCGCACCTACATCGGCTCGCTGCCGGGCAACATCATCCAGAGCCTGCGCAAGGCGGGAACGCGCAATTGCGTGCTGATGCTGGACGAGGTCGACAAGCTCGGCGCCGGCGGATTTCACGGCGACCCGGCGTCGGCGCTGCTGGAAGTGCTCGATCCCGAGCAGAACTCGACGTTCCGCGACAACTATCTCGGCGTGCCGTTCGATCTGTCCGGCGTCATGTTCATCTGCACGGCGAACGTGCTCGACACGATACCGGGGCCGTTGCGCGATCGCATGGAAGTCATCCAGCTGCCGGGCTACACGGCGCAGGAAAAGCTGCAGATCGCGCGCCGCTATCTGGTCGCGCGCCAGCTCGCGGCCACCGGCTTGACGGCCGAGCAGTGCGAGATCAGCGACGAGGCGCTGGCGGCGATCATCGACGATTACACGCGCGAGGCCGGCGTGCGCAATCTCGAGCGCGAGATCGGCAAGGTGTTCCGCAACGTCGCGGTGCGCATCGCCGAGGGCAGCGCGCAGCAGGTGAAGATCGCCCCGACCGATCTGCCGGCGATTCTCGGGCCGCGCATGTTCGAGGCCGAGGTCGCGATGCGCAAGCCCGTGCCCGGCGTCGCCACCGGCCTGGCGTGGACGCCGGTCGGCGGCGACATCCTGTTCATCGAAGCGGCGCGCATGCCGGGCGCCGGCAAGCTGATCCTGACCGGCCAGCTCGGCGAAGTGATGAAGGAAAGCGCGCAGGCGGCGCTGTCGCTGGTCAAGGCGCGCGCCGAGCTGCCTGGGCGTCGCGCCGGAGCTGATCGAGAAATCGGACATCCACGTGCACGTGCCCGCCGGCGCGACGCCCGAAGGACGGTCCGAGCGCGGGCGTCGCGATGTTCGTCGCGCTGGTGTCGCTTGCTGACCGGGAGGCCGGTGCGCACCGACGTCGCGATGACGGGCGAAATCAGCCTGCGCGGGCTGGTGCTGCCGATCGGCGGCGTCAAGGAAAAAGTGCTGGCCGCGTTGCGCGCCGGCATCAGCACCGTGATGCTGCCTTCGCGCAACCGCCGGGACCTCGACGAGATTCCGGCCGACGCGCGAGCGCAGCTTGCGTTCGTGTGGCTGGAGGAAGTCGACGACGCGATCGCGGCGGCACTGACGCCGTCGCAGTCGGAGCCAGGAAGCCTCGCCGACCTGGATCGCTAGGCTCCCCACCTCGATCACCGCGACGCGCAGCAGCAGAGCGGCGCCGCACAGCAGGCAGAGGGCGCCAAAGGCGATGAAGCCGGTTCGGTAGCCGTCGGTGACGCCGCCAGCAGGGCAAACAGCGGAGGCCCCGACACGACGCCGGCAAAGGTGATGAAGCCGGAAGCGCCGGTGATCGAGCCGGCCTGTCCCGGCGGGGCGTGCCGTGCCACCTGGGATAACTGGACGCCGTTCCATCCTATCGCGGTGGCGCCGAAAAATGCGGCGACCGCAAGCAACGCCGCGTGCGGCCAGGTCGCGTTGAAACTTGCCGCCGCGAACGCACACGCGGCGGTGGCGAGGCCGATGAATCCGAGCAGGCGCCGCGGCGCAATCCAATGGTCCGCGATCGCGCCCCAGACGATTCGGCCGGCGACGCCGCCGACATTCGCGCTCGTCAGCGCCAGCCCCGCGGCAATCAGCGGATAGTCCAGCGCCTCGGTCAGATAGACGACCAGAAAACTCATCAGGCACATCTGCATGGCCGCGTAGATGAAGCCGACGATCGAAAGCTCCGCGAGCTGGCGGTGCCGCAGGACGATGCGCAAGGGCGCAATCAGTGCGGCGAGTGAAAATGGACGGTCCGCACCGACGACGTCGAGCCGTCGTCGCGTCGACTGCGCGAGCACGGCGATGACTACTCCGCAAACCGCGACAGCCAGCAGCGCTGGTCGCCATCCGAGGGCCAGCGCCAGCGGCGGCAGCACGGCGCCGGCCAATGCGGCCCCGCCCGGCACGCCGGTCTGCTTGATCGAGAAAGTAAGTGCCAGGCGCTCGGGCGGGGCGGTGCGCGCGAGCAGTTCGGATGAAGCCGGCGTGACCGCACCGTAGCCCAGTCCGATGATCAGCGGGGCGATCGCCAGCACGGCCACTGCGCTCGAAGGCAGCAGTGCGACCAACGCGATGCCGGCGGCGCAGAGCACGACGCAGACCTGCGAGACGCGGATCGCGCCGCTGCGCGCGATGAAGTGGCCGGAAGCGAGACTCGCCGTCATCGAGCCGACGTAGAGCAGACCGACGAAGACGCCGACCAGCTTGGCGGGAACGCCGAAATCGCGGGCGATCTCCGGCGCCAGCACCGCAATTGCAGCACCGGTCAGCGCGGTAAAGACCTGAATGGACAGCGTGGCGAATAGCGCGATAGCCGCGGTGCTTGCCGACGGCGGCGACGCAGGAGCGATCTTCAAGAATCAGCAACCCGTTGGTCTGGTCTTCCGCGAGCGCGCTGGCCCGCCGCGGCGGATCTTCGCTATGATGTGGCGATCGGAGCGCTTTGCCAATGACCGAGCACGAACTGCTGCTGCGTCCGGTGCTTGCGCTCGTCGCCGGCGGCCTGGTGGGATTGGAGCGCAGCTTCCATGGTCGCGCCGCGGGCTTGCGGACCTACGCGCTGGTGTCGTTTGCCTCGGCGTTGCTCGTCGGTCGTCGCGCAATACCTGGAATCGGGGCCCATAGGCGGCATCGGCGATGTGACGCGGGTCATCCAAGGCATCGTCACCGGCATCGGCTTTCTCGGCGCCGGGGTCATCGTCAAGGAAGGGTTCACCGTTCGCGGCTTGACGACCGCGGCGTCGATATGGGTCGTCTCCGCGATCGGGGTAGCGTTCGGCGCCGGGTTTCTGCTGGCCGGCACGGTCGCGGTCGGCCTCACGCTCGGCGCATTGTCGCTGCTGCGCGTGGTCGAGGACCACCTGCACGTTCAACTGTACGTGCATTGCCGCGTCGCGTTTCGTCGCCATGAGCTGCACGACGAGGCGTGGCTGCGTGCCTTCGTCAAGCAGCACGGCTTCGTGATCACCGAGCTCAGCTATCGGCTCGACGGCAGGGCCGATCTGTTCGAATACAGGATCGTCATGTGGTCGGCCGACCCGGACGGTGTCGCGAGCCTTGGGCGCGCGCTGCTCGAAGACGAGGCGGTTTCCGACTTCACGATCTCGCCGAGTCGCGATTGACCGATGCAGGCGTGCAGCCCGATCGGCCGAAGCATCGGCTGTTATGCTCTTCCGATGCAGATCCGGATTCCCGACCCGGACTTACACCGGCTCCGCCCAGAGCTCGAGCCAACTTTTGGCTCGCCGCGAAGCTCTCGCTGGGGTTCGTCGTCCTGTTGTGGGTAATTCAGGTGCTCAATGTGGCGTTGGATCTCGGATCTGGAGCGATTCGGCGTCGCAGCCGCGCGAGCTTGCGGGATTGCCGGGCATATTCGTCGCGCCACTGCTCCACGGCGGCTTCGGTCATCTCATTGCGAACTCGTTGCCGTTGCTCGTCGTCGGAACGGCGATGCTGCACCTGTATCCCGATGCCGTCATCGAAGGTGTTGCCGGCGGTGTATCTTCGGCCCGGGTATCGCCGTGTGGTTCTTCGCCCGGGGCGGCGTGCACGTCGGCGCCAGCGGATTGATCTACGGCTTCGCCGCCTATGTGTTCGTCGCCGGCGTGATCCGCCGCGACCGGCGCGCGATCGCGGCCTCGCTGCTGGTCGCGTTCATCTACGGATCGCTCGCCTGGGGCGTGTTGCCGATCGAACCCGGCGTTTCCTGGGAAACGCACCTGGCCGCCGCACTGACCGGCGTCGTGCTGGCCATTGCACTGCGCCGGCTCGACGTCCCGCCGCACAAGCGCTATGTCATGGGAAGGCGAAGCGGACGAGCAAGTCGAGCAGGTCGAGCGTCCCGAGGATCACGATGGCTGAGGCACCCAAATCCACCGCGGCGCCGCAAGGGAGAGACAAGCCGAGTCGTCTTGCGCGCCGCCTCGGGACCTTCGATGCGGTAACGATCGGCCTGGGCGCGATGATCGGCGCCGGGGTTTTCGCCGCCATCGGTCCCGCGGCACAGGCCGCCGGCGCCGGACTGCTGATCGGGCTCCTGGTCGCGGCGTTTGTCGCCTATTGCAATGCCACCTCGTCGGCCGAGCTTGCGAGCCTTTATCCCGAATCGGGCGGCACCTATGTCTACGGGCGCAAGCGCCTCGGCGCATTCTGGGGCTTTATCGCAGGATGGGGTTTCGTCATCGGCAAGATCGCGAGCTGCGCGGCGATGGCGTTGACCTTCGGTTACTACGCCAATGCTGGGCTCGCGCGGCCGCTGGCGGTCGGCGCCGTCGTCGCGCTCACCGCGGTCAATTGCTTCGGCGTGAGCAAGACGGCGCTGCTGACCCGCGCCATCGTCGCCGTTGTACTGGCGGTGCTGGGGGTGTTCGTTGCCGCCCTCGTTTTCGGAGGCCGATCGGAGATCGAGCATCTGCAGCCGTTGTTCGATGGCGGCGTCCACGGCATTTTGCAGGCTGCCGGTCTGCTTTTCTTCGCCTTCGCCGGGTACGCGCGCATCGCCACACTCGGCGAGGAGGTCATCGACCCTGCGCATACGATACCGCGCGCCATTCCGCTGGCGCTCGCGATCAGTCTGGTCGTCTATGCCGCGGTGGCGGTCAGTGCGCTGCTAGCGGTCGGCGCCGCCACGCTGGCGCAAGCACCGGCGCCGCTGGTCGCCGCAATAGAATCGAGTCGCTGGGCGGCGTTGTCGCCGCTCATCCGACTCGGTGCCGCGGTGGCATCGCTCGGGGTGCTGCTTTCACTGCTCGTCGGCGTCAGCCGTACCGCGTTCGCGATGGCATCGAACCGCGATTTGCCCGCACTCCTCGAGGCCGTGCATCCGCGCTACCGCGTTCCGGCTCGCGCCGAGGTCGTCGTCGGCGCGATCGTCGCTGCGATCGTCGCGCTGTCGGATATCCGCAACGCGATCGGTTTCAGCTCGTTCGCCGTGCTGACCTATTACGCGATTGCGAATGCGTGCGCGCTGACGCTCACCGCGCGCGAGCGAAAATGGCCGCGCTGGCTGGCGGTCTGCGGACTCGTCGGCTGCGCGGCGCTCGCATTCAGTCTGCCTTCGACGTCGGTGCTCGGCGGCGCGGGGCTGTTGCTTGCCGGCGCTGGCGCATTTGCCCTGCGCAAACTGCTGCGGACCGCCGACCCGCGCTGAGCACGGCGCACTGGCGCCTTCGCGCAGTCGAACGAGGTCAGGCGACGTGCGACGCGGGGATCGCAGCGCGCTTGGCGCCGATGCAGCTGATCAAGTCGTGCCAGGATTTGGCGAACGACTGCGCACCCTCCTGCTGCAAGCGCTCGGCCAGCGCGGCGATGTCGACGCCGGCCTGCACGAATTGCGCGATCATCAACCGTGAATCGCCTCCGTCTTCGGGCAACACGGCATTCACCTCGCCATGATCGGCCAGCGCCAGTAGCGTCTCGTCGGGCATCGTTACGATCGTATCGGGCCCGGCGAGCGCTTCGATGTACAGCACATCGGAGGCGGACGGGTCCTTGGTCCCGGTGCTCGCCCAGAGCAGGCGTTGCTCCGGCACGCCGGCGTCGGCAAGGCGCCGCCATGCCGGCGCCTTGTACATCTGTCGCCATGCCAGGTAGGTTTGCTGAGCCACCGCGATGCCGAGCCGATTGCGAAGTGTTGGCGGAACCGCATCGGCGACCGCCTTGTCCCAGCGGCTGACGAATAGTGAAGCGACCGAGCGCACCGGGTTCATTTTGGCAGCGAGGCGGCGCTCTATGCCGCGGCGATACGCACCGGCCGCAGCGAGGCATTGCTCGGTCGAGAAGAGCAGGGTAACGTTGATCGGAATGCCGGCTGCAATCGACTCTTCGATCGCGGGAATGCCGGCGCGATTACCGGGGATCTTGATGAACAGGTTCGGACACCCTGCACGGGCATGAAGCGCTTTCGCCTGCGCTACGGTCGCTGCGGTATCGTCGGCGAGCAGCGGCGAGACCTCCAGCGACACCCAGCCGTCGTCACCGCCACTCGCCTCGAACGCCGGCTGGAAAAGTCCCGCGGCACGGGTCAGATCCTGCAGGGCGAGCTCGAAGAAAATCGCTTCATCGGAAACGGCACCGCCAGCGGCTTCAGCGATGCTCCGGTCGTACCGGTTCGTCTTCCGGATAGCCTTGTCGAAGATCGTCGGATTGGACGTGAGGCCGGTCAGCGCGAACTCCCCGATGTACCTGGCTATCGTGCCGTCGTCCAGGATTTCGCGCGACAGATTGTCGAGCCAGAGACTCTGGCCGAGCGCGTGCAGCCGTTGCGCAGCATTCATGCTTGCCTCCTTGTTCGGCGGACATCCGCCCTGTCGTGCGACGTCCGGCTATACGTCGGAACCAACGATAGTAGCGCGCCGTCTCACCAGGCGTGACCATGCTTAAATTGGACAGCGGGATGCCGGGCCCGTTCGGCGGCGGCAAAGCCCTGAGGAACGGCACGGGAGCCGACGCGTTGGTGCTTTTCGGCGGTACCGGCGATCTCGCGCGCAAGAAGATCTATCCGGCGCTGCTCGCGATGGCGCGCCGTGGCCATCTCGGCATTCCCGTGATCGCCGTCGCGCGCGCGCCGGGCGACGCGTCGACGCTGCGAGCGGTGGTGCACGATAGTCTGCAGCAGCAATCGCTGCTGGACGACGCGGCGTTCGCGAAGCTCAGTCCGCTGCTCGATTACGTCCGCGGCGATTACGGCGATGTCGCGACTTACGATGCGCTTCGTCGCGGGCTCGGCTCGTCGGTGCGCCCGCTCTACTATCTGGCGATTCCTCCCGATGCATTTCCGGTCGTTGTCGCCGCGCTCGGCCGCATGGGCGGCACCGAGCAGGCGCGCGTCGTCATCGAAAAGCCGTTCGGCCGCGACCTCGAGTCCGCGCGGTCGCTGAACCGGACGCTGCATCAGGTATTTCGCGAGCCGATGATCTTTCGCATCGATCATTATCTGGGCAAGGAGGCGATCCAGAACCTCTACTATTTCCGCTTCGCCAACGCGTTTCTCGAGCCGGTCTGGAATCGCAACTACGTGGCGAACGTGCAGATCACGATGGCCGAGCGGTTCGGCGTCGAAGGCCGCGGTGAGTTTTACGAGTCGGTCGGCGCACTGCGCGACGTCGTGCAGAATCACCTGCTGCAGGTGACGGCGCTGCTGGCGATGGAGCCGCCGCACAGTCACCGCGGCGATGCGCAGCGCGACGAAAAAGCGAAGGTTCTCCGCGCGATTCGACCGCTGGCAGCGAGCGACATCGTGCGCGGGCAGTATCGCGGCTATCGGGCCGAGACGGGTGTGGCACCGGATTCGCAGGTGGAGACCTTCGCCGCGATGCGCCTCCACGTCGATTCCTGGCGCTGGGCCGGCGTGCCGTTCCTGATTCGCGCCGGCAAGCGCCTGCCGGTGACCGCGACCGAAGTCATCGTCGAGCTCAAACGGCCGCCGCAAAACGTCGTCGACGAGCCGTTGCCCCCAGGCGCCAACTATGTGCGGTTTCGCCTCGGGCCGAAGCGCGTGGCGATCGCGATCGGCGTGCGCTCGAAGCTCCCCGGCACGGCGCTGGTCGGCCGCGACCTCGAACTCTATTGCTGCAACCAGCAGGACGACGCGATGGACGCCTACGAGCGGCTGATCGGCGATGCGTTGCGCGGCGATTCGGCGCTGTTTGCGCGGCAGGATACGGTGGAGGCGGCATGGTGTGCCGTCGAGCCGGTCCTGGGCGATTCCGTTCCGGTCGTTGAGTACGATGCGGGAAGCTGGGGACCGCCGCAAGCCGATGCGCTGATCGCGCCGTTCGGGCGCTGGCGCGCGCCGGCAGCGGATAGCTGAGCGCGTGGCCAAGTCATCGGCAACGGAAGCCAAGCGTGCGTCGCGCGGCAAGGGCGGTCGGGCCGGCCCGCCCTATACGCTGGCGATCGACATCGGCGGCACACACATCAAGGCATCGGTGCTCGATCGCGCCGGCAAGCCGATCGTCGACCGGATCGACGCGTTGACCCCGCATCCTGCGCCACCCGCCGAGATACTGGACCTGATACGGGCGATGGCAGGTGCACTGCCGGCATTCGACCGCATTTCGGCGGGATTTCCTGGCGTGATCCAGGGCGGTTGCGTCATCACGGCGCCGAATCTGGGCACCGAGGCTTGGCACCGGTTTCCACTTGCCACCGAGCTCGAAAGTCGGCTGGGTAAACGCGCTCGCGTGCTGAACGACGCCGAAGTGCAGGGGCTGGGCGTGATCGCGGGTTCGGGCCTCGAATGCGTGCTCACCTTCGGCACCGGCATGGGCAGCGCGATCTATCGCGACGGCCAGCTGATGCCGCATCTCGAACTGGGGCAGCACCCGGTGTGGAAGAACAAGACTTACGACCAGTACGTGCGCGCGGCGACCCTGAAGAAACTAGGTCCGGCAAAGTGGAACCGGAGAGTAAGCCGCGTGATTACACTCATCCGGACGCTGCTCAATTTCGATCGCCTCTATCTCGGCGGCGGCAACGCGGTCAATATCACGCTGGACTTGCCGCGCGATGTGACCATCGTATCCAACCTCGCCGGCATCACCGGCGGCGTCAGGCTCTGGGAAGCGCAGTTCGACGATTTTTTTGTTGCACGCCAGCCGCGCCGCGCGATGTCGCGGCGGAAGTGAGTTTTTTCCGTGGCGACGCTACACTGATGCCCGAGGCGCGCCGCGGGGCCTTGTCGCCTTCCTGACATCGACCGGGCCGGGGCCCATTGGGAGGTTTGATGAGCATGCTGCTGACCAGCGAGGAAATCCTCGACAAAATCCGCAAGGCATTTGCGCCGTACCATGTCGTCGCCGAGCTGCAGGATTATCACCGGCAGCTCGGGTTTCGCGTTTACGACGCCGACAACGAGACTATCGACACCTTCGAGGGAAACCTGGTCCAGGATCTCAAGAATCCTGCCAACCTGAAGCGAATGATTCTCAAGGCGCGTGCGGCGGTCGAGCGCCAGCAGAGGGTGCTCAAACCCTGGTCATTCGAAGGTTGACCGCCCAGCCGCACGCGGCGGCCGTCGAGCGGCTCAGGCGGCGACTAGCGCGCTCGGCTCGTCGTCGGTGCGTTGCCGTCGCAACTCGCTGCCCAGGTACGCGGCGATGGCGCGCATGCCGTAGATTCCGGCCGCCGCCTCGGCATCGCTGTTGTAATTGGTGTTGGTATTGACGTCGTAGGTATAGATCTCGCCGGCGCGATCGGTGATGAACTCGATGCCGGCGATGCCGATGCCGTGGTCGGCGATGAATTTCCGGTAACGTGCGACGATCGGATGACGGAAGTCCTCGATGATGCGAAAGCGCGGCGCGACCGCGGCCGGCACGCTGGCTCCGGCATTCGCGTCTTCGCCGGCCGGGCAGAATGCATCGCCAACCTGGCAGACGTCGGCCGGGCAAAGCTCGAAGCCGAGCGAGGTGTCGACGCGCACCGCATACAGGAAGCGGCCACCGACGAACTCGACCCGCGTAATGTACGGCTCGGGCGCCTGGATGTATTCCTGGATCAGCGTGACACCGTCGACGGAATCCTCGAATGCGGGGCTGGCGAGGTGAGCCTCGAGCGCGGCGGCTGTCTGGAAAAGGTGAACACCAAGACCCTTGCCCGCCCGGTTGTGCTTGGTGATGAACGGGCCGGACATCTGTCGCGCGGCGTCGATCAGATGGGCGCGGCCGACGGCCGCAAAGGTGCGCGGCGTCCGAATGCCGTATCGCGACAGAGCAGCATATTGCGCGCCTTTGCTTACCTCGAGTTGCAGTGCGCGGCTGTCGTTGACGACCCGCCGCCGATGCGATTCCAGCCAGGCCAGGACGCCGGCCGTGTATTCGGCCGCAAAGCGATGGCCGCGAGTGTGCGACGAAGCACTCATTCGGTTGTAGAACACGCCGGAAGGCGGCACCGCTGCCAGGTCCAGCAAGCCTTCGCTCAGGAACCATTCCTCGAACGGAAGGCGTAGCTCGGTAAACGCCGTCCGCAACGGCTCGACCCAGGCGTCGTTTTCGTGGATGACGTAGATTTTGGACATGACTTTCAATGGGATTGATGACGACGCGACGGTGGGCGCCTAGCGATCATCGTACGCAGAGGTCGCCGCCGCGTGAAAGAACCTTCCGGCACATGCTTGTAACCGGCAGCAATAGTCCGACTCGAGTTCCGCGGCGAACGCGACGCGGCGGCCCCCCAAGCGCATGTGTTAAGTTTCGTCTGGCCATTCCTTAGCCGCGCATCGGCGCAGCGAGCGCTTTGTACGGCGCGCCCGACCGAATGATGAAACCAGGCAGCGACGACTCCGGCACGACCCACGGCACCGCCACGCACGAGGATGGCTCGACCTACGCGTGGGCGCGGCTCGCGGTGGCGCTGGTCGTGATGACCATCAGCGGCGCCAGCTTGTACGTCGTCGTGGTCGTGTTGCCGACCGTGCAGGCGGAATTCGGCGTCGCGCGCGCCGACGCTTCGCTGCCGTATACGCTGACGACGATCGGCTTCGGCATCGGCGGGCTTTTCATGGGCCGGCTGGCCGATCGTTTCGGCGTGATGGTGCCGCTGTTGATCGGCGGCATCAGCATGGGCCTGGGTTTTGTCGCTGCCGGCATGGCGGGCAGCATCTGGACGTTCGCCCTGCTGCACGGCGTGCTGATCGGCATGTTCGGAAGCTCGGCGATGTTCGCGCCGCTGATCGCCGACACCTCGCTGTGGTTCACCCGGCGCCGCGGCATCGCGGTCGCGATCTGCGCCAGCGGCAACTACGTCGCGGGCGCGATCTGGCCGCCGGTGGCGCAGCATTTTGTCGCCACGTACGGCTGGCGTGCGACTTATATCGGCATCGGGATCTTCTGCGCGCTGTCGCTGACGGTGCTCGCTTTGTTGTTCAGGCGCCGGCCACCTGCGGTCGAGGCGTTCGCTGCGGCTTCGGCCGGGCGCGGTCCGGAACGCGCTTCGACCAACTCGCGGGCCGTCGCGGCATCGACGGGGCGACCGTTCGGCATGAGTCCGGCCGCTGCGCAGGCGCTGCTATGCGTCGCCGCACTCTCCTGTTGCATCGCGATGGCGATGCCGCAGGTGCATATCGTCGCCTACTGCGGCGATCTTGGCTACGGCGTCGCACGCGGTGCACAGATGTTGGCGGTCATGCTCGGTTTCGGCGTCGTCAGCCGGCTGTTGTCCGGCGTAATCTGCGACCGGATCGGCGGGTTGCGCACCTTGCTGCTGGGATCGGCGCTGCAGGCAGTCGCGCTGTTGTTGTTCCTGCCGTTCGATGGGCTCGTATCGCTGTTCGTAATCTCGGCGTTGTTCGGCTTGTTCCAGGGCGGCATCGTGCCTTCGTATGCGATCATCATCCGCGAGCATTTTCCACCGACCGAAGCCGGTGCGCGGGTCGGCATGGTGCTGATGTTCTCGCTGTTCGGGATGGCGGTCGGCGGATGGCTGTCGGGCAAGGTGTTCGACCTGACCGGCTCGTATCAGGCGGCGTTTGTCAACGGCATCGGCTGGAACCTGTTGAATCTTGCCATCGCCTTGATGCTGCTGCATCGCGCGCGCCGCCGACGCGCTCGTGCGCCGGATGCCGCGGCCGGCGTTGCGGCCTGATGTCCGGCAGCCACATCGATTGCCTTCGACGGGAGTGAACCGATGACGTTCGAGCGAAGCGATGATCGATTTCTTGCCGAAATCCGCAGCCGCCTCTATGTCTCGGTCGTGTCCGACGTACTCGACGCGCTCGGCCACACCGAACAGGCGATGGCGGCGCGTATCCGACCGCTGGACGATGCGCTGGTACTCGTCGGCTACGCCAGAACCGGCGTGTACAACGACGTCTACCACGTCGCGAAGGGCGAAAATCCGTACGAGCTGGAAATCGCGCTGATCGACGATCTGGCGCGCGACGAGGTCCCGGTGTTCGCCTGCGGCGCCTCGGGGCGAATCGCGCCATGGGGCGAGCTCCTGTCGACCGCGGCGCGGGCGCGAGCCGCGGCGGGCTGCGTCACCGACGGGCTGGTACGGGACGTCCGCGCCATTCGCGACCTGCGGTTCCCCGTCTTTCATGGCGGCATCGCACCATTGGATTCCAAGGGCCGCGGCAAGCTCGCCGAGATCGACGTACCGATCGTCTGCGCCGGCGTGCGCATCGAGCCTGGCGACCTGGTATTCGGCGACGCCGACGGTGTCGTCGCGATTCCCAGGACGATCGAGAAGCAGGTGCTGGCTGGCGCATTCGACAAGGTGGCCGGTGAAGACCATACGCGGCGCGATCTGGCCGCCGGCATGAAGCTGAAGGACGTCTACGACCGCTACGGAGTGCTTTAGCCGCTGCGTCATTTTCCCCAGCGGAGCGCCAGCGGATTCGCCCCAGCGGCGAGCTCGAGCAGGCCCGCGCGGGTGGCCGGATGCAGCGGCTCGAGCGGATGGCGCACCGCGTCGCTTCGGATCACCCCGCCAGCCGCCATCACGGCCTTGGCCGCCCGCAAGCCGCACTGCCGGTTCTCGTAGTTGATCAGCGGCAGGATACGCGCATACGCCGCCGCCGCTTCGTTGCGCCGGCCGGCGCGATGATGCGCGAGCACCGGCTTGATCAGGTCGGGCAGCAGCGCGCTGGGCATCGTTCCGGTCGCGCCGGCATCGAGGTCCGCCATCAGAGTGATCGATTCCTCCCCGTCGAACGGACCCTCGATCGCGTCCTTGCCGGCTTCGATCAGGCTTCGCAGCTTGGCTGCGGCACCGGGCACCTCGATCTTGAAGTAGCGCACCGTCGGCACCTCGCGCGCCAGACGAACCAGGAACGGCACCGAGAGGTTGAGGCCGCTCAACGGCGCATCCTGGATCATCAGCGGCACCGGCGCGACCTCCGCGACGCGGGCGAAATGCTGCAGCATGGCTGGCTCGTCCGCGCGCAGGCCGGTGCCATGGTACGGCGGCATCAGCATCAGCATGGCGGCGCCGGCCGACACGGCGGCCCTTGCGCGCGCTGCCGCGATCCGGGTGCTGAAGTGACTGCAGGTCACGATGACCGGCACGCGTCCTCGCACCTGCGTCAGACACAGATCGAGCAGCGTATCGCGCTCATCGTCCGACAACAGAAACTGTTCGGAGTAGTTGGCCAGAATGCAGATGCCGTCGACGCCCTGATCGATCATGCAATCGAGGACACGGCGTTGTCCGTCGAGGTCGAGGTCCCCGTAGGGGGTGAACGACGTAGGCGCGATCGGAAAGACGCCGCTCAGCGGCCTTTCGGTGGACATGGCGACTCTCCCCTCGAGCAGGACTCATCGCCGATTGTAGCGGACTAGTCGCCGCGCATCCGCAAAGGACAGCGCTGTTGGCGCCTCCGCGCATCGAATGCGATACTCGCTGCGCGAGCGCGGCCGCACGCCCCGGCAGGCGCGCCGTCTGTGATCGAGCCCCCGGGAGCCCCGATGGTTGGAATCGGCAAGTGGATGCTTCACGCCGCCGCGGCGACGCTGTGCGCGCATGCGCTGCAATGCGAAGCGCTCTACGATCCGTCGAAGGAATACGTCGAGGCACCTCGCGTCGCCGCGCGCTATCCGGACCCGCAGGTGGATATAGCGACGCCGGCATTCAAGACGGGCAAGGCGGACTTCACCAGCCAGGAGGAAATGCAGGCATTTGTCGATGAGCTCTCCCGCCGCTCGCCCGATCTGCGAGTCCGCATCATCGGAAGCTCGCAGGAGGCTCGGGCGATTCCGCTGCTCATTTTTGCGCGCCCCTCGCCGGGTGACGGCGGCGATCTCGCCAAGGCCGGCAGGCCGACGGTGCTGATCATTGGCCAGCAGCACGGCAACGAACCGGCCGGTGGTGAAGCCGCCCTTGCGCTGGCCGCGGAGCTGGCGGATGCAACGCAGGCAGGCATCCTCGACCAGATCAACGTGCTGATCGTGCCTCGCGCAAATCCCGACGGAGCCTTCCATTTCGTTCGCGGTTTGAAGAACGGCGGCGACGTCAACCGCGACCACCTGCTCGAGGGCACCCCCGAAGGACGCGCACTGGGGAAGGTGTTCGTCGAATACCGACCCGACGTCGTGCTCGATTGTCACGAGTTCGGCGTCAAGCTGCGCTGGTATGAAAAATTCCAGGCCCTTCAAGCCTACGATGCGCTGATCCAGTACGCGACGGTGTCCAATCTTCCGGCGGCCATCACCGAAGCATCGGAGCGCATGTTTCGTCAGCCGCTCCTCGGAGCGCTCGACGGCGCGGGAATTCGAACTTCCTGGTATTACACGACCGCTTACGACGTCAACGATCGCAAGGTGTCGATGGGAGGGGTCGTGCCCGATACCGGGCGCAACATCGCCGGCCTCCGGAATGCGGTCAGCTTCCTGATCGAGACGCGCGGCGTAGGAATCGGCAGGGCGCATTTCAAGCGGCGTGTCCAGACGCACCTGATCGCAATGCGTTCGGTGCTGGCTTCCGCCGCGCGCGAGCGCGATGCGCTATTGTCGCTCGGCAGACGGGTGCGTCGAGAAGTGGCTTCGGCCGCAGGCAAGGGCGACCTGGTCGTCACTGGAGTCGCAGCACCCGGTCGTCACGTGCTTCGAATGATCGATCCGGAGACGGGTGCCGACAGGGATGTCGACGTCGAATGGCGCTCGGCGCTGGAAATCCATGCCAAGCTCGTGCGGCCGCGCCCGTTTGGCTATCTGCTGCCGGCGTCGGAAGCGACCGCAGCGAGTCGGTTGCACAACTTGGGAGTGTCGGTACTGCGCCTGAACGAAGACGCCGATCGCGACGTCGAGCGCTATCGCATCGTCGCGGCGAGCGAAGCCAAGAAAGACGATGTCCGGCGCAACGACGAGGAGGGAAGCGTCGACATTCTGAAGCTCGAGACCCAAACGGAGAGTGCGATGGTCTCGTTTCATCGCGGCGACTTTTACGTGCCGCTGGACCAGCCTCTGGCCAACGTCGTCATCGCGGCGCTCGAGCCCGAGCCGCAAAGCAGCTATGCGTCGAATCGGCTGCTCGCGATCGCGAAGCCGGGAGCCGGGCCCGCGTTTTTACCTTTGTACCGGATTGCCGTGCCGCTGCGCGCGGCGGCGACCGTATGGGACGGACAGTGAAGGCAGGGCGCGACTGATCGCGCGCGTCCCGTCTCCCACAAGGGCGGGTCCGCCAGCCCCACCCGGCAAGCGGCGACAGCCGGCGAGCCAGGTGGAGGAGGGCGGTTGGATCAGGCCGCGGGCTTTGCGCCGCCGCGACGACGTACGGCGAACAGCGCGATCAGCGCCACCGCGACCAGCGCGAGCGGTCCGGGTTCCGGCACCTTAAACAGGGTTGAGGTCACGCCGTAGATGAAATCCTGGTTCGTCTCGCTGTGCAGCAGGCGAATCCCGTACGTGCTGGTAGAGGGAAGTCCGGCGATGAGCGCGTTGGCCGCCGCGACTGTCGCCGTGTTCCCATGGTCGTTGGTCACATAGAAGTTGCCCTGGGTGCCGCCTGGACTCAAGCTGCCCGGGGTGGTCTCTTCGAGAATTTCCCAGACGGCCAACTGGAATGCCGCGGAATTCTGTGTGCTGCTCGTCGAGCCTAGGAAGGCTTCGGTGAACAGCAGGCCTAGCGTGTCGTACTTCCCCCCGCTCACAGCCGAATCGTCGTACGCGTACGAGCTTCCGAAACTGAACGACTGGGTCAATTCGAAGCAGAAGAAGGTAATCGGAATGGCACCGGGGTCCTCCGTTCCGACGAATGCCCCCGTCGACAGCGGATTCGGATCGACGACCGTGGCCACATTGACGTTGAATTGCTGGGACCCGATGGCGAAGCCGGTGGGATTAAGCGTGACGGGATTGGCAAACGCGAGCTGCGCGGCGCCCAATCCCACAACGGCGGTCAGCGCCAGTCCACGGCGCACAAAATTAAGTATGTTCAATTGCCCTCCCCGAGCATGGTTCGTGGTCGCATCGTCATCGCCTTTTGTCGCAGCGAGACATGCGGTCGCCATGACTAAGCAATTGGCATGCCGAGTCGGCCGCCGATATTTAATAATGTAAATTCATTGCCTTACGGCGACAAGTTCGACTCACAGCCGGTGGTGTACAACTATTGTAAATAAAGGCGACAGTTGCCCAAGGGGCTGACGAAGCGCCTTCCGAGGGTCTAGCGGGACCACACCCGTTTGTCGCTGCGGGGGTATGACGTCTCGCGCCGGGATTTGCGCGCAGCGGGAAAAACAAAGCGGCGCCCGAAGGCGCCGCCTGAAAACATCGGTTCGTGGTTCTTAAGCGCGCTTGTCGCGACGGCGGCCGAACCAACCCGCAGCGCCGAAGCCGGCGGCCAGCAGCAGCAGCGAGCCGGGTTCCGGGACTTTGAGGGTGGGCTGCTGGAAGAACGTGTCGGACACGCTGAGCAGTGTGCCGCCGGCGCTGACGCTGAATTTCTCGTCGACGGTCAGCGAAGTCGCGGTGAGCCCGAGCTTGTTTGCGCCTGGGCCTTCCCCGCCGTTGGTGTCCGTAAGGGTGAATGCACCGCCCGGGTCACCGGTGACGTCCTTAGTCAGCAGCGATGTACCGCCGCCCACCTCGCCGCCGCCGGGATTGTCGGCGCCGGCGAACATGGCGCTGATGTGCTGCGTCGGGTCGAGCACGCTGATCGTGTAGTCCAACTCCCACGCGCCAGCGAGATCCGACGTGTCGAAGCCGGTGATCTGCATCGCGTACGTGCTGCCGATGAAACCGAAGGCAATCGTCGCGGACAGAAGACTTTCGTCCTCGGTGTTCAGCGTCCAGTTCTTGTCGCCGATATCGCAACCGGTCTCCAGAGCGGCCCAGTCGCGAATGGTTTCGACCTGGCTACACGGAGTCGCGTCCTGGGCCATCGCGCTACCCGCGACCAAGGCCAATCCGCATCCCGCGAAAGCAGCTAGCAGTACGTGTCTGCATCGTGTTCATTTTTCGCCCCTTGTTAAACCAAATCACCGTGTGGCGCACAAACGAAGCAGCAATTGTGCCGCAGACAATAGTTACTGACAGAACAATAGCTTATGACAATAGCTCCGATTTTGCTCAGAGCGTTTGTAAGGTTTGCTGACACCTGCGCCGACTCGCGTGGCCACGCGCGGACCGCCGCCGCGCCCTCGGTTGTTCGGGACAACAAGGTTCTCTATCGGCGCGTTTCCGAGTCAGGCGATCGCAGCCGATCGATTGGCTAACGTGAGATGCGACCACCGCATTTGACGCTTCGACGCCAGCGCCGTTTTCCCCTGGGCGTTTGCCCCTCCCGGTGGTATCGCCGGGCGGCGACATTGAGATTGTTGCGAGATGGGCAGCATTTTTCGCTCGTCGCCTGTTTCGCACAGTTTGTTCATGGCCGGCTGCGTTGCAGCAAAATGTAACGTCGCCGCAACAAAAGAAAGCGCGCCTCAGCAGCGGAAAAGAACCGCTCGTCGGATGCGCCGCGACAGCGCGGACAGTCAGTCATGAGAACGCCATAATCTTGGTTGACTCGAAGGTTATGCGCTGGCTCTATCAGAGGGCCGATGTTATGATCGATTGAGTCGCCGACGAAGGGGAACCAACATGAAGATAAATTTGAGAAGCCTCCGACTCAGCCCGCAGGCGCTTGCTCGAGCGTGGGGCCTGTTTGCCGGCGCGATGGCCGCGGCCAGCCTTATCGTCGCCGGATGCGCGACGGAGGCCAAGTACCCGCCGGCGCCGGCCAACGCAGCCGCTGCCGACTATGAGTACGTGATCGGGCCGCTGGACACGGTCAACATCATCGTCTGGCGCAACCCCGAGCTGTCGCTGGCCGTGCCGGTGCGACCGGACGGCAAGATCACGACCCCGCTGGTCGATGACCTGCCGGCGCAGGGCAAGTCGCCGACGGCACTGGCGCGCGATATCGAAAAGGCGCTCGCCAAGTACATCCGCGATCCGGTCGTCACCGTCGTCGTCACCAACTTCGTCGGACCGAGCAGCCAGCAGATCCGCGTGATCGGCGAGGCTACCAAGCCGCAGATGCTGCGCTTACCGGCAAGACATGACGCTGCTCGACGTGATGATCGCGGTCGGCGGCCTGACCGACTTCGCCGACGGCAACCACGCGACGATTTCGCGCGCGGCCGAAGGCGGAAAGTCGTACAGCGTGCGCCTGCAGGATCTGGTCAAGCGCGGCGACATCTCGGCGAACGTCGACATGCGCCCCGGGGACATCGTGGTCATTCCGCAAAGCTGGTTCTAGCGACCGCCCCGCGATTCCGGCCCGCCGCTACGCTGCAGTACGGCGTTCTGAACTCAACCGGAGCCAAATCATGGATGAGTTGATTCACCGAATACTGACGCGGCTGCGCGGGATGTGGCACCGGCGCTGGATCGGGCTGGCCGCCGCATGGATCGCGGCGATCGTCGGCGTGAGCGTCGCACTGCGCATTCCCGATCGTTATGAGGCGAGCGCGCGCGTCTACGTCGATACGCAGACCATGCTGCGGCCGCTGCTCGAAGGCGTCTCGATCCAGCCGAATCTCGACCAGCAGGTCGTACTGATGAGCCGGACGCTGATCAGCCGTCCCAATGTCGAGAAGCTGGTGCGCATGGCCGATCTCGACCTCGCCGCCAAGTCCAGCACCGCGCGCGACGAGCTGATCGACACGGTGATGAAGGGGCTGCAGCTGAGCGGCAACGCGTCGACCAACATCTATGTCATCTCTTACCGGGACGCCAATCCCGAGCAGGCGAGAAGAGTGGTCCAGGCGTTGCTGACGATCTTTGTCGAATCGAATCTCGGTGACAAGCGCATCGATACGCGCACGCGCAGTCAAATTTGTCGATGAGCAGATCAAGCAGTACGAAATGACGCTGAAGAATACCGAAAGCCGCCTGAAGGACTTCAAACTGAAATACATGGGCGTTGCCGGTCAGGGCAATCAGGACTATTTCGCCAAGTTGGCGGCGCTCAGCAATTCGATCAATGCCGCCAAGCTCGACCTGCGCTCGGCGGAGGAATCGCGTGATTCCTACAAGCGCGAGCTCGCCGGCGAGGCGCCGGTCCTGCTGCCCGAAGGTCCGGCGGCGCCGGTTGCGGTTCCGGAGATCGATGCGCGCTTGGCCACGCTGAAGGCGCACCTCGACTCTCTGCTGCGACAGTACACGGATGAACATCCGGACGTGATCGGCACCCAACGGATCATCCAACAGCTCGAGGAGCAGCGCCGCCAGTACATCCAGTCCCGCGCCAAAGCCTCCGCGAAATCCGGCGCGTCCGGCGAAGGCGCAACGAGTCGCAATCCGGTGTTCCAGCAGTTGCGAGTCTCTCTTGCCGACGCCGAGGCGGAAGTCGCGTCTTTGCAGGCGAAAGTCAACTCCTATCAGGCGCAGTACGCACAGCTCAAGGCCGAAGCGCAACTCGTGCCCCAGGTCGAAGCCGAGTTCGCGCAGATCAATCGCGACTACGATATCCAGAAGAAGACCTACGAGACGCTGTTGCAGCGTCGGCAATCCGCGGCGATCGGTGAGGGTGTGCAGGATGCCGGGGGCACGCAGTTCCGCGTCGTCGATCCGCCGCGCGTGGCGCCGCAGCCGGTCCCGCCGACGCGGATCGCGTTGCTCGCCATCGCGCTCGCGGCCGCCTTGGCGGCCGGCCTGATCACCAGCTTCGTCGTCAGCGAGGTCATGCCGACGTTTCACGATGCACGTTCGCTGCGCGAAGTCACGCAGCGGCCGATCCTGGGCATGGTAACGATGTTGCCAAGCGAATCACTCAATCGGTCGCGCCGGCGCAACGCACTTTATTTCGCCGGTGGCGCCAGCGGACTGGTCGCCGCGTTTGCCGCCGTCTTCGCAATCGCCCTGCTGTTCGGGCGTTGGGCATGAGGGGCAATCGATGAGCCTGATCGAGCAGGCGGCCAAGCGGCTGGAAGAATTGCGCCGCGCCGGCGCCGAAGTGCCCGGCGCGCCTTCGCCCGACCGCCCAGAAGCGGCTTCCCTCGACGGCGTCGACCGTCTGCCGACGCCTGAAGCGGCGATCCGCGGCCTGGCTGCGCGCGGCGCCGTGCCGGAGCCGGTTGCGCCTTCGCCCAACCAGGCACCGCTCGGCCGCGACATCCGGCGATCCGACGGCGGCGAACAGAACCGGATCGAAATCGACCTCGAGCGACTGAAGGCAAGGGGCTTCGTCACGCCCGACGCGCCGAAATCGCAAATCGCCGACGAATTCCGCGTCATCAAGCGGCCGATCATTCACAACGCCCGCCGTACCGCGGCGTCGGCCATCCGCAACGGCAATCTGATCATGGTTACCAGCGCTTTGCCGGGCGAAGGCAAGACGTTCACGGCGGTAAACCTGGCGTTGAGCGTGGCGATGGAACTCGATACAACCGTTCTGCTGGTCGACGGCGACGTCGCGCACCCCGAATTGCCAAGGGTGCTCGGCACGCCCGGCTCGCCTGGACTGCTCGAGCTGCTGACGACCAACGAACTCGACGTCAGCGACGCCATCGTGCGGACCAACGTCGACAACCTGTCGGTGCTCCCTGCCGGAGCGCATCACCGGCGGGCGACGGAGTTGCTTGCCAGCGAGCAGATGGCGATCGTGCTGCACGAGCTCGCGACGCGCTATCCCGACCGCATTGTCATTTTCGACTCGCCGCCATTGCTGCCGACTACCGAGGCGCGCGCCCTGGCCCTGCACATGGGACAAATCGTGATGGTCGTGGCCGCCGACAGCACGCGGCAGCACGCCGTCAATCTCGCGCTCGCGACGATCGAGAACTGCGACATCGTGCTGATGATGCTGAACAAGGCCGACAAGACAGACGTTGGGACCTATTACGGGTACTACGCCGATGACGAGCCGAGGTAGCGACGGTCCGCCACGGCGCCTTTGCGCGGTGCCAGGATCGAAACCGCCTCCCGCCCTCGGGCACCCTACCAGCGCCGCGTTGCTCGCAATGTCCCTCGCCTTCGTCACCGGACCGTCGCTGGGGCAGAACTGGCGCCTCGACGAGGCCGTTTCTGTGCGCGAGACGCTTAGCAACAACGTCAATCTCACGCCGAACGACGGCCGGCGCTCCGACCTGATCACCGAGCTGATCCCATCGCTGCACATCAGCGAAAAGGGCGCTCGGACCACTCTCAGCGGCTTTGTCGCCGTGCCGGTGGTGCTGTATGCCAGAACCGGGGGCGAGAACAACAATGCCTATCCGTCGGCGAACATCCTGGGGGATGTCCAGCTGATCGAGAACTGGCTGCACGTCGAAGGAGAGGCGACCATCGCGCAGCAGTACTTTTCGCCGTTCGGCGCCCAGCCGCTTGGTCTCGATAATGCGACACAAAATCGGTACCAGACGAACACTTATCGCGTCACGCCGTACATAAAGGGAGTTACGCCGAGCAAGACGCATTACGAATTGCGCAACAACAACATCTGGAACAACACCAGCAGCGCGCCTGTCCCGACCAGCGACTTCCACTCTACGGAGTTCACCGGCAACGCGACGAATACCGAAACAACGATCGGATGGCGAGCGGAATTCGACGTCAACGATTGGAGTGCCACCGACTCCGACACGTTTCGCAGCCGCCTCGTGCGCTTGACGGCGCTCTACAACGCCACGCCTCAGCTCAGGCTCTCGGCGATCGGTGGGTACGAGCAGAACCATTATCCGCTGAGCAGCTCCGACAATGGGATCTACGGCGCCGGGTTCGAGTGGCATCCGACGCCGCGCACCGATGTCGTCGGCTGGTGGGAGCACCGTTTTTTCGGCGGCGCGTACCTTTTCACGTTCGATCATCACACGCCGCTTTCGGTCTGGAAAGTTCACATTTCGCGCAACATCACCACCTACCCGCAGCAGCTCGCCAGCCTGCCGGCAGGCGGCGACGTCGCATCGCTGCTCAACACGCTGTTCCTGACGACGATTCCGGATCCGACCCAGCGACAGCAGACGGTCGACCAGTTCATCCGTGATCGCGGACTGCCCACGGTGTTGTCCGGCGCGCTGACGCTGTATTCGCAACAGACACTGCTGGAGGAATCGCAGACCGCCAGCGTTGGCCTGCTGGGCACGCGTAACACAGTCATCCTGACGATCTACAATGTCCGCTCCCAGCCGATCTCGGCGTCTGGCGATGTGTTGAGCGGGCTGGTGCCTTCTACCGAGGACACCAACCAGACCGGGATCAGCCTGGCCTGGTCGCACAAGCTGACGCCATCCCTGGTGTTGGACGCGACGGTCGACCGGTTCCGCACAGTCGCCAATCCGCCGCTCGAAGGCAAGACCAACCAGGCCGCATTGCGCCTGGTTCTTTCGACGCCGCTGTCGGCCAAGACGACGATCTTCGCCGGCGCTCGTTACCAGACGCTGACCTCCACGCTCGTTTCGCCCTACGACGAAGCGGCGGCCTTCATCGGCGTCACCCACACATTCCAATAGACAGCGATGTACGAATCCTTTTTCGGGTTGACCGGCAAGCCGTTTCAGCTCAACCCCGACCCGTCGTTCTACTTCGGCAGCCGCGGCCACAAGCGCGCATTCGCCTACCTCGAATACGGGCTTTATCAGAGCGAGGGATTCATTGTCATCACCGGCGAGATCGGTGCCGGTAAGACGACGATCGTGCGCAGCCTTCTCGAGCAACTCGACCCGGAGAAGGTTGTCGCGGTACAGCTGGTCAGCACGCAGCTCGACGCGGACGACATGTTGCGCGCCGTCGGCGCGGCATTCGGCATTCCGGTCAAGTCGGTCGACAAAGCGATGCTGCTGGCGTCGCTCGAGGCGTTTCTGTGCCAGCTGGCAGTAGATAAGAAACGCGCGCTGCTGATCGTCGACGAGGCGCAGAATCTGACGCCGCGCGCGGTCGAGGAGCTGCGCATGCTGTCGAATTTTCAACTTGGCGACCAGGCGCTGCTGCAGAGCTTTCTGGTCGGCCAGCCGGAGCTTCGCAGCATGATGCATGGCGAGCAGATGCAGCAGCTTCGCCAGCGGGTCATAGCCTCATATCATCTTGGCCCGCTCGACAGGGAAGAAACCCGGGGCTACATCGAGCATCGGCTGAAGCACGTCGACTGGAAAGACGATCCGCATTTTGACCCCGCATGCTTCGACTTGATACACACGCTGACCGGCGGGATACCCCGACGCATCAACACGCTTTGCAATCGGCTTCTGCTCGCCGCTTTTCTCGCCGAACGGCACGTGCTGGAGACCGCAGACGTGCAGGCGATCGCGCACGAGATTCGCGATGAGCTTGGCCCGGACGCCGCCCTCTCGACGATGAGCATTGTCGACGGTGATACGCCGCCCGGCAGCCCGCTGATGGCACGTCTGGAGGCCGGACGGCTGCACTCGCACTTCGACAACGTCGAGGCACGCATCGACCGTCTGGAAAAAACCGTCGCCGCCGCCGTCGACCTCCTGCACCGGCTGCTGCATCCCGAAAAGGCGGCCAAGCCCGGCACGCCTGCGAAGCGCTGATGAGCGTCGAAATGCGAGCAATGGGCCCGATCGCCTGCGTCGTCGGGGCGCGGCCGAACTACATGAAAATGGCGCCGCTGGTGCGGGCGTTCGGCGCGCGTGCCGACATGCCGCGCGCGATGCTGATTCACACCGGCCAGCACTACGACGTCGAGATGAACGCCCGCCTGTTCGCCGACCTCGAATTGCCGGCACCGGACTTGAATCTCGAGGTCGGCTCCGGAACGCACGCGGTCCAGACCGCCGAGATCATGCGGCGCTTCGAGCCGGTGCTCGATGAGCTGCTGCCCAGTTGCGTAATCGTCGTCGGCGACGTCAACTCGACGCTCGCCTGCAGCCTGGTCGCGAGCAAGAAGCGCATTCCGGTCGTCCATGTCGAAGCGGGCTTGCGGAGCTTCGACCGCAACATGCCCGAAGAGCTGAACCGCGTGCTGACCGACCAGATAGCCGACCGGCTGTATACGACCGAGCGCGTCGCCGCCGAGAATCTCGCGCGCGAGGGCATCGATCGAGAGCGCGTGCGCTTTGTAGGCAATGTGATGATCGATTCGCTGCTGCGTCACCAGCGTCGGGCAATTGCGCCGATGGACACGCTGACTGCCGCCGGGCAGGCGGGTAATTTCATCGGTGGCATCGGCGGCTTCGGCGTCGTCACCTTGCACCGGCCGTCGAACGTCGATTCGCTCCCGGCACTGCGCGAGGCGCTTACAATACTGAAGGACGTCGCCTCGCGGTTGCCGCTGATCTGGCCGGTACACCCGCGAGCGAAGGCCAACATCGAGCGCTTCGGGCTGTCGCCGCTGCTGGCCGGCGCAAAAATCACGCTGTTGCCGCCGCAGGGATATCTCGAGATGCTCGGCTTGATGGGACAGGCGCGTCTGGTGCTGACCGACTCCGGCGGGATCCAGGAGGAAACGACGGCGCTCGCCGTGCCGTGCCTTACAATGCGCGACAATACCGAGCGTCCGATAACCGTCGACCAGGGCACCAACACGCTCGTCGGCCGCAACCGCGCGCGCACACTCGAATGCGTCGACGATATCCTGAAGAACGGCGGCAAGCGCGGCAGGACACCGGAGCTGTGGGACGGCCGTGCCGCCGAGCGGATCGCCGATGACATGGCGGCGTGGCTGGGCCTGTCCGCGCTCGAACGCAAGGTGGTGCACGCATGAATGCGCAGGCTGTCGCGGACGACCCGATCGTCAACGCGCTGACCGTCGATGTCGAAGACTATTTCCAGGTCTCGGCGTTCGCCGCGCACATACCGCGCTCGTCATGGGACAGCCAGCCCTGTCGGGTCGAGGCCAACATCGAACGGATTCTCGGGCTGCTCGCCGAGGCCAAAGTCAGCGCGACGTTTTTTACGCTCGGCTGGATCGCCGAGCGCTACCCGGCGCTGGTCCGGCGCCTGGTCGACGGAGGACACGAGTTGGCGAGCCACGGCTACGAGCACCTGCGCGCGAACGAGCAGGGGTACGGCGCTTTTCTGGCCGACATTCGCCTGGCCAAGGCGGTGCTGGAAGACATCGCGGGCCGCGAGGTCAACGGCTACCGGGCGCCGAGCTTTTCGATCGGGCCAGCCAATTTCTGGGCGTTCGACTGCATCGCCGAAGCCGGCTACCGATACAGCTCGAGCATCTATCCGATACGGCACGATCACTACGGCGCGCCGGATGCGCCACGCTTCCCCTACAAGGTGCGCGAGAACCTGCTCGAGGTGCCTGTCGCAACGGTTCGGATGTGGAATTCGAACTGGCCGGCCGGCGGCGGCGGATATTTTCGACTGCTGCCGTATCGGATCTCCAAATGGTCAATCGGCCACGTCAACGCTGTCGATCGGCGGCCGGCGATGTTCTATTTTCACCCATGGGAGCTCGATCCGACGCAGCCGCGCGTCAAGGGACCCGGCGCCAAAGCGCGCTTTCGCCATTATCTGAACCTCGACCGCACCGAGCCGCGCCTGAAGAGCCTTCTTGCCGACTTCCGCTGGGACAGAGTCGATCGCGTCTTCCTGAACGGCGGCACATGATGGAATCGGCGGCCAGCGAAATCGTCCGCATCGGACGCGCGGCCGACCGCGTCAGCGTGCGGCCGTTCGTCGCAGCCGATGCCGCCGCTTGGGAAGAATTCGTCCAGCGCTGTCCCGAAGCGACGTTCTTTCATCGCATCGGCTGGCGGGAAATTATCGAGGACGTCTTTCGCCATCGCACACACTACCTGGTCGCCGAGCGTCCCGGTGCAATAGCCGGCATCCTGCCTCTGGCGGAGGTCAAGAGCCGCCTGTTCGGCCACGCGCTGGTCTCGCTGCCCTTCGGCGTGTACGGCGGCCCGGCGGCGACCGATGCCGAAGCCGGACGCGCGCTGATCGAAGCGGCCTCCGCACTGTCTGACTCGCTGGACGTCGAGCATCTCGAATTCCGCAGTTGTGCGGCCAAATGTCCGGACTGGCCGCAGCAGGATCTGTACGTGCGGTTTCGCAAGACGCTGGATGCCGACCCGGAGGCCAACCTGCTGGCGGTGCCGCGCAAGCAGCGCGCGATGATACGCAAGGGCATCCGCAACGGACTGAAGAGCGAGGTCGATCCATCGGTCGACCGCTTTTTCGCACTGTACGCAGACAACATGCATCGCCACGGCACGCCGCCGTTCGCCAAGAGCTATTTCATGCGTCTCACCGAGGTATTCAGCGACTGCTGCGAAGTCTCGATCGTCACCGACGCAGGCGGCAAGCCGCTGTCCGGGGTGATGAGCTTCTACTTTCGCAACGAGGTGCTGCCTTATTACGCCGGCGACACTTCCGGCGCGCGCGATCTCGCGGCGAACGATTTCAAGTACTGGGAGCTGATGCGCCGGGCATGCGAGGGCGGGGTGCGCGTCTTCGACTACGGCCGCAGCAAGCGCGGCACCGGTTCGTTCGACTTCAAGAAGAACTGGGGTTTCGAGGCGGAGCAGCTTCATTACGAGTATCGGCTGCGAAAGGGCACGGCAATCCCGCAGAACAATCCGCTCAATCCGAAGTATCGGGCTCTGGTCGCGCTCTGGCGGCGCATGCCGCGTCCGCTCGTCAACGCGCTCGGGCCGATGCTGACCCGCAACCTGGGCTAGTCATGGGCGACGCCGCACAATGGGTGCGCGGTCTGGTCGGACGCCGCGCTGACGCCGCGGGCGCCGGTCGGCGGAGGTCGCGCGCCGGCGCGCGCCCGACGCCGGATGAAGCGCCAGCCGACATAAGGCACGACGCTCGCGCCACCGAAACCACCGGATGGCGCGCGAGCTGGCGCCTCGCGCCGGTGCTCGCGGCCAGCCTTGCCGTGCTCGGCATCCTGGCTATCTACTGGACGACCACCGCCTCGATCGTTGCAATCTGGATCCGCTCGGAGACGTTTACCCACGGCTTCGTCATCGTGCCGATATGTCTTTGGCTGGCGTGGCGCCGCCGCGAGTTTCTCGCCGCGATTCCCGCCCGTCCCTGGTGGCCGGGGCTCGCCATCGTCTTCGTCGCCGGAGCGCTGTGGTTCGTCACCTCGGTCGCCGACGTGCTCGGTGTCAAGCAGTTCGCGCTCGCGTTCATGCTGCAGGCGGCCATCATCACCGTGCTGGGCACGAGCATCGCGCGCGCGGCGTTTTTCCCGCTCGCCTTCCTGCTCTTTGCCGTCCCGTTCGGCGAAATATTCGTCCCCACCCTGATCGAGTGGACCGCCAACTTTACCGTCGCCGCGCTCCGCTTTTCAGGAGTGCCGGTCTACCGCGAGGCGAACCTGTTCATCATCCCTTCGGGGGCCTGGTCGGTCGTCGAAGCGTGCAGCGGCATCCGCTACATCATCGCTTCGGTGATGATAGGAACGATCTACGCCGCCATCGCTTATCGCAGCACCCGACGGCGCGCGATGTTCATCGCGGCGGCGATCCTTTTGCCGATCGTCGCCAACTGGCTGCGGGCGTACATGATCGTGATGCTCGGCCATCTGTCGAACAACAAGCTGGCGGTGGGCGTCGATCACATCATTTACGGCTGGGTTTTCTTCGGTTTGGTGATGCTGCTGCTGTTCTGGATCGGATCGTTCTGGCAGGAAGATGCGGAGCCGCCGCCAGCGGCGCCGTTGCGAGCCGCGACAGCGACAGCGCCGGGGGCGCCGCCGCGCCTGTTGTTCGCGGCAGCCATCGCAGCGATCGTCATCGCAGGCGTCTGGCTGCCGATCGAAGCGAGGATCGACCGTTCGGAGCAGCCGTCGCAACCCAGTCTTCCCGCCGTAGCCGCCGCCAACGGCTGGGATGCCAGCGCGGTCGTGTTTACCGATTGGAAGCCGCGCTACCGCGGTTACGCGGCGGAGCTGCAGCAGACACTGACCAAGGACGGTCATGAAGTCGGCCTGTACGTTGCCTATTACCGGCATCAGTCCAAAGGAAGCGAGCTGATCACCTCGGGCAATCAGCTGGTCGACGCCGGAAGAGTGGAAGTGGAAGCAGATGGGCAAGGGGAGCGACAGCGTCGAATGGAGCGGGCGGCCCGAGCGAGTCGAGCGCGCGGATCTGTCCGGGCAAGCAATTGGCCTCCAAGCCTATCGGCTGTACTGGGTCGCCGGACGCGTGACCTCGAGTCAGTACGAGGCGAAGGCGCTGCAGGCCTGGTCGAAGCTCTCGGGGCAAGGCGACGATGCCGCGCTGGTCGTCATCTATGCGCCCCGGCGCACGCGCGATGATGATCCGACGCCGATCCTGCGCGGGTTTGCCAGGGAAATGTCGCCATCGATCGAGCGCGCGTTGGTCGCGGCGCGCGACAGCCGCGGATGAATGCGATGCCGCCGCTGATCGTTCACGTCGTCTATCGGTTCGCCATCGGCGGCCTGGAGAACGGCGTCGTCAACCTGATCAACCGGCTGCCGGCGCAATCCTGGCGGCACGCAGTCGTGTCGCTTACCGACTTCGACCCCGCGTTCGCGGCACGCATCTCCAGCAGCACTGTCCGCTGCATCGCCTTGCACAAGGCTCCAGGTCATGCGGTCCGCCTTTATCCGAGGCTTGTCGCACTGCTGCGCGAGCTCAGGCCCGCGATCGTGCACACCCGAAACCTGGCCGCGCTCGAAGCCACGCTCCCCGCCTGGATCGCCGGAGTTCCGGCGCGCCTGCACGGCGAGCATGGTCGAGACGTCGGCGATCTCGACGGGTCGAGCCTGCGCTACCAGCGGGTGCGGCGTTTGTTCCGTCCATTCGTGACGCGCTATATCGCGCTCTCGCCCGATCTCGAACGCTATTTGCGCGAGCGCATCGGTGTGCCGGCGACGCGGATCGATCAGGTCTACAACGGCGTCGACACTGCGCGCTTTTGTCCCACCGCCGGGCGGCGCGCCGCGATCCCGCCTGTCCGTTCCAGGGCGCCAAGTACTGGCTGGTAGGCACTGTCGGCCGGATGGAAGCGGTCAAGGACCAGACCAACCTGGCGCGGGCTTTCGCCACTGCAGTCGCCGCCGAACCCCGAGGCCCGCGCTCGCTTGCGGCTGGTGCTGGTCGGCGACGGCAAGCTGAAAAGCGAAATCGAGGCGATACTCGAATCCGCCGGCGTGCGCGAGTTGGCATGGTTTGCCGGCGAACGCACCGACGTGGTTCCGATCATTCAGGGTCTCGATTGCTTCGTGCTGCCGTCCTTGGCGGAGGGCGTTTCCAATACGATCCTCGAGGCGATGGCTTGCGGATTGCCGGTCGTCGCGACGCGGGTCGGGTGCCAATGCAGAACTGGTCGAACAGAACCTGACCGGGCGCACGGTCCCCGCAGCCGACAGCGACGCGCTGGCGCGTGAAATCGGTGCCTATTTCGCCGCGCCGGGCCTCGCCCGGCAGCATGGCCAGGCCGCACGGCGTCGAGTCGAACGCCGATTCAGCCTCGAGCGCATGGTCGAGGACTACGACCGGGTCTACGCCGGCTTGCTTCGGACGCGCCGTCCCGCGCATTCGGGCGCGGCGGCTGCAGCGCCGCGACCGCGACGTTCGCAGCTAGGGCGAAGGAAAAGCGAATTATGTGCGGCATCGTTGGAATGCTCGACTTGAACGGCAGGCGCGACGTGAGTCGCGAATTGCTGTCGCGCATCAACGAGGCCCAGCATCATCGCGGGCCCGACGAGTGCGGTCTGCACGTCGAGCCCGGCGTGGGGCTCGGGCATCGCCGCCTGTCCATCATCGACGTGTCCACCGGACAGCAGCCGCTTTACAACGAGGACGGCAGCGTGGTGATTGTCTACAACGGCGAGATCTACAATTACCAGGAGCTGATTCCGGAGCTGACCGCGCTCGGCCATCGCTTCCGCACCAAAAGCGACACCGAAGTGATCGTCCATGCCTGGGAGGCGTGGGGCGAGCGCTGCGTCGATCGGTTTCGTGGCATGTTCGCGTTTGCGCTGTGGGATCGCAACCGCAAGACGCTTGTTTCTGGCCCGCGACAGACTCGGCGTCAAGCCGCTGCATTACGCGTTGCTCGCCGATGGCACGTTCCTGTTCGGGTCCGAGATCAAGGCGCTGCTGGCGCATCCCGGCTTTGTGCGCGACATCGACCCGCACGCGGTCGAGGAATATTTCGCGCTCGGTTATGTCGCCGAGCCGCGCACGATATTCAAGGCGGCACACAAACTGCCGCCGGCACACACGCTCTGCGTGCGCCAGGGTGCGCCGCTGCCGGCACCGCTGCAGTACTGGGATCCGCGCTTCACGCTCGATCGTGTCATCACGCTGCCGGACGCCGTGGCGGAGTTGACGGCCCGGCTCGACGAATCGGTGCGTCTGCGCCTGATTTCCGAGGTTCCGTTGGGGGCGTTCCTGTCGGGCGGCGTCGACTCCAGCGCCGTGGTCGCCTCGATGGCGAATGCGTCGAGCGATCCGGTCAACACCTGCTCGATCGCGTTTGCCGACCCGGCCTACGACGAATCGCGCTATGCGCTGCAAGTGGCCGACCGTTACCGGACGCGGCATTTCGTCGATCGAGTCGAAAGCGACGACTACGACCTGATCGATACGCTGGCGCGTGTCTATGACGAGCCGTACGCGGACAGCTCGGCGATTCCCACCTATCGCGTCTGCCAACTGGCTCGCAAGCACGTTACCGTCGCGCTGTCGGGCGATGGGGGCGACGAGAATTTCGGCGGCTATCGGCGCTATCGCCTGCACATGATGGAAGAGCGCATGCGGCGCTTGATGCCGCTTTCGCTGCGCCGACCGGTGTTCGGCATGCTCGCCGGCGCCTATCCGAAGGCGGACTGGGCGCCGCGGATGTTCCGCGCCAAGTCCACCTTCGAAGCTTTGGGGCGCGATCCGGTCGAGGCGTACTGCCACGGGGTGTCGATTCTGCGCGACGGCATGCGCCGGCGGCTGTTCACCGACGGCTTCCGCACGGGAGCTCGGCGGCTACAGCGCCCTCGAGGTGTTCCGGCGACATGCGACGAGCGCGCAAACCGAGGACCCGCTGGCGCTGGCCCAATACCTCGATCTGAAGACCTATCTGGTCGGCGACATCAACACCAAGGTCGACCGCGCAAGCATGGCGCACTCGCTCGAAGTGCGAGAGCCCCTGATGGACCACCCGCTGGTCGAATGGCTGGCGACGCTGCCGTCGTCGTTCAAGGTTCGCGGCCAGGAAGGCAAATGGCTGCTGAAAAAAGCGCTCGAGCCGCGACTGCCGGCGGAGATCCTGTACCGGCCGAAAATGGGTTTTGCGGTCCCGCTGGCGCGCTGGTTCCGCGGCCCGCTGCGCACGCGCGTACGCGATGCGCTGCTGGGCGAGCGCCTCGGCGACACCGGAATGTTCGACCGCAGCTATTTGCAGGAGCTGCTCGATCATCACCAATCCGGGCGCCGTGACTACAGCTCCTCGCTGTGGACCCTGGTGATGTTCGACGCCTTCCTGCGCAACGTGGCCGACACGACGGCGGCCCCGCAGCTGGCGGCCAGAGCGGCATGACTTGGCTGCGATGCGCATTCTCCACGTCCTTGACCATTCGCTGCCGCTGCACAGCGGCTACACGTTCCGGACGGCGGCGATATTGCGCGAGCAGCGCGCGTTGGGTTGGGAGACGCTGCAGCTGACTACGCCGCGGCAGGGCAGTGCCAGCGCCGATGCCGAGGATGCCGACGGCTGGCGCTTCCATCGCACGCTGGCGCGGCGCAATCTCATTTCGGCTCTGCCCGGCGCGATTTACGTTCAGGAGATGGCGGCGACCGCGCGCCGCGTAGGGGAGCTCAGCGCGTCGTTCCGCCCCGATGTGCTGCACGCGCACTCGCCGGTGTTGAATGCGCTGCCGACGCTGCGGGTCGGCCGGCAACGCGGGATCCCGGTCGTGTACGAAGTCCGCGCGCTATGGGAGGACGCTGCCGTCGACCACGGTCGGACGCGCGAAGGAAGCCTGCGCTACGGCGCATCGCGCGCCCTGGAAAGCTTCGCCCTGCGCCACGCCGATCATGTCACCACCATTTGCGAGGGGCTGCGCGACGAAATCGTGGCACGCGGCATCGCGCGCGATCGGATCACCGTGATCCCGAACGCGGTCGATACCGACGAATTCCACTCGGGCACCGAGCCCGACGCCGCGCTGCGCCGGCGCCTCGGGCTCGAGGGTGCGACGGTGATCGGTTTCGCCGGCTCGTTCTATGCGTACGAGGGCCTGGATCTGCTGATCGAGGCCGCCGCGCTGCTGGCTCCGCGTAGGCCTATGCTCAAGCTGCTGCTGGTCGGCGGCGGCTTTCAGGAGCAGGCGCTCAAGTCGCTCGCCGCCGAGCGCGGTCTCGCCGATCGGGTGATCTTCGCCGGCCGCGTTCCACACGGCGAAGTGCAGCGTTACTATGATCTGATCGATGTGCTCGCGTATCCGCGCCACCGGATGCGGCTGACCGACCTGGTGACGCCGCTGAAGCCGCTCGAGGCGATGGCGCAAGGTCGCATGTTCGTCGCATCGGACGTCGGCGGGCATCGCGAGCTGGTGCGCGACGGCGAGACGGGATTCCTTTTTCCTGCCGGCGATGCCACTGCGCTGGCGCGGACGCTCGAGGCGGTGCTGGCGCGACGCGCGGAATGGCCGCGTCTTTCGGCACAGGCCAGGCGATTCGTCGAGGCCGAGCGCACCTGGAAGCGCAGCGTCGGCGGCTACGCGAGGGTCTACCAATCGCTGCTCGGCGCGCATTCCATCGCCGGCGCGATGCTCAAGACGCACGAGCGCTGAGCGCATGTGCGGCATCTACGGCATGCTGCATCTTAGCGGGGCCTCCGCGGCGCCGGAGGCGCTGCGCCCGATGGCACGCCGGACCATCCATCGCGGCCCGGACGACGAGGGCGCATACGCCGACGGACCGCTGGCGTTCGGCATGAGGCGCCTGTCGATCATCGATGTTGCCGGCGGGTCACCAGCCGCTCTCCAACGAGGATGGCACGCTGTCGCTGATCGCCAACGGCGAGATCTACAACTACCAGGCGCTGCGCCGCGAGCTCACCGCGCAGGGCCATCATTTCCGGACCGCCTCGGACTGCGAAACCATCCTTCACCTGTACGAACAGCACGGCGAAGCGTTCGTCGAGCATCTGAACGGCATGTTCGCCTTCGCGCTGTGGGATGCGCGGCGCCAGCGCTTGCTGCTCGGCCGCGATCGCCTGGGCATCAAGCCGCTCTACCTGTGGAACGACGGACGGCGCCTGGTATTCGCCAGCGAAGCCAAAGCGATCCTCGCACTGCCGGGGATGAACGCGGAGCTCGATCCGGCGGCGTTGTCGGCTTACCTCGAGCTCGGATACGTACCGGCGCCGCAGTCGATATTCCGGGGCATACGCAAGCTCGCGCCGGCGACGGTGCTGAGCGCCGAGCGCGGCAAGGTCGACGAGCGCCGCTACTGGCAGGTGTCGGCCGACGTCGATCGTGCGCCGACCGAGGACGATGGGTGGACCGCGTGCGTGCCAGGCTCGAGGAATCGGTGCGCATGCAGATGGTGAGCGACGTGCCGATCGGGGCCTTCCTGTCGGGCGGCGTGGATTCGAGCGCCGTCGTCGCATTCATGGCGGCGCACAGCGATCGTCCGGTCAAGACCTATGCGATCGGCTTCGGCGGCGGCGCGGCCGAGGACTATTACAACGAGCTTCCGTACGCTCGAAAGGTGGCGCAGCGCTTCGGCACCGACCATCACGAGATCCTCGTCCGGCCCGGACGTCACGGCCCTTCTGCCCCAGCTGCTGTGGCAAATGGACGAGCCGATCGCCGACACCGCGTTCATCACCACCTATCTGGTCTCGCAATTCGCGCGGCGCGACGTGACGGTAATCCTCTCCGGCGTCGGCGGCGACGAGCTGTTCGGCGGCTACCGGCGCTATCTGGGCAGCCATTACCAGGCGTACTTCGATCGGCTGCCCACGGGACTGCGCCGCGCGGCGTCGGCGCTGGGCGAGAAATTGCCCGGCGACCGCCACTCTCCGCTGCTCAACGCGCTGCGCCTGGCCAAGGGCTTTCTGTCGACCGCGGGCCTGCCGTTCGACGAACGCTATCGGTCGTACGTCGAGGTTTTCCCGGAGGACGCAGCCACGGCGCTGCTGCGCCATCCGCGAAACGACGAGCATGACGCCCTTGCCGACGCGTTCGCTGCGGCGACCAGCAGCGACGAGCTGAACCAGATGCTGTCGGTCGATGCGCAAACGCAGCTGCCCGACGATCTGCTGCTGCTGACCGACAAGATGAGCATGGCGGTTTCGCTCGAGTGCCGCGTGCCGCTGCTCGATCACGAGCTGGTCGAGCTCGCGGCGCGAATGCCGCAGGAAGTGAAAATACGCGGCGGCCGGCTCAAGCACGCGCTCAAGGCTGCGCTGCAGGACGTCCTGCCGCCGGACATCCTCGAGCGCAAGAAACGCGGCTTCGGCACGCCGATGGGCGCCTGGCTCAAGGGCGATCTCGCGCCGCTGATGCGCGAGCTCCTGTCGCCGGCATCGATCGAGGCGCGCGGATTGTTCCGGCCGCCGGAAGTCGCCGCGCTGATCGCGGCGCATGCCGCCAACCGTCTGGACGGGACCGACCGGCTGCTGACCCTGATCAACCTCGAAATCTGGGCGCGCATGTATCTCGACGGCCGCGACGCCGACCGACGTCGCCGACGAGCTCAAGGCGGTGGCGTCGTGAAGATCCTCTACGTCTGCCATCGCTTCCCGTTTCCGCCGAAGCGCGGCGGCAAGATCCGTCCGTTCAACATGATTCGCCACTTGTCGCGCGCGGCACGAGGTCCACGTCGCGTCGATCGCGCGCTCGGCGGAGGAGGCGCGACGAAGGGGAGGGCCTGGCCGCGCACTGCGCAGCGCTACGACATCGGACAGGTCAGCAATCCGGTCCAGACGCTGCGGATGCTGCTGCGCCTGCCGACGGCGACGCCGTCGTCGATGGGATACTTTTATTCGCCGCAGCTCGCGCGGCGCATCGACGCATTGCTCGCCGGCGCACGCTTCGACCTCATCTTCGTGCATTGCTCGTCGGTCGCGCCGTATGTCGAGAATGTCCGCGGCACGCCCAAGATCCTCGACTTCGGCGACATGGACTCGCAGAAGTGGCTCGAGTACGCGCGCTTCAAGCCGTTTCCCCTGTCGCTCGGCTACCGGCTCGAAGGCGCCAAGATGGAGCGCGCCGAAAAGCGCCTCGCCCGGCGCTTCGACCTGTGCACGGCGACGACGCGGGCCGAATGGGAAACGCTCGAAAGCTATCGCACCGGCGTCGCCTCGGACTGGTTCCCGAACGGCGTCGACGGCGAATATTTCGCACCGAGCGGCGAAGCCTACGATGCCGATACGATCGTCTTCGTCGGACGCATGGACTACTATCCGAATCAGGAGTGCATGTTCGATTTCTGCGCCAGGACACTGCCTCTGTTGCACGCGCGCCGCCCATCGCTCAAGCTGATGATCGTCGGCGCCGATCCTTCGCCGCGCGTCCGGCGGCTTGCGCAGCTCCCCGGTGTCACCGTGACCGGATCGGTGGCCGACGTTCGGCCGTACTTGCACCGTTCGGCGCTGATGGTCGCGCCGCTCAACATCGCGCGCGGGACGCAGAACAAGATCCTCGAAGCGATGGCGAGCGGCGTGCCGGTCGTGACCAGCCGCGTTGCCGCCGGCGGCGTCGACGCCGCCGATCCCGAGCATTTCCTTGCCGCGTCATCGCCCGACGAGTACGCGGCGGCGATCCTGCGCATCCTAGACGATCCCGTCGAACGGCAACGCCTGTCGCGCGCGGGGCGTGCTCGCATGCTGTCGCATCACTCCTGGGACAAGTCGATGCAGCGCCTCGACGGCATCATCGATCGCTGTCTTGCGAGTCGGGGCCGGACGCCGCGCGACACGCGCGCGACGGCGGGAGCACTGGCATGAACATCAGCATCTTCGGCCTGGGCTACGTGGGCGCGGTCTCGCTCGCCTGTCTGGCGCGCGACGGCCATCGCGTCGTCGGCGTCGACGTCGACCAGGCGAAGCTCGACCTGATCGCCGCCGGCCGCACGCCGGTCGTCGAGGAGGGCATGGTGCAGTTGATGGCCGATACGGTCGCCAGTGGACGGGTTTCGGTCAGCAGCGACACTCGCCGGGCGGTGCTGGAGACCGACGTCTCGCTGATCTGCGTCGGCACGCCATCGGCGCCGAACGGCAGCCAGGATCAGACGGCCATGCTTCGACTCGCCCATGACCTGGGCGCGGCGATGCGCGACAAGCCGGTGACGCACGTGTTCGTGTTCCGGTCGACCCTGGTGCCCGGAACGGTCGAGGACGTGCTGCGCCCGATCATCGAAGCCGAATCGGGCAAGAAGGAAGGCGTGGACTTCCACGTCTGCTTCCAGCCGGAGTTCCTGCGCGAGGGAACGTCGATCCGAGACTACGACAAGCCGCCGTTCACCGTCGTCGGCGCCAACGCGCCCGAGCCGGCGGCAAAGCTGCGCGAGCTGTTCGGCCATCTGCCATGCGAGTTCCATGTCACGTCGATTCGCGCGGCGGAAATGGCGAAGTACACCTGCAACAATTTTCATGCGCTGAAGATCACCTTCGCGAACGAGACGGCGCGCCTGTGCGACGCGCTGGGCGTCGACCCCTTCGAGGTGATGGACCTGGTGTGCAAGGACCGGCAGCTCAATATCTCGCCTGCGTATCTGAAGCCCGGGTTCGCCTTCGGCGGCTCGTGCCTGCCGAAAGACCTTCGCGCCACGATCCATCTGGCCAAGACGCACGACGTCGAATTGCCGATGCAGGCAGCGATCACGTCGTCCAACCGGGCGCACATCGACCTCGCGATAGCCAAGGTGGCCGCGACGGCAAAGCGCAGGATCGGCATGGTCGGGCTGTCGTTCAAGACCGGCACCGACGATCTGCGCGAGAGTCCGCTGGTGCTGCTGGCCGAGCATTTCATCGGCAAGGGTTGCACGATCCTGGTCTACGACCCGGAAGTGCACCTGTCCAACCTGCTCGGCGCCAACCGGCGTTACATCGAACAGCATTTGCCGCACATCGGGTCACTGATTCGCAACGACATCGCGGAAGTGATCGCCGGATCCGATGTGCTGGTCGTCGGTCTGGGCGACGCCGGCGTCGTCGCCGCGCTCGCGCAGCACACCCGGCCCGAGCAGACGATCGTCGACCTGATCAACATCGCCGATCGTAGGGCGCTGCGCGGGGAGTACGTGGGATTGTGCTGGTAGTGTGATGAGCATCGGCATTGTCGCCAATCTCGTCGCCGTTGCCGCCGTCGTCGGCTACGTGCTATGGCGAGCCTACCCGGGAACCGAGGCGGTGCGCCTGCGCAATGCGCTACTGCTGGCGCCCGGACGCTCGGAGGACTTCGACTGGATCCCACCGAAGTTTCCGGTCGGGTTCAGGGCCGAACGCTTGCCGCCGACGCTCGAGTTTCGCCAAATCGTCGCCGGTCTCGATCTGGACCGTTTGAACGGAGATTGGGAGAAGGCATTGGCACTCGCCTCTCATCTGATCGAGCGCGCGGGGGACCTGGGGCCGGTGCGTGCCGACCTTCTGACCACCTACCGGGCGATCCAGGATGGCTACGGCTACTGCGCCGACTTCGTCAAGGTTTTCTTAGCGCTCGCGCACACGGCGGGACTGACGGTGCGGCAGTGGGGATTTTCCTTCGATGGATTCGGCGGACACGGCCACACGATGGTCGAGATCTATGACCGGCAACGCGGCAAGTGGCTGCTCCTCGACGTGTTCAACAATTTTCATGCGGTCGACGCGTCAAGCGGCGAACCGCTGGGAGCGCTGGAATTCCGAAAGGTGCTGCTCGCCTCGCGCGATAAGGTGCGCATGCGCCCCAACGGGCGTGGTCGTCCAGGTTTTGTCCAAAGCGACACGGCGCTCGACTACTACCGGCGCGGCATACACCAGTGGTATCTGCTCGAAGGCAATGAAGTGTTCGGCTACTACGCGCACCCGCTGGTGAGAGCCGCAGGGAGGGTATCGCAGACGTTCGCACAGTTCGCCGCGAGCATGGCCGGCGTGAGGCCGCACATCCGCATCTACGAAACCAGCGAAAATGCCGAGCAGGTACGCCACCTGCACATGCTGCGTCGGCAACTCGTGGTCCTTGCCCTGGTAGCGCTGCTGCTTCTGGCGACGCTCGCCGTTCAGCTAGCGCTCGCTTGAAGACGGAGTCGCCAGTGGATTCGGCCAGGCGCATCTCGATCGGACTTGTGGGTCCGCTCCCGCCACCCTCGGGCGGCATGGCCAATCAAACGCAGCAGCTTGCCGGTCTTCTGACGGATGAGGCGATGGCGGTCGAAATCGTCCAGGTCAATGCGCGCTATCGACCGCACTGGATCGGAAGCGTTCGCGGCGTGCGTGCCGTATTTCGACTGGTGCCTTATCTGCTGCGCCTCTGGCGCTGTGCGGGGCGTGCCGATCTTTTCCACGTCATGGCCAATTCCGGCTGGGCCTGGCATCTTTGCGCGGCGCCGGCCGTCTGGATTGCGCGCTTGCGCGGCGTACCGGTCGTGCTCAACTACCGGGGCGGCGAAGCGGAGCGATTTCTTCGCGGGCAAGCCGCCTGGGTGAAGCCCACGATGCGCCGCGCCTTCGCTATCGTTGTGCCGTCTGGCTTCCTGCAGCACGTATTCGGGCAATTCGGGATCGCGGCGGAGATCGTGCCCAATATCGTCGATCTTTCCCGATTTCATCCGGGGCCGCCACGAGCGCCGAGCCACAATATTATCGTGACCCGCAACCTGGAGGACATCTACGACATCCCAACGGCGCTGCGCGCATTTGCGGCCATCCGGCGCGCGTATCCGGACGCGACGTTGACGGTGGCGGGCTCAGGACCACGGCTCGATGCCCTGCAGCAGATGGCGCAGGCGCTCGGCGTCGCGGACAGCGTGCGTTTCACCGGACGCATCGACAACGAGCACATCACCGAGCTTTATCGAAACGCCGACCTGATGCTCAATCCCTCGACCGCGGACAATATGCCGATCTCGCTTCTCGAAGCCATGGCAAGCGCGGTGCCGATCGTGACGACCAACGTCGGCGGCATTCCTCATCTGGTCACCGACGCGCGCAATGCGCTTCTGGTGGCGCCCGGCGACCCCGCAGCGATGGCTGCGGCGGCCATGCGCGTGTTCGCCGAGGAGGGGCTGGCCCGACGGCTGGTCGAGGCGGGCGCCGACAGCGCGGCTGGATACACCTGGGCTCAGGTGCGCCCCCGTCTGTTTGGCGTGTATGCGCGCGCGCTGGGCGTGGCGTCGCTGCATCACTTCGCGACATGAACACCCGCCGTGATCCGTGGACGCGGCTCATTGCCGGAGGGCTCTTTCCTCTGCATGAGCGACTGAAGAGGCATTCGAGCGTTGAGCGCCTGCGCGAGCTCGAGGCGAGCCAGTGGTGGCCGCGTGCAGAGCTCGACGCATTGCGCGTCGGCCGTTTGCGGCGCCTTCTCACCGACGCCTCCCGGCATGTGCCGTACTATCGCCGGATATTCGACGAGGCCAAATTCGATCCCTCCACCGCGCGATCGCTCGGCGATCTCGCGCGCCTGCCATTCCTGACCAAGGCCCTGATACGCGCCAATACCGATGCGCTCAAGGCCGACGATGCGCCGGCGCTGCGACGCTACAATACCGGCGGGTCGAGCGGCGAGCCCCTGGTCTTTTACATGGGAAAGGGGCGCATCAGCCATGACGTTGCGGCGAAATGGCGCGCGACCCGCTGGTGGGGTGTGGACATCGGCGACCCCGAAATCGTGTTGTGGGGCTCCCCCATCGAGCTGGGCGCGCAGGACCGAATGCGGTTGCTGCGCGACCGGCTGATGCGCACCAAGCTCCTGTCCGCATTCGACATGTCGCTGGCCAATCTCGACCGGTTCGTGGCTGAAATTCGGGCGCGTCGGCCGCGCATGCTGTTCGGGTATCCTTCGGCGCTCGCCAAAGTTGCCGCGCACGCCAAGGCGCGTGGCCAGCGCCTCGACGACCTCGGTGTTCGGGTTGTCTTCGTCACTTCAGAAATGCTCTATGATCACCAGCGCGAGCTGATCGGGAATGCGTTCGGCTGCAAGGTGGCCAATGGTTACGGTGGGCGCGACGCCGGCTTTATCGCGCACCAGTGCCCGCAGGGCGGCATGCACATCAGCGCCGAGGACATCGTCGTGGAGATCGTCGGGCCCGGCGGCGAGCTCGTCGCCGACGGCGAGCCGGGCGAGATCGCCGTGACGCATCTTGCGACCCGCGATTTTCCATTCATCCGTTATCGTACCGGCGACATCGGCATCCTTGCCCAACGCACGTGTGCATGCGGGCGCAGCTTGCCATTGCTGGAGGAGATCCAGGGTCGAAGCACCGATTTCGTGATCGCCGCCGACGGCACCGTCATGCATGGCCTCGCGCTGATCTACATCCTGCGTGATCTGCCGGGAATCACGTCGTTCAAGATCGTGCAGGAGTCGCGGCAACGGGTACGGGTCCAGATCGTGGCCGCCGCGGATTTTCCGTCCGCGACGGAGCAACGCATCAAGGACGGGTTCAGAGCGCGACTGGGCACCAGCGTAGAGGTTACTATCGAGCGGGTCGACGTCATCGAGCCCGAGCGTTCCGGCAAGTTTCGTTACGTGGTCAGTCATGCCATGCCCTGACCGGGCGCGAAGGATATCCGATGGACTATCGACACAGTCATCTTGCCAAGGGCGACACGTACGACGCCTCGATCGCGGCACAGCCCTTCGACGCGTACATGGCGAAGTACGAAGAGGAATACCTGCGCGACATGGTTCCGCGCCTGACGCGGGGCGCTGGTCGATACCTCGATTTCGCGTGCGGGACCGGACGCATCACCTCGATCGTCGCGCCGCTGGTGACCGAATCGGTCGGCGTCGACATCTCGGAAAGCATGCTCAACGCGGCGCGCGCGAAATGCCCTGGCACTCGCTTCGTTTGCGCCGACATAGCTCAGCAGCCCGTGGACCTCGGGCAGTTCGATCTGATCACCTCGTTTCGCTTCTTCGGCAACGCCGAACCCGACCTGCGCAGGGCGGCGCTTCGTACCATAACCGGTCTGTTGCGCAGCGGTGGTCACCTGGTAATCAACAGCCATCGCAATCCGCATGGGATAGGGACTTTGCTCCAGGGTGTTGCCGGCGGAACGCACGACATGGACCTGACCTTCTGGAAGATCGCACGCATGCTCCGCGAGCAGGGCTTACGCATCGTGGCCGTGCGTCCGATCGGATTCTGGGTCATGCGCGCGCGCCTGCGGACCGATCGGGCGCTCAATGGCCGTGGCGCAAGGATCGCCGAGCGTATATTTCGACATCGGCTCTGGGCGCCGTTCGCGCCCGACTGCGTCCTGATTGCCCGGAAGCCGTAGGCGGGGGCCGTGCGTTCCGAAAGCCACTTCGGTCGTGCCGTCCGTCGTTACCGGCGCCGCGCCCCCAAGCGCCGCACCAGATTCGCCACTTCCGGTCCCAGCGGGTGACGAACAAGAAATAATCCCGACAGCCAAGCCGCGGCCGACGCAGCGACAAGCGCCAGCAGGCCCGGCAAGCGCAGGCCATCCATGCGCTGTGCAAGCACGACGACGAAGGCTGGCAGTGCGCTCCACGCGGTCAGGAACGCCGCTTGCGCATAGATCCGGGCGAGGGTGCGCACCCCGATGTCCAGCGTGCGCCGGATCTCGAGAATGACGATGACGATCTCGACAATCGATGCACCGGAGAGTCCCATCGCCAGAGGGACGATCCCCAAAGGCGCCGTCGCGGCGACTATTGCGATGCGAAGCACATGCACCTTTGCCGTCATCCTCACTTCACGCGCGGCATGGTTGGCAGCTATTAGCGCGGTCGAGGCAAACAGAGTTGTGGCCGTCGCCGCGCCGAAGGCCGTCATCCAGCGCAGCACCGGAATCGACGCCATCCACTGATCGCCGAAGAGCGTGAGCATCACCGGATGCGCCGAAAATGCGAGCACCGCATAGAACGGCCACGCGACGCCGAGGAAATAAGCCTGCGCCTGGGCCAGCGCCGATCCGACCTCGCCGCCCTCGCGTTTGACCTTCGAAAAGAACGGCAACGTGACCGACCACATCGCCTGGCTCATGAACCGGGCGAACACGTCGACCAGACCGGAGGCGCGCCCGAACAGCGCGACGGCGGACGGTCCCTCGGCCTTCCCGAGGATGGCGTCCGGGGCAGCTCGCGACGCCTCCAACAGCAGGTTCGATGTCAGCGACTGGCCGGAAAAGGTGAGGATCCTGCGTACCCCCCGCAACGACGGCAGCAGCGGCAACCAGGCCGGACGAAAGATGCGCGCCCCGAGCATCGTCGTTGCGGTATTGACCGTGTTGCCGATGGCGAGGCTCATCGGCCCGACGCCGAGCGCCGCCAGCGCAATGACGGTTGCGGCACCGGCGAGTGCGCTGCCTACCCGGATGGTGAAGATACGACCCATCTGCAACTCACGGCGCAGGACCGCCATCGAAATCGCCCCGAAAGGAATCATCACGAAATTCAGGGCCAACACCCAGGTCAGGTGCAACAGGCGCGGCTCGTTGTAGAACCTGGCGAGCGGAAAGCTGGCAAGGGCTATTAGCACGGCCAGGGTCCACGAAATGGCAAACGATATCGCAGACGCCGCGCGGACCTTTTCCACGGAGAGGTCTGGCTCCTTGACGAGGTACGCGACGACGCCGAAATCCCTGATCACGTGGGCAGCGGACAGCGTGATGACGGCGATCGAATACACGCCGATCTCGTCCGGCGTCAGCAGCCGGGCGACGATCACCGCGACGACGAACTGCAGCGCGAACGTCAACTGGTTCTCCGCCATGGCGATCACCAGCGCCCGGCGAACGCTGGTCATGAGCGCTCGCCGCCGGCGGCTGCTAAGTCTCCATGAAGCGATTCCGCCAGCGCATTGGTCACGAGCGACCGCAGCCCGGGGCCGTACGCCATTTCGGTCTTCATGCGCAGGGTGAGCGCGAGATACGCCGGGAGAAGCCTGATGAACAGGGCCGGCGGAATATCAGTCCCCTCGCAGCCGGCCTTGAGGATCCATGCATGGACAGCGCCGTCCAGCGTACTCTCGCGGACGCGTGCGACGCTGAACTCGTTCAGGGCAAGCAGCAGCAGGGCAAGATCGTAACCTGGAAGGCATTCACGGCCGTAGTCCTCCCAGTCGATGATTACCAGATCGTCCCCATGCATCCCGAGGTTGTTGATCGAGAAGTCGCCGTGCTGCCGCACCGCGGGCAGGCGGTCTACGTCGGTCGCAATCGAGTTGAAGTAGCGTTCCCACGAGGTCCGAGGAATGACCGGCAGATCCTCGAATGCCTCCCGGATGCGCTGCGAATGCGCCAACGTCGCGTTGATCCGGAAAGCGAGGTTGGCCGTGGCAAAAAAAAGGGCAAGGCTTTGCCGCAGGCCGCGCTGCGGAGCCCGCATGCTCAGTGCTCCGAGAGGCGCGAGCGGGATCCCCGTGGTCACAAGCGTCGGAAAAGAGCGGTGTCGTGACAACATCAAGGGGCGCGGGACGCCACGCGGAAACACAGCATGGCCTGCCGAGAATCCGTCGAACTCGCGTCGCAGGTCGTTTTGCAACCCTACCTTAACGAGATAGAACGCACTGCCAGCGGGGTATACGAGAAAGGTGAGGTTGCCGCTCATGCGCACGGTGAACGGGGGAAAAGGTTCGTGATCTTTAAGAACGCCAACCTCACACAGCGCGCGCCGCGCAGCTTCTCTCATTTGGTACCGACTACGACCAGGAACGGTTGCAAATATGGCGCCAGGTTCAGTCCGGCGAGCACCGCTCGTGCAAGCGGCAGGCGATTCCTGCCCGACGTCTTCCGGGCCATGAGCTCGTGACGAAAGAACGCCCGGGCACTGGACGGCGCCACCGAGACCGCATAGTCGGGTTCGTCGATGTCCGGCTGGACAACATAAAGGTCCACTTGCGCAAAACCTGCCTGCATGGCGGCTCGCCGGTAACCCCATGCGGAGGCCCGTGGGACTGTAGCATCCGAATTGCGCGCTACTGACCCTCTGATCCGGTTGACGCCGGCAAGCGCCACTATGCCGCCTGGCTCGAGCACGCTGTGTACCGCGGCAAAAGCCTCGGCGATCGAAGCGCAGCCGCCGAGTGTCGAGTGCAGGATCACCAGCGCGAAACGAGAACCGGCTGGCAGCGCTCGCTGCAGAGAGCGCAGGTCGCCGGTCACGACGTTGGAAAACCAGTTCCTGACGAATGGCGCCCCGATCTCGAGAACCGCCAGATCGGGGCCGGGCGCGATTATCCGATAGAACAACCCGCGGTGATCCTGCCCGCCGGTCCGGCGCGCAGCGGCGGTCTCCGAAGCGGACGCCTCGTCGATAGTGGAGCGAGGACTCGCCATCATTTCCTTTGTAAAGTGCGCCTGTAGACTTCACTCAGCGTTCGTGCGATTGGCGCGCTGATCGCGCAGAACAGGCTCTCCCTTCGATATCCACCTGATGATAATATGAATACCCCGGAATCGGAGCGGCCGCGTTACAGGCGCCCCGCATCCGCGACGATCCGCCGATAACCGGCGCGCGCAGTCGCAAGGATCCGGCGGACCTCGCCCATGAGAGACATCGCCCTAACCGTCGTCATTTTCAGTCTGCTGCCGTTTGTATTCGCACGTCCGTGGTTCGGCATTCTTCTATGGACGTGGGTGGGGCTGATGAATCCGCATAAGCTCACCTTCGGCTTCGCCTACAACTTCCCTTTTGCCGAAGTGATCGGAATAGTCACCATCATCGCGATCGTCTTGTCGAAAGACCCAAAGTCATTGCCGATGCGATCGCCGGTCGTCCTCTTGCTGGCCTTGAATGCATGGATGTTGGTGACGACGATTTATGCGCTCTTTCCCGACGATGCATGGCGGCAGCTGAGTAAAGTGGCCAAGATCCAGCTCTTCGTCTTCCTCACGATTCTTGTGATGCAGTCGCGCGAGCGCATAACGGCTTTGGTCTGGGTGAGCGCCCTGTCCATCGCGTACTTCGGTATCAAGGGCGGCGTTTATACGATACTCAACGCCGGAGGCGGCATGGTGCTTGGTCCTGATGGAGGTTTCATCGCCGGAAATACGGAAATATCACTTGCGCTCACGATGACGCTCCCGTTGATGCGATGGCTGCAGATACAGTCACAGCATCGCGCTTTGAAGTGGGCACTGGGCATCAGCATGGCGCTGATGGTTATCGCTGTGCTTGGTTCGTACTCGCGTGGCGGCTTCCTGGCGCTGTTTGCGATGGGGACGTGGTTCTGGCTGAAAGGCAACAGGAAGTTTGCCATAGGAGCCCTCCTTGTCATCCTGGTGCCAGCGTTTCTCGCGTTCATGCCCGACGCATGGTGGGATCGAATGGGCACAATCCAGACCTACGATCAGGACACCTCGGCGACCGCACGACTGAATTCCTGGGAGTTTGGCTGGAACATGGCTCAGGCGAAGCCGATCGTTGGCGGTGGATTCCAGTCGTTCCAGCAGGCTGCATTTACGAAATGGGCGCCCGATCCAACGCGGGTATGGGACTCGCACAGCATCTGGATCTCGATTCTGGCTGAGCATGGATTCGTCGGCCTGACGCTGTTTGTCGCTTTCTGGATATCCGCATGGCTGCTGGCGAACAAGATCATTCGTGCGACGCGGGCTGTCGAAGGCTACGGGTGGGCGGGGTACTTGGCGGCGATGGTTCAAGTAAGCTGTATCGGCTATTGGGTGGGTGGCGCGTTTCTCAGCCTGGCCTACTGGGATTTTCCATACATCTTGGTGGCGCTGCTGGTCTTGACCTGGACGGTCGTGCAAAGAGCGCTGGGCAAACATCCGGCGGAGAAGGAGCGCCCAGCCGCGATCGCTTCGATGGGCGTCAGGAAACCGGTGTCCGGCGGGACACGCTGAAGTGAGTCTCTCTTCTGTGTCAACGGGCTCCGCTGCGCGTACCGCTGCGAGTGAGCCCGCATATTCTCTCGCGTGGACATTACTGCGAACGGTTGGCGCTTGCGCCATGCCTGGCGCTCGTTCCCGCCTGTCCATTCTTCTTTATCACCGCGTGCTCGAGCGTCCGGATCCTCTCAACGACTGGGATCCGACAGCACCCGAATTCGACGGTCAGATGCGCGCGCTTTCCCGATTTTTCACGCCATTGCCGCTCAGCGAGGGAATCGAGCGCTTGCGCAACGGAAACCTACCCACTAACGCCGCATGCGTGACGTTCGACGACGGCTATCGGGACAACGTCGATGTCGCGCTCCCGATCTTGCGCCGGCACGGCGTTACCGCGACATTCTTTATCGCGACCGGCTACCTGAACGGGGGCCGGATGTGGAATGATACGGTCGTCGAGTCGATCCGCGCGAGCGCACTGCCGGAGCTCGATCTCAAGACACTCGGGATCGGCGTCGTTTCGCTTTCCACGCCGGAACTGCGCCGGAAGGCGGTCAGGGGAATCCTGGCCGCACTGAAACACCTTCCCAGCGAAGAGCGCGGGACGAAAGTCGCGGAAATCGAGGCCCTGTCCGGCAATCTGTTACCGCGCGACCTGATGATGCGTGACGAGGACGTTCGTGCGTTGCGCATGTCTGGCATGGAGATCGGAGCGCACACCGCGACCCATCCGATTCTGACGCGACTGTCACCTGCCGACGCTCGTCGCGAAATCAATGAAAGCCGCGCATGTCTGGCGGGCATTCTCAATGAACCCGTGTCGTTGTTTGCTTACCCGAATGGCAAACCCGGCCAGGACTATACGGTCGAGCATGTGCGCATGGTCCGAGACGCGGGGTTTGTTGCGGCGGTTTCGACTGCATGGGGTGTAGCGTCAAGAAACAGCGACCTGTTTCAACTGCCGCGCTTTACACCCTGGGACCGTCGTCCCATGCGGTTCGCGCTGCGTCTGCTGCTGAATCGCCGCAACGCACACCCTGTCGTGGTGCGAGGCGGCGACTCCAGCGCACTCCCCGATGCGGACTAGACTGCAAAGGACGTACGCGCGGGCTCGCTGAGCGGAGCGACGCCGAGTGGAGCGTTCGGATCGACTCGGTACTTCGCTTCGTACTGGAAGCTCGGCTTCGTCTTGTCGAAACCGAGACGACGGCAAACCCGATACGCGAAGCATTTGCCCGTTGCCCACATCCCGTCTTCCCTGGTCGAGGTCACGGGAAAGCCGACGCTGCGGCGAAAGAAGCGATTGGCGACATACACGAGCTTTCGATGCTCGCTTTCTTGCGTCCAGTGATTGGTCGATAAAGATACGTTGAGCGCACCGGTGTTGACTACGCGATGCGGGGAGTTATGAGGCCAGGAAGCTACGTCGCCCGGCTTCAGATCGTAGACCACGGCAAGATCGTCGAAGCTTGGATCGAAGGGCATCTCCTCGTCGGCCACGGAGGCGAAAATATCCTCCATGACTGTCAGCGGCACGAGCCTGCGATCTTCCGCCGGATAAATATAGATCCGCTTGCTGCCGCGAATATGCCAGAGGAGGTTGGGAGGACCGTCTACGTGGTAGTAGACCTGCGCGCTGGGAGACGAGATGAGAAGTGTCCCTGAATAGCGCAATGGCTTGAAGTGCGGACAGTCGTTGGCAAGTTGCGCGTACACGCGATCCAGAACGTCCTTTAGCCGCATGTCAGCGTCTTGAACGCGTAATATGTTCAGCCACAAGCGGCCACGCTTTACAGCCGCAAGCAGTTCCCCGCCCGAGAGGGCACCGATCTCGACCGGTGCCCAATCATCACGCTTGGTCGCATCGGTTCCCATCGTGAACGCCTGCAGGAGCTTGCGGGGGTAATGGTCCAGCACTTGGGTAAGCGATTCATCGGAAAACAGATCGGTCTCGTGCAACCGATGATGTGTGCACTGAATCGCTCGCCCGAAGTCGGCGCATTGCGATTCTGACCATTGCATCAGTGAATCGTTGCTTGCCAATCGAACTCCCTGTCGCTCCGCACCCGTCATGTTCACGACGTTCCAGTCAGTTCGGCCGTTTTTGTGCAGGCGCCGCCGCCGCTGGACTCATATCGGACCCGGTGGGCGACGCGGCGCCCGGGGACGCGGGAGTCGCCTCAGCCGGCTTCCATTGGCCGAGATGCTTTAACCGGTCACGCAGCCCCGGCACAGGAGCTCCCAGGCCATAAGCACGCTGCGCGTGCTCGTTCGCGCGCTCGTAGTCTTTTAGCTCGAGGTATGCAAGCGCGATATTATAGTGTGCATTCATGGAATCAGGATCGAGCTCCAGTGCGCGCTGATAGCTCTTGATCGCATCTGAATAACGCTTGACACGGTGCAGGTATACGCCTTGGGTGGTATAAGTGCCCGCGACATTGGGATTGACGGCGATCGCTCTCTCGAAGATCAGATCTAGGTCGCAGCCTTGCTGCTTGTTTTCCGAGCAGAGCTGCACCATCAGCAGCAGGCCCTGAGGGTGATTCGGAAAGTAACGCAATGTGAAGTCCAGGTCCGCTCGAGCGGGAACATAATACTTGCTCCGTATTTCGCTCTCAGCCCGGATCACGTGAAACTTCTCGACCGAGCGCAGCAAGGCAACATCGGTGTTAGTGTAGTAGTCATTGTCGGCCTTCTGGGCCCAGACTGCCGGCGTGCACGCAACCGTTACGGCGAGCACGATCGTTGTTGCCGCCGGAGTGCGCCAGCGGCATTTTCCCCGAAGCACAGCTGAGATATGCATCGAGTCGTTATGGTCGCGGAAAAGCGCCATCTGATCGAACGATATATTGGGCAATCCTAGCACATTGCGGATTGCGCAGAGGCAACCGGCTATGCCCCAGCAGATCCGGGAACCCCATATTGAAATAATTGCAACTTGCGCCTTCATACCGTCGAGCAGGCTCGCTCGTCCGCCCAGTGGGCGGAAACGAACACCACAGGAGGCCTGCCGGTTGCTACGCAAACCGCGCAGCGGCGCCACAGGAGTGCCTGGCTTGCGAGCACTCCCTACGCGCGCGTTACCGGTTGCGGCCGCGGAATCGGGGCGCCCGCCGTTCACGGCTTTCGCAGCGTTACGAATATCCAGCCACGCAGAAATCCCAATGCGTCGAAGCGGCGCAAAAGTTTTTCGTAGCCGGTGGCCAGCAGGAACAGGAAGCCATTGAACATGAAATAGCTCGGATATTGGCTGAGATAGCGAAACGTCACGATCTCGAAACCCGCGCTTGCCGCCCACTTCCGAACCGCCCCGTAGGTATTCGTCCGGTACTGTATCGGAAAGACGTCCTCTTCCTTGCGCCCTTCGGTTCTCGCCACGATCCAGGGATGGAACCTGTTAGGCACGATCTTGGCGATCAGTGCGGCGTAATCCCAAAGATTGGCAGTCAGGTAGATAAAGCGCCCTCCCGGCTTGAGGATGCGATAGATCTCGCGATGAACGGCCCGCGGATCTTCGACATGCTCCATCACGCTACGGCACATAACGATGTCCACGGATTCGTCTTCCAGTGCGATCCTGCCCAGATCGTTGTTAAGCAACTCGATGCCGTCGACCTGGGTATCGAACTCGACAAGATCGACGCCAATCAGACGCCGCACCCTACCGCGATACTTGCGCAGAACAGGAGCGGTGCGTCCGCATCCTGCATCTAGGAGGGTATGTTCTGGCCGGACCTGCTGCTCGACTTCTAGTTCGAGTGTGCGGTAGGGATGTTCGTCGTTGCCGTAATAGCGATCAAGCAACCGTTCGGCCATCTTGGTCATGTTCGTCCTGATAAGGCGCTTCGAGCAGCACAACGAAATCCCGCCACCGAGACTACGGTCGATTGACTGGACGCTGGGGCGAAAATCTTAGCCGAAGCCAGCTATACATCGCCCAAGAATCGTAGCGCACAGACCGCAATCGGCACAACCCCGCGCGGATGATGACGCGTGGTATGCAGTTTTCCCGCTGTCCGGACCGTGGACTTACCGTGAGAAGACTGCGATGATGCGACCCTGATGTGAGCAAGCGCCGTCTGCGGCGCTCAATGAGATGGCAATTCTTCCTTCTCAGAATAAGATAGAACCGGCTTTCGACAGGGACTCGAAAGCCCCTGATAAGCTGGTAAGCGCACTTTGGCTGACCTGCGCCATCGTTGTCGTATACGCAATGTTCAGCGTGCCCAGGAAGGCATTGGAGCTTTCGCTATCCGGGCAGTTCCACGCATTAGTCAACCTGACTAGCGCACTGGTTGCGGCGGTATCGGCTTGGCTTTGTTGGCGCTACCACGCTTCCCTTGCTCGTCTTGTCCGGGACGCGGCGAACGTTTTCGCTCGAATCGGCGAAAGGAGGTGGCTGTTACTGGTAATTGGATCGGGCATCCTCATTCGACTCGCGTGGCTGTGGTACTTCCCGACCGTGCAAACGTCCGATCACGCTACGTACGTTGTCCTGGCAAGGAAATTGATTGCAGGCGAGCCATATTTCGATGGTGAGGCTTATAGCAATTGGCCGCCCGGCCTGCCATTTTTTTTGGCGGCAAATTTTTTCGTATTCGGCGATCGTCCATGGGTTATCCCACTTGTGAACCTGCTTCTCTATGCGCTTGCAACGCTCACGGTCTACAAGTTGGCTTACCTCGTAGCAGGGGAGGGTGTTTCGCGCGTGGCTACGCTTATCCTCCTCTTCTGGCCCAACGACATCATGTGCACGGGGTTGGCAAAAAAGGAGCTGCTGATCCTGCCGATGCTCACGGGCGCAATCCTTGCCTACGTCACGGCGCGACGTGCCGCAAATTCAGCGAAATCATTCTGGCTGCTGGCAGCGACCGGCGGTCTGCTGGGCGCCGCAAGTTTGACGCAGCCATCGCTTGTCCTGTTTCCATCGACGTTGATTTTCTACGAACTTACACAGCGAGCGAGCGCGCGGAAATTCACATTCAGGATCGGGATCGTCATCGTCGCAATGTGCATCTTGATCCTGCCATGGTCAATCCGGAACTATCTGGTCCTCGGCGCCGTGGTTCCAATCTCCACCGCCGGCGGCGAAGGCTTCTACAGCGCCAACAATGGTCTTGCCACAGGAAGCCATGTGCCTGTGTACGAGCGCAGTCTGGACCAATTCGATGAGGTGACGCGATCGAAGATGGGTTATCGGTGGGGACTGGAGTGGATAGCACAGCACCCGGGCGGATTTCTCGAATTGACGGTCAACAGGCAGGTTCAGGTGCTGGGGGAAGACGGCGACGGTGCCTATTGGGGCGTCAAAGTGGGCGGAGGGAGAGAAGGGCTCGTTTATCTAATCACCAAGGGCATCTCAAACGCGTACTGGATGGCGCTCATGTTCCTGATCCTTGCTGGGGTGATCGTCCACTGGCGCGGCCGCGCTGCTCTATCCCCTGATATCCTTCTGCTCATGCTCAGTCTGTTCTATGTCGTGGCCATCGACAGTATTTTTCAGAGCGGCTCCAGGCACCATATGCCATTGATGGGAACATTATCGGTGCTTGCTGCGTTGGTCGCCTACAGGCCGCAAGTCGAGCCGGTCCTGTCGCGCCCTTGAACGTGGCCGCTTGGAGTAGCGTCTGCTTTAGCGCTCCTTATCGCGTCGCGCCACCTTTCTACTCCACCTAAGCGCCAACATGCTATCGATAATCATCCCGGTCTATAACGAGCAGGACAACGTGTTGCCGTTGCATGAGCGTCTGAACGCGGCACTGCATGACCTCGGGGTCGAATACGAGGTTATCTTGATCAACGACGGGAGTACCGACTCGACCGACGCTAACCTCAGAGCCCTCGCGGCAATGGATCCACGGTATAAGGTAGTTAATTTCCGGCGCAATTTCGGCCAGACTGCGGCGATGATGGCCGGATTTGATTTTGCTTCCGGCGACATCATCATTCCGCTCGACGGGGATCTTCAAAACGACCCAGCGGATATTCCGCGTCTGTTGAATAAGCTTGCTGAGGGCTACGACGTGGTATCCGGGTGGCGGCACGACCGTCAGGATGGGGCTCTCAAAAGAAATTTGCCGTCACGCGTGGCCAATTGGCTGATCTCCCGCATTTCGGGCGTACCGCTACACGACTACGGGTGCTCGCTCAAGGCGTACCGGAGAGACGTCCTCACAGGCGTGAAGCTTTATGGCGAGATGCACAGATTTATTCCCATTTACGCAAGCTGGCAGGGAGGCAGGGTCACCGAAATTACGGTCAATCACTTTCCGCGGCTTCATGGCCACTCGAAATACGGTCTGGAGCGTGTCGTCAAGGTCGTACTGGACCTGATCGTGGTCAAATTTCTGGCGAACTATGCCAACAAGCCCATCTACGTCTTTGGCGGCTTCGGCCTAGTTAGCGTCGCCGTTTCGCTGCTCTCAGGTCTAACTGCGCTCTATCTCAAATTTGTCGAACATGTGTCGTTCATCTCGACCCCGCTGCCACTGCTGGTAGTCCTTGCGTTCATCACGGGTGTGATGAGCATTCTGATGGGCCTCATCGCGGAGATTATCATGCGCACCTATTACGAATCGCAGGGCAAGCAGGTCTATCTGGTCAAGGAAACGATCAATCTGGATCGCTAACAGCGGAAGACGCGGAAATGTGCGGCATTGCGGGCTTCGTCGGCACCGGCGGCGTCCACGACCTTCAGGCGATGGGCAACGCACTTGTCCACCGGGGGCCGGACGGCGCGGGTCAATACATCGACGAAAGGCAGCGCGTGTTCCTTGCGCATCGACGGCTCGCCATTCTCGACATCGGCGGCGGGGAGCAGCCCATGTGGAATGAAGATGGCCGAGTGTGTGTCATCTTCAATGGTGAAATATACAACCACGCTGAACTCAGGCGCGATCTGGTGTCACGAGGGCATATCTTCCGATCGGATCACTCCGACACCGAAGTGCTGGTGCACGGGTACGAGGAGTGGGGCAGCGCGCTGCCGCTGATGTTGAACGGCATGTTTGCATTTGCAATCTACGACCGCTTGCGACAAACGGTGTTTCTTGCGCGCGATCGTTTCGGAAAAAAACCCTTGTACTACGTCGCAGGAGCCCGTTGCTTTGCATTTGCCTCCGAGCTCAATGCGCTTCTAAAGCATCCTCAGATCGACCGGACCATCGATCAGAAACATCTTCGGAAGTATTTTGCGTATGGGTTCATCCCTGCGCCGGCGACGTTGTACCGTGGCGTTTATAAGCTGCCAGGCGGCCATTGGATGACGTACGACATCGCGTCGAAAGCATTACAGGTGGCGCAATATTGGCAATTCAAGATTGAGCCATTTGAGACGATACCTGCGAAGCCGGAAGATATCTGGGGAGAACAGCTGCGAGGACTGCTATCCCAGGCGGTAAAGCGCAGGCTGATCAGCGACGTGCCCCTGGGCATTTTTTTGAGCGGTGGAATCGACTCGAGTGCGGTGCTTGCATTCGCTACCAGGCATGTTCCGTCTCGAGAGATAAAGACATTTTCAATCGGCTTCACGGAACAATCATTCGATGAGTCGGTGTATGCCCAGCAGATGGCCGAGCTTTTCCAGAGCGATCACCACCACGAGGTGCTGTCGCTCGAAGCAGTGGGTGACCTCGCCGAGAAAGTCTTATCGATGCTCGATGAGCCGATGGGAGACAGCTCGATCCTTCCTACCTATCTGTTGTGCCGATTCGCAAGGCAATACGTCACCGTAGCTCTGGGTGGGGACGGCGGCGACGAGTTGTTCGCGGGCTACGATCCCTTCAAAGCCCTCAACCCGGCTCAGTGGTACGCCAAACATGTCCCCGCCTGGCTGCATGGCGGGCTCAGGTCGTTGGCAGACCTCATGCCGGCCTCCGAGCGCAACATGAGCCTTGACTTCCGCATCAAACGCGCTCTTCGCGGCGTCTCGTACCCCGCGCGCGCGTGGAACCCGGTATGGCTGGGCGCGCTCGATCCTGGCGAACTGGAGGAACTGTTCCAACAGCCCGTGCGTTATGAAGACGTATTCGAGGAAGCGATTGCAGCCTGGGAGAATTCCAGTGCCGACAATTTGACCGACCGCACGCTGGAGTTCTACACCCGGTTCTATTTGCAGGACAATATCCTGACAAAAGTAGATCGGGCGTCAATGATGGTTTCGTTGGAGGTGCGTGCGCCATTCCTCGACAACGACCTGGTCGACTTCGCACGCCGGGTTCCTCATCAATACAAATTGCGGCATGGCGTGACCAAATATCTGCTGAAGAAGTCGTTGGAGGGCATCCTTCCGGCCGATATTATCTACCGCAAGAAGAAGGGATTCGGTGTTCCGTTGGCACGTTGGCTCAAGGGTTGGAAAGAGCCGCCAATCGCCCCCCGCTGTAATGATCTCGATCTAGCATGGGTTAGCCGGAGATGGAGCGAGCACCGTAGCGGCAAAGTGGATCACCGCCTCTTTCTTTGGTGCTGGATCGTGCTTCAGAATCACATGCGTGCAGTCACCGCCTGACGAACATGACCTCAGATCAAAGAACCGCCGACGCCTTTGCCAGCTCATGGAACAATTTACCGCTGGGCTCGATATATACGGAAGCCCAGTTTGAGGACTGGCTCCGTCCTGTAGAGAGGGCTGACGTGGAAGGAAAGTCCGTGCTTGAGCTGGGATGCGGCAACGGCAGCTTGCTTGTCCACATGGCGAATTGGTCGCCTGCACTGCTTGAGGGAGTGGACCTGGGAGAGTCAGTGCGGTCCGCGCGAACAAATTTGGGCCGCCTTCCGGTCGCCTCGACCTGGCGCGTCACCCAAGCCGACATGACCGAGTTTCGGCAGGCCGACGGCTATGACTTCGTATATTCGATCGGCGTCTTGCACCATCTGACGGAGCCGAAGCGAGGGCTTGACTCGGTTGTCGCCAACACGAAGGCAGGAGGTCGTTTCCATTGCTGGGTTTACGCCAGGGAGGGGAATTCCATTATCATCGCGCTCGTCGATCCTATCCGCCGGATCGCCTCCCGCCTTCCCTGGTGGGTCACCAAGTACTGTTTGGCGACGCCTCTCGTAGTGCCCTATTACCTATATGCCAAGGCAATCAGGCGATTCCGCGATCAGCCTTGGGCAAAGCGGTTGCCGTTATACGAATACAGCATCTGGATCAGCAACCGAGACTTTCCCTTTTTCCGGCACGTTGCCTTCGACCAGTTGGTCACTCCGAAAACGACATACATACGCAGGGAAACCATTGAGGAGTGGCTCAAAGCTTACCCGAATGTCGATCAGGAGAGCACGTATATCGTGATGCGAAACGGCAACTCGTGGAAGTTTGGCGGCAGCATCAAGTAGCGATCGATCATGGAAGCGCCACCGTTTCTTGAGATGCTCAAATCCCCTCTGTCGGACGAGGCGGTTCGAAAGCACGAAGGTTATCTCGTCTCCGAACGTACGCACCGGCGTTTTCGCGTGAGCGCCAGCGGCATCCCCATGTTTGCCGAGGAGCAGTGCTCTGCGGAGGGGCGTCGTCAACAAGAGCATTATGAACGCATCGCTGATAAGTATCTCGAGAATCTCGGTTATCCTCATACGCAGGAATACATGGCGTACCTCGATCGCGTATTCCTGGCAGAAGTCGGCGAAGAAAAGCTGGGTGATTGCGCCGAAATTTGCTGCGGAGCTGGAGAAGCGTTCCAGCTGCTCGGGTCGAGAGTAGGCAGAGGAATGGGGATCGACATATCTTTATCGATGCTGGAAGCTGCCCGACGCAACCTTTCTTCACCCAACTATTTTTTTGTGCAAGGTGACGCGACCATGCTACCGGTGCGAGATGCAATGTTCGATAGCGTCTTCGTTTTCGGCGGTATCCATCATGTGAATGACAGGATCGGCCTCTTCCGCGAGATCTTCAGAATCCTCAAGCCTGGAGGCAGGTTTTACTTCAGGGAGCCGGTGAGCGATTTCTTTCTTTGGCGTTGGCTGCGTGCTGTGATCTATAGAATGTCGCCAACCCTGGATAGCAAGACGGAGCGTCCACTCCTATTCAATGAGACCGAGCCACCACTGCGACAGGTGGGCTTTCGGCTAAGGAGCTGGAAGACCTTTGGCTTCCTCGGCTACTGTCTGCTGATGAACAGCGACGTTCTCGTATTCAACCGTGGCTTGCGATTGATGCCGGGGATCCGTGCGATGACGCGCTTGGCCGCACGATTGGACGATTGGACGACCCGCCTGCCTGGGATGGCAAGAAACGGCTTGATTGCAGTAGGTGTCGGCGAAAAACCTGCGAATGGAATGGCCCAATGAGGATACTAGTATCTTTCGTATTGATGATCAGCTTGACGGTTACCGCGAACCTTCTGCTGAAGTCCGGGGCCACCATGCCGCGCATCGGGACAAGCGAGTGGCTCAGCTTGATCAACTGGAAAGTCGCCGCCGGGCTGGCTACGTTTGCACTCAGCGCGATCTTTTACCTGTCGATCCTCACGAAGCTGCCGTTGAACGTCGCCCAATCGTTCGCCGCGTTTCAATTCGTCGCCGTCATCCTGGCGGCCTGGCTCATTCTAGGCGAGCCCATCAGTCTTGTGCGAGGTGCAGGCATCATGCTGATATGTGCTGGAATCTTTCTGGTCGGCTTGTCAGTGTAGGTCGCAGCCACTACGCAGTGGCGCGGGCCGAGAGAAAATCCCTCTCGCGTCTCTGATGGCTATGGACCAAGGCCGTTCGCTAATTCCTCGATGCGGCACGATTTGGCGCGCGTGCGGAGGCGCTATCTATCTTGTGCCGTTCGTTGCGCACAGATAAGGAAGGAATGACTGGCTACAGAAGCAACAGCAGACACGTCTGGCAGCAGGCGCCTTAACAGAAGCGAGTGGAAAACGGGTTGGATCAATTGCAGGCGCGACGGCATCAGCGGCAACCACGTGAGCGCAGGCTGCGAGAATCCAGCGGATAACAATATCTCCGAGAGAGTCGACGCTGATTCGTATCGGACGTGCAGCGGTTTGCCCCTGAGTTTGCGTCGCTTACGATCCCACCAGCCAGCCAGTCCGTGATAGTTTAGTGCATCGATCCATAGCGTGCCGCCGTGGCGAATCACCCTCGCAAGCTCATTGATGAGAGGCTCCGAATCACGGATAGCCTGCAGGACGCCGAGGCACACGGCACCATCGACGCTTGCCCTCGCGAACGGCAGTCTCATGGCGTCAGCGGCACAGTAGGCGACGCCTGTCCCGGTGCGCTCCAAAGCTTTGCGCAAAGTGGGTTGCGAGTAGTCAATACCTATGACGCGCAGGCCCTGCTGAGCCAGCCATCTGGAATAGGTGCCCGCGCCGCAACCAATGTCGAGGTACAGCGACCCGGCCGCAACAGCGTGCCAGGCCCCTTGGAAAAAACGAAATCGTGCCCTGAGGCCGGTCGTCGACCACCCCGCAATGCCGGCATCGTCGTCGCGGAGATTTGCGAATTCGATGAATCGCTCTTGCCATTCCTGTTCGAATCCGGGTCCGGGACGCGACGATTGCTTGGTAGCCACTCAGCTTCCTCTTACGCCGTTTCTGCAGGATTCGCGCTGTCTTTTTGTGCGCGAGAGGCTCCTGCCTGCAGACAAGCAGCCCGGGTATGGCGCTCGCGAGCAGCCGCCTTTATGCAAGCACAGCCGCAACCATCATTTCTTTCTCGACAGTGCGCGATGCGCGGCGATGTAGATGAGGGCGCCTCCGACGGCGCCCTCGATCAGACGGCTGATGCCGTGCTGACTCCATATCGGGTCCGGATCCGACCCTCCGAGCGCGTAGATCGAAGCGATGAGAAATCCGAAAAACCCGCCAATCAGAACTTGCTTGACGAGGGATTGACGTTGCATGCTCTCTCCAGGACTCGATCGAGAGCCCGAAAAATTGCCGATATTGTAGCGTAATCAGGGCTGATTCTTGACTCGTCGCCGGTTCCTTCGTCAGTTGGGCGCGCTCGCCGGATCGCGCGCGGCTGCGCTCGGCTTTGCGGCAGCATGCGGCTGGCACGTGAAGGCATCCGCCGAAGAGCCGTTGTCCGCGCGGCCTCTGCAAGCCGTCGCGGCCGTGCCCCGGTGGATGCAGCGGATAGTGGTCAACCAATGGGCCGCAATCGCGGACACGGCGATGGCCACGATGGATTGCGCGCCGCAGGTCGAGGCCGGCCTCACCAATGCGCAGTGCCACGACATCGGCTTCGGCGATCCGCGTTCCGGCATTTTCGCCTTCAGCGGGGGCGCGTTGAAGACGTCGGGAAGCGAAATGCTGGTTTTCGGCGGCGGCGGCGCCGGCGGCTGGGCCGGCAACGACGTTCGCGGATTGCGACTCGAGGATGACGTGCCGGTGTGGCGCACCCGGGTCAAGCCGAGCAGCCATGCCAACGTTATACCGCGCAACATGCCCGCGACTCCCTACATGCGAGATGGTGTCACGCCGAACGCGAGGCACAGTTACTGGTCGCCCCAGTTCATCGATCGACAGAACAAATTCATGTCCTTCGGCTGCGCCAACACCTGGAACTCGGACACCGGCAAGTTCAATGTCGTCGATGAAGTCGTGCTCGATACCGGCGTCTGGGACGCTCCGGGCAAGCATCCACCGTTCCCGAATGCACGCGGCTGGGATGGCAACTGGGTTTGCAAACATCCGGTAACCGAGGACGTTTACGTATCGGGTGCGAGCACAATAAGCAAGTGGAGCAGCGCGAAAGACCAGTGGTCGACGGTATGGATGACTCAGCGGACCGACGTCGATCGGGCGACCGCCGCGATCGATCCTGCTGGCGACGGCACGCTGTTGCGCATAGGAAACTACGGGCCGCCCAACACTCCGGTGGCGATCGATCTCGCGACCGGTTCGGCGACCGTCGGATCATTCAGCGGGCCCTACGCCGATGCGATAAATATCGGCGGCTATTTCGCGGCAGGGCTGGTGTTCGACCGGGGCCTGGGCAAGTTCGTCCTCTATCAGGACGATGGCTATCTGTACGCCATCAGCAGGGTTTCCAGCAGAATCTGGCGAGTGGATCGCCTGCCGGTGACGGGCAGGCCGCCGGACTCCGCCCATTCCGCCGAGCCAGGCCTGGTCGCAATCTGGGGCCGGATGCAATACGTCCCGAATCTTCGTGGCGTGTGCATTATCCAAGCCTACGATCGCCCGGCGTATTTCGTCCGGACATCCTAGCCGACGCGCACGGCCGTTGCGCACGTCTAAGGCAGAGGCAGCAGGCACCGAGTCAAACGCACCTATTGATAGACGATCGTCAGCGTGGGACGCAGCGTAGGATCGGTCGCGTATTCGCTGGCGTTGAATGTTTTGGGGTTGACCGTACCGCTCGATGATCCCAGCCGCCAGCCGAAATTGGACGCGGAGTTGAGAGCCCACTGGCGTATACGCGTACTTACGTCGAAACTCACCCACCCTGGATTGAACGGCGCCGATATCACCGCGTCAGCGCTGCTGCTGTAATCGGTGCCCGCGCCCGATGCGCCAAGCGCGCTCCACGATACGCCGGTCTGGCTAAGTTGCCAGGTCGCCTGGTTTTCGATCCAGGGCTTGAGCAGCGCGTTCAAGCGGACCGTGTCATCGTAGTACTGCTTGTACAGTTGCAGGGTAGCCGACTGGATGGTGACACCGTTGGGCACCGGGCCCCCCTCCGACTGGAAGACGGTGAAGCGGATCAGTGGCGTGTAGTTGGCGCTGTCGAGATACAGCGGGTTGAAGCTTCCGCGCACCGTCGTCGGCAGATTCCTGTCGAGGAACGTGTCGCTTACGCCGCTGTAGCCATTGAGGCCGCGGCGCAGCACGATGGTCGTGGCTCCCGACGTTACCGTGACCGTTGCGGCATTGGAGGTCGTCGTGTCCAGCGCGTTGTCGGTCGCCACCGCCGTCAGCACGTAAGTTCCCGCTGCGGCCGGTGTCCACATCACCGTGTACGGCGCGACCGTCGCTTGTCCGATTTTCTGTGCGCCGGCGTAGTACTCGACCTTAGCCACGGTGCCGTCAAAGTCGCTGGCATCCGCGGTGAGCGTAAAGCTACCACCGAGGAGCGTCGTGGCGCTGTCCGCCGGAGTCAGCAGCGTGACCGCCGGCGGGATGTTGCCTCCGCCGCCGCCCGAATACACGATGGTCAGCTTCGGACGCAGCGTCACATCGGTCGCGTATTCGCTGGAATTGAAAGTCTTGGGGTTGACCGGGCTGCCGGTCGAGCCGAGGCGCCAGCCATAGTTGGTAATCGGGTTGACCGCCCACTGCTGGACTCGCGCGCCCACGTCGAAAGCGACCCAGCCCGGATTAAAAGGCGCCGAGACGACGGCATCCGAACTGCTGCGGTAGTCGGTGTCCGCGCCGCTGGCGCCAGCCGAGCTCCAAGGCACGCCGGCCTGACTCAGCAGCCAGGTCGCCTGGTTCTCGACCCAGGGCTTGAGCAATGCATTCAAGCGGACCGTGTCGTCATAGTATTGCTTGTACAGCTGCAACGTGGCCGACTGAATCGTCGCGCCATTGGGCACCGGCCCGCCTTCAGCCTGGAACACCGCGAAACGGATCAGGGGCGTGTAGCTGTTGCTGGTCAGGTACAACGGGTTCATCGCCCCGCGCACCGTGGTCTGAAGATTCTTGTCGAGGAAGGTATCGCTGACGCCGGCATAACCGGCAAGGCCACGCTGCAGGACGATCGTGTTCCCGGTGACTGCGGTCACTGTCACCGTCGCCGGACTGGACGTCGCCGTCAACGCGCCGTCATCGGTGGCGACGGCGGTCAGCACATAGGTCCCGGCGCTGCTGGGGGTCCACACGACGGTGTAAGGCGAAGCGGTGGCCTGTCCGATCTTTAGCGCCCCGGCGTAGTACTCGACCTTGGCCACCGTTCCGTCGCTGTCGACAGCGCTCGCGGTCAGGGTGAAGGTGTCCCCGAGAGATGCCGTGGCGCCGTTTGCAGGTGAGGTCAGGGACACGGTCGGCGGGATATTCGAACTCCCGCCCGAGTAGACGATGGTGAGCATCGGCCGCAGCGCGGGGTTGGACGCGTACTCGCTGGAGGAGAACTGCTTTGGATTCGAGCCTCCACCCGACTGGCTCAACCTCCACCCATAGTTCGCGCTGGCGTTGGCCGCCCATTGGCCGCGCGCGGGCGGTCACGTCGAACGTGACCCAACCCGGATTGAAGCTTGGCGTGACCAGGTCATCGGCGGCGGCCACGTAGTCGGTCCCGACGCCGGCGGCCCCGCCGACGCTCCACGGCACTCCTGTCTGCGCGACCATCCATGTCGCCTGACTCTCGACCCACGGTTTCAGCAGCGCGTTCACTTGTAAATCGTCGTCGTAAAACTGCTTGTACAGCTTGAGCGTCGCCGACTGGACGACTGCGCCATCGGGAATCGGACCTCCCTCCGATTGATAAATGGCGAAACGAACCAGCGGGTTGTAGTTCGATGCATCGAGATAGAGCGGATCCGAAGCGCCGTGAACGGTGGTCCGTGCCCCGTTATCGAGGAATGTGTCGCTCGCCCCGACATAGCCGTTGAGGCCGCGCTGCAGGGTGATTGTGGTCAGCGTCGCGTTGACGGTGAGATTGACGACCGGCGAAAGCGCCATGCCGCCGACGTTGTCGACGGCGATCGCCACGATCGCATACGAGCCGACCAGTATCGGGGTCCACGGCACCGAATACGGGGCAACGGTCGCCTGACCGAGCTTGACGCCGTTGGCGTAGTACTCGACGCGCGCAATGCTGCCGCCGGAGTCGGTCGCGTTGGCGGTGAGGCTTATCGGCGTTGCGGGAGCGACGGTGATGCCGTTCGCCGGCGAAGTGATGGTGACCGCAGGCAGCGCGTTGCCCGGCGGATTGGGCTGAACCCAGCCGACCGGCTTGTAGATCCAGATCTGACCTTCGTAGGTGTCCTCGAGCCCGACGAAAACATCGTAGAACGGCGCGTAACGCCATTTGCCCATGATGCCGGTCCCGATGATTCCGGGTGGTACGGCGGAGGCTGGCGTGCGTTGCGTAACGGTCCAGCCGGACGTCGTGTTGGCCGAGGGCGGCTCGTGCAGCTCCCAGACCGGACCGGTGCCACACCAGAGCGGAAAGTCGCCGCGGACGGGATCGAACTCAAGTGCGCAATTCTGGATATTCAGACCCTGCGCGGAAAGCCACGCTTGCAGACTCGCGATCGTCGAATCGATCTGTACGTTGCGGTCCGGATTGGTCGGCCCGGGCGTCGTCAGGTCCCAGAACTGGAACGGCACCGAGTTGTTGCCGGTGCGGACAAAAACCTTCCGTGCCGGATCGTACCCGCAGGTCGTCTGTCCGGTGACGCCGACGGAGAACACGCCGACCATGGTGCTCAGGTCGAGCGTCGGATTGGCGACGTCGGTTATCTGGTAGCGATAGAGGTTGAGGCTGGTCGAATAGCGGCCCGACGAGGCTGTGTAAACGATGTCGTGGCCACCTTCCGAGGCGTAGCCGGTGCAACCATTGACATGCGTTCCGGGCAAGGCCTGCGTCGCGATGTTCTTGTTGATGTCGCGGTTCTGCCACATCTGCCCGCCGGCGATCGAGGTCGGGTCGACGCGCTTGACGTTGGAACCGGTGATGCCGCCGACCTTGTTGCCATCGGCGCGATTCGGATCGAACAGGTACGGGCCGGTCAGACGCGATTGCGTCGGATCACTCTCCAGCCAGGTCGAGTAGGGCTGGCCGTTATCGTAGGCTGCACCTCCCCAGGTCATGAATCGATCGACAATCGGCAGGAAGATGTTGTTGTCGTAGGTGTGCGACGAGATTGGCGCGTTGTATACCCCGTCGACGGTAGTGTTGCCGATGACCGGGTCGGCGGCGGTTATCTCGCTGGGCAGGGCCGCGCGCTCCCACTGGAGATTGGTCGAGCGCCAGCGATAGACGTCGTTGCCCGAGTAATTGGCGTGCCCTCCGCCGTAGATAATCAGGTCGCCGCGATTGCTGTCCCAGGCAAAGCTGCTCCACGCCAGGATGATCCGGTCCGGCGTATGCGTGGCGCCGTTGTCCAGAGGCTCGAGGTAATCGGGTGTCCAGACGTCGCTGTAGAAATTGGCGTTGACCTTGAGCCAGCTGTTCTGCGGCATCTGCAGGATCAACGGCAGCAACGGGCCCGATCCGACGTACGGTGGAATCGACTGGCCGAAAGCCCCGCCTGCGAACAGCCCCACAGCGACAAGCGACGTCAGCGAGCGAACGAATGTCGCGGCGGCGTTCGATAAGACTGACATTCCGGTCTCGGTGGGTAAATTATGCGGAACCGCTGGGCCAGCGAATCGCCGCATGACGACGTTGATCATTGCGACCGCACGATGGTGAGCGCATGAGCGGCAAATCCTAAGGCGAGATCGCCGGGCTGGCAAGAACGCAGGCATCGCGCGCCGACGAAATGCCGCATTTACACGGCGAGCGGTACGCTACAGCGTTCCTCGGACCAGACCCGCGGCAACCCGATGGAGGGTTCTGTGTGGCGCGCGACCGTGAGTGTCCTGTTGAGCACAGTATCGCCGAGTTGCTTTTTTGAAGTGGCCATGGATGGGTAAAGGTGTGGCTACGGCGCCGTCACGCGGTGTGCCCGGAACCACATCTCCAGCATCATCAGCACCCAGGTCAACGTGCCGTAATACGGCGCGTGCTCGCTGAGGCGAGTCGACATCAGATCGTCGAGCAATTCGTTGCGAAAGATATGGCGCTGGCGCAGGCTCGACAGCGCGTCGCCACCGAGCTCGCGCAGCGCGGGATGGTCGCGCAGCCACAAGCCGGCGGGCAGACCGAAACCGTGCTTTTTCTTCGCAATGGTCGCTTCCGGCAAAAAGTCGCGCAGCGCCTCTTTGAAGAAATAGCGCAACTGGCCGCCGCGGACCTTGAACGAGGCCGGCAGGGTGGTCGACAAGTCGACCACCGACTCGTGCAGCAGCGGAAACGCGACATCGACGCCGGCGATGTCGCAGGTGCGCGTAACCTTGGGCAGGTCGTTATCGGCCAGCGTGAACTTGAGGTCCAGGGCGACCATGCGATTGATCAGGCTGCGAGCCTTGGTCGCAGTATATGTGTCAGTGAGCAGGGCAAGCGGAACGCCGGGCTCGACCTCGGCGAGGAAATCCCGGTCGAAGACATTTTCGGGGCCGAGTCGGCCCAGCAGGTTGTAGCTGTCGTATCGGGCCGGCATCGGCTGGCGTGCCTGCGTAACATAGCTATGGGCCTTCCTGAGGATGGGGACCGACGCAATGCCGGGAGTACCCAGCAGCGCAGGTTCCAGCATCCGCCGCAATCCGGACGGAATGCGTTCGTAAAGCGCAAGCTGATATTGCTTCGCATAGCGCGTGTTGCCGCCGAACAGCTCGTCGCCGCCGTCTCCTCCCAGCATTCGCGTGATGCCGTCGGCGCGCGCCAGCCGGGCGCAATAATACGTCGGGATCGCAGAAGCGTTGCCAAACGGCTGATCGTACGCGGCAGCGATCAGCGGAACCGCGGCGACGACGTCGTCCGGCGTCACATAATATTCGTGGTGATTCGTCCCAAAGTGGCGTGCGGTGACGCGCGCATACTCCATCTCGTCGTATCCTGCGGCCGCGAAGCCTATCGAATACGTGCGCGCCGCAACGCCTTTGATCGTCCCCAGCAGGCCGGCGATGGTCGAGCTGTCGGTACCACCGCTCAGGAACGCGCCGCAATCCGCGCCTCCGGATACCGAGGAGACACCGGCATCGAGCGCGGCGCGAAACGCGGGCTTGAATTCCTCGACGGTGCCGCGCGAGGGCTCGGTGAATTGCAGCTGCCAGTACGAACGAGTCGACGTTCGCCCGGCTTCGTAGCTGAGCGCGTGTCCGGCGCGCAGGCGAGAATGTTCGCGGAATACGGTCGCCGGCCCCGGGACCATGTGGAAATAGACATAGTCGTACAGAGCCTGCGGAGCGATCGCATCGACAGCGAGCGGATGCGCCAGAACGGCGTCAGACGTGGCGCCGAAGATCAGCGTGTCGCGCACCTGTTCGTAAACGACGTTGCGCACTCCGATCCGATCGATCGCAAGCGTGACACGTCCCGAGGTCTCGTCGACGACGGCCAGCGCGAAATCACCGCCGACGTCGGACAGAAAGGCGCTTTCCCCTTCTCGATAGGCGCTGATGACGCGGCGACAGAAATCCTCGATCGCGGTCGATCCGCGCGCGGCCGTGACGCCGGAAATCCAGTGCGGATGACCCTGAACCGCGACATGGATCGGCCCCGACCCGACGACCATCGTCGTTCCGGGCGGTCCCGCGGCGGCCAGGGTGAATCGCGATCCGCTAGCGTGTGTAATACCGGCGGCAGACGGCCATGGACAGGTGCCGATCATCGCATCGATGATCGTTCGCGGATTCCCGCCTGCCTCGCCGTACCAGCCGCAGATTCCGCTCATGTCGCATTGTCCAGGTTCGATGTCTCCGGCGGCGAGGCCTCTTTCGATCGAGGCGGCCGGAAGACGTCGCGGATTCGCCGCGCGACCGGCTTGAGCACGAGCTCCCGTGCGGCCAGCCAGCGTCCACGCATCGAATGTCCGTAAATCGTCATTGCGGCTACCGGCTCCGCCTCGTCCGCCCAACGGTACTTGTAGATATTCTCTCCCGGTCCCATCAGATACCGCCGCAAGCCTCGCCCGAACAGCTTCGCGAGCATATAGCGATTGAGGTAGGAACCCGGTGATATTGCCTCATATGCGGCGTCGAAATCCGAGCGCAGTGCAAAGACACAACCGTCGTCGATCAATTGAAGCTCCATTGCGATCGGTGTCTTGTTCAGCGTCAGCGTCCACACCGAAAGGCAGCGCAGGCGATGCGCATGCTGCGACAGACGGCGAACGAATGCCTGCGGGCCGGCGTTGTCCAATGAGTTGCCGGTGCTGGTCTTCCAGCTGCGCGCAGAGATGCCGGTGATCTGGTCGATCTGGCTGTTGACTTCGGCGGCGTCGCCTTCTCCGGGTTGAAGCCAATGCAGCTCGACGTCGCCAGCCTTCGACAACCGGTTGGTCGCAAGATTGACCGCCTTTTTCAGGCGGCGGCTGCGCGACGAATAGTATGTTTCCCAGGCGGAATCCAGAGCGATCCAGGGATTCTGGGTCGCCTGCTTGACGTCGCAGCGCAGTCCATGACGCGATAGCGCCTGGCGCAGCTCGATCAGCGCGATCGCCCCATCGGGAAGATAGTTAAGATCGATCGCATCCCATTCGCGCTGCCGGCGCACCAGCTCGTCAGCAAGAGCGGCCGCCACCAGCAATCGGTCGGCGTCGGCGGCCAGCACATCGCAGACCTGCGTGTCCGGCACCGCGAGAAACTTGAGCGTGCGGCTGCCTCCCTGTTCGACGGACGATGTTTGGCGGAGCAATGGCAGAACGCCGACCAGGTCCTGCCCGCGCCTGCAGCAAAGGACGTGCAGCTCGGCGCCCTGTTTGCGCCAGTGCCATGCGGCGTCGAACCACTCGTGGGTCAGAAACGGTGAAGGCCGCCGGAGCCGGCGTTGCAACGTGTTCCATGCGGAATGCAGCGCGGCAAATTCCTCGGGCTGTGATACCAGGCGAACTTCCACTACGCTACAGACCCAGCCATCGTGCAATGATGTTGCGTTGCATCTCGGAGGTCCCGGAATAGATGGTGCTGCCCACCGCGTCTCGCAGCGCGCGTTCGACTTCAAACTCGGCGATGAAACCATAGCCTCCATGGATCTGGACGGTGTCGAGCGCCACCTTGACCAGCGTTTCACTGACGAACAGCTTGGTGATCGACGCGTCCAGCGACGCGCTGCGGCTATTTTCGAGACGCCACGCCGACCGGTAGGTAAGCAACGCGCGGCCTCGAGTTGAGTTTTCATGTCGGCGATCTTGTGAGCGACAGCCTGGAATTTTCCGATTGCCTGTCCGAACTGGGAACGCGTTCTGGCGTAGGTGAGCGACGTTTCCATCAGACGCTCGATGACGCCGACATGGCTGGCCACGAGCAGGATTCGCTCCCAATCCATGGCGGTCGCGAATACCGACGATCCGCCTCCGACCCCGCCGACTACGGCGTCGTCGGGAACCCGCATGTCCTGGAACACCACGTCGCCGACCGGAGACGTGCGAAGGCCCATTTTTTCGAATTTGTTGCCGACCGAGAATCCGGGCGTTTCTGGCCGGGACGATAAATGCGGTCACACCCCCGTAAAATCCCTTTTGCGCGTCGGTCAAGGCAAACACTAACGCCAGGTCGCCGACCGGTGCGTTGGAGATGAAAGTCTTGGTGCCGTTGATTCGCCAGCCATCACTCTCCTTTTCGGCTCGCGTTCGCATGGAGAATGAATCCGATCCGGAACCCGGTTCGGTAAGCGCATGCATGCCGATCAGGCTGCCGTCGCACAGCGCCGGCAAATAGCGCCGCTTTTGCTCAGGGCTGCCATGCGACCAAAGAGGCACGGCACAGGCCAGAAGATGCGCGCACAGCGAAAATACCAGCCCGCCGTCGCGACAGCCGTAACCCAGCGCCTCCAGGCCGATCGCGCAAGACAGCGGATCGAATCCGCTGCCGCCGTATTCCTCCGGCACGGGCAAGCCCTGGATGCCGATGTCGGCGCAGCGACGCCATAGCTCCGGAGAAAAGGTCTGTGAGCGGTCGCGCTCCATCGCGCCTTCGCAGAGCTCGCGCTGCGCAAACTTCACTATATTGTCGCGCAGCGCTTTCTGCTGGTCGGTAAAGGAGAAGTCCATCAGCCCATCTCCTTCAGCGGCTGGTCAGTATCAGGAGGTTCGGCCTGATACCGATTCCGCCTTGGGCGAACTCCTTGCCAGCAAATGCATCGCTCGCTTTGCCAAAGACCATCTCAGTCATTTCCGGGTGCCCTTTTGTCTAGGTTGTCGGTCTCGAAGGACATCATTGAGCGGTTAGCCCTCTCCGTAGGCAGTCCGATACCGGAATTATCCCGGTAGGAGGGGGAACACCCGAAATCTTGCTCTCGGTGCAAGGATGCCGGGCATTTGTAGGAATTGCAAAGCCGGCAATGAGCCGCGTGTCGATCCTCGGGCTAAAGTGGGGAGACGACGTTTGGCAGGTAGAAGCGCCCGTTCGTCGCCCGGAGGCGTGGAGGTCTGTCACGACGGTAGCAACGACTGTAGCATCGAAAAGATGCCGACAACCGGTGCTGTGCACGGCGCTGGTTGGGCGCGATTTTGCCGAATGTCCCAGCAGGTTTTGCGGGATTGCTCCAGTCCCGATCTACTCATGTCGGGTCTGTCTATGGGGGTCGGCGTGTGACTTGTACCGTGCAGAGCCTTAGTCGTCATGGTTCGCAGCTGTCGTTGACAGACGGCGCTATACAAGAATTTACACAATCGGCATAGACCTTTCTACATCGAGTTGGTACATTCGACAGATGTGTGCGTGTGCGAAAACGCACCTTGACGCATCGGGTCGTGAATATTCCGCACATCGTGCGTCGAGTGTTCGCGGGACAAGCTGTCGCGACGGTCCGATGCTGATGACTGCGAGTTTTTTCCACGGCAGGAGTTGGACGGATTCGGCCTGCGCTGCGTCGAAGCTGTCATATCGCTGTCGTGAGCATTCGGTACAAGAATTGCTTGATGAAATAGATCGTGTTGCGTGTCAGTCGATCAAAGGAATGGAGGCGGGCACACGATAGCGGCCTGGGAGGAAAGCAGTGCGGCTGCCAGCAACAGAGGGGCCCCACTGCTGAGTGGTCGACGTACACGTGGCGCCCCTTGAGGGTTGCTATCATCGATACGAGGGGATTCGGTTGATCAGTTTTCTTCGCCAGAACGTAGCCGCCGCGACGCTGTTGCTGCTGGCCGCCGAGCTTTCCTGGCTCGTGATCGCGGCTGTCGGCGCGATCATTTTTCTGCAGCGGCTGCCGCTCCCCGAGCCACTGCACGCCGCCCCGGCGTTTGTCTATGCGTTTCTCATCGTCCTGTTCAATATCGGCTTCGGCGTCTACCGCCGCAAGGAAAAGCTCGCGCGCAGCTCCTACTTTACCCGCGTCTGCATCGCGTCAGCCTTCGGGACCCTGCTTGCCTATGTAATTGCCGACTGGTTGCCCGGCGGCGAGCTGTTCCGGCAAAACGTCGGCGCCGCCGCGCTGCTCGCGATCCTCGGACAGATGTTGCTGCGACATACGGTGATGCTGCCGCTGGTCGACGCGCTGCTTCCACACCGCTTGCTCGTTCTCGGTACGGGTGCCCAGGCAAAGCAAGTCGAGACATCGCTCGCAGAGGGCAACGTCGGCGTAAAGCTGGTCGGGTTTTTCGCCCTCGACGGCAACGAGGAAGTACAGGTTGCTCCGAAGCGGATCATCGGCGGGCGAGAAACGCTGGAACAGGCCGTCAAGCGTCACGGCGTGGACGAGATCGTGGTGGCGGTGCGACAACAGCGCGGTGGTGTACTGCCGCTGCGCGACCTGCTCGCCTGCCGGCTCAACGGCGTCAAGGTCACCGATCTCGCCGGCTTTTTCGAGCGCGTCCACGGCCACGTGCCGCTGGACATGAGCCGCGCCAGCTGGTTCATCTATGGCGACGGCTATCGGCAGAATTGGCTGCGCCGCTTCGTCAAGCGCTCGTTCGACGTGGCGGTAGTGGCGGTCCTGGTGATCGCCGCTTTGCCGGTGATCATGTTCACCGCGTTGTTGATCGCCCTCGAGAGCCCGGGAACGGTCATCTACCGGCAAAAACGCGTCGGCCGGGGCGGCAAGACGTTTACCCTGCTCAAGTTCCGCAGCATGGCAATGGATGCGGAAAAGGACGGCAAGGCCGCGTGGGCCGCGGTCAACGACGCGAGGATCACCCGAATCGGTCGGTTCATCCGGCGCACGCGCATCGACGAGCTGCCGCAATTGATCAACGTGCTTCGCGGCGAGATGAGCCTGGTCGGTCCGCGTCCGGAACGGCCGGAATTCGTCACCATGCTCTCCGAGCAGATCCCGTTCTATGCAGTGCGCCACAGCGTCAAACCCGGCATCACCGGTTGGGCGCAGGTCAGGCACTGTTACGTGGCCACCGTCGACGATACGGTGAAGAAGCTCGAATACGATATCTACTACGTCAAGAACAACTCGCTGCTGCTGGATCTGTTGATCCTGCTCGAAACGGTGCGCGTCGTCCTGCTGGGCGAGGGCGCGCGCTAGCGCGGCGCGGAGCGCCCGAGGCCGCCCTCGAACGCGCGTGGCCGACGGCGCAGCCGGAGCGGCCAGCGCCGGTGTCCGTAAAGCCGATCGGCCGCGGAGCGACTCGCCCGCCAGGCAATGAAGGCGCTCTGGAGCGTCGGCGGCGCGGCGGCGGGATACTCTTCCCCCTGAACCCGGTTTAGAGTTAGCGTCTTTATCGACTACCCGCGCACGTCGTGACCGCAAACGTCCTCGCCACTGTAGCCGCGTGGAGCTATGCCCTTGCGCTCGCCGGCTACCTGGGTTTTGCGCTGCTGATGGCGCTTCGCTGGCGGCCCAGCGTCCGCGCGGCTTTGCTGCTCGCCGCCACCCTGGTGACGGCGATCTGGGCAGCGGCGGGGCTGGCGGTCGCCCTGTCGGACCGTCCTGCCGTATGGCTGCTGTTCGGCGTCGTCGACGTCCTTCGCTACGGCGTCTGGTTCATGTTCGTCGGCAACCTGATTGCCGGCTCCCGAAGCGACAAGTCCGCGTCGGCGTTTCCGCGCTGGGCCGCAACTGTCGTCGTGGCCGCGATGCTGGCGAGCGTGGCGTTGCTGGATGGCCTGCCGTTGTCCCGCTCGCTCGGAGTCCAGAGGACTTCGTTCGGCCTGCATCTGGGACTCTCGGTTTTCGGGCTGATGCTGGTCGAGCAGCTGTTCCGCCGGGCACATCCGCAAGCGCGCTGGGCGATCAAGCCATTGTGCATTGCGCTCGCAGGGATGTTCGGCTTCGAGCTTTTTCTCTATGCCGATGCGATGCTGTTCGCTGCCCTCGACCTCGACATCTGGACGGCGCGCGGCGTGATCAATGCACTGGTCGTGCCGTTGATCGCGATCGCAATGGCGCGCAATCCGCGCTGGGCGGTCGAAATGCACGTCTCGCGCAACGTCGTGCTGCAGTCGACGGCGCTGCTCGTTTCGGCGGCGTTCCTTCTCGCGGTCGCAGCGGCCGGCTATGTCGTCCGCTATCTCGGCGGCGAATGGGGCCGGACGCTGCAAATCGAACTACTGTTTGCAGCGCTGGTCGGCGGCGTGCTGGTGGCGTCTTCAGGGCGCTTTCGTTCGCGGCTGAAGGTCTTCGTCAGCAAGCATTTTTATTCGTATCGTTACGACTACCGCCAAGCGTGGCTGCGGTTCACCAGCACGCTATCGACCGATAGTGCGGGTCAGGGATTGCCGGAGCGAGTGACGATGGCGCTGGCCGACCTGGTCGAGAGCCCGGCAGGGATGCTTTGGCTCGATGACGGCAGCGGCAGTCTCCGGCTCGGCGCTCGTTGGAACGCGCCCGCGCTGTCGGCGGTCGAAGCGGTGGATGGATCGCTCGCGGTCTTTCTGGCGCGCACCGATTGGGTCGTCAGCGTGGACGAGGCGCTGCACGATTCGGGCAAATACCCCGGCCTGCAATTGCCCAGCTGGCTCACGACGATCCGTGACGCGTGGCTGATCGTCCCGCTGCGGTCGAGTACCAGCTTGCTCGGCTTCGTTGTGCTGATGACGCCCCGAGCCAAGATCGATGTCGATTGGGAAGTTCGCGATCTGCTCAAGACCGCAAGCCGGCAGGCGGCCAGCTATCTGGGTCAGCTTCGCGCCACCGAGGCGCTGCTGGAAGCGCGCAAGTTCGAAGCCTTCAACCGGATGTCTGCCTTTGTAGTGCACGATCTGAAGAACCTTGTCGCGCAACTTTCGCTGATGCTTCGCAACGCGGAGCGGCACAGCGAGAACCCGGAATTTCAGCGTGACATGCTTACGACGGTCGAGAATGTCGTCGAACGCATGAATAAACTGATGCTACAGTTGCGTACCGGGGCGACGCCGGTGGAAAATGCTCGTCCAGTCGATCTGGAAGCGGTCGTGCGACGTGTCTGTGCCGCCAAAGCGACGCTCGATCCGCCGATCGAGCTGGAACTATCTACCGGTGTCACGGCCGCGGGGCACGAGGATCGTCTCGAGCACGTGATCGGCCACCTGGTGCAGAACGCGATCGACGCGACGAGCAAAGGCGGCAGCGTCACGGTCAAGCTGCACGACGACGGCGCTTTTGCGCTGATCGATGTAAAGGACACGGGAACAGGCATGAGTTCGGAGTTCATCCGCGAGCGGTTGTTCAGGCCATTCGAGACCACGAAGCCCGCGGGTATGGGGATCGGCGTCTACGAGAGCGCGCAGTACGTCGAGGGGCTCGGCGGGCGGATACAGGTCGACAGCGAGCCCGGGCGGGGTACGCGTGTGCGCGTGCTGCTGCCGCGCGGTGAAACCAGAACGCCTGCGACGGCGGTGGTAGGGGGAACCGCATGACCGAAACGCGCCGGCCGCTGCTGATCGTCGAAGACGATCCGGAGTTGCAAAAACAGATGCGCTGGGCGTTCGACCGGTATGAAACGGTCGTGGCCAGCGATCGGGAATCGGCGATTGCGCAGATGCGCCGCTGCGAGCCGGCCGTCGTCACGATGGATCTGGGGCTGCCGCCGCATCCGGACGATCCGAGCGAAGGACTCTTGTTGCTCGAGGAAATAAATGCATTTGCGCCCGACACCAAGGTCATCGTGCTCACCGGGCAGAACGACCGGGTCAATGCGCTGAAGACGATCGCGCTTGGGGCGCACGATTTCTGCACCAAGCCATTCGAACCCGAGATTCTGGCGTGGACGATAGACCGGGCGTTTCGCGTGCACGAGTTGCAGGAAGAGAATCGCCGACTGCAAACGGCGAGCGCGGCAGGCGGCATGTCGGGCTTCATGACGCGCGATCCGGAGGCATTGCGCGTATGCCGCACCATCGAGAAGGTCGCGCCGGCCTCGGCGACGGTGCTGATCCAGGGCGAATCGGGAACCGGCAAGGAATTGCTGGCCCGCGCTCTGCATGACTTGTCGCCGCGCCGCGATCAGAGGTTCGTGGCGATCAATTGCGCGGCGATTCCGGAGACACTGCTGGAAACCGAGCTCTTCGGCTACGAAAAGGGTGCGTACACCGGCGCTGCCAAACGCACGTTCGGCAAATTCGAAATGGCCAGCGGCGGCACGCTGTTCCTCGACGAGGTCGGCGACCTTCCGATGGCGCTGCAGGCGAAGCTGCTTCGCTTTCTGCAGGAGCGCGTGATCGAGCGCATCGGCGGCAGGGAGGAAATCGCAATCGACGTTCGCGTCGTCTGCGCGACGCATCAAAGCCTCAAGGATCACATCGTCTCCGGACGCTTCCGTGAAGATCTCTATTACCGGATCGCCGAGATCGTCGTCGAGATTCCTCCGCTCCGCGCCCGCAAGGGAGACGCGGCGCTGCTGGCGCACAGCTTTGTGCACAAGTATGCCGCCGAGCAGCGGCGCGGGGCGATGACGCTGCTGCCCGATGCAATCGCCGCAATCGAAGCGCATGCATGGCCGGGCAATGTTCGCGAGCTCGAAAATGTCATCAAGCGAGCCGTCATCATGGCCGACGGCCTGACGATAAGCGCGGCCGACCTGGGTCTGGGGCCTGCCGATGCGGAGCCGGCGATCCTGAACCTGCGTCGCGTGCGCGAGGAGGCCGAGAAGGACGCCGTCCTGCGGGTGCTGGGACGAGTCAACGGCAATTACAGCAAGGCGGCCGAGCTGCTCGGCGTGAGCCGCCCCACACTTTACGATCTGATGCATCGCTGCGGCCTCAAGTAGGGCGCACGGCGATCGATTCCGCGAAAGAAGCGAAGACAATGAAGCTCCGGTACCGTATCTGCACAACCCTCGTAGCGCTCGCAGCCCTTGGGCTTGCCGGCTGCGGAAAAGACAATCCGACCGCGCTTGTCGCATCGGCGAAGTCGTATCTCGCGAAGAACGAATACGAAGCCGGCATCATCCAGCTGAAAAGCGCGCTGCAGATAGCACCGGACAATGGCGAGGCGCGAATCCTGTACGGCAAGGCGCTGCTCGACACCGGACGCCCGGCCGCGGCCGAGACTGAAATCCGCAAGGCGATCGAGCTCAAATATCCGGCAGACGAAACCTATCCGCTGCTCGCGCGTGCAATGGTCGACCAGAACGCCTACGCGAAGGTGGTTGCGGAGCTCGCCGATCGCAAGCTCGGCGATCCCAAGGCGCAGGCTGGTCTCCAGACCCAGGTAGCAAACGCCTACCTTGCGCTCGGCGAAATCGCGAAAGCAAATGAAGCGATCCAGGCTGCGCTTGTCGCGGTTCCCGGGGACGCGCGCGCCCTTACGATTCAGGCTCGCCTCGCCGCCTTCGAAAACGATCTCCCCCGGGCTTTGAAGCTGATCGATGCGGCCATCGCGGCGGCTCCCAACAACGCCCAGGCGCTGGTAGTGAAGGCTGGGTTCGAGAACGCGCAGGGCCGGCGCGGCGAAGCGATCAAGACGCTCGAGCGCGCGGTCGAGGTCAGCGGCGGCTCGCTGGGCGCGCGCTACGCGCTCGCGTCGATGCTGATCGAAAGCGGGCAACTGGACAACGCGGCGGTTCAGGTCGACGCTATGAAGAAGATGTCCCCGCTCGAGTTCAGAACGCTCTATGCCGATGCGTTGATCTCGTATTCGCGCGGCGATGTGGCGCACGCTCGGGACGCGATCCAGAAGGTCCTGTCGGTCAACCCGGACAACCTGCAGAGCATCTACCTTTCGGGGCTCATCGACATGAGACTGGGGTCGTATGCTTCGGCCGAGGAATCGCTGCGCAAGGTGGTCGCGCGCGCCTCCGACGACTTGAGCCCGATGCGCGCGCTCGCCGTCCTGTACATGCGCACCGGACGCAGCACCCAAGCCGTCGAAACGCTCGAAGCGGCGCTGACTCGCGCGCCCGACAATCCGGTCCTGCTGCAGGCAGCCGGCGAGGCCAACCTCGCCGCCGGAAACGCCGCCAAGGCCGCGCAGTACTACGAGCGGGCAAGCGCGCTGGACAAGGGCAACATTGCAAGCAAGATTCGCCTGGCCCAGGTCAAGTACGCCGCCGGCGAACCGGGACAGGCGTTCAAGGAACTCGAGTCCCTGTCCAGCGCCGATCAATCGCAATACCAGGCGGATCTTGCGTTGATCGCCGCGCATTTGCGCCGCGGTGAATTCGACCAGGCTCTGGCCGCGGTCGCCACGCTGGAAAAAAAGCAACCGAACAACCCATTGACCTATAACGTCAAGGGCGCGGCATACGCCGGCATGCACGACAACAAGAATGCGCGGGCAAGCTTCGAGAAGGCCCTGGACGTGCAGCCCGGGTATTTTCCCGCAGTGCGCAACCTCGCGCTGCTCGACGTGCAGGAGCAGAAAGCCGAGGACGCGCGCAAGCGCTACGAGGCGCTGCTGGTCAAGGATCCGAAAAACGAACAGCTGTTGCTGGGCTTGGCCGAGCTTCTGGTCATGTCGGGCCGCAGCCCGGACGAAGTCAAGGCGGCGATCGATCGTGCGATTGCCGCAGCGCCGAAGTCGGTGCGGCCGCGTCTGGCGTTGATTAATTACTACGGCAACCTTCGCAATGCCAAAGCTGGGCTCGAAGCGGCCAAGGCGGCACAGGCGGCTTTTCCCGATGACACGCAGATCCTGGAGGCGGTAGGAGCCGCGCAGCGGGCCGCTGGCCAGAACGACGAGGCGCTGGCCACGTTCAAGCGCCTGGTGCAGCTGCAGCCGCAGAATGAAATGGCGTCGATGCGACTGGCTGACGTGCAAGTCGCGCAGAAAGACTATAGCGGCGCCATCGCAACCCTGCGCAAGGTCATCTCGGCCGAACCCGATCAGAACCGCGCGCTGGTCGCCCTGGCCAAGACCTTTGTCATGTCCGGTCATCCTGAAGACGCCATCGCCGAGGCGCGTAAGCTGCAGAAAGACCGGCCGAAGCGCGCGATGGGCTATGCGCTCGAAGGAGAAGTGCTGGTCGCGCAGCAGAAGTGGCAGCAGGCAGCCGCCGCGTACCGGGACGCACTTGCACGCGAGCCGATCCCGATACTCGCGGTGCGCCGCTACGAGGCATTGCAGAAAGTCGGCGCGGCCGACGCCAGCGCGTTCGCCGCGGCATGGACGAGGGAGCATCCGACCGATGTCACGCTGGTCATTTTCCTCGCGCAGCAGAGCCTCGCCCGCAAGGATTACCGTGCGGCGATCACCAACTATCAGGCGGCGATGAAGATCGAACCCGACAACCCGATGGTCTTGAACAACCTCGCCTGGGCGCTGGCGGAGACTGGCGATCCGAAGGCGCGCGAATATGCCTCAGCCGCGTACCGGCAGGCGCCGTTCAATCCGAATGTAATCGATACGCTGGGCTGGGCCGAAGTGCAAATCGGCGACGCGAAAAAGGGCGTCGAGCTCCTGCGGGCGGCGTCCAATCTCGCGCCGGGCAACACCAATATTCAGCTGCATCTGGCCAAGGGCTTGATCAAGACCGGCGACAAGGCAGGCGCGAAAAAAGCGCTCGAGCCGCTTTCCAAGCTGGGCGAGGCGTCTCCGGTGCGCGCCGAAGCCGACAAGCTGCTGAGCGGGCTTTAGGGCAGGCCCTGGCATGGCAGGGACAGGAGTCACCACCGTCGGCGTCGTCGGCCTGGGCTACGTCGGGCTTCCGCTCGCGGTCGAGTTCGGCAAGAAGTATCCGACCGTCGGATTCGACCTGTCCGAGACCAAGGTCGTCGCGTACGGCAAGGGCATCGATCCGACCGGCGAAGTGAGTCCCGCCGAGCTCGCCGCGGCCACCGGCTTGCGCTGCACGACCGACGCGGCGGCGTTGCGTGCCGCAGACTTTGTCGTCGTCGCCGTTCCGACGCCGATCGACGATGCGCACCAGCCCGACTTCGGGCCGCTGCTTTCGGCCAGCGAGGCGGTCGGCCGAAATCTCAAGCGCGGTGCGACCATCGTCTTCGAGTCGACCGTGTATCCCGGCGCCACCGAGGAAATCTGCGTGCCGGTCATCGAGAAAGCTTCCGGCATGACCTGGAAGCGCGATTTCTACGTCGGGTATTCGCCCGAGCGCATCAATCCGGGCGACAAGGAGCACACGCTGCCGCGGATCGTCAAGCTGGTGAGCGGAGATACGCCGGCCACGCTGGAGCGGGTTGCCGCCGTTTACGGCAGCATCATCCCGGCCGGCGTCCACCGCGCGAGCTCGATCAAGGTTGCCGAAGCGGCCAAGGTGATCGAAAACACTCAGCGTGATCTCAACATCGCGCTGATGAACGAGCTGGCACTGATCTTCCACAAGATCGGCATCGATACGCTCGAGGTCCTCGAGGCCGCCGGAACCAAATGGAACTTCCTGGCCTTTCGGCCGGGGCTGGTCGGCGGGCATTGCATCGGCGTCGATCCGTACTATCTGACGCATATGGCGGACAAGCTTGGCTACCATCCGCAGGTCATCCTTGCCGGTCGGCGCATCAACGACGGCATGGGCAAGTTCATCGCCGAGCAGACGGTCAAGCAGCTGATCCAGTCGGGCTCGACAGTCAAGGGTGCCGATATCAACGTGCTCGGGCTCACGTTCAAGGAAGACTGCCCGGACATCCGCAACTCGCGCGTCATCGACGTCGTGCAGGAGCTCGCCTCGTACGGCGCCAACGTGCACGTGCACGATCCGGTAGCCGACCCCGCAGAAGCGCGACGCGAGTACGGCATCGATCTGAAGTCGTGGGATGCGCTGCCGCGGGCGCGCGCAATCGTGGCCGCGGTCGCTCACCGCGACTTCAAGCGCCGTCCGACCGACGACTATGTAACCAAGCTCGACGAAGGCGGGCTATACGTCGACGTCAAATGTCAGGCCGACGCCGCGCAGTTTCGGGCGCGAGGCGTCAACGTCTGGAGGTTGTGATCGTGGATACGCGCGGCGCGCCGGAGGCCTTTGCTGCATGCTGCGCAGCGCTGCGGGCGCGACCGAAGCGCTGGCTGGTGACCGGCAGCGCGGGCTTCATCGGTTCGCATCTGCTCGAGACGCTGCTCGGCCTGGGCCAGGAGGTCGTGAGCCTCGACAATTTCGCCACCGGCTACAAAGCCAACCTCGACCAGGTGCGCCAGTCGGTCGGTGAGCTCGCGTGGCGCAAGCACCGTTTTCACGAGGCCGACATCGTCGATCCCGACGCCTGTCGCAGCGCCTGCCAGGGAATCGATATCGTCCTGCACGAGGCGGCCCTCGGTTCGGTGCCTCGATCGATCGAGGATCCGCTGCGCGCGCACGCCGCCAACGCGACGGGGTTCCTCAATATGCTGGTGGCGGCGCGCGACGCGGGCTGCGAACGCTTCGTCTATGCAGCGTCGAGCTCGACTTACGGCGACCATCCCGGTCTGCCGAAGGTCGAGGACGCGATCGGCCGGCCGCTGTCGCCCTATGCGGTGACCAAGTACCTGGACGAGCTCTATGCCCAGGTGTTCTCCCGGTGTTACGGCGTCGTCGCGACGGGACTGCGCTATTTCAACGTGTTCGGTCCGCGTCAGGATGCCGAGGGCGCGTATGCAGCGGTGATTCCGCGCTGGGCGGCGGCAATGCTGTCCGGGACGCCGATCGTGATCTACGGGGACGGCGAGACGACGCGCGACTTCTGCTATGTTGGCAACGTCGTGCAGGCCAATCTGCTGGCGGCGACGGCGCCTGCGGCGACAGTATCGGGAGAGGTCTACAACGTCGCCGTCGGCGGACGGATATCGCTCAACGATCTGTACGCCGCGTTGCGCGACCTGGTCGCCGAGCGGCATCCGGGCTTGCGCTTTGAGGCGCCGATCTACGGTGATTTTCGCGTCGGCGACGTGCGGCACTCGCAAGCCGACGTCGGCAAGGCGATCGGGGCGTTCGGCTACGCGCCGACGCACTCGCTGCACGCAGGTCTGCGCGAAGCGCTGCCCTGGTACGAAGCGCATTCGCGGACGGCAGCGGCCGCCCGCGCCGAAAGGGAGCCCGGTGTCCGAGGTACTGCCTGAAGCGGCCGCCGTCAGTGGCGCAACGGTCCGCGTTCATCGCCTGATCGCGCTGATCGCGCTGGTGCTGGCCGGCGCGGCCGGCGCCGCTGAATCGCCGCTGGCCGGCGATCTGGCCGCGCAGGCACTGGCGTACGAGCATGGCGAAGGCGTGCCGAAAGACCAGCGCAAGGCGGCGGCGCTCTATTGCGAAGCGGCGCGCTCCGGAGACGTCGGCGCGATGTTCAATCTCGGATGGATGTACGCCAACGGACGCGGGGTGGAGCGTGACGATGCGCTCGCGGCCTACTTTTTCACGCGCGCCGCCCGGGAAGGCCACCCGCAAGCGCGAGAAATGCTGAAATTCGTCGATGCGGGCCAGGTCGTCTTTCCGCAATGCATGTTGATGCCGCCGCCGGACCCGGCATCGGGCGACGCCGTCCAGACGGCGCAGGCGCTCGACGCCTTGGCCTACGCCGATCTCCAACCGGACAAGCGCACGATCGCCGAGGTGGTGGTCAAGGCCGCTCCGCAATACGGCATCGACCCGAGACTTGCGCTGGCGATCGTCTCGGCCGAGTCGAATTTCCAACCCGACGCGCGCTCGGACAAGGATGCGCGGGGCGTGATGCAGTTGATCGCAGCGACTGCGACGCGATTCAACGTCCGCAATCGCTTCAATGTCGAGGACAATGTCCAGGGCGGACTTTCCTACCTTCGCTGGCTGCTGGCCTACTATCGCGGCCAGGTCTCGCTCGCGGTCGCCGCCTACAATGCCGGCGAGGCGGCGGTCGATCGTTACAAAGGCATTCCTCCTTATGCCGAGACGCGCGCCTACGTGCAGCGCGTGCAACGACTTTTCGGCGACGAGTGGCATCCCTACGATCCAAGCGTCGCGGATTCGTCGACGATTCTGGTTCGCGCATCCGACGCCGAGTAGAACGCCATGGCGAATTGCAGCTCCGGTTGGCAGCGCCGTTTCTCCGTGCCGCTTCTCTGCGCGCTCACGCTGGCCGTCGCGATGCCGGCATGGGCGGGCGCGATCGAGACGATCCAGCGGGTCAAGCGGTCGGTCGTCGCCGTCGGCACGTTCGAACGCACGCGCTCGCCGCAGTTCCAGTTCCTCGGCACCGGATTCGCCGTCGAGGACGGCTCGCTCATCGTTACCAATGCGCATGTGCTGGCGCGGGTGCTCGACCCGGCGCAACACGAGACCTACGCGATCCTGATTCCGATGCCCGACAAGGACGACCCCAATAAGGCGCAAGTCCGGGAAGGGGCGCAGGTGGCGACCGATGCCGACTCCGATTTGGCGCTACTGAAGATTTCGGGGCCGGCGCTGTCGCCGCTGAAACTCGGCCAATCCGGAGACGTAAAGGAAGGGCAGGAAGTCCTGTTCACCGGATATCCGATAGGCGCGATCCTCGGACCGCATCCGGCGACGCATCGCGCGATCATCGCGTCGGTGACGCCGATCGCGATCCCGTTGTCGCGCGCCGGGGAGTTGAGCCCGCAGACGATACGCCGGCTTTCCGCCGGGCAATATCCGGTGTTCCAGCTCGACGCGACCGCGTATCCGGGAAACAGCGGCAGTCCGCTCTACGACCCGGCAACGGGAGAAGTCATCGGCGTCATTAACAAGGTGTTCGTGCAGGGAACCAAGGAGGCCGCGCTGACGCAACCTTCGGGCATTACCTACGCCATTCCGGCAAGCCATCTGAAGGCTCTGCTGCAACAGGCGCGCTAAAGCGCACTCGGCCTCTCTGCTTACGCGAAAGCATCGCAGGTGATCGATCCGATCTGGGTCAAGGCCTTGCTCAAGGCTGTGGTGCTTCCGCCGACCGGGCCGCTTGTGCTGGCAGTGCTGGGTCTTGCCTTGTGGCGGCGGAGTCCCCGGCTCGGCACGGGCCTGGCGTGGACGGGAGTATTGTCGCTGCTGCTGCTTTCGCTACCCGCGGTCGCGGCGCTGCTGATACGCACTCTCGATATCGCCTCGCCATTCGATCGCAGTCGCGCGGCGCAAGCGCAGGCGATTGTCATCCTTGGCGGCGGCACGCGTCGCGACGCGCCCGATTACGGTGGGGATACGCTCGCGACGCTGACACTCGAGCGCGTACGCTACGGCGCCCGCATCGCGCGGCTGACCGGTCTGCCGGTGCTTGTCACCGGCGGATCGACGTACGGCGGGACCACCGAGGCCGAGCTGATGCAGGAGGCGTTGCAGCGCGAGTTCGGCGTTCCGGTGCGCTGGGCGGAGAACCGCTCGCGTACGACGCACGAGAACGCGCAATACTCGGCGGCAGTGCTGCGGGCAGCGGGGATCGGACGGGTCGTGCTGGTGGCCCACGCTTTCGACATGCGGCGGGCCACGGCGGAGTTTGCGGCGGCCGGGATCGCCACTGTGCCTGCGGCAACCGGCATACCATCGCGCGGGCCGGCCCGGGTGCTCGATTACGTGCCCGGCATCAGCGGCCTGCAGGGGAGTTATTACGCGTTGTACGAAATCCTGGGCAACGCCGTACGGGTGGTCACACCCTGAGGCGTCGAAGGGCAAGCCTTGCGGCCGGCGACGAAAGGCGCCGCCGCCGTCGTCGCGCGCGTTACGGCGTGGGCGCGATAAAGCCGCGGCGCTCGCGGCCGTGACGCCACGAAAGGGCGCGGTGCGCCATCAGCGCTTCGTGCGCGCCTTCGCCGCGGTCGTCGCCCATACGCAGCAACGCAAGCAGCAGGAAGCCGGAATACGCGCCCGCCAGGAATACCCAGACCAGCCACCACACGGAAACCATCATAGGAACTCCCCCACTCGTGATCATTCGCCGCGGTCCCGGGGTTGGTGCGAAGGCCGGGCCCGCCTCTGGGGCAAGAGCAAGCAAGCGATATGCCATGGGTCTAAGGCCTTGATTCGGGATGATTCAGCGGCGGGCGGACGAGCGCGGCGGCATCGGCCCGGGTCGGCAAGTGCCGCAGGGCGCGGGCGCGGGACCGCGCGCCGAAAGCCTGTACCGGAAGCCCGCCAACCGGGCTCTAGGGAGCTGGGGACTCGGTCCGCTTGCTCGCCATCGCGCTCAATAGGTCGATCGGCAGCGGGAAGACGATCGTCGAGCTTTTGTCGCCGGCGATATTGGCCAGGGTCTGCAAGTAGCGAAGCTGCATCGCCTGCGGCTGCTTCGAGAGCATCTGCGCCGCCTGCAGCAATTTTTCCGACGCCTGCAATTCGCCTTCGGCATGGATGATCTTGGCGCGCCGCTCGCGCTCGGCCTCGGCCTGGCGCGCGATCGCACGTATCATCGTCTCGTTCAGGTCGACGTCCTTCATTTCGACCGTCGATACCTTGATGCCCCAGGCCTCGGTCTGGCTGTCGAGCACCTGCTGGATGTCGAGGTTGAGCTTTTCGCGCGCCGATAGAAGTTCGTCGAGCTCGTGCTTGCCGAGCACCGCGCGCAAGGTCGTCTGCGCCAGCTGGCTGGTCGCCTGGTAATAGTTCTCGACCTGGATCACTGCCTTGGCCGGATCGAGGATGCGGAAGTACACGACCGCGTTGACCTTGACCGAGACGTTGTCGCGCGTGATTACGTCTTGCGGCGGCACGTCCATCACGACGGTGCGAAGATCGATTCGGACCATCTGCTGGATCGCGGGAATCAGCAGGAAAAAGCCGGGTCCCTTGACCTTCCAGAAGCGTCCGAGCATGAACACCACCGCGCGCTGGTATTCGCGCAGTACGCGAAACGACATCAGGATCACCAGGATGACGATGATGACGATCGTGCCGAATCCCACTCCGACGGCCATGCTCACGCTCCTTGATCGGCTTCCGTGACGGGCAGCACCGACAATAACAGATCGCTGCGCGCCGTCACGCGCACGCGCTGGCCACGCTTGATCGGCACCGGGCTTTTGACCCGCCACTGCTCGCTGTGGATGCGTGCCCACCCCTCGGTCTCCAGGTCGTCCAGCGCGACGCCTATGCTGCCGATCAGCTGCTCGTGCCCGGTCACGATCGGGCGGCGCCGCGCTTTGACCGCGGCGCCGGCGACGAAGAAGACGAACAGCGCGGTGATGGCTGCCAGCGTCGCGATCAGCCAGTAAGGCACGCCGAAACCGGGTACGTCGGTGTCGATCAGCATGACCGCACCGATGGCGAATGCCACGATTCCCCCGACGCCGAGCGAGCCGTAGGCGGGGAGGAACGTCTCGGCGACAATGAACGCGATGCCGAGCAGCACCAGCGCGAGGCCGGCATAGTTGACCGGCAGCATCTGCAGAGCGAACAGCCCGAGCAGCAGGCAGATCGCGCCGAGCACGCCCGGCAGCGCGAGCCCGGGGTTCCAGAATTCGAAGAACAGGCCATAGATTCCCGCCATTAACAGCATCAGCGCCACGCTCGGGTCGGTGATGATTGCCAGGAACCGCGTGCGCCAATCGGGGGCTACCATCGTCATCGCCGCACCCGACGTCGCCAGGATGCGCTCGCCGCCGGCCGTGACGAGCTTGCGCCCGCTGAGCTTGGTCAAGAGCTCCGGCACGTCGCGCGCGGTCAGATCGATCACATGCTGGGCGAGTGCTTCGTCGGCCGACAGGCTGACCGACTCGCGCACCGCGCGCTCGGCCCATTCGGCATTGCGACCGCGCAGCTGCGCGAGCGAGCGGATATACGCTGCCGCGTCGTGGACGGCCTTTTTAGTCATCGTGCTCTCATCGCCGCCGTGATTGCTGTCGGTCTTGTCTTTGCCCGCGTCGGAGGGCTTGGACGCGGGCGTTGCCGGTGCGGGCGAGGGCGAGGAGGGCATGCCGATGCTGACCGGCGTCGCCGCGCCGAGATTGGTGCCGGGCGCCATCGCAGCGATGTGGCTGGCATACAGAATGTAGGTCCCGGCGCTCGCGGCGCGGGCGCCGCTGGGCGCGACAAAGGCGGCCACGGGAACGGGCGAAGCCAGGATGTCCTGGATGATCTGCCGCATCGACCGGTCGAGTCCGCCCGGGGTATCGATTTCCAGCACAAGAAGCTGTGCGTTTTCGTCCGCGGCACGGCTCAAGCTGCGCCCGACGAAGTCCGCGCTCGCGGGGCCGATCGCGCCGGCCAGCGGAACCACGAGTACCGGAGCAGGCGCAGCATCGGCCCGGCCCGACGCGCAGCCGAGTATCGCGGCGACGATCGCTAGCAGGAGCTTGGTCATCTCGCCCTCCCGAATCGGCGGCACGGGCGAATGATGATTATTGCAGAAATCGTCACGGTGCGGGATTGGGATAGCGGGCCTGGATCGCGGCGATCCCGGCCAGCGTCTCGGCGTCGAGCTCGAACTGCGCGCCGTCGATATCCTCGGCCAGCTGGGCGATAGTCGTCGCTCCGACGATGGTCGCGCCCAGATACCAGCGGCTCCTCACGTATCCGAGCGCGAGCTGGACCAGCGAAATGCCGCGCCGTGCGGCGAGTTCGGCATATGCGGCAACGGCTTCGGCGACCAGGGGCCTCCGAAAGCGCAGGCTGAAATTGTCGAACAGCGCGAAGCGTGCGCCTGCTGGCTTCGCGCCATCCAGATACTTTCCCGAAAGCATCCCGCCGGCCAGTGGGCTGTAGGCGAGCAGCGCCATCTGGCTACGAAACAGCACCTCGGCAAGATCGTTGTCGACGTTGCGCGAGACCAGGCTGTAGCTGTTCTGGATCGTCACCGGGCCCGGGACGCCGAGCTCGCGAGCGACGCGGTGGAATTCGCATACGCCCCACGCCGTTTCGTTCGACAAGCCGTAATGGCGGATTTTTCCCGCGGCGATCAGCGCTGCCATGCCTTCGACCTGTTCGCGAATCGCCGGACCGTCGCTTTCCTTGGCAGGATCGAAGACCGTCCCGCCGAACATCGGCACGTTTCGCTGCGGCCAATGGATCTGGTAGAGGTCGATGCAGTCGATCTGCAGGCGCGCGAGGCTCGTCTCGACCGCTTCGGCGATGATCTCCCGGGTCAGATCGGTGCGCCCCTGGCGGATCCAGCCCCGGCGGCCCGGTCCGGCGACCTTGCTGGCGATGACCAGGCCATTCCGCGGCCGACGCGCCAGCCAGTTGCCGATATAAGTCTCGGTGCGACCCTGGGTGGCGGCGATCGGCGGGGCCGGGTACATCTCCGCGGTGTCGATGAAATTGACGCCGCGCGCCACGGCGTAGTCGAGTTGCTCGTGGGCCTCGGCTTCGCTGTTCTGCTCGCCCCAGGTCATTGAGCCGAGACAGACTTCGGAGACGCGCAGCGCAGTGCCGGGCAGGATTTGATATTTCATCGGGCTCTCGGGTTAAGTCGAACCCGCGCGACGCACAGGCCGCCATCGGGTCGACAGCGGATCGGTTTCTAGATTTGCGGTCCGAGCAGCGCCGCCGCGTGCTCCCAGACCTTCTCGACCAGCGGCCGATCGCGCCATTCAGCGACGCTGATGCGGCGCGATGATTTCAGATCGCGCTCGAAGACTTCGACCTGATGAGCGGCGAACGCGGCGTCGTAGACATTGAGGCTTGCCTCGTCGTTCAGGCGGAACGAACGCTCATCGAAATTCGTCGAGCCGACCGATGCGACCAGTCCGTCGGCGACCAGGACCTTGCAGTGGAACATCGTCGGCTGGTACTCGTAGATTTCGGCGCCTGCTTCGAGCAGGTCGCCCCACAGCGCGCGCGAGGCGCGGCGCACGGTTTCCGAATCGATGTGCTGCCCCGGGGTGATGATACGCACGCGAACGCCACGGCGCAGCGCCGACACCAGCGTATCGCGGGAAAGCTCGTCTGGCACGAAATACGAGCTGGACAAATCGATCGAGTGTTCGGCCGCCGTGATCATCAGCAGATACATCAGTTGCATGCTTTCGCTGCCGCCCGAAGGAGAGCTTGCGAACATCTGGCCGGCGCCATCGCCGACTGCTGCCAGCGTCGGGAAATAATCGACACCGTCCAGCACTTCACCGGTGGCCTTGGCCCAGTCGTCTCCGAACACTGCCTGCATCTGCGCGACCACCGGCCCTTCGGCGCGGAAGTGGCTGTCGCGCCAGTGCTGAGGGTCCTGCGCGTGTCCAGTCCACTCCGGAGCGATGCCGACGCCTCCGGTGAAGCCGATCCGCCCATCGACGATCAGCTCTTTGCGATGGGTCCGGTTGTTCAGCTTGTCGAGGTTGTACCACCGCGGCTCGTGATAACGGCGGATGTGCACGCCGGCATCGCGCATCTCCGCCAGGAAAGCCTGGTCCATCTTGCTGCTGCCGAGCCAGTCGAGCAGCACATGGACCTTGACCCCGGCGCGCGCTCGCTGCGACAGGGCGTCGGCGAACGCCTTGCCGATGTCTCCCGACCAGTAGATATAAGTCTCGAAGGTGATCGTCTTTTGCGCGCCTTTGATCGCCTGCAGCATCGAAGGAAAGATCTCGTCGCCGTTCAACAGCGTCGCGAAGCGATTGCCGGGAAGGATGACCGGACCCAGCATCACCCCCATGGTGCGCTGGAATTGCGGGTCACTGATCGCGTAACGATGCTCGAGCTTTTCCTTGACCCTTTTTTCGCCCGTCGTCAGGTTCTGCGCGAAAAAGACGACCAGCAGCGTCGCTAGCACGCTGATCAGCACGGTCCAAATGACGGATCGTTTCTTGCCGGGCGAAGTTGCCAGATGCATCGACGAGCCTTTCGACGCCAGCGGCGATCATAGCCGAGAGTCGGCGGCTTCCCAACGGCTTCGCGCGATCGGTCGCGGGGTCGCGGAGCGGCCTCGTGCGTACGCTAGCGCACGGACCCGGGCTCGCCCGGCGATGTATGTTCCAGGCCTGCCGACGCGGCATGCCGTCTTGAGCCGCGGTGTCGCGGCTGACGGGCCCCGACTCGTCGTTTTCGTTCCTGTTGGAACAGTCCTTGCATTTTCGCTGGATGAGCGGGCGAAATTGAACGAATTACAAGACCATCCCTAAACTCTGGAGCTCGTCATGAAAGTCGTGCGCTCGTTCCTCGCGATACTGCTGGTGGCCGTGGCGGCGAATTTTGCGCCGGCTTCGGCGACGTCGTACTCGACCGATCAGTCCGATCTATGGTGGAACCAGTCGGAATCCGGCTGGGGCGTCCAGTTCGTGCACCGCGGCAACCTGATCTTCGCGACAATGTTCGTGTACGACCCGTCGCACGTTCCGATCTGGTACGGGGGCACGCTTTACCCGACCGGTGCTTCTTTTACATGGTCGGGCTCCAATTACCAGACCTCGGGACCCTGGTTTGGCAACGTTCCGTTCGACCCGATGCAGGTCAGCAACCGAATCGTCGGCACCATGACCTGGGCGGCAACGTCGACCTCGAGCGGGACCTTGACTTACACCGTCGACGGCGTATCGGTCACCAAGCTGCTGACGCGGCAGACGCTGGTCTTCGATGATTTTTCCGGCAACTTCCAGGGTGCGATCCACCGCGCGGCGACCAGCTGCTCGAATCCGGCCAACAACACGACGACCGAACTCAGTGCCGGCCTGTTCATCGGCCAGGTCAATAGTCCGGGGAGCGCCGCGATGAGCATCACTACTTCGGACTCGCTGGGCGCTATGTGCAACTACTCGGGCACCCTCTCGCAAGCCGGCCAAATGGGTTCGATCTTGGGTACTTACAGCTGCAATAACGGCGACGCCGGCAATTTCAGCATGTTCGAGCTGCAGGTCAATATTTCAGGGATCACCGGACGCTTTGCGCAGAACAGCAACCTGACCGCCTGCGTCAGCAATGGATGGTTCGGGGCGATGCGAAACGCGCCTTGAAGCAGTGCGCGGCTAGCGATCGCGCCGGATCAGCGCGAAGCTGGCCGCAGTCATCGCGATGAAGAACACCAGCGTCCAGCCGGCGATCGAGAGGTGCAGGAACTCCCAGCTCTTTTCCGCGCATTCTCCGCTGCCTTCCAGGACCTTGCGCAGCACGTCGGTGAAGGGCAGCGTGTCGAACATGTAGTCGAGTCCCATCCCGCAAGCGGGTACCTGATCCTTGGGCAGCGACTGCAGCCAGACCTGTCGCGCGGCGAAGCCGGCGCCTGCGCCGCCGATGATCAACTGCAGCAGCGCGTAGCCGGTCGCGCCGGCGCGGCCGGGATTGTGGAACGCGGCGATGAGGAATACCACGCCCATGCCGATCACGCAGATGCGCTGGAAAATGCACAGCGGGCACGGCTCGAGCCCGGCGCCGTACTGCAGATAGAGCGCGTAGGCCATCAGTCCCGCGCAGACGGCAAAGCCGAGGAGGTAGGCGAGCCGGCGCGGCGGCAACACCAGCAGCGCAAGCGACGTCACCCCGACCGCGATAATCGCGATGTTGTACACGGTCAGCGGCGCCTCGGGTCCTGCCGCCTGTCGAACGTATCCCTGCCCGAGCAGCGCGCAGCAGAGCAGCAGTCCGACCCACGGCCAAGGCAACGCAGGGTAATTCGCGGCTTTCATCCGAAGCGATCTTCCTCGCCGATGTAGATCGCCATGATACGCAGTCAGGCTTGCGCTTGGGCCAAGGCCTGATCGATGTCCCAGAGAATATCATCGAGCGTTTCCAGCCCGACCGACAGCCGGATCATCTCGGGTAGCACGCCGGCGGCGCGCTGCTCCGCATCGTCGAGCTGGCGATGCGTCGTGGACGCCGGGTGGATGACCAGCGTCTTGGCGTCGCCGACATTGGCCAGATGCGACATCATCCGCGCGGCTTCGATGAATCGCTCGCCTGCGGCTGCGCCACCGCGCGCCCCCGGTTTCAGCCCGAACGTGAGGATGCCGCCGGCGCCGCGCGGCAGATAACGCTGCGCGAGCTCGTGGGTCGCGCTTTGCGGCAGGCCCGGATAGTTGACCCACGCCACCGCCGGGTGCTGCGACAGATGCCGCGCGACCGCCAGCGCCGACTCGCAGTGGCGCGGCATGCGCAGGTGCAGGGTCTCGATGCCTTGCAGCAGCAGGAACGCGCTGAACGGCGACAGCGTCGGACCGAGCGTGCGCATCGTTTCCATGCGCGCCTTCATCGTGAATCCGAAGTCGCCAAAAGTCTCGTGGAAGATCACGCCGTGATAGCCCCGCGACGGCGTCGTCATTTGCGGGAACTTGCCATTACCCCAGTCGAACTTGCCGGATTCGACCAGAATGCCTCCCATCGTCGTGCCATGGCCGCCCAGATACTTGGTGACCGAGTGAATGACGATATCGGCGCCGTGCTCGATCGGCCGGCACAGGTAGGGCGAGGCAAGCGTGTTGTCAATCACCAGCGGGACTTGCGCTTCGTGCGCAATGCCGGCGACCGCGGCGATGTCGAGCACGTTGAGCTGCGGATTGCCGATCGTCTCGGCATAGATGCATTTGGTATTCGGCCGGATCGCCTGGCGGAACGCCTGCGGATCGTCGGCGTCGACGAAAGTCGTGTCGATGCCGAACTGCGCAAACGTCACCGCGAACTGCGAATAGGTGCCGCCGTAGAGCGTGCGCGCGGCGACGATGTGGTCGCCGTTCTGCGCCAGCGTCAGCAGGGCGAGCATCTGAGCGGCCATGCCGGTCGCTGCGGCCAGGCCGGCGCGGCCGCCTTCGAGTGCGGCGACCCGTTCCTCCAGCGCGGCGACTGTCGGATTCGAGATGCGCGAATAGACGTTGCCGAATGTCTGCAGGTTGAACAGGCTCGCCGCGTGATCGGCGCTGTCGAAGACGAAAGACGTCGTCTGGTAGATCGGCAGCGCCCGCGCGCCGGTTGCCGCATCCGGAATATGTCCGGCATGCAGGCAAAGCGTTTCAAAGCCGAATTCGTGGTCTGCCATCGGAACCGGTCAAGGCGTGGCGCTCGTGGGGCGATCCGCATGGCGCGCGCCGCACTTCGTGGTCATACCGGGTCGCCGCGGCTTCTCATCCCGGCCGCCTGGCCGAGACGATGCCGGTGTTGACGCCGGCCCAGTTGAGGCCGCCGAGAATGCGGGCGTGCTCGATTTTCACGCAGCGGTTCATCACCACGTCGAGCCCGGCGTCGAGTGCGATTTTTGCCGCCTGGTCGTTGCGGATGCCAAGCTGCATCCACAGCACCTTGGCGCCCACAGCGACCGCGTCGCGGGCGATCGGCGGAATCTCTTCAGGCTTACGAAAGCAGTCGACGATGTCGATCTTGTCGGGAATCTCGCGCAGCGTCGGATAGCATTTCCGGCCGAGCACCTCGGCGCAGTTCGGATTGACCGGAACGATGCGGTACCCGTGATCCTGCATGTATTTGGCCGCAAAAAAACTTGGACGGTACCAGCTGCCGGACAGGCCGATCACGGCGATGGTCCGCGATTGCAGCAGGATGCGGCGCAGTCCGGTGACGTCGTCGACCAGCGCCATCCGAGCCTTACCTGGCGCGTCCCGCGCTCGGCGCCGGGCCGCGACTATCGGTGCGCGCGCTGGAGTTGCGGACGACGGGTCGGTAGAATCCGGGCGGCATGGCGATAGGCGGGCGGGCGTCGCGGTGGGTTGGGCGCCGCAAATCAGCATCTGCGGCGAAACGGGGACATTTTAATGCATATCCGACCCCGCCCCGCTGCGCCGGTCGATTGCGCTGTAAGCTGGATGAGCCGGCGTCGACCAAGGAGCGCGGAAACCTTTGGCGCGAAAAAACCGTCCAAAGGTCCGGCAGCATGGAGATCTCACGATGAAACGAAGGCAATTATTGGCATCGCTCGCCGCATGGCCACTGGCCGTGGCCGGCTTCAGCCGGGCAATGGCCGCCGGCACCGACGCAACGGCCGGGCGCCGCTCGATTGCGCAGATGCAGCAGGACTGGCGGCAGTTTCTCGCCAAGGGCGCCGACGTCACCGAATCGACGGCGCCGCTCAACAAGAGCGAAGCCGAATGGAAAAGCTCGCTGCCCGAGCAGCAGTTCTACGTGCTGCGCAAGGAAGGCACCGAGCGCCCTTTCACCAGCCCGCTGAACGATGAAAAGCGCCGCGGCCTTTTTGTCTGCGCCGGGTGCGCGCTGCCGCATTTCACGTCGGAAATGAAGTTCGACAGCGGCACCGGCTGGCCGAGCTTTTTCACCAGCATTCCCGGACATCTGGCGACCCGGCAGGATTACCTGCTGATCGTCCCACGGACCGAGTACCACTGCGTGCGCTGCGGCGGACACCAGGGTCACGTGTTCGACGACGGCCCGCCGCCGACCGGTCAGCGCTGGTGCAACAACGGCGTCGCGCAGCGCTTTATTCCGGCGACCGGCAAGGCATAGCCGGCTCGCAGACAGTAGCGCCGAGCCGGGCCAGCCCCGGTTTCGACTTCGCTGCTGCCTTTTTCTGTTCCTCGAGCTCGTTGCGCAGCTCGCGCAGGCGGGTTTCGACGACCGACGACTGAAAGAAGTCGGCATCGCGCGCCTTGGTCGCCAGCTCGAACTGGACGATCGCGCCCTGCAGATTGCCCAGCCATGCGTAGTACTCGGCTTGATGCTGATGCTCGAGCATTGGCTTGCCCAGCGCCGCGTAGATGCGGGCGGCGATCTGATGCAGCTGTCCGTCGGATGGGTAACGGACCAGCTGCCGAGACACGAACGTGGCGGCCTTGTCCGCCTGATCGTTCTTTAGAAGCGCCTCCGGATAGTCGTAGATCAGCTGCTTTTTATCCGGATAGCGGGCAAGTGCGGTCTCGTACCGGCTGATCGCCGGGCCCAGCTGTCCTGACTGCATCAACACCTGGCCCGCCATCGCGTCGATCATCGGGTGCGGCGGCGAGAGCTTCTCCAGTATCGCGAGCTCGGTCTGCGCGCGCTTGAAGTTCTGCGCGCGCAGCAGGGAGGCGACCAGGCCGTAGTGCGCCGCGATCTCGTTGTTGTATTTTTTCTCGGCGAGCGCGTCGTCGAAGAAAAAGACCGCATCACGCGGCGTGCCCTCGTAGCTTTTCAGCAGGGCGCGCACCATGTGGAAGTCAAGCGAATCGGGGACCTGGCGGAACGGCTTGGTGAACGAGCGCGCCTGCGCTTCAGCGATGCGCTGGTACGTCTCGGGGTGATCGCGCAGGTATGACGGCGAGTCGCCCTCGAACCAGGTTGCAGCGCGTTGCAGCCTTCCGAAAAAGGTCGCCATTGCGCTTGGGTCGAAGCCCGCTGCATAAGTCCGCTCGAACCCCAGGCGGTCGGCTTCCTCCTCGTTCTGGCGCGTGAAATTGATCTGGCTCTGGATCGCCAGGCCTTGCGCGCCGACAATGGCGGCCTGGGTCAGGTCGCCGCTGGACGAGGAACGGGACTGCGAGGCCAGTACCGCGGCGGCGAGCGCGGCAATCGTGAGCAGCATCGTGTCGCGCTGGTTGCCGATGCTGCGCGCGATATGGTGTTGCGTGACGTGCGTGATTTCGTGGCCGAGGACCGACGCCAGCTCGGATTCGCTCTGCGCCAGCAGGATGAGCCCGGTGTGAACGGCGACGAAGCCGCCCGGCAGCGCGAACGCATTGATCGTCGGATCGGCGATGGCGAAGAACTCGAAGTCGAACGGCGCACCGGGAATCGCGCCGACCAGCCGATTGCCCAATTCGTTGAGGTAACCATTGACCTCGGGATCGTTCAGGTACGCGCCCGAACTGCGGACGTTGCGCATCACGCTCTCGCCGAGCTTGCGCTCCTGCGGCGCGGACATTGCCACCAGCGACGGATCACCCAGCTCGGGCAGATTCTGCTGGGCCGCTGCGATCGGCGACACCGTCAGCATCGCAGCCATCAGCAGTGCGGCGCCGCGCTGCTGGGCGGAAAAGATGAGCGTGGTCATGGTGCTATGATTGCCACGGATCGCGCAAAGTTTCAGGAGCAGGCCGATGGCGGAGACCAGAGCGCAGTTTACCCATTTTGACGCCGCGGGTCAGGCACAAATGGTCGACGTCGGCGACAAGGACGTAAGCAGGCGTGTCGCCCGCGCCGCCGGCCGGATTCTGATGCGGCCTGAAACACTGGCGCTCATTCGCGACGGCAAGGCCAGCAAAGGCGACGTTCTCGGCGTCGCGCGGATCGCCGCGATACAGGCCGCCAAGCGTACCGCCGAGCTGATACCGCTCGCGCACCCGTTGCCACTGACGCACGTCGTGGTCGAATTCAGGCTCGATGCGGACGCGGTGGCGATCGAGGTGACGGCGGAAACGCTCGATCGCACCGGGGTCGAGATGGAGGCATTGACCGCAGCCAGCGTCGGTCTCTTGACTGTCTACGATATGTGCAAGGCGGTCGACCGCGGCATGCGGATCGAAGGCATATATCTGGTCGAAAAGTCGGGCGGCAGATCAGGCCATTTCAAGGCAGCGTAACCGAATCACCAGTTCCACATCGAGCCGTCCTCGAGCCGATTGACCGGAAGCGAGCTCGGCTTGTACGGATAGCTTGCGGCGAGCTTCTCGTCGATGTCGACGCCGTGCCCGGCCGCGTCGCCGGGGTGCAGGTATCCGTCACGGAACGAATAGCCGTGCGGGAACACAGCATCGGTCTCCGGCGTATGCCGCATGTATTCCTGAATGCCGAAGTTATGCACCCAAAGGTCGAAGTTCAGCGCTGCGCCCATGCATACCGGCGACAGGTCGGTCGCACCGTGCGAGCCGGTGCGAACGTGATAGAGCTCGGCCAGCTGTGCGATGCGGCGCAGATGGGTGATGCCTCCGGCATGCACGACCGTGGTCCGGATGAAATCGATCAGCTGCTCGGTGATCAGCGTCTGGCAGTCGTAGATCGTATTGAATATCTCGCCGACGGCGATCGGCGTCACCGTGTGCTGCCGGATCAGGCGGAATCCTTCCTGGTTTTCCGCCGGCGTCGGATCCTCCATCCAGAACAGCCGGTAGGGCTCGAGCGATTTGCCCAGCCGCGCCGCCTCGATCGGCGTCAAGCGGTGATGGACGTCGTGCAGGATATGGTGCTCGAAGCCGAAGCGCGAGCGGATGGCCTCGAACAACCGCGGCGCATGGTCCAGATACCTCGCGGTCGACCAGACGTTCTCCGACGGCAGCGCCGCATCGGCTGGCTCGTAGTACATGCGGTCTTTCGACACGCCGTAGGTGGAGGCCAGTCCAGGGACGCCGGACTGCGCGCGGATCGCCTTGTACCCGAGGTCGATGTACCGTGCTACTTCGTCGAGCGTCTCGGCGACATCCCTGCCATTGGCGTGCCCGTAGACCATGACACCGTCGCGGCTCCTGCCGCCGAGCAGCTGATAGATCGGAAGCCCGGCGACCTTGCCCTTGATGTCCCAGAGCGCCGTGTCGACGGCGGCGATCGCGCTCATCGTCACCGGCCCGCGGCGCCAGTACGCGCCACGGTACAGGTATTGCCAGATGTCCTCGATTTGCGCCGGGTCGCGGCCGAGCAGCGTCGGGATCACGTGGTCGGTCAAGTACGACGCGACCGCAAGCTCGCGGCCGTTCAAGGTCGCATCGCCGACGCCGTGCACACCCTCATCGGTGTCTATTTTGAGCGTGACAAAATTGCGGCCCGGCGAGCAGACGATGACGCGGCAGTCGGTAATTTTCATCTGAGGCGGTCGGCGAAAAGTCGAAAGTGGGCCGCCAGCGCGGCAAGCGTTCGCCATTTGCGCTTCGAGCTGCGTTGCCCTTAGGATCGGGCCAGCGCTGGCGCCGCCTGGCTTGTGGTCTGGTGGTTCGACCACTTGACCACAAGTATAGCGGCGGACTAAGATGCCGTCGAGCGTGCTGCCGCGAAGTCCTTTCGCGACTTTGCGCGAGGATAGCGCCGCGTCATCCTCGGGGGATGGCCGGGCGACAAGGAGGCCGGATTCATCCGGCCGCCACCGAAGGCGAACCAAAGATTCGCCCCGGCTTGCAGTTGACTGGAGGAGCAGCTTTTGCCGTTGCAGGCCGTCGAGCCCCGTCGTCTATATCGACAGATCGCCGAGCAGATCGCTCAGCTGATCGCAAGCGGCGAGTTTTTGCCGGGATCGCGGCTGCCCGCCGAGCGCGAGCTCGCCGCATCGCTCGGCGTCAGCCGCGCATCGGTGCGCGAGGCGATCATCTCGCTGGAGATCGGCGGCCTGGTCGAGGTGCGCGTTGGCACCGGCATTTTCGTCGCGGCGAGCGCCGTGCCGCGCCAGTCGGCGGCGGCCGACGAGGGCCCCGGACCGTTCGAGCTGCTCGACGCGCGCAAACTGGTCGAAGGGGAAATCGCGGCGCTGGCTGCCGTCAGCAGCCAGCCATCGGATCTCGAGGCATTGCGTCAAAGCGTGCGGGCGATGGAAGCCGGCATCCGGGATTTCGCGCTGCGCGAAGCGATCGACCGCGAGTTTCATCTGCTGATTGCGAAGGCGACCGGCAACGGCTCGCTGGAGCTCGTCGTCGCCGGACTCTGGGACCAGCGCGCCGAACTCTGGGGGCGCATGCAGCAGCATTTTCACACCCCCGAACTGGCGCTCAAAACCATCGAGGACCACGATGCGATCGTCGGGGCGATCGCTTCCCGCGACGCCGAAGGCGCGCGCGCGGCGATGCATCGTCACCTGGCGCGCGTGGCGCGCGAATTCCAGCGCGGCGTCGACGGCAGCAGCCGGATCACGCCGCCGCGCAAGCCGGCGCGGCCGCGAACCGCTGCCAAGCCCCGGCAACCGAGGCCGCGCCCATGAAGCTTCCAAAGCCCGCAGTCGCAAGATCTCGCAAACGCAGTACGCCAGCCCTGGCTCAAGTCGTCATCAACGCAACGGAGGAGTCACATGAATAACCGTCTTTCCCGCTTCAAACCGGCACGTCGCAGCGCGCTGCAAGTCGCACTCGTCAGTCTTTGCACCGCTGCCGCGGTCGCCATCGGCGTCCCGGCAGGCGCACAGGTACCGCCGATGCCCAAGAGTCCGGTGACGATCAATATCGTCGACGTCGCGGGCAATCTTGCCCTGACCCAAGGCGCGATCGAGCTCTATCAGCACAACCACCCAAATCTGGTCAGCAAGATCAATTTCACCAAGGCTCCGGCCCCCGAGCTTCCGGGCAAGCTGAAGGCGATGCAGGATGGCGGCCGCAGCGACATCGACATGGTGATGACCGGGACCGACTTCCTGGCCGCCGGCATCGAGCAGGGCGTGTTGATCAAGCTGCTGCCGACCTACGCGAGCAAGTTTCGGAACCTGATTGCCAACTATCAGCCGGCGGCGGCAAAAATGCAGGAGCTTGCGCAGGACTACGGTGTCGCGGTGGTGTTCATGCCTGCCGGCCCGCTGGTCGAGTACAACCCTGACAAGGTCAAGCAACCGCCGACGACACCGGCCGAATTGCTGGCGTGGTGCAAAGCCAATCCGAACCGGCTTATCTATGCGCGCCCGGCGAACTCGGGACCCGGACGCACGTTCATCATGGGACTGCCGTACATCCTCGGCGACAGCAATCCGAAGGACCCGGTCAAGGGGTGGGACAAGACCTGGGCGTACCTGAAGGATCTGAATTCGTGCATCGAATACTATCCGACTGGCACCGGCGCGGTGATGAAGGAACTCGGGGAGGGCTCGCGCGACATCACGCTGACGATGACCGGCTGGGACTTGAACCCGCGCATCCTCGGGATCGTGCCGAAGTCCTACAAGGTGGTGCCGTTCAAGGGCATGACCTGGATCAACGACGCCCACTACATGGTGATACCGAAGGGTGTGGCGCCGGACAAGATTGCGGTCGTGCTCGATCTGATGGCATTTCTGCTGACGCCGGAAGCGCAGGCCTTCACCTATGACAAGGGCTATTTCTACCCGGGTCCTGCGGTGAAGAACGTGCCGCTGTCGATGGCGCCGAAGGAGAGCCAGGATCTGATCAAGGAATACGGCCGTCCCGAGTACGAAGGCTGGCTGTCGCAGTTTCCGCACACGCAATCGTTGCCGCCGCAGGCGCAGGTCGAAGCGTTCCGCATCTGGGATCAGCAGGTAGGCGCCCAAAAGACCAAGTGACGCATCCGTCCAAGAGCGGCCCGCGGGGTGGGCCGCTCTTGGAAGACGGACGCGTCATCCCCGCGCATGCGGGGATCCGTGTCGTTCGTCCAGACGCCGCTGGGTTCCGCCTTCGCGGGAACGACGCGGGAAAGACGATAGCCTACGATGAAACAAGGGGAAGCATTTTGACAATCGATCGGGCAGGAAAGGCAGAAAACGTCGCGCTGTGCGCCAGCGGTGGTTTCAGGCAGTTCGTCATGGGCGCCGCCGTTGCGCTATTGGCCGGAGTCTCGGCAGTGGCATCGGCGCAGGCGCCACAGCTTCCGAAGAGCCCGGTCACGATCAACGTCGTCGACGTCGCCGGCGATCTCGCGTTGACGCAAGGCGCGATCGAGGCGTATCAGGCCAGTCACCCGAACCTGGTCGCCAAGGTCAATTTCACCAAGGCGCCGGCGCCCGAGCTTCCCGCCAAGCTGCAGGCGATGCAGGCGGCCGGCCGCAGCGACATCGACCTCGTGCTGACCGGGGTCGTCGCGCTGTCGGCCGGCATCGACCAGGGGCTCTGGGTCAGGATGTTGCCCGACCATGCGGCGAGCTTCCCCGCCGTGCTAGACAATTATCTGCCGGCGGCCCGCAAGATGCAGGACCTGGCGCAGGGCCAGGCACTGGTCGTGACGTTCATGCCCGCGGGGCCGCTGCTCGAATACAACCCGGACAAGGTCAAGCAGGTGCCGACGACGCCGGCCGAATTGCTCGCCTGGTGCAAGGCGAACCCGAACCGCTTCGGCTACGCGCGCCCGGCCAATTCGGGACCCGGATTCACCTTCCTAATGGGCCTGCCCTACCTGCTCGGCGACAAGGATCCGCGCGACCCGGTCAAGGGGTGGGACAAGACCTGGGCGTTTCTGAAGGAGCTCGACTCCTGCATCGAGTACTACACGACCGGCACCGGGGCGATCATGAAGGAGCTGGGCGAAGGATCGCGCGACATGACGGTCACGATGACCGGATGGGATCTGAACCCGCGCATCCTCGGCATCGTCCCGAAGAGCTACAAGGTCACGCCGTTCAAGAACATGACCTGGGTCAACGACGCGCACTACATGGCGGTGCCCAAGGGCGTCCCTCCGGAGAAGCTTGCGGTCCTGCTCGATCTGATGGCATATATGCTCAAGCCGGAAGCGCAGGCGCTGACCTATGACAAGGGCTACTTCTATCCGGGGCCGTCGGTGAAGAACGTTCCGTTGTCGATGGCGCCGAAGGAAAGCCAGGACGCTATCCGCGAGTTCGGCCGTCCCGAATACGAAGGATGGCTCGCCCAGTATCCGCACGTGCCGACCTTGGAAGCCAAGGCCGTCGTCGAAGCGTTCCGGCGCTGGGACAGCGAGGTCGGCGCTAAAAAAACCAAGTGAACCAACGGTCGAGCACGCGCACCGTCGCGGCGACGGGAGGGTGATGAAGCACGATTTTTCCGAGCTGAGGCTCGATCACGTCACGCGTCGCTTCGCGGGCGCCGGTGGCAAGGCGTTCAACGCGCTGGACGAGCTGACCTTGACCATCAGGCGCGGTGAGTTCATCGCGCTCCTTGGGCCGTCGGGTTGCGGCAAGTCGACTGCGCTCAACTGCATCGCCGGGCTGCTCAACCTGTCCGGCGGCAGCATCTGGCTCGACCAGACGCGCATCGACACGCTGCCGCCGGAAAAGCGCGGCTTCGGCATGGTGTTCCAGAATTACGCGCTGTTTCCGCACATGAGTGTGGCGAAGAACGTCGGATTCGGCTTGCGCATGCGCGGCATCACCGGCGCGGACGCCGACGCGAAGGTCGCGCATGCGATGAAGCTGGTGCAGTTGATCGGCCAGGAGCACAAGCTCCCCGGACAGCTTTCCGGCGGCCAGCAGCAGCGTGTGGCGATCGCCCGCGCGATTGTCATCGAGCCCCCGCTGATCCTGATGGACGAGCCGCTGTCGAACCTCGATGCGAAGCTGCGCATCGAGACCCGCGCAGAAATACGCCGCATCCACCGCGAGCTCGACCGCGCGACGATCTACGTCACGCACGACCAGGACGAGGCCTTGTCGCTTGCCGACCGCATTGTCGTGATGAAGGACGGCGTCGTGCAGCAGATCGCCGCGCCGAAGGAAGTCTACGAGCAACCGTCGAATCTGCACGTCGCGCGCTTCATGGGCTACCGCAACGTGCTCGAGCTCGACGTCGCGCGTGAGGAGGGTGGCAGGGTCGCGCTGACCGGTCCCGACGTCGCGCTGACCGGTGTGCGCAAGCAGCCGCTCAACGGCACCCGCGCCGCGGTCGCGATCCGTCCGGACGACATCGTCGTCGGCGGCAACACCGGCGACGTCAACATCGTCGTCGCCAAGGTGGAGAACGTCGAGTATGGCGGGCGCGATTCGCTACTCGACGTCGTCACCCCATCGGGCACGCTACTGCATGTTCGCGGGCCGGTCACGACCGCGCGAGGCGACAGCGTCCGCGTGCACGTGCCGGTCGAGCGCGCGCTCGTCTATCCGCTCGGTTGACGCAAAACCCGGCGATGACAACCGCGACCTCAGCCGCTGCACGCGCACCGTTCGACCGGACGCTGCTGCTGGTGATGCCGGCGGCGGCGTTCATGCTGCTGCTTTTCATCTATCCGTTCATCTACGGCCTGTTGCTGTCATTCAATCCGAAGAACGGCGGAGCGCTGGCCAACTACACGCATTTCTTCACCACCGACAACCTCTGGCCGACGATCTGGACGACGCTGAAGCTCGCGCTGCCGGCGACCTTGATCAACGTCGGCCTGGCACTGCCGATCGCCTACAAGATGCGCAACAAGTCGCGCTACCAGCGCTGGGTGACGACGATACTGGTGGTGCCGATCACCCTGGGCACCGTGCTGATCGCCGAAGGCATGCTGATCTATTTCGGGCCCAAAGGCTGGCTGTCGCAGTTCCTGCAGCTCATCCATCTGTACACCGGGCCGATCCGGCTGACGCACAACTTCTGGGGCGTGCTGATCTCGCTGGTTATCTCGGGATTCCCTTTCGCCTTCCTGTTGATCCTGTCGTACATCACCGGCATCGACCCGGTGCTGGCACGCGCCGCCTCGACGCTGGGCGCCGACCCGAAGGCGCAATTCCGCCACATCTATCTGCCGCTGCTCGCACCGGGGCTCGCGATGTGTTTCTGCCTCGCTTTCGTGCAGGCGTACTCGGTGTTTCCGTCCGCCGTCCTGCTGGGATCGCCGGCCGGGCCGACACGGGTCATTTCGATCGCCGCGTATGAAGCCGCTTTCGAGCAATACGATTATTCGCTGGCGTCGGCGATCGCGATGATCATGGGCTTCGTGCAGCTGATCATCGTCGCCGCGGTGCTGGGGCTGCGAAACCTGTGGTACCGCGGTCCGGTCAGCGGAGGCAAGGGCTGATGGGCGCAACAGCGAAACCGATGAATACCGCGGGCTCCTGGTTCGATCGCGCCTGGCGCGGACTGCTGCTCGGCACGATGACGCTGTTCGTCGTCAACATCGGCCTCATCATTGCGGCGGTGGCTACCAGCTCGTTTGCGCGGCGCTGGCTCGGCACCTGGCTGCCCGAAGGCTGGACGACGACCTGGTACACCGAGGCATGGCGCGAGTTCCAGCTCGGCAGCATATTGTGGGTGACGGTCGAAGTCGTCTTCGCCGTCGTGTTCCTGGCGCTCTTGATTGGCGTTCCGGCCGCCTACACGCTGGCGCGGCGCGATTTTCTGGGCAAGCGCCTGCTGATGCTGCTCTTCCTGCTGCCGTTGATGGTGCCGCCGATCACCTACGGCATCCCGATGGCGACGGTGCTCTACAAGCTGCAGCTCGCCGGTACGATCTACGGCGTTATCCTCGCCAACCTGGTTCCTGCCGCGCCGTTCGTCATTCTGGTTATGACGCCGTTTATCGAGCAGATCGATCCCAACCTCGAGTCGGCAGCACGCGTTTTCGGCGCGAGCACGGCGCGGATGTTCTGGCACGTTCTGGTGCCGCTGCTCGCGCCCGGCATCCTCGCCGCATCGCTGCTGGTACTGGTGCGCACGATCGCCTTGTTCGAGCTCACGTTCCTGACCGCCGGCTCGGATTCGCAGACTCTGGTCGTCGCGCTTTACTACGCCGTGTTCGCCGCCGGCGTGCGCGCGCCGCAGTCGGTGGACGCGATGGCGATGGTTTACATGCTGGTGACCCTGACCTGGCTGTTGATCGCGCTTCGCTTTGTCAATCCGACGCAACTGGTGTCCCGGGTGAAAGAGCATCCGCAGCCTGCGACCTAAGGCGGCCGCGTGAGCCGCTGGCGAGGGACCCCGCGCAACGCGAGGGGATCGCGCGCGACGAATCGCGACAGGAGGCCGACACGGCAGTGCATGATTTTTTCAAAGGTCTTTGAGGAGGCCGCAGCGTGAGTCGGCTCGACCTCTCCACGCTAGACAATCTGCCCCCGGCGGTCGACACGCCAAAATACGATCCACGTCTGATCGGGATCGGCATCGTCCACCTGGGCATAGGCGCGTTCCACCGCGCGCAAACCGCGGTGTTCAGCGACGATGCGCTGGCACTCGAACACGCCGATTGGGGAATCTCGGGCGTGAGCCTGCGCTCACCAGACGTGCGCGATCGCCTGGTCCCCCAGGACGGGTTGTACACGGCGGTCGAGAAGAGTCCCTACGGCACGCGCCGACGCATCATCGGCAGCGTCCGCGAAGTCCTATTCCTGGGCGACGAACGCGACGCGGTCCGCACGCGGCTGATCGAACCTGAGACCAAGATCGTCTCGCTGACGATCACCGAAAAGGGCTATTGCCACGATCCGGCGACCGGTAAGCTCAATCCCGCGCATCCGGACATCGCACACGATCTCGCCCATCCGGACAAGCCGAACAGCGCGATCGGACTGATCGCAGGGGCGCTGGATGCGCGCAGGCTCTCGCACCGTCTCGCCTTTACCGTGCTGTGCTGCGACAACCTCCCGCACAACGGCGCGCTGGTGCGGGGGCTCGTTCTCGCCTTTGCGGAAATGCGCGACCCGGCGCTGGCGCGGTGGATCGCCGAACAGGCCAGCTTTCCGTCGACGATGGTCGATCGCATTGTGCCGGCGACGACCGAATCGGATATCGCCGACAACGACGCGGCGCTGGGCGTGCACGATGCCGCGCCGGTCGTCCACGAGCCGTTCAAGCAATGGGCGATCGAGGACAATTTCGTCGACGGCCATCCGGCGTGGGACAAGGTCGGCGCGGAGCTCGTCGCCGACGTCGCGCCATACGAAGCGATGAAGCTTCGCCTGCTCAACGGCAGCCATTCGGCGCTCGCGTACCTGGGGTTTCTTTCCGGCCGCGAATTCATCTACCAGGTCGTGGCGGACCCTGTGTTCGTCACCTACATGCGTCGGATGATGGAGCGCGAGGTCGCTCCCAGCCTCACGGTGCCGCGAGGCGTCGACCTTCGCTCGTACCAGGACGCGCTGGTGCAGCGTTTCAAGAACCCCGCATTGCCGCATCGCACGCAGCAGATCGCGATGGATGGCTCGCAGAAGCTGCCGCAGCGGCTTTTGGGCACGGTGCGCGACAATCTCGCGGCCGGCCGCCCGATCGACCTTATCGCGCTGGCGATCGCCGGCTGGATGCGTTACGTCGGCGGCGTCGACGAGCACGCGCGAGAGATCGTCGTCGCCGATCCGCTGGCGGGCGAATTCAAGCGCCTCGCGGCGAACTTTCGCGGCGATCCGGCGGCATGGGTGCGCGCGCTGCTGGGCGTTCGCGCCGTGTTCGGCGACGACCTGCCGGCCGACAAGCGACTGGTGGCGAAGCTGATCCGGTCGCTCGATGCGCTGGTCACCGACGGCGCGCAGCGAACGGTCGCCGCGGCCGTCGCCGCAGGCGATTGACGATCACGGCGAACGAACGCATCCTTATCCTGGGCACGACGATGATTCCTCTTACGCTGCATCCCGACCGCCTGTTCTCGCCAGAGCCGCGGCAGCGCGAACTCGCCCGCGCGATCTATGCGAGAGTCAAGGATCTGCCGATCGTCAGCCCGCACGGCCACACCGACCCGCAATGGTTTGCCGACAACGAGCCGTTCAGCGATGCGTCGGCGCTGTTCATCACGCCCGACCATTATGTGTTCCGCATGCTCTACAGCCAGGGCGTAGCACTCGAGGATCTGGCGATCCCGCGGCGCGACGGCGGGCCGGTCGAATCCGACGCGCGCCGCATCTGGCGCACCTTCGCCGCTCACTACCATCTGTTTCGCGGCACGCCGACCCGCATCTGGCTGGATCACGCGTTCCATCAGGTATTCGGCATACGTGAGCGGCTGTCGCCGGAGTCCGCCGACCGGTTGTTCGACTCGATCAACGCCAGCCTCGCCAAGCCCGAATTCCGGCCGCGCGCGCTGTTCGAGCGATTCAATATCGAGGTAATCGCGACGACCGAGTCGCCGCTCGATCCGCTGGCGCACCATGCGAAGATTCGCGCCAGCGGATGGAAGGGACGAGTCGTCACCGCGTATCGCCCCGACCCCGTCGTCGATCCCGAGTTCGAGGGTTTCGCCGCCAACGTCGCCCGTCTGCGGCGAGCTTGCCGGCGAAGACACCGGCCGCTGGAGCGGCTACCTCGCGGCCCACCGCAAGCGCCGCGCGTTCTTCAAGACGATGGGGGCGACGTCGACCGATCACGGACACCCGACCGCGCAGACCTCGGACCTGCCGGCGGGCGACTGCGAACGGCTGTTCCGGAAGGCGCTCGATGGCGCCACCACGCCCGCCGAAGCCGAAGCGTTTCGCGGGCAGATGCTTACCGAAATGGCTGGGATGAGCCTCGACGACGGCCTGGTGATGCAGATCCATCCGGGATCGCTGCGCAATCACAACCCCTTTGTGTTCTCGCGCTTCGGCCGCGACAAAGGCGCCGATATCCCGACCCGGACCGATTATGTCCACGCGTTGAAGCCGCTGCTCGATCGGTTTGGCAACGATTGCAAGCTCACCTTGATACTCTTTACGCTGGACGAAACGTCATACGCGCGGGAGCTGGCGCCGCTCGCCGGGCATTACCCGGTGCTGCGGCTGGGCCCTTCGTGGTGGTTCCACGACAGCCCCGAAGGCATGCTGCGCTTTCGCGAACAGACAACCGAAACCGCGGGCTTTTACAACACCGTCGGCTTCAACGACGATACACGCGCGTTCCTGTCGATCCCGGCGCGGCACGACGTCGCGCGCCGCATCGACTGTCGTTATCTTGCGCAGCTGGTCGCCGAACACAGGATCGACGAAGACGAGGCCTTTGATCTCGCGCCCGAGTTGGCGCTACGGTTTGGCCAAACGGGCCTACAAACTCTGAAATCACCAGGCGCGGCCGGAATGCCCGGCCGCATGGACAACCGATGCACACGAAAGCGGAGGCAAACATGGATCACGGGTCCGCGATACTGGCGCTGCTGGGCCGCGTGCTGCTGGCGTCGATTTTCGTCTATTCGGGCTTCGGTAAGATCACCGACTTTCAGGGCACCGCAGGCTACATTGCCAGCGCCCGCCTGCCGATGCCGCAAGTCCTGGCGGTCGGGGCTATCATCGTCGAATTCATCGGCGGGCTCGCGCTGATGATCGGATTTCGCGCGCGATGGGCGGCTCTGGCATTCATCGTCTTCCTGATCGTCATCACGCCGATCTTCCACAATTTCTGGTCGGTGCCGTCGGCGGAAGCGATGGCACAGCAGATCAATTTCACCAAAAACATTGCGATCATCGGCGGGATGCTGATGGTGATGGCGTTCGGCCCCGGCCGCTATAGCGTCGACAGGGATTAGCGTCGGGACTGACGTAGGGCTCGGCGCGGGACGGAAGCGACTGCCGCTCGAGCGGCGGTTGGTGCTGCGATGTCAGCGCACCAGCTTGCGATCGACGTCGGTGACGCTGCCGCCCTGCAGCGTCAAGGTCGTCATCGTGTCGGGATCGCCGGGACGGGGAAGATAGGCCCAGCGCCGGCCGGCTCTCTGGCTGCCGCCGGTCGTGACGTCGGGCCGGCCGAGTCGCTGCAGGACTTCGGCCTCGCTCATGCCGCTGCGCACGAATTTCCGCTCGCTCGCCCGGCGGTCGTCGGCGTCTCGCCGCGCGGAGTCTTTGTCGGGCTTTTCCGCACGCTCGGCGCGGGTTCTCGCCGGGGCCCGGGTGGCAGCGGCGGGCGTCGAAGGGATGACGGTCAGCGCCGGCGGGTCGAGATCGAAATTGCGCAGCTCCCGTCCGGCGCCGCACGGCACGTCCTGATAGACGACGTCGCCTTTTTCGGCCGCGCATTTGAACACCACGGCGGCGGCGGGCAGGGCAGCACACGTCAGCAAGAACAGGATGGCGGATGTCAGCGCGCGCATGACAGGCTCCCATTCGGAGAATCCGGCTAACATACACCTTTTCGCACCTCCGTCTCTCATCCGTCCGATGGATGTCCGCCGCCAAACCGCCACTCGCGTCCAGGAAATCGCGCCCTTCCACGTCATGGAAGTGCAGACCGCCGCGCGTGCACTCGAAGCGGCGGGGCGCGATGTCGTCCACATGGAAATCGGCGAGCCCGATTTCCCGACGCCCGAGCCGGTCCTCGCGGCGGCGCGCGCCGCGCTCGAGGGCGGCGGCATCTACTACACGTCGGCGCTGGGCTTGTCCGAGTTGCGCGCCGCGATTTCGCGCCATTACGACGAGCACTATGGCGTTGCGGTCGCGCCGGAGCGCATCGTGGTTACGGCCGGATCGTCGGCGGCGCTGTTGCTGACCCTGGCCTTGCTGGTCGATCGCGACGAGCAGATCCTGATGTCCGATCCCGGCTACCCGTGCAATCGCCACTTCATCCGCACATTGGAAGGGGAGGCAGTAGGACTCCCGGTCGGACCGGAATCGAACTACCAGCTCGATTCCGCTGTCATTGCCGGAGCGTGGACGCCACGCACGCGCGGCGTATTGATCGCCACCCCGTCGAACCCCACGGGGACGACGGTCGCACCCGCCGAAATGCAGCGTATCGCCGCCACCGTCGCCGCGCGCGGTGGCGCGCTGATCGTCGACGAGATCTACCTGGGACTTTCGTACGCCGGCCGGCCGCAGACCGCGCTCGCCCTTGCCGACGACATTTTCGTGATCAGCAGCTTTTCCAAATACTTCAACATGACCGGCTGGCGGCTCGGTTGGCTGGTCGCGCCCGAGCGGCACATACGCGATCTGGAAAAGCTGGCGCAGAACCTCTATATCTCGCCACCGACCCTGTCGCAGCGCGCTGCGCTCGCGTGCTTCGAGCCGGCGACGATGGCGATTCTCGAGGGGCGCCGCGGCGAATTCCAGGCGCGGCGCGACTTCCTGGTGCCGGCCTTGCGCGAGCTGGGTTTCGCGATTCCGCTGCTGCCGACCGGCGGTTTTTTCGTCTACGCCGACTGCTCGCCGTTCGGTCTCGACAGCGAGACCTTCTGCCGCGAGGCGCTGGCCAACACCGGGGTCGCATTCACGCCCGGCGTCGATTTCGGGATGCATCGCGCTGGCGACCATGTGCGCTTCGCCTATACGATCGCGATCGACCGGTTGCGCGAAGGCGTGCGCCGGCTTGCGGCTTGGCTGCCGGGATTGCGCCGCCGATGATACGTTCGCTCGCCGCGATAATCGTGCTGATGCTGCTTGCTGGCTGCACGACCGCCGAATACTACTGGCAGGGCATACGCGGCCAGTTCGATCTGCTCGGCCGCGCGCAACCGATCGCCAGCGTCGTCGACGAGACCGGCGATCCGGCGCTCAAGCACAAGCTCGAGCGCGTCGTCGCCATCCGCAACTATGCGAGTCGTGAGCTCGGGCTGCCCGACAATCTGAGCTACCGACGCTACGCCCAGCTCGATCGCCGCTTCGTACTGTGGAACGTCTTCGCAGCCCCCGAGCTATCGCTCAAGCCACTGCAGTGGTGCTTTCCGATTGCCGGCTGCGTCAACTATCGCGGGTATTTTAGCGAGGCCGCAGCGCGCACCGAGGTGGCGGAGCTCGTCGCGGCCGGCGACGACGTCCATGTCGGCGGCGTCCCCGCGTATTCGACGCTCGGCTATTTCGCCGATCCGATGCTGTCGACGTTCATTCGCTATCCCGACATCGAGATCGCGCGGCTGATTTTCCATGAGCTGGCGCACCAGGTCGTCTATGCGAAGGACGACACGGTGTTCAACGAGTCGTTCGCCGTCTCGGTCGAGCAGGAGGGGCTCAAGCGTTGGCTCGCGGCGCAGAACGATCCGGCGCTGACCGCGCAATTCGCCGACGCGCAGCGCTATCGCGAGGGATTCCGGACGCTGATCGACCGCACCCAGCACTCGCTCGAGGCCTTGTACGCGAGCGATGCGAGCATCGCCGCCAAGCGTGCCGGCAAGGCCGCTGAGTTTGCGCAGATGCGCGCCGACTATGACGCGCTCAAGCGCGAATGGGGCGGCTATCCGGCATACGACAACTGGTTCGCACAGGGGCCGAACAATGCGAGCCTGGCCGCGGTCGGCCTTTATACGAAGAAGGTCCCCGAGTTCGCCGCTCTGCTGGCCGCCGAAGGCGGCGACCTGCCGCGGTTTTATGCTCGGGTGAAAGAGTTGGCGAGGATGTCGAAGGGCGAGCGCGATGTGGCGCTGGCTGCCTACGCTCCGGCAGGAGAGGAGCGAACCGACGCGGCGCACGCGGCGGCGGGTGCCAGATAGCAACCCGACGGTTGGTCGGCGATGGATTGCGCGTCTGTCAGAGGAGCCAGCGCAACTGCCGGCAGTTCAACCGGCCCCTGAAGTCCTGGCCCGCGACTGTAAGAAAGCTGCGGCTTTCGCTGGTCAACCCGGCTGTCCGGCATCGATCGCCGGATAAGTAACCGAGACGCCATCGACCCGCGCAAACGGCGTCAGCTTGTGTGGCGTTCGCCGCGTCTCGCTGACGATCTCCTCGACGGCGATACCGCGCGCGACCAGCGCGTCGGCGATCAATGAGCGATGGCAACGCCATGGAACCGCTTCGGCGCACATCAGCGCGATGCGCTCGCTATTCGCCAGTTCGATGACCTCGGAGAGATGCTCGTCGAATCCCGGCGTCTGCATGTAGTCGGCGTAGCCGCGAAACGATGGATTGCGCCACGCCGCATTGGCCGAATCGGGCCGTGCGCGGCGCAAGCCGCCGAGGCCGGGAACGTGCGTGTAGGCGATGCCCGGGTCGCGCAGCGACGCCGCCAAAGCGTCGCTGTTGAACTGAGGGTTGTGACGCGACTTCGGGATCGTGCGCACGTCCATCAGATGCGTCACGCCGTTGGCGACGAGCAGGCCTACGAACACATCGATCGGCCGGGTCGAATGTCCGATCGTCAGGACCAGCATTACTGTCTTCGCGTGCTCCGGCGACGCCAACGCGGTCACTCGCGGCGTACGAGCAAGGTGACCAGCAGCGACGAATCGTCGACCGCCCGCACCTCGTGCGGCGTGCCGCCCGCCAGGTAGACGAGGCTGCCGGCGTGCATCGGCAGCGTCCGGTCGCCGGTGACAAGCTCGATGCAGCCTTCGATGCACTGGATCGTGACCGGCCGCCGATGGTCATGGCCGGGCAGAAACCGGCCGGCCAGCAGGACCAGGCGAAACACCTCGAGGTGCTCGGCGCGCACCAGCGTTTCCGACGCGGCCTGCGACAGCGCCGGGCCGAACGGCCGGATATCGATCAATTCGCCTGAGGTGGCATGGGCAGTGGCCATCGCAATCTCCAAAGCATTCCGCAAGTGGAAAGCATATACGACAGCCGGATCGGGCAATCGGCTCACTCCAGGTGCGGTGTCTGCGGACCGTGACCGTGTTTGAAGTCCGGTTTTTATACTTTCATTGGCTATCTTGCGCACGCGTGGTAGCCTAATTCGATCTGCCTTCGCGAGATCTGAGCGGCAATCCACGAGGGATCTCGTTGCCGCGGCCGCGGTGGGACATCATGGGGCTCAGCGACCTCCGAGTAGGGCTCATTGGGCATAGCCATGCGGTTTGCCTCCTCGATGCGCTCGGCAACTGGCGCGATCAGGCAGGGTTGAGCACTGCGGCACAGGATCGACGCTACAGCGAAGCGTTTCGAGGCTGGTTTGACGTTGACCTGGGAGGCAACGCATTCACTCTCGCAGTGGGAAGGACAAGCTTCCGGGGACCTGCCGAACTCGTCACTTGTTTGCTCACGGCAAAAGCATCAGGCGACCTGATCCAGTCCCGCGACGTCGGGGGATTGAAGCAAGTCCGTGCCACGCCCCTGTTCGCCAGATGCGTAGAACAGCTTCGGGACATCGATATTATCGTGTCTGCCTTGCATGGTAACGAGGCTGCCAACGTCAGTTTGATTGACAACCATCCGCCGTACGACTTCGCGCCATACGATGATAACGACGCTCTGCGATTGACGCCGCCTCCATCTCAGCCGATCGACCGTAGTCACATCGCGCGGTGGGTGGATAGCTTTGCGCAGCCCGCGATACTCTCGGTAACCGCCCTGCAACAATCGCTTCCATCGACCCGGGTTGTGCATGTGCTCCCGCCGCCGCCGCTGGAGGACCCTTCGCAGGTCATGCGGCGCGAGGTATTGGAGACCCTCCTGGCCCATCACGGCTTCGTTCGCCCCTCACTCAGATTGAAGTGGTCTCTGGCATACCGTGCGCGCGTCAAGACGGCACTCGAAGCGCAGGGAATCCAAGTGATGCAGGTGCCGCATGCCGCGCTCACTGCAGGGGGCTTCCTTCGCAAAGACCTGTCGGAAGGCTTGACACACGGCAATGGTCACTATGGGGCGATGATCTGGGAAGCCTTGGATCGCCTCGTTGGATCGGCACAATGAATCCATACCAGGAGCTTCCCCCGCACCATTTCTGGCGCACTCAGATCTCCACACCAGGTCTCTCCGAGATCGACTACGATGCCGGCCGTAAATTCACCTTCGACATCTCGGCCGACCGTTTCGCCACTGCGGGCTCATGCTTTTCCCAGCATTTCGGGAGGGAGCTCGCTCGGAGAGGCGGCCGTCTGGTAACGACGGAAGTACGGCACCCCCTCGTTCGGCTGGCCCCAAACGATGGATATGATCTGTTTTCAGCGCGTTACGGCAACATCTATACGACACGCCAGCTGTGTGAGCTCATCGATCAGGCATTCGGTCTGCGCGAGCCCATCTTCGAATTCGCACAGCGGGGCGATGGTCGTTGGACCGACCTGCTCCGCCCGCGAACGGTAGGCGAGGGCTTCACTTCGTTCGAGGAAGCCCGCGCGGACCGGCTTTATCACCTGAACCGAGTCCGCGCCATTTTCGATACGGCAACCGTCTTCGTCTTTACGCTCGGCTTGACGGAATGCTGGGAGAACACCGAGAAGGGTTTCGTCTATCCGCTGTGCCCGGGCACGGTCGAGGGAACGTTCGATGGCAACGTCCATCGATTCAGGAATCTGGGTTACGAGGAATGCCGCGACGATCTGCGGAAATTCTGCGGCAGGATCCGAAGCGTCAACCCCCGGTTGCGCTTGCTGCTCACGGTTTCGCCCGTAATGCTGGTGGCTTCATACGAACGTCGCGGCGCGCTTCAATCGTCGATTGCATCGAAGAGCATTCTGCGCGCGGCGGCAGACGCGTGTTGCAGCGAGTTGGAGTCCGTTGATTATTTTCCATCGTTAGAGATCATCTCCGGGCCCCAGTCCCGGGGCATGTTCTACGAAACGAATCATCGCGACGTGAATGGCGCAGGTGTGTCGCTGGTAATGGATGTTTTCTTTCGATCCCGTCTTGGGCTCGCCCGTTCGAGCGCGGGAGCACCCGCCGCAGGCATACAGCCGGTGCAAAGGCAGACGGAAGAGGCGGCCCGCATCGCCGCTGCGCTACAAGCCGAATGCGACGAGATGTTCCTCGACCCCGGGTTGAGAGCGCGCTGACGGAGATTTCACACCGCGACGGCCGTCCGAGGGATCTCGCGCGTGCACCGCTTTCGCACCCGGCGTTGAACGACGCCGGGGTGGATCATGCAACCCCTTGTCCAGACGAGTAAATTCCGCTATACTTTCAGGTTCCTTGCCTCACCCGCCGCAGACGGGGAGGCCATCGGCGATTCGATCGCCCAACCAGTCCATAAGGAGCAAGTCTGCATGCGTCATTACGAAATCGTATTTATCGTGCATCCCGACCAGAGCGAGCAGGTGCCCGCGATGGTCGAGCGCTACCGGGCCATGGTCGCGGCGGGCAACGGCAGGATTCACCGCCTCGAGGATTGGGGCCGCCGGCAGCTTGCTTATCCGATCGCCAAGATGCACAAGGCCCACTACGTCCTGATGAACATCGAGTGCGATGCACCGACGCTCACCGAGCTCGAGCACGCGTTCAAGTTCAACGATGCGGTCCTCCGCCACCTGATCGTCGCGACGAGCGAAGCCGCGGTTACGCCTTCGCCGATGATGAAGGAAGAGAAATCGCGGTCGCTGTCTCCAGCCGGTCCGGCGCAGCCGCCGCGGCGCCGGCGGCAGGCGCGCCTGCGGCAGACACCCCGGCAGCGCAGCCGCCGCGGGCCGAGACGCCCCGCGCGCAGGCCTAAGGCGGCGGCTTCCGCCGACACAAGCGCAACGTGCAGGCCAATCAGGTGACGCTGGACGCGCGCATGCAATCGCGTGACGCCTTGCGCTTCACGCCGACCGGCGTCCCGGCGCTCGACTTTCATCTGGTGCACGAGTCGATGCAGATCGAGGCGGGCGGCGAACGGCGGGTGGCGTGCGAGCTTTCCGCCGTCGCGCTGGGCCCGGTCGCCAAGGCGCTGGCCGGCGTCGCGCCCGGCGCCGAGCTTCGCTGCCGCGGCTTCCTTGCGCGGCGCTACCGCACCGGCATCACCGTCGCGCTGCACGTCAACGAATTCGAACTCACCGCTTGAGCCTCAGCCGACGCTGACCCCAAGCGAAATCAAAGGAAAATCAAATGCCCCGTCCCATGGGAAGAAACGCCAAAGGCAAAGGTAAAGGCAAGGATGGCAAGAAGCGCGAGCGCGGTAATAACCTGTTCAAGCGCAAGAAGTTCTGCCGTTTTACCGCCGAGGGCGTCAAGCAGATCGATTACAAGGACATCGACGTCCTGAAGGACTTCGTGCAGGAAAATGGCAAGATCATGCCGGCGCGGATCACCGGCACCAAGGCGCGGTACCAGCGCCAGCTGTCGACCGCGATCAAGCGCGCGCGCTTCCTCGCGCTGCTGCCATACACCGACCTGCACTAAAGCGGAGACTCGCATGCAAATCATATTGCTGGAAAAAGTGCACAACGTCGGCGATCTCGGCGAAGTGGTCAAGGTCAGGCAGGGCTACGCGCGCAATTTCCTGATCCCGCAAGGCAAGGCCAAGCGCGCGACGCCCGAGAACCTCAAGCTGCTCGAGGAAAAGCGCGGCGAGCTGAGAACGGGCGGCCGCGGAACGGCTGACGCAGGCGCAGGAGCGGGCCGCCAAGCTCGAAGGCGTATCGGTGCAGATCACGCAAAAGGCGGGGGTCGACGGGCGCCTGTTCGGCTCGGTGACCAACGTCGACATCGTAGACGCGCTGGCAGGCCTTGGCCACACGGTAGAGAAGGCGATGGTGCGCATGCCCGACGGTCCGCTGAAGCACGTCGGCGAGTTTCCGCTGACGATCGCGCTGCACGCCGACGCCGTGGCGCACATCAACGTCCACGTTCTGGGCGATACGACCGGGGTCCAGGCGGGCTGACCTGCCGTTCGCGCCGCTGCACTCGATCTGGGGCCGGGAACGGCCCCATTTCGTTCGCGGCGCGCGTAGACTCCCGGCTGATCATTCAGCAGGCATAGCCGACCGCAAAGCGCGGCGCGCAACTGCTAGAATGCCTGTGCCTTCCGCAAGTCCGAATCCTTCCGCATGCCCAACGATCGCGAGCTCGAAGCGCTCAAGGTTCCGCCCCATTCGATTGAGGCCGAACAGTCGGTTTTGGGCGGACTTCTGCTCGACAACGGCGCAGCGGATCGAGTGGCCGACATCCTCGGCACCGAGGATTTCTACAGTGATGCGCATCGCCTGCTGTACAAGACGACGGTCGGGCTGATCGCCGACAACAAGCCGGCCGATGTCGTCACCTTGGCCGAGGCGCTGCAGTCGCTGACCAAGCTCGACTACGTCGGCGGCATGGCCTACCTGGGCGCGCTGGTGGAGAACGTGCCGACGGCGGCCAATATCCGGCGCTATGCGGAGATCGTGCGCGAGCGCGCGATCCTGCGCAGGCTCGCCGCCGCCGGTGGCGAGATCGCCGATTCGGCCTACCATCCGCTGGGCCGCAGCGTGCGCGAAATCCTCGATCACGCCGAGACCAGGGTATTCGAAATCGCCGAGCATGGCGCGCGCGGCCAGCAGGGTTTCCAGGAGATCCGTCCGCTGCTGACGCAGGTCGTCGAGCGCATCGAGTTCCTGTACAACCGCGACAATCCCTCCGACGTCACCGGCGTTGCGACCGGATTCACCGATCTCGACCGCATGACCTCGGGCCTGCAGGAAGGCGACCTGGTCGTCATCGCCGGTCGGCCGAGCATGGGGAAAACTGCCCTGGCGCTCAACATCGGCGAGCACATCGCGCTGACATCGAAGATGCCGGTCGCGATCTTCAGCATGGAAATGGGCGCCACGCAGCTGGCGATGCGCCTGATGGGCTCGGTCGGGCGGCTCGACCAGCACAAGATCCGCACCGGACGCCTGTCGAACGACGACTGGGAGCGACTGTCGGGCGCGCTTGGCCGGCTCAACGACGCGCCGATCCACATCGATGAGACGCCGGCACTGAACGCGCTCGAGCTTCGCGCGCGGGCGCGGCGGCTGTCGCGCCAGTATGGCGGCAAGCTCGGCGCCATCGTCGTCGACTATCTGCAGCTGATGCAGGCGGTCGGTGAGGGCGAAAATCGCGCGACCGAGATATCCGAGATATCACGCTCGCTCAAGGCGCTGGCAAAAGAGCTCAAGGTGCCGGTGATGGCGCTGTCGCAGCTGAACCGCAGCCTCGAGCAGCGTCCGAACAAGCGGCCGGTGATGTCGGATCTGCGCGAATCCGGGGCGATCGAGCAGGATGCCGACGTAATCCTGTTCATCTATCGCGACGAAGTCTACAACCCGGATACGCAGGACAAGGGCATCGCCGAGATCATCATCGGCAAGCAGCGCAACGGTCCGATCGGCGCGGTGCGACTCGCTTTCCTGGGCGAATACACGCGTTTCGAGAATCTCGCTCAACACGGCAGTCATTGACGAAGGGCGACGCTCGCGGTGCAAAGCCCGGTTTCGCGCAACGCTCCATGCCCTTGCGGCAGTGGCAGACGATACAAGGAATGCCATGGTGCTGCGTCGGCGCCCGCCGGCGCCTCCGCGGCCGGCCAGCGTGACGGGATCGCCGTTCGCAAGCAGCAGGCTCTTGCCGCGCAGCAGAAGGGTGGTCTGCTGGAGGCGATCGAGCTCTATCGGGAAATTCTCGCCGAAGCTCCCGACGATTTTGATTCGCTGCATATGTGCGGCGTGGCCCACTTTCAGCGTGGCGAGTTCGAGCGATCGCTGGCGCTGATCGACCGCGCCCTTCAGGTCAACCCGGGCGTGGAGGCTGCACGCTTCAACCGGCGACTGGCGTCAGACGCGATCGATCGCCGCGTCGTCGAGACAGAGCTCGAACGCACGGCGCGCAAATGGCCGCCGGCCGCCGGGGACATCGGTGCACCTGCAGTCGGAGCCACACCGGCGGCCGACGACACGCCGGTGCGCGTCATCGCCTTCTATCTGCCGCAATTCCACGCGATTCCAGAAAACGACGCGTGGTGGGGTCAAGGTTTCACCGAATGGACCAACGTGCGCCGTGCGCACGCCAATTTTGTCGGCCAATGGCAGCCGCATGAACCGGGCGAGCTGGGGTATTACGACCTGACCGACGCCTCGGCGCGCGATGCGCAGGCGAAGCTTGCGCGTCAACACGGCGTCGACGCATTTTGCTACTACTACTACTGGTTCAGCGGAAAGCGACTGCTCGACCGGCCCCTGATCGAGATGGTGGCGTCGGGACAACCCGACTTTCCGTTCTGCGTCTGCTGGGCCAACGAGAACTGGACCCGGCGCTGGGACGGGCTCGAGCACGAGATTCTGATTGCGCAGCAGTATTCCCGCGACGACAGCATAGCGTTCATCCGGAGCCTTTTCCCGCTGTTCGACGACCGTCGTTATCTGCGCGTCGACGGCCGTCCGTTGCTGCTGGTCTACAATATCGGCGACATCCCGAACATTGCACAGACTGTTTCGATATGGCGTGAAACCGCCCGCCGCGAGGGGCGTGTTGACCTCTACCTCGCCGCCGTGCAGCGAAACGCGCTGGACGACCCGACAGCGCACGGCTTCGACGCTGCGGTCGAGTTTCCTCCACTGGGTCATGCCGCCGAGAATAGACTCGATCGGGTCGATATCACCAATCCGGCATTCCGGGGCACGGTCTTCGGCTACGCGAGTCTGGCCGCGCATTATCTTATGCTGCCGCGACCCCCATATCGCCAGTTCCGCGGCGTGACGCCGATGTGGGACAACACGGCGCGACGACAGAATGATGGGATGATCGTCGTCGACTCGAGTCCGGAGCTTTTCGGCGTCTGGCTCGGCCACGCGATCGCCCAGACGAGGCTGCGTCATCGCGGCGACGAAAGACTGCTCTTCGTCAATGCGTGGAACGAGTGGGCAGAAGGAAATCACCTGGAGCCCGATCGACGATACGGCCGCCGCTACCTTGAAGCGGTCCGCGCGGCCAGAATCGGAGAATTTGCGCCGGCGCCGACCCGTCCTGCATTTGCCGACGTCGAACGGGAAACCGCGTCGCTGATCGCGTCGGGGGCAATAAGACTGGAGCGTTATGGCGACCCGGGTGCGAAATCCTCGGCTCCCGGGGGCAACGAGGTTTCGCTGGTGATGCCGCTCTACAATCATGCGCGGTATCTGCCGCGGACGCTGGCTTCGATCGCGACCCAGACGCTCGAGCCGCGCGAGCTGATCGTCGTGGACGACGGGTCCAGCGACAAGGGCGCAGAGATCGTCGCCGAGTTCGCACGGCAGGCCTCGTTCCCGGTGACGCTGGTGTCGCAGGCAAACGCTGGCGCCGACGCGGCGCTCAATCGCGGAATGGCGGTGGCGCGCGGCGACATCGTGGCCGTGATCAATTCCGACGACACCTTTCATCCCGAGCGGCTCGAGCGTCTGGTTGCGGCGCTTGCGCCGGGCACCGACCTGGCGTTTTCGGACACGTCGTTCATCGACGATGACGGTGCGACGCTGGACACCGCCTATACGCGCAAGCTGCGCCGCCGCATCGATGAGGGTATCGCAGCGCCCAGTCTCCTGTACCCGTTGATAGAGCACAACATCGCGATTTCTACCGGAAATCTCCTATTCCGCCGCCACCTGCTCGGCCGGATCGGCGGATTCGCGCCGATGCGCGTCTGCCATGACTGGGATTTTTTGCTCGCGGCGACGTATGTCACGCGTCTCGCGTTCGTCGACCAGCGCCTCTACCAGTACCGGCTGCACGGCGACAACACGTTCGCAACGCTGACGCTCGCCGGTCGGCTCGATGGGGAGCGCGTTCTGGATTCGTTCTTTGCCGACATTCATCGTCATCCCTGGCTCGCCGCGGTTGACGCAAGGGCGGCGTTTCTGCGCTACGCACGCAACAAGGGCCTGGGCGCCGTCACTCCCGGCGTGCCTGCGGCCCGGGGCTCCGCGCACCCGCCGTTCGCCGAAGCCTGAGCATGGCCGATAGCTTCCACGAACCTGTGTCGCGCAATGCCCTGTGCCATTGCGGCAGCGGCCGTCGCTACAAGGAGTGTCACGGCGCGCTCGTCGCCGGCACCGCGCAGGGTGGCGAATTGGGCAGGACGATGCAGGCAGCCCTCCTGTGCCAGCGGACCGGAAAGTATCGCGAAGCGCTGCGGCTGTACACCCGGGCGCTCGAGATCGATCCCACCAATGTCGACGCGACTCATATGGTGGGAGTCGTCCATTACCAACTAGGCGAGTACGACCAGGCGATCGCGTGGATCGAACGTGCGATCGTCTTCCGGCCCGACCTGCCGGCGTTGCGCGGCAATCTCGTTAAGGCCGAGTTCGCCGCCAGGGAGCGCAGTCGCGATATCGAGTACCGCAACTGGATCGAACGATTCGACAATCCGTCGGCAGCAACGATCGCGCGGTGGCGCAGCGATGCAGCGCGCCAGGAACCGATGACCATTTCGATCGCCATGCCCACCTACAATTCCCCGGACCGCTGGCTGCGCGCCTGTCTCGACAGCGTTCTTGCGCAGACCTGGCCACACTGGGAGCTTTGCATTGCCGACGACGCGTCCACTCTCGCCACGACGCGATCGACGCTCGACGACTACGCGAAGCGTGATTCGCGCATCCGGGTCGAATATCGCGTGGAGAACGGCGGAATCGCCGCGGCGTCGAACACGGCACTCGGACTCGTGACGGGAAAATTTGTTGCGCTCGTCGACCATGACGACGAGATCGCGCCGTGGGCTCTCCAGCTGGTCGCGGAGGCTCTCGCCGGGAACCCCGACGCGGTGCTGCTGTACAGCGATGAAGACAAGATCGACGAACAGGGCAGGCGCTATCATCCGTATTTCAAGCCCGACTGGGATCCGGTCCTGCTGACTGCGCAAAATTACATCAGCCATCTGGGCGTCTATCGGGTGGAGGTCCTGCGTTCGTTGGGCGGATTCAGACTCGGTTACGACGGCGCGCAGGACTGGGATCTCGTGCTGCGAGTCAGCGAAACCACAAACCCGAAACAAATCGTCCACGTGCCGCGTGTGCTTTATCACTGGCGCGCGATCGAAGGCTCAACCGCGCGCGCGATGCAGAGCAAAGCCTATGCCGATTCGGCGCAGCAACGCGCGGTTGCCTCGCATGTGGCGCGGACCGGCACGCAAGCGACGATCATCCGCGCGGTCAACGGGGCTTTCCTGCAGGCAGACCCGATTCTCGCACTGGGCCTGCCGAAGGTTTGTCTGGTCATTTTGCAGAGTGGCATGGGAGAACGCGATGATCGAAACGTGCGCTGGCGCGAGCTGGCCCGCGGAGCCGGTCACGACGCCGTGTTCGTCCGGACCGGCGCTGCGGCGTCGGCGATTAGCGGCGTCGATGCCGCGCCTCCCGCGATAGACGGGCGCGCCGCGACGGAGGTCAATGAGGCGGTCGCGCGTGCGGACGCCGAAGTGGTCATCCTGGTCGACGAGGGGCTTGCGCCGATGGCGGAAGACTGGCTCGAGCTGCTGGTTCGCCACGCGTCGCAAGCGTTAGCCGGCGCGGTCGGAGCGCTGCTGTACGATGGGGAGCAGCGCACGGTTCATGCCGGATATATTCTGGATCCGAACCTGGTCGCCACATCGCCTTATGTCGGCTATCCGCGCGATTGGCTGAAGGCAGGAGTACGGGGCGGAGTCGTTCAGAGCCTGTCCGCCGTGGGCCTCGGTTGCATGGCGGTTCGAAAACGCCTGTGGGTCGAAGCGGGCGGTCTGGACACCACGATGCTCAGGGCCCGATACCGGGACGTCGATTTCTGCCTGCGTCTTGCGGACAACGGCTATCGCAATCGCTGGCACCCTGGCGCTGAGCTCGCCTACGGCTATCCGCTGCGGTCGCAGCAGCATGGTTTGCCGATGAGCGAGGAGGAAGCCGCCGACCGAAGCGCAATGCAGCGACGCTGGGGGCCGCGGCTTGCGTCGGATCGTGCCTATAATCCCAACCTGGCGGCGGCGCCACGCCTGTTCGAATTGAACGAGTTCGCCGAACCGTCGCGAAGTTTTTCGCCTCTTTCGCTGAATGCGCATGATCCGGTCGTGGCAGACTGATGCTTGCAGCGGCCCCCCAATTTCATCCGGCAAAGGCGCACACGCTTGCCTGCCGGGCCGATTCACCATGAGGCGTCAACTGTGGATGCGCCGGTAACCCCAGACGATATCGACTGGTCGCCCTCACCGTCGGTGGCGGTCGCTGACAAGCACTGTCCGGTCTGCAATCGCGTCGGCGGACACTCTTTCATACTCACGGTGCCGGCCATGGAGCCGCGTGGCCGTACGCTCACGTTGATTCGCTGTTCCGGATGTGCCAGCGCATTCTACGAACCGCCCGACATTGCGAGCTTTTCCGGTATCGGGCATGAAGGCGACGAGTTCTGGCGCTTTTATGTCGAGATCGGCGCTGGCGTCTGGGAAACGGTCTGGCCGATATTGGCCGCTGCCGACAGAGGCTCATTGCTCGACGTCGGCTGCGGATTCGGCTTTGCGCTGGATTTCTGGCAACGAACCGGCCGGGGCGAAGCGGTTGGGCTCGAACTCGCCGACTATGGCCAGGTGGGAGCGCAGCGACTCGGCGTGACGATCCACGCCGAGTTTCTGCAGGATTGCAAGGCGCTTGCCGGCCGGCGATTCGACGTCGTCTACGCTTCCGAGGTGATCGAGCACGTTTCCGATCCCGTGGCGTTTGTCGCACTGCTGTCGCGATGGGTCGCCGACGATGGCGTGTTGATCATGACCACGCCTGCCAGCTCGTTCATCCGGAAAGAGAACCAGTCGGCCACACTGCTCGCCGCGCTGTCACCCGGGTTTCACGGTTTCCTGCTGTCTTCCGGAGCGTTTGAGGATACTGCCCGTCGTGCGGGATTTGCCCATGTCGAAGTCCTCACCGCGAACGAGCGGCAGTTCCTGTGGGCATCGCGCCGACCGCTGCGCGTGAACCCGCATCGGCCGCGAGCACGGGCGGCCTACGTCGGGTACCTGGCCGGGCGCGTTGCCACGCCAAAGGAGGACACCTCTCCCGTCTGGCAGGGTTTCGCTTATCGATTGGGAAAGGATTTCGTCGGCGTGGGGCGGCTTGCCGAGGGAAAGGAAGTTCTCGGCAAGTTACTCGCCGGCGTCGAAGCGAGCTTCGGCGCCGAGGCGATCGACCCGGTCGCTGCGCTTGCACGGCTGAAGAATTGTACGACCCTCGCCGAGTACGGGCGCGCCGTTCCCTATTTCTTACCGTCTCTGTTCTATTTTCTCGGGGCATTGGCGCAACATCACGACCGCGACCTCAATCGTGCAATGCGCTATTACGCCGGGGCGGTCGAATGCACGCTGGAGTCGGGACGACTTGGAACGACGTTTCTTGAAGCGATGTCGCTGCTCTGGCCCGCCCGGGCGCGGCACGCGGAACTGCTTATCGCGACCGGCGACATCGCTGGCGGCGTCGACCTGTTTGTCCGACTCGTCGATGAAGGTGTCCGATGCGAAGCGCGCAATGCGTTTGCCCTGGCATCACGCGAGCTGCTCGAATCGACTGTGCCCACGATATGCGAGGGGTTGTGGGGCCACGGCTACCGCGATCACGCGAAGCGGCTGTTCGCCCGGTACAAGTCGTACTTGTCCGACCGCTACGGCGCTGCGGTAACCACAGCCGGTGGCGTCGAGGAACGGCTGCGCGATGCGGGCGCGGGCCTTCCGCTGGATCCGTTGTATGCGCCTTTCTTTGCGGTGCGCGCGAGCTTTCCGGCCAAAGACGCCCGCGCCGAATCGGCTGCGGTCATCAGAACCGGTGAAGCGAATGCCGACCATCCGGTATTTGGACCCAGATTGCGCCAGCTAGCGGACCACGCGAGCCTGCTGGAGGCGACAGCGGCGGGTGCCAAGCCAGACGGCGCGACGCTGGTCTGGTCCTCGACTTCCTTGGTCCGGAAGCAGTCCCGGTAGCCGATGCTTCCGACCGATCGCGCGCAGTCCCGGAAATCAGGTCATTGCGCCAAGCGCTAGTCGATGGCGAGTACACAGAGAAACGGTCCATGTCCGTGCGGCAGCGGCAAGCGTTACAAGGATTGCTGCGGTCGACTACCGGGCCCGCCTGAAGCGGAAACGGACGTCTCCGCGAAAATCGCCCGGCGCATGAACGATGCGCTCGCGGCGCAGGCGTCGAAACACCTGCAGCAAGCGGAGAGAATCTATCGCGAGGTCGTGGCGATGGCGCCCGACACACCCGACGCCTTGCATATGCTTGGCGTATTGCGGTTCGAGCAAGGCGACTGCAAGGAAGCCGCGCAGTTGATATTGCAGGCGCTCGATCTGACAGGATGGCGGTTCCCGATGTTCCGCTATAACCTGGGATTGGTAATCGCCCGCGCTCATAATGACCAAGCGGAGCGCGACAGGGATAGTGTCATCCGGCGTTTTCGGGCGTCCGGCCGGGAGAACAGTGCGACGAATGACGCACGGCCGACAGTGGCCGTCGTCGTGCCGTGCTACAACCATGCGCGATTCGTCAAGCGTGCGATCGAATCGATATTTTCGCAGACGTATCGGCAAATCGAGCTGGTTGTCATCGATGATGGCTCGACCGATGCTTCGACGGAGATAGCGCGGGGCACGTTGGTGGACTCGCCGTTTCCCTGCCGCTTCGTCGCGCGGGAGAATCGTGGAGCGACCGCGACGATCAACGAAGCGATCAGCTTGTCCTCCGCGCCATTCATCAATATCCTGAACTCGGACGACTGGTTTTCGGACGATCGCATCGCGCTGATGGTCGAGAATGTCGCCGCAAGCGGTGCGCACTGGGGATTTTCGCAGACCGCATACGTCGACGACCGCGACCGCCCGGTCGATCCCCGCCTGGACAGGCGCGCCGGGACGCTCTCGGCCGTGGCCGGCGCGGCTACCGATCGGGCGACCGTCGGCTTTTCGTTTCTCGGCGGCAACCCGGCGATTTCCAGCGGCAATCTTTTCTTTTCCAGAGCGCTGTTTCACCGCATCGGACCGTTCGGCTCGTTGCGCTACAACCACGACTGGGAGTTCAGCCTCCGCGCAGTCCGCGCCGCCGAGCCCCAGTTTGTCCCGGCACCGACCTACTACTACCGCCTGCACGATAGCAATACGATCAGCGGCGCGATCAGCGACGGTGGCATGAGCGAGGCGAACCGAATGCTGACGGAGTTCTTCCGCTGGGCGTCGAGCGAGCAAGCCAGCGCGAATCCGCTGGCGCCGACGATGCGGACCTGGGGCATGTATTTCGTCTGCTCCTGCCTGAACAGTGGTTGGGCAGGCTTGTTCGAGGCGGAAGAGCTCCGCCGCCTCGCTCTGCAGATCGGTGCCAGCGGCGCCGATAGTGATCATCACGCGGCAGACAGCCGGGCCTGACGATGTCACCGGAGGCAGGGCATCGCGCGCTGCTCATCGCGGATAGCGACATACCGACGACACATCTGGTCGCGCGCGAGCTGCGCGAAGGTTTTAGGTCTCTGGAAGTCAAGATCGCGCCAGACATTTTTGGAGCGGTGGTCACGGGTAGACCGGTGATTGTGTCGAGGTTGTGCTTCCCGCGCTATTCCTGGCTGCCCGATCACCTGTCTCGCGAAGACGTGCGCTATGCCTATTTTGTCGACGATAACTTCTGGGAAATCACGCCCGACATCGACGTGCGACTTGCGCAGTTCTTCCGGCATCCGGCGACGGTCGAAACCCTGGACGCGTTCGTCCGGCACGCTGCGGTCGTCCTGACCTGGTCGCAGCCGCTGCGCGATTATGTCGCGTCTCGTTTTCCCGAGATTCCGGCCGACTTCGTGGCGCCGGGGTTCGATGTCGCCAAGGCTTCCGCGCTTCTTCAGCGGCACCGGCCGCCAACGGATGCCGAAGACGGTGTCGTTCGCATCGGTTATCCGACGACGCCACGACCGCGCGTGTCGGCACTCGTCGTTCCTGTCGTTGAGCACTTTCTGCGGGCATACGGACCGAGCGTGACGTTCGAATTCATCGGCTGGATGCCGGAGGCGCTCGGCGGGTTGCCGAATGTCAAATTCCATCCATGGATTGGCGACTACGACAAATATCTGGAGTTCAAGGTGTCCCGGCGCTGGCACATCGGTATCGCTCCGCTTATCGGCGACGGCTTCGAAAAGTACAAGACCAACAACAAGTATCGCGAATACGGAGGCTGCATGGTACCGGGGGTGTACAGCGATGTGTCGCCATTCCGGGAAACGGTCGATGACGGAAGGACGGGGATGCTGGTCGAGAACGATTCGGGTGCGTGGGTCGGCGCGCTCGAGAAACTCGTGGCGTCTCCCGTGCTGCGCTCGGCGATTGCCCAGGCGGCGTTCGACGACGTGCAACGACACCATGATCTGCGAACCACCGGCCGCCATCTTGCGGACGCCGTCCTGACGCGAACACGCCAGATACACGATCGATGAGTGAGCCGACGCGCAATCAACCCTGTCCTTGCGGAAGCGGATTGCGCTTCAAGGAATGCCACGGAAAGATGGCCGCGGCGAACGCTTCGCAGCCGCGCGCCGACGGCGAGCGACACATGGAGCTCATGGCGCGAGCGCTTGCGCACCGGCAGGAGCGCCGCTATGACCAGGCAATTCTAGACTATGAAGCCGCGCTCGAGCGCGATCCCGGCCGGCATGACGCGCGGTACATGCTGGCGGACCTGTGCCGCGAGCGTGGTGAGCGTGGCGCGGCGAAGGCGCACATTCTCGAGGCCCTGGATCTGACCGGCTGGAAATCGGCGCTTTACCGAAGATTTCTTTCGGCGCTTTTGGCAGATGAGGCGCCGACCGGACCAGACGCGGTGTCCGGCCCCGGCGGCGACCGCCTCGCAGAACAGGCCGCGCGCGCGAAGACGGGGAGTCTCGACGCGCCGCTCGTGAGCGTCGTCGTGCCCTGCCGAAACCACGTGGTGTATGTCGAGGCCGCCTTGCGGTCCCTCTTCCGGCAGACCTATCGCCAGGTGGAAGCGATCGTTATCGACGACGGGTCGGACGATGGCTCGGCCGACGCGATCCGGCGATGTCTGGACGAGTCGCCGTTCGCGCATCGTTTTGTCGAACGGGCGCGCCGGGGCGCGGCCGAGGCGGTCAATGAAGCCGCCGGTATGGCGACCGGGACGTTCATCTGTCTGCTGAACTCCGACGATTTCATGCACGAAGATCGTCTGCGCCGGATGGTGGCGACTATCGCCGGTAGCGGCGCGCAGTGGGGATTTTCGTCGACGGAGTGCGTCGATGCGGGTGGCAATTACATCGATCCGCTGCACAACCGGTATGTCTACGATCTTCGCTGCGCAGTCGGCGACGCGGGTGCCGCGCCGACGATAGGATTTGCGCTGATGGCGCAGAATATCGCGGCCTCGTCCGGCAATCTATTCGTGTCGCGCGAGCTGTTTCGGGCGCTTGGCGGGTTCCACGCGTACAGGCATGTCCCGGGCTGGGATTTTTGCCTCCGCGCCTTGCAACTGGCCGAGCCGGTATTTGTCCGCGAGGCCGTGTACTTCAAGCGGCTTCACCGAGGCAACCAACCCTCGACTATGCTCGCTGCTTTGCACGCAGAGGCTGCCGAGGTGTGTCGCCGGTATTTGCACTGGGCTTGTACGGCGGAAGAAAGCGTCTCGCCCGTGGCGCCGTGCGTTGCCAATTGGCCGAGCGAGTTCAGGAAAGCGATTCTCGAGACCGGTCTGGCGGATCTGCTCGACACGGCCACGCTGCGCCTGCTGGCACTAGGCAGAGCTGACGGGCGTACGATCAATGCGTAGCTGGCGTCGTCATCTCCCAGGGGAGACTTCGGGTCAGCAACACATTGAGCAGGTTGTCCTGGAAATTGATGTTGCCGGTAAGACGGTTGTGCCGTTCGCACAGGAAAAACCAGTAGGCGATCGGAATGAAGCTGTCCTCGTTCTGTGGCGCGCTGGGATCGAGCGTCTCGCGCGCCAGCAGCGATGGCTTGGTCACGCTGCCGTCGCCGGGCTCGAGCATCAGCTCGTCGTAGCGCACGCCCGCAAGCGGACGGTGTATGTCGGCCGGGTACAGGCGTGCGACCGGAGTTTCGATCTCGTACTCGAGCGCAAGGCGCGCCGGCGTCAGCGTGCAATCGCCGCCGAACAGCACGTAGCGGATCGGCGTGGCCGGCTCCGGCGTCGACAGCGCCCACATGAACCGACGGGCGCGCTCGAGCCGGTAATCGAAATAGCGTTGCAGCGCCGCGATGTACGCGTCGGCGTCGGCGCCGCGCGCAGCGCGGATCCGCGCCTCGACCGCGCGATCGAAGATCGACCAGCGATAGCGGCGCCAGGTCGCCCCGTCGAATAGCTCGTCGTCGAGCGGCGCGCCGGTGATGTCGATCAGCCAGGTGACCAGCGGGTGCGGGAACAGCTGGTAGCCGGAAGGCAGCGTCGCCAGCACTTCCTGCGGAATCCGCTTGAGTCCGACCGGCTCGCCGATCAGGAAGGCGTGCAGCGACGAGGCCGAGCCCATGTTCGGCGTTCCGAGCAGCACCAGTTTGCGCACGCGCGTCGTGCCGTACAGCGTAACCTGCTGCTCGCTGCCGTCGAGCACGTCGACGGTGCCGTAGCGCAGGTAGTAGCGCGCGATCAGGCCGCCCATGCTGTGCGCGACGATGTCGACCCGCAACGACGGATCGGCGTAGTCGCGGCGGATCGCTTCGATCAGGCGATCGAGCCCGCGCGCGGCTTCGACGTTGTCCTGCCGCCAGTCGTATGGAAAGATGTAGTAGCGGCGCTCGCCCCGAGGCGCCGCCGTACCCGGTGTTCCGGGAACATAACCGCCGAAGCGATGCAAGGTGTCGATGATCTGGCCGTAGAAGTCGCGGCCCAGCGCCATTTCGGCGATGCCGTAGGCTTCGAGCTTGTCGCTCCTGACCTGCAGCGTCACGGGGTCGAAGTCGAGCGCGATATTCCGATACTCGCCGAACAGGATGTCGTTCGACGTGCCGGGCCAGACTTCGACGCCGCTGACCCGGTCGCGCAGTCGCGAGCCGAATACGCCCGGGATGACGATGACCGGCGTCGTATCGATGTCGCCGACCCGGTAGAGCCGGCCCAGGTCAGGCCGCTTCGGTTCCTCGCTGCAGGCGGCGACCAGCGCGACTAGGCAGAGCATTGCCATGCATTTCGCCAGCGACTGCGCTCCCGGTGCCGCGCCGGCGCAAGCACTCATTCGCGTCGCGGCGGCGCGATCGTGACGACATCGACCCGATCGGGTGCCGACGAGGCGATCGAGACGTGCCACGCGACCGCCGCGGCGCCAACGCATTCGTGGCATGCGTAGACCGCTCCGGCGACGTCGCGCGCCAGGGGCGCGCGTGCAATCCCATTGGCGCTGACCTCGACTTGCGGCGGAATCATCCACGGCACATAGGGGAAGGCGACGATCAGCGCACGGTCGCCCTGCACGGTCGCATCGACAGCGACGGTGCGCATCGGCAGCAGCGCGATCGCCGGAGGAGGATAGACGCTGCCGGCGGGCGGCGGCAGGCCTCGCGTGGGCCACAGCACCTCTGCGGCATGCGTCACTCCAATCCCGCCGAGAGTGATCGGCGGCGTCCAGCCCAGCGCGCGCCATGCGGGCCGCGCGATCCCAACCAGGTGGGCGCCGGTGGCGGGCTCGATGCCCGCTAGACGGACGTCGAGTATGCCGCAATGCAGGCGGTGATCCAAGCCGAGATACACTTGCTCGAGATACGCGTACGCTCCATGGAGCACGATTGGACCTTGCAGGCGACAGAGGAATGCGCCGCTTGCGTCGACCGCATGCGCGGGCAACCAGGGCTCGGCCAGCGCCGGCGTCGCATCGCTCTGCTTGATGTCGAGCCGCGATGCGACGTCGAGCGCGACGTCGCCCGAGGCGATCGTCGCGGCGATGCCGACGGCAAAGACGGCATGCAACAGCAGCGCGAGGCTGACGATGCCGGCCAGCAGCGCCGACCCGCGCTGTTGCAGGCCGGCGCAAAGTCCGTACAGACCCAGCGCACCGAGCGCGGCGACAAACGGCAGCAGCGCATAAGTCATGTAGAACGGCGTCGCCGGACGCAGCCACGCGATCAGCGCGGCGGCGGCAACGGTTGCGAGCAGAGCCGCAGCGACAGGCAGCGGCTGGCGCCTGACCGCGAACAGGAGTCCGGCCAGCGCTGCCAGCTCGAGCGCGAGGACGGCGACGACCGCGGCCACGGGTAACCCGGGGACGATCGCCACAAAGGCGTGAGCGACGATACGCGGGCCGCGCGCCAGCATCGCCCACAACAGCGGTCCGGTGCCGAGCAGATTGGACGCCTGCATCGTGCTGCCGACGTACTCGGCGACTTGCGCGGCCAGCGGCGCGGCCATGGCAGTCCGGTCGGCGAACAGCGGTGCGAACGGCAGAAGAGCGACCAGTGTCGCAAGCACGCTCCAGCGCAGCAACGCGCCGACGTTCGGCATCGCGAGAAGCGCGACGATGGCGATCATCGGCGCGAGGACGATCGTCGTCGGATGTGCGTGCAGCGCCAGGGAAAATGCAACCGCCGCGACCACCAGCCAGCGCGGCCGCCGCTGCTGCGCGAGGCGCACCAGCGCGTAGAGCACCAGCATGCTGCAGGTTGGCACCATGTTGGTGTGCGAAAAGCCGACCAGCTGAAAGCTTCCCCATCCGGGCAGCGCCAGCAGCGCGCACCACAGGAGGCCGAAGCGCCGATCGATCAGGCGCCGTCCGGCCGCATAAGCGAGCGGAAATTGCAGGCTGCCGATGGCGGAAACAAAAACGGCGACGCTAACCCACGAGCGGGGCAGCATCATCGGCAGCGACAATAGATAGAACCACAGCGGTCCCAAGTGCGAGGTGCCCGCGAGCAGGGGGCCCTGCAGCGGCAGCGCGCCCAAGTCGCTGATCGCCAGTGCCGCGGCGACGTCGCGGGTCGTATCCGGACCGGCGGCGCCGAAGTAGCTGCTGGCGATTTAGATCGCCATGAACGCCGTGACGATGGCGCCATGTCGGCTCGGCTCGGGCGTCGAGCCGTCGCATAGCGCCGTGCCGGCACGTCGATCGCGTAGCTCATGCGCTTGGCGTCATCCTCGCGGCGCCGGCTCGCGAAAGACCCAGAAATGGTTGAGCGCGAAGCTTACCGGCGGGACGATCACGATCGCCGCCGCCAGGCCGAGATACGGCGAGCGTGCAGCAGATGCACGACGCAGTACATGATCGCTGTGTTGAGCGCGAGGCCCGCGAGCGCCGCGAACGCGTAGCGCCATAGCCGTCGCGTTGGCGCATCGCGCACGGCGAAAGTCCATCGCCGGTTCAGCGCGAAACCGGTCAGCATCGCAATGACAAAGGCCAGCGCGGTGGCAAGTACCGGCTCGATATGCGCCGCCTCGATCGCCGCGGCAAAAACAGCCGCGTGCGTCGCGGTCGCGACTGCGCCGACGACCGCGAAGCGGCCAAACCTGTGCAGCAGCGTCGGCATCGGCCGCGCCGAATCAGTCGGGGCTCTGGTCGTCGCGATCGAACCCGATGCGCTGCCGCACGACGTACAGCGGCCGCGCCTTGACCTCGTCGTACACGCGGCCCAGGTATTCGCCGATGATGCCCAGCGAAAGCAGCTGCAGCCCGCCGAGAAACAGGATCATCACCATCAGCGATGCATAGCCGGGCACGTCGATGCCGTGCACGATCGTGCGCCCGACCAGGTAGGCGCCGTAGGCCAGCGCCGCAAGCGCGAACACCAGACCCGACGACGCTCCAACCTTGAGCGGCAGCGAGCTGAACGACGTGATGCCGTCGAGGGCCAGCCGCCACAGCCGCCAGACGCCATATTGGACCGGCCTTCGAGCCGCGGCTCGATGTCGTAGGAAACCGTCGTCTGGCGGAAAGCCGACCCAGGCATAGAGTCCCTTCATGAATCGCGTGCGCTCGGGCAGCCGCCGCAGCGCGTCGACGACCGGGCGCGACATCAGGCGGAAATCGCCTGCGTCGCGGGTTACCGGCACTGTCGTCAGCCGCGCGAAAACGCGGTGAAACAGCGACGACGCGGCTCGGCGCAGCAGGCCGTCGGTCGCGCGGTCGCGGCGCAAGGCAATGACGATATCGCTGCCGTCGCGCCAACGAGCGACGAGCTCGGCGATGACCTCCGGCGGGTGCTGCAGATCGGCGTCGATCGGAATGACCGCGTCGCCACCGGCGTGATCGAGGCCGGCAGTCAGCGCGATTTCCTTGCCGAAGTTGCGTGACAGGCTGACGATGCGCACGCGCGCATCGAGATGCCGCAGCGACAGGAGTTGCGCCAGCGTGCCGTCGCTGCTGCCGTCGTCGACGAAGACCACTTCCGCGCGGCAAGCGAGAGAGTCCAGGACCGGCGTGAGCCGCGCCCAGAATGCCGCGAGTCCCGCCTCCTCGTTGTAGACGGGCACGACGATGCTGACCTCGGTCGTTCTTCCGGTCCGGATGCAGCGGGCCGGCCAGTCTCCCGACGATGCGCCGTCGGCCCGATGCGGTTCGACGACGCATCACCGCGCTACAGGATTTCCGCCGCGTGGTCGGCCAGCCGCGAGCGCTCGCCGCGCATCAGCGTGACATGGCCGCTGTGCGACCAGCCCTTGAAGCGGTCGACGACGTAGGTCAGCCCGGAGCTGCCCTCGGTCAGGTAGGGCGTGTCGATCTGCGCGATGTTGCCCAGGCACACCACCTTGGTGCCGGGGCCGGCGCGCGTGATCAGCGTCTTCATCTGCTTCGGCGTCAGGTTCTGCGCCTCGTCGATGATCAGGTATTTGTTGATGAAGGTGCGGCCGCGCATGAAGTTGAGCGACTTGATCTTGATGCGCGAGCGGATCAGGTCGCGCGTCGCGGCGCGGCCCCATTCGCCGCGCTTCGTCGTCGGTCTTGTTGAGCACGTCGAGATTGTCCTCCAGCGCGCCCATCCACGGCGTCATCTTTTCTTCTTCGGTCCCGGGCAGGAAGCCGATGTCCTCGCCGACCGGCACGGTCACGCGGGTCATGATGATTTCGGAATAGACCTTGAATTCGAGCGTCTGCATCAGTCCGGCGGCCAGCGTCAGCAGCGTCTTGCCGGTGCCGGCCTGGCCGAGCAGCGTGACGAAGTCGATGTCGGGATTCATCAGCAGGTTGAGCGCGAAATTCTGCTCGCGGTTGCGCGCGGTGATGCCCCAGACGTTGTTCTTCTGGTGCGTGTAGTCGTTCAGCGTCTGCAGCAGCGCGGTGCTGGCCGCTGACTTCCCTGCACCATCGCGTAGAGCGGCGTCTCCCGGCCCTTGCCTTCGAGGTAGACGAATTCGTTGACCAGCAGGTCGGGCACAGCGGGCCCGTGACGCGGTAGAAGGTGTGGCCGCCCTGCTGCCACGACTCCATGTCCTTGCCGTGCGTGTCCCAGAAGTCGGCCGGCAGCTCGCGCATGCCGGTGTAGAGCAGGTCGGTGTCTTCGAGCACCTTGTCGTTGAAATAGTCCTCGGCCGCGATGCCCAGCGCGCGCGCCTTGATGCGCATGTTGATGTCTTTGGACACCAGGATGACCTGGCGCTTCGGCTGCGCCTGCTGCAGGTGCATGACCACGGCGATGATCTGGTTGTCGGCCTTGCCGCCGGCCAGCGACGGCGGCAGCGTCGCCGTGATCGCCTCGGTCTGCAGGAACAGGCGGCCGGTCGCCGCGCCGCCGCTCTGCGGCTTCAGCGGCGATGCCTGCGTCGATGCCGTCGCTGATCGCGATCGCCGCGGTGACCAGCTCGTCGAGGAAGCGGCTGGCCTGGCGCGCGTTGCGCGCGACTTCGGTCATGCCTTTCTTGTTGTCGTCGAGTTCCTCGAGCGTGAGCATCGGCAGGAAGATGTCGTGCTCCTCGAAGCGGAACAGGCTGGTCGGATCGTGCATCAGCACATTGGTGTCGAGCACGAACAGCTTGGAGGATGGGGTCTTGCTGATCTTGGTGACTTGGGGCGCGAGACGAAGTTTGCGCTCGACCATGGGCCTCCTTCGGGCTTAGCGGGGCGGTGGGTACCGGCCCCATCGTAGAACAGCTCGCGCGGGAACACAAGCTATTGTAGCCACCGGCGCCTGTCGACCGCAGCGATTGTGGTGAGAAGGGGACACGGACGTCGCCGGTGCCGCTCTGGCGCGCTGTTACCGCATCCGCGGCGCTAGAGCGCCTTGACCACTTCGAGCACCTCGTCGGCATGCCCGGGCACTTTGACGCCGCGCCACTCGCGCGCCAGCGCGCCGTTGCCGTCGATCAGGAAGGTGCTGCGCTCGATGCCGCGCACCTTCCTGCCGTACATGTTCTTCATCTTGATCACGCCGAACTGCGCACAGAGCTTTTCGTCGGGATCGGAGATCAGATCGAAAGGAAAGCCCATCTTCGCCTTGAAACCTTCGTGCGATTTCAGGCTGTCGCGCGAGACGCCGGCGACGACGGCGCCGGCGCGAACGAACGCCTTGTGGAGATCGCGGAAATTGGCGCCCTCGGTCGTGCAGCCCGGCGTATTGTCCTTCGGATAGAAGTACAGGACCACCGGATGGCCGCGGTGCTCGGACAGGCGGAATGTTCCCGCGGTGGACGGTGCGCTGAAGTCGGCGACTTTGGTGTTCGGCATGGCATGCTCCGGCAATGGTTGATGGAACGAGGCTCGATCGGCGCGATTCGCCTAGGCGGCTCGCGCGAGATCGACGTCGGCGAGGAACTCCCGTCGCTGGCACAGCACAGGTACCGCTGCGGCCGGGCACCGGGTCCAGGCCGACCTCGCAGCGCGGCAGCGCCATCGGCTCGAGCGTCTCGTACAGGCGCCGCAGCGACGACAGCCGGTAGCCCTGCGCCTTCCAGCCGGCGAGCAGGCGTTCGAGCACCGGCGCGAGACGCATGCCCTCGAGTTCCGCGTGCAGCGTGAAGACGTGGCTCGGTGCGGGCCGTCGCTTCCTGGCGGGTGAGTCAGTGCGAGCAGGTGTGCCGGCGACGTCGTCCGCGGTCGACGCCGTCGATGCCGATCAGCTCGTCGAGCGTCGGCAGCGTGGTCGGCAGTTGCGGGCAGCGGACGATCTCGGCGTTCCACACCGGCAGGTGGCGGATGCGTGCCGCGGCTGTCCGAGCAGTAGTCGAAGCCCAGGACCTGCGTCAGCCGCAGCGCATGGACGTTCATCTGCCAGCCGGCGGCGCCATGCACGCGCGGCGGCTCCTTGAAGATTTCGGCGTAGCGCTCGCAGGCGCGCCGCATCTGCTCGCCGGTCCAGTCGGCGTCGGCGCCGGCGACGCCGTCCTGCCATTTGACGTGGTCCCAGCAATGGATGCCGGTCTCGAAGCCTGCGTCGCGCACCGCGCGCATCGTGTCGGCGGCGCGCCGGCCGATGTCGGGCCCCGGCAGCGCGGTGCCGTACAGCAGCGTCATCACGCCGTAATGCGCGAACGACGGAGGTGCGGCGCACCTTGCTGAAGAATCCGGGCCGGAACATGCGCTTGATCGCGCGCCCGGTGTGGTCCGGCCCGAGGCTGAACAGGAAGGTCGCGCCGGCCTGATGGCGGCGCAGCAGATCGACCAGTGCCGGCACGCCTTCGCGCGTGCCGCGCAGCGTGTCGACGTCGATCTTCAACGCCAGGATGCGTCACCGCGGTTCCGAGGCGGATGCGTTACGAGGCGCAGTCGGCGATTGCAGCCGACTCGGTGTCCAGTCGTCATTCGACCAGCTGCCGCGCCTCGGCGACCTGGCCGCGATAGGCGTCGAAGATGCGCTTCAGCGCGTCCTCCATCGTCACCTTCGGCTCCCAGTCGAGTTCGGCGCAGGTGTTGGCGATCTTGGGCACGCGGTTCTGCACGTCCTGGTAGCCCTTGCCGTAGTACTGCGTCCGACGGTCGTGTCGACCAGCTCGACCTGGCGTCGCGGTGTCGCGGTATTCGGGGTAGGTCAGCGCCAGATCCAGCATCATCTCCGCCAGCTCCCTGACCGAGTAGTTGTTGCGCGGGTTGCCGATGTTGTAGATCTTGCCGGTGGCGATGCCGTTCTCGTTGGCGATGATCTTCATCAGCGCCGACGATGCCGTCGTCGATGTAGGTGAAGGCGCGCTTCTGCGTGCCGCCGTCGACCAGCTTGATCGGCTCGCCGCGCACGATGTGGCCGAGGAACTGGGTGATCACGCGCGAGCTGCCTTCCTTGGCGGTGTTGATCGAATCCAGGCCCGGCGCCGATCCAGTTGAACGGCCGGAACAGCGTGTAGTCGAGCCCTTCCTGCATGCCGTAGGCGTGGATCACGCGGTCCATCAGCTGCTTGGCGCAGGCGTAGATCCAGCGCGGCTTGTTGATCGGGCCCAGCACCAGGTCGGAATTCTCCGGGTCGAACTCGCGCGTCCGCGCACATGCCGTAGACCTCGGAGGTCGACGGGAAGACCATGTGCTTCCTGTAGCTGCACGCAGGCGCGGACGATCGGCAGGTTGGCCTCGAAGTCGAGCTCGAACACCCGCAGCGGCTCGCTTCACGTAGGTGGCCGGCGTGGCGATCGCCACCAGCGGCAGCACCGCGTCGCATTTCTTGACGTGGTACTCGATCCACTCCTTGTTGATCGTGATGTCGCCTTCGAAGAAATGGAAGCGCTTGTTCCGGCAGCAGATCGGCGATGCGCTCGGTCTGCATGTCCATGCCGTAGACCTCCCAGTCGGTCGTGGCGATGATGCGCTGGGACAGATGGTGGCCGATGAAGCCGTTGACGCCGAGGATCAGGATTTCTTGGCATGGTCTAGGTTGCCTGATCCGGCGCGGCCGCCGGTTCTTGCGCGCCGATTCTACCGGGAACTGCCGCCGCATGCGCTCGCCCGCCATCGCGCGAATGCGCGCGGGACCGACGATGCGCGCCGTCGATCTCCAGTTCGAGCACGTGCAGGATTCCGCCGCCGCCGCAGCGCACCGGTGATGCGCTCGTCGGCGACGTCGAACGCCGGCGTCGATGATCGGCCGGCGCCGCGGCGTCGAGCACGCGCGTGCGCAGGAGCCGCGCCGGATGGCCGTCGATGCAGCGTGCGCGCCCGGGGTAGGGCGGCGCGACGGCGCGCACCAGATTGTGGATCGCGCCGTGCGCTCTGCGACCAGTCGATGACGCCGTCTTCGGGCTTGCGGCCGCCGAAGTAGCGCGCCCTGGCGAGGATCCTGCGGGATCCGCGGCGCCGTGCCGGCCAGCAGCGCTGGCAGCGCGCGATGCAGCGCCATCTCGGCCGCGACCGTCACCTTGTCGAACACCTCGACGGCGATGTCGTCGGGCAGGATCGGCACCGCGCGTCTGCGCGACGATGTCGCCGTTGTCCGGTTTGTCGGCCATGTAGTGCAGCGTCGCGCCGGTCTCGGTTTCGCCGTGGATGATCGCCCAGTTCACCGGCGCCCGGCCGCGATATTTCGGCAGCAGCGAGCCGTGCATGTTCAGCGCGCCGCGCGGCGCGATCGCCAGCAGCGCCGGTGCGAGCATTCGCCGGTAGTAGAAGGAAAAGATGAAGTCCGGACGCGCAGCGCGCGATCCGCGCGACGACGTCCGGCGCATTCGGGTCGTCGGGCGTGATGGTCGGAATGCCGTGCACGCCGGCCAGCGCGGGCGACGCTGTCGAACCAGATGGTCTCGTCGGGCTGTCCTCGTGCGTGACCACCAGCGGGACTTCCACGCCGTGCGCCAGCAGCACCTTCAGGCAGCGCACGCCGACATTGTGATAGCGCGAAGACGACGGCGCGGGTCATGACGGATGCAGCAGGGTGCCGTGGACGCAGGCTGCGCGCTTAGCGCAGCGAATCGCCCGGCCGGGCGGTGCGTCGGGCGCGGCTTCGGTTCTTTCCAGCACCGCCTGCACGGTGAAGCGCGGCCGGTCGCGCACCTGCTGGTAGATGCGGCCGACGTACTCGCCGAGCAGGCCGACGCCGAACAGCGCCATGCCGATCAGGAAGAAGGCGAGGATGTCGCGATACAGCGTGACCAGACCCTCGCGCCAGCCGGAGAGCAGCAGCGCGTTCGACGATGACGGCGAGGTAGTCACCAGCGCGACGGCCGAGACCAGCATGCCGAGCATCGAGAACATCTGCAGCGGCACCAGCGAAAAGCCGGTCATCAGGTCGAAGTTGAGCCGGATCAGGCTGTACAGCGAATACTTCGATTCGCCCGCGGCGCGCTCCTCGTGCGCGACCACGACTTCGGTCGGATTGTGCGCGAAGGTGTAGGCCAGCGCCGGGATGAAGGTGTTGACCTCGCGCGCAGCCGTTGATCGTGTGCACGATGTCGCGGCTGTAGGCGCGGAGCATGCAGCCCTGGTCGGTCATCTTGATGCGGGTGATGCGTTCGCGCAGCCGGTTCATCGCGCTTCGAGGCGACGTGGCGCCACCATGAATCCTCGCGCGCTGGCGGCGGATGCAGCCGACGTAGTCGTGGCCCTCGTCCATCGTCGCCAGCAGCTTGCGCGATATCTTCCGGCGGATTCTGCAGATCGGCGTCCAGCGTGACGACGCGCTGCCGCGGCACTGCTCGAAGCCCGCCATGATGGCCATGTGCTGGCCGAAGTTGCCGTTGAACAGGACCACGCGCGTCACATCGGGCCGCCGCTGGAACTGGTCTCGCGCAACATGGCCGCGGAACGGTCGCGGCTGCCGTCGTTGATGAAGATCACTTCGTAAGGCACGGCCAGCTTGTCGAGCGCCGGATACAGACGCTCGAACAGCGCCGCCAGCCCGGCCTCCTCGTTGTAGACGGGAATCACGACCGAAAGCCTGCGGCAGGGCCATCGTCACTTTCCCGTCGCCGCGATGATCGCGGCGACGGCCTCGCATACCCGGTCGACCTCCGCTTCCAGAAGTCCGGTGTGCAAGGGTAATGTCACCGTCTCGCGCGCGATGCGCTCGGCATTCGGAAACTGGCCTTCGCGACCGCCGAAGCGTCGGCCAAGCGTGCAAAGATGCAGCGCTTCGTACGAAACGCCGGTACCGATCCCGCGCGCCTCCATCGCGTTGCGGAAGCCGCTGCGGTCGATCGACATGCGCGCAAGCGGCAGCAGGATGCAGAACATGTTCCAGGAATGGCCGTCGTCCGCGCCTGCCGGCTGCGGCGGCAGCACGCAGGCCGGGTCGGTCGCCAAAGCGCGCGAAGTAGCGGTCGACCAATACGCGACGCCGGGCCAGAAACTCCTGCAGTCGCTCGATCTGCGGCGTAACCGATGCGGGCGTTGACGTCGGGCAGGTTGAACTTGCCGCCTGGAAACGCGACGTCGCGCGTGCGGTCGGCCAGGTAGCTTATGCCGTGGAAGCGCAGTATCTCGACCCGCCGGGCTTGGTCCTGGT